>NZ_JBNPTI010000003.1:0-563994 GCF_051167575.1 Bradyrhizobium sp. HKCCYLS3070
TGCTTGACGAATCGAGCCGATTTTGAAGTGTCAACCATCTCCCCGAACACCCGTCAGCTATGTCCCCGGGCTGAACATCAGCGAAGCAATCCAGAGTCTTGGGCGGGACTCTGGATTGCTTCGCTGCGCTCGCAATGACGCGGAAATCGGAGCGGTCTTCGCGTCGCATCAAGACGACTTGACCACGCCTCGTCTCCTCGCCTGCGGCAAATCGGGCGGTCCGCCCGGCAACGCCGGGATAGACGCAAGACGAATCCTCCCTCATCCTGTCCTGTGACGATCGCGACGAACGGGCCGCATAGAGCCCGCGCGCGGTCGCCGGCCGCAATCGACCGGACGAGGACACGACACAGGGAGGACAGGCCATGGGCATTCACCTGCTCGATCGCGCCATCGGCAGCGATTATCCGACATTCGCAAGCACCGCTGACATCCGCGCCTTCGAGCAGACGCCGTATGGCGAACGGATCGCCGCGCAGAGCACCTATGAGGCGTTGAAGTGCGGCGCCTCGGTCAACCCGGATGCGCCGGCGATCCAGTTTCTGACCAACGCCGATCCGGCCGACACGCCGGTCGTGATCTCCCATCGCGACTTCATCGCCCGGGTGACGCAGGCGGCGAACATGTTTCATGCGCTCGGCGTCGGCCCCGACGACGTCGTCAGCTTCATGCTGCCTTTGGTGCCCGACGCCTTCGTCACGCTGTTCGGCGCCGAGGCCGCCGGCATCGCCAACCCGGTCAATCCGCTGCTCGAGCCGCACCAGATCGCCGAGATTCTCGATGCCGCCAGGACCAAGGTGCTGGTGGCGCTCGGCCCCCTGCCCGGCACCGACATCTGGCAGAAGGTCGAGAAGGTGCGCGGCGGCCTCAAGCACCTCAAGGCGATCGTGCAGGTGCATGGCGGCGGCGGGGACCCCGCCAACGGCATTCACGCGTTCAATGACCTGATCGGAGCGCAGCCGAGCGACCATCTCGTCAGCGGCCGGCAGATCAAGGCCAGCGACACCGCCGCCTATTTCCACACCGGCGGCACGACCGGCACGCCGAAGCTGGTGCGCCACAGCCATGGCAACCAAGTCTATCAGGCCTGGGGGATCAACCTGGTCCTGAAGGCCAAGCCCGGCGGCACCTTGCTGTTCGGCATGCCGCTATTCCATGTCGGGGGATCGCTGACCCAGGCGCTGCAGACGCTCTCCGCCGGCGGCAGCCTCGTCGTGCTGTCGGGCGCCGGCTGGCGCAATCCGAATGCGGTGCGCAACATCTGGGGCCTGGTCGAGCGCTTCAAGCCGGAGACGCTGTCGAGCGTGCCGACGGTGCTGGCGGCGACGCTCGCGGTGCCGCAAGGCGCCGCCGACATCTCCAGTCTGCGCTATGCCGCGGGCGGCGGCTCGGCGATTCCGGTCGCCGTGGGGCAGGCGATCATGGACAAGCTCAAGCTGCCGGTGATCGAGGTCTACGGCATGACCGAGACCGCGAGCGTGCACACCATGGCCTATCCGGACCAGCCGATCCGGCTCGGCTCGGTCGGCCTGCCGCTGCCTTACGCGAAGGTGCGGATCGTCAAGCTCGATGCCGACGGGCGCTATGAGCGCGACTGCGCAACGGATGAGATCGGCGTCGTCATCATGGCCGGGCCCGGCGTGTTCTCCGGCTATCTCGACGACGCCCACAACAAGGGCGCCTTCGTCCAGGGCCATTGGGTCAATTCCGGCGATCTCGGCCGGCTCGATGCCGACGGCTTCCTGTGGATCACTGGCCGCGCCAAGGACCTCGTGATCCGCGGCGGCCACAACATCGATCCGGCGCCGATCGAGGAGATCCTGTTCCAGCATCCGGCCGTGGGCTTCGCCGCGGTGGTCGGTCAGCCCGACGCCTATGCGGGCGAGCTGCCGATCGGCTATGTGCAGCTCAAGCCCGGCGCGAGCGTGCAACCGGGCGAGCTGGAGGACTGGGTGCGCGCCCGCACTCCGGAGCGCGCCGCGGTGCCGGTGCAGATCATCCCGATCGATCCGATGCCGGTGACCGGCGTCGGCAAGGTGTTCAAGCCGCAACTGCGCTGGGACGCCGCGACGCGGGTGTTCGCCAAGGTGTTGTCGCAACTGACCGACCGCGGCATCGATTGCAGCGTCAAGGTCGGACCGCACGGCAGCCACGGCAGCATCGCGACGGTGACCTTGCGCAACGTGCCGGCGGAGACCCGCGAGGCGGTCGAGAACGAGGTGCACACATTGCTGGCGCCGTTCGTGATCCGGCACGAGGTGGTGATGGAGTGAGCCGCGATTCCGGGTGAGACAGCCGTCTCGGCATTTGATCGGGACGGTGGTGCTCTGGCACGATGCTGACGCGTTTCGTCACGTTTGCCAGGCCGGGACGGATGAACCCAACCGACATCACCATCGCGATCGAAGATGCCAGACAGGCTGATGTGGCCGACCTCATCGCGGAGGCCAATGCCTTTCTGCGGACGCTATACCCTGCTGAAAGCAATCATCCCGTCGATGCCCACGCGCTTTCGGTGCCCGGGGCCGCATTTTTTGCCGCCCGTCGTGACGGGACGCTGCTCGGGTCGATCGCCCTTCGGCTCATTGGTCCAGGACACGCCGAGATCAAGCGATTGTTCGTCCGCGAAACCGCCCGCGGCTGTGGGCTCGGACGCAGGCTCCTCATGACGTTGGAAGACGAGGCCCAAGGTCGCGGGCTTGGCCGCGTGAGCCTCGAAGTGGGCATCAGACAGCCGCAGGCGATCCAGCTCTATCGCAGCTCCGGCTATCAGGATTGCGGGCCGTTCGGGATCTACCGACTCGATCCGCTCAGCCTGTTCATGACCAAACGGCTGGTGGCTTGACCAGGCTGGCGCGAACGGTGCTTGGGTGTCCGGATGCATCGAACGTGCAGTCAGGGGGAGTGACGACAGGTCGGACAACAAAGTATCCCCGCGCGGCGGCGCCTCACCCCGGCCTCCTCCCTCGTCAGAACGAGGAGAGGGAGCCGACTGTCTATGCCGCGACTCATCGCCTATGATCCTGTCAGGAGCCACGGATTCCGACGCGTGAGAGCTCTCGGCTCCGCTAGTCCGGATGCGCCCTTGGCTTCGTCGATTGCAGCCGCAGCTCACCCGTTGGATTTGCCACCCCCTTGTCGGCAGCAACCTTGCGCAGCACATCCGGCCGATCGGAAATGATGCCATCGACGCCGGTGTCGATCAGCCGCGCCATGTCCTCCAGCTTGTTCACGGTCCAGACCACGACCTGCAGCCCGAGCGCATGCGCTTCGGCGACCAACTCCGGCGTGACGTCGGCGAAATAGGGCGACCACACCTTGCCCCCGGCCGCTTTGATCGTGCGCGGCAGCGAGCCGCCGTGATCGGCAGGATTGAAGCCGGCGGTCCAGCGGGTGGCCGCGGTCAACGACACCGTCGGCGCCTTGCCCCGCTGCAGTGACAAATAGACGGTTGGAATCCGAGGTGCGCGTTGCTGTACCAACTGCAGGGTGCGCCAGTCGAACGACTGGATCATGACGCGATCCGCGAACTGCTCAGCATCGATCAGGCCGAGCAGCAGGCTGACGAACCGCGCCGGGTCAGGCGCTTCGTTGGGAAACGCCGGATCGAGCTTGGTCTCGATGTTGAGACGCACATGGTCGTCTCCCGAGCGCCTGACGAGATCGAACAGCTGCTTCAGGGTCGGAATGCGCGGCGGCACGTCGCCTGCGAGCGGCTGCGGCTCCGGAAACTGCCTGGCATAGTCGCTGCCGGGGCGAATCCGGCCGACATCGTAGGACTGCACCTCGGCCAGCGGCAGGTCGATCAGCAGCGGTCCGGGCGGCGCGACGTAGTTGCCGGAAGCGTCGCGGGCGAGATCGGGATTGAGCCGCCGCTCGTGCGAGACGACCAGCACGCCGTCGGCCGTGGCGCCGACATCGAGCTCCAGCGTATCGACGCCCAACGCGAGCGCTGCGGCGAAGGCCTGCAGCGTGTTCTCCGGATGCAGTGCCCGCCCGCCGCGATGAGCCTCGACGTCGAAGGCTGTCGCGGGACTCGCCAGACCGGCCAGCAACAGGGCCGCACAGAGGGAGAGAGTTGGACGGTGCATGGCACCAGCCTACCATGACGGCGCGGATTGCCCATTCCCCTTGTTTCGGCTGGCCTTCTGAATTAGGCCTTTGCCACAGACCGGCGGATAACGCTGGCCACGGATGGATCGAGGGAGGCGATCCGCGCGCTGCACGCGTCGTGCCAGCATCCCTATCGACCCTCCTTTCGAGCTTTGTTTCCCGAGTTCAGGCGCGACGGACCCATGCCCATGACCGACCTTCCTGTCATCATCGCCGGCGGCGGCATCGGCGGCCTGGCGACCGCGCTCACCCTGCAGCAGATCGGCGTGCCCTGCGTCGTCTACGAGAGCGTGCGCGAGATGCGGCCGCTCGGGGTCGGCATCAACCTGCAGCCCAATGCCGTGCGCGAGCTGTATGATCTGGGCATTGGCGCCGACGATCTCGATCAGGTCGGCGTGCCCGCGAAGGAATGGGCGCTGGTCGGGCTGAACGGCAACGACATCTATTCCGAGCCGCGCGGGCTGCTTGCCGGCTACAACTGGCCGCAATATGCGGTTCACCGCGGCAAGCTGCACATGCTGCTGTACAGCCGGCTGGTGCAGCGGGCTGGCGCTGATTGCGTGCGGCTCGGCAGCCGCGTCAGCGGCTATGAGAAGCATGCGGACGGCTCCGTGACCGCACGCGTCGAGCATGCCGATGGGTCGCGCTCCGAGCAGCGCGGGCGGCTCCTGATCGGCGCCGACGGCATCCACTCGGCGGTGCGCGCGCAGATGCACCCGGCGCAGCCGCCGATCCATTGGGGCGGCGCGGTGATGTGGCGCGGCGTCACCTGGGCGAAGCCGATGCGCACCGGATCGTCCTTCGTCGGCCTCGGCACCCATCGCCACCGCGTCGTGGTGTATCCGATCTCGCATCCCGACCCGAAAACGGGGCTGGCGCTGATCAACTGGATCGCGGAAGTGACGATGGACAACACCGAGGGCTGGAAGCAGACCGGCTGGTTCCGCCAGGTGCCGGTCAAGGAGTTCGCGCATCATTTCGCCGGCTGGACCTATGACTGGCTCGACGTGCCCGCGCTGATCGCCGGCGCCGATGGCGCCTATGAGAATCCGATGATCGACCGCGATCCGGTGCCGACCTGGGTCGACGGCCCGGTGGCGCTGATAGGCGACGCCGCGCATGCGATGTATCCGACGGGGAGCAACGGTGCGAGCCAGGCGATCGTCGACGCCCGCGTGCTCGGCGCCTCGCTGCTGGCGCACGGCGTGACCCCGGCCGCGCTCGCCGCCTATGACGAGAAGCTGTGCGGTCCGATCTCGCAGGTCATCCTGCGCAACCGCGGCGCCGGGCCGTTCGGATTGCTCAACCTGGTCGACGAGCGCTGCGGCGGGACTTTTACCAACATCGATGAAGTGATCCCACCCGCCGAGCGCGATGCGTTCATGGCGGGCTACAAGAAGGCCGCAGGCTTTGCGATCGAGCAGCTCAACGCGGCGCCGCGGACGATTGCGGAGGGGGCGAAGGTCGGCAGTCTGGCGACGATCTGAGCCGCTTTTGTCAGCGGCGCGATCCGAACCGGTGTAGACGAGCCGGTCGCCGAAACAGCCGCCCGGGGACCGCCATGCTCCGACGAATTGGCCGACTTTCCCTGGCCACCGTATTGCTGATGGTGTCGAGCCACGCCGGCCTTGCTGCCGGCTGCCACAACACAGCGGCAACGTCGCGGCTCGTTGGCGCGATGATCATGGCCGGCTTCTTCGGGACCAAGGCTTCCGATGCTGGATTTCAGCAGGTCCTGTCCGATCTCGAGGAGGGACTGATCGGCGGGGTCGTCATCCTCGGCCGCAATGTCGGCACCCGCGGTGATCTCGTTGGGATGATCGAGCGGATCCGAGGCTGCAAATGCGCGGCTCCTCCGTTCATTGCCATCGACGATGAGGGCGGCACGGTGGAGCGGCTCGGACCCAACATCGGCGTTGCGGCGACGCCGTCGGCCGCGGAGATCGCCCGCGGCTCCGTCGCGGCGGCGCGCGGGACTTACGCAACTCTCGCCGAGAAGCTCGCGGCGCTGCACATCAACATGAACCTCGCGCCGGTGGTCGACCTCGACACCAACCCGTCGAACCCGATCATCGGGCAGCGGCAGCGCAGCTATGGCAGCGACGCCGGCGCGGTCGCGCGCTATGCGACGGCGTTCATCCAGGCGCACCGGAAGCAGGGCATCATCACGGTGCTCAAGCATTTTCCGGGCCATGGATCGTCCACCGCCGACAGCCACGCCGGCATTGCCGACGTCACGACCACCTGGTCATCGGCGGAGTTGAAGCCGTACAAGCGGCTGATTCGGCGGGGGATGGCCGAGGCGATCATGGTCGGCCATCTCGCCAATACCCGCCGCTGGGGCGGTGTCGCAACGCAGAATGGCGCGCACGCGATCGACCGTCTTCTGCGCCGCGAGCTCGGCTATGACGGCGTGGTCATGACGGATGACCTCGCCATGAAGGCCATTCTCGACGCCAAGCCGCCGGCCACCGCCGCCATCGATGCCGTCAAGGCAGGCGCCGATATCATCATGTTCACCAAGCTGAGCGACGAGGACCAGACGTCCGACGTCGGCCGCGAGATCAACAGCGCGTTGACAGCAGCCGCTTGCTCACGTGAGCTCCCGTTGGATCTGGTCAAACGGTCGTATGCCCGTGTTCGTGGACTAAAGGCGATGAGCATCCAGCGAGATCGAAGCGGGGGGAGTCATTAACTTGTGTCTAAGCGCCAGATTTTTGTTGATCTGCTTAGCGGTATGTGCGTGGTCGGCCGCTGTATGCTCAGTACATGCGCGGCCTATCGAGAGCGATGCTTGGAAACGCTGCCAATCGTCGGATGCCGACCAGCGGATATCCGGCTGCAGCGAAGTAGTCTCTCAAGGTAGAAGTCCTAAGTCTCGGCTTGCCGACGCTTTGGACGGGCGCTGCTGGGCATACCACGTCAAGGGACTGTATGAACTGGCCGTTGCAGACTGCAGGGCAAGCATATCGCTTCGACCGAACTATTCGTACTCCTACAACAATCTGTCCTCGGCTTTCCTGGGATTGAAGAATTTTGGGGAAGCTGCCAACGCCGCGAGGAAGGCTATCGAGCTAAAGCCTCGGTTCTTTTGGTCCCATCTAAATCTGGCCCGATCACTCGCTGGGCTCGGTGAGCTCGATCGAGCCAGAGCGGAATACCAAATAGCTCTCGCTATTGAACCGAGCAGCTCAGAAGCCACCGAAGAGCTGAGAATTCTTTCAGCTCAGACAGCAGAAAAGTTAAATCAACCTTCTTCTTCTGAAACCTCTACGAGGCCTTCCGGTGGCGCCTCTCTACCTATTTGGTCTAAACCCAGCCGTCGGGTTGCCCTCGTGATCGGCAACTCGAAATACAGTTCCGTTCCGGAGCTTCCAAATCCTGTGAGAGACACGGACCTCATTTCACAAACGCTGAAGTCTATCGGGTTTGACGAGGTAATCGCAGGAAAGAACCTGTCGCGCGATGCTTTACACAAGTTGTTGTTGGAGTTCTCGAAGAAGTCTTCGGAGGCCGACTGGTCGGTCATCTACTACTCGGGACATGGCATCGAAGTGGGTGGCGCCGACTACATGATCCCCGTCGACGCTCACCTCGAATCCGACAGAGATGTAGATTTTGAGACCGTTCCACTCTCCTTGGCAATCTCTGCTGCGGACGGTGCAAGGAAGCTGCGCATGGTGATCATGGATGCCTGTCGCAGCAATCCGTTTCTGAGTCAGATGAAACGGACCATCGCCACCCGCTCGTTAGGGCGCGGCTTGGCTGCCGTCGAGCCGGAGCCGGGATCGCTAGTTATATTTTCGGCAAAGCACGGAGAGACTGCCCTCGACGGAGATGGCTCCAACAGCCCGTTTGCGATAGCGCTCGCAAGCCGGCTGAAAGTCGCCGGTCTTGAGGTCCGTCGCTTGTTTGATCTCGTGCGAGACGATGTGCTCCTAGCGACCAATCGCCGGCAACAGCCGTTCTCTTATGGCTCGCTCTCAGGTAACGAAGACTATTTCTTTGTTGCCAAATGAACTGACTGAATCAAGGGCAGTTTCGGAACTCGACGGCTCTTAAATCTAGCTCGATCGGCGGAGCGACATTCGGGTCTTTCCACCCATCCGTCGCTTCGCTCCTTTCACGCGAGCACGTCGAATGTTACTGCCCGACCCGAGCTTACGCGTAGCGGCCGTGGCAGTGCTTGTACTTCTTGCCGGAGCCGCAGGGGCAGTCCTCGTTGCGGCCGATCTTGCCCCAGGTCGAGGGATCGTTCGGGTTGCGTGCTTCGGCCGGGACCGGAGCGGCCCCCGAGGACGGCACCAGGGAGACGTTCGCGAAGGCCATCTCGTCCTCGCCGGTGCTGGGATCGGCGTGGTGCGCCTGCATCGGCGGCAGCACCGGCTGCTGCTCCTCCGGCGGCACGATCTCGACCCGCATCAGCTGCGCGGTGACTGCTTCGCGCAAGTGAGCGATCATGGCCTCGAACAGCGTGAAGGCTTCCGACTTGTACTCCTGCAGCGGATCGCGCTGGCCGTAGCCGCGCAGGCCGATGACCTGGCGCAAATGGTCGAGCATCACCAGGTGCTCGCGCCAGAGGTGGTCGAGCGTCTGCAGCAGGATGGTCTTCTCGACGTAGCGCATCACGTCGGGGCCCCATTGCGCGACCTTGGCGGCCATGCGCTCGTCGGCGTGGGTCTCGATGCGCTTGAGCAGCTCCTCGTCGGCGATGCCCTCTTCCTTCGCCCATTCGTCGACCGGCAGGTCGATGTCGAGCACGCGCTTCAGCTCTTCTTTCAGGCCGGCGACGTCCCACTGCTCGGCATAGGCGTGCTCGGGAACGTGCTTGGCGACGAGATCGTCGATGAAGGCGTGACGCATGTCGGTGATCGTCTCGACCACGCTCTCGTCCTGCATCAGCTCGACGCGCTGGTCGAAGATCACCTTGCGCTGGTCGTTCTGGACGTTGTCGAACTTCAGGAGGTTCTTGCGGATGTCGAAGTTGCGCGCCTCGACCTTCTGCTGCGCCTTCTCCAGCGCCTTGTTGATCCAGGGATGGATGATGGCCTCGCCTTCCTTCAGGCCGAGCCGGGTCAGCATGCTGTCGAGCCGGTCGGAGCCGAAGATGCGCATCAGGTCGTCTTCCAGCGACAGGAAGAATTTCGACCGGCCGGGGTCGCCCTGACGGCCGGAGCGGCCGCGCAGCTGGTTGTCGATGCGGCGGGATTCATGGCGCTCGGAGCCGATGATGTAGAGGCCACCCGGCTTGGTCACGGTCTTCGCCGCCTTCGAGCCCTTGGCGGGCTCGATCTCGACCGTCTCCTCGGCCTTCAGCACGATCTCGCGGAAGCGGGCGATGTCGGCCTTGATCTGTTCGATCTTGGCGGCCTTCTCGGCCTCGTCGGTGATCCCGGCGGTCTCCTGCTGCAGGCGCATCTCGAGCGAGCCGCCGAGCTTGATGTCGGTGCCGCGGCCGGCCATGTTGGTCGCGATCGTGATCGCGCCGGGCACGCCGGCTTCGGCCACGATATAGGCTTCCTGCTCGTGGAAGCGCGCATTGAGCACCGCGAACAGTTTTGCGGGCTTGCCGGCGCGGGCCGCCGCATAGAGCTTGTCGAGCGCGCGCTCGCTGCCGAAATCGATCTGCTTGTAGCCGTGCTGCTTGAGATAGGCGGCCAGCACCTCGGACTTCTCGATCGAGGCGGTGCCGACCAGCACCGGCTGCAGGCGTGAATTCGCCCGCTCGATCTCGGCGAGGATGGCGGCGTATTTCTCCTGCTGGGTGCGATAGACCTCGTCGTCCTCGTCGAGACGTGCGACCGGCAGGTTGGTCGGGATCTCCAGCACCTCGAGCTTGTAGATGTCGAACAGCTCGTCGGCCTCGGTGGCCGCCGTGCCGGTCATACCGGCGAGCTTCTCGTACATCCGGAAGTAGTTCTGGAAGGTGATCGAGGCCAGCGTCTGGTTCTCGGGCTGCACCGGCTGGTGCTCCTTGGCCTCGAGCGCCTGGTGCAGGCCTTCCGAATAGCGCCGGCCCGGCATCATGCGGCCGGTGAATTCGTCGATGATCACGACCTCGCCGTCGCGGACGATGTAGTCCTTGTCGCGGGTGAACAGCGTGTGCGCGCGCAGCGCCTGGTTGATGTGGTGCACGACGGAGACGTTCTCGACGTCGTAGAGCGACTCGCCCTTGAGTTGGCCGGCATCGCGCAGCAGGGTCTCGATCTTCTCCATGCCGGCTTCGGTGAGCGTCACCGTGCGCTGCTTCTCGTCGACCTCGTAGTCGGTCTTGTCGAGCTTCGGCACGAAGGTGTCGATGGTGTTGTAGAACTCCGAGCGATCGTCGAGCGGGCCGGAGATGATCAGCGGCGTGCGCGCTTCATCGATGAGAATGGAGTCCACCTCGTCGACGATGGCGAAAAAGTGCCCGCGCTGGACCATGTCCTCCAGACGGTACTTCATGTTGTCGCGCAGATAGTCGAAGCCGTATTCGTTGTTGGTGCCGTAGGTGATGTCGCAGGCATAGGCCGCCTTGCGCTCGGCATCGTCGAGGCCGTGCACGATCACACCTGTGGTCAGGCCGAGGAAGCCGTAGATCTGGCTCATCCAGCCGGCGTCGCGGCGGGCGAGGTAGTCGTTCACCGTCACGACGTGGACGCCCTTGCCGGCGAGCGCGTTGAGGTAGACCGCGAGGGTCGCCACCAGCGTCTTGCCTTCGCCGGTCTTCATCTCGGCGATGTCGCCCTCGTGCAGCACCATGCCGCCGATCAGCTGGACGTCGAAATGGCGCTGGCCGAGGGTGCGCTTGGAGGCCTCGCGGACGGTGGCGAAGGCCGGGACCAGGATGTCGTCGAGCGTCTTGCCGTCGGCGAGCTGCTTCTTGAACTCCTCGGTGCGCGCCTTGAGCTGCTCGTCGGTCAGCTTGGCGAGCTCCGGCTCCAGCGCATTGATGGCATTGACACGGGACTGGTAACCCTTGACGCGACGGTCGTTGGCGGAGCCGAATAGCTTACGGGCGAGCGCGCCGATCATTGCTGAAATCCTGCCTCTATGGGTCTGCGTTGCAGCCGTAACTCATGGTTTGGGTTTGCTGTTCCCGACGTGATGCACCGCAGCACCCGCGCCAGCCTCGACCTTCGGCGCCGGGCGGCGTCCGCCAGATGAGTGGGAGACAGGCAAACCAGGGTTCAACGGCCAAAAACGCAGCAAAATAAGCGCCATCGCCCTTGAAGCGACCGGGCAGAGATATGGCTGGGGGGGAACGTTGTCAACGGCGCCCGACAGCGGGGCCGTCGTCGCCAACCTGTCGCCGATTTCACGAAATTGACAGACTTTTCGCGTTGCCAAGGCACGGCGATTGGGCGAGTGTCCCGGCCGCCCTGAGGCCTCCCCCTCGAGCCCCCTCTTCTCAACAAGGATTTTCCATGACCACGTCGTTCCCGGTTACGAAAACCGGCCTGCGCCTCGGCCTTGCCACCGCTCTCGCCGGAAGTCTCGCGTTGTCCCTGCTTGCCGCGCCCGCACGCGCCGCCGACGATGCCAACCCGGTGCTGGCCAAGGTGAACGGCGCCGAGATCCGCAAGAGCGACGTGACGCTCGCCGAGGAGGAGCTCGGACAGAGCCTCGCGCAGATGGATCCGGCGACCAAGGACGAGAACGTGCTGTCGTTCCTGATCGACATGAAGCTGGTCGCCAAGGCGGCCGAGGACAAGAAGGTCGCCGATACCGAGGAGTTCAAGAAGCGCCTCGCCTTCACCCGCAACCGGCTGCTGATGGACAGCCTGCTCGCCACCGAGGGCAAGGCCGCGACCACGCCGGACGCGATGAAGAAGGTCTATGAGGAGGCCGCCAAGCAGATCGGCGGCGAGCAGGAGGTCCACGCCCGCCATATTCTGGTGGAGACCGAGGACGACGCCAAGGCCGTCAAGGCCGAGCTCGCCAAGGGCGCCGATTTCGCCGAGCTCGCCAAGAAGAAGTCCAAGGATCCCGGTGCCTCGGACGGCGGCGACCTCGGCTTCTTTACCAAGGAGCAGATGGTGCCGGAATTCGCCAACGTCGCCTTCTCGCTGGAGCCGGGCAAGATCTCCGATCCGGTGAAGACCCAGTTCGGCTGGCACGTCATCAAGGTCGAGGAAAAGCGCAGCCGCAAGCCGCCGGAGTTCGACCAGGTCAAGGGCCAGATCGAGACCTACGTCACCCGCAAGGCTCAGGCCGACTACGTCGGCAAGCTGCGTGAGGCCGCCAAGATCGAGCGCCTGGACAAGCCGGCCGCCGACGCCGCCAAGCCGGCGGACGCGAAGCCGGCCGAGCCGGCGAAGAAGTAAGCGGCTCGGCTACTTGGCTTGAGACGGGACATGGTCGCGTCATAAATGGTGTCGTCCCGGCGAAAGCCGGGACCCATACCGCGTGATGTTTGAAACAGGCACGCGGCCGATACCAGGGCTCCCAACTGGACCCTGTGGTTATGGATCCCGGCGTTCGCCGGGATGACAGCAGTGGGTGCAGTGACATCCACTCCCACAACGACGACCGAGATGATACAGAGCGCTTCCCGCTCATTCCTGCCGGAAGCCTCTCCGATGTCCTCAGCCGTCTCCCCGCTCGCCCCCACCGATGTCCCCGACATGCCCGCCGTTGCGGGCGTCAAGCTCGCGACTGCGGCGGCCGGCATCCGCTACAAGAACCGCACCGACGTGCTGCTGGCGCTGCTCGATCCCGGCACCACCGTGGCCGGCGTGTTCACCCTGTCGAAATGCCCGTCGGCGCCGGTCGAATGGTGCCGGGCCAAGCTGAAGGGCGGCAAGGCGCGCGCGCTGGTGGTCAACTCCGGCAACGCCAACGCCTTCACCGGCAAGACCGGCAAGCAGTCGACGGCCCTGACGGCGGCGATCGCCGCCAAGGCGGTCGGCTGCAAGCAGGACGAGATCTTCCTCGCCTCGACCGGCGTGATCGGCGAGCCGCTGGATGCGACCAAGTTCGACGGCGTGCTCGAAGGGTTGGCCGGCACCGCGGCGCCTGAGGACTGGATGGGTGCAGCGCGCGCCATCATGACCACCGACACCTTCCCGAAGGTCGCCACCGCCACCGTCAAGCTCGGAAAGGCCAAGGTGACGATCAACGGCATGGCCAAGGGCGCCGGCATGATCGCGCCCGACATGGCGACGATGTTGTCGTTCATCTTCACCGATGCGCCGATTTCGGCCCCCGCGCTGCAGGCCCTGCTCAAGGCCGGCGTCGAGGACACCTTCAACGCGGTGACGATCGACGGCGACACCTCGACATCCGACACGCTGCTCGCCTTCGCCACCGGGGCCGCCGCGGCGAAGGGCGCACCGAAGATCAGCCGCGCCAGCGATCCGCGCGCGAAGGCGTTCGTGAAGGCGTTCAATGCCGTGCTGGCCGACCTCGCCGAGCAGGTCGCGCGCGACGGCGAGGGCGCCCGCAAGCTGGTCGAGATCATCGTCGAGGGCGCCAAGAGCAAGCCGTCGGCGCGCAGAATCGCGATGTCGATCGCCAACTCGCCACTGGTCAAGACCGCGATCGCCGGCGAGGACGCCAATTGGGGCCGCGTCGTGATGGCCGTCGGCAAGGCCGGCGAGCCGGCCGACCGCGACAAGCTCTCGATCTCCTTCAACGGCATCCGCGTCGCATCGAAGGGCGCGCGCGATCCGTCCTATGACGAGACGGAAGTCTCCGAGGCGATGAAGGCGCAGAAGGTGCAGATCAAGGTGGCGCTCGGCCTCGGCAAGGGCCGCGACCGCGTGCTGACCTGCGACCTGACCAAGGAGTATGTCGCGATCAACGGCGACTACCGATCCTGATTCCGCAACCAACCGCGGCCAGGAAGCGCGCAGATGCCGGCGCGCTTCCTGGGGCCGAGTCGATCAGCTCGCGATCCGTGCGTCGGCGACCGCCTTCTGGAACAGCGCCTTCATCGCCTCCGCGATGCCCTGCGTCGGCGACACCTCGAAATAGAATCCGTCCGAGGCGCAGGCCTGCATCTTCTGCGCGATCTCGCTGTTCGGCGACGGGCCGAACGGCCCCTTGTTGAAGGGATCGATCCAGCTCATGTACCAGCTGTTGGTCGGCAGTTGCAGATAGGTCGTATAGAGGACCGCGATCTTGATGCCGCGGTTCTTGAGCGTGGTGCAGAGCGCCGGATTGATCGGCGACTGGCAGCGATTGCCGCTGGCCTTTGGCTTCAGGCAGGAGGCGTTGCTCTCGTCCGCGACGCCATCGGAGACAAAGAACAGGTATTTCAGCGGCGAGCCGGTCGTGCCGTCACCAGGCGTCGAGATCTCGTTGTTGATGGCGGGGAACACCGTGGTGAACGGCGTATCCTTGTCGGCCGTGTAGGAATCATTGTTGCCGTAGACGCCCATCAGGTCGATGTTGCCCGCGGCGCTCTTGGCGCTGGACAGGCTCGACGACAGCGAAAACAGCGCCCGCAATCCGATCGTCTTCGACGCTGCGCCGAAATCGTAGATCGCCATGCGGAACTGGTTCGTATAGGTCTGCGTCTGCTGCGCCGTGTCCATGAGCTGCTGGGTGGCGCTGCGCAGCACGTCGATCCGGGTGGTCACGTTGAGCGTCTTGGCGAGATTGTAGTAGTTGTTGGAGTCGTTGTAGTCGTGGCAGGCGAAGGCGCATTTGTCGGAGGTCGCATTGACCATCTTGGTCACGTCCGCCGGCGTCGCCGCCACGCCCATCGACGGCGAATTGTCGAGCAGCAGATAGAAATCGATGTATCGCGGCATCGAAGCCTTGGCGGTCGACGATCCCTGCAGGGTCATGGTCTTGAACCCGACGATGTTCATGAACATCATCGGCACGGTGGCCGAGAACGACACGGTGGCGGTCAGCACCGAGCCGGCCTTCTTCACCTCCGGCGTCAGGCTGGTCAGCGTATAGCCTGACGTGCCCGACATGTTGCCGTTGAAGATCTTCGCCGCGTCGTCATTGCCGGCGGCGATCACGCCGTCCGAGGTCATCGTGCCTGCGGCGATGAAGGCCGGCGAGGTCCGGGACACCGCGCCGACCGAGGCGGCGTCGACCGCCGCCTGCAGTTTGGCGCGCATCTGGTTGGCGCGGCTGTAGTCGACGCCGCAGCCGACCGCGGTGATCAGCGGGACGCAGACGATCGCGAACGTCACCGCGACGTTGCCGCTGACGTCGCGCCGCAGGCGGCCGAGCAGGCTGGATAAAATTCGCATGAATGATGCCTAACAAACCATGAGGGGGCCATGGCGTTCACCCGTGAAAATACGCGGCCGGCCATTAAGGTTGGCTTATTTCGACCGTGGAAACCGGGCTCGAAACGGCCTAGGTTAAGATTCCCTCAACAGGCGCACTTGGTTCTCGGACCGGCGCATCCCTCTCAAACCGATCGGACCATGCCCGACCTGAAACTCACGCTCGTGGTCGCCTGCGCGCTCGTCGACGCCGACAATCGTGTGCTGCTGGCGCAGCGGCCGCCCGGCAAGACGCTCGCGGGACTCTGGGAGTTTCCCGGCGGCAAGCTCGAGCCCGGCGAGCGCCCCGAAGCCAGCCTGATCCGCGAGCTCGACGAGGAGCTCGGCATCATCGTGCGCGAGGCCTGTCTCGCGCCGCTGACGTTTGCCAGCCACGCCTATGAGACGTTCCATCTGTTGATGCCGCTCTACATCTGCCGGCGCTGGGAAGGCGTGGTCACCGCGCGCGAGGGACAGCAACTGGCCTGGGTGCGGCCGAACAAGCTGCGCGACTACCCGATGCCCCCGGCGGACATTCCGCTGCTGCCGCATCTGATCGATCTGTTGATGTGAGGATCGTACGGCGACGTCTCTCCGGGCGAAGTCACGGCCCGTCCGGAATTCCCCGCTTCATTCTTGCAACGGCGTTTTCGTCGATCCAGTTCTGGTTATTATCGGAAATATAAAATTCATTGCCGTCTGGATCGTAGAACGACACGAATTCAAGCCCGCCATTGAGGTGACAGTGGAAGCGAACTCCCTTTGCAAGCAGAGCGTGGTAGGTCTGCTCCAAATCCGTACAGCTCAGCATGATCGGGGTGCTGCGCGAGGTGTCGCCGGGCGGGCGTAAGGTGAGTTGCAGCATCATGCGCTGCCCGGGCAGGCCTACGGTCAGATCATATCCCCAATTGATGATGCCGCCAGGCGAGCAATGCCGCAGTTCAAATCCGAGTGTATCGACATAGAAGTCGAGTGCAGCTCTTTGATCGGCGACATAGACCGCGACGTAGTCGATCCGGGTAAGCATGGCAGGCGATACCGTGCGACTTGATAGGCGACGACTATAAGGCCCGGCCTTCGGGAGAAAGTCTAGTCGCGGCCTGCTTTCTTCACCGCCGCCTCCAGGCTCGCCGTCGCCGAACCCGGCTTCAGCGGCTTCTGCTGGCTCTCGTGCGGGGCCCAGCCTGACAGCCAGATGATGTCGAAGGTGGCGCGGATACGGCCGTCGGGATCGGCGAAGCGCTCGGCATAGATCTCGGCCATGCGCAGCAGGGTGGCGCGGCGCAGCGGCGTGCGGCGGCGCTCGACCAGGCTGTTGGTCGCGCCCATGCGGCGGAGATCCTGCATCAGGCCGAGCGCGCTGGCATAGCGGACCACGACGCGGTCGACGTCGGTGACGGGCAGCGCGAAGCCGGCACGCTGCAGCAGACCGCCGATGTCGCGCAGATCGGCGAACGGCGCGACACGCGGCGAGACGCCGCCCTCGCATTCGGCTTCGGCGGCGGCGAAGCTCTGCCGGAGC
Source organism: Bradyrhizobium sp. HKCCYLS3070 (assembly GCF_051167575.1). Lineage (NCBI taxonomy): Bacteria > Pseudomonadati > Pseudomonadota > Alphaproteobacteria > Hyphomicrobiales > Nitrobacteraceae > Bradyrhizobium > Bradyrhizobium sp. HKCCYLS3070. The sequence continues at coordinate 16,849 of NZ_JBNPTI010000003.1, forward strand.
TCGGTCAGCGTATCGCCGCCGATCATCGCCGCCAGCAGCAGACCATCGGGACGCAAGGCCCGGCGAATCTGCACCAGCAGTCCGGGCAGATCGTTGACGAATTGAAACGCCAGCGCCGACAGCGCGAGATCGAGCGATTGCGCGGCCAACGGCAGCCGCTCGTCCGCGGTGGCGGGCGCGGCGATATGCGCGAGCTGCGAGAGGCGTCCCGAAAGATACGGCTTCAAGCCGGCGGCCGGCGTCCAGACGTCGGCAGCCGCGGTGAAGGACCGGTTCACCGCGGCAAGGCGATCCGCGATATCCTCGGCGACGCGCTCCAGCAGGAAGGTCTCGGGCGCGCGCGCAGCCCGCCGCAGCCTGAGCGCGAGCAAGCTGCGATCGAACAGAACGGGAGCGGTGCCGGGCGGGGTCATGGGGGCTGGTTACGCCGATCCTGGTGGCCGGGCAATGCACCGCTTGAGCAGCGTGGGTTGCGGCGCTAGCCTCAACACATGGGTGTGACGTTTGCTCCAATCAGCGTCGGACGACTTCGTGCAGCCGTGGGCGCGCTGCATGGCAGTCTCGCGCGCGTTGCGAAGCTCGCACTCGACGTCGCGCTTCCCACCCTGTGCATCTGCTGCCGCGAGCCGGTCGACGGCGAGGGCGTGTGTGCGGCCTGCTGGGGCAAATTGTCGTTCATCGAGCGGCCGTATTGCCCGAAGCTCGGCATCCCCTTCGTCTACGATCCGGGCCCCGAGCTGCTGTCGATGGAAGCCATCGCGGCGCCGCCGGCGTACGCCCGCGCCCGCGCCGCCGTGCGCTATGACGAGGTCGCCCGCACCCTGGTGCATCAGCTGAAATATCAGGACCGCACCGATCTGGCGCCGATCATGGGCCGCTGGATGGCGCGCGCCGGCCGCGAGCTGCTGGCCGAGGCCGACCTCGTGGTGCCCGTGCCGCTGCATTGGCGGCGCGGCTTTTCCCGCCGCTACAACCAGTCCGGCGCGCTGGCGCGGGCGGTCGCCCGGTCCAGCGGCGTCCGCATGCAGGGTGATGCGCTGCGCCGCGTGCGGGCGACCGAGCAGCAGGTCGGGTTGTCGCGCGCCCAGCGCACCAGCAATGTGCAGGGCGCATTCCAGGTATCTTCAGACCGCCTGCATGACGTGCAGGGGCGCCGCATCGTCATCGTCGACGACGTGCTGACCACCGGCGCGACGGTGGATGCCTGCGCCCGCGCTCTGCTGCGCGCCAAGGCGGCCGAGGTCAGCGTGCTGGTTTTCGCCCGGGTTGTCGATGCGCCCCGCGCTCCCATATAATCTGTCGTTCTGAAACAGCTGAGCGCGACATGACCGCTGCGATCGAAATCTATACCCGTCCGGGGTGCGGCTACTGCACGGCCGCCAAATCGCTTCTGACCCGCAAGAACGTTGCCTTCACCGAGCATGACGCGGGCAAGGATCCGACGATTCGGCAGAAGATGTATGATCGTGTCGGCCCGGGCTCGACCTTTCCGCAGATCTTCATCGGCCACACCCATGTCGGCGGCTGCGACGACCTCTATGCGCTCGATCGCGAGGGCCGGCTCGACGCCATGCTGGCGGGAGACAAGGCGACATCATGAGCAACGACCGCAGCTTTACCGCCGCCATGGTGCAGATGCGCACCTCGCTCCTGCCCGAGCCGAGCCTCGAGCAGGGCACCAGGCTGATCCGGGAAGCGGTCGCGCAGGGCGCGGAGTATGTCCAGACGCCGGAAGTGAGCAACATGATGCAGCTCAACCGGACGGCGCTGTTCGAGCAGCTCAAGAGCGAGGCGGACGATCCCTCTCTCAAAGCCTATCAGGCGCTCGCCAAGGAGCTGGGCATCCATCTGCACATCGGGTCGCTGGCGCTGCGCTTCTCGGCAGACAAGGCCGTGAACCGCTCGTTCCTGATCGGCCCCGAGGGCAACGTGCTGGCGAGCTACGACAAGATCCACATGTTCGACATCGATCTGCCGGGCGGTGAGAGCTATCGCGAGTCCGCCAACTATCAACCGGGCGAGACGGCCGTGATCTCGGATCTGCCCTGGGGTCGTCTGGGGCTGACGATCTGCTACGACGTGCGCTTCCCGGCGCTGTATCGTGCGCTGGCCGAGAGCGGCGCCTCCTTCATCAGCGTGCCCTCCGCCTTCACCCGCAAGACCGGCGAGGCGCACTGGCACACGCTGCTGCGCGCCCGCGCCATCGAGACGGGATGCTTCGTGTTCGCCGCCGCCCAGTGCGGCCTGCACGAGAACAAGCGCGAGACCTTCGGCCACTCGCTGATCATCGATCCATGGGGCGAGATTCTCGCCGAGGGCGGCGTCGAGCCCGGCGTGATCATGGCGCGCATCGATCCGTCGCGGGTCGAGAGCGTGCGCCAGACCATTCCTTCGCTGCAGCACGGCCGCCGGTTCGGCATCGCCGACCCCAACGCGGGTCCGGACTATCTGCACCTGGTGCGGGGCTCGGCATGATCCGCTATGCGCTGCGCTGCGAGCGTGACCATACGTTCGAAAGCTGGTTCCAGAGCTCCTCGGCCTACGATTCGCAGGTGAAGCGCAAGCTGGTGGAATGCCCGACCTGCGGCTCGACCAAGGTCGAGAAGGCTATCATGGCGCCGCGCATCGTCAGCAAGAAGGGCCGCGAGGCCGTGCCGGTACCGGCCTCACCGACGCCAGCGCAGGAAGTGATTCCGCCGGGATCGACCGCGCTGATGATGGCGCAGGAGCGCGAGCTGCGCGCCAAGCTCAAGGAGCTGCGCGACCACATCGTCAAGAACGCCGACGATGTCGGCGAACGATTCCCGACCGAAGCCCGCAAGATGCATTACGGCGAGACCGAGCACCGGCCGATCTATGGCGAGGCCTCGCTCGACGAGGCCCGCGAACTGATCGAGGAAGGCATCGAGGTCGCGCCGATCCCGGTGCTGCCGGACGACCGGAATTGAGCAATAGAGACGCCCTCTCCGTCATTGCGAGCGAAGCGAAGCAATCCAGCGCCGGGCAAAGATTCTGGATTGCTTCGCTTCGCTCGCAACGACGGGAGAGAGATCTCGGCCTGCACTCTCTCTTTCGCCGGTGTGACGACATGTCCCCCCTCTCCTCGTCCTGGCAGCTCTGGGCCCTCCTCTCCGCGCTGTTCGCGGCCCTCACCGCCATCTTCGCCAAGGTTGGCGTCGAAGGTCTCAACTCCGATCTTGCCACGCTGATCCGCACCGCGATCGTGCTGGTGACGCTGGCGCTGATCCTGTTTGCGACGGGCCAGCTCACCAGCCCGGGACCGATCTCGACCAAGAGCTGGGTGTTCCTGACGCTGTCGGCGCTCGGCACCGGCGCCTCGTGGCTGTGCTACTTCCGCGCCTTGAAGCTCGGCCCCGCGACCTTGGTCGCGCCGATCGACAAGCTCAGCGTCGTGCTGGTCGCCTTGTTCGGCGTCGTGTTTCTCGGCGAACGACCGAGCCTGCAGGGCTGGATCGGCATCGCCCTGATCGCGGCCGGCGCCGTGCTGATCGCGATCAAGGGCTGACTACACGGCGACCAGCAGCGCCACGCCGGCGACGATCAGCGTGATGCCGCCGATCTCGCGCAGCGAAACCGGCTGCTTGAACGAATAGTACGACACGCCCTGCGCGAACAGTACCTCGATCAGCGCGAGCGTGCGGACGTTGGCGGCCGCGGTCAGCGCGAACGCCAGGAACCAGAACTGCGACGCGAAGGCGCCGACGAAGCCGGCCATCATCGATGGCCGCCACAGCGACAGGATTCCGCGCAGGATGTCGGGCGCGCGCGCCAGCAGATAGACGGTGAGGAGCGCCGTCTGCACGAATAGGCCCCAGACCAGCGTGTACGACGCGGCGGTGACGAAGGACACGCCGTCGACGGTGATGATGGCGCCGCGGAAGCCGACGGCCGACAAGGCGAACGACGCCGCGGCAACCAGGCCGGTTACGGTCGGCCTCAACTCGGCAAAGCTCTTCTCACCGCCGGGCCTGAGCGCGGTGATGACGACGCCGATAGTGGCGATCAGGATCGCGATCATCTTTGGAAGCGAGAGCGGATCGCCGAGAAAGATGAAGCCGAAGATCGCGGTCTGGATCGCTTCGGTCTTCAGATAGGCCGTGGTGACGACGAAGGAGCGGTCGGTCATCGCCAATAGCATCAGCCCGGTGGCGATGATCTGGCTGAGCGCACCGAGCAGCAGCCACGGCCAGAACACCGCCGGCGGCCACGGCAGGTGGTCGCCGGTGGCCAGCAGCACCGCGGTCAGGAACACCAGCGAGAACGGAAAGCCGAACAGGAAGCGGATATTGGTCGCCCCCCAGGTGCCGAGCTTCGCCGTCAGCGACCGCTGCATCGCATTGCGCGCGACCTGGCCGGCGGCGGCAACCAACGTGAACGGAATCCAGAGCGAGGTGATGGAGAGCATGCGGCACAATGCAGTAGTGAGATTGGCACCGTGACGACCACGGGGCGCTGGGTCAACAGCGGTGAGGCGGTTCAGCCGCATGTCAGGATTGCAGCTCTCGCCGGAAGGGCCAGGACGGATTGCGTCTTGTGGTAAGCTCGCGCCACACATCCGGTGTCGTCCCTGCGAACGCAGGGACCCATAACCACCGGCTTCAATTGGGTTAGGCGATCCATCCACGCGATGGTGCGGCGATGTACTATGTCTATATTCTCGCCAGCGGCCGTCACGGTACGCTGTACATCGGTGTGACCAACTCGTTACGGACGCGGCTCGAGCAGCATCGCAAGGGCGAAGGCTCGGAGTTCGTGAAGAAGTACGGGGTGTTTCGGCTGGTCTATGTCGAAATCTACACTGTTGCTGCGGAAGCGGTCACCCGCGAGAAGCAGCTCAAGCGCTGGAAGCGTGATTGGAAAATCGAACTGATCGAGCGCGACAATCTTGAATGGCGCGATCTCAGCGACCTGATCTCCTAGCGTGCCTCAAACCCCTCCCTGTGGTTATGGGTCCCTGCGTTCGCAGGGACGACACCGGTTATGGAGCGGCAGACGGGTCAAGCTGATGATTGGCCGCGCGCGCTAAACCATCTGCTCGGCGACCATCATGTAGTTCACGTCCATGTCGGTCGACAGGCTCCAGCGGTCGGCGAACGGGCTGTAGACCACGCCGCTCTGCTCGGTGATGACCAGGCGGTTGTCGAGCAGGTATTTCGTCAGCTCGTCCGGCGTGACGAACTTGCTCCACTCATGCGTGCCGCGCGGCAGCCAGCGCAGCACGTATTCGGCGCCGACGATGGCGAGCGCAAAGCTCTTCCAGTTGCGGTTGAGGGTCGAGACCACCATCATGCCGCCCGGCTTCAGCACCGCGGCACAGCGGCCGAGGAAGGCGCTGACGTCGGTGACGTGCTCGACGACCTCCATCGCCAGCACGATGTCGAAGCGCTCGCGCGGGTCCATCTCCTCGATCGTGGTGCAGCGGTAGTCGATCGACAGATGACCCTTCTCGGCATGCAGCCTGGCGGCGGCAATGTTGCTGGCCGAGGGGTCGACGCCGACGACCTGCGCGCCCAGCCGCGTGAACGGCTCGCACAGCAGTCCCGCGCCGCAGCCGATGTCGAGCATGCGCAGCCCCGACAGGCAGTTGAGGCTCTTGGCGTTGCGCTCGAATTTCCGGCAGGCGGCATCGCGGATATAGGTCAGGCGCAGCGGGTTGATCTTGTGCAGGGGCGCCATCTTGCCCTTGGGGTCCCACCACGTCTCGGACAGTTTGGAGAACTTCGCGATCTCGGCCGGATCGACGGTCGAGCCGGAGGGAACAGAAGTGCTGCGGGAATCCTGAGGCATTGTCATCGCTGAATACTCAATGATCGAAGCTGCGGCGCCGTACCGGGCTAACGCGCCGTGATGGCGTTCCGGAACGCCAGCGGCTCCGCGATGGTCGAAATGGTTTCCTTGCCCTCGCCCACACCCAAGATGGTGACATCGCCGTAATTGAGAACCCGTCCCATGATGGTCTGGTTGACGTCGACGCTCTCGACCTTGTCGAGAGCCATCTCGAAGGTACGGCGCTTGATGAAACCGGTTTTGTGCACGACACGGCGATTGGTGACGTCCGTCTCGGTGGTCAGGCGATGGAACCAGGCCCGGACCGTCCAATACAGGGCAACAATGGCGATGACGGCGGCGGTGGCCAGGCACAGCAGAACCAGATTGTCGTTCACGGTCATGCGGGAGAGGACGAGCAATCCAAACACGACGATCCAGGCCCCGATCGCCGGCAGGTAGAACATCCAATGTGCATTGGTCGAATACAGCACCTTCTCGCCGGGTTGCAGGATTTCGTCGATGTAACGCGCCATTCCAAAGCCTCTACCTGACCCTGTCACCACAAGGAACCGTCTTGCCCCCAGCCGCGGCGCTATGTATACGCGCGTTTCGGCTGGCGCGCCTCCGGTTTCGCGCCCAGCCGGTCAACTTATCCTCCTGATGGGAATGAGCGCGTCGTCATGGGTCGCCTCGTGCTGAAATTCGGCGGCACATCCGTCGCCAACATCGACCGCATCCGCAACGTCGCGCGCCACGTCAAGCGCGAGGTCGACGCCGGTCATGAGGTCGCCGTCGTGGTCTCGGCCATGTCCGGCAAGACCAACGAACTGGTCGCCTGGTGCACCGAGGCGTCGCCGATGCACGATGCGCGTGAATACGATGCCGTCGTGGCCTCGGGCGAGCAGGTCACGTCCGGCCTGCTGGCGATCGTGCTGCAGAGCATGGGCATCCAGGCCCGCTCGTGGCAGGGCTGGCAGATCCCGATCAAGACCAGCGACGCCCATGCCTCGGCGCGAATCGTCGATATCGACGGCTCCGAGCTGATCCAGCGCTTTCGCGACCGCAAGGAGGTCGCGGTCATCGCCGGCTTCCAGGGCATCAACGCCGAAACCGGGCGAATCACCACGCTCGGCCGCGGCGGCTCGGACACCTCCGCGGTGGCGATCGCGGCCGCCATCAAGGCCGACCGCTGCGACATCTATACCGACGTCGACGGCGTCTATACCACCGACCCCCGGGTGGTGCCGAAGGCCAAGCGGCTCGACAAGATCGCCTTCGAGGACATGCTGGAGCTGGCGTCGCAGGGCGCCAAGGTGCTGCAGGTCCGTTCGGTGGAACTGGGCATGGTGCACAACATGCCGATCTTCGTCCGCTCCTCATTCGACAAGCCCGAGGATATCGACCCGCACGCCAACCAGCCGCCGGGGACGCTGATCTGCAGCGAGGAACAAATCATGGAAAATCACGTCGTGACCGGCATCGCCTTCTCCAAGGACGAGGCCCAGATCTCGGTGCGCCAGATCGAGGACAAGCCGGGCGTCGCCGCCTCGATCTTCGGACCACTGGCGGATGCCAATATCAACGTCGACATGATCGTCCAGAACGTCTCCGAAGACGGCAAGACCACCGATCTCACCTTCACGGTGCCGGCCACCGATTACAATCGCGCGCGCGAGACCATCACCGCGGCCAAGGACAGGATCGGCTATCAGCGCCTGGATACCGCGACCGACGTCGCCAAGGTCTCGGTGATCGGATCGGGCATGCGCAGCCATGCCGGCGTCGCCGCCAAGGGATTCGCCGCGCTCGCCGCCCGCAACATCAACATTCGCGCGATCACGACCTCCGAGATCAAGTTCTCGGTGCTGATCGACGCCGCCTACACCGAGCTCGCCGTCCGCACGCTGCATACGCTCTACGGACTGGACCAGGCCTAGAAAATCCTCCTCCGCGACCACACCTGTCCCGTTCTGTGACAGCGGGACGGGCCGGAGATCGTTCGAAAGCCGTTGACGCCGCCCGCGGTGGCAGGCGTTTTGCTTGGCAAAACAAGCCCTAATTCGCTATACGCCATCGCAGGATGGCAGCCGCAAACTGTGCTCCAGTGAAGGTTGTTCTGGTTCGGGCCGGCACTCTGAGCGTGCGATAGTGCCGAATCGAGAAAGCTGTTCGATGCCGCGAGTTTAGCGCCAGATCCGGCCGCGTGCCGGGCTGGCCCCAGGAAGGGGGATTGTGCCACATGCGAAGCGCGTCGGGAGGCCCCCGCGTCCTGCTCAGACGGCTTCGCGAGACCATGGCGGAGCAGGTCTCGGCACAGGAGCGGCTCGACAAGATCGTGGTGCTGATCGCGGCCAACATGGTCGCGGAGGTCTGCTCGGTCTATGTGCTGCGCGTCGACAACACGCTCGAGCTCTATGCCACCGAAGGTCTGAACCGCGACGCCGTGCACATGACCGTGCTGAGCGCGCATGAAGGTCTCGTCGGCCTCGTCGCCAGCGAAGCGACGCCGCTCAACCTGAACGACGCGCAGAGCCATCCCGCCTTCTCGTATCGGCCGGAGACCGGCGAAGAGATCTACCACTCCTTCCTTGGCGTGCCGATCCTGCGCGCCGGCAACACGCTCGGCGTGCTGGTGGTGCAGAACCGAGCCAAGCGCACCTATGTCGAGGAAGAGGTCGAGGCGCTGCAGACCACCGCGATGGTGCTCGCCGAGATGATCGCCTCCGGCGAGCTCGCAGCACTGGCGCAGCCCGGCGCCGAGCCGGCGGCGCGGCACTCGATCCACAAGACCGGCACGGTGCTGTCCGATGGCATCGCGCTCGGCCATGTCGTGCTGCACGAGCCGCGCGTCGTCATCAACAACTACATCGCCGAGGACCTGCCCAAGGAGATCAAGCGGCTCGACGCCGCGCTGCTCAAGCTGCGCGCCGACCTCGACCGCATGCTGGAGCGCGGCGACGTCGCCGATGGCGGCGAGCACCGCGAGGTGCTCGAAGCCTATCGCATGTTCGCCAACGACCAGGGCTGGTCGCACAAGCTGCACGAGGCGGTGGCGACCGGCCTCACGGCGGAAGCCGCCGTCGAGCGCGTGCAGTCGGACACCCGCGCCCGCATGCTGCGCTCGACCGATCCGTATCTGCGCGAGCGGCTGCACGACCTCGAGGATCTCGGCTACCGGCTGCTACGTCAGCTCGTCGGCCAGGACCACGCGCCGCGGCGCGAGCACCTGCCGGACAACGCCATCCTGATCGCACGCGCGATGGGTCCGGCGGCGCTGCTCGACTACGACCGCAAGCGGCTGCGCGGCCTCGTGCTCGAGGAAGGCACCGCCAATTCGCACGTCGCGATCGTGGCGCGCGCACTCGGCATTCCCGCCGTCGGCGAGGTGCCGAACGCGCCGGGCATCGCCGATCCCGGCGACGCCATCATCGTCGATGGCACCTCAGGCTCGATCTATGTGCGCCCGTCGTCGGAGATCGAATCCGCCTATGCCGAGCGGGTGCGCTTCCGCGCCCGCCGTCAGGCGCAATATGGCGAGCTGCGCAACAAGCCCTGCGTGACCAAGGACGGCCAGCCGGTCGAGCTGATGATCAATGCCGGCCTGGTCATCGACCTGCCGCACATCGAGGACACCGGCAGCGCCGGCATCGGCCTGTTCCGCACCGAGCTGCAATTCATGGTGTCCGCCAGCCTGCCGCGCTCGAGCGACCAGCTGGCGCTGTATCGCACGGTTCTCGACGCCGCCGGCCACAAGCCGGTCACGTTCCGCACCTTGGACATCGGCGGCGACAAGGCGCTGCCGTACATGGAGACCGTGATCGAGGAGAATCCGGCGCTCGGCTGGCGCGCGATCCGCCTCGGCCTCGACCGTCCGGGCCTGCTGCGCGGCCAGATCCGGGCGCTGCTGCGCGCCGGCGGCGGCCGCTCGCTGCGCATCATGTTCCCGATGATCTCGGAAGTCGCCGAGTTCGACACGGCCAAGGCGATCGTCGAGCGCGAGCTGACCTATCTGCGCCAGCACGGCCATACGCTGCCGGAACGCGTCGACGTCGGCACCATGCTCGAGGTCCCGGCGCTGCTGTATCAGCTCGACGAGCTGCTTTCGAAGGTCGACTTCATCTCGGTCGGCTCGAACGACCTGTTCCAGTTCCTGTTCGCGGTCGATCGCGGCAATGCCAAGGTCTCCGAGCGCTTCGACACGCTGTCGACGCCGATCCTGCGGGCGTTGCAGCAGATCGTGCACAAGGCCAAGGCCGCCAAGCGGTCGGTGTCACTGTGCGGCGAGATGGCCTCCAAGCCGATCGGCGCATTGGCGCTGATCGCGCTCGGCTACCGCTCGCTGTCGTTGTCGGCCACCGCACACGGCCCTGTGAAGGCGATGATCCTCGAACTCGACGCCGGCAAGGCGGCGACGAAGATGGCCGAATGGCTGGCCGCGCCGGCCGGCAGCTTCTCGATGCGGCAGAAGCTGACCGAGTTCGCCGAGAGCGAAGGCCTCGCGCTGTAGCGGGTCTGTCGCGGCCTGCGCGTCTTCCGTTCGTATCGTTTGCTCCTAGAACAGATTGCATCATGTCGTCGCTTCCCCAAGCCAAACTGGATGTCCTGCTCGCGCATCACGCCTCGCTCGAGGCGGAGCTGCTCGGCCAGGTCAATTCCGACCGCTACGTGCAGATCACCCGTGAGCTGGCCGAGCTCAATCCGCTGATCGACGCGGTGAAGGCCTATCGCGCCGGCGTCAAGGAGCTCGCCGACACCGAGGCGCTGATCGCCGATCCCACCACCGATGCCGAAATGCGCGCGATGGCCGAGGCCGAGCGCGACGAACTGATCGCGCGCCGCGGCGAGCTGGAGCAGAAGATCCGCGTCGCGCTGCTGCCGAAGGATGCGATGGACGACCGCAACGTCGTGCTCGAAATCCGCGCCGGCACCGGCGGCGACGAGGCCTCGTTGTTCGCCGGAGACCTGTTCCGGATGTATGAGCGCTTCGCCGCCCTGCAGGGCTGGAAGGTCGAGGTGGTCTCGGCCTCCGAAGGCACCGTCGGCGGCTACAAGGAGATCGTCGCCGAAGTGCAGGGCCGCGGCGCCTTCGCCAAGCTGAAGTTCGAATCCGGCGTGCACCGCGTGCAGCGCGTGCCCGATACCGAGACGCAGGGCCGCATCCACACCTCGGCGGCGACAGTCGCCGTGCTGCCCGAGGTCGAGGATGTCGACGTCGACATCAAGCCGGACGACCTGCGCATCGAGACCATGCGCGCGCAAGGCGCCGGCGGCCAGCACGTCAACAAGACGGAATCGGCGATCCGCATCACCCATATCCCGACCGGGATCGTCGTGATGATGCAGGACAGCCGCTCGCAGCACAAGAACCGCGCCTCCGCGATGAACATCCTGCGCTCGCGCATCTACGACGCCGAGCGGCAGAAGGTCGACGCGGCCCGCTCGGCCGAGCGCAAGGAGAAAGTCGGCTCGGGCGACCGCTCGGAGCGCATCCGCACCTATAATTTTCCGCAAGGGCGCGTCACCGACCACCGCATCAACCTGACGCTCTACAAGCTGCCGCAGGTGATCGCCGGCGAAGCGCTGGGCGAACTCATCGACGCGCTGACGACCGAGCACCAGGCCGCGCAGCTCGCCGCGCAAGGTGCTGCGGCGTGATGCGCACCGGCGCATTGCAGGAGGCGATGCGACGCTGCCCCGACACAAACGGTGTCGTCCCGGCGAACGCAGGGACCCCTAACCACCGGCCTTCGTGGCTGTCACAGAAGGCAACTCCGACCGCCCGTCCCGCCACGGCACGGCGTATGGCTCCCCGCGTTCGCGGGGATGACGCGTGGAGGGAGTTTGCGCGATGACCGGCCTCATCGCCGGCGTGACGATCGATGCCGCCCGCCGTGCCCTGGCCGCGCGCTTTGCAGATGCGGGCCTCGACTCGCCCGAGCTCGATGCGCGGCTGCTGGTCGGCCATGCGCTGCAGCTCGAGCTCACCGGGCTCGTGATGCACGGGAGACGACAGCTCTCCCATGACGACGCGCAGCGCCTGGAAACGCTGGTGCAGCGCCGGCTGGCCGGCGAACCGGTCGCCCGCATCCTCGGCACCAAAGAGTTCTGGGGCCTGGACCTGCGATTGTCGGCCGACACGCTGGTGCCGCGGCCGGACACAGAGACTGTCGTCGAGCTGGCACTGGAACATCTCGCGGCCGGCGGCGACCTGAAGCGTCGCTTGCGCATCGCCGATCTCGGCACGGGCTCCGGCGCGATCCTGCTGGCGCTGCTGTCCGAGCTGCCGCGGGCCTTTGGACTCGGTACCGACATCAGCTTGGCCGCGCTGACCACCGCGCGGGATAATGCGCGCGCGCTCGGATTAGCCGACCGCGCCGGCTTCGTCGCCTGCTCCTACGCCGCAGCGCTGTCTGCGGGTTTCGACCTGATCGTGTCGAACCCGCCCTACATCCCATCGTCCGAGATCAGCGAGCTCGACGTCGAGGTGCGCACTCATGATCCGCTGCGCGCCCTGGACGGGGGCAAGGACGGGCTCGACGCCTACCGCGCGCTGATCCCGCAGGCGGCGGCCCTGCTGCGGCCGGACGGCGCTGTCATCGTGGAGGTCGGGCTTGGCCAGAGTGACGAGGTCGCTGCATTGATGGTGAGGGCTGGCCTGACGGCCGATTCCTCGACGATCCGGGCCGATCTGGCCGGTATTCCCCGAACCGTCATGGGCCTAAAAAAGCTCCGGTAAAGGTCGGGGAATGCAGAAAAAGCTCTTGGAATATCCCCCGGGAGCGACTACGTTCCATCCATAGCACCGGTGCAGGCCACGACGAGCGGTATTCACGGAACACCGCCGCGGTCAGATGCCAGAGAGCCGCGCCGGGCGATAGGTTCCAGAACGCAGATCTGCTGAGCGCGAGAGCCCGGATGGCTGCGCAGCCCGCGACTGCAAAGCGAACGAAAGCCTGACTTTGCACTTGAGGTCTTACGCTAAGCAAACTGGGTCGGTCGTGGCGCATGTCGCCTTGGCTGGCTGAATGACGTGGTTCGCCGGTCCCAGGGGCTGGCGGGTGGGGAACGCGTTTTGAACGCGCTTTTGTCGAGAGAATCGGCTGTCGATCACATCGGCATGGGTCAAACCGGCATGTCGGAACCGACATGGGTCGGATGGGACCATTTGGACCGCGCGCGAGGCGTCCGAGCCCGGCGAAGGTATTTCAATACACTCTCGGTATTCCGATAACAATCAGTGCTCAGACAATCGGTGCTCCTAACGCAGGGTTGGAATAAAGGCAGGACATGAGAAACGGTCAGAACAACAAGCGGATGCGCAACCGGAACAGCGGCGGTAACAACAACAATAACCGGCGCGGCCAGAATCCGCTGACCCGGGTGTTCGAGTCCAATGGACCGGACATCAAGATCCGCGGCACTGCCTCTCATGTCGCCGAGAAATATGTCCAGCTTGCCCGCGACGCCCGCTCTTCGGGTGACCCCGTAGCCGCCGAGAACTACTACCAGCACGCCGAGCACTATTTCCGCCTGATTGCCGCCGCGCAGGAGCAGTTCCGCCAGAATCAGCCGCAGCAGCCGCGCAACACCGAGGACCTGACCGTCGACGACCTCGACGATGACGGTGAGAGCTTCTCGCATTTCGGCCAGGAGCCCGGCTTTGTTCCGGCCCAGCCGCAGCCTCAGCCCCAACCCTTCATGCGCGACCGCGAAGGCGGCCAGCGCGAGCGCGGCGACAACCAGCCCTATCAGCGCGAGCAGCAGCCGCGCGAGCACCGCGAAGCGCGTGAGCATCGCGAGCCGCGCGAACACCGCGAGCCGCGGGAACACCGTGAACCCCGCGAACATCGCGAGCGGGAGCCGCGCGAGCACCGGGAGCGGCCGCAGCCCGTCCAGTACCAGCCGCAGCCGCAACCCCAGCCCGTCATCGCCGACAGCGGCGTCGATCGGCTGCCGTCCTTCATCACCGGTCCGCAGCCGCAGATCGCCAATCCCCCGGCCGCCTTCGAGGGCGCTGCCGAGCGCTATCCGCGGCGCCGCCGGCGTCCGCATGGTCCGCGCGCTGAAGCAGCCGCTGCTGCACCGGCGCCGAGCGAGGACCTCAATCCGGGCGAATAGCGATTACCCTCCATCATGACGAAACGGGTGGGCTCTTGAGCCCACCCGTTTTTTTGCGCGGGAAGCGCGCAGGAAAACGGCCCGGGATCATGCTTCGCGCGACGGCGGACCGACCTCGCGGCGACCGGCGCCACCGGATCCGGGGGCCGACGGTGACGGCGCCAGCACCGGTTCGAGCCGCGGGATCAGCCGAATGCGCTCGCGGCGCGCCGGGATCACCCGGTAGACCTGCTTGGTCGCCTCCACGATGTGGACACCGGCGAACGGCAGCGACAGCGCCGCGCCGACGCGCTCCCAGGCCATCGCCGATTTCAGGAACCAGCCGCCGACCGGAGGCATGAACAGCGCCTCGCCCCAGCCGGTCGGCGTGAACCAGGTCTGCCGCAGCAGTTGCGTGATCTGCGAGCGCGAATAGGGCCGGCCATGGCCGAACGGCGTGTTGTCGGTCCGCGTCCAGACGCCGCGCCGGTTCGGGATCACGATGATCATGCGTCCCGCCGGCGCCAGCACCCGCCACATCTCGCGCAGCAGCCCGGCCGGGTCGTCCGACATCTCCAGCGCATGCACGATCAGGATGCGGTCGATCGCCGCATCGGGCAGCGGCAGCGAGAACTCGTCCACCAGCGAGGCCAGCGTCGGCCGCGCCGTCGGCCATTTCAGCACCCCCTGCGCCGCCGGCATGAAGGCGATGCAGCGTTCGGAATCCTCGCGGAACAGGCCAAGATAGGGCGTGGGATAGCCGACGCCGAGCACCCGCTGCCCGGCCGCGCTCGGCCAGCGCGCGCGGATACCGCGGTTGATCAAGAGCCGCGCGACGATCCCGAGGCGACCCGAATAGAAATTTCGCAGATCGATCACGTCCATGACGTCAATGTATCATGCGAGCGCGCGCTGCCGCGCGCCGAATATTGCGTTGCGCCTCCAGCGTTAACGCCATATCTCTGCGCGGGACATCGGAGGCCGCCCCGCAGCGCTGCGCCCGGGCTCCGCTTCCACGACCTTCTGGCATCGCGAGCGCGACCATCGTGCCTCGCCCGGTCCCGCCGACGGAGACATCATGGCCGCCGACATCCGCGCCTTCACCTGCCTGTCCGACAATTTCGGCTATCTGATCCATGACCCCGCGACCGGTGCGACTGCCTCGATCGACGCCCCCGAGGCCGGACCGATCGTCCGGCAATTGGACGCCGAAGGCTGGAGGCTCACCGACATCCTGATCACGCATCATCATCACGACCATGTCGGCGGCGTCGCCGAGCTCAAGCAGAAATATGGCTGCCGGGTGGTCGCGCCCCACGACAAGACGACGGCGATCGCCAACGTCGATCTGCGAGTCGCCCATGGCGATGTCGTGAAGATCGGCGAGTTGCTCGCGCGCGTGCTGGAAACGCCGGGCCATACGCTCGACCACGTCTCCTACGTGTTCGATGCCGACAAGGCGCTGTTTGCGGCCGACACGCTGTTCTCGGTCGGCTGCGGCCGCGTGTTCGAGGGCACCTATCCGATGATGTGGGACTCGCTTCTCAAGCTGCGCGCGCTGCCGGACGACTTCCGGCTCTATTGCGGCCACGAATACACAGCCTCGAACGTCAAATTCGCCCTCACCGTCGACGGCGACAACGCGGCGCTGAAGGCTCGCGCCGAGGAGGTCACGCGGCTGCGTGCCGCCAACCGGCCGACCATTCCGTCGCTGCTGGGCGACGAGAAGACCGCCAACGTGTTCCTGCGCGCCGACGATCCGGCCGTCGCAGTGCGGCTGCGCATGAAGGGCGCCAGCGCCGAGCAGGTATTCGGCGAGTTGCGCGAGCGCAAGAACAAGTCGTAACGGCGAGGACGACGATGGCCACGCTCTCGGCTGCCGACATCATCGCGCGTCTCGGCCTGCAGCCTCATCCGGAGGGCGGACATTTTCGCGAGACCTTCCGCGATCCGGCCGTCGACGCCTCCGGCCGCGCCGCATCGACCTTGATCTATTTCCTGCTCGCGCGCGGCGAGCGTTCGCATTGGCACAGGGTCGACGCGGTCGAGACCTGGCACTTCTATGCCGGTGCGCCGCTGACCTTGCGGATCGCCGCCGAAGGCCAGGCGCCGCAAACGACGACGCTGGGCATCGACCTCGCAGCCGGCCAGCAGCCGCAGGCGGTGGTGCCCGCCCATGCCTGGCAGGCCGCCGAGAGCGCCGGCGATTGGACGCTCGTCGGCTGCACGGTGGCGCCGGGCTTCATGTTCGAAGGATTCGAGCTTGCGCCGCCCGGCTGGGAGCCGGAGGTCTGAGTCAGGCGCTCGCGCCGGCGACCTTCGCGGCCGGCTCGGCGAAGCGCTGGCGCTCCTGGGCGAGGAAGCCGGAAATCGCGTCGGCCGGCATCGGCTTCGCGAAGTAGTAGCCCTGGATGTAGTCCGCGCCCAGACGTCGCAGGCTGTCGAGCTGCTCCTTGGTCTCGACACCCTCGACGACGCACGAAATTTCCATGTCGGCGCAGAGGCCGGTCAGCGACTTGATGATCTTGTGGCTGATCGGGTTGGCGTTGACGTCGCTCACGAAACTGCGGTCGACCTTGAGCTTGTCGAGCGGCAGCCGGTGGACGTGACTGAGCGACGAGTAGCCGGTGCCGAAATCGTCCAGCGAGATGCCGCAACCGATCGCCTTCAATGCCGCGATCGACTGCTCGGCGCGGGCGAAGTCGAAGGTGACGGCGGTCTCGGTGATCTCGAACTCGATGCGGCGCGGCGGCACGCCGCTGGCATGGATGACCGCCAGCAGCGGCAGGACGCCATCCGGCGAACAGATGTCGTGCGCGGAGAGATTGAACGACACGCGAATGTCGTCCGGCCAGGTCCGCGCGGCGGCGAGCGCCTTGACCAGCAGACAACGCGTCAGGCTGCGGATGACGCCGATCCGCTCGGCGGCCGGGATGAAGCTTGCGGGCGACACCGTACCCAGCTTGGGGCTGTGCCAGCGCGCCAGGACCTCGAATCCGGTGGTGCGCGAATTCATCGCGTCCATGATCGGCTGAAACGCCAGGTCCATCTCGGCGTCGAAATCGGCCGTGCGCAACAGGTGCTCGATCACGCTGCGGCTACGGATCTCCGCCTCGAGCTCGGTCGAGAAGATGATGGCCTGGCCGCGGGCGCGGCGCTTGGCGTGGTAGAGCGCATAGTCGGCGCATTCGTACAGCGCATCCGCAACCATGGCCGAGCGCGGATACAACGCAAAGCCGGTCGAGCACGACAGGCCGGTATGGGTCGTGTCGAACTGATAGGGCAGCTTGATGAGGTCGGTGATCTGCCGTCCGAGGTTGAGCAGATCGTCGTCCGTGGGATTGCCGGCGACCACCAGTCCGAACTCGTCGCCGCCGAGCCGGGCGAGATGGACCTGGCCGCCATGGCCGGCACAGGCGTCGCGGATGCGGCGCGCGGCCTCGATCAGCACGCGGTCGCCGACCGTGTGCCCATAGGTGTCGTTGATCGGCTTGAAGCCGTCGAGATCGATGATGCCGACGGCGAGCCGCGTGCCGTCCCGGTCGGCCTCGGCGAAAGCTTGCGTGAGCTCCGAGAAGAAGCGACGGCGATTGGGCAGATCGGTCAGCGAATCCAGATTGGCGAGGCGGAAGTTTTCATCCGACAGCGCTTGCGTCGCCGCCTGCTCCGCGAGCAGCGATTTGCGGCTGGCGACGAGCGCGGCGAAATCCCGATAATAGATGAACAGCACCGTGACCATCGCGCCGGACACGAGCAGCTGATTGACCGCGATCGCCCGCAGCGCGTGAACGCCCGTGGACATGAAGAAGATGACATAGGGCACGATGACCACGAGGGTCACGATCAGGGCTGCGGAGCGCAGGTGCATCAGGCAGAAGATGATGCCGATGACCGTGACCGCCATGTAGAACGCGACCTGCCCCTTGGCGAATGGGTCGCCGTAGGGAAACAACGCGAAGGACCAGACGACGAACAGCGCCCCGATCGGGCCGGCAATCCGGTTGGTGACACGCAGGTTGCGCAGCACCTCGGCGTCGCTGCTGGCGGCCTCGCCCTGCCGCAGCCACCACAGCATGCGCGCGCCGGTAATCGTCGATAGCAACGCCGGCACGGAAATCGTGAGCCACGTCGGCGCCAGCGGAAGGAACGTGTAGGCGAGCGCCAGGCTGTTGGTGATGAGAATGAAATAGAGCAGCGGCACCTGCTTGGAGAACGCCTGGAACTGCGCGCGCGTCAGCTCGGGACTGTCGGCGGGAACGCGAAACAACTCCCCTGCGCGGGCCATGTAACGTCTCACGTCCGGCATTGCCGCCCCGTTGTCAGCACCATTTCGCAGGGACTATCGCTCAGCACGGGTAAAGGGCGGGTTAGGTGCAGACCGCGCCAAACTGTAATCGGCGGTTGTGAGCTACCGGCCGGCGCGCCGGTTTTGCGCACGATTAAGTGCGCATCAAGGATAACCGGCGGATTCGGACCGCCGTGCCGAGTCCGCATGCGAGCCGGCCCCGCCTGACGTCGCTCGACCTGATGCGGTCAGCGCTTGCGCAGGAGGAACATGTCCTTGGCCGCGACCAGACCGCCGCCGGCAATCAGCAGTGCGGCCACCGCCAGGGTGGCGCTCGGTCGGGCATAGCCGGCAACGATCAGGAAAGCCGTCGACAGCAGCGGCGTCGCATAGGATGCGGCACCGAGCACGCGAATGTCTCCGCGCTTCATCCCGATGTCCCAGGCATAGAACGCGGCGCCAACCGGGCCGATGCCGAGACCGGCAACAGCGAGCCACTGCGTCGGGCTGTCGGGCCAGACCGTTCGCTCGACCGCAACATGGACCAGGGCCGCGAGCGCGGACGTCGCCATGCAGAAGCCGGCGACGGCATCGGTCGGCACCGCCTTCAGACGGCGCGAGAGCACCGAATAGATCGCCCACACGAACGCCGCGACGAAGGCGGCCGCGAGCCCCGGCAACTGGCTCGCAGCGAAGCTCGCACCGTTGCCGAGCAACAGCAGCGCGGTGCCGACAAGCCCGATCACGGCGCCGGTCACGTGATGAACCGCGAGCCGCTCCCCCGGCAGAAAGGCCGAAAATAGCACGATCAGCAGCGGCCAAAGATAGTTCAGCAGCCCGGCTTCTGCCGGCGGCGCGAAGCGCAGCGCCAGGAAGTACAGCGCGTGATAACCGAACAGCCCGCCGACGCCCACGGCCCACGCCGTCAGCGGCTGCCGCAGCACCCGTAGCCCGTCCGGTCGGCGGACCAGACTGAGCAGGCCGACCGCGCCGCCGATCGCGAAGGTCATCGCCGCAAGCTGGAAGGCGGGGATCGTGCCAGTTGCCACCGTCAACAAGGCGAGCAGCGACCACATCAGGATCGCGGTCAGACCGATCAGGGTCGCATTGCGCTGGGACATCAGGCGGCAGGCTCCGTCACGGCCGGCTCATGCCGGCCACCCACGCCTGCGTCCGTGCGGGGAGCGTCCAAGACGTGAATGCCCGCGGCGAGCGCGGGCATCAGGTTTTCCTTAACCGCAGATGGTGGCCGGAGGCAACGCCGCCGGCGAGGCTCACACCATGTACTGGCCGCCATTGACCGACAGCGTCGAGCCGGTGATGGCTCCGGCCTCATCAGCCGCGAGGAACACCACGGCGCGCGCGATCTCCTCGGGCTCGCCGAGGCGCCCCACCGGAATCAGCGGCAGGATGGCTTTCTCGAGCACGTCCTTCGGCACCGCCTGCACCATCTCGGTGTTGATGTAGCCCGGGCAGATCACGTTGACGGTGATGCCGGCCTTGGCCGTCTCCAGCGCGAGCGCCTTGGTGAAGCCGATGTCGCCGGCCTTCGCCGCGGAGTAGTTGACCTGGCCGAACTGGCCCTTCTGGCCGTTGATCGAGGAGATGTTGATGATGCGGCCGAACTTGCGCGCGCGCATGCCCTCGATGACCGGGCGGGTCATGTTGAACAGCGAGCCGAGATTGGTGTTGATCACCGCGCTCCACTGCTCGAGCGTCATCTTGTGGAAGGCCGTATCACGGGTGATGCCGGCATTGTTGATCAGCACATCGATCGGACCGAGATCGGCTTCGACCTTCTTGATGCCTTCGCCGCAGGCCTCGAACGAGCTGACGTCCCATTTGTAGACGGGGATCTCGGTCTCGCTCTTGAACTTCTCCGCCGCGGCATCGTTGCCGCCGTAATTCGCCGCGACCTTGTATCCCGCCGCCTTCAGCGCCTTGCTGATCGCCGCTCCGATACCGCGCGTTCCCCCCGTCACCAACGCCACACGTGCCATGTCGAATCCTTCCCTCGATGACTGATCGCACAGGGACAACCTCTGGCTGCCACCGCGCTTGCCGTTGTTATTGGATCATGAACCTCCGCGCGATGATCAACTTGCCGCACGACCGTCCATGCTCGCTCAACTCCATTTTTTTAGTGGTCGATTATGCGACGTGTTTGACGGACATCAAGAACAAAACGCCCGGCGAGATCGCCGGGCGTTGATCTTTAGTTGAGCTGGACGCGATTGCGAAGGCTGAACGGTTCGCAGTCACTGCCGGCTTTTTAGTCGCGTGCAACGCACAGCGCGATGCCCATGCCGCCGCCGATGCACAGCGTGGCAAGACCCTTCTTCGCGTCGCGCTTCTGCATCTCGTGCAGCAGAGTCACGAGCACGCGCGCGCCGGACGCACCGATCGGATGGCCGATCGCGATCGCGCCGCCGTTGACGTTGACCTTGGCCGGATCCCAGCCGAGATCCTTGTTCACCGCGCAAGCTTGCGCGGCGAACGCCTCGTTGGCTTCGATCAGGTCGAGGTCGGCGATGTTCCAGCCTGCCTTCTTCAGCGCCGAACGCGACGCCGGGATCGGACCGGTGCCCATGATCTTCGGGTCGACGCCGGCCTGGCCCCAGGACACGATCCGCGCAAGCGGCGTCTTGCCCTCCTTGGCCGCCTGCTTGGCGGTCATCAGCACCACGGCAGCCGCGCCGTCATTGATGCCCGACGCGTTGCCGGCCGTGACCGTGCCGTCCTTCTCGAACGCCGCACGCAGCTTGGCCATGGCCTCGATCGTCGCGCCATGACGCGGATATTCGTCGGTGTCGACTACGGTGTCACCCTTGCGGCTCTTGACCGTCACGGGTGCGATCTCGTCCTTGAACCTGCCGGCCTTCTGAGCCGCCTCGGCCTTGTTCTGCGATGCAACCGCTAACTCGTCCTGCTGCGCACGCGTGATCTGATATTGCTTCGCAACGTTCTCGGCGGTGTTGCCCATGTGATAGCCGTTGAAGGCGTCCCACAGGCCGTCCTTGATCATCGTGTCGACCAGATCGAGCGAGCCCATCTTCACACCGGCGCGCAGATATTGCGCATGCGCCGCCATGCTCATCGACTCCTGGCCGCCGGCGACCACGATGTCGGAGTCGCCATTGACGAGCGCCTGGTAGCCGAGCGCAACGGACCGCAGGCCGGAGCCGCACAGTTGGTTGATGCCCCAGGCCGGGCTCTCGACTGGAATGCCGGCGGCGATCGAAGCCTGGCGCGCCGGGTTCTGGCCCTGCGCCGCAGTCAGGATCTGGCCCATAATGACCTCCGAGACGCGGCCCGGCTCGACGCCGGCGCGCTCCAGCGCGGCCTTGATGGCCACCGCCCCCAATTCGTGGGCCGGGACACTGGCGAAGGCACCGTTGAAACTTCCAACCGCGGTGCGGGCGGCGCTGACGATGACGACATCGTCTGACATGAGCATCTCCTGGGGTTCTTGATCTTGGACGTGAAAGCGAGGGCTTGAGACTCGAGGGTATTTGAAATGAAAATGATCTTTTCAGTTCACGGTCGTGCCGGCCCTCCGCAAGCCCCGGATTGGCGAGTGCGCAACCTTCGTCCTTCATCCTGTTAACGTCGTTGCGACATGTCAATTGGCGGCATCAGCAATTCCTGTTGCAGCGCATTCAAATTGGGATGCTTGGCCGTTTCGTGGGCAAGATTTCTGCTGCGGGATTAACCGTTCCGCACAAAACCGTAGCCGAACTCGCTCGAAAGTGATTACGTTATTGCATTGCGTAGCTCTTCGCCCTGCGGCGACGCCGCCGGGTTCCCTGTTCTCGGTTTGCATGTGTGAGCTCATGGCGAAATCTGACCAACCCACCACAATCAAGAAATACGCGAACCGGCGGCTCTACAATACCGGGACGAGTACCTACGTGACCCTCGAAGATCTGGCCTCGATGGTTAAGAACGGGGAGGATTTCCTGGTCTACGACGCCAAGACCGGCGACGACATCACGCGGTCGGTCCTCGCGCAGATCATCTTCGAGCAGGAGAACAAGGCCGGTCAGAACCTGCTGCCGACCACGTTCCTGCGCCAGCTGATCCGCTTCTACGGCGACAGCATGCAGATGGTGGTGCCAAAGTACCTTGAGCAGTCGATCGACACCCTGACCCGGGAGCAGGAGAAGTTCCGCAAGCAGATCGCCGACACCTTCAGCGGGACGCCGTTCGCGCCGCTCGAGGAGCAGGTGCGCCGCAACATGGAGCTGTTCCAGCAGACCTTCTCGATGTTCAAGCCGTTCACGCCGCCGGTGCGCACCGACGAGAAGGCCGCCGAGCCGGCCCCGGCCGCCGACGACAACATCGACGAGCTGCGCCGTCAGATGAAGGAAATGCAGGACCGGCTCGATCGCATGTCGGAGCCGAAGAAGGACGAGCAGCAAGGCTGACGCCGAAGGGCCGGCGGCTGATCAACCCGCCGCCGGCAGCTCCACCCTGCCGTTACCGATCCACGGCCGATCGACCGAGGCGAGGCCAATCACCCGGCCCTGGATGTAATCGCAGCCCCAGTCGCGCAGCAGCGCGACCGACGCCTCGTCCTGCACCCATTCCGCGACCGTCTTGATCTGCAGCCGTCGCGCCAGCTCGACCAGCGTCTGCACAAAGGCGCGGTCGTCAGCCGAGCGCACGAGATTCTGCACGAAGGCGCCGTCGATCTTGACGATGTCGACGCCGAGCTTGCGCAGATTGCGGAACGAGGTGTGCCCGGCGCCGAAATCATCGATGGCGATTCGGCTGCCGAGATCTTTCAGCCGCGTCACGAAGCCGCGGAGATCGTCGACGTCCTGGATCTCGACCGTCTCGGTGATCTCGACGATCAGCCGTTCGGCGACCCCAGGATGGGCGCGCATCATGGACTCGATCGAGGCCCACCAGTCCGGATCCATGGTGGTCTCAGGCGAGATGTTGAGGCTCAGGGTGACGTCGGGCGTGCTCGCGAGCTCCGCCACCACCAGCTCCAGAATGCGGTGATCGACCAGACGGATCAAACCGAGCCGTTCGGCGACTGGGACGACGTCCGGCGCCAGCAAGGCCCGGCCGTCATCCTGGCGCATCCGCACCAGGCATTCATAGAAGGCGGGCGCAAGCGTGTTGGCATTCACCACCGGCTCGAACGCTGTGACGATGCGCCGCTCATTGAGCGCGGTCACGATCTCGTCGGTGACGCGGATGTTGACCTTGCGCTGTGCGTCGCGCTCCACGTTCGGCCGCCAGGTCGAGAACGATCCGATGCGGCGGCGCTTGGCGGCGTCGAGCGTCTCATGGGCGCGGTTGACCGCTTCCTCGACCGAGCGGGCGTGACGGGGAACGCTCACGGCGCCGATCGTCGCGGTGACGGCGACCGGACCTGACTTGGTCGGCACCACCTCGTCGCGCACGGTCGCGAGAAAGCGCTCGGCCGCGGTGGTCATGTCGTCCATCGTGCAGTTCTTCAGGATCAACCCGAACTTGTTGCCCGAGAACCGCCCGAGCGTGTCGCCACCGCGGAGCCGGCCCCGGATGCGCTGGGCGATCTCCAGCACGACGCCGTCGGCGACGTCGAAGCCGAAGGCGTCGTTGATGCGCGCGAGATGATCGATGCCGACCAGCATGAAGGCGCAGGAGAAGCGGAACCGCTGCGACTCCTCGATCACCTCGGCAAGCGTCGCCAGCAGATGCGTTCGGTTCAGCTCGCCGGTCAGCGGATCGTGCCGTGACAGCTTGAGCAGCTGCTCCTCGCGGGCGTGGCGCTCGTTGTTGATCCGCACGATGCCCTGGGCACGCAAGGGCCGCCCATCGGGGCCGGCGAACCAGCAGCCGGTCTCCTCGACCCAGATCAATGGCGCACCGGCGTGGGTGCGCACGCCATATTCGATCCGGTACGGCGTGCCGGCGGCGCCATGCAGCGGCGCCCCCTGGTGCATGATCTCGGAGCGGATGCTGCGGTCCGGCTCGATCAGCTTGCTGAATTCGGCGCCGTTGCAGAGTTGCGGCAGCGGAACGTCGGCAAACACCGCCCCGACGTGATCGCTCCAGACGATCACGTCGCTCGCCAGATCCCAGACGAAGGCGGCTTGGCCCAGGGACGCCAGGATCATCGCGGTCTGTGGCAATTCGGATGTCAAGGTCGCCTCGTTTCGGCACAGGCCGGCAGGACCGGCGCTGATTTGGGAACGGCCAGCGCGCATCCGCGCGAGCGGCGGCGGCCGAGTTCGCGAATCAGACTACGCATCTCTGGTTAACGGAGAGCATGCCGAGGCGACGAGCGCGTGTCCGAGACGCGTCAACCATGTTTGGAACATGCAGCGCTCCAGAGCGCTTGGAACGGCATTGCTCTTGCGAGATCGAGGAGCGAAAGGCTCCGGCGTCCCAGAACGTGACAATCGCGCCGGCGGTGGTTGGACAATGTTAACGATTGATCAGGACGGCGATCGCCTGGATGGGTCGGAGGAGACCTCCCGCTCCGTGACGCTGCTGCCGAGCGATGCGAGCCATGACCTTCGCGCGCGGATCGTTCGCGCAGCACGCCCCGACGCCGGCTTCGTGACCCATCTGATCGCGACCGCCGAGCAGCTGCCGCAAACCCGCACGCTCAGGCGCGCGGCGGTTGCCGACGTCCACAGTGCCTATGCGGCGAGGCTTCAGCCGGTCACGCGTGCCGGCGGCCGGACCCGAGAAATGATGTGAGCGGCGCGCTCCTGCGCCTCAGGGCTTCGGCGCGTCGGGTTTGGGCGGCTCTGGAGCGCCCGGAGCAGCGGTCTCGGTCTCCTTTGCCTCCGCGACCCAGCCGGTCGTCGGAGCGGGAGCCGGCCGGGGGACCGAGCGGTCGAGCAGCACGGACTCGGCGACCGAAGCAGCAGCCGGCACGGCATCGATCGGCTCTTCAACGACGGGCGCGGCAGCATCCGCCTTCTGAACCTCCGCCTTGGCCGGTTCTTTGACCGAATCTCTGGCCGGCTCCTCGATCGGCTGAGGTTCCGGATCAGGCACGGTCGCTTCGGCCGGCGCCGGCACGGAAGCGGGAGCTGCGACGACTGAGCGGGCGGCGCGCTTGGTGCGCAGCGAGACTCCGCCGAAGAAATCGACCATCGCCAGCAGGGTCAGCAGCAGGAAGGTCGAATTCCCGAACTTCTGCCACATCGCGAATTCCGCCGCGGCGCCGCCGAAGACCAGCAGCGACAGCAGATGATCGGTCAGATATTTCCCGTTCGGCTTCGCCGCCTTGATGATTTCGAGCAGCAGCAGCAGCACGCCCAGGGCCAGCAGCATGTCGCCGAGCGAGATCGTCCAGACCTCGCCGGACGGAAGCTGAAGGCGCAGCAGCGTCTCGCTGAACGCGACCCCCGGCATCAGGAAGACGATCATGTTGTAGATCGCCAGCGGGATCAGCAGCAGCGGGAAACCGACCATGGACATCGGTTGAAGCCTTGGATGGCGCGGGCGGCGGCCCGGCGCAAAATCAATCGGTGCGAAGATGAGACAGCGAGACGGGATCACGCGACACAGATACGCAACGGTCCCGGCGAATCACGTCGCACGGGACCGCTTTCAACCCCATCGATGGCCGAATTCGGGCAGCTTGGAAAGCGGCCCGCGCGGACAATCAGGCGTCTTTCTTCTTCAGGACCTGGCGGCCCTTGTACATGCCGGTCTTCAGGTCCAGGTGGTGCGGACGACGCAGCTCGCCGGAATCCTTGTCCTCGACATAGGTCGGCTTCTTGATGGCGTCAGCCGAGCGGCGCATGCCGCGGCGCGACGGCGAAGTTTTTCTTCTGGGGACGGCCATATCGGTATCCTCTAGGGTATTTTTGCAAGGCATCGTCCGCAAAGGACGGCTGCAGCCATGAAGCTGGCGAGCCCGGATGCCGATCAAGGCCGCGCTTATAGAGGAAGGGGTGCGGCATGGCTAGGGCTCTCCGAGGCATTTTTGGCCAAAATTGCGCCCGCTCGGACCTCACCGCCGTTCCCCCCAGCAGGCCTGCAGGCTGGAGGCCTGGGCCCGCACCATGTAGGTCGCCGACAGCCGCCGCACACCCGGCCCCGGGGCCCGGGCGCTGCGCCGGACGGGGTTCGGCAGGATCGAGGCCATCAGCGCCGCCTCGCGCGGCCCTAAGCCAGCTGCCGAGCGGTTGAACGCGTAATTGGCGCCCGCCTCCACCCCGAACTGGCCGCTGGGACCGAGCTCGGCGATGTTGAGGTAGATTTCGAGGATGCGCCGCTTGCCGAGGACGAGGTCGATCCACAGCGCCAGCGGCAGTTCCAGCGCCTTTCGAACATAGCTGCGGCCCTGCCACAGGAACAGGTTCTTGGCGACCTGCTGGGTGATGGTCGAGCCGCCCCGCGAGACCTCGCCGTCCTCGGCATCGTCCATGACCTCGCGCAGCGCGCCCCAGTCGATGCCGTGATGGCTGCAGAATTTGGCATCCTCCGCGGCCACCACCGAGCGGGGCAAATACGGCGACATGGCCGAGAGGTCGATCCAGTGCCGCGTCACCGGCTGCCCCGTCACCGACCGCCACAGCATCAGGGTCGAGGCGGGGTGACCCACGGCATAGAACGGCGTCAGCGCATAGGGCACGAGCAGCACCAGCACGGCGATCACGAGGATGGTTCTGACGGTACGCAAGGGCAGGCGCCGCTCGGTTGGGACCACCGCGGGGGCGGACAATTGGAGGGGATTATCCGACATCTCGATGTGGTTTCCTGCTTTTTTCCGCCGTCGCGGCCGAAAGCCGCCACCGCTCCGGCAATTGACGAAGTCGCCGCCATCAACGATTGTCCGGCGAATTTTGCCCCTGGAGCTCTTGTTAAATGACTGCGACGGCCCTCACCGACTTCACCCAACGCCTGGACAAGACCGCGGAAGAGACCGAAGCCTTGCTCGGCGAGCTCCTCGGCGATGCGCCGCTGGCGGACGAGATCATCAGGCCGAAGCGGCTGATCGAGTCGATGCGCTATTCGAGCCTGAACGGCGGCAAGCGGCTGCGCCCGTTCCTGGTGGTCGAGAGCGCCGCCGTGTTCGGCGTCCCGCGCAAGGGCGCGCTGCTGACCGGCGCGGCGCTCGAATGCATCCACTGCTACTCGCTCATCCACGACGATCTGCCGGCGATGGACAATTCCGACCTGCGGCGCGGGCGTCCGACCCTGCACAAGGTCTATGACGACGCCACCGCGATCCTGGCCGGCGACGCACTGCTGACCATCGCCTTCGACATCATCACCCGCGACGAGATCCATCCCGATGCCGGCGTCCGCCTCGCTTTGACCCGGGCGCTGGCCCGCTGCGCCGGTGTCGGCGGCATGGCCGGCGGCCAGATCCTCGACCTCGCCGGCGAGGGCCGGTTCGGCGACAGCGGCCCGGTCGACGTCGCCCGCGTCCAGCAGATGAAGACCGGCGCCCTGCTCCGCTTCGGCTGCATCGCCGGCGCCCTGCTCGGCCAGGCCTCGGCGGCCGAGTACCAGGCGCTCGACGACTACGGCCGCGCGCTCGGCGAAGCCTTCCAGATCGCCGACGACCTGCTCGACGTCGAGGGCGATGCCGCCACCCTCGGCAAGCCGGCCGGTGCCGACGCCGAGCTCGGCAAGACCACCTTCGTCACCCAGCTCGGCGTCGAGGGCGCCAGGCAGCGCGTCCGCGACCTGCTCGCCCGCGGCGATGCCGCGCTGTCGGTGTTCGGCGCCAAGGGCGACGTGCTGCGGGCGGCCGCGCATTTCGTCGCCGAGCGCAAGAGCTGAGGCGAGGCATTGGGCGGAGTCCATCCCGACGATCCGGACCTCGCCCGCTTCACGCGGCTGCCGGCTGCGCTGCGCGTCATCTATGCGCGGCCGCGCACCTTCATATCGCTGGGCCTCGCGATCGTCGCGTTCTTCCTGCTGCCGCCGGCACTCCGCCTGATCACGCGGCTCCTGATCAGCTGGGACATCTTCACCGCGCTCTACCTCGTGCTGGTCGCGGCGATGATGCTGCGCAGCGAGCATCATCACATCCGCCGCAAGGCGGTCATGCAGGACGACGGCCGTTTCGTGATCCTGCTGGTCACGGCGCTCGGCGCCTTCGCCAGCATCGCCGCGATCGTGCTCGAGCTCGGCGCTTCCAAGCGCGACGCTCCGGCGCTGACGCTGGCGCTGCTCACCGTCTCGCTGTCCTGGGCCGCGGTGCATGCGACCTTCGCCCTGCACTACGCCCATGACTACTACCGCGGCGCCAAGCCCGGCGGCCTGCAATTCCCCAGCGGCGACAAGGACGAGCACGCCGACTACTGGGACTTCGTCTACTTCTCCTTCATCATCGGCATGACCGCCCAGGTCTCCGACGTCGGCATCACCGACAAGATCATCCGCCGCACCGCGACCGTGCACGGCATCATCTCATTCGTCTACAACACCGCGCTGGTCGCCCTGATGGTCAACATCGCCGCCAGCGTAATCTCGTCCTGATCAGTTGCACACCTCGACGCTGGCATTGTTGGCCGGGCCGCCGCCGCCGCGATATTCCAGCCGGCAGCCGGGCCTGACGGCGCGGCACAGATAGGCGTCGCAATAGATCTGCCCGCCCGACTTCGGCCGGGCGGCTTGCGTCTGCGGCCTGGTGTAGCCCGAGGCCGTCCCGACGCCGAGACCGCCACCACCTCCGATCCCAACCCCGACGCCCGCACCGGGAGCCGGCATCGGCAGGCCGGCATCCGGCGCCGCGCGGGCGCGGCGGCGCGACGGCACATCTTCGTCGCTGCCATCGCGCTTGGCGACCGGCTTCCTGTCGCGCCGCTTCTCGCATTCATTGTCGTCGTTGACGAACGAACCCTCGGCGCAAACGATGCGGGCGCAGCGGTCGCCGTCCGGCTTGGTGCCATGCTGGCAGACCAGCGGGCAGACGCGCGCCTGCTTGAGCTTGATCGCCTGGAGCGCATCGGCCGAGGCGGCCTGGGTATCGAGCTTGGTACCGGCATAGCGGTTGAACTGCGACAGCGAGCGGCGCGAGGCCGAGCCCCAGTCGCCATCGGCATCCTCGGTGAGGCAGCCGACGCGGCGCAGCTCGAGCTGCACCGACTTGGCGAGATCGGCGGGCTGCGCGGCCGGGGTGAGCGAGGCGACCTGGCCCTGCTGCGGTGCTGCGGGCGTGGGCGCGCCGGGCGAGGTCGCCGCGCGCGGATTGTCGACCGCCGCGAGCTGCTGCTCACCGCGCTTCTTCTCGGCGTCGGCCGCCTGCTGCTGCGCCACCTGATTAGCCTTCTCAGCGACAATCCGAGCCTGCTCCGCCGCCCTGGCCTCGGCCTCCGCCTTGGCGAGGGTCTCCTTGCGCGCGCCCTCGGCGGCGAGCCGCGCCCGCTCGGCCTCGGTGGCGCGGGCCTTCTCGGAAGCGGCGGCGCGATTCTCCTCGGCGGTGAGCTTGTCGAGCTGCAACTTGGCGAGGCTGGCGTAGAACCCGTCGGGATATTGCGCCAGGAAGGCGTTCAGCGCGCCCTTGTTGCCGACCTGCATCGCGAGCTCGTAGTCGCGCCGGATGTCGGCCTGCGGGCTCGGCGGCGGCGTCACCGGCATCTGTGTCACGACGCGCGGCACGCCAGGGACCAGCGGCACGTCCTCGCCGCCGAGCGAGCCGTACACGAACGGCTCCTGGCGGTTGGCGGTCGCTTTCAGCACCTCGTCGCGGACGAAGCCGAACGCCTTGCGGACGTCGAGGCCGGGGGTCGCGATATGCCGCGACAGCGCTAGCGTGAATGGCGAGTTCTTGCCGTCGCCGTCCTGCGCGGTCGAGCCGGCCTTGGCGGAATAGGCGATCAGCGTATTTGGGCTGGTCGGCTCGACCTTGGCGAGGCCGCGGCCGAGGCTGCGGGTCGCCACCGTCCGCTGCATGTTGCGGGTGAACGGGTTGTCGCGGCAGGCGTCGAGAATGACCAGGCGCAGCTTCTTCGCCGGCTCGACGGCGACCAGAATACGGTCGAGCGACAGCGTCTCGTCATAGACGTCGGTGTCACGCTCGAGCCGGGCGTCGATCGGGATCAGATAGTTCGCCCCTTCGACCTCCATGCCGTGGCCGGCGTAGTAGACCACCGCAATATCGGCATCGCGGGCGGCGTCGGCGAAATCGCGCAAGGCCCGCCTGGTCTCCCGCGCGGTCAGATCGCGCCGGTAATCGACGACATCGAAGCCCGCGCTCTTGAAGGTCGCCGTCATCACCGCGCCGTCATTGGCGGGGTTCGTCAGTTGCGGCACGTTCTGATAGGCGGAATTGCCGATGACGAGCGCCACCCGCTTGTCGGCGAGCGCGGGGTGGCCGACCAGCAGCAGCGCTCCCGCCAGGATGTAACCGCCCAATCGAAGTGACCAAGACATCGTACCTACCCCATACCGCTGGGAGACCTGCTGGGACCTGCCTATCAGAGTGCAGCCCATTGGGCTTGTGACCGGGATCACGCAGATTTATTCCCGATCGACCTGGCCTCGGCCATTATAGTCTGTCGCTGGCGCAATGACGCCAGTTCATGCCTTGCCAAGCGCCGTTTTGCATCGAAAATGCGATCCTTGTTTGTCCAGGTTCCCAGGGAGTTGGCCGTGAGCACAGACCGTTCCACCGTCGAGGCCGTCGTTCAGGGATATTTCGATGCGCTCTACGAGGGCGACGCCGACAAGCTCGGTGCCGTGTTCCACCCCACCGCGGACCTGCGCTGGGTCGAGAATGGCGAACTCAAGATCCTGACCGTGCCGGACTGGCTGGCCTGGGTGCGCAAGCGCCCATCGGCCAAGGCTGAGGGCAAGCCGCGCGAGGACTTCATCGTCACCATCGATCGTTCGGACGACAAGACGGCCTTCATCAAGGTGCGCTGCCAGCTGCCGCCGCGCTATTTCACCGACTATCTCGTGGCGATGAAACTGAAGGACGGCTGGCAGATCGTGTCGAAGTCCTACCGCTACGACCTCCGGGATTGACGCCGGCGCGACGACGCCAAGCCCCCAGCCATGGAAGCTCACTTTCAGATATTCCTGATCCTGCTGGCCGTGTTGGCGGGAACCGCCCTGATCGCGCGACGCGCCAATCTCGCGCCGGCGATCCTCCTGATGCTCGCCGGCATCGCGCTCGCCTTCGTGCCGACGATGCCGGCGTTCGCGCTGCCCCCCGAGCTCGTGCTGCTGGTGGTGCTGCCGCCGCTGATCTATTCGTCGAGCGTCGCGATGAGCTGGCGCGAGTTCAAGCGCAATCTGCGGCCGATCGTGCTGCTCGCGGTCGGCTGCGTGATCTTCACCGCCTCCATGGTGGCCACCGCGACCCACTATCTTCTCGGCCTGCCCTGGAGCCTCGGCTTCCTGCTCGGCGCCATCGTTGCGCCGCCAGACGTGGTGGCGCCGCTCGCCATCGCCCGCCGGCTGCACCTGCCGCGCCGGGTCATGGTCATTCTCGAAGGCGAGGGCCTCGCCAATGACGCGACCGCGCTGATCCTCTATCGCTTCGCGGTGGCCGCCATCACCACCGGCGCCTTCTCCTTTCCGGTCGCGGCCGGCGAGTTCGGCCTGATCGTGGTCGGCGAGATCGCGTTCGGCATCGGCGTCGGCTGGCTGATGCTGCGCGCCCGTCACTATGCCCGCGACCCGCAGGTCGAGATCACCCTGTCGGTGCTGACGCCGTATCTGGCGTTCTGGATCCCCGAGCATGTCGGCGGCTCCGGCGTGATCGCGACGGTGGCCTGCGGCCTCTACATGAGCTGGAACGGACCGCTGTGGATCTCCTCGGCGACCCGCCTGCAGGGCATCTTCTTCTGGGACCTGATGATCTACCTCATCGAGGGCATGCTGTTCCTGCTGACCGGCTTCCAGATGCGGCTGATCTACGAGAAGTCGAAGGTCTTTCCGCTCGACGACATCATGATCGCGACCGCGCTGGTGCTCGCCATCGTCGTTATCGCGCGCTTCGCCTGGACCTTCCCGGCGACCATCCTGCCGCGTTTGCTGAGCTCGTCGCTGCGAGCCCGCGATCCCTTGCCGCCCTGGCGGCAGACCTTCATCATCGGCTTCACCGGCGTGCGCGGCACGGTCTCGCTCGCCACCGCGCTGGCGCTTCCGCTGACGCTGTCGACCGGCGACGCGTTTCCCTATCGCGACCAGATCCTGTTCATCGCCTTCGGCGTGATCTTCTTCACCCTGATCGGCCTCGGCCTGACCCTGCCGGCCGTCGTGCGCTGGCTCGGGGTCGGCAACCAGGGTCGCGCCGAGCATCAGCGCGAGCATGAGCAGGAGATCGCCGCCCGGCGCGAGGCGCTCGACAGCGCCTTGCGGTCGCTGGAGACGATGACCAGCGATCGCGAGCTGTCGGACGAGGTGGTGCGGCTGCTACGGGCGCGCCACGAGGTCCGGACCAACCAGCTCCCGGAAGGTCTGAAGCCCGAGGACAACGACGCATCCGCGCTCGGCATCGAGCTGACCCGCGAGCTGATCACGGCAGAACGCAAATTCATCCACGTGATGCTGCGCGACGGCAAGATCACCGACGAGACCCGCCGCCGCATCGAGCGCGATCTCGATCTGGAGGAAGCGAGCCTCGCCAATCGCTCGTATGGTGAGTTGCCGCTGTAGGAGCTGAGAGCTGGTCACGCGGTTGTAGGACGCGATGTTGCGGCAAACGCCGTCATTGCGAGCGCAGCGAAGCAATCCAGAAATCCTTGCGCGGCCCTGGATTGCTTCGCTGCGCTCGCAATGACGTGGAGGGGAGCCTCACGTCACCGTTCGATCATCCAGCGCGTCACCGCCTGGTGGTAGTTCATCGGACCAGGCACGGTCTTGTAGGTCTTCAAGTAGCGGAAGCCGGCCTTCTGCAGCGCGCGGTTGGGGGCGGTATTGTAGGCGTGCGGCTCGCAGAACAGCTGCTTGAGCCGCAATCTCTCGAAATAGAAATCGATGCTGCGGCGGACGCATGCGGTGCCGAGGCCGCGGCCGCGCAGCTCCGGTTCGGTGACGTGCAGGTGCATGTGGGCGCGGTTGCCGTAGACGATGCGGTCGCAGCTGGAAAAGCCGATGGCGCGGCCGTCGAGCCGCCAGATCACCAGCAGCGCCGCGCGCTCGGCCAACGGCGTCTCGTACAGTGTCTGGAAGAGTCCGGCCCACACCGGCCTGGTCGGCATCCGCGTCGGGTCGATGCCCATCAGGTCGAGTTGCTCGATGCTCGACGAATAGAAGTAGTCGATGACCAGCGAGGTCTCGGCAAGTTCCATTTCGCGGATATCGAGATTCATCGAGGCGTCCTCTTCAGCAGGCCTCAAGGTGCTGATCATGCGGGCGGCAGTGGGGCGGCGCCGGCGCGTCCGATTACGTCGGCTGCAGCCGATCCGCGCGCGAAAATTTCAGACCGCGGCGCGCGGCACAAGCAGCCGTCGGTTGCAGGTCGGCAGTCGCTCTCACGGCAGGCCGATTGGACATGGAATCTAGCTGAGGACTCTCAAGCTCCCCGCCTGCGACAGAGCGATCGCATATGACGATCGGAGTTGTGCGCCCGTCTGCTGCCACATCGTCATGGCCGGGCTCGTCCCGGCCATCCACGCCGCTCGGCATCCTCGGAACGACGTGGATGCCCGGGACAAGCCCGGGCATGACGGAGTAACGAATGGTCAGGCCTTCTCGCCGCAAGCAACCGCGCGATCAACCCAGCGGACAGGAGGCGCCGCTGGCTGAGCCGGGACCAGCGTGCCGCCCTACTCCGCCGCGGTCACGTTCTCCGGCGCTTTCGCGCCGCTGCCGTAGCGCTGGTCGATGTAGTCGATGACGAGCGCCTTGAAGTCGGCGGCGATGGTCGGCCCGCGCAGGGTGCGGAACTTCTTGCCGTCGACGAAGACCGGCGCGGCCGGGGCCTCGCCGGTGCCCGGCAGGGAGATGCCGATATTGGCATGCTTGGATTCGCCGGGGCCGTTGACGATGCAGCCCATGACGGCGACGTTGAGCGCCTCGACGCCGGGATATTGCGTCTTCCAGGCCGGCATCTCCTCGCGGATGAAGTCCTGGATCGAGCGCGCCAGCTCCTGGAACGTGGTCGAGGTGGTGCGGCCGCAGCCGGGGCACGCCGCAACCAGCGGCACGAAGGTGCGGAAGCCCATGGTCTGCAACAGCTCCTGCGCGACCTGAACTTCGAGGGTGCGGTCGCCGCCGGGCTCGGGGGTCAGCGAGATGCGGATGGTGTCGCCGATGCCCTGCTGCAGCAGGATGCCGAGCGCCGCCGAGGAGGCGACGATGCCCTTCGAGCCCATGCCGGCCTCGGTGAGGCCGAGATGGATGGCGTAGTCGGAGCGTGCGGCGAGGTCCTGATAGACCGCGATCAGGTCCTGCACGGCCGAGACCTTGGCCGACAGGATGATGCGGTCCTTCGGCATGCCGAGCTCCTGGGCCCGGGCGGCCGACAGCAATGCCGACTGCACCATGGCTTCGCGCATCACCGCGCGCGCATCGCGCGGGTTCGCGGAAGCCGCGTTCTCGTCCATCAGCTTGCTGAGCAGCTCCTGATCGAGCGAGCCCCAATTGGCGCCGATGCGGACCGGCTTGCCGTATTTGTTGGCGAGCTCGATGATGGTCGAGAATTGCGTGTCCCGCTTGTCCTTGAAGCCGACATTGCCGGGATTGATGCGGTATTTCGCCAGCGCCTCGGCGCAGGCCGGATAGTCGGTCAGCAGCTTGTGGCCGATATAGTGGAAGTCGCCGATCAAGGGCGTGGTGATGCCGCGCTTGTCGAGCTGCTCGCGGATCTGCGGGACGGCCGCGGCGGCCTCCTCGCGGTCGACCGTGATGCGGACCATCTCGGACCCGGCGCGCGCCAGCGCTGCAACCTGGGCCACCGTCTGGTCGACGTCG
Source organism: Bradyrhizobium sp. HKCCYLS3070 (assembly GCF_051167575.1). Lineage (NCBI taxonomy): Bacteria > Pseudomonadati > Pseudomonadota > Alphaproteobacteria > Hyphomicrobiales > Nitrobacteraceae > Bradyrhizobium > Bradyrhizobium sp. HKCCYLS3070. Next base: position 51,863 of record NZ_JBNPTI010000003.1, read on the forward strand.
GCGGTGTCGGTGTTGGTCATCGACTGCACCACGATCGGGGCGCCGCCGCCGACGGCGACGTTGCCGACCATGACGCGGGTGGTCCGATGCCGGGGAGCGGGTCCGGCGACATCGGACGCTGAAGTGTTCTCGGTCAGGATCTCGGGCTTGTTCATGGGCGCTCGGATATCAGGTTTTGGTGACATTCAGCAATGGATCAGTCGCGGCCAGGACCACGCGGTTCGGGCGGTTTACGAGAAAAAGCCCAACGATCACAAGCACGGCAGCCAGGCCAAAGGCCAGCGTCAGGGCGTCATGCAGGATGAAATAGCTCGCCACCACCCCGAATAAAGGGGTGATGAAAGTAAATGCCGACAATTTGCTGGCCGAGTAGGCCTTGATCAGGGCGAACCAGACCGTGAACGTGGTCCCGACCACCCAGATCGACTGGTAGGCCATCAGGCCGATCACGAACGGGCTGGGAACCTGGGTCAACCGCTCCCCGGCAATGAGGGCCGCCACGGCCATGATCGGGACGGAGACCGCCACCTGGTACCCCAATGCCCGCTCGGGCGCGATGAAGCGCAGCCGGGTGCCTTTGACGAACACCGTGGTCACGCCCCAGAGCAGGCCGCCGCCGACCACCAGGAGATCGCCGAGCAGCACGCGGCCGTCGACATCGGCCTGGGGAATGCCGATCGCGAGCGCCACACCGGTGAAGCTGAGCGCCAGCCCGCCCCATTGCGCCGGGCCCATCCGTTCGCCGAGGAAGCGGAACGAGCCGAGCGCGACGAAGAACGGCGCGGTATACAGGAACACGATGGCGCGCGACGCCGAGGTCAGCAGCAGGCCCTGATAGATCAGCACGAATTCCAAGCCGAACAGCAGGCCTGCCACCAGGCCGAGCCCCAGCGTGCCGTCGCGCTCGAACATCTTCACGCCGCGCACCCGCGCGAACACCAGCAGCACCGGCAGCGCACCGAGCGAACGGAAGGTGGCCTGCAGCAGCGGCGGAATTTCAGGCAGCGCGAGCTTCACGGCGATCTGGTTGAACGCCCAGGACAGGCACAGCACGAGGATGACGGCGATCGCGCCCAGGCCGAGCGGCCGGGTCGCGGCGGATGAGGTTGGCGTTGCGGACACGAGGACGTTGGCTCCCTGGCGCGTTTCGTTTTCTGGACCGCCATCAAGGTGTGGTCAGCTTTGTCTTGGTCGGTCGGAGATGATGCGGAGGTAGAGCGGCGGTGCTGGCCTCTCCCTGCGCGCGCACCGGTCTCGCGCAGAAACTCGAATACGACGGTCATTCACACGTGTACAGCTTGCGCCGCAGTGAGCGTTCTCACGCCGCCTTCTGGCAATGGGCGCACAGCCCGGTGATCTCGACGACCGACAGTTTCGGCGTGAAGCCCGATGCCGCGGCGGCCAGCTTCAGGCTTTCGGCGATCGGCGCTGCCGGAACCTCGCCGACGGCGCCGCAGCTCTCGCAGATCAGGAACGCCACCAGCGCGGTCTGCTCGTGGTCATGGGCGCAGGCGAGGAAGGCATTGCGGCTCTCGATGCGGTGCACCAGGCCGTTCGCCATCAGGAACTCGAGCGCGCGATAGACTGTGATCGGCGCCGGCCGCGCGGCGACCTTGGCAAGTTCCTCGATGATCTCGTAGGCGCCGAGCGGCCGGTGGCTCGACAGCAGCGCCTCCAACACCTGGCGGCGCTGCTGCGTGAACTTCTGGCCGCGCTGGGCGCAGATGCGCTCGGCATGGTCCAGGGCATCGGCCGCGCAGCGGCCATGGTCGTGGTCCGGCGCCGGGAAGGTGGGCTTTGCGAGGGTCATTGCTGACAATCTAGCATCTCGGGCCGGTCTCGCCAAAGGCCGCGGCCGAGCCATGCATCTGCGGCGGGGCGGGTGCGCTCGGCAGGGCCATCAAATATTCATAAGCTTGCTTATCATATCCGAGGCTCATTACAGCCAAAGCTTAGTTCCCCCTCTTGGAATCGAGATCAGCCATGACCCGCACGTCGGTAGACGTGAACTTCCTGTTTACGCTCGGCGAGCTGCAGCGCCTGGTGCGCGCCTATGCCGACAAGGAGGCGGCGCGCTTCGGCATGACCCGGGCGCAATGGGCCGTGCTGGCGAAGGTCGAGCGCAACGAGGGGATGAAGCAGTCCGAGCTCGCCGAGCAGATGGAGATGCAGCCGATCACGCTGACACGGCTGATCGACAAGCTCGCCGAGGCCGGGCTGATCGAGCGGCGCGGCGACGACAGCGACCGCCGCGTCAACCGGCTCTATCTGAAGAAGGCCGCGCGCCCGCTGCTCGCGAAGCTCGCGGTGCTGCGCAGCGATCTGACCGACACCGCCCTCCAGGGCATCAGCGCCGGTGATGCCGAGCGGCTGATGACCCATCTCGAAGCCATCAAGGAAAACGTGAGAAACGCCCTGCAGTCGCTGTGCGACGAGCAGCGAAAGGAGCAGCGCTATGGCTGAGCCCGCCCTGAAACTCGCCCCCGACCAGAAGGCCAGCCCGGATGCGGCGCCGCCCGCGGCCGCCGACGCGAAGCCGGCGCGCCCCGGATTGCTGCGCCGCTACCGTCGCACGCTGCTGCTGGTCGTGCTGCCCCTTGTCGCCGCCATCGGCGGCCTCGTGCTGTATCTCAATGGCGGCCGCTACGTGACGACCGACGACGCCTATGTCGGCGCCCAGAAGGTGCTCATCACCCCCGACATCTCCGGCAAGATCGTCAAGGTCGTCGTCAAGGAAGGCCAGCAGGTGCAGAAGGGCGACGAGCTGTTCGAGATCGACCCCGTGCCCTATCGCCTGGCGGTCGACCAGGCCAAGGCGGCGCTGGAGCAGGCGCGCATCAGCTACGACAACCTCACCGCCAACATCAAGATCTACGGCCAGATGCTCGATCTCGCGCAGCAGGGCATCGACCTGAAGCAGAAGGACGTCGAGCGCAAGCAGACGCTCGCCAAGAGCAATTTCGGCTCGCAGCTCGACCTCGACAATGCCGCGAATGCGCTGGTGACCGCCGGCGCACAGGCGCAGTACATCAAGCAGCAGCTGTCGAACGCGAAAACGCAGCTGCTCGGCAATCCCGATCTGCCGCTGGAGCAGTTCCCGCCTTACGTCCAGGCAAAGGCCAAGCTGGACGACGCGCAGCGCGACCTCGACCACACCACCTTGCGCGCGCCGATGCCGGGCATCGCGACCCAGGTCGACCAGATCCAGCTCGGCCGCTTCGTGGCCGCGGGCACGCCGGTGTTCTCGGTGATCGACATCAGCAATCCCTGGGTCGACGCCAACCCGAAGGAGAGCGACTTCACCTATGTCGCGGTCGGCCAGCCGGTCGAGCTCGACGTCGATGCCTTCCCCAACCACCGCTTCAAGGGCACGGTCGGCTCGCTGTCGCCGGGCACCGGCGCGCAGTTCGCGATCCTGCCGCCGCAAAATGCAAGCGGCAATTTCGTCAAGGTCGTGCAGCGCGTGCCGGTCCGGATCTATTTCGACAAGGCCGACAGGTTCGTCGCGAAGCTCAAGGCCGGCATGAGCGTCAACGTGTCGATCGATACCGGCCACGAGCGCACGCTGGCCGGGCTGTTCGGATCGGCGCACGCGGCGGACAAGGACGAGTAGCGTCATGACCGCGCCTGCGGCCTCATCAGCAGTTCCGGGCCTCCGCCGGAACATGGTGACGATCTGCGCCATGACGGCGACGATCATGCAGGCGCTCGACACCACCATCGCCAACGTCGCGCTGCCCTACATGCAGGGCACGCTGTCGGCCTCGCAGGACCAGATCAACTGGGTGCTGACGTCCTACATCGTCGCGGCCGCGATCATGACCGCGCCGGTGGGATGGATCGCCAACCGCTTCGGCCGCAAGCGCACCTTCATCGTCTGCTCGGCCGGCTTCACCATCGCCTCCGTGATGTGCGGGCTCGCCCAGGACATCACCCAGATGGTGCTGTTCCGCCTCCTGCAGGGCGTGTTCGGCGCCTCGCTGGTGCCGCTGTCGCAGGCGGTCATGCTCGACTCCTACGCGCTGCATGAGCGCGCCAAGGCGATGGCGATCTGGGGCATGGGCGTGATGCTCGGCCCGATCATGGGGCCGTCGCTCGGCGCCTGGCTGACCGAGACCTATTCCTGGCATTGGGTGTTCTTCGTCAACCTGCCGTTCGGCGCCGTGACCGTGCTCGGCCTGATGGCGTTCATGGAGGAGACCAAGCCGAACGCGGAGCTGACCTTCGACTGGTTCGGTTTCGCGGCGCTCGCCATCGGCATCGGCTCGCTGCAGATCGCGCTCGACCGCGGCGAGGACCAGGGCTGGCTGGAGAGCAACGAGATCATCATCGAGTTCATCATCGCCGCCGTCGGCTTCTATTATTTCCTGGCGCATTCGCTGACGACGCAGCGGCCGTTCATCCAGTTCGCGCTGTTCAAGGACCGCAATTTCGTCGGCGGCTGCGTGTTCATGACGGTGATGGGCCTCGTGCTTTTCTCGACCATGGCGCTGTCGTCGCCGTTCCTGCAGAACGTCATCGGCTATCCCATCATCACCGCCGGCGTGCTGCTCGCGACCCGCGGCTGCGGCACCTTCGTCGCGATGATGCTGGTCGGGCGTCTCTTGCGCTATATCGAGGCGCGCACGCTGATCATCGTCGGCCTGGCGCTGACCGCAGTGTCGCTGTTCCAGATGACGGCGTGGACCGACCAGACTGGCGTGCCCGAGATCATCACCATCAGCATCATGCAGGGGTTCGGCTTCGGCCTCGTGTTCGTGCCGCTTTCGACCGTGGCATTCCTGACCTTGCCGGGCGAGTTGCGGACTGATGGAACCTCGATGCTGACCCTGGTGCGAAATGTCGCAAGCTCGATCGGCATCTCGATCGCGATCGCGCAGCTCACCGAGGGAACACGGCGCAACCACGCGATCCTGGTCGAGCACATCAACCCGTTCAATCACGCGCTGCAGATGCCCAATGTTGCCGGCCTCCTGAACCTGTCCACCGATGCCGGGCGCGCGATGGCCGACGCGATGGTGACCGTGCAGGCGCAGATCCTGGCATTCTCGCACGACTACCAGCTGGTCATGACGTTCATCCTGGTCTCGATCCCGCTCGCGGTCATGATCGGCTCGACGCGCACCGCGTTGCGCGCGCAGTCCGCCCCGGCCGACCACGCCGTCATGGAGTGACCGCTTCCCCCGCGACGGAAAATGCGCGCGCTGTCGAGACAGGGTGGGGGCGGGATAGCAAAAAGGTGACCGCGACGTGATGGATTTGTAACTTCAATCCGGCGCGTTTCCGGCTATCTTCTGCTCACCCCACTCGGTTCTCTGCGTATGAGTTGCGCGCAGGGACTGCACCTCATGAGCGCCCCACTCGTGATGTGCCGGGCGGGGGCGGTGGCTCCTCCAGCGCCGCCCCCAGCCCCGGGGCCTCCCTTTTCACATTTTGGCCTACGGCTTCTGCAGCGGCTCGATCTTCGCCGGTGCGGCAGCGGGCCTGGCCTCGGCCGTCGGCAGGATCACGCCGGCCAGCGCCTGCACCGGATCGTCGCCGGGCTTGAAGCCGGACTGCACCAGGATCTCGTCGATCAAGGGCTTCAGCGCGTGCACGCGCAGCAGTTCGCCGGCGAGGCCTTCGCCGAAGCCGACATTGCCGCCGGCACCGCCGTTGCCGCCGAACGCGCCGCCGGTGTGCAGGATGCGCACGTCCTTCAGATTGGCGATCGGCTTGACCATCTCGCCGAGCGCGGCCGGCATGGTCGCGATGCGCTGCTTGGCGAGCTCGAAATCGATCACGTTGCTGCCGAGCTTGTTCTGGGCTTCGTTCTTCATCAGGATGACCGCGGCTTCCGCCTCGCCGATCTGGCGCACGCCGACGGCCTTGATCTTGTTGGCCTCGGCCTCCGCCTCGGCCAGGGTCTTGGCCGCCTCGCCGCGATCGACCGCGGCGCGCTTTTCTGCCTCGGCGGCAACGGTAATGCCGGTCGAGCGCTGCTCGGCCTCTTTCCGCGCCGCCATGACCGCGGTCTGACGTTCGCGGTCGGCGATTTCGATGGCGCGCGCCGTCGTCACCTTTTCCTCCGCGGAGACCGCAAGCGCCTCGGCCGCCTTGGCGACCGCGCGCGCTTCCGAGGTTTCCTTGCTCTTGGTCGCGATCTGGATGTCGTTGTCCTGCGTCGCGATCTGGATCTCGCGGTCGGCGTCGGTCTTGCGGCGGTTGATCGCGAGATTGCTTTCGATCGCCGCGGTCTCTCGCACCTTCAAGGCTTCCGCCTCGCGCTGCGCGATCTTCTGCTGCGCCTCGATGCGCGCATTCTCCTCGGTCTGCCACGCCGTCTGCGTCGCGCTTGCGACCTCGGCGCGGGTGCTCGCGGTCTTGTTGGCGATGTCGCGCTCCTGGCTGAGCTCGGCCTCCTTCTTGGTGCGCTCGATCTGGAGCGTGAGCTGGCGCGCCTCGAGGTCCTTCTGCGCGATCGCGACCTCATTGTCGCGTACGATCGCGTTGCGGTCGCGGCGCCGCGTCTCGGTGACCGTCTTCAACAGCGTCAGGCCTTCGGCGTCGAAGAAGTTCTCGGCGTTAAAGAACGAGATGTCGGTCTGGTCGAGCTTGGTCAGCGAGACCGATTCCAGCTCCAGGCCGTTGGACTGCACGTCGGCCTCGACTGCGGCCTGGACGTGCTTGACGAAATCCGAGCGCTTCTCCTGCAGGTCCAACAGCTCCATCGTCGCCGCGACCGAGCGCAGGCCGTCGACGAACTTGGCCTCGACCTGGTCGCGCAGCAATTCGGCATTGTTGGTGACGGCGCCGAGCGTCTGCGCCGCCAGTGCGATCGAATCCACGTCGGGCTTCACGCGCACGTAGAACTCGGCGTCGATGTCGACGCGCATGCGGTCCTTGGTGATCAGCGAATCCTTCTTCGAGCGCTCGACGCGGAGCCGCAAGGTCTTGAGGTTGACGCGCGCGATGGAGTGGAAGATCGGCAGCACCACGGCGCCGCCGTCGAGCACCACCTTCTTGCCGCCCAGGCCGGTACGCACGAACGCCTCGTCGCGGGTGGACCGATGGTAGAGAACGGCAAAGACAGTGCCGAGAACGACCAGCAGCACAACGCCGATCGACGCAGGCAGAACCAGATCAAACATGGGATTTACTTTCGGGTTGAGGAAAGTGTCTTGGAACTAAGGTGTCTTGGAGTTCGTGAGCTCGTCGGCTGCGGCGATCGCGATGAAGCGGCCATCCTTGCGGTCGACGAGGAGAACCGACGCGCCCACCGGCAAGGACGGCGAGCCCGGCGCGGCCGAGGCCGTCACCATGTGCCAGTTGCCGTGGACGTCCTTGACGCGGACGCGGCCGGGCAGCCCGCCATCGAGCGGGCCGACCGCCACCTCGCCGGTGCGGCCGACGAGATCGGACAGCCCGACCGCATAGCTCTCATCCTGCGGCACCAGCCGCGCCGCGTAGCGCGTCGAGCGCCGCAGCAGCGGCACCGTGACGACGGCGGCGAGCACGCCCGCGGCCGTTGGCGGCAGCGCCACCGCCACCAGCCGCGCGGCATCCTGGATCAGAAAGCCCGTGATCGAGAAGATGCCGAGCGCGAGCAGGATGCAGATCATCAGCGGCACGCCGCCGACATTGATCCAGGACAGCACGTGGCCGACGCTGGTGCTGTGGCCGTCGTGACCGAGATCGACGGTCTGGCCGAGCAGCTCGCTGATCGACAGGCCGATCAGCATCGAGCCGATCTCGACGCCGCCGACCAGAACGATCATCACGGCGGCAATCGCGAACGGCCGCACCTCGGGTTGCATGAAATGGTCGACGATGGTCATGGGACGACGCGCCCCCGCCCGTTCAATTCTGCGATTTCAGCCGCGCCAGCCGCTCGGCGATGTCCTTGTCACGCTTCAGCTTCGACAATTCGTCGATGTCGGGCGACGGCGGGATGCCTTCCGGCACGCCGGTGGCGCGGGCGATGACGCGGGAGGCGCGCGCGGCCTTGGCGAGGCCGGCATCCGGCCCCTTGCGCGATGTGGCCTTCGGCTGGTCGGCGAGCGCCTCGCTGTGCTCGAGCTCGGCGAGACGCGCCTGCGCGTCCTGCAGGCTCGACAGAATCGCACGCAGGGTCGTCAGCACCGCATCGATGCGCTCGGCATTCTCGTCGATCGCCTTCGACAGCACCTCGAACTGGGCTTCGAGATCCATCTGCCGGGCGATGCCGGCGCGGGCGAGGTCGTCGCGGTGCTCGACGATGGCGACGCGGATCTGCTCGGCCAGCATGGTCGTCTCGCGCTCGATCTCGGCGCGGCGTGCATTGAGCCGATATTCCTCCGCGCGCGCATGCGACAGGCTCTCGCGCGATTCGCGCTCGGCCTGCTCGATCTCGCGGATCGCCTGGCTGACCAGCGCGACCCGGTTCTTGTCCTCGGCCTTTTCGATCGCTCCATAGGCGATCCCGGCGATGAGGCGCCCGGCGCGTGACAGGAGCGTGTCGGGGGCCGGCGCGTGTTCGGCGAGCATGACGTGGTCCTTTCGTGGGCTGACGGTTGGGCTGAGACGAGCGTGTGACGTTGCGGTAACGCCGAAATGGACTTCGAAGTCATCTTCGTCCGTTCGCACGAGCTGCGCCGGCGTCGCGTGCGGCCAGCCCGCGACGTAGCCGGTCACCTCGAACGGGATCGCGATGCGACCGCGCGCGGTGCCGAGCGACAACATGCCGGCATTCCTGACATTCACCAGACGGTCGTCGAGCGGCAGCCGCGGATTCGAGGCGGCGCGATAGGCGGCACGGTCGCGCAAGCCGAGCGTGACGAGGCGCGACGGCAGCCGCGTGGCCTTGCGGATCGGGTCGTAGGCATGGCCGTGCAGCGCGACGAGATTGGCGCCGATGCCTTTGCCAGCAGCGATCTCGTCGAGCATGTCCATCATCCGGGCATAGTCGGCGAAGGTCGCCTCGATCGCGTCCCGCGCCTCGGGGGAGAGGAGCAGACGGTAGCGAACAGCCTGATCGTAGGTGCTTCCGGCCATCGGAAATGTTAAAGCACAATATCCGTGCTTTAGCAAGCCAGCTCCCGATCCAAGAACGCCGCTCCCTTCCGTGACCATGTCGAACGCCATGCCCATGCCGATATGTCGCGCCGATGCTGGCCGGCGGTTTAAGGCCGGCGAACAATCTCTGGTGATCGTTAAGGGGGCTGCTAGCGACGCCGGCAAATGCACCGCAGTGACGTGTAGCGACAAAGATCTCGCCGCGCGCGTGCGGCCCTGTCGCGAGGGAAGCGCCGTCAGTCCAGCAATTCGCGGCAGCCGAGATCGTCGAACGCAAGGAAGATGCGCTCGAGATTATTCCACCAGATCACCGGCGGGAGCTGGATCGCCCATTGCCAGACCGGCTGGGCGATGTGCCAGAGCACGGCGAGACGATAGTCCTGATCCAGCGCCGCCCTGTCGTAGCCGGTCACACCGCCTGCGACCAATGTCTGATGATAGCTGTCGAGCAACGGCCGCTCGATCCGCGCCCGACGGTCGGGATAGATTTGCAGCGCGATCATGTAGGCGAGATCGTTCGCGGGCACGCCGATCCGCCACTGGTCGAAATCAAAGGCGCGCACGTCGTCGCTGTCGGCGGCCTTCGGCACCAGAAAATTCCAGACATGCGCGTCGCCATGCGCAATGCTGAGGTTTCGCCGCGACAGATAGCGTTCCGAGAGCCGCGGCGTCGCCGCCATCAGGCGTTCGTAGACCGCGCGCCGGTCCGCGCTCAGGCGGTCTCCCAACTGATCGGCGAAGCGCTGATAGTGGCCGGCAAAGGTCCTGCTGCGCTCGGCGCGCTCGTCCGCGGTCGCGAAGCTGCCGATGGACACGCCGAGCCGCGGATCGTCCCACCACGCCGCATGCAGCCGCGCCAGCGCCCGCACGATCCCCTCGGCCTGGGGCAGCGCGGGCGGCAGCGGCCATGGCGTCGCCGTCTGGTGCGTGTCGGTGAGATCCTCGAGCAGCAAGTGCCAGGTGAGCGCGGCTTCGTCCCACGCGCCGCCGTAAGAGCCGGGCACCAGGCCCGTCGGCATGAGCCGCGCCAGTCCGCGATAAAAATTGACCTCGTGGCGCCCGCCCCGCCACAGCGTCTTGGCGAAGGCCGGCATCGGGATTTTCAGGATCAGCGTCTTCGGCGCGTCCGGGGCCGCGCCGCTATACGACAAGCCAAGGCGGATGATGCGCGACAACAGCATCGGCCGGTCGCTGATCACGGCGACGTCCGAGACCGCGCCGGACTCGAGCACACCCGCCTCACGCATCGTCGCCGTCAACGCGGCGGGCTTGGCAACGGACGGCAAGTCGGTGGAGGACATGTGGGCGCCGTCCCTTCAGGGTTGCAGCTTGCCCACACTAGCATGGATATTCCGAATCGCTACTTGATCGGCGCGCGCGGCAGCACGGTGTCGCCGATCTCCAACCGGTAGACGTGATCGAGCGAATACCAGGGCGTGGTGACGTCGGCGTCCGTCGGATGCGGCTCGTCGTGGCGGACGAAATTGCCGAGCAGCGCCTTCGTGACGCCGAACTGCACGTCGCTGTCGATGTGCGGGTCGTTGGGGTCGTAGACCTGCGAGATCAGGACCTTGAATCCCGGCTTGACGATCAGCGCATGCAGATGCGCCGGGCGATAGGGATGGCGGCCCTGCGCCTTCAGCAGGCGGCCGACGACCCCGTCGGTCGGGATGGGATAGCCGACCATCATCACCGAGCGAAACCAGAAGCGGCCATCGGCATCGGTCACGAGCTTGCCGCGCAGGTTCATGTCGGCCTGATCGGGATCCTGGTTCTCGTAGTAGCCGACCGGCGAGGCGTGCCAGACGTCGACCTCGGCGCCGGCGACCGGCGCGCCGTTCGGATCGACCACGCGACCGTGCACGAACAGCGCCGGGCCGGGCGTCGCCGAGCGCACGATCGAGCCGCCGTTATCAGTGCGCGGCGAGTTCAACCGCCAGAACGGGCCGAGCAGCGACTGCGCGGTCTCGGTGTTGCCGCCATCGCCATTGTTGAGCAGGCAGACCAGCGGCGAGACGCCGAGCGAGCCGGCCATCAGCACGACTTCGTTGTGGCTGTCGTTGGTGCGCTGACCGAGTTCGGCGATGATGGCGGCGGCTTCGCGAAATTCGACCTCGGTAAGCCTGACATCGCGGACGAAGCCGTGCAGGTGCTTGATCAGCGACACCATGATCTCGCGCAGCCGCGGGTTCTCGGTGCGCTCCATCACCGCCAGCACCGCCGGCGTGACGTCCTGTTCGCGGGAGATGGTCATCGTCAGGACTCCGTCATTCCGGGGGCGACGCGCCAGCGTCGAACCCGGAATCTCGATATTGCAGGACTCATCTCCAGATTCCGGGTTCAGCCCTGCGGGCTGCCCGGAATGACGAAGCGCTCAGCGCGTCGTCAGTTGATCGTCTCGATCGCCAGCGCGACGCCCTGGCCGACGCCGACGCACATCGTGGCGAGCGCACGCTTGCCGCCGCGGACCTCGAGGCCGTGCACCGCGGTCATCGCGATGCGCGCGCCGCTCATGCCGAGCGGATGACCGAGCGCGATGGCGCCGCCATGCGGGTTGACGAAATCGGCGTCCTCGGCGACGCCGAGCTGGCGCAGGCAGGCGATGCCCTGGGACGCGAACGCCTCGTTCAGCTCGATCAGGTCGAAATCGGTGATCTTGAGGCCGAGCCGCTCCATCAGCTTGCGCACCGCCGGCACCGGGCCGATGCCCATGATGCGGGGCGGCACGCCGGCCGAGGCGAGGCCGAGAACGCGCGCGCGCGGCGTGAGGCCGTGCTTCTTCACGGCGGCTTCGGAAGCGAGGATCATGGCGGCGGCGCCGTCATTGACGCCCGACGCATTGCCGGCGGTGACCGTGCCCGGATTGCGCACGATCGGCTTCAGTTTGGCCAGACCTTCGAGCGTGGTCTCGGGGCGCGGATGCTCGTCCTTGTCCACCGTCACAGGGCCGGCCTTGCCGCCGGGCACCATGACCGGCGTGATCTCGGCGGCGAAATAGCCCGAGGCGATGGCCTTTCCGGCGCGCTGCTGGGAGCGGATCGCGAACGCGTCCTGGTCGGCGCGCGAGACCTGGAATTCCTCGGCGACGTTCTCGCCGGTCTCCGGCATCGAATCGACGCCATACTGCTGCTTCATCAGCGGATTGATGAAGCGCCAGCCGATCGTGGTGTCGAAGATCTCGGCCGAGCGCGAGAACGCCTCCGTCGCCTTGCCCTGCACGAACGGCGCGCGCGTCATGGATTCGACGCCGCCCGCGATCGCGAGATCGACCTCGCCGGCGCGGATCGCACGTCCCGCCGCGCCGACCGCGTCGAGACCGGAGGCGCAGAGACGGTTCAAGGTCTGGCCCGGAATTGAATCCGGCAGGCCCGCGAGCAGCAGCGCCATGCGCGCGACGTTGCGGTTGTCCTCGCCGGCCTGGTTGGCGCAGCCGAAGAACACCTCGTCGACGGCAGCCCAGTCGAGATTGGGATGCTTCGCCTTGAGCGCCTTGAGCGGGGTGGCCGCGAGATCGTCGGTGCGCACCTTGGCCAGCGCGCCGCCGAACCGGCCGATCGGAGTCCGCACCGCATCACAAATGAACACGTCTCGCATCGCTCTCTCCCGAACTTTCGTGTTTCTGGTCAGAATTGACGGCGGTTTTAGGAGTGCGAACGGGGCAGGTCAAATGACGGGAGCGCGGGGTGGCATGCGCGGCGCTGTCGTATGCGACGCTCTCTCAACGCGAGCGGTGCGCCCCTCCCCCGCTTGCGGGGGAGGGTTGGGGTGGGGGCCACCCCAAGCGAGAATCCCCGTGAGGAGAGACTTCCCCCACCCGTATCGCATCTCCGATGCGATACGACCTCCCCCGCAAGCGGGGGAGGTGCAACAGCAGGCACCGCTCATCGTGGAAAACCGGGACATCGCCTGCAAAGCGGTAGGACCGTCCGGGCAAATTGGCTAGTTTCCGCGCCATGACGATCCAGCAGCCGATCTCCGCCCCGGTTCCGCAAGAATCAGTGCCTGCGGCCGCGCCCGCCGAGGCGCCGGCCAAGCTCACGCCGATGATGGAGCAGTATCTCGACATCAAGGCAGCGCATCCGGGGCTGATGCTGTTCTACCGGATGGGCGACTTCTACGAGCTGTTCTTCGAGGATGCGGAAGCCGCCTCGAAAGCGCTCGGCATCGTGCTGACCAAGCGCGGCAAGCACCTGGGCCAGGACATCCCGATGTGCGGCGTGCCGGTGGAGCGCTCCGAGGACTATCTGCATCGCTTGATCGCGCAAGGCATCCGCGTCGCCGTCTGCGAGCAGATGGAGGATCCGGCGGCGGCGCGGGCGCGCGGCAACAAGAGCGTGGTCAAGCGCGGCGTGGTGCGCGTGGTCACGCCGGGCACGCTGACGGAAGACAATCTGCTCGATGCGCGCGCCAACAACTATCTGCTGTCGATCGCGCGCAGCCGCGGCTCCTCCGGCGGCGACCGGCTCGGGCTTGCCTGGATCGATATCTCGACGTCGGACTTCATCGTCACCGAATGCGCGTTCGCCGAGCTGACGGCGACCTTGGCACGGATCAATCCCAACGAAGTCATCGTCTCCGACGCGCTGTACTCGGACGAAGCGTTCGAGCCGGTGCTGCGCGAGCTCGCCGCGGTGACGCCGCTCACGCGCGACGTGTTCGACGGGGCCACCGCCGAACGGCGGCTGTGCGACTATTTCGCCGTCGCCACCATGGACGGCCTCGCGGTGCTGTCGCGTTTGGAAGCGACCGCGGCGGCCGCCTGCGTCACCTATGTCGAACGTACGCAAGTGGGGCAGCGCCCGCCGCTGGCGCCGCCGGCGCGCGAGGCGACCGGCAGCACGATGGCGATCGATCCGGCGACGCGCGCCAATCTCGAGCTGACGCGCACGCTCGCCGGCGAGCGCCGCGGCTCGCTGCTCGACGCGATCGACTGCACGGTGACCTCGGCCGGCTCGCGCCTGCTGGCGCAGCGGCTCGCCGCGCCGCTGACGGAGCCGGTGCAGATCGGCCGGCGGCTCGATGCCGTCAACGTCTTCGTCGCCGACAGCGCCGCGCGCGAGGACATCCGCTCGATCCTGCGCGGCGCGCCCGACATGACCCGTGCTATGGCGCGGCTGTCCGTCGGCCGCGGCGGTCCGCGCGATCTCGCCGCTCTGCGCGACGGTATCGTTGCGGCCGACCAGGCGCTGGCGCGGCTGTCGGCGCTCGACCAGCCGCCGCAGGAGGTGGCGTCGGTCATGTCCGCGCTGGCGCGGCCGGCGCGCGCGCTGGCGGAAGAATTTGCGCGCGCGCTCGACGAGCAGCTGCCGCTGATCAAGCGCGATGGCGGCTTCGTGCGCGCCGGTTACGACGCGACGCTGGACGAGACGCGCAATCTGCGCGACGCCTCGCGGCTCGTCGTCGCCTCGATGCAGGCGCGCTATGCCGACCAGACCGGCGTCAAGGCGCTGAAGATCCGGCACAACAACGTGCTCGGCTATTTCGTCGAGGTCACCGCGCAGCACGGCGACAAGCTGATGTCGGCGCCGTTGAACGCGACCTTCATCCACCGCCAGACGCTGGCGGGCCAGGTGCGCTTCACGACATCAGAGCTCGGCGAGATCGAGGCCAAGATTGCGAATGCCGGCGAGCGCGCGCTCAATCTCGAGCTCGAGATCTTCGACCGGCTGTGCGCACAGGCGCTCGCGATCGGCGACGATCTGCGCGCCGCCGCGCACGGCTTCGCGATGCTCGATGTCGCCACTGCGCTGGCGAAGCTCGCGGTCGACGACAATTATGTGCGCCCGGAGGTCGACGGCTCGCTGGGCTTCGCCATCGAGGGCGGCCGTCATCCGGTGGTGGAGCAGGCGCTGAAGCGTGAGGGGCAGCCGTTCATCGCCAATTCCTGCGACCTGTCGCCGACGCCGGGGCACAAGAGCGGTCAGCTCTGGCTGCTCACCGGCCCCAACATGGCGGGTAAGTCCACTTTCCTGCGCCAGAACGCGCTGATTGCCCTGCTCGCCCAGATCGGCTCATTCGTGCCGGCGAGCCGTGCCCGCATCGGCATCGTCGACCGGCTGTTCTCGCGCGTCGGCGCCGCCGATGATCTGGCGCGCGGACGCTCGACCTTCATGGTCGAGATGGTCGAGACCGCGGCGATCCTCAACCAGGCCGGCGAGCGCGCGCTGGTGATCCTCGACGAGATCGGGCGCGGCACCGCGACCTTCGACGGCCTCTCCATCGCCTGGGCGGCGATCGAGCACCTGCACGAGAGCAACCGCTGCCGCACGCTGTTCGCCACGCATTATCACGAGCTGACGGCGCTCGCCGCCAAGCTGCCGCGGCTGTTCAACGCCACGGTGCGGGTCAAGGAATGGCAGGGCGACGTCGTGTTCCTGCACGAGGTGCTGCCCGGCTCCGCCGACCGCTCCTACGGCATCCAGGTGGCGAAGCTCGCCGGCCTGCCGCCGGCCGTGATCAGCCGCGCCAAATCGGTGCTGGCGAAACTGGAGGCCGCCGACCGCGGCCAGAACGCCCGCGCGCTGGTCGATGATCTGCCGCTGTTCGCGGTGCCCTCGCGCGCGGCGGTCGAGCCCACCATGTCGAAGGAAGCGGAAGAGCTGATCGCCGCGGTGAAGGCGCTGCATCCGGACGAGATGACGCCGCGCGAGGCGATCGACGCGCTGTATGCGCTGAAGGCGAAATTGCCGAAGTCGTAGCTGGGTGTCATTCCGGGGCGCGCAAAGCGCGAGCCCGGAATGACACCGAGTGTGGCGAGGTCAATCGATCAACAACCGCCGTCATTGCGAGGCGCCTTTGCGCCGAAGCAATCCAGAGTCCCGCCCGCAGCCCTGGATTGCTTCGCTTCGCTCGCAATGACGTGGAGAGACCTATCGGACCGCAGCGACCTTCCGTCGCCCCAGCCACCATAGTCCGAGATTCCAGCCGACGCAGGTCGCCAGCGCACCACTCAGGCCGGCGACGGCGCCCAGATGCAGGCTGCCGAGATGCAGCACGACCACCGCGAGCGAGAAGCCGATCAGGCCGTAGGCGCCGTTGGCCAGCACGGCCGCCGTCGCGGGCCCGCCGATGCGCGGCTGCAGGATCAGCATCATCGAGGTGAAGACGATCGGAAACAGCGCCAGGATGCCGGAGACGCTGGGGCCGGCCCAGCCGGACACCGAGGTGACGGTGGCGACGAGCGTTGCCACCAGCGAAGCGCGCAGCGGCACGTCGTACCAGCGCCGCGTGATCAGCGGCATCTTGGCATGGCGATAGCGCTGCAGCAGCGGCAGGCAGATGGCGAAAGTGATGATGTTGGCGACGATGCCCATCAAGAGCGTCCATTGCACGCTCTTGATCAGCGCGGCGAGACCGAGCCACACCGCCACCGCGGTGGCGCTTGCCACCAGCACGCTGCGGCGCTGCGCCAGCACGGCGTAAGCGAGACTGAGGAAGATCGTCGCGGCATTGATCGGCAGGCTGGTCAGCGCGCCCTGCGCGATGAACGCGGCATCGTGATCCAGCGCCAGGAAGACGTAGGTCGGGCCGGCCGAGATCGGCAGGGTCGCGACCAGCGCGCCGATCACCGGGCCGGTGCGCTCGGCGATCATCGACGCCGACACCACGAACGACGCCGCGATCGCCATGCGCAGAGCCAGCAGCAGCAGGAAGGAGGGATCGAGGGACATCAGTTCATGCTGCGCAGGCGGTGGGCTCCCTCCCCCGCCTGCGGGGGAGGGCTGGGGTGGGGGCGCGGCTCGGGTGGCGATGATGGGGTGTGCCGTGTGGAGAGAAGTCCCCCACCCGCCTCGCATCGGCGATGCGAGGCGACCTCCCCCGCAGGCGGGGGAGGCGCAGACCGAGCGAGCCTTAACAGCTTGTCTCCTCAGCGGCAGCGCCGCCGTGCAACTACACCCGCTTCAAGCTGACAGACACCTTCGGGCCGTTCTTGATGGTCTGATAGACCACGCAATAGCGCTCGGTGAGCTTGAGCAGGAGGTCGAGCTTGTCCTGCGGCGCGTCGGTGTCGACCTCGAAGCGCAGACGGATTTCCTGGAAGCCGACCGGCGCCTCCTTGTCGACGCCGAGCGTGCCGCGGAAATCGAGATCGCCTTCGGCGAACACGTGGCCGCTCTTGAGCGGCACCTCGACGGCGGTCGCGACCGATTTCAAGGTGACGCCGGCGCAGGCCACCAGAGCCTCCAGCAACATGTCGCCGGAGCACAGCTCGAGCCCCGAGCCGCCAGTTCCGGGATGCAGGCCGGCCACCGCCATCGCGCGCCCGGTCTCGAGCTTGCAGGTCAGCCCCTCCTGCCCGACCTCGCCCTTGGCCTTCAAGGTGATCACGGCGGCGGACGGGTCGGCCTTGTAGCGTTCCTTGATCGGCGCCTGCATGGCGCGCAGCTCGGCAGCATCCATTTGTCGTTCTCTCCCGGATTTATTTCAGACGAGATGTACCGGGCCGGGCCGCCAAAGTCACCACCACAGGCCGCCGCCGGGCTCACGCCTGCCCTGCGTGTCCGGCATCGTCCGGTCGAGCGAGCGGTCCAGCGCGGTCAAGACATGCCGCTTGAACTGCTCGAACAAGGGCGCGTTGCGGTCGCGCGGCCGCGACAGATTGATGGTGATCTCCTCGAACAGCCGGCCCGGATGCGGCCGCATCACCAGCACGCGGTCGGCCAGCACCACGGCCTCCTCGACGTCGTGGGTCACGAGCACCAGCGTCGGGCGCGTATCGGCCCAGAGATCGAGCAGATGATCCTGCAGATCCTTGCGGGTGAAGGCATCGAGCGCAGAGAACGGCTCGTCGAGCAGGAGCACCTCCGGCTGCGCCACCAATGCGCGGGCGATCGCGACGCGTTGCGCCTGGCCGCCGGACAGTTCGCGCGGCCAGACCTTGGCCTTGTCGGCGAGGCCCACACGTTGCAGCGCGCGGGCGACACGGTCGCGACGCTCGGCTGCCGGCAGCTCGGACAGGCCGAAGCCAATGTTGTCGGCGACCGTGAGCCACGGCAGCAGCCGCGGCTCCTGGAAGATGATGCCGACCTTGGGATGCGGCGCAATGATCGCCTCGCCGTCGAGCGTCACGGCGCCGGCGCTGGCGCGGTCGAGCCCGGCGATGGTGCGCAACAACGTCGACTTGCCGCAGCCGGAGCCGCCGATGATGGCGATGATCTCGCCGAGCTGGATCCCGGCCGAGAACCGCTCCAGCGCGTGGACACCGTTGGGATAGACCTTGGTGACGGATGCGAGCTGCAGCATCAGGCCGCCCCGCTCTGGCGCGCGAAACTGTCCTGCCAGCGCAACAGCGGCGCGGTTGATATCTCCAGGAGCCAGTCGGTGACCTTGCCGATGATCGCGAAGATGACGATGGCCGCCACGATCTGCGCCGGCTTGCCGAGCTGCTGGCCGTCGATCAGGAGGTAGCCGAGCCCTTCGGAGGCGCCCATGAACTCGGCGGCAACGACGAACATCCACCCCAGGCCGAGGCCGACGCGCAGCGCCACCACATAGGCCGGCAGCACCGCCGGCAGCAGGATGCGGCGGATCATGGCCGGTCCGGACAGGCGGAAAACGCGGCCGACCTCGACGATCTTGCGGTCGACCGAAAGAATGGCACCGGTCAGGCCGAGATAGACCGGGAAGAACACGCCGACTGCGATCAGCGCCACCTTGGAGGTCTCGAAGATGCCGAGCCACAGAATGAACAACGGCACCCAGGCGATCGACGGAATCGCACGCAGCGCCTGGATCGTCGGATCGACCAGCCGGCGCGCGAAACCCCAATAGCCGCAGATGCCGCCGAGCAGCGTGCCGGCGGCGACGCCGAGGCCGAAGCCGATGCCGACGCGGGTCAAGGTCATCGTGATGTGGCGGGAGAGTTCGCCGGAGCGGGCGAGCTCGGCGATGGTGGTGAAGACCTTCGAGGGCGGCGGCACCAGCCGGCCGTTGGACCAGCCGGCCCGGACGGCAAGCTCCCAGGCGAGTGCGAGCGATAGCGGCAGCAGCAGGCCCACCAGCGGCCGCGCGAAGCGTGCGAGCCGCGGCGTGGTAGCGGTCTGGGATGTCGGGGCGGCCGAAGCGGGTGCCTGCAATTCGACGGTCATGGTCATAGTGAGAACAGTGTCTCGCGCGGGAATGCAAGGCGTGGCGTTGGCGGATAGTCGTGGTGGCCGATCAGCATGGTGACCAAGGACGGCGCCCAGCAATCGCTGTCGTCCCGGCCTTGGGCCGGGACCCATACTCCGCGGCCGTCGTATTGAAGCGAGATGCCGCTCCAGCTTTGCCTCACAACAGGCGTCACGGATTATGGGTCCCTGTGTCTGGAAAGTCTGCCATGATGATGGTGGGCGGGAAGCCGTTGGGTCCTTGGCGCTAGACGCCGTGAGCCGGCTCGGTCTCCCGCCCGTTCCATTTATCAACCTGAACAGTTGCACGAGGCTGCGCCAACAGACCTCGCATCACAGGGACAGGCACCGTGATCGTACCTTTTCGTTGCGTCGGAATCGACGTTTGCAAACCCTATCTCGATATTTTTGATGAAGCCGTGGGGGCGCCGGAGCGCATCGCCAACGGGACCTGGTCGTCGATCAGGGCGTCCAGCGTGGCCTTCACATCCACCTTGGCATCGACGACACCGGCCTGCTGCAGCGCCAGGCCCGCAGCCAGAATCGACTCGCGCTGGGGTGCGCCGATGCGGCTATGGGTCAGCTCGGTGCGCTCCTTGAGCTGCTTGTCGACCACCGTCTCAGGCAGCTTCGTGACGGCGATGAAGGTCTTCTTGAGGTCGTCGTAGTTGGCCAGCGCGTCCTTGCGCGCGACCTCGTAGGTGGCGAGCACGCGGCGGACGATCTCCGGATTGTCCTTCAGGAACTGCTCGCGCACGTTCAGGATGCCCCAGGTGTTGGCGTCGGCCTTGCGGTAGAACAGCCTGGCACCCTCCTCGACCTCGGCCTGCGCCATCATCGGATCGAGCCCGGCCCAGGCGTCGACGTCGCCGCGGATCAGCGCCGCCTTGCCGTCGGCGTGCTGCAGCAATACCGGCGTGATGTCCTTGTCGGTGAGGCCAGCCGACAGCAGCGCGCGCACCAGGAAGATGTGCGGATCGGTGCCGCGGGTCACCGCGACCCGCTTGCCCTTGAGGTCAGCCACAGAGGCAATCTTGGAATCCTTGGCCGTGACCAGCGCGGTCCATTCGGGCCGCGAATAGACGTAGACCGACTTGATCGGGTTGCCGTTGATCCGGGCGACAAGCGCGGCGGAGCCGGCGGTCGAGCCGAAATCGAGCGAGCCGGCGTTGAGGAATTCGAGCGCCTTGTTGGAGCCGGCCGACTGCACCCAGACGATGCTGATGCCGTCCTTGGCGAACTCCTTCTCCAGAAGTCCTTTCTGCTTCAGCACCAGCGACACCGGATTGTAGGTCGCCCAATCCAAGCGGATTTCCTTCACCGGCTCGGCCGCGCGTGCAGCGCCGCATCCCAGTAGAACCACGGCCGCAACCGCAGCAAATCCGCGCCTCGACAATCCACCCATCGTCACCCCTCCAACCCTCAAGAAACATTGCTGTTGTTTCAATGAGTTATGCCAGGGGCGCGCGAGAATTGCTTTTCCTTTCGACGGCACCGTTCAGAACGATCATCATCCCGTGAGCACCGATGACAGCATGGATCGATTGTTGCATTGGAAGTTTCGTGACAGCACAGGCCTTGTTCGATATCCGGTTGCATCCATGGACAGCGTCGCCCCCCATTCCCACCCTGATAGCCTTTCCGATTTCGACAGCGCCGGCATCGCGGCTGCGGTCGACGCGTTGGCCGCGCAGCATTCGGGACGCGAGGACATGTTCCGCGCCGCCGTGGTGCAATTCCTCAAGGCCGAGCTGGTCAAGGCGCGCGCGGCGGCCCAGGCGCAACTGTTGAAGGACCGCCATGGCCGGCGCTGCGCCGAGCAGCTCTGCTTCGTGCAGGACGAGATCATTCGCATCCTCTACGCCGCCGCCACCCAGCACCTCTATCGCTCGCAGGTGCCGAGCGGCGCCGAGCGCATGGCGGTGGTCGCCACCGGCGGCTATGGCCGTGGCCTGATGGCGCCGGAGTCCGACATCGATCTCCTGTTCATCCTGCCCTACAAGCAGACCGCCTGGGGCGAGCAGGTCGCCGAAGCCATTCTGTACTCGCTGTGGGACATGGGATTGAAGGTCGGCCACGCGACCCGCTCGGTCGACGAGTCGATCCGCCAGGCGCGCGGCGACATGACCATCCGCACCGCCATCCTGGAGACGCGTTATCTCGCGGGCGACCGGCCGCTCTATGACGAGCTGGTCGCGCGCTTCGACAGCGAGGTGGTGCAGGGCACCGCAGCCGAGTTCGTGGCCGCCAAGCTCGCAGAGCGCGAGGAGCGGCACCGCCGCGGCGGCCAGTCGCGCTATCTCGTCGAGCCCAACGTCAAGGACGGCAAGGGCGGCCTGCGCGACCTGCACACGCTGTTCTGGATCGCCAAATACGTCTACCGCGTGCGCGAGACCGCCGAATTGGTCGAGCGCGGCGTGTTCGACGCGCATGAATACCGCACCTTCCGGCGCTGCGCGGACTTCCTGTGGTCGGTGCGCTGCAACCTGCATTTCGTCAGCGGCCGTCCGGAAGAACGGCTGTCGTTCGACCTGCAGCGCGAGATCGCGGTGCGGCTGGGCTACACCAGCCATCCCGGCATGCAGGATGTCGAGCGCTTCATGAAGCACTACTTCCTGGTCGCCAAGGAGGTCGGCAATCTCACCGCCATCCTGTGCGCCAAGCTCGAGGACCAGCAGGCCAAGCCGGCGCCGGTGCTGAGCCGGATGATCTCGCGCCTGACCACCGGCGCCACCTGGCGGCGCGTGCCGGAGAGCGACGACTTCATCGTCGACAACAACCGCATCAACCTCGCCGCGCCCGACGTCTTCAAGCACGATCCGGTCAATCTGATCCGCATCTTCCGGCTGGCGCAGAAGCACAACCTCGCCTTCCATCCCGACGCGATGCGCGCGGTCACGCGCTCCTTGAACCTGATCAACACCGAGCTGCGCGACGATCCCGAGGCCAACCGGCTGTTCATGGAGATCCTGACCTCCAACGATGCCGAGGTCGTGCTGCGGCGGATGAACGAGACCGGCGTGCTCGGCCACTTCATTCGCGCCTTCGGCCGCATCGTCTCGATGATGCAGTTCAACATGTATCATCACTACACGGTCGACGAGCACCTGATCCGCTGCATCGGGTTCCTGCAGGAGATCGAGCGCGGCGGAATCGACGAGTTCACCCTGGCCTCCGACCTGATGCGCAAGATCCGGCCCGAGCACCGCGCTGTCATCTACATCACCGTGCTGCTGCACGACGTCGCCAAGGGGCGGCCCGAGGACCATTCCATCGCCGGCGCCAAGATCGCGCGCCGGCTGTGCCCGCGGCTCGGCTTCAACAATGCAGACACCGAACTGGTCGCCTGGCTGATCGAGGAGCATCTGACGATGTCGACGGTGGCGCAGTCGCGCGACCTGTCGGACCGCAAGACGATCGAGAATTTCGCCGCCGTGGTGCAGTCCGTCGAGCAGATGAAGCTGCTGACCATCCTGACCACCGCCGACATCCGCGGAGTCGGCCCCGGCGTCTGGAACGGCTGGAAGGCGCAGCTGCTGCGTACGCTGTATTACGAGACCGAGCCGGTACTGACCGGCGGCTTCTCCGAGGTCAACCGCGCCAAGCGCATCACCGCAGCGCAGGCCGAATTCCGCAACGCCTTCACCGACTGGCCCGAGGACGAGCTCAACACCTATATCGGCCGGCACTATCCGGCCTACTGGCTCAAGGTCGAGCTGCCGCGCAAGATCCGCCATGCCCGCTTCGTGCGATCGAGCGAGGATGCCGGCCACAAGCTCGCGATCAATGTCGGCTTCGATCCGGCGCGCGGCGTGACCGAGCTGACGATCTTCGCGATGGACCATCCGTGGCTGCTGTCGATCATCGCCGGCGCCTGCGCCTCCGCCGGGGCCAACATCGTCGACGCCCAGATCTACACCACGACCGACGGCCGCGCGCTCGACACCATCGCGATCTCCCGCGAGTATGAGCGCGACGAGGACGAAGGCCGCCGCGCGACGCGGATCGGCGAGACCATCGAGCAGGTGCTGGAGGGCAAGCTGCGGCTGCCCGACGCGGTGGCACGGCGGACCACGCGGGGCAAGCAGCACAAGGCATTCTCGGTCGAGCCGGAGGTCACCATCAACAATCAATGGTCGGAGCTCTACACCGTCATCGAGGTCTCCGGCCTCGATCGCCCCGGCCTGCTGTACGAGCTGACCACCGCGATTTCGAAGCTGAATCTCAACATCGCCTCGGCCCATGTCGCCACCTTCGGCGAACGCGCCCGCGACGTGTTCTACGTCACCGACCTGCTGGGCGCGCAGATCAACGCGCCGACCCGGCAGGCCGCGATCAAGAGCGCGCTGCTGCATCTGCTGGCGAACGACGACGCGGCCGCTCAACCGGCGGCATGAGCGACCATCGCGCGGCCCTGAGCCGCTCGGAGCTCGATTTGAACGAGGGGACCGGCACCAGCGCCGGCCCACGCAGGCTTGGGGGAGCCGAACCATGGCATTGATTGCAGACATCGTCGTCGGGCTGATCGGCCTGCTGCACGTCTACATTCTGGTACTCGAGATGTTTCTCTGGACCAAACCGGCCGGCTTGAGAGCGTTCAACAACACGCCGGAGCGCGCGGAGCAGACCAAGGTGCTCGGCGCCAATCAGGGCCTCTACAACGGCTTCCTCGCCGCCGGCCTGTTCTGGGGCCTGGCGCACCCGACGCCGGCCTTCGCGTTCCAGATCAAGATCTTCTTCCTGCTCTGCGTGCTCGTCGCCGGGCTCTATGGCGCCGCCACCGCCAGCCGCAAGATCCTGTTCATCCAGAGCGTGCCGGCCACGATCGGCCTGGTGCTGGTTTGGCTCGCGGGCTGAGCCGGGCTGTATCTCCATCCTCTGTGTCGTCCCGGACAAGCCGTGACGCGCACAAGCGCGTCGCGGCGCCGATCCGGGGCCCATAATCCCAGGCAGCGTTTTGGGGCAGGATCGCCACTCCGAGCCGTAGCCATACGACGGCCTGTGGCCATGGATCCCGGCTCTGCGCCCGACGTCGCTGCGCGACGCCGGGCTTGGCCGGGACGACACCGAACTTGTTGAGCCAGTTGGGCTCATCATAGCGACATCGACGGAACCGCCGCACCCGTGCTCCCCTCGCCTTGCGTCCGCCCAGCCCTTCCTCCACACTCCCTCCCAGCGATGGCGCCCCGGTCGGGCAGACCAGCCGCATAACAAATCAGGAGGAACGATAGACCCCATGCGACAGGGATATTTCCGTCTTGCAGGGGCGGCCGCTTTGGCCGTCACCCTCTCCGTCACGTCAGCCTCGGCCCAGAAGAAGTACGACCCCGGCGCCTCCGACACCGAGATCAAGATCGGCCAGACCGTGCCGTTCTCGGGTCCCGCCTCGGCCTATGCCTCGATCGGCAAGACCCAGGCCGCCTATTTCAACATGATCAACGAGCAGGGCGGCATCAACGGCCGCAAGATCAAGCTGATCCAGTATGACGACGCCTATTCGCCGCCCAAGGCCGTCGAGCAGGTCCGCAAGCTGGTCGAGGACGACGGAGTTCTGCTGACCTTCCAGATCATCGGCACGCCGTCCAACGCCGCGGTCCAGAAATACCTCAACGCCAAGAAGGTGCCGCAGTTGTTCGCCGCCACCGGCGCCACCAAGTTCACGGACCCCAAGAACTTCCCGTGGACCATGGGGTACAATCCCAACTACTTCACCGAGGGCCGCATCTACGGCCAGTATATTCTGAAGGAGCATCCCAACGCCAAGATCGGC
The DNA here is from genome assembly GCF_051167575.1 of Bradyrhizobium sp. HKCCYLS3070. Lineage (NCBI taxonomy): Bacteria > Pseudomonadati > Pseudomonadota > Alphaproteobacteria > Hyphomicrobiales > Nitrobacteraceae > Bradyrhizobium > Bradyrhizobium sp. HKCCYLS3070. The sequence continues at coordinate 76,775 of NZ_JBNPTI010000003.1, forward strand.
GTGCTCTATCAGAATGACGATCTCGGCAAGGACTACCTGAACGGCATCAAGGCCGGCCTCGGCGACAAGGCGTCGACGATGATCGTGTCCGAAGCCTCCTATGAGGTTTCCGATCCGACCATCGACTCGCAGATCCTGAAGGTCAAGTCGGCGGGAGCCGACCTGTTGTTCTCGGCCGCGACGCCGAAACAAGCCGCGCAGGCGATCAAGAAGCTCCATGAGCTCGATTGGCACCCCGTGCACATTGTCGACATCAACGCGACCTCGGTCGGCGCGGTCATGCAGCCTGCGGGCCTCGACGCTGCCAAGGGCGTCATCTCCGTCAACTACGGCAAGGATCCGCTCGACCCGCAGTGGAAGGACGATCCGGGCCTGAAGCGCTATTTCGATTTCATGGCCAAGTATTATCCCGAGGGTGACAAGAACTCGAACTTCAATACCTACGGCTATTCGACCGCGCAGCTCCTGGTCACCGTGCTGCAGATGTGCGGCGACAACCTGACGCACGAGAACGTCATGAAGCAGGCGGCGTCGCTGAAGGATGTAACCGGCGACTTCTCGCTACCGGGAATGAAGATCAACACCTCGCCGACCGACTATCGCGTCAACAAGCAACTGCAGATGATGAAGTTCAACGGCGAGCGCTGGGAGCTGTTCGGCCCGATCCTGGAGGACAAGGGCGCGGCGGGCTAGCTGCACTCGACGTCGTTCCAGGGCGTCGCGACAGCGACGAACCAACCTCGAGATTCCGGGTTCGATGCTGCGCTTCGCCCCGGAATGACGCGGTCAACATCGATGGTACGGGGCTGCGCGATGGCGCGGCCCCGTTCTGCATTGCGGCACGGGTTGCGCCCGTTCGCCGCTGCGTGCGCTCGCCGACGGTCATTCGACCGCATCGCGGGGGACGACGGCTGTTGCGGTAGGATCCGCCGTCGCGTCGAGGGAGTATCAGTCGTTGATGACGTCACCCAGGTCGCGTTGCTTGACGACGCGGTCGATCAAGCCCCACTGCAAGGCTTCGTCCGCGGTCATGAAGTGATCGCGATCCAGGGTGCGCTCGACGTCCTCATAGCTGCGCCCGCAATGCTCGGCGTAGAGCCTGATCATGCGGTGCTTGGTCTGCTCCATCTCCCTCGCGTGAATCAGGATGTCGGACGCCTGGCCCTGAAAGCCGCCGAGCGGCTGATGGACGTGAAGGCTTGCATTGGGCAGCGCCGTCCGCTCGCCCGGCTCTCCCGCCATCAGAAGAAACGAGCCCATCGAACGCGCCGTTCCCATGCAGAGCGTGTGCACCGGTGCTTTGACGAATTGCATCGTGTCATACATCGCCAGGCCGCTGGTGATCACGCCGCCGGGTGAATTGATGTAGAGATGGATCGGCCGCTTTGGGTTCTCCGCCTCGAGGAAAAGCAGTTGCGCGCAGACCAGGGCGGAGACCGTATCGTTGACCTCGCCGTTGAGGAAGACGATCCGCTCGCGCAGCAGCCGCGAATAGATGTCGAAGGATCGCTCTCCCCGGCTCGACTGCTCGATGACCATAGGGACGAGTTGCATCGTGTCGCGCATGCGCGAGCTCCCGGTTTCAGTGAGGTGTCGGTGACTTGGAGAATCAGGCCGCGCGCATCAGGCTGCGCCTGTTGCTGTTCGCCGCCGACGGCGTCCGCCGCATCAGCGTCGTGGCGACCAACCCGTGAATGATTCTGAGCCTGGTGCCGCCCTCGGCATTGGGCATGACCTGGAACGTCACGATGCTCTCCAGGAACGGCGGTTCGTGGTCGCGCATCCGGTAGCGGACTTCTTCGCCGGGCGTCGCGGAGATTGGCGCAGCATCGGCGAGGTCGCCGCGCGGCAGCCAGTTCTCGCGCAGCGCAGGAATGCTGATGGCACGCCAGACCTTCTCCGGCGGCGCGTCCAGTTCGTAGTCGAGCACCAGATCGTCGCTCTGCAGGTCAGCCTTGATATCGGTCATTGGTCCATGTCCTTCAGCACGGCCTTCAACGCATCGACCCGCGACGGCCAGTAGGCACGGTACTTCGCCAGCCAGCGCGCGATCTGCGCCAAGCCCTCCGGATCGACCTCATAGTTGACGAAGCGACCCTGCCGTTCTTCCCTCACCAATCCCGCGCTTCGGAGAACCGCGAGGTGCTGGGACATCGCCGGCTGGCTGATCGTCAGACCCTCGCGAAGCGCGCTGGCATTCATGCTGCCGTTCGCCAGCTTCTCGAAGATCGCGTATCGCGTCGGATCAGCCAGGGCCCTGAAGATGTCACTCTCGATCATGCCGACACATAAGCATAAACTTATGTGTCGTGCAAGCGTCGACGACGTGGATGTTGGCGTTCCCTATCGCCGTCCACCGCCGCGCTCCCTCCCCCCTTGTGGGGGAGGGTTGGGGAGGGGGGTAGCTCCGGGCGACCGTCTTCGTGGCCACCCCCCTCCCTAGCCCTCCCCCACAAGGGGGGAGGGAACGTACCTTTCGTGTGGCAACACCGTACTACCAGTCTCGCAAATGCAATGAGACGCGAAATGCAATGAGACCTACCCCGCCGGCACCTCGCCAAAGTTCTTGCCCACCGGCAGCACGGCGTGGCGGATCAGGCGCGAGTCTTCGACCGCCGCCTGGCGATGCTTCACCGCCTCGCGATAGACGGGATCGCGGATCATCTCGACGAAGGCTTGCACGCTCGGATATTCGGCGATGAAACAGTGGTCCCAACGTTCGTCCTGCGGACCGATCAGCATCAGCTCGAAGCGGCCCTGCCAGACGATGCGGCCGCCGAGGCGCTCGAACACCGGGCCGCTCTCGCGGCCATAGGCGGCATAGGCTTCCGCGCCGCTGACCTTGCGTCCATCGGGATAGGCTGCCTCCCTGCGCAGCCGCACCAGGTTCAGCATGTGGATCGGCCCCGGGCGGTCGTTCTCCCGAAACTGCGCGAACACCTCCTTGGTGGGATCGATATGGCCCATGAACTCCCTCGCCTGTTGTTGTTTACCTTGGCTTAACCATAACGCGGCGTTAGCGGCGCGAAACTCCTAATCGCGCGTTAAGGTCTTTCTAACTGCCCCTTAAACTCCGGACGTTACCGTGGTCGGACGGCGGGGTCGCGGGCTCGGGTTGCGTATGGCGCGGGGACGGAAACAGGGCGGCGGACGCAAGGAGCCGCGATTCGGTCTTGCGGCCGCGATGGCCGATCTGCGCCTCGACCCCAAGGATCGCATTCCCTCCGACGACACGCCCAAGAAGTCAGTTGCAAAGACTGCAAAGAAAAGGCCGGTCGAGCCCGACGACGAGGACGATGTGCCGGCGCGCGAGCCGAAGGCCTCGACACCGAAACCAAAGCCGAGACGCGGCAAGTCGCGCTGGGGAATGTCGATCGGGCGCATGTTCTACTGGGCGCTGGTCTGCGGCCTGTGGGGCGTGATCGCGCTGGTCGGCGTCGTGATCTGGGCCGGCGCGCATCTGCCGCCGATCCAATCGCTGGAGATCCCCAAGCGGCCGCCGACGATCGAGATCGTGGGCTATGACGGCACCATGCTGGCGCAGCGCGGCGAGATGGCCGGCGCCAACGTCGCGCTGAAGGATCTGCCGCCCTATCTGCCGAAGGCGTTCATCGCCATCGAGGACCGCCGCTTCTACCAGCATTTCGGCATCGACCCGATCGGCATCGCCCGCGCCGTCGTCGCCAACATCCTGCATCGCGGCGTGTCGCAGGGCGGCTCGACCCTGACGCAGCAGCTCGCCAAGAACCTGTTCCTGACCCAGGAGCGCACGCTGGCGCGCAAGCTGCAGGAGGCGGAGCTGGCGCTGTGGCTGGAGCGCAAATATTCCAAGCGCGAGATCCTCGAGCTGTATCTCAACCGGGTCTATTTCGGCTCGGGCGCCTACGGCGTCGAGGCCGCGGCGCAGCGCTATTTCGGCAAGTCGGCGCGGCAGGTGACGATCGGCGAAGCCGCGATGCTGGCAGGTCTCGTCAAGTCGCCGTCGCGGCTGGCGCCGAACCGCAACCCGGAGGGCGCGGCCAAGCGCGCCCAGACCGTGCTGGCGGCGATGGCGGAGGCCAAGTTCATCACCGAGGCCCAGGCGCAGGCCCAGATCGCGCATCCATCCGTCGCGGTGAAGCCGGCCGGCGCCGGCACCATCAACTACGTCGCCGACTGGATCGGCGAGGTGCTCGACGACCTCGTCGGCCAAGTCGAGGAGTCGATCGTGGTGGAGACCACGATCGATCCGAAGCTGCAGAGCGTGGCGGAAGCGGCCATCATCGACGAGCTCGCGGCGAAGAGCGTCAAGTTCAACGTCAGCCAGGGCGCGCTGGTGGCGATGACCCCCGACGGCGCCGTGCGCGCCATGGTCGGCGGCCGCAACTATGCCGACAGCCAGTTCAACCGCGCCGTAACCGCCAAACGCCAGCCCGGCTCGGCGTTCAAGCCGTTCGTCTATCTCACCGCGATCGAGCAGGGCCTGACGCCGGACACGGTCCGCCAGGACGCGCCGCTCGATCTGAAGGGCTGGAGGCCGGAGAACTACACCCGCGAATATTTCGGCCCGGTGACGCTGACCCAGGCACTGGCGATGTCGCTCAACACGGTCGCCGTGCGCGTCGGCCTCGAGGTCGGACCGAAGAACGTGGTGCGGACCGCACACCGGCTCGGCATCGCCTCCAAGCTCGATCCCAACCCGTCGATCGCGCTCGGCACCTCCGAGGTGTCGATGATCGAGCTGGTCGGCGCCTACGCGCCGTTCTCCAATGGCGGCCTCACCGTCTCGCCGCATGTGGTGACGCGGATCAGGACGCTCGACGGCAAGCTGCTCTACATGCGCCAGACCGAGCAGCCGGCGCAGGTGATCGAGCCGCGCAACGCGGCGATGATGAATCAGATGATGCAGGAGACGCTGATCTCCGGCACCGCGAAGAAGGCGGAGATCCCGGGCTGGATCGCTGCCGGCAAGACCGGCACCAGCCAGGATTTCCGCGACGCCTGGTTCATCGGCTACACCGCGCATCTCGTCACCGGCGTCTGGCTCGGCAATGACGACAACTCGCCGACCAAGAAGGCGACCGGCGGCGGCCTGCCCGTCGAGGTCTGGACCCGCTTCATGCGATCAGCGCATCAGGGCGTGCCGGTCGCGGCGCTGCCGAACGCGCAGGGCTCGGGCCTGGTCCCGACCCTGGCGCAGATCGCCTCGCAGATCACGGCGCCATCCGCGCCGGCACCGAGCGCACGCTCGGCGCCGCCGAGCCGCGGCAACGCGCGGCCGGAAGCCGCCGCGGGTCTCGACGGCTGGCTGGTGGATCGATTGTTCGGTGGAAGGCGCTGAGCCGGCGAAGATGAGGTGAGAGGCGCATCCGCGAGGGGATGCGCCCTTCTCAGCTCGCGGCTGCGGCGATGGGACGCGCTGCCGGCTCGGCGGTTGCCGCGCCGGACGCTCGGGCCAGTTTGCGCCCGATCTGCCGCAGCATCAGGCTCGCCCGCAGCGCGCTGTAGTCCAGCAGCCAGCGGCTGAAGGCACTGGCGGCCATCGGCCGCGCGAACAGGAAGCCCTGCATTGCATCGCAACCGAGCTCGGCCAGCAGCTTGCGCTGCGGCTCGGTCTCGACACCTTCGGCGACCACCGCCACGTCGAGGCTTTGGCCGACGCGCACGACCGCGGTCACGATCGCCCGCGTGCCGCTGTCGTTCTCGAAATCGCGCATGAAGCTGCGATCGATCTTCAGCTCGTCGATCGGCAGCTGGGCCAGTCGGCTCAGGCTCGAATAGCCGGTGCCGAAATCGTCCAGCGACAGGCCGACGCCCATGTTGCGCAGCTCGTTCATGGTCGCGATCACGGTGGCGCGCTCGTTGAGGATGACGCCCTCGGTGATCTCCAGCATCAGCATCTTCGCCGGCAGGTCGTTGGCGGCCAGGATCTGCGCCACCATCGCCGCCAGGTTGACGTTCTGGAAGTTGATCGGCGACAGGTTCACCGAGATGCAGGGGATGTCGAGACCGGCGCGGCGCCACGACGCCATCTGCTGGCAGGCCAGCTTGATCGACCACACGCCGATCTGCTCGATCAGGCCGCATTCCTCGGCGAGCGGAATGAACTTGGCGGGCGAGACCTCGCCGAGCACCGGATCGTGCCAGCGCGCCAGCGCTTCCACGCCGTGGATCGCGCCGTCGCGGGTGCGGATCTGCGGCTGATAGTGCAATGTCAGGGCCTCGCTGGCGATCGCCTCGCGCAGCGCGGTCGAATGCATCAGCCGTTCTTCGGCGAGCTTGTCGATGTCGGCGCTGAAGAAGCGGTAGGTCGCCCGGCCGCCGCGCTTGGCCTTGTACATCGCCGCGTCGGCCTGCTTGATCAGGGTCTCGATGTCCTTGGCATTATCAGGATAGAGGCTGAGTCCCATGCTCGCCGACATCGGCACCTGGCGCTTGCCGATCGTCAGCGGCATCGCCAGCGCGGCGGTGATGCGCGCCGCCGCGAGCGAGGCTTCCAGGGCATCGCGGTTCTGCAGCACGATCACGAACTCGTCGCCGCCGAGCCGGCCCAGCATGTCGCCGGGGCGGATCTGCGCTCGCAGGCGGTTGGCGAAGCCGACCAGGAACTCGTCTCCGGCGGCATGGCCCAGCGTGTCGTTGACGTCCTTGAAATTGTCGGCGTCGAGGAAGGCCACGGCGACGTGTCCGCCGTCCGGACACGCCTTGATGGCTTCGGCGATCAGCGACGGGATGCGAGCCCGGTTCGGCAGGCCCGTCAGCATGTCGTGATAGGCGACCTGTGAGATCGTCGAGCGGACCTCCTGGCGCTCGATGGCGAGCGCACCGAGCTGGACGCAGGCGGCGACGATCTGCTCGTGCCAGGGACTGGGGCCGCGGCATTCACGGAAGTAGAAGGCAAAGGTGCCGATGACGCGGCCATCCTTACCCTTGATGGGCGACGACCAGCAGGCACGCAGGCCGGCGGCGAGCGGGCCGGCCTTGTAGGGTTGCCAACGCGGATCATTATCGATGTCGTGCGACAGCACCGGCTCGCAGAGATAGGCGGCGGTGCCGCAGGAGCCGACGTCCGGCCCGATCGCGACGCCGTCGAGGCTGGCCGAATAAGCGGGCGGCAGGCTGGGGCCGCCGAGCGGATGTACGTGCCCGTCGGAATCGACGTGCAGGATCGAGCAGACGGCGTCCGGAGCGAGCTCTTCGACCCGGCGGCACAGCTGATCGGCGATGGTCGTGATCGAAACGTCGGACGCCAGCGACGCCATGATCAACTGCTGCAGCGAGCGCAACTGCTTGGTCTCCCGGATGTCCGTGAGCAGCCCGAACAGATATCTGACCTTGCCCCGCTTGGTCCGGTGCGCCTTGACATAGGCGGTCGTCCAGATCTCGCGGCCGTCCTTGTCGTAGACCAGCACGTCCTCTTCGATGCCACGGTCGTCCTCGAGGCATTGTCTCAGCCGGTCGACGATGGCGGGATCGGTGCAGGGGCCGATCAGCAGCTCCTCGGCGCGGCGCCCGATCGCCTGTTCAGGCGTGTAGCCGAACAGGCTGGCAAAGGCGGCGTTGGTGTAGAGGACGTTGAGATCGCGATCGGTGACGATGACGGCCCGGTTGGTCCGGTCGGCGACCGACGTCAGCAGCGCATTGCGCTCGCGCATGTCGACTTCGGTGGTCACGTCACGAATGAACAGCAGCGAACGGACCGGCTGGTCCTCCCGGCCCGGCGGGAGCGCGCACAGCGACAGGCGGAGGCGGGTCCACCCGCCGTCGGCATGGCGCATCGTCATTTCGCGGGCGTCGGACTGGTCCGCCTCCTGCTGCGCGTCGGTCGTCTCGTCGCACGCGATCGCCGGGATCAGATCCGCGGGCAGACCCAGACTTTCGAGGTCGACGCCGACCAGAGCGGCCGGCTCACGCCGCAGCAGCACCGACGCCGCCCGATTGGCGTGCTGGACGTGGCCCTGCGCGTCGAGAAAGAGAATCGCCTCGGAAACACCGTCGAGCGCGGCCGAGAGCAATTGTGTGGATGCGGCCGGTTGGAACTCGCTTGCAAGCATCGTTTGATTCGAGGCGCGCTGCACGTTTCGAGAGAAACGATCTGCGCTTTGGTTGCAGCGAACGACCCGGCAGCTCGCTGGGACGTCACCTTGGGTTTGATTGCGGTAAATCTGGCGAGCGCAGCGTTACAGCCACGTTAAAGCGCCGCCGAATTGGGCAATATCCTCCGACTGCAGGCGAGAAGGCTTAAGAATTCGATAGTCCGCAGGCGGGTTCTGAGCTCATCGTTGCAGATTGGAACCCGACGAAGAAATGGCCCGGACCAGAAGGCCGGGCCATTGGGATTCACATCGTCGAGCGGTCCGTCGTCGATACCTCAATCGTCGATGCCGTAGCGATGCAGGTCGTTGCCGCAGGTGTCGAGCCACTTCTTGGCGCGCTCGACCGAGGCGCAGATCCGGCCACACACCTTCCAGAACCGCGGCGAGTGGTTCATCTCGATCAGATGCGCGACCTCGTGCGCGGCGAGATAATCGAGCACGAAGGGCGGCGCCAGGATCAGGCGCCACGAGAACGACAGCGAGCCGGCCGAGGTGCACGAGCCCCAGCGGCTGGACTGGTCGCGGATCGACAGCCGCTTGACCTTGACGCCAAGCTGCTCGGCATAGGCGTCGGCCGCCTTCTGCAGGTCACGGCGCGCCTCGCGCTTCAGGAAGTCGAGCACGCGGCGTTCAGTGTGCTCGATCCCGCCGGCCACGCACAGGATCTTCTCGCCACTGTCTCGCGTCTCGGTCCACACCGTGCCGCGCTCGCCCGCGCGATGCACGATCTTGTGCGGCACGCCGCGAAGCGGCACCAACGTGCCCGGCAGGAACGGCGCCGCCTTCGGCAGACGTCCTAGACGGGCTGCGATCCAGGCGCCGTGACGCTGCGCGAAGTCTTTCGCCTCGATGATGGTGCCGCGCGGCGGCATCGTGAGGATCGCCTCGCGATCCGACGGATGAATTCTCAGGGTATAACGTCGCGCACGACGGTGACGCCGCAATCTAATCGAGTAGATTTGCGAGCCATGCTTGACGAGAAGACGCGAGGGTTCGGCGGGCCGCCGATAGAGTAGCGCGCGAGTGGCCATTTCTGTCAGTCCGGGGGGTAAGAGCTCGCCCGGATTTTGCCATATCCACCGCCAGGGAAAGCGCTCGGCGCAAAAACAAATCATTTGCCCAACATACAGGGGTTCAGGAGGTTCCGCACCCTAGCAGTTGGGCCTCGCGCGCCCCCGAAAACATGAATTCAGATTCAAAAGCATCGCTCAAGAAGCGACGCCACATTCACTGCTTGAGTCACTCCTGAGTTTCGGTTTCGACCGTCCCTTCAAAGGGTTACCGCGCAGCCGGATTCGGAGGCGCGGTGACCATCGTCTTCGCTCATTCAGCCGCAATGGCGAGCAGTGACTTCGGATCGGCTGCCGACAACATGAAATCGTTGATGCGCGGCACGATCTCCGACTTGAATCGCGAGCCGTTGAACACGCCGTAGTGACCGACACCCGGTTGCACGTAGTGAACCCGGCGGTGATCCGGGATCGACGAGCAGAGTCCGTGCGTCGCCTCGGTCTGACCGAGACCGGAGATATCGTCCTTCTCGCCTTCGACCGTCATCAACGCCACACGCGTAACCTTCGACGGATCGACCAGGGTGCCGCGATGGGTCATCTCGCCCTTCGGCAGCGCGTGCTTGATGAACACCGTCTCCACCGTCTGCAAGTAATATTCCGCAGCCAGGTCCATGACGGCGAGATACTCGTCGTAGAAGTCGCGATGCTTGTCGACCTGATCGCCATCGCCCTTCACCAGGTTGGCGAACAGCGCCTTGTGGGCGTCGACATGGCGGTCGAGATTCATGCTGATGAAGCCGTTCAGCTGTAGGAAGCCCGGATAGACGTCGCGCATCACGCCCGGATGCGGGAACGGCACCTTGGTGATGACGTGGTTGCGGAACCAGTCGATGCCGCGCTCCTGGGCGAGATTGTTCACGCCGGTGGGGTTGCGCCTGGTGTCGATGGGGCCGCCCATCAAGGTCATCGAGATCGGCGCAAACGGGTCACGCTCGGCCTCCATGACCGAGACCGCCGCCAGCACCGGCACCGCCGGCTGGCACACCGCCATGACGTGCATGTTGGTGCCGAGAAAGCGCAGCATCTCGATGACATAGTCGATGTAGTCGTCGAGATCGAAGCGGCCTTCGGCCAGCGGGACCATCCGCGCATCGGACCAATCGGTGATATAGACCTCGTGGGTCGGCAGGAACGCTTCCACCGTGCCGCGCAACAGGGTCGCGTAATGGCCGGACATCGGCGCCACGATCAGCAGCCGGGGCTGCGGCGCGCGCAAGGGGCGGGTCAGCTTGCGGTCGAAATAGAGCAGCCTGCAGAACGGCTTTTCCCAGATCGAGCGGACCTCGACCGGGGTCCGGATGCCGTTGACCTCGGTCTCGTCGAGTCCCCATTCGGGCTTGCCGTAGCGGCGTGTGGTGCGCTCGAACAGTTCGCAGGCCGCCGCGACCGATTTGCCCATCTGGGTGTGGGCCCAGGGATTGAGCGGATTCTGAAACAGGATCTTGGTGGCGTCGGTGACGGCGCGCGCCGGATTGAGCGAGGCATGCGCCATTTCGTACATCCAGTACATCGGCGTCGTCAGGACCGGACTGCCTTCCGACGCCAGGGGCGGTGCACCGCCAAACTCACCTATCGGCATTCTCGTTCAACCTCTCTGCAGCGCAGCATACTGCCGAATGCGTAATTATGCGTCAATGCGGTGGTGTACGAGAAGGTGCCTCAAAGCGACGAAAAAGCCCGGAAATCCACGGGAAAAGCGCAATTATTCCCCTGACGCCAGCAGCGAGCCGGCGCGGCGTGCGCTGCGCAAGAGAGCAATGAATGCCGCAAACGACGCCAGCAGCAGGGCGGCATTGAGCCCGAGCGCGGTCAGCATCAGGTCGGACCGGAAGACGTGATCCGCCAGCAGCGCGCGCATGCCCTCGAACACGTAGGTTGGCGGCAGGGACCAGGCAACCAGTTGCAGCCAGTGCGGCAGCACCTGAACGGGATAGTACACGCAGGCCAGCGGCATCAGCGCGAACATCAGTGTCCAGACGATGCTTTCGGCGCCGAGCCCGTTGCGCAGCACCAGCCCCGACACGAAGATGCCGACCGCCCAGGAGGTGAAGATCAGGTTGCAGAAGAAGGCGATCAGCGGCAGGCCGATGCTGTAGAAGTTGAAGTCGAAGAACCAGACCGCGATCAGGGTCATCGGAATGATGCCGATGGCCAGCCGGATCAGGCTCATCGTCATCAGCGCCAGCAGGAATTCGATCGGGGTCAGCGGACTCATCATCAGGTTGCCGATGTTGCGCGCCCACATCTCCTCCAGGAAGGAGATCGAGAAGCCGAGCTGTCCGCGGAACAGGATGTCCCACAGGATCACCGCGCCGATCAGGGTGCCGCCGGCGCGGGCGAAGAAGCCGGCATTGGCGGCGATGTAGGTCTGCAGAAACCCCCAGGTGATGATCTGCAAGGTCGGCCAGTACATCAGCTCCAGCAGCCGCGGCCAGGACGACAGCAGTAGATACCAGTAGCGCAGGATCATCGCGCAGATCCGGTGCGGGGCGATGCGGAGCGAAAGATCGTTCATTGCGCCGCCTCCCGGTTGCGGCCGCGGGCGACGTCGAGAAAGACCTCCTCGAGCGTCGAGCGGTTGTAGCGCGCCATGATCTGCGCCGGGCTGTCGTCGTCCTCGATGCGGCCGCGCTTCATGATGATGACGCGGTCGCATAGACGCTCGACCTCGAGCATGTTGTGGGAGGCGAGCAGGATGGTGGCGCCGCGGCGCTGTCGGTATCGCTCAAGATGGCCGCGCACCCAGTCGGCGGTGTCGGGATCGAGCGAGGCCGTCGGCTCATCCAGCAGCAGCAGCTCGGGATCGTTGATCAGCGCCTTCGCCAGCGCCACGCGGGTCTTCTGCCCGGCCGAGAGCTTGCCATTGGCCCGATCGATGAAGTCGCTCAGGTCGAGCTGCGCCGCGAGCTCGGCGATCCGCTCCTTGAGGTGGTCCACTGCATAGAGTCGGCCGAAGATGGTGAGGTTCTGCCGCACCGTGAGCCGCATCGGCATGTCGACATAGGGGCTCTCGAAATTCATCCGCCCCAGCACGGCCGCAGCCTCGTCCGGCATCCTGTGGCCGAGCACGGCGACCTCGCCCGAGGTCGGCTGCACCAGCCCCATGATCATCGCAATCGTCGTGGTCTTGCCGGCACCGTTGCCGCCGAGCAGCCCGGTGATGCTGCCCCGGCGGATCGCAAACGAGACGCCGTCGACAGCGGTCGTCGTCTTGTAGACCTTGGTCAGCCGCGACACGGCAATCGCGGGGGAAACCGAGCTGGAATCGGATGAGAGGGTCGGCACTGCGTCATCTTGCGTCATGGGAGGGGTTCATTGAGGCATTGTGCCGCAAACCGCAACAGGCCACCAACGGCGGGCCAGATTTGTCGCCGTGCTTGCGCGGCATTAGGTTCCCGTCATGACCGACGACGCCCTGATCATCGACACGCCCGACACCGACTATCGCCATCCGCGACAGCGCGTCCGGCTCGACACCATCCTGCGGCTGCGCTGGCTGGCCGCGCTCGGTCAATTGAGCGCGATCTTCATCGTGGTGCAGGGCCTGGAGTTCGACCTGCCAGTGGTGCCCTGTCTCGCGGTGATCAGCATCTCGGCGCTGCTCAATCTCGGCCTGCAGATCGCCTTCAACCCGATGCAGTTGCTGGAGCCGGCCCACGCCGGCGGCCTGCTCGCGCTCAACATCATCGAGCTGACGGTGCTGCTCTATCTCACCGGCGGGCTGGAGAATCCCTTCTCCTACATGTTCCTCGCCCCGGTGCTGATCTCGGCGACCGCCCTCCCCGTCCGCCTGACGATCATGCTCGGCCTGCTCGCCGTCACCTGCGCCACCGCCTTGTTCTTCATGCATCTGCCGCTGCCGTGGGAAGGCGAGGAGCCGCTGATCTTCCCGCCGATCTATCTGTTCGGTGTCTGGCTCTCGATCGCGCTCGCGATCGGGGTCACCAGCCTCTATGCGTTCCAGGTGACCGAGGAGGCGCGCAAGCTGTCGGACGCGTTGGCGGCGACCGAGCTGGTGCTGGCGCGCGAGCAGCACCTCACCCAGCTCGACGGCCTCGCGGCGGCCGCCGCGCACGAGCTGGGCACCCCGCTCGCGACCATCGTGCTGATCTCGCGCGAGTTGGAGCGCGCCCTGCAGGACAACAGCCAGGTCACCTCCGACATCAAGACCCTGCGCGAGCAGGCGCAGCGCTGCCGCGACATTCTCGGCAAGATCACCCAGCTGTCCTCGATCGGGTCGATGTACGACCGGATGAAGCTGTCGACCTTGATCGAGGAGACGGTCGCACCGCATCGCGACTTTGGCGTCGACATCAAGGTGCGCGTCGCGGTCACCGCGGCCAAGGAGCCGGTCGGCTCGCGCAACCCCGCAATCCTCTATGGCGTCGGCAACATCCTGGAGAACGCCGTCGATTTCGCGCGCAACGCCGTCGAGGTGAACGCCTGGTGGAACAACGAGACGGTCGAGATCGTGGTGTCCGACGACGGCCCCGGCTTTGCGCCTGATATCCTGAAGCGGATCGGCGAGCCCTATCTGTCACGCCGGCCCAGCGTCGAGGACGGCCCGGGAGGTAACCAGGGCGGCGGCCTCGGGCTCGGCGTGTTCATCGCCCGCACCCTGCTGGAGCGGACCGGAGCCAAGGTCTCGTTCAGCAACCGCACCTTCCCCGACCATGGCGCCGTGGTCCAGATCGTCTGGCCGCGGCGGCGCTTCGAGGCCAGCGAGGACGATGATGGCGAGGCGGAGCCGGAATGAAACCTCCGGGGCAGCCGCCGCTGGCGCGGTCCTGGCATACAGCAAACCGGCCCCGCGCGGCGTCACGCCGCAGACTGCGGCAACCCGCGATCTTGGCAGCGGCGACTCGGCAGACCATATGAGGATGGACCAGATCGTCTCGCAACCATCGAGCCTTCTTCTCAAGGATATGACCGTGGGCGCCATCGCCGAACTGACGAACCATCCGGACCGCTCTCTCCTCATCGTGGAGGACGACAAGCCGTTCCTGGAGCGCCTGTCGCGCGCCATGGAGACCCGCGGTTTCACGGTGACCTCCTGCGAGAGCGTCGCCGAAGGTATTTCACAGATCGGCAAGGCGGCGCCGGCCTTCGCCGTGGTCGACCTCCGGCTGGGCGACGGCAACGGCCTCGACGTGGTGTCGGCGCTGAAGCGCAAGCGTCCCGAAGCGCGCGCCATCGTGCTGACCGGCTACGGCAACATCGCCACCGCCGTGACGGCGGTGAAGATGGGCGCCGTCGACTATCTCGCCAAACCGGCCGATGCCGACGACGTCGTTGCAGCGCTGCTGTCGACCACCAGCGAAAAATCCGAGCTGCCGCAGAATCCGATGTCGGCCGACCGTGTCCGCTGGGAGCACATCCAGCGCATCTATGAGATGTGCAACCGCAACGTCTCGGAAACGGCGCGCCGGCTCAACATGCACCGCCGCACCCTGCAGCGTATCCTCGCCAAGCGCGCACCGAAATAGGCGGATTTTTTTGCTCGCCGCGGGTCAATGCGACTTCACGAACGCCTGCAACGCATGGAAGACGGTGCGCCGCGGGTTGCGGCTGCACCAATTGCGCATCCAGCTGTCGACCTCGGTCAAATCGAGCTTGATCTGCCGGCCCTCATCGCCGCGATCCGCGTTGATGGCGGACACGTAGCCCATCATCCACTGCTGATATTTTGAGATGGCGTTGACGTAGGGGCCGTCGCCACTGGTGATGGCCTTGTAGGTGCCGGGTGGCTGCTCCTCGGCGGCGGCGATGAAGCGCTCGCAGGAATCGGCGCCCACGCCCAGGACGTAGAACGCCATTTCCTCCGCGCGGACTCCGGTCGCGAAGAGCAGTGTCAACGCCAAGACCACCCGTCGCATCTGTCGTCCCTGTCCGCACCCCTGGGCTGGATACCGCTCGAGCCTTAAAAATGTTCCGGCATGTTGCGCCCCATGCGGGGCAATTGTCGGGCAGAGCCGGGGAAATTGCCAGGAGGCCGGGACGAGCGGATGTTGTCGCGCGCTGGCAACGGTCCTGAATCGGGCGCGGGCGGATTCACAGGTGGATCTGGAAGGCGCCACGATGCGCCGGCCCGATGTCAGCTCTCCCCCGTCAGCCGGGAGAAATCGGCCAGGACGGCAGCGATCAGCTCCCGATGCCTGGTATCCTGTTCCGCAAGGCTCGCGGCGTAGATGTTCAGGAGATAGCGCGCCTTCGCGGCGGCTTCCGGCCATGACTCGGCCGCGTTGGCGAGCAGGTGCTGCTCGAGAACAGCCTGCCGCTCGCGCAGCTCCCGCGCATGACTTTCGGCCTCTGCCAACGCGCGGCGGAGGTCCACGGCCTTCTGCGCGCTCATCCCGCGGTGCCTGTCGAGATCGAGCGGCTCGTCAGTCATCCGACGCACTCGCGTCGACACGCTGCGCGTCTGCAAGATCGACCGAGCTGATGGACAGCATCTCGACGGCAGCGGAGCGCGAACCGGCGACCGGGACCATCATCATTGTCGCAACCCGGCGGTAGGCAGCAAAGGACAATCCCTCGATCAGTTCCTCGTCCGTGACCACCTCGTAGGTGCCCTCGGGCAAGAGACGCTCGATGCTCCTGATCCGGAACGGGTGTTTGAAGGTGACGAATTCGCGCCGCGAGCGGATGCTCATCTGCGCCTACCTTTCGCAACGGCTGTCGCTGTCGCGACTTCGAAGTCTTTCGAAGCATGCGCCTTGCGGCCGGCAATAGCCACCGCTTTCTCATCAGCACGACGTGATGAGCGGCGTGGCGTCATCGGACCGTGTCGCTGCGCTTTGGTGCTCGCTATTGCAGGAGCCAGGGTGTATCAATGGCGATCACCGCCATTCCGACGGCATTCACCGGTGACTGAGGGTCACGAGCGCTCCCGCCGCAAACCACGCGAGGGGTAGCCAATGCTGCAGTTTCGTCTGAGCGAGTGGATCGTTCCACCCATTATCGTGCCGCTTCTGCTGATCCTTCTCGCGCTCGCAGTTGCCGCACTGCATTCGTAGATCCGACCACCGCGGCGCCCGCATCGGCAACCGGTGGACGACGGCCGCCCGGCCGACCGGCAGTGACGCTGCGCACGCAGGATCGACGGGGCGCTCGTCCGATGCGTTGAACCAGCTCCAACCCGAGTCGAGGAGACCGACATGGCCAAAGGTCAGCAAAAAGGCAATCGCGAAGCCAAGAAACCCAAGAAGGAAAAGCCCAAGAGCATTGCCGCAGCGCCGAGCCAGAAGGCCGGAGCATGGCAGCCGGATTTTTCCAGCGACAAGAAAAAGCGCTAGGGGATTTCCGGTCCTCATCAGTCTGGATGGTCTCCCGCACGCAAGGCCGTGCGCAATCAAGGCCGCGCGCAAGCAGCGACGACGCGGCCGACCGGTAGACAGCCCAAAGGACAGAACATGGCGCGCGAAACGATCTATGTCGTTCAGGCGTTCAGCGCCGGCCGGGGCGGACGCGCGAAAGCCGAGACGCCGATTGCCTGCAAGACGGAAGCAAGCGCGCTCCGGACTGCGGAACGGCTGGTGTCCAGCAAGGCAGGCGTCGTCGCGTTCTCATCCTCGGGCGATCCCGACATGGGCGACTATGACGATGAGCCGACGGTCTTCTTCCGCCACGGCGAATTGCCATCGGCTTTCGATTGAGATGCGCGCGCCCCCCCCCCTTTGTCGCCGGCGACCATTGCCGAACGACGCCCCTTGGATGACGTCCGCCCTCACCGCGGTGTCCTCCGAACCTGATCGGTCACACACATGATTGAGTTTCCAAATCACAGCCGCTCCTATGATCGCACGCGACGTGCCGTACGGTTCTGGGGCTATGACAGCGCGATGGAAGCGTCGTTCTTCGTCGACGAGGGTGCGTTGAGACGCCTTCAGCCCGACACCCGCCCCGACGAGTCGGGCTTTCTGACCGCTTTCGATTCCAACCGCGAGCGGATCTGCGCCGCCGCCGCCCGGCTCTATGTCCGCGGCAGCCGGGGCTCCTACGATCTCGTCGCCGCCAATTTCTGACGGCGATGCCGGCTGGGACCAATCCGCAAGGCCGGCGGTGATGCGCATCGGCTCTCAGCGATGCTGATGTCTCTCATCTCGAGACTCGTGACCTGACGGAGCCTGCGTCACCCACCCGGGCGGGGAACCACCGTCCAGGCGAGCGTAGTTGAGGATTGTCTAGAGATCCGCGTGGCCCTGCGGGTCGATCAGCCGGTTGATCCGCTGCGCCGCCGCGAGCCCGAAGCGTACCGTCATCAACTTGCGCGTCGGTGCCGGCAATCGGTGCTCAGGCGCCTCGCAGTGCAGGTGGGCGCCATAGGCATCGGCGACGATCAGGCCGGTGTCCTGCGGAAAGATCTCGCACGGCAGATCCTGCGTGAAGGCGAAGAACAGCCGGTCGCAATGGGCACGGTAGTCCTCCCATTTGTGATCCGCGCGCAGATCCTCGACCGACGACTTGATCTCGACGATCCAGATCTCGCCGCGCTCGTTCAGCGCCACCAGGTCGGCGCGACGGCCCGACGGCAGCGGCAGCTCGCTGATGGTGGCAAAGCCGAGCGAGCGCAGCAGGCGCGAGGTGCCGCGCGCGATCGCCAGCGCCGTCTCCGACTGGCGGCGGTCGATGGGAACGAGGCTGATCCTGGCGGCGGACGATTCCATTGCCGCAGCATAACCGATTCCAGGCGTCGCCCAAGCCCGCCGATCACCCGGGAACCGGAACCTGACGCCGGCCTTCCGCTTAACAAGCCGGCCGCCGGCCGGGCGGCGCAACGAGGCGCCGTCCATGATCGACGATCTCTGGTACAAGAATGCGGTGTTCTACTGTCTGTCGGTCGGCACCTATATGGACGCCGACGGCGATGGCATCGGCGATTTCAAGGGGCTGACGCGCCGGCTCGACTATCTGCACGGGCTCGGCATCACCGCGATCTGGCTGATGCCGTTCCAGCCCTCGCCGCAGCACGACGACGGCTACGACGTCGCCGACTATTACGGCGTCGACCCGCGCTACGGCACGCTCGGTGATTTCGTCCAGTTCACGCATGGCTGCAAGCAGCGCGGCATCCGGGTGATCATCGACCTCGTCGTCAACCACACCTCCGACCGGCATCCCTGGTTCGTCGACGCCCGCAGCTCGAAGCAATCGCGCTATCGCGACTGGTATGTCTGGTCGGACAAGAAGCCGGCCAATGCCGACAAGGGGATGGTGTTTCCCGGCGTGCAGAAGTCGACCTGGACCCGCGACAAGGAGTCGGGCGGCTGGTACTTTCACCGCTTCTACGACTTCCAGCCCGATCTCAACACCTCCAATCCGGAGGTGCAGGCAGAGATCCTGAAGATCATGGGCTTCTGGATCCAGCTCGGCGTCTCCGGCTTCCGCATGGACGCGGTTCCGTTCGTGATCGCGGCCAAGGGCGCCGATGTCAGGAAGCCGGTCGAGCAGTACGACATGCTCAGGACCTTCCGCGAATTCCTGCAATGGCGCCAGGGCGAAGCGATCATCCTGGCCGAAGCCAACGTGCTGCCGGAAACCGACATGGAGTATTTCGGCGACGACGGCGACCGCATGCACATGATGTTCAACTTCCACGTCAACCAGCATCTGTTCTACGCGCTGGCGGCCTCCGACACGCGGCCGCTGGCCGAGGCGCTTTATCAGACGAAGGCGCGGCCGGCCTCGGCGCAATGGGGCCTGTTCCTGCGCAATCACGACGAGCTCGATCTGGGACGCCTGACCAAGCCGCAGCGCGCGGCGGTGTTCGCGGCGTTCGGCCCGGACAAGAACATGCAGTTGTACGATCGCGGCATTCGGCGGCGGCTGGCGCCGATGCTCGGCGGCGACCGCCGCCGCATCGAGCTCGCCTACAGCCTGATGTTCACCTTGCCCGGCACGCCCGTGATCCGCTATGGCGACGAGCTCGCGATGGGCGACGATCTCAGCCTGGCCGAGCGCAATTGCGCGCGCACCCCGATGCAATGGTCGACCGAGCCGCATGGCGGCTTCACCAAGAGCGACGCGCCGGCGTCTCCGGTGATCGATCACGGCCCCTATGGCTATGATCACATCAACGCCGCCCGGCAGCGGCGTGATCCGAATTCCATGCTGAACTGGACCGAACGCATCATCCGCATGCGCAAGGAGGTGCCGGAAGTCGGCTGGGGCGATTTCGAGGTGATCGCAACCAGGGATCCGGCCGTGCTGATCATGCGCTACGACTGGCGCAACAACTCGGTGCTGTTCGTGCACAATCTCGACGAGAAGCCGCGGGAGATCAGCTTCGATGCCGGACTGCCGGACGATGGCGGGAAGCTGCTGATCAATCTGCTGTCGGAGGATCACAGCCAGTCCGACGACCGCGGCCGCCACACCCTGGTGCTCGAGCCCTACGGCTACCGCTGGTACCGCGTCGGCGGATTGGACTATCTGCTGCGGCGAAGCGATATCGAGACGAAGAGCCCGGTGAAAAAGCGGCGGAAGACGCGGCGGCGATCGACGACCAACTGATGACGGGCGTCTTCAAGGAGAACGGCTTCAGCCGCTCGGCTGCGCATCTCGTTCGTGAACGAGGCGCTGAATTTCGACCAGCGCCTCCAACGCCATTTCGCAGGAGGTGTCGACGAACTGCTCTCCGCGAGCCGTCAAATTGATGAGGTCGCGCATTTCCGCCTGGAACTGATATCTTGCCAGACTCAAACGATTGTGTGCGGCCGATACGACATCGCGGGTCATTGCCGGAGATTGCGCGATCTCGCCGAGCGCCGGTCGATCATAGAGATAGACCGCGGCAAGGTCGAACGTGTCGCGCGCCGTGTAGGTCGATGCACGATAGATCAACTTTTTCGTCGCAATCTCTGCCGGTCGCTCCGCCGGTATAATCCGGCCGCCGAAGCTCAACGGATACGTCGGATGATCCGTAAAGGTGGGCGCATTCAAGAAATCGATCTCACCTACGTCCCGGAGAATCAGCTTCAGATATTTGCCCGGCCATTGCCACGTATCGCAAAGGGCCTTCGTGACAGGATTCATGTTCGGCGCGAGCCGCTTCAGGGCCGTGCTCGAATCCAGAAAGATGTCGACGTCGTAGCTGATGCGATGATCGAAGCTCTGCGCCAGGGCCGTGCCGCCCCCGAACGTCCACGCCCCAAGGCCGCCCTCCAGGCTATCGAGGGACAGCAGCGCCTTCTGCATGAGGTCTTGCCACCTCGAAGGCCGCCATTTCCCTGACCCATCTCTCATTTTCGGACCCCACAACCTGCCAAGTGTCGATCGCCTTCGATAGTTCTTCGAACGTCACAGCCTTGTCGAGGACGAGATGATGGATCACAGAGGCATCAATTTCGTCAAAGAACGCCTGCACGTGGACACGCCATTTCGGCTCCAGTTTCTCGGCTTTGAGGCAGGCCAGCAACGTCGCCTCGCCAATGCGGACCGGCAGCGGCGTATTGATCGTGGTCACGGCCGCGGTGAGACTGTCAGACGTCGTCGGCGGCAGCGTATTCATCAGTTCGAACTCCCGCGAAGTACCGGTTTCGGAGACCAGTACACGTCATCTCCTTGAAGGCCGAAGATTCCCCGGCATCTGTCGCGCAATATGGCGCCGTTCGGTGGGAACCTCAACAATTCCGGGGACACGGCGGCACGGAAGACCCGAGCAATACGGCTGAAGGCGTCCAGCGAAGCCCTGCGATCGGGCCTCAACGACATCGATTGCGACGCGCCGCCCCCTCGCCGGAGAAGTGGCTACGTCCTCCTGCCGACGACCACGCCCTCATTGCCGCGCAGATCCAGCGTGCCGTCGATGCGCTCGCCGCCGCGGTCGAGCCAGGTCGAGAGCAGGATCTCGCCGGTAAGGCCGCCTGCTTCGATCGCGATGGAAACCGGCTCGCCGCCGAGATTGAGCGCGATGGTCAGCACCTCGCCGTCGTCTTCGCGGCGGTAGAGCAGGAGATCGCCTTGCGCCGCGACCGACCGATAGGACCCGGTGACGAGCACGCGGTGCTGCTTCCGCAGACGAATGAGCGCACGGGTGAGATTGAGGATCGAGCGCCGGTCGGCGGTCAGATTGACGACATTCTCATGCATGTAGTCATCGGCAACCGGCAGCCACGGCGCGGCTTGGCTGAAGCCGGCCTGCGGCAGCGCGCTCCATTGCATCGGGGTGCGGCAGCCGTCGCGGCCGACGCCGATGCCGGGCACGTTCTTCTCGAAGGGATCGCGCACCTGCTCCGGGCTGATGGCGACCTGATGCATCCCGATCTCGTCGCCGTAATACAGCGTCGGCGTGCCGCGCAAGGTCAGCAGCAGCATCGCCGCTACCCGCGCCTGCTCGGGCCCGACACGGCTCGCCACCCGGGGCCGGTCGTGGTTGCCGAGCACCCAGTTGGGCCAGGCGCCCGGTGGCAGCGCGGCTTCGTAGTCGGCGATGATCCTCTCGATCTCGCGCGCATGCCAGGGCGCGGACAGCAGCGCGAAATTGAACGGCAGATGCGCGCCGCCGAGATCCTTGCCGTAATAGGTCATCAGCCGCTCCAGCGGCAGGTAGATCTCGCCGATCAGCACGCGGTCGTCGAATTCGTCGATCACCTGCCGCATCTCGGCGACGACCTCATGCACTTCCGGTTGGTCGGCGGAGTAGCGCGACAGGATCTGCTCATGCGGCGGCCTTCCGCCGTGATAGTCGGGATTGGCCGGGTTGTCGCGAAACTCGGCGTCCTTGATGAGGTGCCAGATCACGTCCACGCGAAAGCCGTCGACGCCCTTGCGCAGCCAGAACCGCATGACGTCATAGATCGCCGCCCGCACCTGCGCATTGCGCCAGTTCAGGTCCGGCTGCTGCGCCAGGAAGGCGTGATAGTGGTACTGCCCGGTCTGGGACTCGAACTGCCAGGCGCTGCCGCCGAACTCGGACAGCCAGTTGTTCGGCGGCCCGCCATCGGCGGCGGGATCGCGCCAGATGTACCAGTCGCGGTGCGGGTCGTCGCGCGAGTGGCACGCCTGCAGGAACCAGGGATGCTGATCGGAGGTGTGGTTCGGCACGAGATCGAGAATGAGCTTGAGGCCGCCGTCATGCGCGGCCTTCACCAGCGCGTCGAAATCCTCCATCGTCCCGAACAGCGGATCGATGCCGGTGTAATCGGCGATGTCGTAGCCGAAATCGGCCATCGGCGAGGTGAAGATCGGCGACAGCCAGATCGCATCGACACCGAGCGTCAAGAGATAGGGCAGGCGATGGATGATGCCGGTGAGGTCGCCGACCCCGTCGCCGTCGCTGTCCTGAAACGAGCGCGGATAGATCTGGTAGAAAATCCCCTCGCGCCACCAGGCGCCCTGCTCCGCCATGTCGACCGCTTTCTGCTCGCAACGTGCGGCCCAACGCAGGAACCGGCGGCAGGTTCACAAGCCCCCGCCTTGGTCGCCCTGGCCGGAACGTCGAGCCGCCGCCCGCAGGTGTTTTTCACTTGGCGCATTGCGAAAAATCGGCATGCTGGCGCCATGACCGAGCAGAACCAGACCAGGGCGAAGGCCGGCGCGATGATCGTGCCCGTGACGCCGTTCGAGCAGAACTGCACCATCCTGTGGTGCGAGGCGACGAAGAAGGCGATCGTGATCGATCCCGGCGGCGACGTGCCGAACATCCAGGCGGCGATCGCGCAGGCCAATGTCACCGTGGAGAAGATTTGGCTGACGCATGGCCATATCGATCACGTCGGCGGCGCGGCCGATCTGCGCGATCAGCTGAAGGTGCCGATCGAGGGGCCGCATGTCGCCGACAAATTCCTGCTCGACAACGTCGTCGCCAGCGGCGCGCGCTTCGGCATCACGGGCGTGCGCGACGTGACGCCCGACCGCTGGCTCGAGGAAGGCGATACGGTCGAGATCGGCGAGCTCGTCTTCGACATCCTGCACTGCCCCGGCCATTCGCCGGGCAGTGTCGTGTTCTTCAACAAGGAAATGCGCTTCGCCCATGTCGGCGACGTCTTGTTCAACGGCTCGGTCGGCCGCACCGACCTGCCCGGCGGCAGCCACGACACGCTGATCCGCTCGATCAAGGACAAGCTGCTGCCGCTCGGCGACGACGTCGGCTTCATCTGCGGCCATGGCGCCGGATCGAGCTTCGGCCAGGAGCGGATGACGAACCCGTTCCTGACGGGGACCGTCTGACCCGCGCGTCTCTCGCGCGCGAGCCATGAACGGCTACGGCGCGTCTACTTCAGGCCGGCCGCTTGCAGGGCACGGTCGATCACGGCGGCGACGTTGATGGTCCGGCGCCGCGGCTTGGCGGTCGCGCCACTGCCGTTGATCGAAGATTCGCCGGTCGACGACTCCAGCCGTTTCGGCTCTGGGGGCTTGGAGACGGCCACGGGCTTGGACTCCGGCTTCTGGTCCGGCTTGGGCTTCGCCGCTTTCCGCGACTCGGATGCCGGCGCCTCGGGCGCGACCTTGGGCTGCGGGACCGCAGCGGATGCCGGTGCAGAGAGCAACATGCCGGTCGGCGACATTCGGGGCTCGACCACTTTGATCTCGGCTGGCTTGACGTCGACCGGCTCCGCAGCGGGGGATGGGGCGTCCGCCGCGCGTCGCAAGATCTTGGTCAAGGCCGGCACCGCCGAGATCGGCGACACCTGCGGGATCAGCTTCGTGCTCGGCGACGTCGTGGCCGCCTTGAGCGGACGAATCCAATCGGTGACGCCGAAGAATTTCGCGATGTGATAGGACGAGGAAATGCCGGCCTCGAGCAGGAACGGTCCGGCCTTGCCATAGCGCTTGTCGTTGGCCGCGAGCCCGATCGGCGTGCCATGCGCCATGTTGGAAATCGTGAACGATTCCACGACGGTCTCGCCGTCGGCATTCCACCATTGCTCATGCGGATAGCCGTTCACCTCGGCTGCGGCCATTGGCGCCAACGGCAGATGGTGCAGGTCCAGCCACTGCTTGACGATCTCGCCCGCATTGTCGGGATGCACCGTGTAGTCCGCTGTGCCGTGCCACACCGACAGCTTCGGCCACTTGCCGCGGTGGTTCGAGGCACGGCGAACGAGATCGCCGAGTTCGCCGGCGGGGCGCGCCGGCGGCATCCGCATCTGCAGGATCGCGTCGCGCATGCTGCGCGCGGTGCCGAACGGCAGCCCGGCGATGACGGCGCCGGCAGCGAACAATTCGGGATGCGCGGAGAGCAGCGCCATGGTCATCGCGCCGCCCGCCGACAGGCCGGTGACGTAGATGCGCCTGGGATCGATGGCATAGTCCGCCACCATGCGCGCGATCATCTCACGGATCGAGGCGACCTCGCCCTGGTCGCGCGTGATGTCCTCCGACTGAAACCAGTTGAAGCAGCGCTGCGGATTGTTGACCCGCTGCTGCTCCGGCAACAGCAGCGCGAAGCCGAAATGCTTGGCGAGCGTCGACCAGCCGGCGCCGAGATCGTACTCGGCGGCGCCCTGCCCGCAGCCATGCAGCACGACGACCAGCGGCGCCAGCGGCTGACGCTGCGCCGGCACATGGGCGAACATCTTCAGGCGCCCAGGATTGGTGCCGAAATGCTCGATCTCGATCAGCGGAGTCTCCGGGGCGCGACGCGGCTGACGATGAAAATCGGCAAATCCGGTGATGCTGTTCAGCTCGCGCAGCCGTCGCAAGTACTCAACATTTTCAGCGAGGGACAACGGCAAGCTCCTTAGGCATTCACGTATTCACGTCAGCGGGTAGACAATCCACCATCACCCAGATGGTTGCTGCAGTGCAAAAGAAAAAGCCCGCGAGACTGCGGACCTCAGCAATTTGATTGCGAATTTCGTTCTTGCTGCGATCTAAATGCCACGCCGAGGCGGCACTTCACGCAGCAATCACCGAAACGCGAACCGCGGGGCACGTCAATCGCCGCGAACGTGAGAGCGAGGCGCGCCGCAACCAGCAAGACCCGCACCACGCGCTCGACGGCATCATTCTTCATCACATGGCGAATCGCTCCGCGCGAATGAAGTGTGAGCACCGATCGGCGATCAGTAAACAAACAAATGGCAGCCATGCACCGGTCGCCGTGCGCGGCAAGATGATTGCCTCACACCGAGGCGCCAACTAGCCTGATCGGCAAGCAACAACGAATTCCGCTTGGGAGAAAACACACATGGCGCGGCTCAAATTTGGCGCTTTCCTCGCTCCGCATCATCCGATCGGCGAGCATCCGATGCTGCAATTCCGCCGCGACCTCGATCTGGTTTCTCAGCTCGACGAGCTCGGCTATGACGAGTTCTGGTGCGGCGAGCATCATTCCAGCGGCTGGGAAATGATTGCCTCGCCCGAGATGTTTCTCGCCGCAGCCGGCGAGCGCACCAAGCGCATCAGACTCGGCACCGGCGTCATCTCGCTGCCCTATCATCATCCCTACAACGTCGCGCAGCGGATGGTGCAGCTCGATCACATGACCGGCGGCCGCGCCATCTTCGGCTCGGGCCCGGGCGCGCTCGCCTCCGATGCCCACACGCTCGGCATCGATCCGATGACGCAGCGCGATCGTCAGGACGAGGCGATCGCGATCATCCGTCGCCTGTTCAACGGCGAGCGCGTCACCGCCAAGAGCGACTGGTTCACGATGAATGACGCAGCGCTGCAGATCCTCCCCTTGCAGGAGGAGATGCCGTTCGTCGTGGCATCGCAGATCTCGCCGTCCGGCATGACGCTCGCGGGCAAATACGGCATCGGCATCATCTCGCTCGGCTCGATGTCGACGCAGGGCCTGATGGCGCTGCCGCAGCAATGGGAGTTCGCCGAAGATGCTGCGAAGAAGCACGGCACGAGCGTGAGCCGCGCGAACTGGCGCGTGCTGTTGTCCTGGCACATCGCCGAGACGCGCGAGCAGGCACGCCGCGAGGCGGGCCCCGGGCTGATGCGCTGGCACAACGAGTATACCGTGGGCACCCTGATGCGGCCGGGCCTGAAGCCGTTCTCTTCGCCCGATGAAGCCGTCGACAAGACCGCCTTCGTCGACGGCGCGGCGTCGACGATCGGCACGCCCGACGATCTCGTCAAGACGATCAAGAATTTGATGCAGGTGTCGGGCGGCGTCGGTCACATCATCGGCTTCGTGCACGACTGGGCCAATCCGGAGAACACGCGCCGCAGCTGGGACATGGTCGCGCGCTACGTCGTGCCGGAGATCAACGGCTACATCGACGGGCTGCGCCGCTCGCAGAAATTCGTCATCGAGAACCGCGCCATCTTCGAGCGCGCCGGTCAGGCCGTGATGGCCAAGATCATGGACAACGACAAGGCCGCCGCGGCGCTGTCGCAGACGGGACCCGGCCGCGTCGCGATTCCCGCGGTGAATGCGCCGGACCTGCAGCAGGCCGCGGCGAAGCAGCGGGGGTGACGTCCGCGCTCCGCGTAGCACGGTCATTCCGGGGCAATCGTCAATGCGCCGTTGCGAAGCGGCGGCGCGTTGGCGATTGAACCCGGAATCCCGAGATTGTTGAAATGCCCGCAAGACGACAGCGAGATTCCGGGTTCAAGGCCTGCGGCCTTGCCCCGGAATGACGGTGTGCGGGGCAACGAGGAGGAAGCGCCGTTCGCCGCCCGCCGCGCCTACCTCACCGCCGCGACCAGCTTCCCGCAGTCGGCGATGGTCGCGATCTGCTTCAGTGTCTCGCGGAGCGCCGGCAGGTCGACGGGCTTCTGGAATTGCGGATAGACGACGAGCCCGAGCACGGTCGCGAGCCGGACGTGCTCCTCGCGCGTGGCGTCCTCGGCGCCGCTGATGAAGATCACCGGCGTGCGCGATTTCAGCTCGTTGAGCAGCAGCAGGATATCGGCGCCGCAGCGATCGCCGAGCGACAGATCCAGGGTGATGCAGTCGAAGGTCCGCTGGCGCAGCACCTCCGCCGCAGCCCCGACCGAGGTCACGCAGGTCGCCTCGTAGCCGCACTGCGCGGCGATCTTGCGCAGGATCGACAGATGCACCTCGGCATCCTCGATCACCAGCAACTGATTGCTCATGCCCTTGCCCTCGTTGTCTGCTGACCAGACGTCAGGTCTGGCCGTTGCTAGATGAGGCCGATGGCCGGGTGGTAAACATTTGGCTCCGTGGATTTACGGGTCAAGAGCACGCAGGGGCCGACCTCGGGCGGGGTGGACCGTCCAACGTCGCTTCGGCCAAGTCGACGTATCCCACCAGCAACACCGCGAACTTTTTGGCTCAGCCGATCGCGATGCAATTGCCGCGTTCGATGCAACCGGCGATGGTGCCGCAACCATGTCGAATCGACGTCGCGCGCTAGGGCAAAGCATGACGAAATCTGGAGTAGCGGCGATTGCGTTCGCGTTCGCGAGCATCGCGCTGGCGGGAGCAGCGAAGGCGGCCGACCTGCCGGTGAAGGCACCGCCGGTTGTCGCCGCGCCGTCGTGGACCGGCGTCTATGCCGGCGTGTCGGTCGGCGCCCGCTGGGCGGACAATGATTGGCGGACCAGCGACATCTCCCCGAACTTCGGTGCCGGCGTGTTCGTGCCGACGGCCGGCACCGGCGGGGCGATGGACAGCGTCGCCGCCAGGATCGGCGGCTATCTCGGCGTCAACTGGCAGTTCGCTCCGTCATGGGTGGCTGGCGTCGAGGGCGACTTCGGCTGGGCCGACAACACCAAGCGGGCGAGTGCGCTGCCGGGCACGGCCGGGCTGTTCTTCGGCATCCCGCTGGTCGGCCTTCCGTCCGGCTCAGTGAAGGAAACATGGGACGGCAGCGTGCGCGCCCGTCTGGGTTATCTGATCGCGCCATCTACGCTGGTCTATGGCAGCGGCGGCGTGGCATGGCAGCGCCTCGAGCTGAACGCCAGTTGCACCATCGTTCCCGGCAACCCGTTCTGCTTCGGCAGTCCGCACGATGAGACCTACGCCTCGACCCGGGTCGGATGGACCGTCGGCGGCGGCATCGAGCACATGATCGGCGGCCGCTGGCTGGTGCGGGCCGACTACCGCTACGCCGATTTCGGCACCTGGACTCAGCCCTTCTTCGTCGCCGGCGGCGTCGGGGTCGGGTTCGACGACCGCTTCACCGCGCACGTGACGACGCGAACTCATACGGCGACGATCGGCCTCGCCTACAAGTTCTGAGGCGCGGCTGGTCCTGACGCGCACTGTCATGCGCTCGCCGATGAGAGTGAGCACCGTCAAACCATAGGGCCGGCGAGGCTTGGCTCCAAACTGCCCGGGCGCTACTTTGAGCGGCATGCCTGCTGCCAAACCTCAATGCTTTCCACGGCCGCCCGCCCCCGTGTCTGCTGATGAAATCATCTTCATCAAGGACACGATCAAGCGATTCTATGGCGACGACGCGATCGTGCGCAACTTCGGCCCAGACCCGGCTCGCCTACAGCTGCACGTCGAAACCAGCCGCGACATTGGAGCGGCGAGATATGACTGCCTCGGCGTCTTGATGACCCGAATCGACCGCGATCAGATCGCCCTTGAGGTGACGCGGCGGGGCACACGGATATACGGCCACGCGAAACTCGCCTACCGTCATGGCGTCGCACTTTGAAAATCGGCGCCTTGGGACGAACCGACGCGTGCGCGACGCGGCTACGCGCGCAGCCGAGGACGCATCGGCGCTCGGGTGTCACGAGGATTTTCTTAACCCCGGCCTGCCATGTTCGCCGCCAATCGCGCACGGTCCGCGGGGGACCGCTCGCGCGTAGGATGCGCCAGGCAGCCCGCCGTCTCGACCCGGCAGGTTTTTCCGCGAGAAAGGTCGCAAATGTCGCTCTCCTCAGCCAAGAACTACGCGCTGCGCGCCGAACGTTCGCAGGACCCCAAGGAGGCCGCCGACCTCCTGGCAAAGGCGATCCTGGAGCTGGCGGCCTCGATCGAGGCAACCGACGCCAAGGTGAAGAAGATCAACAAATCGGGCGGCTGATGGACTTGGCTCCAGGTCGGAACGCGTGGCGGCTTCTGCCTGCGGCGAGGCTTGCCCGCCTCGAAAGATGATCCGCTGACCCTGCGCGGATTGACCGCCGAAATCGCGGCATCACCGGCGAGCGACAGCAGGACGTATTGGCGACCGTCGGGGCCGACGGGCAAATCGCTTCCAGCAAAGCGCCTTTGAGAAGGCGAAACCGCACCGCGCCGGCCTGTCGATCACAGGCTCATCACCATGAAGCGGTGCGCGCCGAAAAACTCATTTCACGAAACACCTCAATCACATCATCCCTGTCCAGTCCTGCGCGCAAAAATATTCTGCTTTCGTTTTTCCGAATCAAGCATACCTTAACGCAGTCCCGTCTCGATTAAGAGGGGCGCTTCGCGGTCGTCACGAACGTTGAGGCGGGATGCGGTGGGCGTGTCGATGTCGCAGCGTGGTTATCCCGCGCGGACGAACGGCGGCGATGCGCACGGTCAAGTCGCGTGGTCCTGGCACCCCGATGCTGGTGTTACGCTTGCAGCGGCGCTCACGCGTCGCGCAGGCAACGGTGGCCAAAAAGCCCGGCGCACCGGGGAGAACGCGAAGCAGCCGTGAAAACCATCGCGCGGGGAATGCCGGGATGCCTCGGCTGAACCTGTGGTACCTGCCGCCTGCATTTTTTTCTGCAGGCGGGCCATGGGTGCGGCCAGCGCCCGGCATTCCCCGTGCCCTCTGCTTGGGGGGGCAGCAAGTCCAGCAGGACTCGGACGCATGAAGCGCGTCGCGAGATCGCCAACGCGTGCGATGCAGCACAACTACACCGAGACGAAATAACGCAGCGTATTGCATGATGGCTGCAACCGCCCTTCAATGTGTGCCGGCGCGTCGCCGCGCCCCGCCGCCTCGAAAACGGAGCCTCCTTGATGTCGATGCAAAGTGTGGCCACGCCATCGTTCCGCCTGACCTCGCCGCGGCGCAACTCACTGACCCATATCCCCGGCGACGAAGGCTGGCCGATCATCGGCAAGACATTCGAGACCCTCGCCGACCCCAAGGGTCACGTCGAGCGCAACGCCAGGAAGTATGGCCCCGTCTACCGCACCCACATGTTCGGCGAGGTCAACGTCGTGCTGCTCGGCCCCGAGGCCAACGAGCTGGTGCTGTTCGACCAGGCCAAGCTGTTCTCCTCGGCGCATGGCTGGGGCCACATCCTCAACCTGCTGTTTCCGCGCGGCCTGATGCTGCTCGATTTCGACGAGCACCGCATGCACCGCAAGGCGCTGTCCGTCGCCTTCAAGGCCGGGCCGATGAAGTCCTATCTCGCCGGCCTCGACCGCGGCATCGCCGCGCGCATCGCGCAGTGGAAAGCAAATCCGGGCGAGATGCTGTTCTATCCGGCGATCAAGCAGCTCACGCTCGACCTCGCCGCGACGTCCTTCCTCGGCACCGAGATCGGGCCGGAGGTCGACGCCATCAACCGCGCCTTCGTCGACATGGTCGCGGCCTCGGTGGCGCCGATCCGCAGGCCGCTGCCAGGCACGCAGATGGCGCGCGGGGTCAAGGGCCGGCAGCGCATCGTCGCCTATTTCTCCGAGCAGATCCCGTTGCGACGTGCGAAAGGCGATGGCGACGATCTGTTCTCGCATCTGTGCCGCGCCACCGATGACCACGGCGCGTTGCTGTCGACGCAGGACATCGTCGACCACATGAGCTTCCTGATGATGGCGGCGCACGACACGCTGACCTCGTCGCTGACCTCCTTCGTCGCCCAGCTCGCCGCGCATCCACAGTGGCAGCAGAAGCTGCGCGACGAGGTGACGAGCCTCGGCCTCGCCAAGGACGAACCGATGAACTCGGAGCATCTGGAGAAGATGAAGCTGACCGAGATGGCGTTCCAGGAGACCCTGCGGCTGATGCCGCCGGTGCCGTCGCTGCCGCGCCGGCCGATCCGGGATTTCACCTTCAAGGGCTACGCGATTCCCGCCGGCACCGGCGTCGGCATCAATCCGATGTACACCCATCACATGCCGGAGATCTGGCCCGAGCCGGAGCGGTTCAACCCGATGCGCTTCACCGACGAGGCCCAGCGCGGCCGCCACCGCTTCGCCTGGGTGCCGTTCGGCGGCGGCGCGCACATGTGCCTCGGCCTGCACTTCGCCTACATGCAGGTGAAGTGCTTCGCGCGGCACTTCCTCGCCAACCTTGAGGTCTCTTTCGCCCCCGGCTATCAGCCGAACTGGCAGGTCTGGCCGATCCCGAAACCGCGCGACGGGCTGAAGGTGATGCTGAAGGCGGTGTGACCCGCGCGCATTGATACAGCGAGGGCGCCAAGTATCTTGGTTTGTTGCGGACTCTTTCCCCCTCGTCTTCCTCCTCGTCATGGCCGGGCTTGACCCGGCCATCCATCCTGCTGCAACGCGCGGATGAGAGACGTGGATGTCCGGGCATGACGAAATGTATACTTCGCCGTCCCCTACTCCACCGCATCCCCCAGCAGCTTGCGCATCGCCTGATAGCCCTGCTGCTGCTGGCTCCAGTTGCGGCCGCCGGTGATGGCGCCGTCGATGACGAGATCATGGCCGTTGATGAAGCTCGATTCGTCGCTGGCGAGAAACACTGCAGCGTAGGCGATGTCGTCGGGCAGGCCGGCACGCGGAATCGGCTGCGCCGTGGCATAGGCGTTGCGGATCGTCTCCGGCGTCTTCTCGGCCGCCTCGGTCGACAGGCCCAGCGCCTTGCCGAAGATGCCGGTGGCGATCAGTCCGGGCGAGATCGAGTTGACGCGCACGCCGGACTCGCCGAGCTCCATCGCCACGCATTTCGTCAGATGGATCACCGCCGCCTTCGCCGTGCTGTAGACCACCGAGGTGGAGAAGCCGGCGAGCCGGCCGGCGATCGAGCCGTTGTTGATGATGCTGCCGGAGCCTTGCCGCTTCATGTGGGGCGCGGCGTATTTCATGCCGAGCATGACGCTGCGCACCAGCACCGCCATGGCCTGGTCGAACCGATCGGCGTCGAGGCCTTCGATGCCGCCGGTCTGCGCCGGACCGCCCGCATTGTTGAACACGCAATCGAGCCGGCCAAAGCGCTCGACCGCGCCATCGATCAATGCCCGCATCTGCCCGTCGACCGTGACGTCGGTCTGCCGGAACACGCAGCTCGCGCCGAGCCTGCTCGCCAGCGCCTCGCCCTCGGCGCTGCGCCGGCCCGCGACGACGACCTTCGCCCCCTCGGCTACGAAGATTTCCGCCGTGCGCAGGCCGATGCCGCTGGTCGCGCCCGTGATCACGGCGACCTTGCCCTCCAACCGTCCCATTCCCTGCTCCTTCCTTTGCTGCTGCGTGCTCGTTCTGGGCGGCGGAATAACAAGCGCCTGAGTTCCGCCGCGGAACCATCATCCTGCGCGCCAGGTTGCAACACACGCAAGACGGCCTCCATCAACCGGACAAATTACCGCCACGTCGGCCTTAATTTGGTTGCGCAGTTGAGGCTCATGGATGTCCATGACGCGACTCATCGACGACATCAAGCGGATCTGGCGCGGCGAGCAGCAGCCTTCCCTGACATGGAGCTGCATGTTTGCAGCGATGTGCCTGCTCGCAGCCACGGCGATCCGCTACGGCATGGCGCATCTGCGGCCCGACGTGTTCTTCACGCCCTACCTGCCGGCCGTCTTCTTCGCCACCGCGATGGGCGGATCGGGCGTCGGCCTGGCGACGGCGATCGCAGGCGCGGCGCTCGGCCTGACGCTCGATTTTGGCGGCGGTCCGGCCGATGGCGCCCGGCTCGCGCTGATGGCGATGTATATGGTCGTGGCGCTGCTGGTGATCTGGGGCGTCGATCACTACCGGCGCCTGGCCGCCAAGCAGCGCGAGATCGCCCGGCGGCTCACCCAGGAGGAGCAGTATCGCAAGCTCCTGGTCGACGAGCTGCACCACCGGCTCAAGAACAAGACCTCCACCATTCACGCCGTGCTGCATCAGGTGCTGTACGACCAGCCGCAGGTGTGGAGCCGCATCGACCAGCGCATCCGCGCGCTCGCGACCGCGGACGACCTGATCGCGCGCGCCGACGGACAGGGCTGCGACCTGAAGGATCTGCTGGTCTCGGAGCTCGGGCCATATGGCCATGTCCGCTTCGAGCTCCACGGCCCGCCGCTGTTCCTGCCTGCCAAGCTCGCCGTCAGCCTCGCTTTGATCTTTCACGAGCTTGCGACCAATGCCGGCAAGTACGGCGCCTTTGCCTCGCCGCGCGGCTTCCTTCAGGTGTCATGGACGATGCAGGAGGACCGCCTCCATCTGACCTGGGACGAGGCCGCGGGTCCGCCGATCGGTCCGATCGGCAAGCCCGGTTTCGGAAGCAAATTGCTGAAGTCCGTGCTGTCGTCGTTCGATGGCAGGACCGAGACCAGATTTCTCGAATCCGGCCTTCACTGCACCTTGCAGTGTCGCGTGCCACCAAGCTGAACCGGCTGCCGGACGGCCATTCCTGCCTACCACTTTCGCCGCATGCGCGCGGCCGCGTCGCTGCTCCGATTCAGGAACGGTTAATGACGCCGCGGCACAAAGCTCCGTCATTCCCGAGACTTGGCTCGCGCGTTCCGGGTTTCTACGTAGCGCTTAACTAAAATGAAGCGGGAACTTTGCACAATCGGCGCATGTACAGCAGCGACCGATTCAACTTTTCCCCCGGGCCGAACGAGGGGCTGGGCTCGACCGAGGCCGAGCTGCGCTTCCTGCGCAGCGTCCTCAGCCAGCTGCCGTCGGGCGTCACGGTCCAGGACGAGCACGGTCGCTTTCTGCTGGTCAACGATACGGCCGCCGTCCAGCTCGGCGCCGCCGCCAACAGCATCGACGGCCTCTCGGCGCCGCATCTCCATAACCGGCGCACGGCCTGCCGCGAGATCCTCGGCCGGGGTCGAACGGTGATCGGCGAGGAAAAAGTGGCAGGCGAGCGCGGCGCGCAGACCCTGCTGACCGCGCATCGGCCGGTTCGCATCGGCGACCAGGCCGTCCTCATCTCCAGCTCGGCCGATATCAGCGAGCAGAAGGAGTTCGAGGACCAGCTGTTTCGCGCCGCCTATTACGACGAGTTGACCGGCCTGCCGATGCGCCGCGTGGTCGAGCATCGCGCCGACCTGCTGGTCCGGCGCGGCCGCGTCGACGGACGCTTCGCACTCGCCTTTCTCGACCTCGACAATTTCAAGTACATCAACGACTATTACGGCCACGCCACCGGCGATGCGCTGCTGGTCGAGCTCGCCAAGCGCATCAGCCGCGACCTGCGCGAGTCGGACCTGCTGTCGCGCATCAGCGGCGACGAGTTCCTGCTGCTGCTGCATCCGATCGAGCGCGCCGAGGAGGTCGCCGAATTCCTGCACGCGATGCTGGAACGCCTGAACGCGCCCTTCTTCATCGACGGCGCCGAGGTGTTCGCCTCCGCGTCCGTCGGAGTCAGCCTGTTTCCCGAGCACGGCGCAAGCTACGACGTGCTGCGCCAGAACGCGGATCTGGCGATGTACCGCGTCAAGAACAGCGGCAAGGGCACGCTGGCCTTCTTCTCCAGCGCGATGGAGCACGAGGCGCTGGCGCGCATGAAGGTCGAGCAGTCGCTGCGGCTCGCGATCCTGGAGAAGCGCTTCTGCTGCGCGTTCCAGGCCAAGGTCGACATCCGCACCGAGGAGATCAAGGGCATCGAGGCGCTGGTGCGGCTGCGCGACAATGAAGGCGTGATCCAGGCACCCGGATCGTTCATCAACCTCGCGGTCGAGCTCGGTCTCATCGACGAGCTCGCCCATCTCGTGCTCGACGAGATCGTCAAGTCGATCGACCTGATCAACGACGCGTTTGGGCCGGAGGCGACGATCAGCATCAACGTCGCGGCCAAGCAGGCGTCGAACCCGGACTTCATGCAGCCCTTCGCGCGGGCGATCGAGGCGACGGGCTTCCCCAAGCGGTTCATGATCGAGGTCACCGAGGACGCGTTCGTGACCCGCAGCCATTTCCAGGACGAGATCGTGCCGCTGCTGCGCGGGATCGGCGTCGGCATCTCGATCGATGATTTCGGCATCGGCTATTCGTCGCTGTCGGCACTCGCCGACATCACGGCGGACGAGATCAAGATCGACCGCTCCTTCATCACCGACATTCATAAGCGACCGCGCAGCCAGGGCATCCTGCGTGCTATCGAATCCCTGAGCGAGGCGCTGGGCATGACGGTGATCGCGGAGGGCATCGAGTCGTTCGAGGAGCTCGCCTATCTGCAGGCCGCGACCAAGATCCGCTATGCGCAGGGCTACTACTTCTCGCGTCCGATCTTCCTGGAGGAGCTGAAGCCGGCGGCCCCGCTTGCAAGCGAAGCGCGCATCAGTCTCGCCAGTCGCCCTGTGCAGGAAAATCGCCAGGTCTATGCGCGCAGCAGCCGCTATCGGCGCTGAGCTTTTGGAGGACGACACCCTTCGACCCAAGGTATGAGCCGTCACGGGCTGCCGCCGAAAGCGCCTTGACCCAGGCCGAGCCTGCACACTATCAGTTGCAGGCAACAGCCGCCAGTAGCTGGGAGGAAGGCTCGTGAAGACGTCACATATTCTCAAAGGTATTGTTTCATCATTGACCGCCGCCCTGCTGGCGACCGCCGCCCAGGCCGATGATCTGAAAATCGCTCTCATCTACGGCAAGACCGGCCCGCTCGAGGCCTATGCCAAGCAGACCGAAGCCGGTCTCCGCCTCGGCTTCGAATATGCCACCAAGGGCACCAACATGATCGACGGTCGCAAGATCGTCATCATCACCAAGGACGACCAGGGCAAGCCCGACCTGTCGAAGGCCGCGCTCTCCGAAGCCTATCAGGACGATGGCGCCGACATCGCGATCGGCACGACCTCCTCGGCCGCAGCGCTGGCCGATCTGCCGGTCGCCGAGGAGAACAAGAAGATCCTCATCGTCGAGCCGGCGGTCGCCGACCAGATCACGGGCGAGAAGTGGAACCGCTACATCTTCCGCACCGGCCGCAACTCCTCACAGGACGCGATCTCCAACGCGGTCGCGATCGGCAAGCCCGGCGTCACGGTCGCCACCCTTGCGCAGGACTATGCCTTCGGCCGCGACGGCGTCGCTGCCTTCAAGGAGGCGCTGGCCAAGACCGGCGCGACGCTGGGCGCCGAGGAATATGTGCCGACCAGCACCACCGACTTCACCGCCGTCGGCCAGCGCCTGTTCGACGCGCTGAAGGACAAGCCCGGCAAGAAGATCATCTGGGTGATCTGGGCCGGCGCCGGCGATCCACTGACGAAGCTGCAGGACATGGATCCGAAGCGCTACGGCATAGAGCTGTCGACCGGCGGCAACATCCTGCCGGCGCTTGCCGCCTACAAGCGTCTGCCCGGCATGGAAGGCGCCACCTACTACTATTATGACATTCCCAAGAACCCGGTGAACGACTGGCTGGTGGCCGAGCACCAGAAGCGCTTCAACGCGCCGCCGGACTTCTTCACCGCCGGCGGCTTCTCGGCCGCGATGGCCGTCGTCACCGCCGTAACCAAGGCCAAGTCGACCGACACCGAGAAGCTGATCGCGGCGATGGAGGGCATGGAGTTCGACACGCCGAAGGGCAAGATGATCTTCCGGAAAGAGGATCACCAGGCGCTGCAAAGCATGTATCACTTCCGCGTCAAGGTCGATCCGAACCTTGCCTGGGCCGTCAACGAGCCGGTGCGCGAGATCAAGATCGACGAGATGGCGGTGCCGATCCGCAACAAGCGGTGAGATAATGGATCGCGTGCCCGGCCCTCGCGCCGGGCACATTCTTACTGGCAGTGACAAGCTGGCGACATGGCCCTTACCCTCGAAACCCGCGACCTCACCATCCGTTTCGGCGGTCATGTCGCGGTCAACAGCGTCAGTTGCAGCTTCAGGCCCGGTGAGCTGACCGCCATCGTCGGCCCCAACGGCGCCGGCAAGACCACCTATTTCAATCTGATCTCCGGCCAGCTGACGGCCTCCTCGGGCTCCATCCTGTTCGACGGCCGCGACATCACCGGTCTCTCGGCGCCGCTGCGCACCCGCGCCGGCTTGGGACGCGCGTTCCAGCTCACCAACCTGTTTCCCAATCTCAGCGTCGAGGAGAACGTGCGGCTCGCTGTGCAGGCGCAGAGCGGCGTGCACTATGACCTGCTCCGCCCCTGGATGGCGCGGCGCGACCTGATTGCGCGCGCGGACGCGATCCTCGACCAGGTCGCGCTTGGCGGCCGCCGCAGCGTCACCGCGACGACGCTGTCGCATGGCGACCAGCGCAAGCTCGAAGTCGCGCTGATGATGGCGCTGGAGCCGAAGGTCTTCATGTTCGACGAGCCCACCGCCGGCATGAGCATCGACGAGGTGCCGGTCGTGCTCGACCTCATCGGCAGGCTCAAGCAGGACACGAGCAAGATCATCCTGCTGGTCGAGCACAAGATGGACGTCGTGCGCTCGCTCGCCGACCGCATCATCGTGCTGCACAACGGACAGCTGGTCGCCGACGGTCCGCCCGCGGAGGTCATCGCCTCGCCAATCGTGCAGGAAGCCTACCTTGGCGTGGCGCCGCGGAGTGCGGCATGAGCACGCTACTGAAGCTTGCGGGCGTCGAGACCTATATCGGACGCTATCACATCCTGCAGCGCGTCGACTTCGAGGTGCCCGAGGGCCAGACCACGATGCTGCTCGGCCGCAACGGCGCCGGCAAGACCACGACCTTGCGCACCATCATGGGCCTCTGGCAGGCCAGGAACGGCACCATCTCACTCGCCGGCGAGCCGATCGAGAGGCTGGCAACGCCCGACATCGCGCAGCGCGGCGTCGGCTACGTGCCCGAGAGCATGGCCGTGTTCTCCGACCTCACGGTGAAGGAGAACCTGATCCTGGCGGCGCGCAACGGCCCGCTCGACGATGCCCAGCTCGCCTGGATCTTCGGCTTCTTTCCCGCCTTGAAGAAGTTCTGGCTGTCGCGCGCCGGCAGCCTGTCCGGCGGCCAGAAGCAGATGCTGTCGATCGCCCGCGCCATCGTCGAGCCGCGCAAGCTGCTCCTCATCGACGAGCCCACCAAGGGCCTGGCGCCGGCGATCGTGGTGTCGCTGATCGAATGCCTCAAGGAGATCAAGCGCCGTGGCGCAACCATTCTCCTCGTTGAACAGAATTTCCACGCCGCGCGCGAGCTCGGCGACCAGGTGCTTGTGATGGACAATGGCACCATCGTCCATCGCGGCGAGATGGCCGCGCTCGCGGCCGACGTGCCGTTGCAGGAGCGCCTGCTCGGCCTCAGCCTGGAGGCGCATCAATGAGCGAGATCGCTGCGACCGAGGCACTGCCGAAACCGAAGCGCGACATCGCGCCGCTGCTGCTGCCGGTCGTGCTGGCGCTCCTGATGATCCCGCTGGTCGGGTCAGCGAGCTCCTGGGTGACCCTGACGGTCGCGAGCCTCGCGATGGGCATGATGATCTTCATCATGGCCTCGGGCCTGACGCTCGTCTTCGGCCTGATGGACGTGCTCAATTTCGGCCACGGTGCCTTCATCGCCGTCGGCGCCTACGTTGCGACGCTGGTGCTGCTGCCACTGGCGGGCTGGGCCCAGTCCGACTCGCTGCTGACCAACCTTGCCGTCCTCGTTCCGGCGGCGCTGCTGTCGATGGGCGTGACCGGCGCACTCGGCCTCGTGGTCGAGCGCGTGCTGGTGCTGCCGGTCTACGGCCAGCACCTCAAGCAGATCCTGATGACCACCGGCGGACTCATCGTCGCCGAGCAGACGCTGTATGCGCTGTTCGGTCCGCAGATCATTCCCATGCCGCTGCCCGCGGCGTTGCGCGGGTCTTTCATCATCGGCGACGTCGCGATCTCGAAATACCGGCTGCTGGCCATGCTCGTCGGCTTCGCGATCTTCGTCGCCATCGAGCTGGTGCTGAACCGGACCAAGATCGGCCTGTTAATCCGCGCCGGTGTCGAAAACCGCGAGATGGTCGAGGCGCTCGGCTATCGCATCCGCCGGCTGTTCCTCGGCGTGTTCATGACCGGCTCGGCGCTGGCCGGCCTCGGCGGCGTGATGTGGGGGCTGTATCGCGAGCAGGTGCATGCCTCGATCGGCGACGAGCTCACCGTGCTGGTGTTCATCGTCGTGATCATCGGCGGGCTCGGCTCGATCACCGGCTGCTTCATCGGCGCGGTC
This sequence comes from Bradyrhizobium sp. HKCCYLS3070, assembly GCF_051167575.1. NCBI lineage: Bacteria > Pseudomonadati > Pseudomonadota > Alphaproteobacteria > Hyphomicrobiales > Nitrobacteraceae > Bradyrhizobium > Bradyrhizobium sp. HKCCYLS3070. Next base: position 116,006 of record NZ_JBNPTI010000003.1, read on the forward strand.
CTGGTTGCGATGGTCGCCAACTATGGCGGCTTCCTGGTGCCCAAGCTCGCCCTCGTCTCCAACATCCTGCTGATGGTCGCCGTGCTGATGTGGCGGCCGCGCGGTCTCTATGCGGTGACCAGCCGATGATGATCCTGTCCGGCGATCCGCCCCGCAGCCGCGCGCTGTCCATCCTGCTCACCGTCATCATCCTGGCGCTGCTGGCGACGCCCTTCATCTTCCCCGGCGCCAAGGCGCTCAACGTCGCCGCCAAGATCTGCATCTTTGCCGCGCTGGTCGCCTCCTACGATCTGCTGCTCGGCTATACCGGCTCGGTGTCGTTCGCGCATACGATGTTCTACGGCATTGGCTCCTACGCGGTCGCGATCGCGCTCTATGGCCTCGGTCCCAACTGGTCATCGGTGGCAATTGCCGCCGCCGCCGGGTTGCCGCTCGCGCTGCTGCTGGCGCTCGCGATCGGCCTGTTCTCGCTGCGGGTCGAGGCGATCTTCTTTGCCATGATCACGCTCGCGGTCGCCTCGGCCTTCCTGGTGCTGGCATCGCAATTGTCGTGGCTGACGGGCGGCGAGGACGGCCGCAGCTTCCAGCTGCCCGAGCTGTTGCGCCCGGGCACGGTGTTCATCGGCAAGGACTGGTTCGGCTTCCCGATCAACGGTCGCATCCTGACCTATTACCTGGTGCTGTCGGCCTGCGCGCTGATGATCCTGGCCCTGCTGCGCGTCGTCAACTCGCCGTTCGGCCGCGTGCTGCAGGCGATCCGCGAGAACCGCTTCCGCGCCGAGGCGCTCGGCTATCGCACGGTCTTTCATCTCACCTATGCCAACTGCATCGCAGCCATGATCGCGGCCTGCGCGGGGATGCTGAACGCACTCTGGCTGCGCTATGCCGGCCCCGACACGTCGCTCAGCTTCTCGATCATGCTCGACATCCTGCTGATGGTCGTGATCGGCGGCATGGGCACGATCTACGGCGCCATCATTGGGGCTGCCATCTTCATCCTGGCGCAGAATTATCTGCAGGCCCTGATGGGGATCGTTTCGACCGCGGCGGCGGACGCCGGACTGCCGCTGCTGCCCGGCCTGCTGCACCCCGACCGCTGGCTGCTGTGGCTCGGCCTCCTGTTCATCGCCAGCGTCTATTTCTTTCCGACCGGCGTCGTCGGCCGCCTTCGCAACAAGCCGGGCGCGGCGCGCTGAGCTGCAAGTACCCCCGAAATTCTGCGCGGCGGCGCCGGAGCAGCCTCGGCCGCACGGTATCCACATGCGGAAATTATCGTTTGCCGCGAAGTTTCGACGCGCGCTTAAGCGACGGCTAACCGCATTTCCTAACCGGACCGGCACCAGTGCCTTGTTATCAAGCGAGCTTGCAACAAGTCATTTCCTCCCGGGTCGATCAAGGCATGCAAGGCGCAGCAGACACGTCAGGGACCGGCGGTAGCGAGCCGGAATGGATTGGCACGTCCCTCTGGCGCGGTCCGGTGCCATGGCTGATCGCGTGCGGAGCGCTTCTGATCGCAGCCATCGTCATCGGGACGATCGTCATGGCCAGCGGTTTTCGGGCGCGTGCGATCGCCAACAACGAGCGCGAACTCGAAAACACCGTACTGCTGTTGAGCCGGCATTTCGCGCAGCAATTCGAAGACGCCGAGACCGCGGTTTCGCATGCGATCCGCCGCATGCAGCTCGAGTCGATCGGTTCGCCGGAGGCGTTCCGGTCCGAGATGGCAAGACCCGAGATCAGCGAGATGCTGCGCTCTCAGGTCAGCGGCCTGTCCTATATGGGAGACCTCACGATCGTCGACGTCGACGGCAATTTCGTGAACTGGTCGTCCAGCGACCCACTGCCGCCCATCAACGTCGCGGACCGCTCCTACTTCAAGGACCTGCAATCGGCATCGCGGCCGGACAGCTTCGTGATCCTGCCGGTCATGAGCCGCGTCACCGGCGGCTGGGCGACCATCGTCGCGCATCGCCTGAACGGCGCCAACGGGGAATTCCTCGGCTTGCTGACCCGCCGCGTGGATCCGCACACCTACGAGACGTTCCTGGAATCGATGGCTCTCGGGAAGGGCTCGTCGATCATGCTGGTCCATTCCGACGGCGCCGTGCTGGCGCGCTACCCGCACGCCGAATCCCTGATGGGCGCCAGGATAGGGAACGACGAGTTGCTGAAGGGGGGCGCCGAGAGTGGCCTGCGCACGACCCTGCTCACGAGCTCCGTCGACAACCTGGAGAAGATCGCGTCGGCTTCCAGGATCGGGCGCTTTCCGCTCGTCATCTCGGCCAATAGGCCGGTCGACGATGCGCTCGCGGACTGGCGATCGCAGATGGTGCTGATCGTGGGTGCGGCGGTGCTTGCGATCGCCGTCATCGCCGTGACGTTCACCCTGATGATCCGGCAGATCGTGCGACAGGGGCGTGCGGCAACGCGTCAACTGGAGACCGAGAAGCAAAGGGTCGAGACTGCGCTGGACAACATGACGCAGGGGCTGATCTCGTTCGACGCGAACGCATGCGTCGTGATGTTCAATCAGCGCTTCATCGACCTGCTCGGCCTGTCCACGGACGTGATCAGGCCCGGCGCCCACCTCAGCGAGGTCATCGCGCACTGCAAGGCGCGCGGATCCTTCAACGGCGACGTGACCGACTTCTGCGCCGACATCATCGACAGAGCCGCGGCAGGCGGCACGTCGCAGATGATCGCGGAGGGCGGAGCCGGCCGCTTCTTCAACATCATCGACAAGCCGCTGGCCTCGGGCGGATGGGTCACGACGATCGAGGACATCAGCGAGCATCGCAGGCTCGAGCAGGAGCGCGACCGCAACTACGCATTCCTGCGCGAGATCATCGACCACATCCCGTCGCACATCATGGTCAAGGACGTCCGCGACCGGCGCTATGTACTGGTCAACCAGTCGACCGAGCAGCGCTTCGGCGTGCCGCGCGAGGACATCGTCGGCAAGACGGCGTTCGACCTGCTGCCGCGACCGGTCGCGGAAAAGGTGACCGCGGACGACGACCGGGCTCTGGAGCAGTCGGACGGGCTGTTTCTCGCCGAACATCCCTGGCAGAGTCCGGGGCTGGGATTGCGTTACATCACGTCACGGCGCATCGCCATCGCGGATGATGCGCAGCGGCCGCGCTATCTGATCAACGTGATCGAGGACACCACGGAGCGGCGGCTGGCCGACGAGAAGATCGCCCATCTCGCGCATTTCGACGCGTTGACCGAGCTGCCGAACCGCGTGCTGTTCCAGGAGCGCATCGACGAGGAGCTGGAACGCGCGCGCCACGGCACCTTCTTCGCGCTGCTCTATATCGATGTCGACGAGTTCAAGGGCATCAACGATTCGCTCGGCCATCATGTCGGCGACGAGCTGTTGAAGACGATCGCGCGGCGCATCGAGAGCTGTCTCGCGCCGGAGGATATGGTGGCCCGGCTCGGCGGCGACGAATTCGCGGTGCTGCTGACCACCGTTGCGGACCGGGACGAGGTCATCGTGGCCGTGAAGGAGATCCTCGACGCGATCCGCAAGCCCTATAAATGCCTGGGCCACCAATTGTCGACCGATGCCAGCATCGGCATCGCGCTGGCGCCCCATGACGGCGTCGAGCGCGACCAGCTGACCAAGAATGCCGACCTCGCAATGTATGCCGCCAAGGCCGGCGGCCGCCGCACTTTCCGTTTCTTCGAGCCCGCGATGGATGAAACCGCGCGCGCGCGGCTGCAGTTGCAGCAGGACCTGCGCCGGGCGATCACCGAAGGCCAGTTCGAGCTGCATTACCAGCCGCTGCTCGGCTTCAGCGAGAACGTCATGACCGGCTGCGAGGCGCTGTTGCGCTGGCGTCATCCGGAGCGAGGGATGGTGCCGCCGCTCGACTTCATTCCGCTCGCCGAGGACACCGGGCTCATCAACGAGATCGGCGACTGGGTGTTGCGCACCGCCTGCGCCGAGGCCGCGCATTGGCCCGCCGGCATCCGCATCGCCGTGAACGTCTCGCCGGTGCAGCTCAAATCGCCGACCCTGGCGCTGCGGATCGCAGGCGCGCTGTCGACGGCCGGCCTTGCGCCCGAACGGCTCGAGGTCGAGATCACCGAGGCGGTGCTGATCAGCGACGACGACGTCGCGCTCGGCATCCTGCACCAGTTGCACGACATGGGCGTGCGTATCGCACTCGACGATTTCGGCACCGGCTATTCGTCGCTGAGTTATCTGAAGCGGTTTCCGTTCGACAAGATCAAGATCGACCGCTGCTTCGTCAGCGACATCGGCGCCGGCAGCTCGTCGGCGATCGTCCAGGCGGTGGTGAGCATCGCCACCGCCAGCAACATGACGACCACGGCCGAGGGCGTCGAGACCGGGGCGCAGCAGACGGCGCTGCGCCAGCTCGGCTGCACGGAGATGCAGGGCTACCTGTTCAGCGCCCCCAAGCCGGCGGCCGAGCTGCGCAAGCTGTTCAGTCCGGAAGCGGCGGCAGGGAGCTTGCATGCCGCCGGCTGAGCCCGCTTTGCGGCGCCGTCAACGCCTGGCCGCCCCGGCCGAGCCTGCGGCGCGAGGCCACGCAGATTTCGACGACCGGCCCGCTACCGGCCTTGGCGCGGCGTTCCTATATCCGGAGCGGCAACAACGGAGTTGGCAGGTCGTCATGCAGCCGGTTTCCATGCTTCTGAACATCCTCTGGATCCTGTGCGGCGGCGCCTACATGGCGTTCGGCTGGCTGGTCGCCGCGGTCGTCATGGCGATCACGATCGTCGGGCTGCCCTGGTCCCGCGCCGCATTCAACATCGCCGCCTATACGCTGCTGCCGTTCGGCTCGCGCGCCGTCCGCCGCGACCAGCTCACCGGCATGGAAGACGTCGGAACCGGCGTTCTCGGGCTGCTCGGCAACATCATCTGGTTCGTACTGGCCGGCTGGTGGCTGGCGCTCGGCCACCTCCTGACCGCAATCGTGCTCGCGGTAAGCATCGTCGGCCTGCCCTTCGCCTGGGCCCATCTGAAGCTCGCCGGGCTGGCGCTGTGGCCGATCGGCAAGACCATCGTGCCGGCGTAAGGCGGGTCGGCGGGAGCGGTCCGGCCGCGCACCCCGCCGAACTGCCCCCGCGCCTCGCGGCGCGAGCGGCCCGTCCGCCTGGTCCGGGGAGCATCCAAGGCCGTTGCCGTCGCCCAGGCAATCGGCTAAACGATTTGCCGTACGCACCCGTAGCTCAGCTGGATAGAGCGTTGCCCTCCGAAGGCAGATGTCAAGCTGTTTTGCGGCAGTGTGAAAGTAAAAAGTCACTTGGGTTTCAGACACTTAAGAAATCGGCGCGGATCGCTTCACAGCCACGAAGTTTCCGCGTAAGCACTGCGTAAGCAGCGCAGGCACCCGTAGCTCAGCTGGATAGAGCGTCGCCCTCCGAAGGCGAAGGCCACACGTTCGAATCGTGTCGGGTGCGCCACCCAATCAAAAGCTCTTTCGCAAGTCGGGAGGATCTCCCGACACATTCCCCGTGACTACCGATCAATTTGCGTTCAGCATCAAAGGCGCCTTCGCGCCCTAGTGGATTAGGTCGTCAGAAGCCAACTGATGCGCTTGAATCGAGCGCCGTTGATCGGGGGCACGCAGGGATCGTAGATCTGGGGCCCGGTTAGGCTTTCGGACTCTTTAGCCTCACGCCCTCGCCTTTTTGGTCCGCATCGAGAAACTCTATACCGGCTTTGGCCAAAGCTTCCTGAACGGCCTGCACCGTACTTATCCGAGAATCCACCACCCCGCCCTCGAGCCTCGCAACGGCGTTCAGGGACACAATCGCCTTGTCCGCAAGTTGCTGCTGGGACCAGCCAAGCAACGCTCTAGCAGCCCGAATTTGTCGAGAGGTGATCATGAGATCACCATCGACAGCCCTAGCAAAAGCGCCACTATAAGGTTATAAATACACCTCTTAAGGGTATTATCCACCCGTATCGGAATGAAATCTCATGTGGATAGCCTTGAGAGTTTCGAGTTGAGCCGTCTGCGCAATTTTCAGGTGCTTGTTGCCGTTCATTGAGATGCGTAAGCAATGAAGACCCCCTCGTCCCAACCGTCCTACGAGCCTCAGACCAAAATCGGATCTCGCTCCGGCAGCCGCGACCGCGACAACCCCGACAAAGCCTATAGACGTTCAGCTTCAGACGTCGCCAACATACGGGTCAAGGCAACCGACGACGATTCAGGCTTGATCATAATGGGCAAGCAGCTCGAAGAGGCTATTGCCAAGATACGAGCCTTGTACGATCCGGCATCACCAGATCATCTCGAAGGAATCGAAAGCATGCTCGCCGAGCTAGCGCCCATAGAGCAGGCCATATTGGCCACACCGGCACGAACCCTAGCCGGTCTGGGCGTAAAAGCTCGCCACGCAGCCTACGTTATTTCCGAATATTGGGATGCGCCGATTGATCAGATCGACTGGGATGCTCGGGCCGTACGTTCCTTGATTGAAGCGGTGTGCGAAGTGGCCTCCATACCATTTTCCTTCGAGCCGAACTCTAAAGAAGTGAAATAGCCGCGCTGTACAGATCTTGCTGCCGTTCAACTTTCGACAAAGGGATTGGAGCGAATGCGCATCGTATCGATCATGGCCGCGATCCTCGAAGAGGAGTTGCGAGCACATGGGATCCGCGGACTAACCCAACTCGACCGCGAAACGATCGTCCACAGCATGATTGAACGCACGGCCGAACTCGAAACAGACATCAGGCAGCGGCAGTTGGAATCACGCCTCGATGATCAGAGCTGAGGGACCGTTAGTCTCTTGCAGACTTCTTTCGAGACGGAGGAGAGGGATGGATTCCCACTCAAAGGCCGCAGGTACCATAAAAACCCTGTAAAGCAAGGCATTCCAGAAAAAGCCGAAGGTTTGTGACCACCTGTGTGTACCACTCGATCGGCCCGGAAAGCCGTCAATCCCGGCCGATGTCGGGACTGCTCAGGGCGGGTCGGATTGATCTCGTGGAGCTCATTGAGCTGGACGATGAGGGCGCGCGGGCCTGCCGGCCGGAGCCGGAGCTTGACGGAAAAGTATCCTCATGAATCAATCGACGGCTTTCGTCGAGGTGATAACGATGGCTCAATTTCTTTCCGGCCCCAAGATTCTTGACGCGATCAACTCCTCGGTTACGCAGGCCAAGTCGACGTCGATCGACCTCGCAGTGGCATACTGGGGTCGCGGCATGTCTGATCAGCTGAAGCTCTTTGAGACCGCTGCGCCCGTCCGCATCTTGTGCGACCTGAACAGCGGCTTCTGCGATCCGGGCGAGATCAGGCGCCTCCTCGCTCGCAAGAAGACGACGGTCAAGACTCGAAACGGACTGCATTCCAAGGTTTACCTCGGACCCAAAACTGTGGTCGTAGGATCGGCCAACGCGTCCAACCGCGGGCTAAAGAACCTGTCCGATCTCGAGGCCGCCATTTCTGACGCGACGTCCGTCGCCGACGCCAGACGGTGGTTCGACCGTCTCTGGGAGGATGACGGGTCCCTCGATGTGGACGAAGAGATCCTCAAGGCGGTACCGCCGCCTCAGGCGTCGCTGACGTTCCTGAAGCTCCTGACCAGGGCGCCAGTGCTCCTCGCCGATTTCAAAATCCATTTCCTGGCGTTCATCGAGCCATCTCGCAAGCGCTCCAACAAGGAGTACGACCAGGCGTGGACGGAGATAAAAGCGCTCCGCCCTCCCGTTTATTCCGCAGCAGAAATCCAGCACAACGGCGACGACCACCCGTTCTACATTGACCACGGCAATACGTGGGCCTTACCTGTGGGATCGTTCGTCGTGAGTTTTTGGCTTTATGCCGATGTCGCAAAGCCGGCCGAAATCGGCGGGGTATACCGCGTCAAAAAGATTGGCGATCTGAACGGTAAGAGGATCGTTTTCGGCCAGCTTATTCACGACACGAACCGCGTGTTTAGCTTCTCGTTTCCGCCGAACGAGCGCCGAGCCGTCAAAAAGCTGATCGACTATTGCGTCAGGCAACGCCGCATTGAAGCGGGGAACCTCGGCGCGTCCTTGCATCATGCGATCGAGATCTCGGCCAGCGATTTGGCCTCGGCGGTGCCGATCGTTCTGGGGGCTGAAAAGTGGGCCTCAAGACAAACGCCAATGTGACCTTGTTCGATACCGCCCAATAGATGCGCTTTTACGCGCCCTGGGGTGGTCCCCGGCTGGTTGCGGTTGGCGCTTTTGTGGCCGCTGCCCGCCGAAGTCGCCGCTGGACGGTCTCCCGTGCGCGAGACGGCGAGCGCACGCCTCGACACGCATATCTATCTCAAAGCGCCATGGCGGTATGGCGCGTAGCTTCCCGTCTTTGACTTCGAATGCGACCAAAAGCCGGTTTCCTGTCCAATGGCCGCGCGGCGCGCCACAAAGACTGCCGCTTCTACTCGCCCGACCGCTCCGGCACCGATCCAGAGGCGCATCTTGCGACCTATGCCCCGGACCCATGCAGGCGGATGCCTATGCCGGCTTCAACAGGCTTTACGAGGTATCGCGCAAGCCTGGTCCGGTCATCGAGGTCGGCTGCTGGGCGCATGCACGGCGCAAGTTCTTCGAGATCGCACGGCTGAAGAAGGCGCCGATCGCGATCGAAGCGATCGCTAAGATCGACGCCCTGTTCGCGATCGAGCGCGAGATCAATGGTTTGCCGCCGCACGAGCGCAGAGCCGCGCGCCATGCGCGCAGCCGCCCGCTGGTCGATGAGCTTCATACCTTCCTGCACGAGCGCCGCGCCAAGCTCTCCGGCAAGAGCGAGACCGCCAAGGCGATCGACTACAGCCTCAAGCGCTGGGAGGTGTTCACGCGCTTCATCGACGATGGCCGGCTGTGCATGACCAACAACGCGGCCGAACGCGAGCTGCGCGCCGTGGCCGTCGGCCGCAAGAACTGGACCTTCGCCGGCTCCGACGAGGGCGGCCGCCGTGCCGCCGCCATCTACACCCTGATCCAGAGCGCCAGGCTCAACGACGTCGACCCGCAGGCCTGGCTCGCCGATGTGCTCGCCAGACTGCCCGATCATCCGGCTAGCAGCATCGCAGACCTGCTGCCCTGGAACTGGAAGCACACCGCCATCCCTGCCGCTGCTTGATCGCTCTGATCAATCGTCTATCCGCGCGGGCTACTCCCGCCTGCGGTCTTCACCGGATGCGTACTAAGCTAAAAGGAAGGCTAAGCCGGAGACCACGTCCGAGTTCGTCGATAGCAGCGGCGCAGCTGTGCGGCTTGATCGAGATTCCTCTTGAGTTCCAGTGTGGCCGCTTGATTGCCTCAGCTCGAAGCAGCGACAAGATAAGTCTGGCCGACACCTCTACGCTGAAGCATCGCGTTGAGAGTCGATAACCTCTTGGACTGAACGGCTGCACCGGCACTAAAATCAAATCTTACGGGAACATTCCTGGGCGGAGCCCAAGCGCCGAAGCCCTGATCCAGCACAATGGTCGCCTGGCGACCGTCTTGGAATTCAAGCCTGAGATACCGGCCATGCGGAACGTCCCTGTGGAGCAATATGACCCGAACGCCGCGCTCCTTCCCAAAAAGTTCGATCACGGCCTTCTGGTCCGCTGGGCTGAGCCAATCATGCGATATCTGCCACGGTTGTCCGCGCGAGCCACCCCTCGGTTGCCGCGTTTCAATAGATAGCAGAGCATCTCCGTTGCCTGATTTTGCGAAAATCTGACCGACGGTGTCGATCAACAGACGCGCGACGAGAGGGGACGAAACAAATGGATCTTGATACACAGCACGAGTAATACCCGACTTTGTCGATATTTCGCTGCTGGCCAGTAGCTTGAATAGTATTTCGGAAGCGAGTGCACCGAATGCCGCAAGATTGCAGTCGAGTTCCGAGCCGATTTGAATAAGTTGGGAGCCGGATCGGGGTAGAAGCGTATTGAGATCAATCAGCGCTGATTGTTTGACGAACGATCCTTGTCCACGCGCCAATGGCAGATTGGCAGGTTGGCCCCAAGCAGGTCCCGGAAGTCGCGGCTCTACATCACGTGCGGCCCAAATTGTACCTTCGTCGCCCAACGTATCGACGATCGCAAACGCGCATGCGCCATTTTTGAATGTGAGCGGCTCCTCCGCCATGAGTTTGATGTTGTGCTTTAGAGCAAAGTCGCGAAGGACAAGCTTCTCTGCCGGAGTTAGAGCCTGGATCAGCCTCGGTGAGATTGCCACTCTCACTGGATGTCCACGCATCGTCCAGTGAAGGAGCTGGGGAGCGAGTGGCCAGTCCTGCATCGCAGCCGGAACGCTACGATCGGGCAAGAAGACAGTCAGTGTTGAGCGCGCCGCGCGACGGAGCGAGCGGTCGATCTCGTCGAGCGGGGCGAGCGACAGGACGGCGCCGTCCGTAAAGCGGTCATCAATATCGAGCTCTGATGGAAAAATCAGATGGGCAAGCAAATATTGAAGGGCATTAATGCGATCCAACTCGCCTGGAGCAGTGGGCGCATCTGGCGTCAGCACGCAGGCTGCGCAACCCCGCTCACAGCCGGGGGTTTGGCAATCAAGAAGTTTTTCCGCGCGACCGATAACCGGTCGAAGCAGATACTCTAGGGCCACGGCAAAACCCGCCCCGCCCGCTGCACGATCGAATAAGAAGAGCGAGACCGCGTCCGCGCCGAGCGCATTCCTGGTGTGGCCGACAGCAAATCCCATCTCGTCGGCCTCGATGCCGAGTTCCTGCGCGAGCGATTCTCGCAGCGCGATCACAAGCGCGTTGGCAACCGCGCGCCGCATAGGGTGCTTCAGCTGCAGCTCAAATACGTCGGTGGTAATCTCAAGGCCCAGCGCTAGGTGACGCTTGATGCTGAATGGCTTATCATTGCCGGCGCAATAGTCTTCACCCCTTCGATAGCGCAGCGGCTTGTGATCAACGAGTGCCCGCGGCGGAGGGTGCACCTCTCTGTTGTCGGTGTCGGCTTCAGCCCGGCCACAATGCAAGCAAATGGCATACCCAAATTTTCCTGGGCCACCACGATTGGAATAATAAACGAGCCCCTCGCGGCTGCAGCGATAGCGACCCAGTTCGGGTGCAGGGAGAGTCCGCCATGCAGCATCGCGGGCAGAGACCATTGGATCTTCCGCGGGTACGAAAGAAAGCATGTTGGTATCGGCATGCGCCCGGACCCGAGGATCAACGGAAAATCCCGCCGGCCGAAGGAATTCTGTGCTGGCTGGCCGCTCGGATCCGCAGGATGGACAGAACTCTGGTGGGCCGTCGCGTCGAGTGTCGCTTGTACCACACTGCTCGCAGTGCCAGAAATGCCGCAGACTTTGAATCTCGGCCAGGTTCTCTTCGCTCGCCGGCCGCTTCCAGTTCAGCGTCACTCCCGCCGACTTGTGGACGAGTCCGTCAAGCACGACCTCCGATCCAGGTGCATAATCACGTATAGCGAGATCAAGCGACCGCTGCGGACCGACCGTCCGGAATTGGCGCGCTCCGTCCTGAGCAGCATCTTGAGGGGGCTTGTATTCCTTACCAGGCAGGAATGAAACCACGTCGGTCGGGAAGCCGTGACCCGGCAGGAAGCCTCGGTCCGCCAAGCTGCCAAGCAGGAATTCTCCGCACATTCGCTTCAACTCCAGGCCCATCCGTGACCTGCCTGCATCCTGCAAGCCCTCGTCTTTTGCAAGACCTATTAGCCCGTTCCATTCGGCGACAAAGTTATCCGACAATGCGCCAATTGCATTCCTGGTATCTTCGACGAGCCTTTGATCCCCCTCGAGGATCGAGCGCTGGGTCAGGATCGTCAGACTCTCCGTATGTTCTCGGGCTGTTGCGGGCTGCTCGAGCCACGCGATGAAGGTTTCGACAGGTCGATCCGACTTTGAGGGCCGCGCTTCCCTCGGGTCTGCCGGACAACCGAGGAAGACACCGATTTGCATCTTCAGCGCGTCGCCGACGCGCTCGCGGAAGAAGCATCCAAGAAGGAACGCATTGATGTGACGCTGCACGATCGGTCGGCTGCTCAACGTGACCTTTGGTGCGGCGATCGTGCTGCGCAAGAAGGTCTGTGGATCCCGGAATGCCTCGCTGTCCAGTGGGCGATCCTTGCAGAATGTGAAGGCCATCGCCACGTCTTGCCCCCGCCGACCAGCACGACCAACCCGCTGTCGGTAGTTTGCGATCGATGGTGGTACGTTGGTCATCATGACCGACGACACCGAGCCGATGTCGACACCCATCTCCATCGTTGTCGAGCAGCTCAAAATGTTGATTCTGCCTGCCTTAAAATCCCGCTCGTAGCGACGTAGCCGGACGCTGTCTTGCTGCGCGGAATGCTCGGCCGAGCGGGCATAGTTGGCAAACAGCGCGATCCGATCGGAGATGTTGTTCCAAGCTCCCCTCGCTCTAAGCTCCTGGATAACTTGATCACTGGCTATCCATTGACGAGTGACCTCGCGCGCTTTGCCCAGATCGGCAAGTCCCATCACGCTTTCGGGGTGCCGCGGCATAGCGACGGGAGCAGCCTTTCGGCGATCCGGTGCATGCTCTTCGAGGCCGTACGGAGTCAGCCCGAACGGCGCCCGGTCCAACAAGCGGTGCGTGACTGGACAGTAAAATGCATCGACAATTGGCGCAACATAGGCCTTTGAAAAGTCATAGACGCGCCGTTCTGGATCGGCGCCGAAAGTGAACGAGACCTGCGTCCATGCGGCGTGAAGAGCCTCGTCGAGGTCTGACCTCTCAGCAGGATCGCTAAGATTGAACCCCACCCCCTGCACCAGAAATGCGACCGGCCGGGATCGAGTATACGCGCGGAAGAAGCCGTTCGGCCAAGCTTGAAGCGTTCTGTCACCATTGGTCTGGGCGTCCGGGCCAACGAGCGAGGTTAGCCTGACCTTCGGCGATATCCAGTGCTGCATCTCCCGGGAGATGGAGACGGCGCTATTCGCCCTCACGAACCAGGTCAGCACCGAGTCCAAATAGGCTCGCCAGTCCTCAATGGTCCCTCCCTTGCGCCGAAAGCCTTTAGGTAGATGCGTCTCGTTGAGCCGGTCGATGGAGGGATTGCGAAGCCGGGCGATTCCGAGGACTTCAACCGAGTTGGCCCGTCGCGGCCGGCGCGCAAACTCGCGCAGTAGGAGAAACTCTGCGATCTTAGATGGCGCCGAGAAAAGCTCTTCATCACGGGCCTGCCAAACCCCCTTGATCCACTCGGCGACCTCAATCCTTGCCGCCAAACGGTCCACGAGCTCGGGCCAAGAAATGCCATCGCTGTTCCCGAAAGCAAGTTCAGCAAGTCTGCACTTTCGCTTCGCTATCTCTGTCGTTAGTAGTTCCAGGCGCGTCTGCTTGTAAGCCTCCTCGTATTTCTCAATCTCGGTTGTTAGGTTGACCCGCTCCTCGTCTGCCCCGATGGGGGGCTGCATCGAAGACTGCACCTGATGGTAGATAAAGGAGCGTACGAAGTTCCGCTCCGATTCGACCTGCAGTTTGGCTGCCATTCGGGCCGTGCCTTGCCGCGAGTCGGTAAACGAAAGAAGTCTCCTTCCGCCGGAAGGCAATTTCTCTCCTGCTTCTGATTTTGCCGGCTCTATGCCCTCGAGCAGAATGGGTGCCGCGTTGCTCAGGATAAATGGCGCCCCGAACCGCAGGGGCCGAATCAACTCGGACGCGCCCTGACCCGCAGGATTGCAGTGAGGGCAGGCCCGCGGGCCGCCATGATCCTCTGCGAGCAGTGACACGCCATCTTCGGCAGCCGCATCCACAACGCGCCAATTGCCCCGTCTGTCCAACCAGAACGGTCGCGCGGAAGACGTTGGATTCGCCGCAAAGAGTCGATCCACGATCAGAATCGGTTCCCGTTCAGCTTCCGCGGCAGCGTCGCCGCTATCGTCCTCATCGCGGCCAGCATCAATTTCGCGCTCGCTGTCGAATGCGAACTCATCTCGTGGCGGAGTGCGCATCGGCGCCGATAGACGAGATCCTGATTCAACCCCCTCAAGATAGGCTTCACCACATTCGCAGCAGCTAACGACCTCCAACACCGGCGCCGCGCAGGAAGGGCACTGGTCGGCGCGCTCAGGCAGGATGCGCCCGAATGGCCAATTCGGAGAACGACCCGCGCAATCGGGATTGATGCAACTCCAAAAGCCAGGTACGGCTCGCTCAAATGCATGAATGCGGATCGGCGCCAGGCGCTCCTGATCTCCTTCCGCCGTCGTGCTTGCAGCCCGCGCCATGGCCAGCGCGAGATCGTCCTCAGCGATACCGTAGGAGTTTGCAGCGTCTCTGAAGTCTGAAAGAGGCACACTGCCATTGAAAAGTCGCTCAACCAGGCGCCAAACCTTCGGGTCGCGGCCAAGGAGTTCATAGAGCTGATTGGGTTCGGCGTCACGAATGGCGGGCAAGCGACCACTGAACTGACCCGATGGCCGCATCGGCATTTGCCGCAGGCCCTCGATGACCTGGACCTGGCCGTCCGGAATGCCGGCGACGTCGGCAAGAAATTGTTGAAGCTGCTGGCGGACATTCTCCCCCGATCCAATCGTTGCGGACGTCGCAATGAATCGGACTGTTTCCGGCTGAACATCAAATGCACGCAGTACGCGACGCAAGAGCAGGGCGATCTCGGCCGCAGCCGCCCCTACGAGCGAATGTGCCTCATCAAGAACGATCCACTTGAGCGCGCCTCTCGATAGGTCGATGATCGGCTGGTCTTCTGTGCGAACCAGCATGTACTCGAGCATCGTCACGTTGGTGACGAGCAGGGGAGGCGGGTTGGCGCGGAATTGCACGCGATCGATAATCTGTTCCGGAGTGCGCCGACGTTCGGATTCCTTCTCAGAGGACGGAAGGTTTCCGTTGTAGAGACAAAAGCGAATTTTCCCGCCGAACGGTCTCGTCCATGCTGAAAGACGCTCGCGCTGACTTTCAATCAGTGCGTTCAGGGGATAGAGCATGATCGCTTGCACCCCTGTGATCGGATCCCGTGTCCCGCGCGCTTGGGCGGCAAGGTCATTCAGAATTGGAAATAGGAAGCACTCGGTCTTTCCGGAGCCCGTACCCGATGTCACCAGCACGGATTGCGGATCTTTGGCCGAAAGGATTTGCCAGGTCTCGGCCTGATGACGAAAGGGCTTGCGCGTTCGTGGAAACCGGTATTCGTGATCATCAGGCAACCCATCCAATGCCTTCACCAGGTCAGGGTGCAGGGATGACCCTACTAGGGCCTCCATCGTATGGTTGACAGAAACAAAGGGATGGGCGCCTTCGATCATCGGCTCCTGCAGCAATGCGCCGATCGCCGGATCATCGCCGGACAGCAGTCCGCGCAAGATCCGTTTCAGCCCCTCGTGTGACAGCCCGGATTGTGCGATAATCGCTTCCGCGGAGCGCTGCTTGATTTCGTGTAGCGTTTCGAACTGCGTCATCTCAATCCGGGACCATTCTTAGCTGTAGAAGTCGACCAGACGGCGCCAGGCCATCGAAACATAGGCCGGGTCCTCGCGGAGCGTACGTCGCGCGAGCAGCGCCATCTCGCGATCAAGCGAGATCCTCCCTCTGGCGCTCGCTGCCAGGAGAACCGGCGCAAAGAGACCCGCAAAGTCCGCATGAGATTTGGTTTCAATCTCGCCGGGAAGTCTTAGGCCCTTCGACCGCAATCGGTCGGCATAGTCATTTTGCGGCTCGTCACTGCGACTGGACTGAGAAACGATATAGCCATTTGTCAAGTCACTAAGCGACGGCGTCTCCTTTGAATTCTTTAAATCCGTCCCCGACAGACCGGCGAGCCCGAAGATCTTTTCAAGGGCTGGTTCCAGTTCAGTCAGTTCGTCGCGAAGGCGGCGAAGCCGCGCGGCGGCTTCGCCGGCAGCTCTCTCCGGGCCGAAGACATCTTTGAGCGCTTGTGCAAAAGATATGTAATCGTTCTGTAGCGCGCTTTGCCATGCAGACATGGGCAAGCCGAGCCAGAGAAACGGAAGCTCATTCTGCAGCGACCAGACGGTGCCCTGCTCCTCGGCGTCGCGAGCATTCAGCAGTAGGCAAACCAAGGCCTCAGGGTTTGATGGCAATAGCTTCAACGCGTCAAACGCGCTGGGAGGTAGACCATTTAGATTGGTCGCTACGTCTAGCAACCAGGTGAGGTCGTCACTTTTGTTTTGTACGCGCGCCAACTTTGACAGCGCTGCCGCAATTTCCCGTTGACGAACGTTGAAATCCGCAATCGTGAGCGTTGATACCAGATCCCCACCATACATCGCGGGCATTCCCGGTCGCATGATCGGGACCGGTCGCGATACGACGTCTACGCCATCCCGCAGATAGATGATGCAAAGACCTTTGCAGCGCTCGGGTATACGCCATCGTCCATCACTCTCGGGTTCAAGCGCGTGCTCTCGCCGCGGATCTAGGATCATCTTCGCGACTGGGACAGCTCTCAGAGAATTAGTCGGGAGGGAATATCGCACGATACCCGCTTCAATCGTGAGCTTGTCCAGTCGATATCGGCTGATTCGGATTGGTGGACGATTGTCACCGATGAATTCGAGCTCCACGAGGTCGTCCTGACCTGGCAACGTGGCAAGCATCTCGTCAATCGAGCTTCGCAATGTCCCGAGAGGAAGCTCGCCATCGACATCCGTTCTCAGTCCAGTCGATTTTGCTCCCTTCGGCGCGAGATGAATGCCTTTGCGATGAGGTGATATAGCTAACGCCCCGCGTAGCGAGCTGAAGTCGATCCGGGAGCCAGGCGTAACGAGAGAGCTGTTGGCAAGAGCGATGGCCGCGTTGCGGCCGACGAGCGAAACGACCACCTCAAGGGCAGGACCGGCCGGCGGCCGTAATCGCATCGGAAGACGATATGTCGGGCGTCCGGCGAATCGAAACCAGAGTGTAGATGCATCCGCCTGCCCAACGGTGCAGTCTGCGTCCCGAAGGGATGCCGACCACCCAGCAAGGCCTTGAAGACGTAGCTCGCCGCTGACTGCGTCCTTCAGAACACCGCTTATGCGCGCTCCGCCCGGAACAAGCGCGAGCAGGCGCTTCTCGATCTGAAAATTGGCAGTTGGATCACGCCAGGAGAGCTCGATTAGGCCGACTCCCTGGAGGGGTCCGGACAGCGCCCCCCATTTGCCACCCGGGCATCGAACGAACAATTCGCCACTCACAGGCGGCCGAGGCTGCCTTCCCTGCTCTCGGATCCGCACATAGGCAGGTGTTGGCACAAGCTCGCAACGATCATCGGCGAGATCGATCTCCGCCGCCGTCACGGAGCTGATTTCGAGGTCACGGTCGACGCCGTCCGTATCTGGTTCCACTTTGAAACGACTGGATTCGAAATCTCCGCTCGAAAAGTAGGTCGCTCCAGCGACACAAACGAGCCGGCGTCCCAGCGAAGAGATCAATGTTTCAGTGACTGAGGTCTCAGAGGACGGCTCCACAATCCATTCGGCAGGAACCAATGCGTAAAGTGTCTTCGCCGGCGAGCTCACCGAGCCAGCCCGCAAGAATCGGAGCAGCGGTTCCTGAGGTGTCGATCCCTCGTCCTGTTGGAACACCAGGATATCAGACCGCAGGGCTTCACCTCCTGGCCAAGTCCAGTGGCACGGCGCATGATCGGGCGAGGTCACGGTCGTATTGACCGGTGCACTGAATGGAAAGCCCGTCAGGAGCTTGCCTGTCCGCGCGAAGGGACGGACACGCCAAAGCCGAGGTTCTCCGACAGGAGGCTCCATCAGCGCCAGCTCGCCAGTGAGGTGATTGCCAAGCTCTCCCATTGGAATGACCCGCGCTCGGCTCTGGCCCGATAGCTCCGGCAATTTCGACGCCTGAATTTCGCCATCGGCCAATATCTGCACCGCAGGAAGCCATTCGCCGCCCCTCTTAACCAGATAGCGCCTGACCTCGACGCCGTGAGTGACCGGACCGCTCATTCTCTCGTTGAGCAACCCGGTCAGAAGCTCGGCTGCGAGCGCCTCGTCTTCAGCTGGGAGATAGATCGGCAGTTCCTCGCGCCAGCCCGGGCATTTCGCATCGAGCATCAATGTATTTCGGACGCCGGGGGCACCTTCATTCTCTGCGATATGCCGAAGCAGCAAAAGGCTCTCCGCGAGTTCAGAGCACAGCGCGACGAACTCATCGCGCTGATACCCCTTACGCATACGCCCGCGTTCTTCCTCAGCAATCGCGAGAACCTCGTCTTCGGTACTCACTTTCGACGCGATCGCCCTGCGCATGATGATCCGAAGGTAATCCTTCAGCCAGCCCCGTTCGCCCTCGGCTAGAATCCTGACGGGAAAGCCTCCTTCGAGGGCCAGCGTCAGCAAGAACTCGCGCCCGTGCGGACCTCGCCGGAGCTCGCGGCGCCAGAATTTCAAACCCAGGAGGGTCAATTGCTGTTTGTTGGAGTAGGCAAGCCAGGGAAAAATGTCTGGAGCCAGGTCATCCCAGCGGTGAAATGTGGAGTTGGATTCACGCCTGAACCATTCGGCGCCAAATGAAACGAACATCGCACCTGAATGACGATCTGGATTCGCTAGACGACCCGTCGCCGCAAGTTGCCGAAGGATGCCCTTTGCGTCTTCATATTCGCCATCAGTCATCCGATAGCGATAAAGCGGCCGCTGATCGGGTTCAGCCAACCTCCTGGCATTCAGAAATGTCCAGATCCATTCGCCTAGCGAGCTCCTGGGTCGTCTGGTTATTGGGTCCGTGGCTACAGAAGCTGACTTAGAGAAGCGCGCTTTCGCCACCTCCATGTGTAGTTCGGAGGCCTGATCGCTGTCTCGTTTCTTCAGCTCGTGGTTCAGGGCTTCGAGAACGTTCGGATCATCACCTTGCTGCTCAAAAATCTCAGCAAGGCGCTTGTCACCCAGCTGCGAAAGATCAGTAAGGCTATCCCCCGAGGCGCCGGACATCTCACACTCTCCCTAAGGTAGAATGCACGAACCCGTCGGGAAAGAAAGCGGGTCCCGACATGTTTTGGGGGGAAATATAGCTTGGGGGCGTCCCTCTTTTGTCCAACGTCTTGGCATCCACATACCAGTGAAAGCCCGCGAGACGCGAAGGCTTCATGCGATGCATTTTCATCCGAGACTGCTTTGGCAGCGGCACGGAGATGGGGAGACAATACGTTGCTGTTGCTTTCAGTCTCCTACTCCTGACGGGATGCCACTTATCTGAGACTCAGACCCACCAATGGCGCCACGTGGGCTGGATCAGAGATAGCTGCGACCACCCGATAGCAAGGCCCGAGCAAAGACGATCCCATCTTCGGAAGCGGTGGCCGTGTTGTTGGTGGGCCTGCCTGTAAGCCCCTGCAATACCTTGCCATATCGGCCCAGAAGTTTTCCCCTCCGATGTGGCGGCCACGCGCATGTTCGCAACAACGGTTGTCCTTTAAGCCCTCTACTCGTAAGCTGCTGAAAAGGTCGATGGGGGGTTCAGGTTGAGAGTCTTCGCGTCAGCAACGCTGTGGAGCGGTATAGTTCGTTTTTTGCTGTTCTGGAGCCTCGTGGGCTTTGGGCTGACTGCCGTTTCCCACATAACGCCGTACTCGAACTGGCAGCTTGTCGATAGCGTTTTGAACGAGGTTCGTGCCGGTGATATCGACCATGTCGCCGAGCAAAGCTTCGCGTTCGCACTGTCCTCGGCAATTGTTCAGCTCGCGCTCGCCTTTGCATTCGCGATCTTCGTTGCGCATGTGCTGCTGCTTCGGGCCGCCCTCTACACCGCGAAACGGGATCTCGGCCCGGACAGAGATCTTCGCGGATTCGCGACAAGATTCGACGCCATTTCTGAGAGGCTTGCGCAAAACGCGATCGTTCGACATGCTTGGCGCCAATTCGAGCAGACTGCCATCCGCAGGGACGACGCTGTACACAACACCGTTCGTCCCCAGAACTTCATAAACTTGGCCGACGCGCGCGAATACCTTTTTGGCCTGAAGATGATGGGCTCGATCCCAGGCTTCTTCGTCGGCCTCGGCCTGCTGCTCACGTTCATCGGGTTGGTGCTCGCTCTAAACAAGGCGGCGGCGAGCACCGGGGCCCACTCGGCCGAAGCAATGACGAACTCCTTAAGCGAATTGCTGGCGGCCGCCACGTTCAAGTTCTCGACATCGATTGCAGGCCTCGGATCCTCACTACTTCTTTCTCTGCTGTTTCGCTCATATCAGATTTGGATCGAAGGGGCCTTCAATGGATTTGGGCGGGCGCTCGAAGAGCGGATGATATTCCAGCCGCCGCAGCGGGTCGCTGCCGACTCGTTGAACGTGCTTGCGGCCCAGCGCGATGAGCTCAAGCAGATCAACAGCGAGGGCTTCTTTGCGCGCCTTGGCGATACCGTCGCTCCGCGACTCCAGCACGCCATGCAAGATGCAATCAGCCCCATTTCTGAGACCCTGGATCGCACCGTGAAAACGCTCGCCCAGACGTCGCAGACCGGGGTCGACGATCTGGTCCGTACCTTTATGGAAAGCCTCAACCAGGGGGCCGGCCGCGAGCTGACAGAGGTCGCCCGGACGCTGACCGGACTAAGAGAAAGTATCGAGCGGACGCAGAAGGACCTCGCTGGCTCAGGCAACGACTTCTCGAGCAACCTCGCGAAGGCTGCCGATACCATGACCCAAGTCGTCACCGACGCAGCGCGGGCGCTCGGCGGCTCCGCTACGGGGGTCGCCGGAGCCGTGGACGCCGCAATGGCGAGCGTCGTCGAAAAGCTGGAGGCGCAGACCTCCGCGTTCGGAACAGGACTCGCGACACTCCAAGCCGACATCGGCGGACAGATGCGAGAGAGCGCACGCGTGTCGCGCGAAGCAGGCCAAGAGACCGCGGCGGTTGTGCTCTCGAGCATGCGCGAAGTGGTCGCGAGTTTGCGTGACGACATCGGACAGCTATCGGGCACTATTCGCGCGGTCTCAGGCGCCATTGCCGGCCAAACGGATCAGATTAATGCCGTCACCGCTCGCTCGCGCGACACCGCAGACGCTTTCGGCCGAGCGGCCAGCGATGTCCGTTCGGCCAGTCAGCCGCTGCTCGTTCATTCGGAGCGCGTCGCCAACTCCACCGACCGCATGGCAGCTTCTATCGAGAGCTCCGTCGGAGCGTTGTCGGTGGCAGAGGACGCCGCTCGCTCCGTCGCGGAACAGCTTTCCGCCCATCTCACTCAGATCGGGCGCGTCTGGGACCAGTACGAGGCGCGCTTCAAGAACGTAGACGAGGACTTCGGTAAGGCGGCAGACCGTTTCCATACGGAGGTATCACGTCATCAGGAAGCGATGCGAGACTTCGTCAAGGACATCGATGAACATACGAAGGAGATCCTGAGCAAAGTTAGCAGCGCCGTGGCAGGCCTCAACGAGAGCGTTGAAGCGCTGCATGAAACGATGGATGGCTTTCTCAGAACGTTTCCTCCAGCCCAAGCGGCAGAATAGAGGATGAATTGTAATGGCTCTTGAACAGGACGCAGGTGCGTCAGAGTTCAACCAGGGCGAAAACTATTTCGTTTCCATGACCGACATGATGGTCGGAATGCTGTTTATCTTCATCATCCTTCTCATGAGCTTCGCTTTGGCATTCAGGCAGCAGACAGACACGCAAGAAGTCAAGACCCAGGAGCAACAGGACAAGATCGAAGTTGCCAAGGAGGTCGGGCGAAAGCTTGATGAGCTCGAAACGCGTATTAGCCGGCGCATGCACGAAATTCAGGAGGCAAGTCAACTCCGCTCGCGCCTCCTGACAGAGCTTCAGATCCAGCTGCGTCGAGAAGGCTTGGCCGTCGAAGTCGTCGACTCCAGCGGCGTGCTTCGACTGACCGAAGAGGCCGTTCTGTTTCGCTCAAACGATACTACTCTCTTTGGGCAAGCAAAGACCAACGTCGATAAGATCGCGCGCGTGCTCGGGCGTATTCTGCCTCCATATGCGGCCTGTCTAATGACGCAGTCCGGCCCCTCATGTCCGAAGAAGAGCGCCCCCTCTCTAGAGACTGTTTTCGTCGAAGGCCATACGGATAGTACTGGTCCTGACGATTCGAACTGGACATTTTCGACGTATCGAGCCGCGAATACATACCGCGAGCTGATGGCGGCATCGCCAGATCTAAGACAGATGCTCAATAGGGCTCAGGAAGAGATCTTCTCGGTCGCTGGATACTCCTCGACGCGCCCCGTCGATTCTGCGGCCAACGACATTGCTCGAAAGAAAAATCGCCGAATCGATCTGCGCTTCGTGATGGACACGGATCCATCGCCAGGGCTGCAAGACATGCGTGCGTTGCTCCTGAGCATGCGAACAACGATCCAGGAACTCCGGGGTTCGCCACCATGAGCTTGCGCGGAGCCCTCGCCGGTGGACGGCTTATGGTACAGCCCTTGCCAGCCACCAGCCGCACTGCCCGTCTTGCGGCGGCCCTTTCGGCAACCGGCATAGGAATGGACAGGAGGCCGACGGCCGATCTTAACACCGTGGCGGATCGGTTCATTCTATCAATGCGAAAGGGCGACGAGCCCGTTCCCGGCGATTGGAATAAGATCGCGTGGTGCCTTTGGACGACGCGACCGGCGATTGCCGAGCATGACCAAGCGCTCGATGCGGTACTCGGTCGAGTGGCCCGCATGGAACGGGCGAGACCCTATCGCCAGCTTGCATCGGCGTACCTTGCCGATTTCGCACCCGATCGACCGCGCCTTGATCGCGTCGCGGGCGTTCTTGCCGCCTTCGCACCGAAAGCAGGAAGCCCCTGGGACCGTGCACAAACAAAATTCGGCATTTTCGACTGGAGGGAAGGGGCATTTCGGATTGCACGTACAGCGTTAAACGAGGAAAGGAACGTGCAACAACTTCTTGAATCGGCAGGTCTCGGCGGCGCACTGCGTGAAGGCGGCTTTGCCAAGACGGTTCACGACATCGGGCTGCATCACCTCTGCGGGACGACGGTGACGAGCGCCACTAGTCGCCTGGAAATCATCCGCCGCTGGTGCCTTCGAGCGGATGACACGTTCATTTTCAAAGATTGCAGCGCAGGCTTGGCTCGAGCCGTCGTTCTCCCGTTTGGCGATCGCGTCCCGCCCGCCGTCGATCGTGATCTCCTGGTCGGCTTTCTCGTCGGCAAGTTCGGCGACCCGAGGGTGGCCCCTGGCCGTTGGATCGGAATGGACGATGTCGCAGAGATCTTGAAGCGCTGGCTTACCGAGCAGTCGCTACGGCAATTCTTCGACGTGCTCGACAAGATCGCCCAACCGTCTCATTGGCGCTATCGTCGCGCATTCTGGCAAGCGTACTTCGATCATAAGCCGTCGCTGATCCGAAATGCCTGGGTCGTGTTTGGCTCTGATGGGGCTGCGGAAGCAAAGCGTTCCTTTGGGGATGCCGTTCGGTTCGGAGTTTTCCGCAGTGGCGGGCGCAAGCAGGTGCTCCGCGGACACGCGGTCTTGCTGATGGATCTCGGTCAGTGCGTCGTCGCGGATTGGAGCCACACCGGATATTGCACAATATGGCCAAACTCAGACCCGACTCGGCCAAGGAATATGAACGCCGAAAGCTACACGACGAGCGATGTCGGGCGCCCGCTTCCTAAGGACCTGAGCGAAGCCAATCTCAATCGGCACGACATGTTCAGCCATGTCGGATCGGAAAACTACGTTTGGCAGGACCGTGTCGCGGGCCGGCTCCTGGAAATGATCGGCGTACGGATCCCGCAGTACGCATACCGTGTGCGCTGACATGGCGGCCCGCTTTCGCAGCCGGATCGATCTGAACGGCATTCACGTCTCGCTGGTGCACGCGTCGATTTTCGGCAAGAAATCACCAATTCGCTACGCTGACTGGGACGATATTGCGAACGATCGCCGCGTGCTCAGAAATGTCAAAGACCTAGTTGAAGACGGCGCGGCCACGGCTACGGACACTGAGGTGCTGCTGCCATCGGTGGTGGCTGCGACGCTCAGCCCTGAGATCGCCGATGGCATCGGCCTTCCCCCGCTCGTTCCCCTCGGCCTTGCTGTCGCGTTGGACGGACGGATCGAAAGCCCCGAGGGGCGCATTCATCTACGCTGGACGGACAGATCCGGCCGGCAGCTACGACCGGAACGAACGGGAGTCCTCTTACGATGGGGCGAGCAGGCGGCTCGTCTTTCCGCTCCGCTATACCGTGTTGCGGAGGCTGCCGAAGCATATAACCGAACGAAGGGGCGCCCAATTGACGAGCGCGTGGCCGGCTGGATGCCGATGCAAACGGCCTTAGCCGCGGCTACCGACACCGAGGTACAGCGCGACGGCTACCTCGGCACGTTCACGCTATATCAGGCTGGCTCGTTCGCGTTGGATATTCAGCAGGTCGAGGAGGGCATCGACTTCACGCCGATCCTTATGAGCCGCCAAAAGCCGGCCTCACTGCTCGACGAGGCGCCGGCCGACGACTTGCGCGATCGCCTCAATCCGTCGGGGGAATCCTACACTGGCTCCGAGCTGCGTGATCCCCTCAGCGACGCTTTGCTCTCCTCCGAAGACCATCGAGCTTTCCTCGAGCAGGCAATCAGAAAATCAGGTGCTACGAAGGACGCCTATGTGCTGGGAAAAAACCGTTACGTTCTAATCGATGCCGCGTTGAAACGCGCGCTCGACGTCGTAAAAGCCAAACGGAGTGGCCCTCAGGAAGAGCGCCTTGCGTTCCTACGCAATCCGCGTGCAGTCCTCTGCGAAGCTCTCGGGTCGGACACCGACGAAACTTCGACGGCCATCCTTTTCATCGACACAAAGAACTATTCCGACCGCGTCGATAGTCTGGGCATTTGGCAGCGGCCGTACCTGCCATGGCTCACGCGGGCACCAAATCAATGGCTACCCGAAGCCGGCTGGGTCGCCGACGGATCGCCGGTCGATCCGCCGCCGCTCAGCGTCGATGAGCTCAAGAAACTCGAAGACGAGGTGGAAGCGGCGGAGGCAAGGGGCGATCCACACGTCGTCATACGCGGCATCCCCATCCCCCTGGACGCAGCCCCGAAAGTCCTGGAGGACGAGCGACGACGGACCGCGACCGCAACGGATCACGTCAAAGTCGGTTCGGCCAAGGCCGACTCCAAGCCAGCGGAGCGGCTCGTACTGGTGATCAAGAAGACCAATTTCGATGGCAAGGACTATTTTCTAGCCTTGAGGCGCCGCGAAGCGCTGATTGAACCAACTCCGCCGACGGATCGTATGGGTCAAACACCGCTAAAACTTCACCAACACGAGGGTTTCCGCTGGCTGGTGAGTGCTTGGCGGGCGGGTTGGCCTGGTGTGCTCCTCGCGGATGATATGGGCCTGGGCAAGACTTATCAGACACTCGCCTTCCTAGCGTGGATCAAGAGCAATTCTCGGAACGCGAGACGACGCGGCATCGGGTCGGTGGCCGACGGGCCTTTACTCGTGGTCGCGCCCACGGCACTTCTCAAGAACTGGGAAAGGGAATGTGCCGAGCGCCTGTCGGTCGTTGGCCTCGGCCAGCGGATCGACGCGTACGGCCATGCGCTGCGAAAGATCAAGCTCGACCCTTCGCATCGCGACGAGCCGGGGGAGACACTCGATGTGGCGAAGCTGCGCGGCTCGGATTGGATATTGACAACCTACGAGACGCTGACCGATCACGAGCGCGCGTTTGCGAGAATACCCTATGCCGTCGTCGTGTTCGATGAAATGCAGAAGGTAAAGGCGCCGGACACGCTCAACACCAAGGCAGCGAGAACACTCAACGCCGACTTTGTCTTGGGATTGACTGGAACACCGATCGAGAACCGGATGGAAGACCTGTGGTGCATCTTCGACCGCCTTGTTCCGGGCTACCTTGATGACCTCAAGACCTTTTCGAGGACGTACCGTGAAGATGCGCCCGACAAGCTGACCGAGCTCAAGAAGGCGCTCGACACGCCAATTGACGGGGCTCCCGCGGTGATGAAGCGGAGGATGAAAGTCGACATTCTAGACGGCTTGCCCAACAAGCGCGAACAGAAATACGCCACCCCGATGCCTCCGGAACAGGCGCAGGCCTATCGCGAGCTGATCGCTGAAGCGCATAAGGGCGACAAACGGGCGCCCGGATTCATGCTTCGTATTCTGCACGAGATGCGCGGAATCTCCTTGCACCCGCACGATCCTGCCGGCGCCGACACGTCCGAGAGGCTGCGATTCGAAGCGTTCGCTCGCCAGTCGGCCCGATTGTCGACCACGATGCAGATCTTGCGAGAAATTGCGCAAAGACGCGAGAAGGCGCTGGTATTCATCGAAGATATCGCCATGCAGGAGGTCGTCTCGAAGGGCGCCGCAAGGTTATTCGACCTCGAACGTAGGCCAGCGATCATTAACGGTGGAACACCTGGCGAAAAGCGTTTGGCAATCGTCGATGCTTTCGAGCTATCGCGGGACGGTTTCGGTTTGCTCGTACTCTCACCGAAGGCAGCCGGCGTCGGTCTGAACATCGTCTCCGCCAACCACGTGATCCACCTAAGCCGGTGGTGGAATCCGGCCGTCGAAGATCAATGCAATGATCGTGTCTATCGCATCGGCCAGACAAAGGCTGTCACGATCCATCTGCCTATGGCGGTCCATCCCGACTTTCCGGGGGGATCGTTCGACGAGGCGCTTGATCGCCTCATCGAGAAGAAGCGCCAGCTTTCACGGCATATGCTGGCACCGCCAACGAGCCAAGGCGACGTCGAGACTTTGTTCGGCGGAGCGGTTCCGGGGTCGTAGACGCACCCCAGTGGGTGGAAACGCGGCGCTGCAGCGATGGCTACTTTGTAACGTGGCGGATGAAGCGTGAGGGCTCGTCTGACCACGAGACGAGCAGTTGGTCGCGCGCCCGCGTGCAACCGACATAGAGAAGGCTCAGCTCGCGTTCTTCGATTAGCCGTTTCGCCTCTGGCTCCTTCGCCGCGTCAAGCGCCTGGTGCAAGGGCAGTTGCGCGTCGTTGCACGACACGACGGCTACCGCTCGAAACTCGAGCCCTTTCGCAGAATGAAGCGTGGCCAGCGTTACGGTTCCCCCCTCAATCTCCTGATCCACCGACAGCCAGGCGCAGTTCAGGCCGACGCGGGCGAGTGCCGGTCTAGCACGCTCCTCCAGCGCTTTCCGGGTGCGGGCGAATATCGCGATCTCGGCTGGAGCGATGCCTCGCTCGCGGGCCGCCGCGAGCCAAGTTGCCAAAATTTCGATCTCGCCGGAAAGATCTGCCGCGCTCCTGATTTCCGGGTCCGGACCGCGCAACAAAGACAGCGTCTCGCGTTCCTCCGCTACGTCGTCTACCTCAGTCACGTGCGCCGGCAGAAGACCATTCGAGAAGCGGTGGATTTCGGCGCTGGTTCGGTAATTGACTTTGAGACGCTGCGCACGGCCGCGGACGTCGACACCAGCCGCAAACCAAGAGAACGGCCACCGAAAAATGCGCTGCCCGACATCTCCGGCGAAGAACAGTGCCCGTGGGCCCGGCGTCGCGAGCGCCGCAATGAGCCGCAACTCACGCGGCCCGAGATCCTGTGCCTCGTCGACGACCACATGCTGAAATGGCCGCGTACCCGCGGCATCGATGCGCTCCCGCAAGCGGTCGCAAACCTGGCCGAATGTGTGCAAGTTACGGGCTGCCAAGCCGCCAATCACGCCGGCGAACACGTCCCATAGTCGCCTCCGGATCCGTGACGACAGCGCCATACCACGCCCTATGCGTGGTATGTCGCGATAGCCCTCAAACGACGAAATGCCCCAGAAGTCGATCACCGTATCCCATTCGGCACGGAGAAATGGGTCGTCGAACGCGGCGTCTAGATTGCCGCGAGACTCGGCGATCAACTGATCGATCGTGCGGTCATCCGCGATGGTCAGTTTTCCGAAGCGTGACGCATGCCCATGCGCGTAGGCGTGAAGGTGGGCGACATCGACCCGAGCGCGCGCGCTGGAAGCAGGACCGAGCAATGTGTCCATGCCCTCCGACAGCCGCGAGGCCAGCACCTTTGAGAAGGTCGTTAGCAGGATGCGGCCGCCTTGCGACTGATGGGCAAGATTCGCGGCACGATGCATTGCCACGACGCTCTTGCCGGTGCCGGCGGCACCGCATACGCGTGCCGGTCCATTGAAATTCCGGACGACCGCTGCCCGCTGCGACGGGTGGAGAAACACCAGCCATTCGGCCCAAGGCTTTTCCAGCGCCTGCGCAAGTGCCTCCTCGTCAGTCGCCACCCAAAAACGGCGCTGCGCATCGGGATGGGAGAACGGATCAGCGATACTAAGGTCGGCCGGACGGGCAGCTGGCCGTTGTCCCGTTGCCAGCGCCCAGAGCGCCTCGCGAGCCTCCTCCGGCAAGCGAGGCAGCAGATCGAGGAAGCCGTCATCGTCGACACCGCGCAGGAGATCGAGATAGCTTGCAGGAACCCCAAGACTCAGCAGGTAGGCCGGATCCTCGTTCGCAAGAATGCCTGGACGTGGTACTTCTCGCGTGACGACCCGGATCTCCTCGCGGACAATCTCCGCGATCTCGACGATCTGCGCGGCGCCGGTGGTCGCGTGCACCTCGAACTTGCGTCGCTCCGCCCACGCATAGGCATCGTCATGATGCCCGACGTAGCAGAATATTGACCGACCGCCGTCCTTGAAAACAACGATCCTGAGATCGCGGTTGACCCGAACCGTCCAAAATCGCTTGTCGCGCGCCCGGTCAATCCGGTGCAGCGAAAGACCGGGCCGTGTCGCATCGGCCAGGTAGTCGAACGCAACCTGCTTCGCTGCCGCCTGCTCGGCGGCCGGCAGACGATCGAGGCTGCGATTGAATGTCAGGGCGAGCTCGAGCATCACACCGCAAACACCTTGAGCACCAAATCCCTATAGTGGTTGATCAACTTGACGGCAATCTTGCCTGTCTATCGGCACCCTCCGACGGTTGCTTTTAGGCTGGCGTGAAACAGTGTTCGACATTTGTTCCGGAATTATTGATCTCGGCTTCGCGAGCCTGCGCCGGACAGAGCAACGCCAAAGCGGATCGACGGCAAGAGCGGATTCCTTCTGCTGCGATCGCATTCGCAGATGAGTTTGGCGCATCGTGAATTCGGCCGCCGCCGCTTCCCGCACCAGTCGCATTATCCAGTGTCGCTCCGGGCGTGCAGTCGCTCAGCTGATATGCGATTTGTGGCGCGTCAGCGACGAACTGCTGGAACACTTCGATCTGTCTCCTTGTATGTTGCCGGGTCGGCCTCGAACGCCTGCTTCCCCTTTGCGGCCCACAGCGCTCGCGCCCGTTCGCCATGACTGCCTCTGAGCTTGTCGGCCATCCAAAGCAACGCGCCGAGGACGGTGGCCCGATCATCGCCGGTCAGGTCCACTATGCCGGCTTTGACGACGAGCCCGCCGAGTTCGATGAGTTGCCGCGTCCGCTTGCGGCGCTCGACCTGCCACGTGCGCATGTCATGCCGCGCCCTTGCGGACTGATGCCGGTTGCGCGCTGCCCGGTTGCGCCAGAGGGCCGTCCGTGTCGCGGACAGTTGCCGGTGCATTTCGCCGCGCTCGTCCCTGAAAAAACATGGCCCCGCGCCTGGCCCAAGCCTCCTTCTTTCCGGCATCTTTCGTCTCAGTCAGCACGATCAGGCCGCCCGCCAGTTCATCGACGCTGAGGCCATCTGCCCCGGTGGCGATGACCAGTTCACCGAGCTGCTGCACTTTACGGCTCTTGAGGTCACGCGCCTTGTCCCCAAGCGCCTTGAGTTCGGTATCAAAGTCCCGTGGTTTGCGCATCGTCGTCTCCGTCGGTGTGAATGGAAAAATGATAGTCGAGCATCCGACGCAATGCTGTAGGGTTGCCAGGATGGGCTGAGACGGTGCGGTCCCTCCTGAGATTTTTTCGAGGGAGGGCGCGCTTATACGTCGTTCCGACGTTCGCTTCGCCGTGTAGATGATCCGGTCGCGATGGCGATCTATCATCTTCACGTCAAGGTCATTGGCCGCAAGGCCGGGAGCAGCGCGGTGGCTTCGGCGGCCTACCGCTCAGCGTCGCGGCTGCGCGACGAACGGCTTGGCCGTGATCAGGACTTTTCCGGCAAGCGCGGCGTCGTCCATTCCGAGGTGTTGCTGCCAGAGTACGCGCCGGAGGCCTGGGCCGATCGCGAGCGGCTTTGGAACGATGTCGAGGCCTGCGAACTCCGGAAGGATGCCCAGCTTGCCCGCGAGGTCGAGCTCGCCCTTCCGCGCGAGATGAGTCAGGCGCAGGGCATCGAGCTCGCCCGCGACTTCGTTCGGGGCGAGTTCGTCGGCCTCGGCATGATCGCCGATCTCAATGTGCATTGGGACAGGGCCGAGGACGGACTGGCCAAACCTCATGCCCATGTCATGCTGACGATGCGCGCGGTCGACGAGAACGGCTTTGGCCGGAAGGTGCGGGACTGGAACCGCGCCGAGATGGTCGAGCGCTGGCGCGAACGCTGGGCCGAGCTCGCCAATGAACGGCTGGCCGAGCTCGACATCGATGCGCGGGTCGACCATCGGAGTCTGGAGGCCCAGGGCATAGCACTGGAGCCGCAAAGCCAGATCGGCGCCCCCGCCAAACGCATCGAGGTTGGGGGGATTGATGGCGAACGGATGGAAGCCGACCGCGCTGAGATGCACCGCGAGATCGCACGGAACAATGGCGCGCGAATTATCGCCGATCCCTCGCTTGGACTGGACGCCATCACCCAGCAGCAATCGACCTTCACACGCCGCGACCTAACAAGGTTTGCGCACCGGCACAGTGACGGCCTCGACCAGTTCAACCAGGTCATGAGCGCGATGCAGCGAGCGCCGGATCTGGTCGAACTCGGCAGGGACGGCCGCGGCGAGGATCGATTCACCACCCGCGGAATGATCGCGGCCGAACAGCGCCTGTACCGGGCTGCTGAACGGATGGCGGAACGAGAGCGCCATCAGGTTCGCGACGTGAACCGCCGAGCCGCTTTGGCGCGAGGGGGATCGCGCGGCCTGGTGCTTTCAGGCGAGCAGGCAGACGCGCTGGCACTCATCACGAACGGACGTGATCTCAGCGTCGTGGTCGGCCATGCCGGGACGGGAAAGAGCGCGATGCTGGGGGTAGCGCGGGAGGCGTGGGAAGCAGCCGGCTTCGATGTCCAGGGCGTCGCGCTGTCCGGCATTGCCGCAGAAAACCTCAAGAGCGGATCGGGCATTGCGTCGCGCACAATCGCCAGCCTGGAGCATGGCTGGGAACAAGGCCGTGATCTGCTCAGGTCGAGCGATGTGCTGGTGATCGATGAGGCCGGCATGGTCGGCACGCGCCAGCTCGAGCGCGTGCTGTCCCATGCTGCCGAGGCTGGCGCAAAGGTGGTGCTGGTCGGCGATCCGCAACAATTGCAGGCCATCGAGGCAGGCGCAGCGTTCCGCTCCATCCATGAGCGTCACGGCGGCGCTGAGATCGGTGAAGTACGCCGTCAACGGGAGGACTGGCAGCGCGACGCCACACACGATCTAGCGACCGGCAAAGTGGGCCATGCGCTCGAAGTCTACCGCGCTCACGGCATGGTGCACGAGGCCCAGACCCGCGAGCAGGCGCGCGGCGATCTGATCGAGCGCTGGGACCGCGACCGGCAGGCGTCACCGGACCGGAGCCGAATCATACTCACCCACACCAACGACGAAGTCCGCATCCTCAACGAGGCGGCGCGGGAACGGATGCGGGCTGCCGGCGATCTGGGCGACGAGGTGGGTGTAACAGTCGAGCGCGGTGCGCGAATCTTCGCGAGCGGGGACCGCGTCATGTTCCTGCAGAACGAGCGCGGCCTTGGCGTGAAGAACGGCACGCTCGGGACGGTCGAACAGGTCAGCGCGCAATCCATGACCGTACAGGTCGACGATGGTCGGTCTGTGCGCTTCGAACTCAAGGATTACGACCGGATCGATCATGGCTATGCCGCGACGATCCACAAGGCGCAGGGCATGACGGTTGACCGCGCCCATGTGCTGGCGACGCCCGGGATGGACGCCCATAGCAGCTATGTCGCCCTGTCGCGGCACCGCGATTGGGTGGAGCTGCACTATGGCCACGATGATTTTGCCCGTCAGGACCGGCTTGTCCGTGCCCTGTCGCGCGATCGCGCCAAGGATATGGCCTCGGACTACAACCGCCCCAATCCGGTCCAGAGCTACGCCGAGCGGCGTGGCATCACGCTCCGAGAGCGCGTGGCCGAGATCGTGCGCAAGGTCGTGGACGTGAAGCTGCGCGACATGTTCGACGGCCTGCGCGTCCTTGGAGACGTGCCCGGCCGGGATAGCGGGCGAAGACCCGAGCAGGGATCGCCGGAAAGGGAAAACAGCGCTACAGCCGCCGGCCGCCGCGGAGCCGAAATGCCGGCAAGGAACGTGGCGCAAGATCCCGAAGTGGAAGCGCGTCGCGGCCGGACCCGGGCGCTCGTGCGCCATGCCCGCGCCGTGGACGCGATCTTCAAGGCACAGGAGACGGGTGGCAGGGCCAGTCCCGAGCAGGTGAAAGAGCTGCAGAAGGCCCGCCAAGCCTTCGAAGAGGTGCGTCCGTTTGGCTCGCGCGATGCCGAGGCCGCCTACAAGAAGAACCCGGAGTTCGCCCGCGACGCGGCGGACGGCCGGGTCAATCGCGCCATCCGCGCGCTCCAGCTCGAAACCGAACTCCGAAGCGATCCGGGTCGTCGCGCCGACCACTTCGTCGAGCGATGGCGGAAGCTCGACCAGGCCAGCCATCGCCTGTACCAGGCGGGCGACTGGTCTGGCTACAAGGCCAACCGCTCGGTAATGGGCGACATGGCCAAGAGCCTCGAACGCGATCCGCAACTGGAATCTATCCTCGCCAACCGCAAGCGGGAACTCGGTATCGCGTTCGAATCAGGCCGCAGGCTCGGTCATGAATTGGCTTTCGCCCATGGCATCGACCTCGGCAGGGGCCGGGGCCTAGGAATTTGAATCATCTCGTTTGCCGCCGGCTCTACGCTATACCTAGCAACTTGCGAGATCCTCTTGTCCGTCCGCAGCCGCTAGGCCTCTCTGGTCTCATAAGCCCTCAACAACAGCCAGCAAGAGGCAGCGCGGCCATGCGCGAACCAGACCGTATCATTCGGCTAAAGACCGTCCTCACCAGGACTGGTCTGTCCCGATCTACCATCTACCGCAAGATCGCGGAGGGCACCTTCCCGGCCCAGCTCAAAATCAGCAGCAACGGCTCGGGCTGGCGTGAATCCGATGTCAACCGCTGGATCGCAGATCCTCTTGGGTGGCGTCCCGAGGGCGGGTCTCCAAGAGCCAGGTGACCCCTACGGCCCGTCCTTTAACCGGCGGCACGGCGTAGAGACTGTCGCTCACGCATCGTTTCTTCGTCCGCCCTTAATTCCGATCGCGAACCCTTCCTGCGCCAGTGTATCCGAAACCCCGAGTTCATCCCTGACGCTCTTCCATTTCCGCATCGACTACCACTCAGCTGTGCCTAGGGGAGCGGTAGTCTCTAAGTTCAGACCGAGCAACTTTGGAAATATTCGCCTCCGATCGGAGAAAGCGATCGAAAGGCCTCCAAGGATGCGCTGCTCGTCTTGTAGCCTGATAGGAAGTCAAGTGGCCAAAGATGCGATCAAAGTCGGCGGCACGACCCGTACGAGCTCTATGGTGAGTGATTGGGCTGTCACTATCGGTTGCAGCGACGCCGAGGTCAGGTACCACTTTGAGCGGAAATTGACCCAGGGGACGCGCACTTTCGATGGAAACGCTTCCTCCGGCTTTCGCGACAACGACTGCAACCGCCCAGACGCTACACCAGATTGTTTCCATATCCTTATCTCGTCCTACATCGCGCGCGTCGGTCGGATTGCCGATACCTACGGCCCTTACCTGCATGATGTCCGCCTGCGATCCACCTGAAAGCTCGACCCCATACCCTGGAGTAGCCAGCTTTCGGGGAACGCCCCGGCCGCCCGCGACCCACGCCGTCATCATTCCCTCGGAGGCCTCATAGCCGAGGCTCGCGAGCCCGTCCAAGACGGCGCGTCGCCGCTCCTCCGCGGCCATAGAGCGGACCTCCGGTCGGGCCACGCCCTCCCTTCGTCCCGCTCCCGCCGGCGCTCTCTCATCCTGATTGTCGCTGGGTTCTCACCTTGATTGTCGCCGCGCGCGCCTAGGCCGGTTTCATCTCCGACAGCTCGACATGGTCCCCAGCAAGGTCCCGTTAGAGGCGCTAGCTCGTGTCCGACTTTAATCGCAGCGCTGAGATCGAGAAGCAGACTGTCAGCACTAAGTGCCCGCCGGGCGCGTGGCTCAGCCTCGAGAGCCGCAATCCGGGCGGAAAAAGGACTCTGCTCGATCCCAAGGCCAGCAAGTTCGCCGAGGAGCTTGTCCACCTTCAAAAGAGCTTGGTCGTCGCCTGCGCCGCCTTGCTGGGCAGTCCACTCCTCGAGCGTGATACGATGGCCGGCGGCACCGGACCGATCGGCGAGCGCCCGCTGACGCTGGGTGACGCTGGGTGACGCCTTCGGAGCGATCCGCTGGCTGATGCAGCATTAGCCCCTTGTTAGCCGCCTTGTTCAGACTCTCAGTGATGCTGCGGGAGCCGTAAGCTCGCATCGAAGATCGACCGGAATTTCGATGTGTGAAGTTCCCCACCAGTGGCAGGGAAGCGGACTCGGCACGCCTCTGATCACCCTTGCGCTTCACTTCAGATTCCGTGGCCCTTTCGGCGCGTCGCTCAGTATTGGCGTTCAAATACGAGATTTCCGCAATAGCTTTCTGATTGAAGGTTCGTGAGCCTATCCGCGTCGAGCGCGCGGCCAGTTTCGCCGCGCCCGCCGATTATCCGATCGATATCCGACTGATCAATCGTCCCACTACGTTTGCAGGTCGAAGTCCAAATTTCGATAGTCGTCTCGAGGCGGGACAGGCTGCGGCGGCACATTGAGACAACTCCTGCACGGATAACCATCCGATTGACGACGGCGCCGCGCGACGCGTCGACCGTCTCCATGTACTGCAACAGAGGTCCGGCGTGTTTCCGCCGGTCGGCGGCGGTTGGCGCGACATAGCACTTCGAGTCAAACACGTCAGGGGGACGGCCCTGAGCGATTACTCCGGCGCCTACACGTCCGGCCATAAGGATCTCGCCAACAGCGTGGGCGCTGTAACGGTAAATCTCTGGTACCAGCCCAGCCCAATGTTCTGCAACGCCCGGCGGACTTACGGTTTTCAAGACGTTCGTGGCCAATTCCGCCAGATCAGGCAAAAATCCCGATTCAGATGGTCCACCCTGCGCGAGAAGCGACGAGATATGACTATTAGAAATCATCACAACTTCAGGTGTTTAACTTGCATCCCGGTTTCGCAAGACTTGACACTGCGTGCGTTCCGTATTGAGGTCGAACTTTCTCGGAATGCGTGTGTAAGGATATTTAGCCACGTTCAATACTAGGTCAGTGGGGACTGCCGCCAAACGTTTCGTCAGACACCGGCTAGGTCCAAATGGCTCCATGAAGCTCTGCAGCTCAGGCTAATGGCCAGCCTGCTGCTATGGCAATCCGCTCGAGTTCGTTGGAGCGTTGGACATTTGTGTGCTTCTGCCTGGTGAATCGCACGAAATCCGCACGCAGTTCGCATAGCCCCAGCACATAGATGGAGCATGATCGGACAATGGACCAGAAAATAGAAATCATGCGTGCTGACCCGGTGGTCGTCCGCAACGGGCAGAAAATAGAGATTACAGGACGGCAAAGGGAATTATTTCGTCTACTCATTCTCAACGACGGACGTACGGTTTCCAATGAATTGATCGCGCAATTGCGCGATACCGATATCGATTCTGCTCGCGGAAAAATCCGCGATCTACGTGAACAATTGCGCAAGATCGGTAGCGATGACCTGATACACAATGATCGATCCGCAGGCTACCGAGCATTGGTGAAGGGTTGGCACGTGGACGCCCATGAATTCCGGGATACCATTGATCCGATGCCCGGCGCGTTCGACGGCCAACTCGGCCAGAATATCGATTCCGAAAATGCCCGGCTCGATATTCCCAAACTGAAGCGCGTCCTTGCGTTCTGGCACGAGAACCCAGCGATTCATCTTCCGGTCGAAACCAATCTTGAATCCCGATTTGACTCGTTGAAAAAGAAGGCCGAAGACCGGCTCCTCATTTCTCAACTTTGTTCACAGCAGCAGGGATTGATACACGAGGCAATCCAAGAGCTAGAGCACAGGAGTCGGCGAGCTGCCGATGATATTACGTGGGAGCTACTGCTTTTGGCATATCATGCCACTGGCAAAAACTCACAGCTCCACTCGACGTGGCAACGCATAGTTGAACACTACGAAGGGCGGACGCCAAAGGCGCTCAGTAGCCTCAGACAGAGTATCGGAAACGGAAAATTCAAGAATCCCTTCCGCTCGAATGTAACGAGTCCTAACGAGTCGACTCAAGACGATGATGTCGCCGTGCAGGATAAAAACGCACAGACGCTTCAATCCCTTTGCTCGATGCTGGGAATTACCACAGCATCACAAATGCGTCTCCTTGACTCGCATTTGACGCCCCTAGCCTGCATCCGCCGCACGCGAAGTCGCCTCTATTTTTCCGGCGTTCTCGCCTCCAAGTGGGTTATTGAACCCGCGGTGCGCAGCAAATTCAACGAACTGCTGACACGGCTCGACAAGGATGAGGGTGACGTTCGGTTTCTCATGATCAACCCGAATGGAGACGGCTTTCGGCGACTGAACGAACTGCGCGAAGGCAACATATCGGCGGAGTCAATCGCACCAATGAAGATCCTGGCCGAAAGACACCGCAGCTTACAGGTTCGACTATATAACGGCCTACCGTCCTTTCGCATCGTTGTGATTGACGACGACGTGGTAAGTTTTTCGCCCTACCGGCTTGCAGCAGACGCCTATCTCGCAAGCAACCACGGCTGGGAGGCGCCTCACGTCGTTCTTGACCCTATGGCCACCTATCCGCTGGCTGAAGCATTTCTTCTTCTCTTCAATGAAACCTGGGCAAATGCGG
This sequence comes from Bradyrhizobium sp. HKCCYLS3070, assembly GCF_051167575.1. NCBI lineage: Bacteria > Pseudomonadati > Pseudomonadota > Alphaproteobacteria > Hyphomicrobiales > Nitrobacteraceae > Bradyrhizobium > Bradyrhizobium sp. HKCCYLS3070. Next base: position 152,978 of record NZ_JBNPTI010000003.1, read on the forward strand.
TCCCCATCGGAGATGTCCTATGACGCACTATGGACTAGTTCTCGGTCGATTTCAGCCGCTGCACATCGGTCACATGGAGTACCTGGAGGCCGCAAAGCGTTCATGCGATCGCCTGGTGGTTGGCATAACCAACCCTGATACCTCGTCTCTAATTCATCACCAAGCTGATCCCAATCGTTCCAAGAACGAGAACAATCCATTCTCGTATTTCCTGCGATACGAAATGGTCGATCAGTCCCTTCGTGACGCTGGATGGCCGCCGGATTCGTTCGCAATTGTACCGGCCGATGTCGCTGACCTCTCAAAAGTCACGGCCTTTCTTCCGACTGCTACGCGAACGACCGTCTTCATCACGATCTATGATGCTTGGGGCGAGGAGAAAGCCCGCCGCCTCGAAGACCTCGGCTATAAAGTTGAAATTCTCTGGCGTCGCAGCATGTCTCAACGTGTCACATCGGGAACGGAGCTCCGCCGTCTGATGCAAGAGAACCGCCCCTGGCGCCAATTCGTCCCACCAGGGGTTGCCCTACATATCGATCGATCGGGTTGGCTTCCTTCTTCCTAAGAAGCTGCTCAAGCGTCCGAGAACACGAGCAAGCCGAACGAGGGACATCGTCACTAAAACTAGTATGTAAGGTGCTACAATGTACGAACTCGATGGCAGGACGCATTTACAACGCGAGCTGATAGGCGGCAAGGCCTTCTACCTAAATGAACTGATGTCTATCCGCGTGAGGGTGCCTCCCACTCTCGTGGTTCCTTGCGCGGACCGCGTTGTCGATCTCGATGCCATCGTAACCTGGCTAAGATCCAACGTCAGTCGAACAGTCGACGCCTGGCCTCTTGCGGTTCGCAGTTCGTCGGGGATGGAGGATTCCGAGAGCGAATCCAGGGCGGGGCATTATTTGAGCTTGCTCGGCACCTTTGATCGCGATGCGTTGTCCGATGCGATCGCGCGCGTAAGGCAATCGGGCCCTGCTATGTCTGTCATCGTGCAGCCGCTTCTCGCTCCCATCATTGCGGGCGTTGCATTTTCTTGTGATCCCCTTTCATATACGCGAAATGAAACTACCGTTGTTTGGACCCAGGGACTTGCAGATCGATTGGTGGCCGGCGATGAGACGGGTAATACGGTTATCATAAGTGCAGAGGACGAGATTCAAGTTGGCAGCTGGCCGATTGCGGTAGGCTTGCTCAGGCAGATCGCAGAATTTATTCGACGGATCGCGGACCTTCATCGAGCTCCAGCCGACATTGAGTGGGCCATCGACCAAGACCACGAACTCTGGCTGGTTCAGGCGCGCCCCGTGGTCTTGCCAAGTGACATTCACCTCTCGCTCGATAATTTGGATAGCTTTGCTCGCTTGCCAAATCTCGTGAAGCAGCATCCCAAGATTCGACTCCGAAGGCAGGCTTTCGAGCGAGGTGTCTTGATGGCACCCGCCATTGTCGAGTCATGGTCATCTTGTCCACCTCAAAGTCCACTTGCCGCGAATGACGATCTCGGCGAGCCGGCCGGCGTTAGCGTAGTTCTGCTACATCCCGAGCGCGTCCAGAGCCAAGTTGTACGCGAGTTCGCTTCCGTGCGGGGATCTGATGTGGACTTCTTTACGCGCGGTTGCCGGCGCTATTCTATTAGGCGCTATCCTCGTTCTATAGGTGTTTCTGCCGCAAAGGAGTCAGTGCTCAAGGCGGGTTTGGAGACTTCCTGGCTTTCAGTCGCCATTGTCCAAGCGGTATGGGACGCATTCGCGACTGGCATCATTCGACGCACCAATGATGGATACTTGATCGAGCTTGCACAGGGGCACTTCGTCCCCAAGGGAGTTGTTCCAACTTCGACGATCGTTCTTGACCACGAGCGCCACGTGATCTCGACGGTATGGCGGGAGCAACCGGCGGCCTATCGCTTTATCGATGGCCACGTTGTTACCGAAGCGCCACCGGAACACCAATTAAAACTTGATGGCACCGCACTAAGAACCATTGCTGCCGCCTTTGACCCACTTTTCGAATTGTACGGAGATGCAGCCTTGGAATTTGGGCTTTTAGAGGCGACGGATGGATTACGACCATACCTGATCGATGTCGCTGAGGGCGACACAGCTGGGTTGTCACTGGACATAGAACTAATCCGCTCTGGGGTTCTTTCGGTAGGAAAGTGCCGTGGCCGGATCCGCCGCGTCACTCTTTCCGCCATCGGCGCACTCGACAGCCACCTTCACGATCGACCCGAGGCGGCTCCCGTAACCGGGGATAACGTCGTCATCGTAGCAGAGCGCGCCTCAGTAGACTTGTTGCCGTTCGTCGGAGCCCCGGGAGTATCTGGCTTCATTTTTGAAAGAGGCTCTATACTTGCCCACCTTGCAGTCGTCTTGCGCGAGAAGGGAATTCCGGCCGTGGCGCTCGAGGACAACTTGTTGATCGGATCATTGCCAGACGAAGCGGTTGTCGAAATTGATGCCTCAGATCGCTCTTTGTCGAAAGCCGCAAGAGTAACCCTGCTCGGAGCTTCTCATGAATGCGATCATAGTTTCGTACTTCAATCCTGATCTAGATGGTGTGGCTTGCTCCATAGCCTTGGCGGCCTTAGAGTATCCGGCTTTGGCGGCCCGAGTTCTTGGAAATTTGGACCGCGAGACCAGGCTCGTGTTGGATACCCTAGACCTTCCTATACCACTTACCTTGACGGACTGGTCCAACGTCGAGGTCATCTGGCTCGTGGATACCCATCACCCCAAGCAGCTACCAGCGGGCTTTCCCGCACATTTGGTAACGCAGATCATAGATCACCACCCCGGCGGCAGTCCGGAGACCTATCCACACGCTGAGATCCAGAATGAAGCAGTGGGTGCTGCCGCCACGCTGGTTGCTGAGCGTTTCGAGCGCCGCAGTGTCAATATGCCAGCTGAAATTGCTGTTCTCCTGCAAGCGGCCATTCTATCAAATACGCTTGAATTTAGCGCGCCGGCGACCAGCAACAGAGATCGACGAGCGAACGAATCCCTTGCGCGGATTAGACCTCTTGATCTTCGGCTTCTTGACGGAATGCGGCAGATCCGACGCGAGAAAGTCTTGCTTGCTACGGATGTCCTTTTAAACAGCGACGCCAAGGTTTTCGAAACACGGCACGGACAGGTCGTTATTGCTCAGGTTGAGGCGCCCGGCGCTCTTCAGATACTATCGAGGCCAGACTTGATACCGGCGATGAGACAATTCGCTGCTTCTCGGAACACTGCGAGCGCAGTGCTCAATCTAGTTGATACTGAGGCCGGAAAAAGCGCGGTGCTAGCCACTGACGAGCAAGTGCTCGGCATCATCGCCAGCGCGCTTCGTTCACCCATAGACGCTCGAGCAGTCGTGAAGATGGATCGCATCCTGCAGCGCAAGACAGACATCATTCCATTCATCGTCAGCTAGCCATTTGTATACTAGTACCTCGACACAGAGGTTTTGACCGGTGATCGGGGTCCTGCAGGATCGGCAGGTCTTCGGGTGCGCGTAGGACTTGGATGCTGCGTGAGGTTCCCGGGGTTCTGCGAATGAAGCCGGCGCGCTCAAGTGTAAGGATCATTTGGTGCACGGTCGCCGGCGTGACGCCGAAATAGCGCTGGATGTCGCGTTCGGCCGGCGGCTGCCGGTTGACGCGGGTGTAGGCGTCGATGAACGCTAGATATTGGCCCTGCTTGGGAGTGAAGCCGGGCGGCTTTGCCAGACATTTGATTCATCGGCCGATTCAGCTCGGCCTCCAAGACGGAGGCCGCGATGAACATACGCTATCATGTCGATATGAGCAGCGCCGAGCGGGCGGAACTGGAGCTCTTGCTGGCTGGCGGCAGCCAGGCGGTCCGCAAGCTCAAGCGGGCGCAGATCCTGCTGGCAGCCGATGCCGGGATGAGCGACGACGACATTGCCACTAGCGTAGGCGTCGGTCATTCGACGGGGTATCGGACCCGACGGCGTTTCGTCGAAGGCAATCTGACTGCGGCCCTGAGTGAGGAGCCACGGGCCGGTGCGGAACGCAAGCTCACCGAGAAGCAGGAAGCGCTGCTGGTGGCCACCGCCTGCTCGAGCCCGCCTGCGGGGCGGGCGCGTTGGACGCTGGAGCTTCTGGCCGACGAGATGGTCAGGTTGACGTCCCACGAGAGCCTGTCGCGCGAGACGGTGCGGCGGGCGCCTAGCCGAGAACGATCTCAAACCATGGCGCAGGTGCATGTGGTGCGTGCCAAAGGTCGACGCGGAGTATGTCGCGCGCATGGAGGATGTGCTCAATCTGTACGCCGAGCCATCCGATCCGCGTCAGCCTGTGATCTGCTTTGATGAGAGTCCGGTCCAGCTCATTGCCGGGACCCAGTCACCGATTCCGGCAAAGCCTGGACAGATCGAGCGCTACGATTACGAGTACCGGCGCAATGGCACGGCCAATCTGTTCGTGCTCATCGACGTGAACCGTCCCTGGCGCAAATGTGAAGGTCACCGAGCACCGCGCCGCAACCGACTTCGCCCAATGCATGCGCGAACTCGTCGACGTGCACTATCCCAAGGCCGATCGCATTCGCGTGGTGCTCGACAATCTGTCCACCCATACGGCCGGCGCGCTCTAACAGGCGTTCCCGGCTGACCAGGCGCGTCGGCTGCTGCGTCGCCTGGAGTTCCATCACACCCCAAAGCATGTCAGTTGGCTCAACATGGTCGCGATCGAGATCGGCGTCCTCGTCCGCCAGTGCCTCGACCGGCGCATCGACAGTTACGCCGGCCTCGTCAGAGAGACCGCCGCATGGGAGAAACGTCGGAACGCCGAGCTAGCACGGATCAAATGGATGTTCACGACCGAACAGGCTCGTGCCAAGCTAGGCCACGCCTATCCCAAAATCTCCGCGGCAGCAGCGAGAAAGCAAAGAGTCAAAATCTCTGTGTCGAATTACTAGCCCTGACTTTGCAGAGCTCCTCCGAAGCACAATCAAGCGGCGCTCCAGTCCGCTCCGGATAGCGTGCGAACTCCGTGCAGCTACCGCGCGGCCATTGACTGTCGGCTGCACTCTACACTCACCTAGGAAACCCGCTCCAGCACCCGGCTGGCCACGGTTGCGCGCGCCTAATGCGCGTGCCGCAGCCGAGCACTTTCGGCAGTGGCCTAACGCCAGACGTAACTTAGGAGAAGAAATATGGACCTGTTCAGTTTCGACCTCGTCGCTGGGGCCGTCGTGGGCGCCATCTTGCTCGGGGGCACCGCATTCGTCCCGCTAGCGAGAAACGTGGCACTTGCTGCAACCAACGGAGCAATCGTCGCAGCTTATTTGCGCGGCGGCATCGACGAAATCCTTAATCTCGCAGATGTTGTACAACAACAGATGCTCGCACACCTACCTTTTTCTATCGGCGCACTCTTAGGGGCCATCTTGGTCAGCATCATCGCAGCCCAGAGAGCTCATCTGATACAGTAACTCAGATGCGTGGGGATAGCCGGTGGTGACGCCTAAGTTCGCCACCAGCTCCTCAACTTACCCCAAGGTAAAGCGAGCGGACATCTGCAGTCTAACTCAGACCGAGCGGTACGCGACTTCGTCAGCAACGCTGTAGTGCATGGCAGCAGTGGCAAGACGTCTGATCGGGTCACTCCGCGCGAGCGACCTTATTGAGCGATCACCCACACACCACGCGTAGCGCGGAGATCGCCACAATTTGATGCCGTCGCGGCGAGTGTTAAATCGGGTTTCTTGATTAGATCCGTCGTTGAAGCCCAAGCCTTACCAGGGATCTTGCTGACGAAACCGTCAAACACTCGCTAGAATGTCGGCAGCCACGTCGTCAAAGCGTTCCCGTTCTTCCGCCGTCAACAGTGGGTGAACATCCGAGAGAAAGCCACGACGATCGAGTCTCTCGAGGTCCCTCCCTTTGTTCCTCTGTAGAAGACCGCAAAGCTTCTTTGAAAGACTACGTCGGTTGAAGACGCTGGAATGCTGGCAGTGCCGGATAACTATGGAATTCACCTGGAAAGAAAACAATTTTGGAGGGTAGAGAGCTACAATCCCCACTTCGTTTACCTTGACCTTGAGACGAATATTCGCAGAATGGTCTTTCGCTGCGACGTCCGCCCCTCAGATCTGCAGATCGCAGGCACGCTAGCCAGCAGGGCTCTCCGAACCCTCGACCCGGGCGGCCCGCTCACCAACAGCTTGGGCTAAGAAGCGAGCTAATGCTGCTTGCCGCGAATCACGATCGAGTGCGTAGGCAGTTTGCTTGAATTTCACTCCGTCGAGAAGTCCCTGAATGTAGCCCGAAATCGTATCGGCGGCCATGACGAGCGCGGTGTCGAGTGTATGGATGTACTTGCTGGTGACAGAACCCTTCGAATGACCAACCAGCGCTGCGATCGTAACCTCGGTGAAGCCGAGGTCGTTCGCGATGCTAGCAAAACTGTGACGCAGCACGTGAGGCGTGAAATTTGAAAGCGACGATTTGCTGAACAACTGTTCCCAGTGATTCGGGAAGCTGCCGAATGCGTTATCGTCTCTGTACCCCGGGAAAACGTAAGAGCCGACTTTCTTCCGTTTTCGGGCGTCCATGAATTCCACCACAGGAAGCCCAATCGGTCGGATTGAGGCACCCTCCTTGCTGTCCGCTAGACGCAGACAGCTCGACTCGGTATCCACTTCCGACCACCTCAGGCCGATGATTTCACTGCGACGGCAGCCGGTCAGCGCTATCTGGCGAATGATGTCGACCGTTATGGCGTACTTTTCGTCCTTTGCTGCTTCCTCCAGCATCTCGCCCAGCGTCCGGTACTCGGCCTCCGTAAGCCGACGATTGCGGACATTGTCCTTCGGCTTGCGAATGCCGTGGGCTGGATTGTGCTCGATGATCCCAGCCTCGACCGCGTAGGTGAGAATGCCCCCGAGGAGACCGACGGTTCGCGTTGCCGTGCCGACGCCGCCACGTACATTGGCCCTGCCACGAAGCTTCTTGGTCTTGACGCTGGCACGGGTCTTCCCGGCCATGATGTCCTTCAGGACCTTGTTGACGTCTGCTTTGACGAGATCCTTGACGCGTCGCGTGCCAATCAACGGAATGATGTGGCGATTGATGCGTCCAGTGTCCGTCACCAACGTTGTCGACTTCTTCGGGCGTCCGCCCTTGCCTAGAATAAGGCCCGCTTCGAAGTCTTTGAGGTAGAGTTCGCAGAGCTCCTTGACCGTGACCGCCTTGTGGTCGAGCTGCCGCTCCTCGGCCGGGTTGTCGCCTTGTGCCACCCGCCCCAACTGGATCTTGGCTTCCTTACGAGCAAGCTCCGGCGTCCAAACGCCGTGAACACCGATACTGTAGCGGCGAGAGCGGCCGGCTGAACGGTATTGAATCAGGTAGCTGCGCTTGCCCGATTTGAAGACGCGCAGACCAAAGCCAGGCAGATCGTCATCCCAGATGACGTAGTCCTTGTCTTGCGGTTCGGCGCCATCGACAACGCGTTTACTGAGCTTAGGCACGGATTTTCTCTCCTCCGAAGCCCGTCTCCCGCGTAAGCACCACGTAAGCACTTGGAGGAAAACCGGGGCGTATCGCAGGATAGAGCCGGCGGACGCTCATTCGAGATTTACTAATGGTTAGAGTAGGATATCGTAGCATTGGATGTCCTGGCGTTTCCTTGCGCAGGACAACTTAAAATACTCCGAAGGCAAAGGTCACACGTTCGAATCGTGTCGGGTGCGCCAGTCCTGGCTTGGTCCCGTGACGCGGTTGGACAGCCTGCTGGCTTTTGCCTCGCCTGCGCATCGGTCCGCAGCGCATTCTCTCCCGGCCCTGCTCAATATCCCCGGCGAGCATTCTGATCGTCGCGTGCCATTATCGCAGCAGCCCTAGCTAGCTGGTCCAATCGGGTTGCTGGTATGAGGACGACCTCGCCGAAGCGGTGCGTTCCTATTTTCCGGTTACGCACAACGTTGCCGATGGCGCGGGTGGCGCTCCGCTTGCCGGGCTTTTGCAAGAGCGCGCCCGCTTGGCCGGAAAGAAGGTCGGGGTGATTTTGTCGGGCGGCAATATCGACGCGTCGGGATCGTGTCCCATTGCGTGGTGTAGCTAGCGGTGGGGCAGCGCGTTCGCCGGGGAGAGCTGGGCAGGTCAGCTGGCGATCGCCGGAAGGCTGACGGTGGGATCATCGCTCAACGGCGCGATTGTTTCCAGTGTCATGTAGCGGGCGCGCTGGACGGCCCATTCATCGTTTTGCTCAAGCAGGATCGCGCTGATGAGGCGGACGATGGCGTCTTCATTGGGGAAGATGCCGACAACCTCGGTCCGGCGCTTCATCTCGCCGTTGAGGCGCTCGATCGGATTGGTCGAGTGCAGCTTGGTCCGGTGCTGCGGTGGGAACGTCATATAGGCCAGCACATCGGTCTCGACCTCGTCGAGGAAGCAGCAAGCTTAGGCAGTTTGGGGCGGAGTTGATCGGCGACCTTCCGCCACTGCGCTTGTGCAGCCCCGGCATCGTCCTGGGCAAAGGCGGTGGCGATGAAGGCGGAGACCACGCGCCGGCCGCTCTTGCCGGCATGCGCCAGCGCGTTGCGCATGAAGTGCACGCAGCACCGCTGCCAGCTGGCGTTGAGCACCTTGGCGACGGTGGCCTTGATACCTTCATGGGCGTCGGACACGACCAGCTTGACACCGCGCAGGCCGCGGCGGGCGAGCTTGCGCAGGAAAGCGGTCCAGAACGTCTCGGCTTCAAAGGGACCGATGTCCATCCCGAGCACCTCGCGTCGGCCATCGCTATTGACGCCGACCGCAACAATCACCGCGATCGACACGATGCGCCCGTTCTGACGCACCTTCACGTAGGTGGCGTCGATCCACAGATACGGCCAGTCGCCTTCGATCGGACGGGCGAGGAACGCCTTCACCTTGTCGTCGATCTCCGCGCAGAGCCGGCTCACTTGGCTCTTCGAAATACCGGTCATGCCCATGGCCTGCACCAGATCGTCCACCGAACGGGTCGAGACGCCCTGCACATAGGCTTCCCGAACCACGGCGGTGAGCGCCTTCTCGGCCATCCGGCGCGGCTCCAGGAAGCCGGGGAAGTAGGAGCCCTTGCGCAGCTTGGGGATGCGAAGCTCGACCGTGCCGGCACGAGTCTCCCAGGTCTGGTCGCGATAGCCGTTGCGCTGGGCCAGGCGCTCGGGGGTCTTATCCACGAGCGTGCGCAGGTTCATCATTTCGTCGGTCATCGGTGGTTCCTCGGTTGCGTTGGCGTGTCGCAACCCGATCCTACCGGAGAACTGCCGGTGACCACCGCAAAGCCGCCCGCCCGCTACGGCGCTATCGGAGGCGCGCGTCCGAGCGGCTTTGCTCTACCGAGCTACACCACCACCGGGGACACGACCACGCGCCCCAGCCCATCGCTCAATCGCCGGGTGGTCAAATATGGCATAATGGTCAATCAAACTGCACTTTAGTGAGGCTTACATCTGCGGATTGTTCGCGGCGCCTAACGCCGGTCTCGGCCAGGGCGCCGGCGTCCTGCGAGACGCTCAGCACCCTGCCGTAGACAAGGCCGTAATGGGTGAAGTTGAAGGTGTCGATCTTTATCTCGGCCGCCTCGCCGAAATTGACGAAGCCGAAGTCCCAATGAGATCATGGCTGCGGAATAGCCGTGCGTCTCATGGAGCGTGTACCTGTCGGCGAGGAGGACGGCTTGGCGCTGGCTGGCTCATGATCGCTCCGTGGAATTACTGGCTGGCCCCGCAGAGAGCTCCACTTCAACGTCCCATTAAGCATGAAGCGCTTAGGTCGTTGGGCTGAAAGAAGTGCGCGCGCCTCGGACAACACCGTTGGCTCGCGGAGTGACATGAGTCGAAGCGGCATATGGCGAAGCCTGTCAGCTCCCTTCTATGTGCCGCAGCCAGTATCGGGGCGCTGATGTACTCCTCGTCCGCGCTATCCCAGATCGCAGCTCCCAGTCAGGTGACTCCGCCGAGCCTGCGACCTCAATTCCCGGCGGGCGAGCAGCCGTTGCGACTACCGGGGCCGCTGGAAACGGCCGTGCCGCCCGGCAACGCAGCCATGGCCGTCGTGGTCGGCGAGGCGCAGCTCGATGGCGCGTTTCCCGAGCTTCGCACGCTCACCGACCCCCTGATCGCTCGCGTCAAGGGCCAACGTGTCAGCGTTGCCCAGATCTATGCGCTCGCGACCAACCTCGAAGGCCTCTATTCGCGCGCCGGCTATCCGCTGGTGCGGGTCAGCGTGCCGCCGCAACAGCTGGTCGACGGCGGGACACTTCGCCTTGTTGTCATCGACGGCTTCATCGAAGCGATCGACGTCAATACGCTTCCTGAGCGCGTGCGAAACGTGGTCGCCGGCCGGACCAACTTGCTGCTGGGGCGGCCGCATCTCACGACCGAACAAATCGAGCGTGCGCTGCTGATCGCGGGCGACGTTCCCGGCTTGAGGCTGCGCAGCACCCTGGTGCGCGGCACGCGCGAAGGCGGGGTACGGCTCGTGCTCGAGGGCGAGCATCGGCTGATCTCGGGCTCGGCCGGAGCCGACGATCGCCTGTCGCGTTCGCTCGGCACTTGGCAGCTGCGCGGCACGCTGGCGCTCAACAGCGCGCTCGGCGCTGGCGAGCAGATCTACGGCACGGCCGGACTCAGCACGGATTTGCGTGCGGCCTCGGCAGGCGACGCGCCGGTCTCGCTCTACGGCGGCGGGGCCGTCGTGCCGATCGGAGCGGACGGCATCACGGTCAATCCGGAATACACGCATTCGCGGACGGTCACGAAGCAGACGCCCGGCGCCCCCGCTTCGCTCGGCAGCTTCGACCGGTTCGCGCTACGCCTGCGCGGGCCGATCGGGCTGTCGCGAAAGGCGTCGCTCTACGCCAACCTCGCCGTCGAGGATGTCGAGCAGCAGATCTCGGCGCCGGATTTCGGGGTGGCGCTCAGCCACGATCATTACCGCGTGCTTCGCGGCGGCATCGACTACGCCACGACGTTGCCGTCGCAGGCAGGGCTGCAGCTCGGAGCGCAGCTCTCGAAGGGGCTCGGCGGACGCAATGCCGAGGACGCGATCACCTCGCGCGTGCCGTTGTCGCGGATCGGCGCGACGCCCGACTTCGTCAAGCTTGCGGCCACCGCGCGCCTGTCGCAACCTTTGCCCGCCGGCTTCCGCTTCGATGTCATCGGCACCAGCCAGATCACCGGCGGCAAGGCCATGCTGCGCTCCGAGCAGCTGTCGCTCGACGGAAGCGACGCGCTGTCTGCCTTCGCGTCCGGCACGTTGAATGCCGATGAGGGCTTCACCTTGCGCGGAGAGCTGGCCTACCCGTTCGTGTTCAATGCGTTCGGCACGGGGGCCGCCGCATCGCCCTATCTGTTTGCAGCCGGCGGCCGGGGCTGGATCGCGAGTCCCTCGGCCGTCGAACAAGCCGCCCTCAACGCGGGAGCCGTGGGGACCGGCGTCCGCAGCAGCGTCAGCATTCCCGGCAGCTCCGCCGATGCGAGCCTTGCAGTCGAGATCGCGCGCGGCTTCACCGACGTCAGCGGCGTGCGGCAGGGCTGGCGGGCCAATGTCCTGGGCACGGTGAGCTTCTGATGCGCGCGTTCGACCACGCACGAAACGCGCGAGCGGCGAGCGGATGGCGCAGACGCGCTGCCCTCTTGCTCGGCTGCACCTCTCTGCTCGCCATATCATCGCGCGCGCTGGCGCAAGCCGGTCTGCCGCAGGGCGGCAGCGTCGTGTCAGGTCAGGCCACGATCGGCGCGCCGGCGGGCAATACCCTCACGATCAACCAGACATCCTCCAGGGCGATCGTCGACTGGAACAGCTTCTCTGTCAGTGCCGGAAACAGCGTCAACTTCGTCCAGCCGAACTCGAGCGCAGCCATCCTCAACCGGGTCACGGGGACGACGACCTCGACCATTGCCGGCCAGGTCAGCGCAAACGGGCAGGTGTTCCTGGTCAATCCCAACGGCATCGCGATCACGCCAACTGGGTCGGTGCAGGTTGGCGGCGGCTTCGTGGCCTCGACGCTCGACATCGGCAATGCCGATTTCAACGCCGGCCGCCTGATCTTCGCCGGCAAGGGCGCTTCGGCCGCCGTCAGCAATGCCGGCGCGATTTCCGGCGCGAGCGGTGCATTTGTCGGGCTGATCGGCGGGACCGTGTCCAACAGCGGCACGATCACCGTGCCGCTCGGCCGCGTCGGGCTCGGCGCCGGAGAGGCGATCACGCTCAATCCGACAGGCGACGGCTTCCTGCAGGTCGCGCTTCCCACCAAGTCCACCACCGCCGATGGCAAGGCGATCATCGACATCGCCGGCAGGATCAAGGCGGCGGGCGGCGCGATCGAGATCAAGGCGGCGGCGGCCCAGCAGGCCGTGCGCGACGTGGTCAACGTGTCCGGCGTGCTCAGCGCCCGCTCGCTGTCGGGCCGCTCCGGCCGCATCGTGCTCGGCGGCGGAAGCGGCGCGGTGACCATATCAGGACGGCTTGCGGCCAATGGCGGCCGCAGCAATGCCGGCGGCACCATCGTGGTGACCGGGAAGAAGGTTGCGCTGACCGCGACCGCGAAGGTGAGCGCCGACGGCAGGAGCGGCGGCAAGGTGCTGATCGGCGGCGATATGCGCGGCGGCCGGGATCCGTCCGCGAAGCTGGTCGCCGATGACGTGCCGACGGCCGAGACCACTTCGGTCGCGCAGGGCGCGACCATCTCGGCGAAAGGCAGTGCCGGCGATGGCGGCAAGGTCGTGCTGTGGTCGGAGCAGACGACCGACTTCCGCGGCAGCGTCGTTGCGACCGGCGCTGATGGCGGCAATGGCGGCGGCGCCGAGGTCTCGAGCCACGGCCTGCTGGACTTCCGCGGCAGTGTCGACCTGACCGCCACGGGCGGCAAGACCGGCACGCTGCTGCTCGACCCCTATGACGTGACCATCTCGACCGCGGCCGATAGCAACATGTCGAGCAGCGGCAACACCTACTCGCCGACCGGCAACAGCTCGGTGCTGTCGGTCGCCACGCTGCAAGGCGCGCTGGCGACGGCAAATGTCACCGTCGACACCGGAAGCGGCGGGTCACAGAGCGGCGACATCACCGTGGCGAACGCAGTGACCTGGGCCAGCGGCCACTCGCTGACGTTGAACGCCGCGCGTGACGTCAACGTCAATGCGGGCATCAGCACCAGCGGCGGCGGGACATTCTCGGTGTCGGCCGGCCGCGACGTGAATGTCAGCAGCAGCATCACGGCCACCGGCGGAGCCCTCAACGTCAATCTGGCTGCGTCCGGAAGCTCGGGCTCGCTCGTTATCAACGGCGCAACCATCGACACGAATGGCGGCGCGCTGACCGGGTCCGCAGTTCAGGCGGGGAGCAACGCGGCTGTCTGGCTGGCCAATAGCACCCTCAACGTCGGCGCTCTGACGCTCACGGGCACCTCGGCCTCCGGCAACGGGGTCGTATTCGCCGGATCGAACGCCATCACCAACACCGGCGGCGGCGCGTTGAGCATCAGCGGAAGCAGCCCCACATTGCCGGCATTCGTGCTGCAGGCCGGTGCGAGTCTGGATACCGCCGGCGCAGTCAGCATCACCGGAACGTCGAACAGCAGTGTCGGCGTCTATCTGCTGGGCAACAACACCATCACCGATCATTCCGGCGGTCTGACCCTGAGCGGGACGACGTCATCCAACGTCGGATTCTGGATCAACAGTGGCAACAACACCTTCACCAACTCTGGTGGCGGCACGCTCGCGCTGAACGGCACGGTCACGACCTCATCCGGATCCCAGGGCATCGCATTTAACTCAGGCGTGGGCCTGACCACGTCGGGCACGGTCACGCTCACCGGCACATCGATCACCTCCAACGGTGTCGAATTCCAAGGCTCGAACCTCGTCACCGACACTGCCGGAAACCTTACCGTCAGCGGAGCCAGTACCACCGGCATCGGCGTCTTCTTTACCGCCACACCAACAACGCTGACCAATTCCGGGACGGGAGCTATTTCGATCTCAGGCAGTTCGGCTGCGGGCGCGGGAGGGGGATTTGGCGCGGCCATCAATTCCGACCTGACGACGTCGGGCAACATCTCGATCTCCGGCACCGACACCGGCACCTCCTACGGCCTGTACCTGAACGGCTCCGCGATCACCAGCAACTCGGGCAATCTCACGCTGAGCGGCTCCTCGACGGGTTCGAATGGCGTCTGGGATCAGGGCAACGGCACCTTGGCGCTGACCAACGCGGGGACCGGCACATTCCAGCTGATCGGCAGCACACCCAGCGCCAGTCGTGGCATCCGCTTCAATACCGGCAGCAATCTGACCACCCTGGGCTCCGTCTCACTGAACGGGTCGTCGGGAAGCGGTGAAGGCCTGTCGTTCAAAGGCAGCAACATCGTCACGATTCTGAACGGCACGCCGAGCTTTGCAGGCAGCTCGACCTCCGGCAGCGGCGTCTTCTTCCAGGGCGCCACGACCATCGATAACCAGGGGACCGGCACGGCGACGTTCTCGGGCACGTCAAACAGCGGCTTTGGCGTGAACTTCACCGGGACGAACACTGTGTCCGGCAACGTATCGTTCGCGGGCATCTCGACGGCGAGCGACGGCGTCAGCTTTGGATCAGCCTCGAGCCTCGCCGTAACGGGCGGGAACGTCGCCGTCAGCGGCATCTCCACCGCCACGAGCGGGTCGGGCTCGACGGTCGGCACTTACTTCTCCGGTGCGACGGTCAGTAACTCGGGCAGCGGATCGCTGACCATCACTGGAACCTCCAACGACACGGGGCCGACGAACAGCGGGAGCGCCGGCGTGCTCTTTGCCGGCACCGACGCCATCAGCAATTCCGGCGCTGGCACGCTGGCCATTTCGGGATTCAATCCGTCCGGCTACGGACTCCAGTTCCGGAATTTCTCTGCTGTAACTACATCTGGCACCATGTCGCTGGCTGGAACGTCGAGCACGGGTTATGGCGTGTTGGCATCGCTCGCCAGCTTCACCGCAACGGGAAGTGTGACGCTGACCGGCACCTCGAACAGCAATGTCGGCATGGTCGCCAACGGAGGCAACACGCTGACCGCGACGAGCGGCGCTTTGATCCTGCAAGGCACTTCGGTGTCCGCTGATGGCCTGCAACTGCGCGGGACGCTCGCCACCAGCGGCTCGGGGCTTGTGTCGATCAGCGGAACGAGTAGCGGCGGAAGCGGCATCGCGGTCAACGCCAATGTGACCTCCTCCGGCACCACGTCGATCTCAGGCAGCTCGACCAGCGGCAACGGCATCTATTTGCGGGGCAGCACCACGATCGACAATCTGAGCGGAACCGCCGTGACGTTCGCCGGCACGAGCACCAGCGGGGCCGGAGTGACGATCGATCAAGGCAGCACGCTCACGACCTCAGGCGACCTGCAGCTGAGGGGGACGAGCAGCACCGCATCCGGCCTCGTCGCCAGCGGTAGCAACGCCATTACGGCCAACTCGGGCGCGGTCACCCTTGTAGGCAGCACCTCGTCCGCCTCGGCTGTCGGAATCGACACGTCTGCAGCCGGGGTTGCGATCACCAACAACGGCACCGGCACCCTCATCCTCGACGGTCGCGGCGGCGACCGGCTCGGCGCCACGATCACCTCAGGTGCGGCGCCGGTGGTGATCAGTGACACTGGTGCGGTGAGCCAGATCGGCGGCGCCATCGCTGCTACGGCGCTGCGGCTGTCGGGCGGAACGAGCTACGTGCTTGGCGCCAACAACACTGTCGGCACGCTTGCCGCCAGCGGCATCGGCGCGCTCACCTTCAACAACGCACAGAGTTTGACCATCGGTGCGGTACAGGGGATCAGCGGAATCAGCGCCAGCGCCAACGCGACGATCCTCTCGGCCGGCGACCTGACGATCGCAAGCGGCAGCGCGGTGGTCGCCGCAAGCCCGGTCCTATCGGCAGCTCGTGCGTTCATCAACAATGCCGGCAGCGGCGCGGTGAGCGCGACGTCCGGCCGCTGGCTGATCTATTCGGCCGCACCCGGCGCCGACAGTTTCGGCGGATTGGACAGCGGCAATCCGGCGATCTGGAACGCGACCTACCAGTCGGTGCCGCCGGGGAGCGTGAGTGCGCCGGGCAATCGTTACCTGTTTGCGGCTGCCGCGCCCGGGACGGCCGGGAATGGCTCATCGTCCGCGAACACGGATCTCATTCCGGCCCCATCGACGCCCGCTCTGATTCCCCCCTCGCCGTCCTCCACGCCCGATTCCGGCGTCTTGAACGGCTTTGGAGCCGCAGCTGAGTCAGTGAACAATGGAAGGACCAGCGGCGGTGCTGGACGTGGCCATGGCGGCTTGGGCGGTGCGGCCTCTGCCTCGAGCGCATCCCAGGGTTCGGCAGGCCAAGGCCCTGCAGCCGGCCCGGCAAAGTCCGCAGCCGAGCATGCCGCTGCGGCTCCGCCGGCCGTCGCACCCGTGCCGCCGCCGAGCCAACCCGCCCAAGCTGCCCCCGAGCCACCGATCTTATCCGCGCCGCCCACCACGATCGCGCCTGCGCCAGCCCGAAGCATGGTCGATCTTGCGCTGTCGCGCCTCAATCGCGAAGCGCTCGCGACCACCATTGCCGAGGAAATTTCGCGTGTGGCCCGCTCCGCCGCGAGGTCATTGAGGGCCGCCGAATTCACCTTTGCGGCCGCAAGCTCGGTCCTGACCGTCGGCTTCATCGCTTGGCTGCTGCGCGGCGGGACGCTGCTCGCCGCGTTCCTGGCCTCGGTCCCGCTGTGGCGCGGCTTCGATCCTTTGATGGTGGTGCTGCGGCCGCGGAGGACGGAAAGGACCCGCGCCACATCCGAGGTTGATGCGATGTTCGAGGGCGGCCAGGGAGCCGGTCGATCGCTCGCGGACGTCACGCGATGAAGCGATGGCTGTCCCCCAAACTCCAGCTCAGCCTCGGTCTGGTATCCTTGACCGTCAGCCTAATTCTCGTCGCCGCCTCGCTTGGCTTGCTGCCAAACGAGGAGAGAGCCGAGCTGGAGCAGCGCGGCGTCACCGCAACCGCGCTGGCGGTGCAACTCGCCGTCCTCGCCAGCCGCAATGACACGGCCGCGATCAAGGACACGATCGACGTCGTGGTCAGCCGCAGCCCAGCCATCCTCTCCATTGCCATCCGCGACGCGCATGGCAATATCCTCGCCGGATCCGATCGCCACCTGACCCACTGGCGCGAGCTGCCCGACGGCAAGTCGACCGCGACGCATATCCAGGTGCCGCTGTTCAATGATGACACGCCTGCCGGTCGGATCGAGATCGCCTTCAGGCCGCTCACCAGCGGAGCGAACCCGCTCGATCTGGGGCCGGCCCTGTTCGCGTTCGTGGGATTCATGGCGGTTACGGGCTTTGCCGGCTTCTACCTGGTGCTTGGCCGCGCGCTGCGCGAGCTCGATCCGAGTCGCACGATTCCGAAGCGGATCGAGGCGGCGTTCGATACCCTCGCTGAGGGCGTGCTGATCATTGACGACGACGAGCGCGTGCTGCTCGCAAACCGGGCCTTCAAACACAACGTTCTGACCGGTGGCGAACTTGAGCTCGGCTCTCCGGCCAGCGGATTGCCGTGGCTTTCGTCGGTGGCGGCTCCGGTTGCGCCAAGCGATCTGCCGTGGCGCGTCGCCCTGGAACATGAGCATCCGGTGCTCGGCGCGGAGCTGAGCATTCGCGATGCCGGCGGCGGCATGCACCGGCTCGTCGTCAACGCGACGCGCATCCTCGACGGCAGCGGGACGGCACGCGGCGCCATCGTCACGTTCACCGACGTGACGGCCTTGCATGAAACCAATATGCGGCTGAGCGCCTCGGTCGAGGAGCTGCGCAAGGCACAGCGGCATATCTCCGATCAGAATCTCGAGTTGCAATATCTTGCCTCGCGCGACCCCCTGACCGGCTGTCTCAACCGTCGCACCTTTTTCGAACAGGCGGAAGCACTGCTGACCGAAGCAATCCGCACTCGGCGTCCGTTTGTCTTCATGATGGTCGACGCCGACCACTTCAAGCGGATCAACGATCGGTTCGGCCATGCCTTCGGCGACAAGGTGCTGGTCGGGCTCTCCGACCAGTTGCAGACATTCTGCGGCGCGCCGCATCTGGTCGGCCGTTACGGCGGTGAAGAGTTTTGCGTCGCGCTGATCGGCCTGAGCAAGACCTCGGCCGAACACGTGGCCGAGCAGGTGAGACGGTCGGTGTCGAACGTCGGGACTTGGCTTCCGGGCAGCGAACGCGTGACCGTCAGCATCGGGCTCGCGCCTCTCGACGATCCGCGCGACAAGCTCCTCGATCTGGTCAACCGCGCAGACAAGGCGCTTTACGCAGCCAAGACGGCGGGCCGAAATCGCGTGGTCGTGGAACGCACTAAGGATGCGGCGCCCACGTCGACCGTTGCGAGAGCGGCTTCCCGGGCCGGTTGGCGCTGTGATCCCTAACGAACGACGCAGGCGGTCGGCCTTAGATGCCCTACCGTATCGGGGCGGACGCCGTCGCAGCGCTCGGCCAGCGGGCTCGCCGGGCGACGGAATGCCAGCAATGGCTGATGCGCAAGTCCTCGCGATCGCCGGTTCGTAGGTCGTGGGCGATGCTGCGCTCATCGGTGCCCTTGATGGTGGTGACGCTCGGCGAAACGCCGACACAGCGGGTCGGCATGGTCAACACCTCAACGACCCGATTTGCGAGATCGTCGCTTGCAAGGTCGTCTTGGTTGTTGCACGACGAGCAGTGACCGATGATCGTTCAGATCAAAGCGCTGGTTCTCAAAGAGCTAGGCCCGTCATGGATTAGGACGTTCCGGGATAACGTTCCCGTCCCGATACTACTCTCAGATCCCGAGCGCACCAAGCAGGCGCGGCGGGGGCGCCGAAGAATATGCGAGCATGAGCGAGAACTGCAGCGCAAGCTTCGTCGTAAGGCGGACTGAGGTTGCCTCGACTGAAGGACCCTTGCGCCGGAAAGCTCCGTGCAAGCCTACGCCGCGCTTGCCACAACGACTCTCGGTCGAAGGAGTCGACGCAATTAGTTCGGGTGGAGTTCTTGTAAGATGGCGTTACAGGGTCGTTCGTCAACATTGAACGGCACCAAGTTACGGTGGCCAGGACAGATTCTAGAAACACCGTCCCAACGGCGTTGGGGCGGCCCTGGAGCGCCTGGACCATCCCGAGATCGGCGGACGGCTCCTGAGCATCGTCTGCGCGAGCCGGCGCGCAGACGACTTGCCGATCTCAGCTCAGCCCGATCATCCGTGCGAAGCGGGTTGCTGTCCTCATCTCCGGCTGCTGTTCAATCTCCGGCTGTTCCGACCGGTTCAGCTCCGCCAGGGAGATCAGGACGATCTGGTTGACATATTCGATCACCATCGAGAACAGCTCACCGTCCGGGCTGTGATAGTCGATCCGCGTTGCCTGGCCATCCTGCACGGTCTTGACGACCGTCCAGCCCAGCGGATTGCTGGTATGTCGGATCAGTTCGCCGATGGTGTGAATCTGAAAACGTGATGGATCCTGCCGCAGGATCTCGCGCGCCTTTGCGTTCATCGTCAGGATGCGCGCGCTCTCGACCCTGTTCTGACCATCCATGACCGGCACGGCCGCGATGATCCCGAGCGGCGATCGGTCCGCGATCATCGCCGGTCAAGTCCACGACACGAGCCTTGACGACGAGGCCGCCGAGTTCAATGAGATGCCGCGTGCGCTTGCGGCGCTCGACCTGCCGCATATCATGCCGCACCCTTGCTGCCTGTTGACGGTTGCGCGCCGCCCGGTTGCGCCCGAGCGCCGCAGCGA
Source organism: Bradyrhizobium sp. HKCCYLS3070 (assembly GCF_051167575.1). Taxonomy (NCBI): domain Bacteria; kingdom Pseudomonadati; phylum Pseudomonadota; class Alphaproteobacteria; order Hyphomicrobiales; family Nitrobacteraceae; genus Bradyrhizobium; species Bradyrhizobium sp. HKCCYLS3070. The sequence continues at coordinate 172,749 of NZ_JBNPTI010000003.1, forward strand.
AGCGGTCGGCGCGGCGGCCCGAATCGATGCGCAGTTCGGTCTCGAGCTGGAGCGCGCGGCTGGCGCGGTTGACCGGGCTGCCAGCCGCCTCGCGGGCAAGCTCAGCGTTCTTGTAGGCGGCTTCGGCATCGAGCGAGCCATAAGGCCGCACCTCCTCGAATACCCGGCGGATCTTTTGGAGTTCATCAATACCGGCTTAGCTCCACTTCCTCATAGCGCTCCAGGGCCTGGATGCCCGGACGCTGAGGTAGCCCTCAAACCGCTGCCGCTGCTCGTCGACCGTGAACGGTTCGAGCGCAACTATCAGGAGCGGCTCCTTGCGGTCGGCTGCACACGTCCGCAAACGTCGAGTTAGGTCGGCACGAGACTGCAGCTAAAGACCAGTTTGCCAGTCCACACGAACGCAAACGACCCACCAGCTCGATCGATGGCAACGATCGACCGTCGAACTTCGCGGGCGCCGTGAGTGCGAGACCACCAGGTGGGATGGTTCAGCCTGCAGCAGCGGCAATGGCCCAGCGCGATCTGGCCTCCCGTATCAATTCTGGCAAATTTGCGATCATTCGGTGCATGTGGGCTTCCAGGCGCGCGCACGCGCGCGCGGCGTTCTGGCTGCGGACGCCGTCCGCGATATCAAGACAGTCACGGAGCTCGGAGTCTGGATCGGCGTCTTGGGAGATGACGAGGCATCGAATATACCGGCTGCGATCGTTGAAGTTCTTTATCATTCGCAGCATCTCCTCGTTCCTCGATATCTGCGCGATCTGCTCGAACACACCCTCGATGGCGGCAGCATAATGCTTGGCGCGATTCCTTGCCGAATTCGCGGGCGGAAGCGCCGCCACTCTCATCGCGCTTCGGCCAAAGCGTACGGCCGACGACGACTCCAAAGCCTTCCTGAGATTATACGCGAGTACCAGCCGAGCAAACTCATAGAGGTCCTGCAGCTCCGCTGCGTCCGGGACCCTCGAGAAGAAGCCTCGCTTCGGAACGATATCAATCAGCCCCTCGCCATGAAGACGCTCGAGAGCTTGTCTCACCGGTGTCGCGCTCGCCCTGACATAGTCAGCAAGCTCGTCGATGCGCAGGTGCTCGCCTGGCAAAATGATCTTCGACTCCGACGTCAACTCGTAATGTGTGACCAATTCCTTGATTCGGGCGTAGGCAACATCGACTCGATTGAATTCGCTGTCCATATCGATACCTGCTGCGCGAGGATTGCTGATCCGGCGGGCTTGAGCCGAAGGCTGCGCGGCGCGTCGCGCGCTCATGCGACGCGCCGCTCATCTCGCTTTCTGCTCGCGATCGATCGCCGAGTGCCGCCGGGTGTCGCGCATGGCGAGATAGACGACAAGAGAGGTCGCAATGCAGCCGGTGAGGTAGAAATAGAACCAGCTTTCGTGACCGATCGACTTGAACCAAAGCGCGATCGACTCTGCCGTGCCGCCGAAGATCGAAACGGTCAATGCATATGGCAGCGCTACGCCCGTTGCTCGAATTGCAGTTGGGAACAGTTCGGCCTTGACCACCGCATTGATCGAGGTATAGCCGGATACGATCAACCACGCCGCCGCGATCAGGAGGAATGCGGTAAACGGATCGTGGACTCCCTGCAGCGTGTTCAGAAGCGGAATCGTGAACAGAGTTCCGCCCAGTCCGAACCCGATCAACAGCCATTTGCGTCCGATGCGATCGGAAAGGGCGCCATAGAGCGGCTGCAGCGCCATCGCGAAGATAAGGCTACAGGCGGTGACCATGGTCGTTTGATCATCGGTCAGCTTGACGGAGAGCTTCAGGTATTTCTGCATGTAGGTGGTATAGGTGTAGAAGGCCGCAGTCCCGCCCATGGTTAGTCCAACAACAAGCAGGACTTCACGTCGGAACTGACCCAGCGCACGCAGCGAACTCCCCTGTCTTGCCGCCTTCGCGCGGGTGAATACATCCGTTTCGTGCAGATTGCGACGCATGACGGCGGCCACGACGGCCAGCAGCGCGCCGATCACGAACGGAATACGCCAGCCCCATCCCCGAAGCTGCTCCTCCGTCAGGACCACCTTCTGCAAGACCAGGAGAACGACGATCGCGCAGAGCTGGCCGCCAATCAACGTCACATATTGGAAGCTGGAATAGAATCCGCGGTTCTTTTCGTCCGCGACCTCGCTCAGGTAAGTTGCGCTGGCGCCATATTCACCGCCAAGGCTGATTCCCTGCACGATTCGCGCGAAACCAAGCAGGACCGGCGCCGCAAAGCCGATCGACGCATAGGTGGGCGTCACGGCGATGATCAGAGAGCCGAAGCACATCATCAAGACCGACAAGGTCAAGGCATTGCGGCGGCCATGATGATCGGCAAAATGGCCGAATAGCCAGCCTCCGAGTGGGCGGACGAGAAAGCCGGCGGCAAACAGCAGCGCGGCGTTCAACTGCTGCACGACCTCGTCGCCCTCAGGAAAGAACGATTTGGCGAAATACAACGCAAACGCAGCATAGGCGTAGAAGTCATACCATTCCACCAGATTTCCGATCGAGCCGACGAAGATCGCGCGCAAGCGGCTACCCATCCCAAGGCCGTCACGGCGTGCTTCATCGGCGGCCGCAACGAGGGTGGGGTTGATAGCTCGCTCAAAATTCATGGCGTCCTCCGAGTGCACGTTTTCTTAGGCTCTAAGGCCAATCGTGCTCATGCCTGAGCAACCCGCGTGCCAGCCGGCCGCGGCCGCCGACCGCGCCGGCAAACAAAGCCATTTCAGATGGTTGCATTGCGCCCCGCGTGAAACGGGCTCGCGGCGCTCAGCGGAATTCCGCCGATCCGCGTCGGCGTGTGAGCGGGAATCCGCCTCGTGCCTAGCAGGAGGTTCGGCTGGGTCGCAGCAAGCCGTACCTTGCCATTTTTTCGTTGAGCGTCCGCCGTGGCACGCCGAGACTTTCCATAACCGCCACAACCGACCAGTTGTGCTCCAGCAAAGACGCCTCGATCAGCATGCGCTCATAAGCTGCGACACGCTCGGAGAGCGAGCGCCTTGCGCCCGCTCCCTCGGCCCGCCGCAGAATTTCCGCGACGCGACGACCCGTTGCGGCCAGGCCGAGCGCGTAGCGTTCAGCCACGTTCTTCAATTCCCGAACGTTGCCAGGCCAGTCATGGGTCAGCAGCGCATCGAAATCCTCGGCCCCGAGTGGGGTCAAGTCACGGCCGCTGCGCCGGGCGGCTTCCGCGGCGAAATGCTGGAATAGCAGCAGCACGTCGTTGCCCCGTTCGCGCAGCGGCGGCAGACGGATCTCCGCCGCGGCCAAGCGGAAGTAGAGATCGGCACGAAAGCGGCCGCTGCGGCTGTCCGCCGCGAGATCGGCCTTCGCGGCGGCGATCACACGGACGTCGATCGGGATCAGCCGGTTCGATCCCACCCGCTCGACCACGCGCTCCTGCAGAACGCGCAGGATCTTGACCTGAAACGCGTGTGGCATGCTTTCAATTTCATCGAGCAGGAGGGTTCCGCCGCTGGCATGTTCGAACTTCCCGATGCGAGCCCCGCGTGCGCCGGTGAACGCCCCCGCCTCGTGACCCAGCAGTTCGCTCTCGAACAGCTCGGCGGGGACGGCCGCGCAATTCACCGCAACGAAAGGAGCTCGTGCCCGCGGACCAAGGTCGTGCAGTGCGCGAGCGACGACCTCCTTTCCCGTGCCGCTCTCGCCGAAGAGGATCACATCCCTGTCGTGCTCGGCGAGCTCGCCAACGGACTTTCGCAGCGTGGCCATCGCTGGCGATGTCCCGAGGAGACGTCGCTCCAGCTCACCTTCGGCGCCGAGCCGGCTCGTGAGTTGCCTGAGTTGACGCTTCAATCCTGACTGTTCTGCCGCCCGCGCCAGCACGGCAGACATATGATCCGGGTTGGCAGGTTTCTGCAAAAAGTCGTAGACGCCCTCGCGCATGGCCGCAACCGCGAGTGCAACGTCGCCGTGAGCAGTCAGCAGTATGACCGGAATGTCGGGATCGATGCGCTGCACCTCGCGCATCAGTTCGATGCCGGATCGATGCGGCATCCGGAAGTCGGTCAGTACCACGTCAGGCAGCTGAGCCTGAAGCATCGACAGCGCCTCGTCCGCATTTCGGGCGGTGCGCACGTCGAAGCCGCCCAGCTCCAGCCATTGTCTGATCGAGCTGCGAACGATCTCCTCGTCGTCGACGACAAGAATCGATTTGCTCATCCACATACCCCGATAGGTCTAGGTCGGCGCGGGCGGCGCCGGCAGGGTCACCCGAAACCGGCTTCCGATTTGCAGTTCACTCTCAACCGAAATCGTGCCTCCGAGCTCCCTCACGATTCCATAGCTGATTGAAAGACCGAGGCCGAGTCCTTCACCGATTTCCTTGGTGGTGAAGAACGGATCGAACAGCGACTTCATGTGATCCGCCGAGATTCCGCTCCCGGTGTCTGCGACCTCGGTCGTAACGGTGCTCCCCGCACGACGGATGGAAACCGTGAGAACTCGGCGCGGGCGATCACGCATCGACTGGACCGCGTTCGAGAGCAGGTTGACGAAGACCTGCTCCAGACGGATCGGGTTCGCTTCGACGTGAGCCGGCTCCGCGGGCAAGTCCAGGACAACCTCGATACCTTCATTTCTGATCCGGTACTGCAGAAGCCGCATCGCATTGCCAAGTGTCACACCGACATCGACTCTGCTGGTTGCCCCGGTCTCCTTGCGCGCGAACATGCGCAAGTGACCGATCAATGCCATCATTCGCTCGGCTATGGATGACATCAAGTCGAGGTTCAAGGCCGTTCGTTCGATCTCGTTGCGTTGCAACAAGACTCGGCTGCTTGCGATGTAAGTGGTGAGTGCCGCGAGTGGCTGGTTGATTTCATGCGCCACCCCCGCCAGCGCCTGTCCAAGACTGGCAAGCTTCGCACTCTGCACCAGGCTCTCGTGGGTTTGTCGCAACTCCTGTTCGGTGCGCGTCCGTTCCAGGACTTCGCTCGTCAGCTGACGATTGGCTTCGCGAAGCTCCATCGTGCGCTCCGCAACACTTCGTTCCAGCAGCTCGTTCGCTTCGCCCTTGGCTTTCATCGATTGCCGCCATTGATAGGCTACAAGTCCAAGCAGCTGTATTGTGAGAACGGCAAAACCGGCTGTGGCGGCGACCATCATTGCATGCCGTCGCGCGTCTCCGATATCCGAGAAGATCAGGAGCTGCCACCCATGCGCCGGCAGATGCCGCGCACGCAGCGCATATTCGTGGATGTCATTGTCGTCGCCCAGTCCGACCGATACGTTGCCTGATGCCGCCGAGGAATGCAGGATCGGGGCATTTTCGATCGTGTCGCCGAACTGCCGGGACTTGTTGAGACGCGCGACCGCGCTCGAGGGCAGCGTTCGCAGCGGGTGATATTTCCACCGCGCGCGGCTGGCCAGGATCACCACGCCTCCTTCATCTTCCATGGCCACCAGATCACCGGCCCTGACCCAATCGGCTTCCAGCGGCGTCAAATCGATCTTCACGACGGCGACCCCGATCGTAAGCTCGCCTTCCGTGATCCGTTGCGACAAGAAGTAACCAGGCAGGCCGGTCGTCACCCCGACGGCATAGAGCTGCCCTTCCCCGTCACGGATTGCGCTCTGGAAATAGGGGCGAAAGTCGTACGCATGCCCGACGAAGCTCTTTGCTCCATCATAATTGCTTGCTGCCAGCGCCACCCCTGCCGTGTCCAGCACGTAGAGCTCGGCCGATCCCGCGGCCTGATTTAGCGACTTGAGATAGCGGTTGGCTGCTTCGACGACTGCCTCGTCGCCCGGTGTCCGGAACAGCCGGCGCACCGGGTCGGCGAGTGAAAGAACCGTGGGCAGATATCGGAAGCGGGCAACGGTTGCATCGAACGTGCTGCCGATCAACGTCAGCCTATCATCGGAATCGCGGCTCATCTGCGCGAGGCCAGCGCTCAGGGCCAATCGGTAGGACAGCAGCGCGACTCCCACGATTGCCAGGATGGCAATGGCCGCGATAGCCGGCCAAGCCCTTGAGAGCTCACGCGGCAGTTCCAGTCGGCTCGAAAACCACGCCGACATTGATACACTCCCGCTCACGCCAGGGCTCGAATGATGGACCTGACCTACGCTTCGGTCACCCCGCGAATTCTCCCCGCGCATGCCGGATCCAGAGCTTCACCCGCAACCGGAGTCTTGGACCCTCTTATGAGTCGAAGGTCGATGTACCCCGCGGCGTTTTACGGTCGAATGAGATCTATACGGCCGCAGCCATCGTCCAGCGTGACCTGGCGTCCCTGATGAGCTCCGGCAGATCGACGATCATCCGACACATGTGCGTTTCCAATTTGGCACACGCACCTTTCGGATCCTGATCACGGAGCAATTCGATCAACTCGAGACATTCTCGTACCTGGGCGCCTTGATCCGGGCTTTGCAGGATCGAGAGGCATCGGACATATCGGCTGCGATCATTGAAGTTCCGCATCATTCTCAGCATCTGCGCGTTTCGCGACAGCTGCGTGATCTGCTCGAAGACGCCTTCGATGGTCATCGCATGATGTTTGACACACTTCGTTGCCGAGTGACCCACTGCAACGGCTTCCACTTTCATCAAACCCCGGCCGAGACGCGCGACCGAGGACGGATCGAGTGGCGTCGTGATATTGTGCTCAAGAACCAGCCGGGCAAACTCATACAGGTCCTGCAGCTCTGACGCGTTCGGGACCTTGGAAAAGAAGCCTCGCTTCGCGATGCTGTCGATCAGTCCCTCGCCTTGCAGGCGCTCCAGCGCTTGGCGCACAGGCGTTGCGCTCGCATTGACGCGATCCGCCAGATCGTCAATGTGCAGATGCTCTCCCGGAAGCACCCGGACCTTGCTGTCAGGGACCAGATCATAGTGGATGACGAGGTCCTTGAGCTTAGTGTAAGCGGTGTCTACCTTGCTGATATCCCCGTCTGTATCACGCATGCCACGTCCCCTTGAACCACCCTAGGCGGACGCAACTTGCCGGCCGCAGACGTAGCACCGGAGAGGCGTATGCCTTGTTCCCGGAATGCTCCGACCGCGCCGACGAGCACGCATGAACGGGTTCGGCGACGCCCGACGTCGAACCCTTGCCCTGCTACTCGTTGTCCGCCCATGACTGTCATTTTTTTACACACCGTAAGCTTACGCACTCATTGCAGCCGTCACCATCATAAAAACTATGCAATCAATGTGTACTGGTTCACTGGAGCATGCTGAGACGGTGTCTCATCGCGTAAGCGGTTGCAGCGGCGCGCGAGCTCACGCCGATCTTCATATATATGTTCGCAATGTGTCTGTTGACGGTCGGCACACTGAGGCGTAGTTCCGCGGCAATGGCCTTGGAGCGGCTGCCGGCGGCGAGCTTGCTGAGGATCTCCATTTCTCGTGGCGAAAGATCATCAGGGCCTCGCGCGTATAAGTTGCGGGGCTCGACTTCGACTCCCTCTATCCGTGCTCGATCGACACGCTCCTGCCAGCTTCGCATGCCGAGTGCTACGAACTGCTCGCGTCCCCGCTGCAGCAGCGCGTGCGAGGACGGCTTGTCGCCTGAGGTTCCCGTCACGATCGCCTCGTCAAGATCGACGAGCGCTCGGAGGCAGACCTGGCCTGCCCGCTCAAGGTCGCCGCGGGCCTTTGCGAAGTGTGTGCATGCCGCAACCGTGTGACCCTGAAGGGCCGCCAGGCGTCCGAGGATGAATTCACGGCATTCACCGGCTGCACCGATCGTGCTTCCGTGTTTTGGAGCGCGGACCAACGCTTCGAACCGGCGCGCGCGCTTGACGTCCTCACGCTGCCAGGCGGCGCAGACCCCGAGCCCCAGTGCATCATCCGACAGCTGTCTGTCGCAATTTGTGTTCTCCAAGGATCGGAGCAGCGCCTCGATGCGAACGTCATATTCGTTTTCGCCAGGCAAGAACGCTTCAGTCAGAGCGGCGAAGCCGAGCACGATCTGTCCAAGGCGCACCGGATGATCCTTGACGATCTGCAGCGCACGCGAAGCGATTCTGCCGATTGCCGTCCAGTCGCCACCATACAAATAGGCCCGCCATGCGACCGCGGAAAGCTCCAGGGCGAGATGCAACCGGTGCCATGGTCCCAGTCGGACAGCCAGCGCACGCGCGTCGCGCAGCGCCGCGTCGGAGCTTGTCAAATGGGCCAGGCTCGCCTCGGCAATCGCGAGAGAGGTTAAAGCCTCGATCCGGCCAGGAAGCGACCCGAAACACTTGGCATCCCGCAACAGGTCGTGCGCAGTTTCGACCCCCATGGCGAGTTGTCCATGCCGATAGATCCAATCATGGGTGACGACCTCTCGAGCCCGGATGATGGCCGCCGGACTCTGCCATTCGGCGGCCCAACGTTGCACCTGCTCTGTCTGTTCGATGGATCGCGGAGCATACAGGTCGAGCGCCGAGGCGCGGTCCTCTTCGTCTCCAAGCTGACGGACGAGATCGAGCGCAACCGGATCCGGCGCATGGTAGATCGTCTCAAACGTCCCGTCATTCCATCGGCATCGCCAGTGCTGTCGGAGCACCTCCAATCGGGCCCAGTGCAAATCTCGGCGAGCACCGCAGGCCTCCAGTCCGCGTTCCACCAGAGGCTGCCACATCTCGGTGGGAGCGCCGGCGTCGCGCAGCCTGCGGGCAATCGTCACCAAGAAACTCATGATCCATGAGGGCTGCCGCTCCCAGCATCGGCCGAACAGAAGGCGAGACGTCGCGTCAGCGGCTTCGACGTCGAGGGATGCAGCCTGGGCAAGCGCGAGATCACGAAGCATCTCGTCCGAGACAGCATCGCCTGCGAGATCGCAAGCGATCCGAAGGAATGCAGCTTCGTGCTCGCTGATATAGTTCGCTCGCGCGCGCTCGGCTGCCTTCAGCGCGAAGACCCCGCCGATCTCGGCACCCGCGATGCGCTGCGAAGCGTGATACTGATGTGCAATCTCTCCGGGATCGGCATCGAGCTCGGCGAGACGCGTCGCCGCGCGCCGATGCAAGATCGCTCGCCGGTCGGGGTTCAGTTCGTCGTACATGGCACGCCGCAGCAACGCATGCGCAAAGACGTAGCCATCACCTCGCACGACGAGGACTCCGGCCCTCATCGCCTCGTCGATATGGTCGAGGATCGTCTCTTCGGAATCCGATATCAGAAGCTGCAATCGGCCGAGATCGAAGCCTTCCGGAAATATCGCAGCGATCCGTAGCATCCCCAGGGTCGGCCCCGAGAGCCGCGCGAACCGTCGCGACAGCAGCGGACGCAATCCGGCCGGGATGCCGACACCGTTGGTCACGAGATCGGCGGGCCATTGGCCCTGGCGCCCCGGAAATCTTCCCTCCTCGACGAGGTGGTTGAAGAGCTCGCGCACATAGAACGGATTGCCGCCAGTCTCACGATGAATTGCCGTCGCAAGCGATGCGGGAAGCCGCTCGCCAGCCAACGACTCAAGCATGCGCATCGTGTCCGCAGGCTCGAGCGGCCGAACCGCGATCCGGTGAAGTTCGCTCTCACGCGCCATCGCACTGAGTTCCAGCGGCTCGCCACCGGTCTCGTCGGGACGGAGGGTCATGACGGTTAGCAAGGGGAGAGATCGCGTCGAGCGTAAGCAATGCAGCAACATCGACCAGGATTCGCGATCGGCCCAGTGCAAGTCCTCCAGCACGAGCAACAGTGGAGATTCGACTGCAACCGCATGAAGCAGATGAACGGCGGATTCGAACAGCCGAAACCGCTCGTCCGGTCCGGAGAGTCCTTTGAGAGCAGGAAGATCCGCAGCGGCCGCGAACGCCGGCACCAGGCGAGACAGCGGCCGAATCATATCATTGCGAGCATGGTTGAGGAGTGTCGGCTGCTCGCGAGCCCATTGGGAGAACGTGTCGGCGAACAATCCATAGGGCAGAGGTTCGGCCATCTCGTAGGCGGCCCCCCTCGCGACACAGAAACCGCGCTGCTTCGCAGTTAGGGCCAGTGCCTCGACCAGACGGCTCTTGCCGATACCAGCCTCTCCTATCAGGACCGCGCCGACAGCGCGTCCATTCGTGCTCGGGAGAAGCTCGCGAAGCCGGTTCGACTCCTGGTCCCTTCCTATAAGCGGAACACCGCTATCCTTCATGCGCTAACCAATGGCCAACCTACACGATACTCTTTCATGGCTGCGGCACGACGCACTGCCGCCCGTGCGATTCAACCGTCTCCGACAACTTAAGATTGCTTTGAGAAAATATCAGCTCGGCACGATAATACCAAGCGTCAAATCAATGTTGCGCTGCGCATATGGGACTCATCTCGCGAAGACTGTCGCGCAATCGCGACCGGCGAGACCCGAAGGACTCAGATCGATCACGATCTCCATGGCCAGTTCAGCCAATGATTGCTTGCCCTAAAAGACACACAACCATCATGAGGTGCAACTACAAAACTCAACCGAAGCATGAAACATCATTGAGTCGTTTTCTTGACGAAATTCCCCTGGCCCAACGAGCTGGCGATCGAGGAATCGCGGCGACGCCGTTCTCGACTACTCGGCGTCGGAGGCGACGCACACATGGGCCAAGCATCTGCTGCAACGCCGGAGAGAACCATGCGTTCGCATACAGGCTCAGGAGATGGCGATGGCCTCAGGAGATCGCGGGTCCTTCATATCGTCCAACAACGCACCTTCAGCGTTCGGCGGCTTGGTGCCGAACCCCGACGCGCGAATCATTTCGGAGCGTCGGATTGCGCGCATCGGAGCCGCGGCAAACCAGTGACGAGTGCGGCTTGGCACATGACATCCGGCACGCAGATCTACTGAACCGAATGTCAGAACCGTTCCTTAGGGCCGGAACGATTCGATGTACTTGATCAAACCCTTGGCGCCGAAAGAAAGTCCGGAGGTCCACGCGTCGCGGGGACGGGCCCTCGCCCATTTCTTTGCTGCACCACTCTTCGCAACGGACCCGACCGCTGAACGCGTTGCAGCAAGGCCGACCCCGACAGCGACACCGACATCGGGACCAATGAGCGCCCAGTTCCCCGCGTGAGCGTGTACATCAGCCGCTACCAGATTGCCCGGAACGAGCCCAATCGCGCCGACAAATTGAAGGCCTTTTCCGGATTTGGTTGATGTTTCCCAACTTGACTTGGTGGGAATATTTACAGTTGGAGGAGCCAAGTCCTTCTTGTTTGCAGAGCTGGCCTTATTGTAGCTCATCAATTCTTTCGTCGTGCGCCCCGTTCTCCGCGCCACCTGCACCCATGTCAGCCTGCCCTTCGACGGATCTTGGACGTCACGATTATCGTAGACGCGGTCGACCGAGAGCTTGTCACCGACCCAAGCCCCGGCCCGCGGAAGCTCGTAAGTCTGGGGGATCCAAGTCCGGTTCTCGGACACGATCTTTCTGACTGTTGTGCCATGCTCCTTTGCGAGATCTCTCAGAGATTGTCCCGGCTGGAGATCGACGGCTTGCTTTTGCCCGGGAACGTGCAGATTCTGGCCGCTCATCGACAACAGACGTCGGAGAGGCACACCGGTTTTTTTGGCGATCTGTTCCCATGTCACGGCTGTTGGGTTGCTGGCCGACGAGGCTTGGCCCGGAACGTCAATCCGCAAAGGTGCACGACTGTCCTTGTTTGCCGTGATCAGCTTCTTGATCCCGACACCATGCCTGCGAGCGAAACTCTCCAGTGACTCGCCTGGTTGCAAGCGATCGGTCGTTGCCCCGCGAAGCACGCGGCCACCGCTCGCTGCATCATAAACCCGTCGTGGTGGGATGGACAAACCACGGTGCCCGTTCGCCTCCAACAGCCGCTTCAGGCTGAGTCCCTGATCGGTTGCAAATTCCCCGTAGGTCACGCCATTCGTGACCTGACGAAGCCGCTGAGGAACCAGGATCTCGGCGGGCGCTACATTCTTGGCGTTGGCCTTGGCGATCGATCGCAGCGAGGTGCTGTGGCTGTCGAGAAACTCCTGCGGGCTTTGACCGGCTTGCACGCGTGCGTCATCGACTGCCGGAACGGATGCGCCTGCGGAATCCTTCCGAGCGGGGATCGACCATCCATGCCGATCCAGGTTCAGCGCCACGAGCGTCTTGACATCGACCCCCTCGCGCTTCGCAATCTCGGCCCATGTCGCACCAGAACTGTTGAGAGCGGTAACTGTCGGATTGATGTCTTGAACGCCAGGATTGCTTCGCGTGAGGTCGCGCGGTATGAGGCCAAGCCTTTGGGCAATGCTGACCATCGTATCGCCTGGCAGAACGTCGACTTTCGTCCCGCGCGAGCGCATCAGCGCTTGGGAGCTCACACCATTGCGCAAGGCGAAAGCTGCCTGCCCAAGACCGAGCAAACCGTCCGATATGGCGGCGGCCCTGTCTGTATGCCATCCACTCGCAGCCTTCATGAAATTGATCGAGGCGTTGGTCCCGAAACTCGAGGCGACGACGGCGCGAGCCGCCGCTTCACGAGACGACCCGAGCCACGTCCTAACCCGCGCATGCGCCAGGGGACTGTTGAAAAACGCGCGACCTACTGGATTAAGATCAGCGATGGCCTCGCTCAATGCCGGCGCACCATGCGTGGCCAACACCAGTTCGCCGGCAACGGCTGCCGATGCTGCGGCCGGCGGAGCGGCAGCGACCCATTCTCTCAATCGATTCGCGATGCGCTTGGCGCCGCCTCCCGCCTGAGGTGTCGTCGAGGCGGCCAGAGCCCAATCGGCCGCGTGATCTTGGCTGATTGGCGTATCCTGCAACCCCAAAGCGGTCTGCCGGAACGATGCGAGTGCCGCTGGATCGCCTCCGAAAACCGCCTTGTGGAAGTCGGTCTCCCCCATCCGGTCGCGAATGGCCTCCGCGATCTTTGCCTCCGTCGCATAGGGCGATGTGCCGCGGCGCGGCACGACCTGCGAGGCGAGAAACTCGGTCACACCTTCGTTCAAGTTCGAATGTGGCCGGCTTGAATCAACGACCAAGGTGCTTGCGAGCTTCTTGAACGATTCCGAAGTCAGTGCATGCACCGCCTCGTGCGCGACCACGTCCGGGCTCAATCTGTCGGTCCGCACATAGACGCGATGCCCCCGATCCGATGCGATGCTGAAAGCATCGACGGCCGCCGGATCGTGCTGGCCGCCGGCATTTTGATATGCACGGGCGAAATCGGCAGGATCCATGGCCTGCTGCCGGATGCCATTCGGCGCTGAGCCGCTCGTCCGACCTTGATAGGCGTCAAACACCTTCCTTCCCGCGTCGAACGCAGCGGGCTGTCCGGCGAGGCCCGCTTCGGTCGCGGTGCGGGATCTGCTCTGCTGATAGTGATGAGAAGCCACACCGGAAACTGTATTGAGTCCGATGGACAGATAGTCTTGCGTGGTCGGCGCCTTGCCTGACAGGAGGCCGGGACCCGCAGTCAGCATGGTGTTCGCGCCCAGCTGGGAGGCTGTCTGATAAAGCGGGTTCGACACGAGGCCATTCGGCCGTGCCGCGCTTGAGGTCCGCACGGCGACCTTGCCGTCGACGAACTTCGTCAGACCGCCAGTCACGCCGGCCATCGCGACATTCTTGAAGTACCCCGAGAATGCGTCCTTCATCTGCGCGTTGGCTTCGTCCTGCGTGAGCCGTCCCTCGGAGAGCTGATACTGGGACTCGACGTAGGTCCCCGCGACGTTGCCGAGGCCCATGACCCCCTGATTGGCGACCATGACCGTTGATCCGGTTGCCAGCTTCGAGACGACCGAGCTTGCAGCCTGGTCGAGGCCGCGCGTAACGAAGGCCTCCGTCGCTCCGCCCGTCAACGCCCCGCCTGCTGCGCCCAGGGACTGCACGCCCGATACGGTCGCATCGACGCCCGCCTGCTTCACTTCATCCCAGCTGCCGCCACCTTGGAAGAAGTTGTTGGTCAGCGCCGCATCGAGGGAGACGTGAGAGCTGCTGTGAATGTCGCCGCCACCGAACACAGTCGCTGCATTCTGGGCCGTGTCGATGGCTTCTGCCGTTCCCGTTCCTACCAAGGTGCCCGCTGCGAGGGCGGCCAAGACAGGCGCGCCGGCTCCGGCCGTGGCCATGGTGACAGCGGTCGCAGCCGCGGCGATCGCGACGTCGCGCACGACTTCCTGTGCACTCGACCAATTGGCGTCGGTCTTGCGCTCGTTCTCGAACATCCGGTCATTCTGGGTGGCCAGATTACCCATGATTTTCAGATACTCGCCGTTGACCTCCTGGGCAGTCATCCCTCCCTGATTTTTCTGCAGGGCCGTGAGCGCCTCTTTCTTGTCCTGCAGATCCGACTCGAGCTCAGACCGGTTGGCACCGAACAGCCCCCCGACCCAATCGCCGCCCTTCTGCAGAAGGCTGCGGTTGCCGAGCGCTTTGTCTTCCCTGTCGATGGCATCCTGCAGCTCATGCAGCCCTTGACCGATATCCACTCGCGCGTTCGCGTCCTTGAGGCTCGCAAGCTGCTCAGCGACCGCGCCATCGCTCAAGGCACCCGGATGCTGCGCAAAGAATGTATTGTACGCATGCGAGAGCGCGCTCTGGTCAGCGGCCGTTTGCGGATCAAGTAGATTTTGCGGCAACGTCAGCCGAAACTGGGAGTCCAGCAGCTGATATTGAGCCAGCTTCTGTTGAAGTTGTGCATATTGAAGCGATTGCTGAGCCGTCGTCAGGGCGCTGCCCGCTTTGGTGAAACCCACAGCCTGTACATTGCCAGCTTGTACCAAATCAGTGTTGGCGGACTGCCGCGCGGTTGCGACCGCCGCCTCGCTCTGTGTGACACGATAATCCTGAACCAGCCTGTTGGTCGTTGCAGCCAGCTCTTTCGTGATCAGGCCGGCCGATGCCGCATCAGTTCTTGCCTGCGCTATCTGCTGCAACACCGGCGAGTTTGAGGGCAAGGGAACATGGCTATAGGTCTGCTCCAGATTAGCCAATGTCGTATTGCGCCGGTCGGCGTAGGCAAGCCCGGTTGCCGACTTGAAGCCCGCCGTCGCAATGTCGGACATTGTCGAGAGCTCGCGCAACTGATGCTGCGCTTGGTTCAGCTTGAGCTCCGTGGCGGCCGTCGGATTCTTGATATAGGCGGCCTGCGCATCCGAGACGGCCTGGTGGCCCTTGATCAGGGCGAGGTCGGTCCCGACTTTGTTCTGATAGGCGCTTGCCTGATCGTAGTCGATCTTCGCCGTGGTAGCGGTCTGCCGGGCTTGCGGGGACAATTTGGCAAGATCGGAGTCCTGCGCTGCCTCAAGATCGGTCTGCGCTGCCGCCGCAAATGCCACTCGGTGCTGAGCCGCGGCCCAGCCTGCATTCTGGTAATCAGCGTTCCCGTTCGCGAGCTTGAGATCGAGCGATGCCTGCTGCGGATCGCTGCCGCGCGTTGCACGTACGGTGTACCCCAATGGATGCAGAGCGTCGTTCACCCGATCCTGGGCATCCTTCGCAACCGTCCCGTATTTCTCGGAATTCGAAGCATAATACTGGAGCTGGGCCTTGCCCTGCGCGACCATGCCGACATCGGCGTTGAGCTTGCTCCGCGCCACGGTGAAGTCGTCATAGGCGCGCAGCTGCGATGGCGTCAAATTCGCCTGGGTCGGATTTTCGTTCTGGTCGATCGTGACACCGGCTTTCTTCAGCGCTGTGGAAGCGCTCTCGAGCTCTTTCTTGTCCGCCGCGGCCTGCTGCCCGTAGACGACGCTTTTCCCTGCCGCAAGGTCGGCGCTCGCGGCATCAAGCTTGCGCTGGTCCGTCGCCAGCTTGTGTTGCTGCGCATCCTGCTGCTGATTCAGCAACGACAGACGGTGCAATGTTCCGGCGCTGATCCCCCGGTCCATCTCGGTGTCCAGACGGCCGAGCTGCGATTTGGTCTGCTCGAGAGCAGCCGTATCGGCGGTGACCTTGGCCTTTCCCGCGGAAACCTGGGCCGAGGCCGCGTCGACGAGCGGGGCAACTTTCCGCGCGACTGGATCTTTCACGGTGACCGGCGGCGGTGCCGGCTTGTAGTTCGCTGCGGCGGCGTCGATGCGTTGTGCAGCACTCAGATTGCTCTTGGCCGAACTCAACACCGCCTGGTCGGCGGTGACTTGCTGCTGAGCGGCCGCAACCTGCTTCTTCAGATCGCTGATATGGGCTTGATGCGCAGCCGCCGCGGCGCCCGCGCCGCGACCGTACCCGATCGGAGCCTTCGTTCCCTGCGCATCATTCAGTTCGGTCTGCAGTTTATGCAGCTTTCCAGCATCACCGTCGAGAGTGGTCTGCGCTTTTGTCTGAACAGATTTTGCCTGCGAAACGGCGTCCGGGACCGGCGCCGCCGGCGCCGGGGCGGGAACTCCCGGACATGTTGCCGCCGCTTTCGGCGGAGCAGGCGGGCAAAGCAACACAGGCGTCGGCTGCAGAACCGGACCTATGAAAGGCCGAAGGGGCTGAAAGAGCGGCGAAGGTGCGGTCGATGATGATCCAACGCTGCGCGCCGAATTGCGATCGAGCATGCCCGACGATGATGCCGCGGACTTCGGCCGCGGAGGTGGCGGGGGTGGGGGTGGGGGCGGAGGAGGAGGCGGACTGGCGACAACCGAGCCACCTGCGTCATCTATCCGCATTCGTGCGTCTCCCCGTTAGCGGCGGCGGCTCTGCTCTGGCAGACGCAGTTCGTCAGCCATGCAGCCCGCTCGGCGATCATGTCCGAGCGACAGTTTAGGGCATCAGCCGGCGGCCGATCCGAAATATATTGTGAAAATACTGTCGGGCAGCACGGCTACACTCAGGATATGCCGCTCGCGCGCAAGGCCGACACCACCGGCTGGAAAAACTCCTCGGTGATGTAATGGTCCTGAGCGATGCGGCGATCGAGTTCCTCTGCGAGGTCTGGATTGCGGAAACGAGGAATGCCAAGCTCAGCCGCAGCTTCGGTGAGATTGTGCGCACGGACGGAACGTCCTTTGCACACGAGCCTTGGGACCTGTGTCTCACCCGGAACATAGCGCAACCCGACCATCACATCGTCGCCCTCAATGACCAGTGTTGCGCTTTCGATTCCTCCCCGCCCTCCCCCGTGCGCCAGCGATTGACGCTGACGGCGTTGTGCGGAGCGCACCTCCGGCAGGCCCTCCTGGTCTCTCCGCTCGCGCTTCGCCTCGCTTCGTGTCATCCGCATCTCGCGCATGAACAGTCCGCGCTGCAAGAGAACGTCGATAAGGCCGCCCACCATCAGCACGACGATTGCCGCGACGACGAGCGGTGCCATCACCGCCCCGATCACCGGCGCGAGGCACGAAAGGCCGCATCCTGGCGTGTGAACCAAGGAGTTGAGCGACATCTCGAGGACGAAAACCGAGATCGTGACGAGCAGGGTCGTCTTGACCAGACTCTTCACCAGCTCGATCAGGCTCTTGAGCGCGAAAATTCGCTTCAAACCCTTTGTGGGATGCAAGCGCTCTGCGCGGGGCTTGATAGGGTCAAGGCTGAAGACGATCCCCTTGGTGACGGCGACGTTGACGACGAGGGACATTAGGACGACGATGGCCGCCCCCCTTGCAAGGTATGGCACGGCGGCTTCGTACATCATCGTTCCGATCGTGCCCGCAGCTTCCCGAAACGGTTGCCCGCCCGCATCGCCCACGAGCATCATGGCTCCCCGTAGCCGCGCGAAAAGCTCCGGCAAGGTCAGCCAGAGATAGAGCAGCATGGACGACAGGCATGCACCGGCGACCATATCGGTGCTGCGAAAGACCTGTCCCTTTTCGCGCGCCT
This sequence comes from Bradyrhizobium sp. HKCCYLS3070, assembly GCF_051167575.1. Taxonomy (NCBI): domain Bacteria; kingdom Pseudomonadati; phylum Pseudomonadota; class Alphaproteobacteria; order Hyphomicrobiales; family Nitrobacteraceae; genus Bradyrhizobium; species Bradyrhizobium sp. HKCCYLS3070. The sequence continues at coordinate 190,470 of NZ_JBNPTI010000003.1, forward strand.
TACGTAACTTCCGCTCGCTCGGAGGCAGCGTCCGCTCCTCAGTGCCGCCATCCTCGCTCATCGCAGGAACTGCCCTAGCTGGTCCAGGATTCCGGTCAACTCTCCAAGCTGAGTACCGAAGTGATCGAGCAGAAAGGCCGCATAGAGCGGCAGAACCAGGAAATAGACCAAGTTGCGCGCCGCCATCGAAAGATCGAACACATTCAACTGCGGTGCGAAACGGGCAATCACCATCAGCGCGAACATCGCAACGAACATGGCCGCCAGCACTGGGAATGCCAGGATCAATGCCAACTGCAGCACGCGGACGAGCATTTCCAGCGCCAATAGGCCGCTCTCCGCGCGTAGCAACGGCGCGAGCTCAATGACCGGCCAGAGCCTGTAGCTGCCATAAAGGGCTTCGACGACGCTATGAAAGCCGTCGGCTGCGACGAACAGAACCACCGCAGCGAGCATAAAAAGCGTGCCAGACGCGGTGGACTCGGTCATGGCGTTGGGATCCTGAAGCTGGGCATCGGGGGCCTGACGTTCGTAGTCGAGCAGGTCGCCCGCGACCTCGGCGGCCCAGAACGGGATCCCAAGCAGCAGACCAAGGAGCCCTCCGATGATCGCTTCCTTGAACCCGACCGCGACCAATCGCAATGTTTGCGTGCCGATCGGAGGAAGCACCTCAACAAGTCCGGTCATGACCGGTAGCGAGATCGCGACCACGAAGGCACCACGAATCAAGCCGGTCAGCCCGAGGCGAACAAACACCGGAAAGGTCATGACGAAGGCGCTGGGACGCGCGATGGCGAGCGCCAACGAAAGAAGATGACGGAAGACGAGATTGGCCCCCGCCTCGATGCTGTCCAACGGCATGAGGTCAAGCCCCATCGCCACTCCGCGTCGCCCATGTCCCTCCGAGCACGATGAAGGGAAGGCCCGTCAACGCGTCAGTGCAGGAAAATCCGCAAGGATCTGATCGGCATATTGGATCAGCGGTGCCGCCAACACTGCGCCGAACACCGCCAGCGTGGCCACGACGGCAATCAGTTTGATCGTCTGCGGCAGCACCTGATCCTGAATCTGGGTTGCGGCCTGAAGAATTGAGACGAAGAGGCCAACAACCATCGCCACACCCAGGGGAGGCATGGCAAATATGAGAACGACCGTCAGACCCCTGACCAGATGATCGACGATTGTCGCTTGGCCCATTGCTTCCCCTCCCCATCTCGCAGGCTATCCGTAACTCAACACCAGGCCATGCATCAGCTTCGACCAGCCCTCGACCATCACGAACAAGAACAACTTGAATGGGACGGAGATCGTCGATGGCGGCACCATCGACATGCCAAGGGACATCAAGACCGCGGACACCACGAGATCAATCGCGATGAAGGGCAGATAGAGCAGGAAGCCGATCTCGAAGGCGCGCTTGAGCTCCGAGCTCATGAAGGAGGGAACGAGGATAACGAGATCTTCGCTCGATAGCTTGGCTCTGCTGCTATCGGGCCACAAGCTGCCAGTGGCCGTGACGAAAAAATCTCGCTCCGCGACCGTCGTGAACCGGCTCAAATGTTCGCGAATTGGCTGGCCTGCCCGCTCAGCAGCATCTTTCCAGTCGGTAAAAGTTTGAAACTCGCTGGGCCGATCATTGACGCGCTCATACACGGCCTGCACCAGCGGCGCGCTGACATAGGCCGTCAGAACCAGCGCAATGGCATAGAGCACGAGGTTTGGAGGCGTCTGCTGCACTCCCAGCGCATTCCGAATCAGGAACAGCACCACGGCGATCTTGACGAACGATGTCATCGTCACGACGGCAAAGGTGACAAGGCCAAGCCCGGCGATGACCGCGAGAACAGCGAACAAATTGAACTGGGTCACGGCTTCAGCTCATTCGTGATTGAACAATCTGTTGATCCGCACGCCGATTGCCTCGCCGATCCTGACGATCTCGCCCTGCCCGATCCGCCGATTCCCCGCGTGAATCTCAATTGCATGTCGCGGATCCCGACCGAGATTGAAGACATAGCCGGGCGCGATCATGCGCAACTCGCCGAGAGGTATCTCGAGCTGGCCGATCTCAAATAGGAGCTTGATCTGGAGGTCGTCCAGGCTCACATCGTCTGCGCCTGTATCGACGCTTTCATGTGCAGTCATGTCCACAGCCGTCCAATGATGATGAAGATCGCCTCTTATCTGGTGCAACGTGTCCACCACTGTCGCGTCGCTTCCCTCGAAGCGACATGAGGTGAGACGACGCTCGCCGAAGACGGCGGCGACGCGTCCATCCGGCATCGCGTGTTCGACGATCACGACGTCTCCCGGCCGTAAGCTCGCAAGCAAGCGGGCGCTGACGCGCGTAGCACCAAGCCGGAAAGCCGCGCAGATCGGAACTCCGGCGGCAGCAGCCGGACCCAATGCTTGAACTTGATTTGCCAAGCGGGATTCGTATGGCTCTGGTAAAGACAGGTAAGCACTGAACGATCGTTCGCCAAACCTGCCGCGACACAGGATTCCAATCGAGTCCGGAACGCTGCCATCGAAGGAAGCATGCGTGAGGATGACGGGGAGGCCGAGCGTCTCCTCGATTGAATCAAGTATGGCGGCGCAGGCGAACTCGATCAGAAGCAGCAGATCGGGCTCGGCAAGCGTAGTTCGAGGCGGACCATCAATCGCCTGCAGCGTTGCATCGATCACCTCGACAGGCAGACTTACGGCGCATGGATCACCGCCGATCGTAAAATGAAGACGACACGCCGGCCGGCTCGAAACGCCCGAGGAGGCGCCCGAGAAGGAAATCCGCAGCGGCAGACCTGCCAACTCGCAGGTGAGTTCAGCCAGCCGCCGACACCAACGACGGGCACGTAGAACATCAGCAATGGATAGCGCGTCCGGATGAAATTCGGTGATCTCACCGTCAGGCGCTCCGCGCCTGCGAGCGGGGAATGGCGCGTTCATGCTTGCCGCCCCGCCGCCCTGCCGTCCGAATTAGCCATCTCCTCTAGCAACGTCTCACGGTCCTCGCGACGGCGACGTGATTGCTGCGATAACTCATCCCACTTGCGACGCCTCCGATGAGCCTTCACGAATTCGAGGCGTAGACCCTGAACTTCGTTACGCGCATGGTCGAGCGTACGGATGCTCGCAAGGCGCTGCTCGGCAAGCGCCATTGCCAGCGACTCGAGGCGCCTGAGTTGCGCGTCAAGTTGGGTGATCTCCCGCGCGGAAATTGGACGCCCTACCATCTGCTGGTAGATCTGACGTTCGCGTGCGCCACGCGCCGCTGCTTGCAACGCAAGCGCATGATTGATCTGCGTCAGTTCTGCAGTCGCTTCGACCTGTGCCTCCACGCCGCGCTGAAGCGCGGAATTCGCCCGCCGCTCCCTCTCTCCGAGAACGATCCGCATCCTGCGTATGCGCGTGAGCAGTGGATCGTACCTCATGACGCGAGCTGCTCGAGTTGATGGATCGTGCGATCCCACGGAACGACCTCGCCGAGGCCCTGCCGCAGAAAGGACTTGATAGCATCCTGCTTGGCGATCGCCTCATCGGCGATCGGATCGGATCCGGCCTTGTACTCCCCAACCTGCAGCAGGAACTCAAGCTCTGCATAGCGAGCTATGAGTTCACGCACCCTCCTGGCTGCAGAGCGATGACGGCTCGTCACGACCTGATCCATGACGCGGCTGAGGCTGGACACGATGTCAATCGCAGGGAAATGCGCCGACTGTGCGAGCTTAGGTGACAACGCGATGTGCCCGTCCAGAATGCTGCGCGTCTCCTCCGCGATCGGATCCGCGGTACCATCCCCCTCAACCAGCACGGTGTAAAATGCAGTGATTGAGCCGGCGACTCCGGGACCGGACCGCTCGAGCAACTCGGGCAATGCCGCAAACACCGACGGCGGAAAGCCCCGGCGCGTCGGCGGCTCGCCCGCGGCCAGTCCGATCTCACGCAATGCCCTCGCAAAGCGAGTGACACTGTCCTGCACTAGGAGCACGCGTGCGTTGCAATCCCGGAAGTACTCCGCGATCGTCACGGCGACATAGGCAGCCGTGACGCGCTCCGTCGGCGGCCGGTCGGAGGTTGCGACAATCACGACTGATCGCGCCCGAGCCGCTCCGGCCAGGCAGCGCTCGACCATTTCTCGAACTTCGCGCCCACGCTCGCCAATCAGTGCGACAACGCAGACGTCGACGTCCGCGTTCTGGACGATCTGGGCGACAAGCGACGATTTGCCCGCGCCGGGTTCGCCATAGATGCCGATCCGCTGCCCCTCGCCGCAGCTGAGCAGACCATCGATCGCCCGGATACCAAGTGACAAAGGGCCGTCAACGAGCCGCCGTGCCAAGGGCGCCGGCGCAGCTCCGCGGACTCGTCGAATCTGGTCGAACTCGGGCCATCCTCGTTCCTGAACGTCGAGAGGGCGCCCGAGCCCGTCGACGACGCGGCCGAGCAGCGCTGGCCCAACCATGATGCCGAGGGCCTGCCTTGTCGAGACGACTTCCGTTCTTGTTGAGAGACCCGCCACGTCTCCGAGAGGCGTCAGCAACGCGACTCCGCCTTCGATGCCCACGATCTCGGCCCGCAGATCAGGCGAGGCATGGGCAGAACGGAGCAAACAGATATCGCCAACACGCGCATCGGGAACGATCGCCCTGATGAGGGTCCCCGACACCTGAATCACGCGCCCGCGGATCGGGCGCAGTTGCGAACGGCCTGCAGCTTCACGCAACTGCGGCAGGATTCGCGCGAGTCGGTGCGTGGCAGAGCCTGCCGGCATCATGGCTCCACGCCCTCGAAACCGGCACGCAGCGCCAAGGCGAGCTGCTCCAGTTGAGCGTCAACGGAAACATCGATCTGCCCGAACTCGCTCCAAAGCATACAGCGCCCCGGCGCAAACTGCGGGTCGGACACGATGGTGAGCTGGTCGGCCCCATCCTCCAGCAGCGTCGCCACTCGTACACGGATGGACTCCATCTCCTGCGGCGCAGTCATCAGCACGAGGGCCGTACCGGAACGGATCTCTTCGAGTGCTCTGGTGATGGCGCGCGCGGCGAGATCGTCCGGCTCAAAACTTCCGAGGATCTCCCTGATGATCTCGACGACGAGCGTGATAAGTTCGTCTTGCAGATCGGCGACGAAATCATCAACCGTGACCTTCGTTTCCGCAATCAGGCGAGCCGCCTCCTCAACTCCCGCGAGACGACCATCCTCAAAGCCTCTCATGCGCTGCTCTTCGAACGCGAGCCGGGCCTGCGCGGCGATCTGCTCGCATTGCCGCCGGGCGTCGGCAAGAGAGGCAGCCGCGGAAAACCAGGTCTCCGCCTCTTCGGCTCGAACCACGGGTCCGAGCGGATGGAACGTGCCGACAGGCTTGTCACTCTCGCGGGCTTTCACGGCACCATCCCATCGGCTAGAACGCGATCAACAATCTCCGGACCAAGCTGCTGGTGTCGCCGCGAGACCGAGGAGCCCAGCGGCGAGTTAATCGGAAATCGAAGAAGGATGCGGCTGCGCAAGGTGGCGGGGAGTCGCCAGATTGCGGCATTGAGACATTGCATCCCATCACCTCGGATGAGGTCCGCAAGCGCAGATGGATTCGGGGGGCGATCGGGTTTGGGCGACAGATCGATATTGGCGAGCGCGACCTTGTGGAGTCGGGAATCGAATTCTCCGAGATGCTCCCGGAGCGTAGTCTTGAGGACCGTGGAACGAATTGCGTGGGCATGCCAAACACCGCCGGCCAGCTCACCGACGCGGCATAGTTGCTCGCAGTCGAGAAACGCAATGCGACTGCGCGTGTCAGCGACGTCGGCTGCCGTGCAGCAATCAAGCTCGTAATGCACAACGATCCGCTCTGAGATATCTCGGTGGAGTCGGTCGCAGGCGAGTATCCGTGCGGCAAGCCCGGGCGAAACGCCCGGTACGCACGCGAGAAATCGTTCAACGTGGATGTAGCGTGCCGGTAATCGACAAAACGTGTCCATATCCATCACCGGCCAATGCCCCACCGGCGCGCCGGGTTCGCAGCCACCGCCGACCTTCGGAGCACGCAAACCAAGGGATGCTCCAGGTTGCACAAGCCTACTCATTTGCCGGCCAAGCCCACTTCAATCGCACTAGGATACGACACGCAGCGGATCACGCGCCGGCATTCGCGCCTCACGACGCGGCGCGTTGCGTTGCGCATATCCCACGCGTGCCCGGCGCCAGAGCTGGAAGATTCCGATCGATCCCAGCAGCCCCACCCCTACCGCGGCTGACACCTGCAGGATGAGCGGACGGTCACGCAGGGCAGATCCGTCGTGAGATAGAACGGATGCCGTCGTCTCGATCGACGTGGAGGGGCTGACTTCGACGGGATCCGAACTGCCACGCACGAAAACCACGGCCACCCTGTCGTACGTCAGTCCTTCGACACTGTTGGCAATGAGGGTCTTGATCTGCGGTAGGAGCACGGCGATTTCGGCGCGCGCGTCGTGCTTGATGAACACCGATGCCGCCGACGACGGAACCTGATCGTGACGCAACGGGTCTATCTTAGGCAGCACCACGTGGACTCGGGCAGAGATGACTCCGTCGATCTCCATGATCGTCCTTGCCAACTCTTGATTGAGCGCGTGAATCAACCTGACTCGCTCCTCTGTGGGTGACGACACCAGACCATTGCTTGAGAATATGCTGCCCATGTCTTCGAACTTCGCGTGCGGCAACCCGGACGCATTCAGCAGCGTCACAGCGTCGGCAAATCGCTCCTGCTCGACCCTGACAGTATTGCTACCGTCCTTTGCCTGGAGTCGGTCGGCGGCGATGCCGTGGTGCAGCAGAAGGGCCACCATCAGATTAGCCTCCTTCTCGCTCAAGCGGCTATAGAGCTCACCCTTGCAACCGCTCAGCATGAACGCCAAGCCCAGCACCAGCGCCAAATTCAATCCGCGCCCTCGAGCGGCCAGCCATTGTTTGCCGCAACCGGCCATTCTCATTGTCCCTTCAAGAACGTGTTGAAGATCCGGGTCGACTCGGTCGAGATTTTCGACATCAGCGTCGCCTCAATGGCAAACGAGAATGCGTGCTCCAGCATTTGCAGGGCCTGACGGCCCGCGTCTGGCTTGTCCGCTCCCAGGGCCGTTCCGCCAATGTTGGAGGACGCTGGACCGGATGCTGCCGGCTCCGGCATGAGATTGAGCTCGGGCGCGACATTGCGCTGGACCCGCTCGTACGAACTCTCCATCCACTCCATCACCTTGCCGCCGAGTTGGTCGACGGCGTGCTCAGGCTCCATAGGCAGTTTAGTGACCGATCTATGCAGAGCGTCCTGAAACGACTGCTGGGCGGCCGCTCCGGGCTCAACGGCTCCGAAACTGACACCAACTGTTCCGGAAGCTGTGACGCCACCCAACGGCGCAATCGTCGTCATGTCACCGCTCCATGCCGTCTCAGGACCCCTCGTGCTCTCGCCATTGCTCACTCCAAACAAATAATGACTCACAAGGACAGCCGGACCATGGCTTGCACAACGGATCAGACAGAGCTTTGCACGGCGCCCAGCGGGGCAGAGCATAATATTTTCCTAATATATTCTCCGACGCACCCGCGACCGCTGTGATTGAATGAGATGAGCTGATAGCAACAAGTACATGTGAGTCTGCTCGTGGGTACGCGCGATCAACTACACGATTGCCACGATTGTTCCGCGACAAGGCCGCACGAAGGCCACGTTTTCCCATGCGACCCTTTGGCATCTCGGGTTCTGGTCCCATTGCGCAGCGGGGCTGCGATCGCGACCGTCTGCCTGACGCTCTCGGCGGCTGCAATCCACACCACGTCCGCAGACGCGGGTGAACCTGCTTGGCCAACCGAGTCCTACAGGTACACCATCGTCGACCAAGACCTTGGCAACGTTCTTCAGGAATTCGGACGAAATACCGGCCTGCGGTTAGAGGTGAGCCCGGAAGTACGGGGACGTGTGCGCGGGCCTCTGCCTGAACTCAAGGCAAGAGAATTCATCGAGCATCTATCCCGGAACTACGGACTCGACTGGTATTTCGACGGCTTCCGGATTTATGTCACTAGCAACAAGGAAGCTTCGAGCAGGCTCGTTCAACTCGGTGCCGTGCCGCTCCAGCGTCTCGAAGCCGCACTTCGCGATCTCGCGCTCTCCGACGCGCGATTCTCACTCAGATCCATCAAGCAGGCCGACATGGCCCTGGTCTCGGGTCCCCCGCAATACATCCAAGCGGTGGAGCGTACGCTCGCAGCACTGAAGCCTCGAGCTGACCAGCCATCGTCCGTCACCGTCTATCGCGGGGAGCACGTCCAAGTGGTCAAGCTCAACGCCCCAGGCGACGTGCCATGACGCAGATCAACGGGTTCGCAAGTCCTGCCAGATCGACCGGACGGATCAAAGGAGGGTCAGAATGGCCGTAGAAGCATCGAGCATGACGACCGCGATGGCAAGCGCCTCGAGCAGCAGCGAGGCAGTCTCGGCTGAGGATCAAGCAAAGTTCGAGGAGGCGTTTCTCAGCGCAATGCCGCAGGCGGCCGCGTTCATGCTCATGACTGTTGCTCAGGACGGTATTCAGGAGATGGCATCCGTTGGCGACGAGAATAGTGCAACCCCGGATCCGTGACGGAGCCTGCCGACTGACGCCTCGTTAGACCCTTTGCTCAGAACAAGACAGATAAGACATCGGATCGCAAACAAGGAGAGAGTTGCATGTCTAGGGTCAGCTCCCACGCATCATCCTCACGTGAAGCTCACACCGGTCACATGATGGGTCCGCACGGACACGCGTCGTCCTGGCCCGGCTTTGCAGGATTTCAGCCCACGCCCGGCGGGTCGTCAGCTCATCCGGCTCATCGCTGTGATGCGGGGGATTGGTGGCAGTCGTCGATGCCGCCCGCTTCGCAGCAGCAAGATCCGCGGACGTCTTCCATAGCATCGGACGTTCTTGGATTGGTCGCGGACGCAAAGACACCTGCAGACAAGGCGGCTCTGATCTCGGCGGCCATCAGCATCCTGAGGGGCGGACCGAGCCAGTGCGACGCGCGGAACAACGGCCGCGTTGCCAAGATCCTTGGTGACCTGACCCATCAGATCACGAATTCCACTGGGCCCAGCGATCCCGCCAAAGGTCAGCTGCTCGACGGGATCGCGAAGATCCTGAAGCAACTCGTGTCCGGCCCATCCCATCAACCCGGCGCGAACAGCTCGATACTCAAGACGCTGAATCAGCTCGTCAGCCAAGTCTCAGAGGCAAAGGGCCTTGACCAAGCGACGAAGAACAACATCCTCGACAAGCTTTCCTCGATCATTCTGCAACTCGCGGATTCAAGCTCGGGATCGCCATGCGACCGCTCCGCGGGACACCTCTCGGCCGACAACCATATCACCGACAGAGCTGAGTAAAGCAACGAGGCCTCATTCTCGCAACGCGACGAGGGCGATGAGACCAGGACGTTGAAGGAAGCGCGAGAGGCGTACCTCGCAAGGTGCGCCTCGGGACGGGATCCAAGCCGCCGCTTCAGCCGAGAGGTGATCAGCGTGGACAACGCTAACGATCACTTCCCGGCTGGAGGGCATTCCCCGACAGCCCAATCCTCAACGCAACACGAACATAGAGAGATAAAGCGATGTCCCATTCAACAGGCTCCGTTTCTTCGACGACGTCATCGAACTCGAGCATCGATAGCGCGATCGCGAAGATGAAGAGTGCCTTCGACGAAGCGATCAAGACGAATGCCGAGATCACGACCAAGAAGACGCACTGGGGATCGATCGAGACGGTCGCGCAGCAGCGCCCGAACGTCGGCTGATCCAGCGATCGCCCTCGGACAGCTACCAACCGCTTACGGCACGGGGCGTTCGTACCGAGCGCTCCGCTGCCAACATGGCTGCTAGGCCCTGATGGAGAGGCAGAGAATGCCGGCATCACCGTCCCCATTCGAACTCACAATCCGATCGGGCCTTCATGCCGGGGTCCGGCAAGAACTCGACGCCGGGACCTATCTGGTGGGTCACTCGATGGACGCCGATGTCGTTCTCATGGATGACTGTCTGGCTCCTTTGCACGCGCGGTTCGCGCTAGAGGCGGACTGTTGCGAAATCGAAGGCACCGCAGATAATGTTCTGCTGAACGGCACCCTGCTCGGTGCCGGAGAAGCACGGATCAGTCGTTATCCGGCCGATGTCGTTCTGAATGGAATTCAGCTCCGCTTCACCCGCAAGCGCAGAACGACCCGCTCTACCTTCTTGAGGTATGGACTCGGCACCGCCGCGATCCTGGTCTGTCTAGCCCTGCTTCTGCAGGGATTTCCCGCTGGTGCGGACAAGGTGCCCGGCGATGGCGGCTATGCCACAGCTGAGCGGCTGAGATCCCCCCGCTGCGACTCCGACTGTTCGACGAAATATCCGAGCAGGCACGCGCCCAATTCGCCCGCCCCCACCCTTACCCCCGCACGACTGCCCGGCCAGGACAGAACGGGACGGGCCGGCGCGGAGCCCGGCGCGCCGGTGGCGGATTTGAACAGCGCGGCGGACGCGCTGCGCCAGCGATTGCTGACTGCGGGCCTCACGACCGTCGAGATTGTCAGCGACTCAAACGCCATCACGGCGAGAGGAAGCATTGAACCCGCGGCGTTAGGCAGGTGGCGCGACATTGAGCGATGGTTCGACGGCACGTTCGGCATTGCCATCGTGTTGACGAGCCAGGTCGAGGCGAAATCTGTAAAGCGTAGCGCCCCTTTGACCGTTCAGGCGATTTGGGCCGGAAATGGGCCGTATGTCATTGATGGACGCGGTCAGAAGCTGTTCGCAGGCGCCGTTATCAGCGAAGGGTGGATCGTCGATCGAATCGAACAAGACCGGGTCGTATTGCGTCGCGGCGCAGACCTGCTCGCCGTGAGCTTGTAAGACCATGCCGCTCTGCGTTTCGATCAATGTGACGAAGGTTTCGATCCCGCTTGGATGGAACCGCAAACTATGACGGCCATTGTCGAGAGCTTGACCCGCTGGTCGAACGACAAGCGCGAGCTTCTCGTCGTCATCCTGATCGTCACCACGATCACGGCGATGATCCTGCCGATTCCGACGGCGCTCGTCGACGTCATGGTGTCCGTCAACATCGGCGCGTCGATTCTGCTGCTGATGGTGGCGTTCTACTTGAACGCCGCGGTCGAATTCTCCGCACTTCCGGCAATCATTCTCATATCCACGGTGTTCCGGCTCTCGATTTCCATCACCATTACGCGCCTAGTGCTCAGCCAGGCCGATGCCGGGTCCATCGTTCAGACCTTTGGCGAGTTCGTCGTTTCCAGCAATGTCGTGGTTGGGCTCGTGGTGTTCCTGATCATCACGATCGTCCAGTTCGTCGTCATCACCAAAGGATCTGAACGGGTCGCCGAAGTTGCTGCCCGATTCACGCTCGATGCGCTGCCGGGTAAGCAGATGAGCATCGATGCCGACCTTCGCAATGGCGACATCAACCAGGCCGAGGCCCGGCGCCGCCGACGCCGGCTGGAGCGCGAGAGCCAGCTCTACGGAGCGATGGACGGCGCCATGAAGTTCGTCAAAGGTGATGCGATCGCCGGTCTCATCATCATCGCCGTCAACCTCGTTGGCGGCATCGTTGTCGGCACCGTGCAGCATAGGCTGCGCATCAGCGAAGCGATCCAGCTCTACTCGTTGTTGACGATCGGCGACGGCTTGGTCTCCCAAGTCCCGGCGCTGTTCGTGTCGATGGCGGCGGGAACGGTCGTGACCCGGGTTGCGACAGAAGCGCCGAGCAATCTTGGTTCCGAGATCATGGAGCAGATCACGTCGCAGCCGCAATCCCTGCAGCTGGCCGGTCTCATGATGCTCGGGCTGGCGTTCGTACCGGGTTTTCCGGCGCCGATTTTCCTTTTTATGGCCACCGTGTTCGGCGGCTCCGGCGTTGCGATGCTCTTGGCTCGACGGCGAGCCCAACGAACCTCCGGCACGGCGCAACCGTCCGACCCGTCAGAGCCCACGAGAAGTTCGCGGATCGCTATCCCGGCGGCCAAGTCTGCACCGATCATGATCCTCGCGGAAGCCGCCTTGTGCGATGAACTGCGGAGAGCCGGCATTCATGATCGGATCAGGCGGACGCGACAGGACGTGGCAGACTGGCTCGGATGCGCCTGTCCAGGGGCGGCAGTCGACGAAAGCAGCGCCCTGGCGCCCGGTCATTTCAGGATCGAGCTGCATGGCGTGCCTCTTCTGCTCTCGTCCGGTGAACTGGATCAGCCGGCAACCCGAACGGCGGGGGGAGCGGCCATCTCCGCAGTCGATGCCGAGCTGCGGCGCGTTCTTGTCCGCTATGCGCCGGAGTTCCTCGGCATACAGGAGACCAAGCGCCTGCTCAACCAGTTAGAGGCTGACTACGCCGACTTGGTGCGCGAGGCCTTGCGTGTGGTCCCTACACAGCGCATCACCGATGTCCTTCGCCGGCTGCTCGACGAGCGGGTCTCCATCCGCAATCTGCGGCTGATTCTTGAGACGCTGGCCGAGTGGGGAATGCGGGAGCAGAGCAGCGTCATGCTGGTCGAGCACGTGCGGCTGGCGCTGCGCCGGCAGATCTGCTTCGAAAGCTCAGGCTTTGATCGGACCTTGCGCTGCTTCGTGCTTGATCGACAGACAGAGGAAGCGATCCGAACGGCAGTGCACGCCCTCGATGAAAACGCTCAGACGTCTCTCGATCCTGCCGTCAGCACGCGCCTGCTTGATGCGTTGACCCGGCAGCTTGCCGACGTCGATCATCTTGCCGCATCGCCGAGTATTGTACTGGCCTCCGCCGACCTGCGCCGGGTGGTCTGGACGCTGCTTGCGCCGTCCGGTCTCAATGTGGTCGTGCTCTCCTATCAGGAAATCTCAAAGGATTTTCGGGTCGAGCCGATCGCCGTCCTTGGATTGGATGAATCACGCGAGCAGGCTGAACCTTTCCCGATCTCGGCGATGCAATGAACCAGTCAACCCGCGACGACACCTGCGAGGTTTCGAGACTTGAACTATAAGACAGTGCAATATCCGTAGGAAGTACATGCGTAGCTCTGAAGGCCGGGAAACCGCGTTCAACAACCATCTGAAACCAAGTGCCGGTGTTTGCAGGCGAATGGCGCTGGCTGGCAGCATCGCCGGTCTGCTCTGCGCCTGTTCGTCGCTGAGCCCAGACATTGGCGGACCGGTGCCGACGCCCACGACCGCACCCGCCTCGGTCGAGGGTCGCAATCTCCCGGCCTCCACGGCAACCGCAGCAGCTCCCGCCAACCAAGTCGCCGGGATGGAAGACAAGGACGATCGAATCAGAAAAGCGCGAAGCGAGCTCGCCAGACATCAAGCCGAGCCCGCCCTGGCAATCTTCACCAGCGTGCTCACCTCGGACCCCGAGAACATTCCGGCGCTCAACGGCCTCGGAGTGGCTCTCGACATGCTCGGCCGCCATGACGAAGCTCAGACAGCCTATCGTCAGGTGCTCGCAATCGCTCCCGCCGACATGATCGCAAGCAACAATCTGGGCCTGTCGCTTACCTTGACGGGCCGGTACGCCGACGCGATGACGGTTCTGCGGCCGATCGCGCTCGGTGAGAGCGCCTCGCCTCGTGCACGCCAGAACCTCGTGATCGCTATGGCGCTGAGCGGAGATCGCGATGGCGCCGCCAAGCTTGCGCGGGTCGACCTTCGGGAAGAGGACGTGAGGCTCAATCTCGAGATGCTCTCGGCGATGCGGCGCTGACGATGGGACCGTTTCGAATTTCGCCATCCGCCTGGCTGACCTCGATCGTGGTGATCCTTACGATGCTGGTTCATTGCGCGCCGGCATCATCCAATGCGCGGCAACAGGTGCGGATCTACGCGTCTCAGGGCGAGATGCTGACCTTGCCCCGTCCGGCTTCCAAGGTCTTCGTCGCCGAGCCGGCTGTTGCGGACGTCCAGGTCGCGGCCGCCAACCGCGTCTTCGTTTTCGGCAAAAAGCCCGGCCGTACGACGCTCTTCGCGCTCGACGATTCCGGCGCGACCGTCGCGACGTTCCGGATTGCGATTGCCTATGACGAGAGTGATCTACGGCAGCTGCTGCGAGCTCAATTCGCAGACCTCGACGTCAGGCTGTCGCGGACGCCGCGCGGCGCGGTGCTGAGCGGGCTGGTGCCCAACGCCGACACCGCCGAGAAGGTCCGCTCCACCTGCGCGCAGTTCCTCGGCGAGGACGAGGTGCTGCTCAATCAGTTGAAGATCGGCGGTAGCACGCAGGTGAACCTGCGGGTCCGTATTGCCGAAGTCTCGCGCAACGCGGTGAAGCAACTCGGCGTCAACTGGGAGGCCGCAGGCTCGGCCGGTGGTTTCAGCTTTGGGCTCTCGTCGGCGGCCTCAGGGAGAATCAATACGCCGGCAAACGGCAGCTACAGTGTGACTGCCATCGTGGATGCGCTCGCTCAGGAGGGACTGGTTTCAATCCTGGCAGAACCGACGCTCACCGCTGTTTCGGGTCAGAAGGCGAACTTCCTGGCAGGCGGCGAATTTCCGATCCCCGTCGCCCAAGGGCTGGACCGCATCTCGATCGACTTTCGTCGCTACGGCGTGGGACTGGAGTTCACACCGACGGTGCTCTCCGATCGTCTGGTCAACCTGCAGGTCAAGCCCGAGGTCAGCGAGCTCTCGAACGAAGGCGCCCTGATCATGAACGGCGCCCGCGTCCCGAGCCTGATTACCCGGCGGGCGGAGACCACAGTCGAGCTCGGCAGCGGGGAGAGCTTCATAATCGCCGGACTGCTGCAGAACAAGTTCAATACCGGCCTGGACATGTTGCCGGGGCTGGGCGACCTGCCGGTACTGGGGGCTCTGTTCAGGTCGACACAGTTCCGGAAGAACGAATCCGAACTGATCATCATCGTCACACCGACAATCGTTCGCCCGATCGGCGAATCGGCACGCATACCGGTCCCGACCGACTTCGTCGGGCCGCCTTCCGAGCTCGAGCGCATCATATTCGGCCGTCTTGGAACGACCCGCCCCGGGGCAGGCCCGATCGAGGTGCCGGTGCCGGGCCGGAGATTGCGTGGCGATGCCGGCTTCCTGATCGAATGACGGTCCTCCAAGGAGCGATAAACATGGCACCGATCAGAAGCGGCCTCGCCATCGCCCTCGCGGTGCTGGCTGCAGGCTGCGCTGTGGACCGGACGGCACCGCCACCGCAGCTCGCAGGTGAGACCGTTCATTACGTCTACGATGTACCTGCAGGACGCTGTTCTGCGGCGAGCTCCGGCGTCGAACACTTCGTGGCCGCGACGGCGAATGGCCGCCCTGAAAGCGTCCGTGCCTGGATCGAAGGACCGCCGGGGCCATGCACGGCGGCGATCGAGCATTCCATCATCCGAGCCGGCGTGGATCGCTCCCACGTCAGGCACGACGTTGCCTCGGCAATGCACCACGCGACGCGTGTTCACATCGATCGCCTGCTCATCAGCTCCGTTCGCTGCCATCTGTCGGATGGCTTCAATCGCGGCATCTTCGCCGACAATGCTGCCGATCCGGCCCTCGGCTGCAGCACGGCTGCGGCCTTTGGCGGCATGGTTGCGGATCCGGAGGATCTTCAAGCCGGAAAAGGACGCAGCCGCGCCGAAGGGGAACCGGCCACCCGCGCGGTCGCGAATTTGCGCGGGGAGCAGCCAACCCGTGCCGAACCAACCGGCGAGGACCGCCCGCAGACCACGGCTCATCCCGCGCAATGATTGTTCAAGCCGAAGAGCTCAGCCGTCGCCATTCCGACCTGGAGAGACCTCAGCGTCGCACGTTGCTCAAGGATAAAGCGGAAGCGATGGTGCCGTTGATCCGCAGATTTCTTGATCGCAAGCCCTCGGAGAGCTCAAATATTTTCCTGCGAAAGAGGTCGGGAGCGAAGTATCCAGAGGAGGTACGCCTCCGACTTCCACTTGAAGACGCGGTCGGGTTCGAGACAGCGGATCTCGACGTCGCAGCGTCACGGCGCGCTGGCTCAGCTACCAAGTTGTACGTGTTGGACTACGCGGCTAAGTCACTCTCTCCCTCGGTCTCTTCGAGTTCACTGCACGAAGACGTCGCTCCCCCCCCCCAAAGGACTCTTTTTCGAGCCTGTCCGCGGCGACATAGATGACATCGGCTTTTGCAGCGGCCTGGATCGGGCTTTGACGCAGCGACCGCCGCGCCACGACATCGTCCCTTACAATCGCATGTGTTCGGACCGCTTCTTCTCTTTTCGGCCGGACGAGAGCGGCAGCGCACTGGGCAGCGTCGAGGTGAAGGAGGCACTGGTCTACGATCAGTACATGCGCGGCGACATCGACTTCACGGGCTTCAGGGTGACCATCTCGCTACGAGAGCAGGCCTGCCAAGCCTATCTGAGTCACGTCGGCATGCGGCAACCTGAGCTGCGCGATCGCGAGTCCTGGGATGGCCGCCTTCTCTTCCGCATCCCCTCGCGTCCTTTCGCGTTTCCCATGCCGCGCGGAAACTCCGATCCGTGGACGTTCGGAAAACGGGTGGTCGCCCCATTGCAGGCGATCGCTCGGTTCGCCTTCGACGAGATCGAAATCCAACTGCTGCGTGACGACCGAGGCCGCCGCGTGACCATGGGCGAGGCTGCGTGCGACTGAGATCCCGGCTGGCAGGCGCCCTTGCGTCTGCGGGCCTGACGCGCAGCGCGCCTCAGCCACGCACCACGCCGGCCCGCGCCTTCAGGAACTCGCGCGCGACGATCAGCTTCTGCACTTCGGTCGCGCCTTCATAGATGCGCAGCGCGCGGATCTCGCGGTAGAGGCTCTCCACGATCTCGCCCTTGCGGACGCCGCGGCCGCCGAACATCTGCAGGGCACGGTCGATGACGCGCTGGGCGGTCTCGGTGGCCGTGAGCTTGGCCATCGCGGCCTCGCGCGTGGTCGGCAGCTTCTGCACGTCGCGGCGCCAGGCCGCGCGGTAGGTCAGGAGCGCGGCGGCATCGGTCTCGGTCGCCATCTCGCCGAACGCCGCCTGCGTCATCTGCAAGTCCGACAACGTGGCGCCGAACATCTTGCGGCTCTGCGCATGCGCCTGCGCCTCGTCGAGCGCGCGACGGCCGAAGCCGAGGGCGGCGGCCGCCACTGAGGCGCGGAAGATGTCGAGCGTCTGCATCGCCAGCTTGAAGCCGCCGCCCGGCGCGCCGAGCCGGCGGCTGGCCGGGATGCGACAATTCTGCAGACGGAGTGTCGCCAGGGGATGCGGTGCGATCACCTCGATGCGCTCGGCGACCGAGAACCCGGGATCATCGGGAAACACGACGAAGGCGGAGATGCCGCGCGCGCCGGGCGCCTCGCCGGTGCGGGCGAACAGCGTGTAGACGTCGGCGATGCCGCCATTGGAAATCCAGGTCTTCTCGCCATCGAGCACGTAAGTATCGCCGTCCAGCCGCGCCGTGCAGGTCATCGCGGCGACGTCGGAGCCCGCCTCCTTCTCTGACAGCGCGAAGGCCGCGAGCCATTCGCCGGCGCGCACCTTGGGCAGCACACTGGCGCGCAGCTCCGGCGAGCCGCCGAGTGCGATGGCGCCGGAGCCAAGTCCCTGCATGGCGAAGGCGAAATCGGCCAAACCGTCGGCATAAGCGAGCGTCTCGCGCGACAGGCAGATCGCGCGTGAGTCGATCGCGCCGGCATCCGCGTCGGGCGCCACGACGGCGCTGTCGAGCAAGCCTGCGGCACCAAGCGCGCGAACGATCTTGCGGCAGGCGGTGTCGACATCGCCGTGATCGACGTCGTCGAGAACGCCCGAGCCGACGAAGCGGTCGAGCTGGTCGCACAGAGCGCGGTGACGCGACTCGAAGAACGGCCAGTCGAGCCAGTCGCGGGGGATCACCTTCGCCGAAACACTCATGACAAGACCTGTCCGCCAATTATTTTAAGTATAAAATACTTGGCGGAGGATCGATCTGTCAAGCTTGCGGCGGCCGGGCGCGCCGCCGCATTCGCTCACTCCGCCGCCCTGCCGAGCTTGCCGAAGGCGCGTGTCGGGGCCGGGAAGCCGCAGGAGGTGCCGTCGGTGACCTTGACCTGGTCCTCCCACGGCAGCCGGTAGGTGCCGGCGACCATGTCGTGCATGAAGGTGTAGGGACAATCCATCGCGCCGCCCTTCACTGCGACATAGCCGCGATGCCAGAGCTGATAGATGTTGTTCTCGACGCCCCAGTTGATGCGGGCCTCGCGCACGAGATCGGGGCGCACCTCGGCGGTGATGATCTCGTCGGCGCGCCCCGTCGTGCCGTGCGCGATGATGCTGCCGTCGAAATTGACGATCATGCCCTCGCCCATCGAATCGAACGAGCCGTCGGAGCCGCACATGCAGACATTGGCCGTCACCATCAGGTTCTGGAACGCATTGGCTTGGTTGGTGAAGCGCCAGCTGTCGCGGATCGGCGCGGTGTAGCCGGCGGTGCGAATCATGATTTCGGCGCCCTTGTAGGCGCATTCCCGCGCCATCTCCGGGAACATGCCGTCATGGCAGATGATGAGCGCGATCTTGGCGCCGCGCGGTCCCTCGATCACGGGTATGCCGAGATCGCCGGGCTCCCACGGCTCGACCGGAATCCACGGATGCAGCTTGCGGTAATACAGCTTGATGTCGCCGTGGTCGTCGATGATCAGACCCGAATTGTAGGGGTTGCCGTCGGGGTTGTGCTCCATGATCGAGAAGCAGCCCCAGATCTTGTTGTCGATGCAGGCCTGCCTGAACGCGGCGACCTCCGGCCCGTCGAGCCGGCACATGATCTCGGGATTGGTGTCCATCGACAGCCCGTGTAGCGAGTATTCCGGGAACACCACGAGATCCATGGTGCCGAGATTCCGCCGGGCCTTGCCGACCATCCAGACGATCTTCTCGGTCTGCCGCGCGAGGTCGTCCTTGCTCACAACGACCGGCAGCTGCAGCTGCACCAGGCCGATGACCACGCCGTTGTCGGATTTATTGAGACCGCCTAACCCGTTCATGCCGGACCTCCCTGGATGTCGCCGCTGCTCGAGACGTTGCTCGAGACAACCACGATTTCACGAGGGCCGCGCGCTGATATTTCAGCCCGCCATTTGCCGCTTGCTGAGGCAGCGGTCGCCGGCGCTTCGGGAGTCAGACGCCGGATGATCGTTGCAGGCGCGCTTGGAACCGCGTCAGCGCGCGGCCGAAAACGGCCGCCTCACCGGTTGCGCGCGCCAGCACCAGTGCACCCTGGATGCCGAGCACCACCTCCTCGGCGCCGTCGGCGGCCTGTGCCGCCGGCCAGCCGTCGCGGATCAGCGCATCGCGCAAGGCCTCGATCCAGCGTGTGAAGTAGCTGGCGATGGCGGCGGCGAAGCGATCCCGCGTCTCGTCGAGCGCGAACGCCCCGACGAGGCAGACGCGTCGGCCGGAACGGAAGTAGTCGTCGACGCCACTCCACATCCGCGCGATCGACTGCTCCGGCGGATCATCGCGCAGCGGCGCATAGATCTCGCGCTCGAACCAGGCGTCGACATGCGCCAGCACCGCCCGCCCCATCTCGTCCTTCCCGCCTGGAAAGAAGTGATAGAGGCTGCCTTTGCCCAATCCCGTCATCTCGGTGATCCGGCTGAGCGAGGTGCCCTCGAAGCCGAACTCGCGGAACACCTCGGCAATCAGCGGGATGACGTCGGCGCGCTCGTTGAGCGTCCGCATGGCTCTCCCTGCGTCAAAGTCCCAAGTCGGTCAGTCCGGGATGATCGTCCGGCCGGCGCCCGAGAGGCCAGTGGAATTTGCGATCGACCGCCTTGATCGGCAGGTCATTGATGCAGGCGTAACGGCGCTGCATCAGCCCCTGCGCGTCGAACTCCCAGTTCTCGTTGCCGTAGGAGCGAAACCAGTTGCCGCTGTCGTCGTGCCACTCATAGGCGAAGCGCACCGCGATCCGGTCATCGCTGTGGGCCCAGATCTCCTTGATCAGGCGGTAGTCGAGCTCCTTGGCCCATTTGCGGGAGAGGAAGGCGACGATCTCGGCGCGGCCGGTGATGAACTCGGCCCGATTCCGCCACCGGCTGTCGGGGGTGTAGACCAGCGACACGCGCTCGGGGTCGCGGCTGTTCCAGCCATCCTCGGCCATGCGCACCTTCTGGGTGGCTGTCTGCAGCGTGAACGGCGGGGCGAGAGAGCTCACGGGACATCTCCTTGTGTACTGTATAGTACAGATTATACCGATCGGTACACATCGTCAAGCCTCAGGTGTCGAGCGGAGCTCCAGGCACGGCTCGGCCGTGCGCAATCCGCGTCGACGCGCGAGGGCCTACTATCCCTGCGGTGCCCCTCTACCAAATGTGCGCGTCGCGACAGTCAGGACCCTTGTGTGCTCAACGGAAATTCGATGATCTGCTAAGGGAACCGACCGCGCCGCGGGGGCGACACGGTCCGTCGGCCACACTTTTGGGGATATCGGACATGTCGATGCTCACGCCGCATGGCGAGTGCCTGCTGTGGACACCTGAGCTGATCTGGGTGAACACGGTGTCCGACATCCTCATCTCCTTCGCCTTCTTCACCATCGCGTTCGTGCTCGCCTTCATCGTCTATCGCCGCCGCGACTTTCAGTTCAGCTACATCTTCTGGGCCTTCGCGCTGTGGGTGTCCGTCTGCGGGCTGACACGGCTGATCGAGGTGCTCACGATCTGGGTTCCGGCCTACAGCCTGGAGGCGGCCACCAAGGGCTTCCTGGCCTTCCTGTCGGTCGGCATCGCCGCCGCGCTGTTGCTGCTGCTGCCGCGGGTGCTGACGATGCCGTCCCGCGCCGAGCTGCGGAACGCCTATGCGCAACTCGAGGAGGAGACGCGGCAGCGGCGCAGTGCGGAAGCCATGGTCCGGCGGTTCCAGGAGATCGAGGCCACGGAGGCGCAGGTGCGGCAGGCGCAGAAGATGGAGGCGATCGGCCAGCTCACCGGCGGCGTCGCCCACGACTTCAACAACATCCTCACCGTGATCACCGGCACCATCGAGATCCTGGCCGAGGCGGTCAAGGACCGGCCGCAGCTGGTGCAGATCACCAGCCTGATCAACTCGGCGGCGGCGCGCGGCGCCGACCTGACGAAGCACCTGTTGGCGTTCGCCCGCCGCCAGCCGCTGCAGCCGCGCAGCGTCGACATCAACGGCATGGTGGTCGACACCGCGCGCCTGCTGCGCCGGACGCTCGGCGAGCAGATCGAGATCGAATCCATGCTGGCGCACGATTCGGCGCCGGCGATGATCGACCCCAGCCAGCTGTCGACCGCGATCCTGAACCTCGCGCTCAACGCGCGCGATGCCATGCCGGACGGCGGCAAGCTGACCCTGGAAACCAAGAACGTCCTGCTCGACGCCGCCTATGCGCGCATGAACCCGGAGGTGATCCCCGGCAACTACGTGATGATCGCGGTCAGCGACACCGGCGAGGGCATTCCCGCCAACCTGCTCGACAAGGTGTTCGAGCCGTTCTTCACCACCAAGGACGTCGGCAAGGGCGTCGGCCTCGGCCTCAGCATGGTCTACGGCTTCGTCAAGCAGTCCAACGGTCACATCAAGATCTACAGCGAGCCGGGGCACGGAACCTCGGTCAAGCTGTACCTGCCGCAGGCCAATGCCGATGCCGATGCGGCACTGTCGACCATCGGCGCCGAGGGCATGGAGCGCGGCGACGAGACGATCCTGATCGTCGAGGACGATTCGCTGGTGCGCGAATATGTCATCGCCCAGATCAAGCGGCTCGGTTACACGACGCTCGCGGCCAGCAAGGCCGACGAGGCGCTGGCGCTGATCGACAGCGCGACGCGGATCGATCTTTTGTTCACCGACATCATCATGCCCGGCGGAATGAACGGCCGCCAGCTCGCGATCGAGGCGCTGAAGCGGCGTCCCAGCCTCAAGGTGCTGTACACGTCGGGCTATACGGAGAACGCGATCGTTCACCACGGCCGCCTCGATGCCGGTGTGCTGCTGCTCACCAAGCCGTATCAGAGCGCCGATCTCGCACGCATGCTGCGGACCGCACTGAACTCTTGACCGTGCGATGCGCGACGCATGATCCGGCCTGCGGGCGCGCGCGTTTCCGGGCCGGTGATGCGCACCTTCTTGCGGAGCTGAGGGACTTGAATGGCTGAGATGTTTTCACGCGGGCTGGCCGCCGTGCAGGCCTATGCGTCGGCCGATGACCCGCAGTCCGACATCGCCGCCAAGGTCGCGCTGATCATCGTCTCCAACCAGCCGTTCTATCCGCTCTATCTCCATGCTATCGTGGGCGCGGCGGCGTGGCCGGCCTGGCTGACGCTGCTCACGACGCCATTGTTCGCCAGCGTGCCGATGCTCGCGCGGCGCAATCCGTTCGCCGGCCGCGCCTTGATGGTCCTGACCGGCACGGCCAACACGGTGTTCTCCGTCAAGCTGTTCGGCGCGCAGAGCGGCGTCGAGCTGTTCCTGCTGCCTTGCGCCCTGCTCGGCGCGCTGCTGTTCCGGCCAGCGGAGCGCCTGATGTCGTTGCCTTTGCTGGGACTGCCATTCGTGTCCTATCTGCTGATCGATGCCCGCCTTGGCGCGCCGCTGATGAAGGTCGCCAACTCCAATTACGGGTCGCTCGTCGCAATCAACGCGACCAGCGTCGGCGCGCTGACGGCCCTGATCGGGATCCTCGCTGCCGGACGCATGGCGACGCAGTAAGGCGCAGCAGGCCCGCCTCGTCCCTGCTCAAGACTTCGACGCCCAGATCGGCCCTGGCGCGCCGCCGCTGCTGCGGCGGTGCCACATCTGGTCGTAGAGATCCTGCAGCGACCGGGCATAGGCGGCAGCGTCGAACAGCGGCGCGGCCGGCCGGTTGCGCCAGAGCCTGGCCTTGGCCGCCTGCAGCAGATCCGGCTCGGCGGCGAGCGTCAGCGCCACCGCCAGATAGTCGGCCTCGTCCGACGCAATGAGCTCGGGACATCCGACCGCATGTAACAGGCTGCCAGCCACCCGCGAGGCAAACGTATCCCCGGCGCAGCTCACGATCGGCACGCCGGCCCACAGCGCGTCGCTCGCCGTGGTGTGGGCGCCATAGGGCGCGGTGTCGAGCACGAGATCGGCGAGCTGGAGCCGGCGCAGATGCTCGCCTTGCGTCGTTTCCGGCGCGAACACCAGGCGACCGGGCGCCACGCCGCGCCGAAGCGCCTCGCCGCGCAGATTGCCCTCGGCCCGATCGGACGCCAGCAGCCACAGCACGCTGTCCGGCGTCGCGTCGAGCAGGCGGCACCACAGGTCGAACACCGCGGGCGTGAACTTGTAGGCCTGGTTGAAGCAGCAGAACACGATGCCGGCGTCCGGCAGGCCCACCTCCGCACGGGTCGGCGCCGGGCCCAGCGCCGCCCGGCCGTGCGGCTGGTACGAATGCGGCATGTAGGCAAAACTCTCCGAATAATCGCCCGCAACGGCCAGCGGCGTCATGAACGGATCGGTGATGATGTAGTCGCAGATGTCGCCGCCCAGCGTCCCGGGATAGCCGAGGAAATTCACCTGGACCGGCGCCGGATGCAGCATCAGGATGCCGGTCCGGGCGCCGCGCGTATAGCCCTTGAGGTCGACCAGAATATCGATCTGCGCGGCATGCACCGCGGCCGCAGCGGCGCTGTCGCTCAGCGCGGTCACATCATGGAAGCCGTCGAAGACGGCGTGCAGCCGGCCCCGCATGGCGCCGCGATCGTCGGCGCCGAACGAGAACGCATGCAGCTCGCAGCGATCGCGGTCATGCGCCTCGAGCGCTTCGATCAGCAGATGCGCCGTGGCGTGGTCGTGGAAGTCGTTTGAAAGGTATCCGACACGAAGCTTGTCGCGGAATGTCAGATCGAAGCGAAAATCCAGCCGCGCCCGCTCGGCGCTGCTGGCGACGATCCGGTCGCGGGTCCACAGCTCGGAGCAAAGGCGATGCTCGCCGGCGCTCATGCCGGGCACCGATAGCAGCAGGAATGGCGGAATTTGCCCCGATCGCGCCTGCGCCAGCAACAGCCGGGCATCGGTCGACGACCGGGCGAAATCGTCCCAGGCACACATGCCGCGGTCGCGCCCGAGCGATCTCATTCAGGTCCATCGATGGCGGAGCTGACATCAGACCCAGCAAGTCCTGCGCCAGACCCCGGCCTGCAGATGAAATGGAGACGCGCTGTGACAACTCCCTCGCTGTCGCTCGGGCGCCGATCGCGCCGCAGGAATGACGCGCTGTGCCCGAAGAACTACGCGGCCGCCATCTGCCGGTGCGACGGCCGGTAGGAGCCCCCGTGATGGCCGATATTGTAGTTGATGTTCGCCGGCGGTTGCGACGGTGCCTGGCGAGCGACGAAATAATCCTCGAGCTCGGCGACCGCACGGCTTTCCCATTCGGCCGCCTGCGCCAGCAGCGAGTCACGCTGATGTGGGCGAAATGCCGCAGTCTGGCGGTACAAGGAGGCGATGGTCCGATAGCGCCGCACGTTCTCGAGAACCGCTTCCCCATTCATCATCATGATGCTCTCCCCTCTCCGTCCCCCAGGACGCGCCGAAGGTGCACGCGCCCGATTTGCGAAATCGTTAGCGGGCAAGACCGCGTGCCCGGATGGTTGGCGAATCCTTGACTAACGCGGTGCGGCCGATTGTCCGCTTCGTCGAAACGGCTCGGTATCAGTTGACCGCCTCGTCGGATTTACAATGACTTAAGGTTAAGACCACACGCGCGGAAAGTGACGCCGTCACAGATACTTACGCTCACGAGTGTTGTAGTTGGACTACAGCCTAATCGGCCGAATTGTGAGAAAAGCTTGTCTCAATGTTGCTGATTTTGATTGAGGATTGTGACCGATGAAAACCCTTGCCTCAGCCGTCTCTTTGCTCCTCGCCAGCTCGCTCGGCGCATTCGCCGCGGATCTGCCGGCCCGCTACACCAAGGCGCCTCCTCCGGCCGCGATCTACAATTGGACCGGCTTCTACTTCGGCGGCAGCGTCGGCTACGGCTGGGGCCGGTCGAACTTGAACACGACGCTGGACCAGACCAGCAGCTGGGCGGTCGAGGGCGCCGCCTTCCAGAATGAGTTCGTCAACATCAGCAACAACCGGCTCAATCCGGCCGGCGTGCTCGGCGGTCTCCAGGCCGGCTACAACTGGCAGAGCGGCGCCGGCGTCTTCGGCATCGAGGCCGACATCAACGGATCGGACCTCAACAAGCGGACGGTTTACACGGCGGCCAACCCGCCCACGACCCGCACCTTCAACGAGAGCATCCGGAACGACTGGTTCATGACCCTGCGCGGCCGCGCCGGTTACGCGGTCGATACGACGCTGTTCTACGTCACTGGCGGTCTCGCGGTCGGCAATGTCAAGGGCAGCTGGGATCTGACCTCGGCAAACGGCTACACCAAGACCGCCTCGGCCAACGAGACCCGGGTCGGCTGGACCGTGGGCGCGGGTGTCGAGCATGCGTTCGCACCGAACTGGACCGTCAAGGCAGAGTATCTCTACACCGACCTCGGCAGCATCAACTACACCTCGGCCTACGTCCCGGGCAGCACCTTCGCCCCGCCCGGCTCGAACTACGTCGAGCGCCTGTCCCAGGACTTCTCATTCCACACGGTCCGGGTCGGCGTGAACTACAAGTTTGGCGGCCCGGTGGCCGCGCGCTACTGATCGCCGCCATCCATAGCGACGCCATTCAAGGAAAAGCCTCGGCCCAGTGCCGAGGCTTTTTTGTCGGGGTCGAGGGCAGGCTCAGGCCGCCGCGATCGCCGCCCGGAAGCGGCGCAAGGTCAACGCCAGGACCACGGCGCCGATCGCCGCCACCGCTACGAATTGCGGCCAGACGACATCGATGCCAGCGCCGCGATAGAGGATCGACTGGGCGAACGACACGAAATGCGTCGACGGCGACGCCTTCATGATGGTGGCGAGCCACACCGGCTGGCTTTCCACCGGCGTCATCCCGCCCGACAACAGGTTCATCGGCAC
This sequence comes from Bradyrhizobium sp. HKCCYLS3070, assembly GCF_051167575.1. Lineage (NCBI taxonomy): Bacteria > Pseudomonadati > Pseudomonadota > Alphaproteobacteria > Hyphomicrobiales > Nitrobacteraceae > Bradyrhizobium > Bradyrhizobium sp. HKCCYLS3070. The sequence goes on from NZ_JBNPTI010000003.1 coordinate 216,436, forward strand.
GGCGACGAGGATATAGAGCAGACCGAGCTGGGGCATCGACCGCGCGATGGTGCCGAGAAACAGCCCGACGGCGGTCGCGAAGAACAGATACAGCACGGTGCCCACCATGAACAGCGGGATCGAGCCCATGATGGGCACGCGCAGATACCACCGCACGACGGCGTAGAGCGCGATGGCGACGGCGACGGCGATCACCAGCGCATTGGCCCAGATCTTCGACATCGCGATCTCGAAGGGCGACAGAGGCATGACCAGCAGATGATCCATGGTGCCATGTTCGCGCTCACGCACCAGCGCCGCGCCGGCCAGGATGATCGCGAGCATGGTGACGCTGTTGATGATGCCCATCACGCCTTCGAACCAGGCCGTCGTGACGTTGGGATTGAACGCGATCCGCGTGACCAGATTGACCGGGGCGGACGAGGATGTCTCGGAGCGGGCGACGAACCAGGCGACCTCCGTGTTGATGATCTGCAGCGCATAGCCGGATCCGATTCCCGCCTGGATCATCGCGGTCGCATCGACGTTGACCTGCACCGACGGCTTCCGCCCGGCAAGGACGTCACGCTGGAAATTCGGCGGGATGTCGAGCACGAACGTGAAGCGACCGCTGTTCATGAGCCGCTCCACCTCGCCTTGGCTGATGTAGACAGGCGGCTGGAAGTAAGGCAGCTGGAATACGCTGGCGATCCGGCGCGACAGCTCGGAGCTGTCCTCGTCGACGACGGCGATCGAGGCGCGATGCAGCTCCTGCGAACTGCTCTGCGCCTGGCTGATCACCGCCACCGTGAACGAATAGATCACGAGCCCGATCAGCACGACGTCGCCGAACAGGCTGCGCAGCTCCTTGGTTCCGAGCCAGAATACGTTGGAGAGCGAGCGCATCATGGCTCACGCCTCCTGCTTCGGCAGCATCGCCAGGCTGAATCCGGTCAGGACGGGAATGAAGATCAAAAGGATCAGGATGTCGGCGCCGACATCGGCAAAGCCCAGCCCCTTGGTGAAGGTGCCGACCGCGATCGGGCGGTAGTACGTCATCGGGAAGACCATGCCGATCAGCTTGGCCACACCGGACAAAGACGACACCGGGACCAGCATGCCCGAGAACTGCGTGGCCGGCAGCACGGTCAGGATCGCGGTCCCGAACAGCGCCGCGATCTGGGTGCGGCAGAAGGTCGAGATCAGCATGCCGAAGCCGGTCGTGGTGACGACGTAGACCAAGGTGCCGACCATCAGCGGCAGAAAGGCGCCCTTGAGCGGGACTCGGAACAGGATCATCGCCATCACGTACATCAGCGCGAAATTCACCAGCGCGACGGCGATGTAAGGCAGCTGCTTGCCAAGCAGGAACTCGAGCCGCGTCACCGGCGTGACATAGAGATTGGTGATCGACCCGAGCTCCTTCTCCCGGACCACCGCGAGCGCCATCAGGATGGCCGGAAACAGCGCGAGCAGCAGCGCGATCGTGCTCGGGGCCATCGCGTAGATGCTGTCGAAGGACTGGTTGTACTTGAACCTGATCTCGACATTGACCGGCGAGGCCGGCAATGGCTGCGTCGTCTTGACGGCGGGATCGGAGAGATAGAGCTGATGCGTGCCTTCGAGGTAGCCCCGGATGGTCTCGGCGCGGAACGGCATCGCGCCGTCGATCCAGGCCGACACGAAAGCCGGCCGGCCGCGCTTGATGTCGACACCGAAGTTCGGCGGGATCTCGATCGAGGCCTTGATGTCGCCGCTCTTCATCCGCCGTTCGAGCTCGGCATAGTTGGCGAGCGGTGGCCTTTCGACGAAATAGCGCGAGCCTCTGAGCTCCGACAGATAGGCGCGACTCTCCGGCGACTGATCGCGGTCGAGCGCGGCGAAGGTCAGGTTGTTGACGTCCGTGGAGATGCCGAAGCCGATCACGATCATCAGGAACGCCGTTCCGAACAGCGCGAACATCAGACGGATCGGGTCACGGATCAGCTCGAGACCTTCGCGGATCGTGTAAGCGAGCAGCCGCCGCAGGCTGACGGCGGCCTGCCGTTGCTCGTCCCGCGGCCGATCGGCGGGGCGTGGATCGGGTCTCGCCTGAGTCAGCGTGACCGGCGGATCGGCGACGCCGGCATCCTGCTCGAGGAAGGCGATGAAGGCCTGCTCCAGCGTCTGCGCGCCCTTGGCGCGGATCAGGCCGTCCGGCGTGTCGGTCGCCAGCACCCGCCCCTCGTGCATCAGCGACAGCCGGTCGCAGCGCGCCGCCTCGTTCATGAAATGCGTGGAAACGAAGATCGTCATCTCATCCTGACGCGAAAGTTCGATCAGGAGGCGCCAAAACTGATTGCGCGCGACCGGATCGACGCCCGACGTCGGCTCGTCGAGGATCAGCAGATCCGGCCGGTGGACGATCGCCACCGCGAGCGACAGGCGCTGGCGGATGCCGAGCGGAAGATCGGCCGCGAGGCCGTCGATGTGATCGGTGAGGTCGCAGCGCTCGATCAGTTCGGCAATCCGCTTCCCGGCAGCGGCGAGTGGCAGATGGAACAGCCGCGCATGCAGCACCAGGTTCTGCCGCACGGTGAGCTCGCCATACAGCGAGAACGCCTGCGACATGTAGCCGACGCGACTGCGCGATTCATGATTGCCGGCCTCCATGGAGCGGCCGAAGATCAGCGCCTCGCCGGCGCTGGGAGGCAGCAGCCCCGTCAGCATCTTCATCGTCGTGGTCTTGCCGCAGCCGTTGGAGCCGACGAAGCCGAAGATCTCGCCCTTGCGGATCTGGAAGTTCACGCCGTCGACCGCGGTGAAATCGCCGAAGCGGCAGGTCAGGTCGCGCGCGACAATCACGGTCTCGTGGCTGCCGTCGAGCTCGGACTTGGCCGGCATCTCGGCGCGGTCGCGCGCCGGCCGGTCGGGCAGCAGCGCGACGAACGCGTCCTCGATCGACGCCGCATGGGTCTGCGCCTTGAGCTCCGTCGGCGTGCCGGTCGCGAGGATGCGCCCGTCGTTCATCGCGATCAGCCAGTCGAAACGCTCCGCCTCCTCCATATAGGCGGTGGCGACGATGACGCTCATGCCCGTCGCGCTACGCGCGCGCAGGCGGTCGATCAGGTCCCAGAACTGCCGGCGCGACAGCGGATCGACGCCGGTGGTCGGCTCGTCGAGGATGAGCAGATCGGGATCATGGATCAGCGAGCAGCACAGGCCGAGCTTCTGCTTCATGCCGCCGGACAGCTTTTTTGCCGGCCGGTCGGCGAAATCGGACAGCGCCGTCGCCTCCATCAGCTCGGCGATGCGCCAGTCGCGCTCGGACCTCGACTGGCCGAACAGCCGGGCAAAGAACGCGATGTTCTCGCGCACGCTGAGATCGGGATAGAGATTCTTGCCGAGACCCTGCGGCATGTAGGCGATCCGCGGACACACCTGCGTGCGGGCGCGCCGGTCCGCCATGTCGGCCCCGAGCACGCGCGCCTGCCCGTCCTGGATCGCGCGCGCGCCGGCCAGGATCGACAGCAGCGACGACTTGCCGACGCCATCGGGACCGATGAGCCCGACCACGCGGCCGGCGGGAATGTCGATCGAGACGTTGTCGAGCGCGATCACGCCGCGATAGCGCTGCGAGACGTTCCTGACCATCGCGACCGGAGACGCATCGCCGATCATGTCGGCCATCATGGCGAGACTTGCAGACGCGCCGGCCATGCGACGTCGGGATTCCACCTGACATACGCCACGCCCGGCAATCCGCTCCTCACGGCATCGGCATGCGCAGCCAGTCTGTCCGGATCGACGCGTACACGGATGCGAAACATCAGCTTGTCACGCTCGCTGCGGGTCTCGACCGTCTTCGGCGTGAACTGCGCCTGGCTCGCCACGAACGCAACTTTCGCCGGGATCGGACGATCCGGATAGGCATCGAGCACGATCCGCGCTTCGGTGCCGATCTTGACCTTGCCGACCTCCTCGGTCGGCAGGAACACGTCCATGTAGACATAGCCGATGTCCAGCATGGTGAAGACCTTGCCGCCGGCGGCGAGAACTTCGCCGACATTGGCGAGACGATATTGAATGCGGCCGGGCTTCGGCGCGATCAAGGAATTGTCGGCGATCTGAACGGTGTAGAGCGCCACGTCGTGACGAACCGCTTCGAGCCCGCGTTCGGCTTCGAAAATCCGCGCCTGCGCGCCGGCAAGGCCGGCGGTCGCATTGTCGAGCGCCTGCTGGCGCTGATCGGCCAGCTCACGCGTGGTCCAGCCGCTCTGCAGCAGGCTGCGGGTGCGCTCCATCTCCTGCTCGGCGAGCGTCTTCTGCGCCTGCAGTTGCGCGAGATTGGCACGGGCCTGGTCGACGACGTGCTGCGCCTGCTCGGCCTGGGCCTGCGCCTTCGACAGCGATTGCTGCAGCTCCTTCGTGTCCATCCGCGCCACGATCTGCCCGGCCTCGACGCGATCGCCGATATCGGCGCGCAGCTCGGCGACGCGCCCGGCATATTTGGTCGCGATGTCGATCTCGTCAGCCTCGATGCGGCCGTTGCTCACGCTGATGCCCACCGGCAGCGGCGGATGCAGGCGCTGCCACCAGACGTAGCCGCCACCACCGGCCGCCCCGACGGCGAGCACGAGCAGCAGAAACGGCCACAACGCCCACCTGCGCCGCGGCTGATGGGACACGGGAACAGGCGCCGACGAGGGAACGACAGCGCCGGGGTCAGCATGCATATCCCGAACAGGCCGGATGTCACTGACAAGCTCGGATTCCTGCTGATTCATTCCAAAAACGCCTTCGTCGCTGAAGCAGGCGTTCCGTGTGCCATACGCACGCAGAAATCCGTTGACGCAGCTCAATCGCCATCAGGCGGCACGCGCCGGTGGCTCAGCCAGCCGATCACGTTTCAGTTATGGCGTCGTTGATGCTCAAACGTTCAGCACACCGCTGACCATCGCGAGCTGTGCGGCGAGCGCCTCGCGCACGCGCGCGACGACGTCGGCATAGTCACGTCGCGCGTCCTGGCGGAACAGCCGCACGCTCGGATACCAGGGACCGTCGTCACGACCGAGCAGCCAGCGATAGTCCGGCGTGAAGGGCAGCATGATCCAGGTCGGCTTGCCCAGCGCGCCGGCCAGATGTGCCACGCTGGTATCGACGGTGATGACCAGGTCGAGATTGTCGATCAGCGCCGCCGTATCGACGAAGTCACGGATGTCAGCGGTGAGATCGAGAATGTCGTCGCGCGCGGCGAGCGCGGCCTTGTCGGACGGCCGAGGCTCCTTCTGCAGACTAACGAACCGCGCGCCAGTCTCGAGCAGCGGCGCGAGCGTCGGCAACGGAATCGAACGGTTGTGATCATTGAGATGCGCGGGGTTGCCCGACCAGACCAGGCCCACCCGCAAGCGGTCATGCGGACCGAGTCGCTGTTCCCAGATCGCCCGGCGCGCCTCGGGAGGACGCGGCAGATAGCACGGCGCGGCAGGGATGGTGTCGAGCCGGGTGGCGAAGGCGAGCGGCAGGCTCGACAGCGGGCAGTGATAGTCGACGGCAGGCAGCGCATCGATGCCACGGGCAAGGCACTGCGCCACGCCATCCAGGCCGGACAGAAGCGGCTGCAGCGGCGCGTCGACCTCGAGCACGACGCGCGCGCCCTGCTTGGCCACCAGGGTGGCGTAGCGCGAAAACTGGATCGTGTCGCCGAGCCCCTCGTCGCTATGGAGCAGGATCGTCTTGCCGGCGAGGGGCGCGTCCGCAAGCCACAGCGGCGCCTCGAAGCTGCGCTCGACGAAGCCGACGGCGCGACATTTTCGTCCCCATTCGCGCGCCGCCCAGCCGCGGGCGAAGTCGCCGGTCAGCAGCCGGAACAGCGCCGCGTTCCAATGCGCATCGGCCAGATCAGGCTTCAGCGCGACGGCGCGATCGAAGCTTTCGAACGCCTCTGCGAAGCGATGCAGCTCGGCCAGCGACGTGCCGCGATGATTGTGGAAATCCGCGGTTTGCGGCCGGAGCGCGATCGCCTTGTCGAACATGGCGACGGCGTCATCGTGACGGCCGAGGTTCTGCAGGATGCAGCCATAGCCATTGGCGACGTCAGGATCATCAGGCGCCAGCGCCTGCGCACGGCGGCCGAACGTCTCGGCTTCCTGGTAGCGGCGCAGCCGCCGCAGCGCGATTCCCTTCAGATACAGCACGCCCGCCTGATCCGGCATCACTGCCAGCGACTGCCCGAAGCGCGCGATAGCCTGCTCGTAATGCCCGGCATCGAAATGCAGCGCGCCGGCCTTGTTGGCCGCCTCGAGGTGATCGGGCCTGAGCTGCGCCACCTGATCGAAGGCCAGCGCCGCCTCGTCGCGCCGGCCCTGGGCTTCCAGCACCTCGCCGAGACGAAACCAGGTCGCAGCACGATCGGGCGCGAGCTGCAGCAGCCGGTCACAGGCCAGCGCCGCCTCGGCGTGTCGCTGCCTTAGTTGCAGCAGTTCGCCAAGCGCATCCCAGCTCTCGATCGCGTCCGGCTGCAGCTGCAGCGCGCGATCATAGGCCTTGATCGCTTCATCGGTGCGGCCAGCGAGCCGCAGCGCCTGCGCCAGGCCGACGAAGGACTGCGCTGCGGACATGTCCTGCCGAACGGCGCGGGCAAACCACTCGATCGCATCATCGACGCGCTTGAGCGCCAGGCAGACCTGTCCCATCGCACGCAGCGCGTCGAGCGAGGCCGCGTCCAGCGTCAGCGCGCGGCGGCACGCATCCTCGGCCTGCGCGAGCTGGCCGGCGCGCAGCAGCCGCAGGGCGGCGGCGCACAGCGCATCGGGCGTATCGGTGTGGCCCATCGATCCGGATCTGACCGGAGGCTTGCCGGCAGGCCGGCGCTGCTTGTGCTTCATCAGGAGATCTCTGCGCTCGTGCTGCAAGCGGTAGATGATTCCCCGATGTGCGGAAAGATTGGGCCGTCGTCAGGCGACCGGTGCCGGCGCCAGCGGCACCGCCTCGAGTCCTCCGAAGCGGCGCTCGCGGCCGCGGAACGAGGCGAGCGCCTGCGCGAGATCTGCGGCATCGAAATCGGGCCACATCCGCTGGGTGAAATGCAGCTCGGCATAGGCGCCTTCCCAGAGCAGGAAATCGGACAGGCGCTGCTCGCCGGAGGTGCGGATGATCAGATCAACGTCGCGCAAGCCGGCTTCGCCGGTCACGAGGTCGGAGAACGCCGCACGCGTCAGGCCGTCGATTTCGCGGGCCTTCGCCGCGGCCTCGAGGATCGCGTCGCGCGCCGAATAGTCGACGGCGATGCGCAGATGCAGGGTGCTGCCGTCGCGGGTTGCCGCTTCGGCCCGGCCGATCGCATCGGCGATGCCGCCGGGCAACCGGTCGCGACGGCCGATCACGGTGAGGCGGACGCCGTTGCGTACCAGCGACTCCACCTCGCTGGCGAGATAGACCCGCAACAGCGCCATCAAGGCGGCGACCTCGGCACGCGGGCGTCGCCAATTGTCGCTGGAGAACGCATACAGCGTCAGGGTCCCAATGCCCTGGTCGGGCGCGGCTTCGACGACGCGCCGGATCGCCTCGACCCCCGCCTCGTGCCCGCGCAGCCGCGACAGGCCCTTGCGCGTCGCCCAGCGGCCGTTCCCGTCCATGATGATGCCGACATGCAGGCCATCCAACACAGCAGGCGATTTAGGTTGCAGACTACTTTGCATTGCAAAGCTCCAGGTCAAAAAAGTGCGATGCGCGATTCAGATGCGGCCCGGGATCAGGCCGACCGACGATGGCGTATGTTCCTTGCCGGCAGCCGCCGCGGTGTCGCGGACGAGGCGCTCGAGCACGGCGAGATAATCGAGGAAGCGGCGGCGTCCCGCCTTGGTCAGCCGGCAGGTGGTATGAGGGCGATTGCCCTCATACCCCTTGGTGACCTCGACGAGACCGGCTTCCTGCAGCACCTGCAGATGGCGCGACAGATTGCCGTCCGTCAGCCCGCAGAGCTGCTTGAGGTCAGCAAAAGCCAGACCCTTCGGGTGCGCCATCAGCGAGGTGAGCAGGCCGAGCCGTGCCTTCTCGTGGATGACGCGATCGAGGCCGTCATAGGAGAACGGCGCGCTGCCGTCAGTCTTCGACATCGGACTCTCCGGTCGCAAAATACAGAATGCCCGCCATCAGCCCCTGTCCGATCGCGAACGGAAGCCCCATCGTCCAGGGCGACAGCGCATGCGTGGCGCTGCCGACCAGCAGCACGGCGAAGCCGGCCATGAAATAGAACGCCCCGGCAAGCGCCACCGTGCGTGGCAGCGAGCGCACCGACGCGAACACGCCGAGCGACATCAGGATCTGCCACAGGCCCGGCAGCATCCACAGCGCCTCCGGCGCGAACTTCCACAGCAGCACCGCGAGCAGGACGCCGGCGATGCCCGCTGGCAGGAACTGCTCGACCGCCTGATGAATCATCGCGTCCGCAAGGCCGGAATGATGCCGGCGCGACCGCGCCCGCATCTCGAACCAGATCATCGTCAGCGACACGCAGGCTGCCGCCGCCCATCCGAGCAGGAACGTCCACGCGTCGGCCGTCGGGTCGCGCAGAAACAGCTGCTGAAGCAGCGCAGTGACCAGCGCGACGGCCGAGGTCGCGGCCATCGTCGCCGGCCCGTAGCCGCGAAATGCCGTGCCCGCCGCAAGCTGGCTGCGGATCGCGATGATGTCCGCCAGCGCCTTATCGAGGTCGCGCATGTCTCACCTGAGGCCCGGAACGGCTCGTTTAACTTTGCAATACAAAGTATATACGAACGCAAAGTCGATGCAAGCCCGCGCGATTCCGGAAGCGCGCCTGCGTCAGCCGCTTGGCCGCGCGTGCCGACCCGCTCCGTAGAGGCGTCAGTAATACTGATAGCGGTGCACGCGGCGCGGCGGCGGCATGTCGACATAGACCGAGGGGCCGCGGCGGCCAGGATCGAACGCGACGCGCGGATTGATGCCGCAGCCTGCATTGCGCCCGGAGGCACTCGCCCGGCATTGCTCGAAGGTCTGATAGGAGCAGTCGCCGGGGTAACCGACGCCTCGGCCCTGCACACACCAGGGATAGTCGTAACCGCCTGCGGAGGCCGGCGCGATACCGCCACCAAGTGCAACGCCGACGAGGCCGGCTGCCATCATCATAACCTTGCGCATGATCTGTTCCTCTTTTGGCCGGAGGGTTGCACCACACCGGCATGGTCAAAAAACGACAAATCGGCGGAACGGATCACCAACCAAGGCCGTGACGTGTCGCATGCGCGGCACGTCACCTTCAGCCCTCGACGCCCGCCCGGCGGGCCGGCGCCTCATCGAAGACCCGCGCGGCACGCGGCCCAGCGATTGCGGCGTCGCCTGGTCGTCTCATTCGACCTTCAGGCCGGCGAACTCGACGACCTTCTTCCACTTCTCGGTCTCGGCGGCGATCTGGGCGCCGAACTGCTCCGGCGACTGGATCAGCGGCTCGCCGCCGAGATCGACGAGACGGGCCTTGATCTCGGGCTCGGCCAGGATGGTGTTGACCTGCTTGTTGAGCTTCTCGACGATCTCCTTTGGCGTGTTCTTCGGCGCGCCGATGCCGAACAGCGCGCTCGCCTCGTAACCGGGTACGGTCTCGGCGACGGCCTGGACGTCCGGCAATTGCGGCGAACGCTGCTGCGTGGTGACGCCGAGCGCTCGCAACGAGCCGGAGCGGATGTGCTGGATGATGGAGGGCATGTTGTCGAAGATGACCTGCACCTGGCCGCCGAGCATGTCGGTGATCGCGGGCGCCGCGCCGCGATAGGGCACGTGTTGCATCTTGGTTCCGGTCATCGCCATGAACATCTCGCCCGACAGATGCACCGAGGTGCCGTTGCCGGACGAGGCCATGTTCACCTTGCCGGGGTTTGCCTTGAGATAGGCGATGAACTCGGCGACGTTCTTGGCCTCGATGTCCTTGTTGACGGTCATCACGTTGGGGACACGGTTGAACGAGGCCACCGGCGCGATGTCGCGGACGAAGTTGAACTTGAGATTGGTGTAGAGGCTCGCATTGATGTAGTTGGCCGGATTGACCAGCAGCACGGTGTGGCCGTCGGCTGCCGCGTTCACGACGGCATCGGTGCCGATATTGTTGCCGGCCCCCGGCTTGTTCTCGACGATGAACTGCTGACCGAGCGTCTCGGACAGCCGCTGGCCGATCAGCCGCGCCAGGATGTCGGTCGCGCCGCCCGGAGGATAACCCACCACGAAGCGGACGGGACGGGTGGGATAGTCGGCCGCGGACGCCTTGCGAACGGCAGCGATGGACGGGACGGCGGAGGCGATCAGACCAAGCGCGCTACGACGTGAAATCATGCGTTTCCTCAGGCATTATCGTTGAGCGGCGGTTAACGCGCCGCCGGGATCGATTGTAGCAGAGTGCCGCGATTGCGGCGAGATCGATGCCCCATCAGGAGGGAAGGCCCCATGCCGGTCAAGGTCGATGCGCTCGATCATCTGGTCATCAATGTCGCCGACGTGGACCGCACGACGGCGTGGTACCAACAGGTGCTGGGCATGACGGTCCAGGTGTTCGATCCCGGACAAGGCAAGGCGAGGCGCACGTCGCTGCTATTCGGGAACCAGAAGATCAACGTGCGACCGAAGGACGCGGACAAGGTCGATTGGTTCACGGCCGACCATGTCGCGGCCGGCAGCGACGACCTTTGCTTCCTCACCACCAGCCCCCCCGACGAGGTGGTGGCGCATCTCGAGGCGCTCGGCATTGCCATCGAGGAGGGCCCGGTCGCCAAGCAGGGCGCGCGCGGCACGCTGCGCTCGGTGTATTGCCGCGATCCCGACGGCAGCCTGATCGAGATCTCCTCGTATCAGGATTGAGCCGCGGCCCCCTTAGGTCATTTCGTCACGGTCTCGCCGCTCTTGTCCATTTTCGCGACGATCTCGCTGCGCGACCACCCGGTCAGTTGCGCGAGATCCGTCGCCTGCGTGGCGAAACGTGCGGCGAGATTGTCCCGGTAGGTCTTCGCCGCGGCACAGGACGCCTCGCCCCGCCAGGGGTGGTGCTGGACATAGCGGCCCTGGAAATTGCTGCGGTCCTTGGTCTCGGCGAAGACGATGTCCTCGGGGAAGGACTTCGCATCGTAGCGCACGTGCAGCCGGGTCACGAAGGCGCTGGCTCCGGCCGTGCCCCGGCGGAGGCTGAAGGCGGTGTCATCGTCGCTGCCGATCCAGCGCGCGCCGAACTCGACCAGTTCCTTGTTGCTCATGGGATCGGCGGCGCAGGGGTCGCACCATCCCATGTCCCAGGCATATTCCACGAACACCGCCTGCATGTTCTCGCGCGCGACGGCGCGTTCGAACACAGCCTTGTAGAACAGCCCGAACTCGTCCTTCACATAGAGCGGAACATCGATATCGGATGGGATCTTCACCGTTCGATAGTTGGCCGCCTCGATGCGGCCGCTCCTGGTGAGCGCATAGATGATCAGGTCCTGCGGTCCCCTGGCATTGACCGTGCCGAGCCGCAGCGGCACCATGAACTTGGCGCTCCGGTAGCGCACCTGCAGGGGCCGCAGGGAGCCGTTGCCGATCCCCTTCATCCGCTCGACATTGACCTTCGCGACGAAGAACCGCATGCCCTGCCTGATGTAGCTGCCGAGCACGGCCTCGGCGCCTTGCGGGATGCGATAGTCATTGTCGGTCAGCCAGCGCGTCAGTCCGTCGCTCTCCTGCGCCGACAGGATCAGCACGTCGTATTCGGCGACGTCGTAGCTGGCCTCGACGGTGACGCCGTAGTTCCGCCGGGCCATCTCGTAGACAGCGCCTGCCATCATCGGCGCCACGGACATGGCCCGCGCCGCAACGACGACCGGCGCGCATGGATCGGCATCATGATATTCGACCAGCCGCGGCGCGGTGTATTTGTCGAGATGGTCGATGGTCTTCGGCTCGACCACGCCGATCTGCTTGCGCTCGATGAAGGTCGGCACGGGGACGACCACCGCGAACTCGTTGACGTCGCCCTCGAAGTCGCTGGCCATCGTGATCGCCGTCTGCTCGCCGTCGCGGGCCAGCACGACCTTCGATGACTGGTTGAACAGCTTCGCGTCGGCCTGGGCGACATAGAAGCCGCAAAAGGCATTCGCGGGCGCCATCGCTGCGTTCGCCAGGATCGCGGCGGCCGCGACGCCGGTGCGGAAGAGCTTGCTGTAACGCAGGGTCATGTCGACACTCCTTCGGGAACGGGCGAACGCCAGGAAAAGCGGGTCTCAGGGACGAGCCGGTCGAGCAGCAGCGTGAGCGGCGACAGCGCGATCAGCGACACGTAGAGCGCCGGCCGCATCTGCATGGCGAAGGTGAGGTAGTGCGCCGCGACCGCAACGCTCAGCGCGAACAGCAGCCGGCCGACGCGCGAGTCCGGCGAGGTGCGCGGGTCGGAGATCATGAAGAAGGTGAAGATCAGCAGCGAGCCGCTCTGCAACTGATGCAGCGGAATCGCCAGGGGATCGCCGAGCCAGGCGGCGCGCAGCAGCAGGAGCGCAGCGTGACTTGCAAGGAAATACACCGCGATATCCACCCGGCGGGAGGTGCTGAGCACCAGGATCGCGAGAAATCCGGCGAGGCTCGCGAACCAGATCTCCGTGCCCCACTGGCCGGGCGAGATCCACACGCCCTTGGAGCTGAACAGCAGCACCACGATCGCAAGCCCGGCCGGGTTGAACACGTGCTTGCCATCGATCCGCAGCACGAATTTCGAGCCGATCGCGATCATGGCCGCCGCCGCATGCAGCCAAAGTGCATCGGCGCGCAACAGCAGGCTGAGCGACAGGCCGGTGATCAGCGGAGACTTGAGATCGAGCGGCGCGCCGGAGATGCGGCAGCAGACCACTTGCGTGAGCAGCGCCATGGCGACCGCGACCACGCTCGCTGCGGGACGCGCGCCGAAATCGATCATGGCGAAATTGATCGCCAGCAGCGTCGCCAATGCCGCGATCTGGAAATAGCGGGCATCGGGCAGCCGCCATGGTCGTGGCTCGGCCTGCATGCAAACCTCCGGGCGTGTCTTGCCGCGCCATTGGTCGCCCGCGAACGGAGACGGGTTCAATCCCGATTTGATCGCGACGGCGCAAGGTGGCAGAAGATGACGACGAGAACGAAGCGGCCGGAGACAGGCCGTACTCAAGAACGACGGGAGCGAAGATGACGGGAACGACGATGGCAGCGGGCACGGTGACGCCGTTCGACGGCATGGACGTGCCGTGGCTGTTGAAGCTGCGCAGCGAGACCCGGCGCGATCATCCGTTCCTGATCTCGGCGCCGTTCGAGGCACCGGCGCGCCGCTGGACCTATGGCGCGTTTCACGAGCGTGTCGGCGCATTGGCGGCCGGGCTGGTCAAGCGCGGCGTCCAGCCCGGCGATGCCGTGCTGATCCATCTCGACAATTGCGTCGAGGCGATGCTTGCCTGGTTTGCCTGCGTCGAGCTGGGCGCGCTCGCCGTCACGACCAACACGCGCTCGGCAGCCGCCGAGATGAGCTACTTCGCGGAGCACTGTCGCGCGGTGGCTGCGATCACGCAGCCGGCCTATGCCGAGATGATCGCAGCGCATTGCCGCGGTCTCAAATGGATCGCCGTGATCTCGCACGATCCGGGTCAGGCGGAGGCGTCGGCCGTCGAACGAGGCGAGCGCTTCGAAGCGCTGTTTGCCGACAGCGCCGATCGGCCGCGGCGGCCGGCCGATCCGCTGGCGCCGTGCAGCGTGCAATACACCTCGGGCACGACATCGCGGCCGAAGGCGGTGCTGTGGACGCATGCCAACGCGCTGTGGGGCGCCAAGGTCAACGCCGTCCATGAGGATCTGCATCAGGGCGACGTGCACCAGACCTATCTGCCGCTGTTCCACACCAACGCGCTGGCCTATTCGATGCTTGCCACACTCTGGGTCGGCGCGACCTGCGTGATCCAGCCGCGCTTCTCCGCGCGCCGGTTCTGGAGCGCGGCGCTCGAGCATGGCAGCACCTGGACCTCGACCATCCCGTTCTGCATGAAGGCGCTGCTCGACCAGGAGGTACCGAAGCATCACAAGTTCCGGCTGTGGGGCACGGCGGTGTCCGAGCCGCCCGCCTTCGCCAAGTTCGGCATCAAGATCATCGGCTGGTGGGGCATGACCGAGACCATCACCCATGGCATCGTCGGCGAGGTCGATCAGCCGAACGCGCCGATGTCGATCGGCCGCGCGGCGCCGGAATACACCATCCGCATCACCGACGATGACGGCCGGCCGACCGAGGTCGGCGCCACCGGCAATCTCGCCATCAAGGGCGTGCCCGGCCTGTCGCTGTTCGCCGAATATCTCTACAACGACGAAGCGACGCGCACGAGCTTCGATGCCGACGGCTTCTTCCTGACCGGCGACCGCGTCACGCGCCTGGCCGACGGCTTCATCAAGTTCGGCGATCGCACCAAGGACATGCTCAAGGTCGGCGGCGAGAACGTCGCGGCGTCCGAGATCGAGCAGGTGATCATCACCGTGCCCGGCGTACGCGAGACCGCCGTCGTCGCCAGGAAGCATCCGATGCTGGACGAGGTGCCGGTCGCGTTCGTGATCCCGCAGCCCGGGATCGCGCGCGACGAACTGCCCGACAAGGTGCTGGCCGCCTGCCGCGCCGGGCTCGCCGACTTCAAGGTGCCGCGCGAGGTCAAGCTGGTCGACGAGATGCCGCGCTCGACCCTCGAGAAGGTCGCAAAGGCCGAGCTGCGCAAGCTGCTGGATTGAGCGCCGCGTCAGCCCATCGTGACGCGGATCGGCAGCTTCTTCGGTCCGTTCACGAACGTTGCCCGCGTCATCAGCACCGGCCCCGCCGGCGACAGCGATGTGAGCCGCGGCAGCAGTTCCTCGAACAGGATGCGCATCTCGAGCTTGGCGAGATGCTGGCCGAGGCAGAGATGCGCGCCATAGCCGAACGCGACGTGGCGGTTCGGCTTGCGGTCACAGCGGAACGTGTCGGGCTGCTCGAACACCGCCTCGTCGCGATTGCCGGACGCGTAGCACAGCATCAGCCAGTCGCCCTTGGCGATCCTGCGTCCGCCGAGCTCGGTGTCGGCGGTGGCGCTGCGCATGAAATGCTTGACCGGCGTCATCCAGCGGATCGCCTCGTCGATGAGGCCCGGGATCAGCTCGGGATTGGCTTTGACGCGCGCGAACTGCTCGGGATCTTCCGCCAGCGCCCAGATCGCGCCTGCCGTGGACGACGACGTCGTGTCGTGACCCGCGGTCGCCACGATCATGTAGTAGCTGGTGCGGTCGTGCAGCGGCATGTCCTCGCCATTGATCCTGGCGTTGGCAATGACGGTGGCGAGATCGTCGCGCGGATGAGCCTTGCGGTCTTCGGTGATGCGCTGGAAGTAGGCGGCGAAATCGGCCACCACCGCCTGCAGCATCGCCGCGAACACCTCGGCCGACAGCGCCTCCCGCACCCGCGCCGTGTCCGGATCCTGCGGGCCGAACAGCTCCTGCGTCAGCTTGAGCATGCGCGGCTCGTCCTCCTCCGGCACGCCGAGAATCTCCATGATCACGTGCAGCGGATAATGGAGCGCGACGTCGGCGACGAAATCGCAGACGCCGCCATTCGCCGCAGCCTTCGCCGCCATGCGGCCGACGGTCGCCCGCGCGATCTCGCGAATGCGCGGCTCGAACTTGGCGATGTTGGCCGGCATGAACCAGCCCTGCGTCAGCGCGCGATATTTCGGATGGTCCGGCGCATCCATCTGCACCAGCGAACGCACGAGATTGGGCTGGCCGGTAATCTTGTGAACGCGCTCCAGCACCGCCTTGTTGGTCAGCGTGGTCGCACGGTCGGCATTGTGGAACAGATCATTCTGACGGCTGATTGCGAGAATGTCAGCGTGCCGCGTCACCACCCAGAACGGATCGAACGCATCGAGCTCGGCCCGCCCGAGCGGATTGTTGGCGCGCAGCCAGCGATAGGCATCATGGATGCGGTGGTCGGCATAACAGGCCGGATCGACCAGCGCGGCGGCGATGTGCCCGGGAATGACCTCGCCGGCCTGTTCGGCTGCGCCCATGCTGCTCCTCCCGCCTTTCACCGATTGGCGGGTAGGATAGTGCGCCTCGGCCGAGATGCACTTGCGTCGAGCGGCTACCCTCGGGCGATGGATGCGCTCTCAGGCGATCGCGTCAATGCGCGCCCATCGCGACCGGGCGGAACGCCTGTAGCAGCTGCTGGTCGAGCTTCGGGCCCATGTTCTCCATGATCTGGAACGCGCGCGCATGGGTGAAGGCCGGCCGATAGGCGCGGTGCTCGATCAGCGCGGCGTAGATGTCCACGATCGTGGTGAGGCGCACGATGTCGCTGATCTGCTCGTTGTGCAGCGCGTCGGGATAGCCGGAGCCGTCGAGGAATTCGTGGTGATGCAGGATGACGTCGAGCATCTCCGGCGGGAAGCCGCCCTGCCGCCACAGCGCCTCGTAGCCGCGGCGCGGATGCTGGCGAAGCAGCGCGATCTCCTCCGCCGTCAGCTTGCCCTGCTTGTCGAGGATCGCGACCGGGATGAACGCCTTGCCGACGTCGTGCAGCAGCGCCGCGCGGACCAGCCGGCGCTGGTCGTCGTCGCGCATGCCCAGATGAATCGAGAAGCCGACCGCAAGGCCGGTCACGAACAGGCAATGCCGATAGGTGTCGTTGTGATGACAGCCGACCACGGTCATCCATTCGCGCAGCGAGGAGTGCTTGATCGCCTTCAGGATCTTGTTCTCGGCCGCGACGATGTCCTCCATCGTCAGATGCGCGCCAGTGGGCAGCTTCTCGAAGATCTTGACCATGATGGCCTGCGCGGCCTCGACGCCGCGATTGAGCAGCTTGCCGCGATCGGTCTCGTCATAGCCGTCGTCGGCGGGAAGCGCCGAGCGGATGCGCTGCAGCACGTCGGCGGGGCTGAACGGCCGCGCGATGGTATCGGTGGCGCCGAGCGCCCATGCCTGCATGGTGGCGTGGTGCAGCGCCTCCGCGAGCACGAACAGCCGCGGCACGTCGCTATAGGCGCGCGACGACAGCTTCTTGCGCACCCGCTGCACGCTCTCGGGCGAACGCAGGTTTATGTCGACGATGACGCCGGAGAAGCGGTTGCCGGGGTTCTCGGGGATTTCGGTGGTCGGCATCATGTCGACGTCGCCGACCGAGCGCAGGATGCGCGCCAGCTCGCTGCTCTGGTCACCGCGATCCGACGCGAGCAGGAGATGGCGCCTGTTCGCGGTCTGGGTCACGGTCTGCTTGGCTGTCGCGCTCATACGTGCTCGCCCCCTGCGGTTTGCTGCCCATGCAAGTTACCGGGATACGGGTTCGTCGCGGCTTAAGCCGATCATTCAAGCTGTATCGTTTCAGGTGAGCGAGACGTTAAGAGGATCATTCAAATCGTGCCGCGCGAGAACCTGACCGCAGCGCAAAAAAGACCCGCCGGAGACGAGCTCCGGCGGTTCCCAGATACAGGAATGGTCTCGCGACGACGCTAGGCCCTCATCGCCGCCTTGACCGCTGCGGCGGTGATCGGCAGCGAGCGCAACCGCGCGCCACAGGCGTTGTAGATGGCGTTGCCGAGCGCTGGCGCGACCACGGTCACCGCGGGCTCGCCGACGCCGGTCGCCTTCTCGCCATTGGCGATCACGGCGATCGCGACCTCCGGCACCTGGCTCATCCGCAGCGGCGTGTAGCTGTCGAAGTTGGTCTGCTCGATGCCGCCGTCTTTCAGCGTCGCCTTCTCGTACATCGCCAGCGACAGCCCCCACAGCGCCGCGCCCTCGACCTGGGCGCGGATGTTGTCGGGATGCACCTGGGTGCCGACATCGGTCGCCACGGTGAGCTTCTTCACCGTGACCGCGCCCGTGGGCGCAACCGCGACATGGGCGACGCACGCCGTCCAGCTCGCCGTGGCACGCTCCTGCGATGAAACGCAGGAGACGCCCATGCCTTCGCCTTGCGGGAGCTTCCTGGCGCCGTAGCCGGACAGGCCCATCGCTGCCAGCAGCGTGTTGCGCAATCGCTGCGCGCCGCCGTCGTTCTTGCCCTTGCCGTCGAGCAGCGCAATGCGGAACTGCGCCGGGTCCTGCCCCGAGGCCACCGCGATCTCGTCGATCATGCTCTCGACCGCCCAGAACGTCCAACCCGGCGCCACCGAACGGAGTTGTCCCGATGGCGTCGCATTATGCGCGAGTTCGTTCTTGATCGCGCGCACATGATGATTGGGCACGGTGTAGAAGAAGTCGGCGCCATTGACCGTGAACGAGTCGAGCGGGCCCTTCTTGTCGACCGAGGGCGACAGGAAGTCCGGGATGCCCCAGCGCGCCGTCGGCCAGGCCGAGACGACGTCATGGCTGAGCGCGATCAGCTTGCCGTTGCTGTCGAGCCCGGCCTTGACCTTCTGGTAAGTGAGCGGCCGCGAGTAGTCCATCGTCATGTCGTTCTCGCGCGAGTAGATCACCTTGACCGGCTTGCCGACCGCCTTGGCCGCCTGCACCGCCGGCACCATCATGTCAGCATCGAGCCTGCGGCCGAAGCCGCCGCCGAGCCAGGCCTGGTGCATCACGACGTATTTCGGATCGATCCCGGCCGCAGCCGCCGCGATCGCGCCGGAACGGGTCGCGAACTGATTGCCGGTGTAGATGTGCAGGATGTCACCCTTGAACTCGGCGGTCGCGTTCATCGGCTCCAGCGGCGCATGGATGTTGATGCTGGTGGTGTACTCCGCCTCCAGCACCTTGGCCGCGCCCGACATCGCTGCAACGGGATCGCCGTCCTTGACGAAGAACTGCCCGGCATCGTCCTGCGCCTGCAGCCGCATCGCCTCGGTGATGATGGTGTCGGTGCTGACATTGGCATAGGGGCCTTTGTCATAGCTGATCTTGAGCGCGTCCGCCGCCTTCCTGGCGTTGGCATAGGTGTTGGCGACCGCCACCACCCAGCCCGAGGTCGAGCCGGTCTTGTCGTCGAGCGTCACCGCCTTGATGAAGCCCGGCACCTTCTTGGCCTCGGAGTCGTCGACCGCCGTGACCGTCGCGCCGAAGCGCACCGGCGGCGTGACGACCTTGCCGTAGACCATGCCCGGCAGCATCGTATCGATGCCATATTTCGCCGTGCCGTTGGTCTTGGAGGGAATGTCGAGCTGCGGCACCGAGACGCCGATCATCGTGTACTGATCGGGCGTCTTCAGCGTCAGCGCCTTCAATTCGTCAGGCGTGAAGCTCTTGGTGATCTTGCCGCTCCTGACGATCTCGGCGTAGCTCATCTGCTTCTTGGACTTCGGATGCATCACGACGCCGTCGCGCACCACGAGTTCGTTGGCCGGCACGCCCATCGCGGTCGCAGCGGCTTCGGTGAGCGCGATGCGGCCCGCGGCGCCGGCGCGGCTCATGGCATCGAAGTTCATCATCGTGCTCCAGCTGCCGCCCGTGATCTGGGCGCCGAGCACGGGATCGTTGAACTTCGGATCGTTGGAGGCGAGCTGGACCCGCATGTCCTTCCAGGCCGCGCCGAGCTCCTCGCAGACGATCTGCGCCATGGTGGACGCAATGTGCTGGCCCATGTCGGCCTTGCCGCAGGTCACTGTGACCAGGCCATCCGGCGCGATCGCATACCAGACGCTGGGTTCGAAATTGGCCGGCGCCGCGGCCGCCAGTGCGCTGTCGGCGAGGCCGGCATAGCCGAGCACGAGGCCGGTGGCGGCGGTGCCGACCAGGAAGGAGCGGCGGCTGAGATCGGTCGCGACCGAGGAATTGGTTTTGACGTGCTGGTTCATGTCGCTCTCCGGTCGCTCGAGTTGGACGCGGTGCGCATTTCGGACGCGGCGCGCTGGATCGCCTTCTGAATCCGCGAATAGGTCATGCAGCGGCAGAGATTGCCGTCCATATGCGCGACGATCTCCTCCTTGGTCGGGCTCGTGGTCTTGGCGAGCAGCGTGGCCGCCTGCATGATCTGGCCGGACTGGCAGTAGCCGCATTGCGGCACCTGCTCGGCGATCCACGCCTTCTGCAAGGGATGATCGCCCTTCTGCGACAGCCCCTCGATGGTCGTGATCTTCTTGTTCGCGACGTCGCCGACCATGGTCTGGCACGAGCGCACGGCCTCGCCGTTGACATGCACGGTGCAGGCGCCGCACAGCCCGGCGCCGCAGCCGAACTTGGTGCCGGTCATCTGCAACTGCTCGCGGATGACCCATAGCAGCGGCGTGTCGTGCGCCGCGTCGACGGACATGGTCCGCCCGTTGATGGTGAGATTGGGCATTTGGTTTCTTCCCCGCCCGGCGTGCGACTTCGCTTACGGCGAAGTTCGGTTTTATCGATTCGCTGGGACCCACCGGATAGATGCCAGCCATCATAAGAATGATCGCGTTGCGACGGCGACGCAACGGGATTTGAACGCCGGCCTGCCACATGAAACGGCATTTGTGTTGTGCAGCGCGAACGATGCTGGGCTGGTGACGCCGGGCACGCTAAGAAGAGATGCAGCCAACGCCGACAGCGAAAGGAGATTTCGGCCCATGAGACCATCCGTACGCATGACGCTGTGCCTGGCTGCGGCCATGCTGCCGAGCCTGTCGGCCGTAAGCCCTGCTGCGGCGGGGCAGACGCTCGGCGTCGCCGACGCGCCTTTCACAGCGATGTTATCCAACGTCACGCCGCTTGCCTTCGGCATGGATGTCGGTGAGACATCGCGCGTGCTGGAGCAGCCGTTGATCTATCTGAACGGCGCGCCCGGCAACGAGACCTTTCTGGCACTGCGTAATCTCGGCGGCAGCGGACTGGTCCCGCACCATCACCGCCTCTACCTGAAGTTCCGCAGGGGACGGCTGACCGGCTGGAAAGAGGACTACGGCACCAACTGGATGTGGCGTTGACGCGCGCCTGACGACCGCAAGAGGACAGAACGTGGGACAAGATATCAAGCTGACGGCATCCGACGGCTTCCAGCTCGGCGCCTATCGCGCCGATCCGACGGGAACTGCAAAGGGCGCGCTGGTCGTCATCCAGGAGATCTTCGGTGTCAACCATCACATCCGCAACGTCTGCGACCGCCTCGCCGCCGCGGGTTACGTTGCCATCGCGCCGGCGATCTTCGACCGCGTCGAGCCCGGCTTCACCTCAGGCTATTCGCCCGACGAGATCGCGGTCGCGCGCAAGTTCGTCGCCAATCCGGATTGGGCGGCCTTTTTGCGCGACACCCAGGCCGCAATCGACGGCGTGAAGAATGTCGGGCCGGTCGGCATCATCGGTTTCTGCCTCGGCGGCAGCATCGCCTATGCGGCTGCGACCAAGCTGTCGGGCCTCCGCGCTGCCGTCGGCTATTACGGCGGCGCTGTCGCGCGGTTCGCCGACGACAAGCCGACGGTGCCGACCCAGCTACATTTCGGCGAGAAGGACGCGGGCATCCCCTTGCGCGACGTCGAGGCCATCAAGGCCAAGCGGCCGGACGTCGAGATCTTCGTCTATCCCGGCGCACAGCACGGCTTCGGTTGCGACGAGCGCGCCAGCTACGACCAGCCGAGCGCCGATCTCGCCTGGACGCGCAGCCTGGCGTTCTTTGCGCAGCACCTGCGCTGAACGTCCAACCACCGTCATTGCGGGGAGCCTCGCGTCACTCAGCGTCGGGTCGACGCAGGTGCTCAGGTAGGCGTTGAGCCGCAATCACTCGTGCGGAGATCAGAACCAGCGCTCGCCGACCTGGATGGTGTCGCCCGGCTTGAGCGAGGTGCCGAGCGGCACCTCGTAGCGCGCGGCTCCGGAAGCATCGGTGTGGGTCAGGGTGACGACGTCGCGCCGCGCCCGAGGCGAGAAGCCGCCGGCGATCGCGATCGCGCTCTCCACCGTCATATTGGGCACGTAGGGGTATTGGCCGGGCGCCTGCACCTCGCCGAGGATGAAGAACGGGCGATAGGCTTCGATCTCGACGGCCACCGAGGGCTCGCGGATGTAGCCGTTGCGCAGCTTGGCGGTGATCTCGGCAGCGAGGCCGGCGGTGGTGCGGCCGCGCGCCGGCACGCTGCCGATCAGCGGCATCGTGATCGATCCGGACGCATCGATCGCATAGGTGTTGGTCAGGCCCTCCTGGCCGTAGACGACGACGCGCAGCTTGTCGCCAGCGTCGAGATGATAGGCGGAGTCGCGGCGCGCCGGCGCATAGCCGGCGGGAACGACATAGGCGCCTGCGCCGGTGGCGGCAGCGAACGAGTTGCGCAGCGCCGGGATCGCCCCGCCCTGCCCGGTGGCGGCAACCGGGCCGGTGGAAGGCGTTCCATAGGCCATCGCGTCGAGATCGCTCTGCGGCTGGACGGCAGCGACGGGGGAGATCGTCTGCATGCAGCCCGACAACAGGATCGCGGACAGGACGGCAATGACCGGAACAAACAACGCGCGCACTCGAACAATCCTTGAATGAGGATGTGCGCTAGTCATGCGCGGTTAAGGTTAACAAACCGTTGGCGCGTGTAGTCCCCGTCGCAAGCGGGCGACGGTCAAAGCCGCCCGAAAAAATCCCCCTCCCACGGCGTGGGAGAGGGATCCAATGTTCACCGTGATCGGGCGCGCTCAGCCTGCCTATGCGCTCACGCCGACTCCGATCGGGCACGCGACGCCCGTTCCGCCCAGGCCGCAATATCCGGCCGGATTCTTGGCCAGGTACTGCTGATGATAATCCTCGGCGAAATAGAACGGCCCTGCCGGGACGATCTCCGTCGTAATCGCTCCGAGCCCCTTGGCGCGCAGCGCCGACTCGTAGGCCGTCTTCGACGCCTCGGCCGCCTCGCGCTGCGCGTCGCTGAACGTGTAGATCGCCGAGCGATATTGCGTGCCGACGTCGTTGCCCTGACGCATGCCCTGGGTCGGGTCGTGGCTCTCCCAGAACGTCTTCAGGAGGCGCTCGTAGGACATGATCTTGGGATCGAACACCACCAGCACGACTTCCGTGTGCGCCGTCTGCCCCGAGCACACCTCCTCGTAGGTCGGGTTTGGCGTATGGCCTCCGGCATAGCCGACGGCGGTGACGTGGATGCCGTCACCGAGCTGCCAGAACTTGCGCTCCGCGCCCCAGAAGCAGCCGAGCCCGAACACGGCCTGCTCGAGGCCGTCCGGATAGGGCGGCAACAGGCGGCGACCGTTGACGAAATGCGTCGCGGCGGTGGGGATCGGCTGGGCGCGGCCGGGCAGCGCCTCGGCGGCAGACGGCATGACAGGGGCTTTGCGCATGAAGAACATGGGATGTCTCCGCTCATGGCCAGCGCCCGCGGGACGGCCCACGGCGCGATGACCTCTTGTCAGGGGAATATATAGGGCTCTACGGGTCCGGCAGTAGCGCTGTTACGCCGCGCCAGCGGTTCCCGCGCCGCGCTGCCAGCGGAATCCAAGACAGCTGCCGGCGCGGCGAGACGAACAGCCGCGCTCAGTCGCGCCCGTAGCCGATGAGCGGCTTGCGCGGCCGGAACAGCAGCATCAGCAGGATTCCGAGCAGGCCAAGCACCGCAAACACTGGCTGGTCCAAAAATACCTTGACGATCCACTCCCACAGGAACGGGGCCTTGGCCTCGATCCAGGCCTTGAAGGCGGCCTGGCTCGCCTGGTGGACGTCGTTCCAGAGCTGGCCGAAACGGGTGAACTGCAGGGTCTGGTCGGCCACCCAGCGCGCGCCGTCATAGACCAGGAAGATGAAGCTTCCGGCCAGCAGCAACAGCCCTACCAGACGGAAAAAACCGCGGATCATGCCTCACCTGCCCTCTCTCGCTCGCCCTTGCGGGCAGCAAGGCCATAGCGGGGGCCCCGCAGAAATTCAACCTCGTCAGGGGCTTAGAACCGGGTTTTGGTCGATTCCGGCCGCCGCGGGCCGCTCCGAGACCGTTGACGCTCGGCAGGGCTGCCCCTATAAGGTCGCCATTGGCGGTGGGCGCAATCCCGCCGCCGCTGTTCTTTGAGCAGCGCCGATCCGCCGAGCACCCGCTCCGGTCATGGCATTCTCAGAGAGGCGTCCGAACAACCCACCGCGTCGATGGGGCCGCGTCAAGCGGGCCGCGCGCGTACCCGCAAGAGCGGCGACTGCTCGCCGCCGAAGGATATTTGAGAGCATGGCCAACACGACTTCCGCGAAGAAGGCGACGCGCAAGATTGCCCGCCGCACCATCATCAACAAGTCGCGCCGCACCCAGATGCGCGGCGCGGTTCGCTCCGTCGAGGACGCGATCAAGAAGGGCGATCGCGACGCCGCGCTGAAGGCGATGGCCAATGCCGAGCCGCAGCTGATGCGCGCCGCGCAGCGCAACATCATTCACAAGAACAACGCGAGCCGCAAAGTGTCGCGCCTCACGCATCAGATCGCCAAGCTCGCGAAGTGACGCTGACGATCGGCTGACGAACTATCAAGATGCAAACAGCCCGGCTCGCGCCGGGCTTTTCTTTTGTACCATCTTCAATTGCGCGTTCGGCTGTCGCGCATCCCTCCATCGCTCGCCGCGCCTTCTCCATTTGATGGTCACATCTTGATGGTGATATCGCATCGCGAATACGATCTTCGCGCGTGGTGGAACCCGCGCGATGTCGTGCGCGCCTGACACATGTTCCGTCGGAACTACACGAAGTTCCGTATTTTTACGCAGTGACAATATTGTCTCATCTGAAACAGCTGCGAATCTGCGCGCCGCGCTTGCGCATCGATGTCAAGAGCGCGCGATGCGCCGCTCACTTTGCGCACCGCGCATCGCGGGAGTTACCCGCTTCGAGCAATCGCGAAAAACATCGTTTCGAAAATGACTTAAGTGCATAGCGCGACCAAGTGATTGGAAAAGCGGGTGAGGCCGGTCGAAACATAAAAAAATTATGAAGAAATTTTGGGCAGACGATGTTGTTTGTCACATCCGAGATTCCTCGCGATGATTCAAAACGTTGCTTTCTTAACGCGCAACACCGCGTCGCAACCGCTGCGAAGACTCGTAACGCGTGCTCCGATCTTATGGATTGCGAGTCCTGACGCATCGTGTATTTCTTTAATCACTCGCGGCGCCCACGATCTTGAGACCAGCGCGGTTTTAGAAACGGGGCGGACGTGCAAATCGGCGGCGGTGTGCGCGTTGGCGACGCTTTCCAAAGCGATGGCCGGATCTGTACCCATAGCAATATGGGGAACGATCGAACTTTGTCGAAATTTCTCGGGCGCAGCATCATCGTTGCGCCGCTTTGAACAAGAGAAATACGACATCGGTCGACCCGGCTGGAGCTCGTGGCGGCTTCGCTCACCGAGTGGACAAGTTGGACGGGGATGTACGGCGGTGCGGCTGAATCTTGGGGTTCGGGCGCGGCGGCATTGGGATGACAACTTGCCGTGAGCAATCACGGCAGGGCGGGGAGGTTGCATGTTTTACGGACACATTGCGAGCACACACTATAGGCTGGTTCCGGACAACGCACCCTTGGCGGTCAACACTGAAGTGATCGACATCTCCAGCCCGGCCATTGCCAGCACGGCGATCGGCCCTCCCGCGTCCATCGCGCATCTGAGTATGCGCTGACCTCGCGGAGAAGCTTCTTCCACCAGCATTGATGGCCCGACGGCGTCCACGCCGAACGGCGAGCCATGTCTGGAGTTGAGCCTCCGCTCGAGGTCTCGCTGCGGCACACGTGTCCTTTCACGGGACGTCTGCCCGGCGATCACACGACACCACCACTCAATTCGAAAAGTTGCGACTGCCATGACAAATTCGGAACAGGAACGCTGGTCTCGCGTGAAGGGTCGGCTGCGCTCGACCGTCGGCGAGGACGTCTATACGAGCTGGTTCGCGCGGATGGACCTCGAAGCCGTCCAGGACGAAAGCGTTCATCTGTCGGTGCCGACGCGTTTCCTGAAGAGCTGGATCCAGGCGCATTATGCCGAGCGCGTGCTGTCGTGCTGGCAGGCCGAGATGCCGGAGGTGCACCGTATCGATCTGTCCGTTCGCACCGCGATGCGCTGCGCGGCGCCGGTCAAGGAAGCTCCCGTCGCCGTCGAAGCCCGCCGCGCCGAACGCAACGACGCCAGGCCGGCGACCAGCGCCGACGCGCGAACGGCGTCGGCTGCGGCTTCGCTCGCCACGAGCCATGATGCGCTCGGCGGCTCGCCGCTCGATCCGCGGCTGACCTTCGCCAGCTTCGTCGTCGGCCGCGCCAACACGCTGGCCCATGCGGCGGCGCGCCAGGTCGCCGACGGTCGCCGCGGCGATCCCGTGATGTTCAACCCGCTCTACATCCATGCCGGTGTCGGGCTGGGCAAGACGCATCTGCTGCAGGCCGTGACCTGGGCCGGCAACGCCGGCGGCGAACGGAAGGTGCTGTACCTCACCGCCGA
Organism: Bradyrhizobium sp. HKCCYLS3070; assembly: GCF_051167575.1. Classification (NCBI taxonomy): domain Bacteria; kingdom Pseudomonadati; phylum Pseudomonadota; class Alphaproteobacteria; order Hyphomicrobiales; family Nitrobacteraceae; genus Bradyrhizobium; species Bradyrhizobium sp. HKCCYLS3070. The sequence continues at coordinate 242,747 of NZ_JBNPTI010000003.1, forward strand.
GAAATTCATGTACGGCTTCGTCGCAGCGCTGAAATCGCAGACGGCGCTGGCCTTCAAGGAGGCGCTGCGCGGCATCGACGTGCTGGTGATCGACGACCTGCAGTTCCTGCAGGGCAAATCCACCCAGGCGGAGTTCTGTCATACGCTGAATGCGCTGATCGACGCGGGGCGTCAGGTTGTGATCGCAGCCGACCGGCCGCCGTCCGACCTCGAAAGTCTCGATGATCGCGTCCGCTCGCGGCTTGCCGGCGGCCTCGTCGTCGAGATGGCAACTTTGGGCGAGGATCTGCGCCTCGGCATTCTCAAGTCGCGCGTCGCGGCGGCCCGCGCCCATCATGCGAGCTTCGACGTGCCGGAGCCGGTGCTCGACTATCTCGCCCGCTCCATCACCCATAACGGCCGCGATCTCGAGGGCGCGATCAACCGCCTGCTGGCGCATTCCAAGCTCAACAACCAGCCGGTCACGCTCGACATGGCCGAGCGCGAGGTGCGTGACCTGGTGCGGCCGCAGGAACCGAAGCGCATCAAGATCGAGGACATCCAGCGCGTCGTGGCGCGGCAGTACAACGTCAGCCGCTCCGACCTCCTGTCGTCGCGCCGCACCGCCAACGTGGTGCGCCCGCGCCAGGTCGCGATGTACCTCGCCAAGACGCTGACCCTGCGCTCGCTGCCCGAGATCGGCCGCCGCTTCGGCGGGCGCGACCACACCACCGTGCTGCATGCGGTGCGCAAGATCGAGGCGCTCGTCGGCAAGGACGTCGCGCTGAACGACGAAGTCGAGTCGCTGAAGCGCCAGTTGCAGGATTAGAGGGCACGCACGGCCAGGGGAGCGGACAGAAGGTTCGCCCCCAGCCGGGCCGTTGTCCCGGCCGTTCGACGCTGTCCTCGGACGTCATGCTCGGCCCCCGCCTCCGGGTCACGGAAGAGCCTGCCGAAACATGGGAAATCGGCTCCGCATCCCTTGCGCTTGAGCCCCATCCGCGCCACTTTACGCCTCCCCCTCACGCTCCTGGACGCTGGCCAAGCGCCGTTCGGGCGCGAGGTGCCATCGGCCGCGGCGCTGCTATAGCCCGCCGGCATTCCAGGACAAGCTCAGTTGGAACGGGCGGGTATAATACAATGAAGGTGACCGTCGAACGCGCACAGCTCCTGAAGTCGCTGGGCCACGTCCATCGTGTGGTCGAGCGCCGCAACACCATCCCGATCCTGGGCAATGTGCTGGTGCGCGCCGAGAATGCCCGGCTGTCGCTGCGCGCGACCGATCTCGATCTCGAAGTGACGGAAACCCTGGCTGCCGAGACCGCCACCGCGGGCTCGACCACAGTTCCGGCGCACATGTTCTACGACATCGTCCGCAAGCTGCCGGACGGCTCGCAGATCGTGCTGGAGAGCGACGGCGAGCGCGCGGTGCTCGCGATCCGCGCCGGCCGCTCCAAGTTCACCTTGCAGACGCTGCCGGAGAGCGACTTCCCGGATCTCGCCGCAGGCGACATGACGCATGCGTTCGGGGTTCCCGCCAAGGACATCAAGAGCCTGATCGACCGCACGCAGTTCGCGATCTCCACCGAGGAGACGCGCTATTACCTGAACGGCATCTATCTGCACGCCGGCGGCACCGCCAAGCAGCCGACCTTGCGCGCCGTCGCCACCGACGGTCACCGCCTCGCCCAGGTCGACCTGCCGCAGCCGGCCGGCGCCGCCGAGATGCCCGGCGTGATCGTGCCGCGCAAGACCGTCGGCGAGGTGCAGCGGCTGATCGAGGACAATGACAGCGAGATCAGGATCGAGCTGTCGCAGGGCAAGATCCGCTTCACCTTGGGGCAGGTGGTGCTGACTTCGAAGCTGATCGACGGCACCTTCCCGGATTACGGCCGCGTCATTCCGCAGAACAACGACAAGGAGCTGGTCGTCGACAAGGCCGATTTCGCCGCCGCCGTCGACCGCGTCTCCACCATTTCCTCCGAGCGCGGCCGCGCCGTGAAGCTGGCGCTGGCGCCCGGCAAGCTGGTGCTGTCGGTGACCAATCCGGATTCCGGCAGCGCGACCGAAGAGCTCGAGGTTGAATACGCCGCCGACGCGCTCGATATCGGCTTCAACTCGCGCTATCTGCTCGACATCGCTGCCCAGATCGAGGGCGAGGTCGCCGTGCTCCGGCTCGCCGATCCAGGCTCGCCGACATTGATCCAGGACCGCGACAACAGGAATGCGCTGTACGTGCTGATGCCGATGCGGGTGTGAGGCGAGACTTCTGCGAGATCGAGTTTAACCCGTCATGGCCGGGCTTGACCCGGCCATCCATCCTTACAAATGGCCTACTGGGTTTACATCCTCGCGAGCAAGCCGGGCGGCACGCTGTATGTCGGCGTGACCAATGATCTCGTCCGGCGCGTCTATGAGCACCGCGAAGGTCTCGCCGAGAGCTTTACGCGCCGCTATGGCATCGAGCGCCTCGTCTATTTCGAGGCGCATGAGACGATCGCCGCAGCATTGCAGCGTGAGAAGAACATCAAGCACTGGTCACGCGAATGGAAGGTCGACTTGATCGTCGCAAACAATCCGGACTGGCGCGATCTCTATGATGAAATGGTCCGCTGACGCGGACGACGGATTGCCGGGTCAAGCCCGGCAATGACAGAACTGGGCTTGCAACTCCACCCCATGACCCCCTCCCGCATCCACCGTCTCGCGCTGACGCATTTTCGCAGCTATCGCGCTGCCAGCGTCAGCGTGCAGGCGGACATGGTCGCGCTGGTCGGGGCCAACGGCGCCGGCAAGACCAATTGCCTGGAGGCGATCTCGTTCTTCGCGCCGGGCCGCGGCCTGCGCCGTGCCACCCTGGAGGACGTCGCCGACAACCAGGGCGACGGGTCGTGGGCGGTCTCGGCGGAGGTCGAGGGCGCGCTGGGGCTGACGACCTTCGGCACCGGCATCGAGCCGCCGCGCAGCGATGCGAGCACAACACGCCGCTGCCGCATCGACCGCGAACCGGTCGGCTCGGCGGCCGCCTTCGGCGATCACATCCGCATGGTGTGGCTGACCCCTTCGATGGACGGCCTGTTCATGGGCGCGGCCTCGGAGCGGCGGCGCTTCTTCGACCGCCTGGTGCTCGCGATCGACAGCGAGCATTCGAGCCGGGTGTCGGCGCTGGAGCGCTCGCTGCGCTCGCGCAACCGGCTGCTCGAGGTCCGCAATTTCGACGATCATTGGTGTGACGCGATCGAGCGCGAGACCGCGGAGCTCGCGGTCGCCGTCGCCGCGAGCCGCGGCCAGACCGCGGTGAAGCTCGCCGCGATGCTGCGGCAGCGCGGACAAGCCTCGGCGTTCCCGTCCGCCGAGATCGCGCTCGACGGCTGGATGGAGAATGCGCTGCTGAGCGAGCCGGCCCTCGCCGTCGAGGACCGTTATCGCGCTGTCCTGCGCGACAATCGCGCGCGCGATGCCGCCGCCGGCCGCACGCTCGACGGTCCGCATCTCACCGATCTCCATGTCGTCTATGCGCCGAAGAGCATGCCGGCGCGCGACGCGTCGACCGGCGAGCAGAAGGCGCTGCTGATCGGCCTCATCCTTGCGCATGCGACCTTGGTCGCCGAAACCACCGGCATCGTGCCGATGCTGCTGCTCGACGAGATCGTCGCCCATCTCGATCCCGGCCGCCGCACCGCTTTGTTCGCCGAGCTCGGCACGCTCGGTGCCCAGGTATGGCTGACCGGCGCCGATCCCGCGGCGTTTGCCGAACTACGCGAGCTCGGCGAGATCTTCGACGTCGAGGCGGGGCGGATCAGCGCGCGGCGGTAGCTCATTCCGCCGTTGAACCTACCAGTTCGCCGGCTCGACTAGTTGTCGTTGGATGGCACGCCGGCGCCAACCGCTCTCCTCCAGCGCCCGAGGGCACAAGCGCCCCGAACTCGAAATCCCGGAGATCGATGATGTCAGAGCTTTGGCAGCAGGCCATCGCCGCGCCGCGGCTGAGTCGGTTTGCGTGCGGGCTGTTGCTGCTCGCGAGCTGTGCCGGACCTGCGCGCGCCGACGACGCCATCGTCGACGTCCACGCGCTGCCGCGGCTCGAGGGTGCGGTGGAAGACACGTCGCATCCCGATCGCTACCGCGCCATCTATCGTCTGCCGGCGCCTGTCGCAGCGGCCAATGCCGCCACGCAGCAGTTGCTCGGCGCCGACGGCTGGGTGCGCTATGTCAGGCCGCTCGAAGAGCGCAATCCGACGCTCAGCTACAAGAAGGACAAGCAGGGGCTCCTGGTCTTCTTCACAGGCAGCGCCGGCCGCGCCGGGCAGTCGGAGGTGACCTACTCGCCGCAGCGGATCTACGCCAATTTGCCGTTCCCCGATGGCGCTGCTGACATCGTGTTCGACGAGACGCGGCCTTATCTGTCATGCATCGCGCCGATGACGCTGGATGCGGCGCTGACCTTGTTCCGCAAGGAGATGTCCGCCCTCGGCTGGGAGCCGCTGACGGCCGAGGCCGCCGCGCGCTGGCCCAATGCCGATCTGGGCGAGACCGCGCCGGGCGGCGTGCGCGCCTTCTACGGCCATGACGACGGCGACGGTTATCGCCGGCAGAATCCGGTGATGCTGACGCTGACCCGGCGCGACGACGGCCGGACCCATGTCGAGATCCGGATCGCGCCATTCGCGCTACCCTCCACCCTCGAAGCCGGCGACGACCACGCCGGCCTGCCGATGCCGAAGCCGACCAAGTGGTCGCAAAGCCTCGGCAGCGCGGCCTCGTCGAGCCGCCAGGCCAATGGCGCCGTCATCGCCGAGCTGCCGGCCGTGCTCGCCTTCTACACGCGGCAGATCCCCGCGCGCGGCTGGCGGATCGAGACGGCCGGTCCGGGAACGCCGGACGAGGTCACGCTCAAGGTCGTCGCGCCCGAGGACAACGGGACCTTGAAGCTGTCCCGCAAGTACGATCTCACCATGGTCGAGCTATCGATGCGCACCACCGAAGCCGCCCTGGCCGCCCGCGCCAAGGCGAAGAAGGACGCCGACGACAGGTTCATGGCGGATGCCGCCGCGATGGCCAAGCAGGTGATCGCCGCCGACGAGGCGCGCCGCGCCGTGCAGGCCGGCGCCATGTCGGATGCGCCCGTGAAGCCGCTGGCCGGCAATCCGGCGCCGATCGCGCTGCCCGAGACCGCCGAGGCCGTGAGCTTCGATGGCGACCGGGGACAGCTCGCGTTCAAGTCGGCTTCGTCGGTGAAGACACTCGCCGGCTTCTTCCGTTCCACGTTGAAGACGGCCGGCTGGAAGGAGGCGCCGACCGTGATCGACAATCCGACCATGGCGCGCCTGGAGTTCTCGGCGAAGGGCAAGTCGGTGGCGTTCACGATCATGCAGATGGGCCCCAAGGTGAACGTCACGGCCGACGGCACCGGCCTGCTCGCCGCCGCCAGGCCTTCGGCCGCGGCCCGACCGGCCAAGGACGCGACGCCGCTCGAGGCCGATCCCGACTCGGCGCTGCCGGTGCCGAAGCAGCACAGCGCGACCGCGCTGTCGCGGTCCAGGGCGCCGGGAATGGACACGCCGCTGCGGCTGGAGCTGGAGGCCAGCGTCCCGGCCGAGCTCGGTGCCGTCACGGCCTTCTACCGCGCCGAGCTGACCAGGCTCGGCTGGCGGGAGAAGCCCGAGGACGCGCAGGCCAGCCCCGATCGGGTCCGGCTCACCTTTACCTCGTCGCAGGGACCCGCCGTGCTCACGCTCGGGCGCGCCAAAGGCGAGACCTCGGTCAACCTGGTGCAAAGGAATGCAGAAGCGGCGGCCAAGGCCGGCATCCTGCCGAAGCCTGGCCGGGCCAAGCTGATGCTCGGCAATATCGGCGACACCGACGCCGTGCTGACCATCAACGGGCAGACGATCAGGATCGCGGCCGGCACCGGCAGCCCGCAATCGCCCAAGGGCCCGCTGCTCGACCTGCCGCCAGGCAAGCACCGCTACGAGCTGAAGATCGCCCGCCGGCCCGCCGTGATCGACACGCTGGAGCTCGCCGCCGGCGATGCCTGGGGCCTCATGGTTGGCCCGGGTGGCACCGCCCTGCCGCTCCCGCTCTACTGAGGCGGCACCTGCCGCGTCACGCGTGACTCGTGCCCTGAATCGCACGCGAAAGCGCCCCGCTGCACGCCTCAAAACCAGCCGCGGGAATGGCCTGAATCCGGCTTTCGGAGGGGACGAAAACGACCCTCGCCAGGCCTTGAAAAACCGTTAAAAAGCGCTATCTCTTCAATGTCTTACGACGGGCCACTTTGCGCTAGGCGCGTGGCTTCTTTCGTGAGAGAAAGAGCGCTCTCGGCATGCGATCTGCAATGCCGATTCGACCACCCCTTCCGAAGGCCCCACATGACCGAACCCGCCCGGCAAACCATCGCCGACAACGAGCCTGCAACCGCGAACGAATACGGCGCAGAATCGATCCGGGTGTTGAAGGGCCTGGATGCCGTGCGCAAGCGCCCGGGCATGTATATCGGCGACACCGATGACGGCTCCGGCCTGCATCACATGGTCTACGAGGTCGTCGACAACGCGATCGACGAGGCGCTGGCTGGTCACGCCACCGCGGTCGAGGTGGTGCTCAATCCGGACAATTCGGTCACCGTGCGCGACGACGGCCGCGGCATTCCTGTGGACATTCACAAGGGCGAAGGCGTGTCCGCCGCCGAGGTCATCATGACCCAGCTGCACGCCGGCGGAAAGTTCGACCAGAACTCCTACAAGGTGTCCGGCGGACTGCACGGCGTCGGCGTCTCCGTCGTCAACGCGCTGTCGAGCAAGCTGCAGCTTCGGGTCTGGCGCGACGACAAGGAGCATCTCATCGAGTTCGCCCATGGCGACGCGATTGCGCCGCTGAAAGTGGTCGGCGAGGCCAAGGGCAAGCGCGGCACCGAGGTGACGTTCCTGGCCTCGACGGAGACCTTCAAGAACGTCGAATACGACTACGCGACGCTCGAGCATCGCCTGCGCGAGCTCGCCTTCCTCAATTCCGGCGTCAACATCGTGCTCTCCGACATGCGCCACGCGGTCGAGAAGCGCGAGGAGATGCATTACGACGGCGGCGTCGAGGAGTTCGTCAAATATCTCGACCGCAACAAGAAGGCGATCGTTCCGGCGCCGATCATGGTGCGCTCGGAGGTCAACGGCATCACGGTGGAAGCTGCGCTGTGGTGGAACGACAGCTATCATGAGAACGTGCTGTGCTTCACCAACAACATCCCGCAGCGTGACGGCGGCACCCATCTCGCCGGCTTCCGCGGCGCGCTGACGCGCCAGGTCAACGGCTACGCCGAGGCCAATGCGAAGAAGGAGAAGATCGCGCTGACCGGCGACGACTGTCGCGAGGGTCTCACCGCCGTCCTTTCCGTGAAGGTGCCGGATCCGAAATTCTCGTCGCAGACCAAGGACAAGCTGGTGTCCTCGGAAGTGCGTCCCGTGGTCGAGAACGTTCTGAACGAGGCGCTCGCCGCCTGGTTCGAGGAGCATCCGGGCGAGGCCAAGACCATCGTCGGCAAGGTGATCCAGGCCGCAGCGGCACGCGAGGCCGCGCGCAAGGCGCGCGAGCTGACCCGCAAGAGCCCGCTCAGCGTCTCCTCGCTGCCCGGCAAGCTCGCCGACTGCCAGGAGAAGGATCCGGCCAAGTCCGAGCTCTTCATCGTCGAGGGTGACTCGGCCGGCGGCAGCGCCAAGCAGGGCCGCAACCGCGAGTTCCAGGCGGTGCTGCCGCTGCGCGGCAAGATCCTCAATGTCGAGCGCGTGCGCCCCGACAAGATGCTGTCGAGCGAGCAGATCGGCACCCTGATCACCGCGCTCGGCACCGGCATCAGCGACGAGTTCTCGATCGACAAGCTGCGCTATCACAAGATCATCGTGATGACGGACGCCGACGTCGACGGCGCCCACATCCGCACGCTGCTGCTGACCTTCTTCTACCGGCAGATGCGCGAGATCATCGATCGCGGCCACCTCTACATCGCCCAGCCGCCGCTCTACAAAGTCACGCGCGGCAAGTCCGAGCAGTATTTGAAGGACGAGCGCGCGCTCGAGGACTATTTGATCGGCACCGGCCTCGACGATTGCGTGTTCAAGACGGCGGAAGGCGAGGAGCGCAAGGGGCGTGACCTCCTGGCGCTGGTCGAGGAAGCGCGTCTCGTCCGCAACATCCTGCGCAACCTGCACACGCGCTACGACCGCAAGGTCGTCGAGCAGGCCGCGATCGCCGGCGTGCTGCGCCCGGACATCACCCGCGACATCCCGACGGCGGACGCCGCGGCCGCCTACATCGCAAAGCGGCTCGACGTGCTGGCCGACGAGGTCGAGCGCGGCTGGATCGGCCACTTCGTCGAGGGCCAGGGCTTCACCTTCGAGCGCACCGTGCGGGGCGTCAAGGACGTCGCCGTCATCGACGACGCATTGCTCGCGTCCGTCGATGCCCGCAAGCTGGACGAATATGCGGCCCGCCTGCAAGAGGCCTATGCGAAGCCCGGCGCCTTGCGCCGTGGCGACGTCCAGACCGTGATCCATGGCCCGGTCGATTTGTTCGAGGCGGTCACCGATGCCGGCCGCAAGGGCATCAACATGCAGCGTTACAAAGGCCTCGGCGAGATGAACCCGCAACAGCTCTGGGAGACCACGCTCGACACTGAGGCCCGTACGCTGCTCCAGGTGAAGGTCAAGGAGGTCGACGAGGCCGACGACATCTTCACCAAGCTGATGGGCGACGTGGTCGAGCCGCGCCGCGAGTTCATCCAGGACAACTCGCTGTCGGCCAACGTGGACGTGTAGTCGCGACGTCCAGCCCGAGTCTACCTCGCACTGGCGCGATAGACGACCAGGCGCACCCTGAGTCTGCGGAGCAGTGGCCTGCCCGTGCCTTCCGTGTTAATTCCGTTGAAGATCGATGTTCCGCTTTCGCCGGTCCCCGGGCGAATCACCATCTCAGAACGGACTTTTCGCGCATGGCGCCCATTCAATACATCGTCGAGGGCGGTCACCGGCTCAAGGGCGCGATCGAGCCGTCCGGCAACAAGAACGCCGCGCTGCCGATCATCGCCGCCGCACTGCTGACCGAGCATCCGGTCACGCTCGACAACGTGCCGCGCATCCGCGACACCGAGACACTGGTCGAGCTGGTGCGCTCGGTCGGCGCCTCCGCCGAATGGCGCGGCCGGAACAGGCTCACGATCCATGCCAAGGAGATCCGCGCCGCGGACCTCGATCCGGACCTCTGCGCGCGCATCCGCGCGTCGATCCTGCTGGCAGGGCCCCTGCTCGCCCGCTGCGGCGAAGTGGCGCTGCCGCCGCCAGGCGGCGACGTCATCGGCCGCCGCCGGCTCGACACCCATTTCCTCGCCTTCGAGCAGCTCGGCGCCACCGTCACCGCGACCGACAGGATCGAGCTGCGCGCCTCCGGCCTCAAGGGCGCCGACGTCTTCCTGGACGAGCCCAGTGTCACCGCGACCGAGAACGCGTTGGTGGCCGCGGTGGCCGCGCATGGCACGACTTACTTGCGCAACGCCGCCTCCGAGCCGCACGTCCAGGATCTCGCCCATTTCCTGGTCGCGCTCGGGGCCAACATCGAGGGCATCGGCACCAACACGATGGTGATCCATGGCGCCAGCACGCTGGGCCAGGCGAGCTACTCGATCCAGCCCGATCACATCGAGGTCGGCTCGCTGATCGGGCTCGCCGCGGTGACGCGCTCTCCCTTACGCATCGTGCGCGCCGGCACCGAGCATCTACGCTCGATCCGCATGGGCTTCGAGCGGCTCGGCATCGTCTGCGAGGTTGCCGGCGACGATCTCATCGTGCCCTCGGAGCAGACGCTGCGGATCAAGGACGATTTCGGCGGCCGCGTGCCGAAGCTGGAGGACCAGCCCTGGCCGGCCTTTCCCGCCGACCTGATGTCGATCGCACTCGTCACCGCCACGCAATGCGAGGGCGTGATCCTGATGTTCGAGAAGATGTTCGAGTCACGGATGTTCTTCGTCGACAAGCTGATCTCGATGGGCGCGCGCATCGTGCTGTGCGACCCGCACCGCGCCATCGTCGCCGGCCCGAGCCGCCTGCGCGGCGCCCGCGTCGTCTCCCCCGACATCCGCGCCGGCATGGCCATGCTGCTGGCCGCGCTGTGCGCCGAGGGGACCTCGTATATCGACAATGCCGACCAGATCGAGCGCGGCTACGAACGCATCGACGAGCGGCTGAATGCGCTGGGCGCCAAGATCACGCGCGTTCCGGAACGCGGACGGTAGCGCTATTCGCGCAGGATCTCTCCGCCGTCATTGCGAGCAGCGCTATGGCATTCGCGTGCTGGCTTCGCGGACATCCGTGTGCGATGATGCTTCGTATCGCGCACAGCGCGGGAACAACCGTGACATGTGAGGCTCATTGCACATGGCCATCAGCGAGATCACTCCCAACGTCGACCGTACCAGATGGCTCGCCGGCGCGGAGTTCGCTGATGCATTTCGCATCGCGATTGACGAGCCGGCCATCGATGCCCGCACGGCGGCCGAGCGCATGCTCGGTCACGCGCCCTGGTGGATGGCGGCGCTCCTGAAGCTCCGTAACCTGCTGGTCAGACCCTTCGGTCTGAAGACCTCGGGCGCGGACCCAGGCAACCCACGTCCTCTGATCGGGATGTTTCCTGTCGTGGACGAAACGCCGCAACGAATCGTGCTCGGCTTCGACGACAAGCATCTGGATTTTCGTGTCCTGGTCGACGTGGTCTCTCATCGCGCGACCACGCAAGTAACAGCGAGCACTCTGGTGCAGACCCACAACGCTCTCGGCCGCGTCTATCTCGCCGTGATAAAGCCGTTTCACCGCCTCGTCGTGAAGGCGATGCTCCGGCAGGTCGCAACGGCCGCCTGATTCCGCGCAAGTCTTCGACCCGCTGCCGCGCCGGCTCTCCGTCCCCGGATTGAATACTCCGCAAGCAATGACGGAGAACGCATCGAACCGCGCGGCAGCCCAGCCGAGCCACCACGTTGCGTTTTGCCGGTTTTCAGAATTTTTCGCTTGCTTCTATTTCGAAAATCAGAAACAATGCACCCGTCCCGTCCTCATGAGAGGGGCGCTTCGCGATCGTCACGGACCGTTGAGGGTGGGATGCGATGGATGCGGCGGCTCACAACGCGCACTCAGGTTCTCTTGAGGCTGGCGCGTGGACGAAGGGGCTGTCGCATACGGCGAAATCGTATGGTCCTGGCCTCCCGATGCTGAGGTCAAGCCGGCGAGCGATCTGCAGGTGACGGGGGCAAACAAGCCCGGTCCCCGGGGAGAGTACGTATAAGCCGTTCCAACCATGGCGCAGGGAAGGCCGGATGTGCGGCCCACCTGTGGTGACTGCCGCCTGCTACTTCTTTTGCAGGCGGGCCATGGGTGTGGTCAAGCACCCGGCCTTCCCTGCCCCTCTTCCTGTTCGAGGGGAGCAAATCGAGCATCACCCGGGCACGCCGTGTCGCGGGAACGTGTGTGGCCGTCCGATCCGATCTGGTTCGGCACGAGAGCAGTCCGCGATGGCCGACGTCGCGAACCCAAGCTCCAACGATGATGTTGCCGCGACGCTCGCATCTCGCACGGCCCATGACGACGACGGCGTGATGTGCACGACACTGCGGGGACTGCTATAGCCTCGATCATGACCTCCACAGCCGGAACCGACCACGCGCCGCCGCCGGCGGCGCCGACACCTTCTCTCGCGCTCGACCTCTGGGAGACGGTCCGCCTCGCCGCGCCGATGGCGCTGACGCAGCTGTCGCAGATCGCGATGATGTCGACCGATCTCGCCTTCATCGGCCGTCTCGGCGGCGATGCCGTTGCAGCGGCCGCGTTAGCGGGCACCGTCTACTTCGTCGGCTCGACCTTCGGCATGGGTCTGATGTCCGCGGTGGCGCCGCTCGCCGCGCAGGCGTTCGGCGCGGCCGATGCCGGGCTGGTCCGGCGCGCGCTGCGTGTCGGGCTGTGGGCCGGGCTGTTCATCGCGTTGCCGATCATGCTGATCGCGCTGAACGGCGAGATCATCCTGCTCGCACTCGGACAGGCGCCGGACGTGGCGCATCTCGCGCAGGACTATCTCGCCGGTCTCGCCTGGGGGATCGCGCCGATGCTGTGGTTCCTGGCGCTGCGCAGCTTCATGGGCGCCGTCAACCGCCCCGAGCCGGTGCTTTGGATCACCTTGGCCGCGATCCCGCTCAACGCGCTGCTGGTCTATCCGCTGCTCTACGGCCACTGGGGTTTTCCGCAGCTCGGCCTGACCGGCGTCGGCCTCGCCACCTCGACCGTCAACCTCGGAACGTTTCTTGCCGGTCTGTGGTTCGCCGCGTTGCGCCCGCCGTTCCGCGACTATCATGTCCTGGCCCGGCTCGGGCGCATCGACTGGCGGCTGATGCGGCAGCTCCTGATCATCGGCGCGCCGATCTCGCTGTCGTTCCTGCTCGAATATGGCCTGTTCTCGGCGGCGGCGATCCTGATGGGACTGATCAGCACGGCCGCTCTCGCCGCGCATCAGATCGCGCTGCAGATCACGGCGATCCTGTTCATGGTGCCGTTCGGCATCAGCATGGCTGCGACCGTGCGCGTCGGCCACGCCGCCGGACGTAACGATGCGGCCGGAGTCCGTCGCGCCGGACTGATGGCAATGTCGCTCGGCCTAGGTCTCGCAATGCTGTTCACGCTCGGCATCGTCATTGCCCGCTATGACATCGTGCAGCTGTTCCTCGGCGCCGGCATCGCCGATGCGGAAGCGACGGCGGCGCTCGCCGCGATGCTGCTTCTGATCGGCACGACCTTCTTCATCACCGATGCGCTGCAAACGATCGCGGTCGGCGCGCTGCGCGGCATCAAGGACACGCGCATCCCGCTGCTGCTCGCCGTGCTCGGCTACTGGCTGATCGGCTTTCCCGCCTCCTATGCACTCGCCTTCCACACCGCGCTCGGCGCGACCGGGATCTGGATCGGCCTGTCGGTCGGCACCGCCATATATGCAGCCCTTCTGGTGCTGCGCTTCCTGCGGTTGTCACGATGAGGAGATCAGGCCCCCGCTGTATCCGGCGTCTCGTCGCGCTCCGGTCGATGCGGTTTCCCGGTCGACGCTCCCGCCCATTCGGCGACGACGCGCTCGAGATCGATCAGGTTCTGGCGCATCTGCTCCAGCGAGAAGCCGAGCGCGAAGAAGCGCTCGGCGGCGTCACCCGGCAGGCCCCGCGTGAGACCGTCGCTGCGGACGGCGGCGACCTCTTCCGCATAGGCCTTCACCGCGACGTGGATCGGCCAGATCGCCGGCGGGCCGGAACCGTTGCGGATGGCTGCGGCACAGCCGCGCAGATAGCTCGCGATGGCATCGCTGACGCGCGCCACCGGTCCCGACAAGCGCGCCTGCAGCTCGGATGGCAGCGGCACTACGCTGGCACGGCCGATCATCACGACGTCGTGGCGCAGGCGCAGGATCGTCCGCAGCAGCGGGCCGGTATCGGCGCCGGAGGACAGCCGCGCCGAGCGCTCCCGCTCGGCCTCCGCTCCTGTCGCATTCAATTCGGTGAGCGCGGTACCGATGCCGTCCTGGATCCGATGCAGCGCGTCGTTGTCGCGGCCGCGCGACAGGCCGGCCAGCAGCTCGGTGAAGGCGGCTGCGATCAGTTCGAGCAGACGCCCCGCCGCGCTACGCATCTGCACATGCGCGCGCGACGGCAGCACGATGAACGAAACGGCGAGCCCGGTCAGCGCGCCGACCGCGACCTCGAACACACGGTCGATCGCCGATCCCAGCGGATCGAGATGGCCCATCGTGGGCACCAGCAGCACGATCACGGCCGTCACCGTCGCCGCGTTGAGACTTGGATTGATCGCGGCGATGAAGGCGAGCGGCGTCACCGCCAGGATCAGCATGCCGAGCAGTTGCAGCTCGCCCGAATGCGGGATGAAGACCGTGATGGCGCCGCCATAGATCGCACCGCCGATGGTACCGAACATGTAGTCGCGCGTTGCCTTCAACGAGCGCCCGACGCTGCCTTGCGTCACGATCAGCGAGGTCAGCACCGCCCACAGCGGCAGCTTCAGGTGGAAGGCCGTGGCGATCGCGAAGGCAAGCGTCGCCGCCACCGTGCCGCGGACCGCCAGCGACATCGGCGCCTTGCGGGCGCGCAACCGGCCGAACAGCCGTTTCAAGGACACCATCAGTCGCTCACCTCGAAAAGCACCAGCGCGATCGCGGCATGGCAGCTCCCCACCGGGCCGAACCGGCTTGAAAGGCGGAATCGGCTTGCCTACGGTCATTGCAACGATGCGAGGAAACACGATGGCCCAGGAAACCGCAACGCTCGCCGCCTATGTCGCGGAGCTGAAATATGACGATATCCCGCCCGAGGTGCTCGACCGCGCCAAGGTGCTGACGCTCGACTTCCTCGGCAGCGCCATCCGGGCCCGGCGCGAGGCGGAATCGACGCCGTCGGTGGTGAAGATGCTGGCGGCGCTGAAGCTCGATGCGGCGGGCGAGGCGACCGTATTCGGCGACGGCAGAACCTGGACGCCGGCGGTGGCGGCGCTGCTCAACGGAACGATGGGCCATTCGCTCGATTTCGACGATACCCACGCCGATTCCTCGCTGCACCCGAGCGCGCCGGTGGTGCCGGCCGCCTTCGCCGTCGGCGAGATGGTCGGCGCCTCGGGCCGCGAGGTGCTGACCGCGATCGTCGCCGGTTACGAGGTGTGCTGCCGGCTCGGCAACGCGCTCGATCCGACCTCGCATTATGCCCGCGGCTTCCACCCGACCGCGACCGCAGGCACCTATGGCGCGGCGGCCGCCGCCGGCAAGCTGTTCGGCCTGTCGGAGCAGCAATTGATCTACGCTTTCGGCGTGTCCGGCAGCCAGGCCGCGGGCTCGCTGCAGTTTCTCGTCAACGGCGCCTGGAACAAGCGCTATCAGGTCGGGGCGTCGGCGATGAACGGCGTGATCGCGGCGACGCTCGCCAAGAACGACTTCGTCGGCGCGATCGAATCCGTCGAGGGCAAGCACGGCCTCCTCGTCGGCTACACCGACACGCCGCATCACGACAAGGCGGTCGCAGGGCTCGGCTCCACCTATGAGACGATGAAGATCGGCGTGAAGCCGTATCCGAGCTGCCGCTATACCCATGCTGCGATCGACGCCATCATCGCCCTGCGCCGCGAGCACAATCTGACGCCGGACCAGGTCAAGCGCGTCGAGATCGGCCTGCATCGCAACGGCATCACCCTGACGGGCGATGCCGCCACCAAGCGCCATCCGACCTCGATCGTCGGCGGCCAGTTCTCGATGTTCTTCACCGGCGCGCTTGCGCTCGACCAGGGCCGCTTCGGCTGGGACGACTACACGCGCCTTGGCGACGCCGCGATCAATGCACTGGCCGACAAGTTCGACGTCGTGCAGGACGACAAATTGGAGATCGGCCGCAGCCATCCGTTCGGCGCGCGCGTCACCATCACCACCGCGGATGGCGTGCACGAGCGGCTGCACGACGATCCCTCCGGCGAGCCGACCTCGTTCCCGACTGCGCAGGCGATGAGCGACAAGTTTCTGACGCTGGCGCGGCCAGTGCTGAGCAGCCGGGCACAGAGCTTCGCCGACGCGATCCTGTCGCTGGAGCGATTCGAACGTGTCGAGCAGGCCACCGCTTTGGGAAGAGCGTAACGCATGCGTCATTCTCCCTGCGTCGCCGCGATCACGTCGCTCACGAGCTGCGCCACGCCATCGGCCTCCGGCGGCCAATTCACGGTGCGGCCGAAACGCGTGATGACGAGACGCTCCGACGGGACGACGATGACATATTGGCCGAGCGTGCCCTTGGCGAAGAACGCGTCGCGCGGCCAGCCATGGGAGGTGCGGTAGTTGGCGCCAAAGCTGTCGCCACTGTTGGTCCAGAAGCCAGCGCCGAGGCCGACGAACGCGCCGGGCGTCGGCGCGCTGGCATACGCGACCCAGCCCGCGGGCAGGATGCGCCGGCCGGCGACGACGCCGTCGTCGAGATAGAGCTGGCCGAGCCGCGCCCAGTCGCGCGCCGAGGCCAGCATCTGGCTCGATCCCTCCGGTGTGCCGGCGGCATCGAATTCGAGGGTGACGCTGGTCATGCCGAGCGGATCGAACAGCTCGCGATGCGCAAAGCGCAGCACATCCGCAGCGCTGCCGCCGACGGCGTCGCGGATGAGATGAGAGAGGATGACGGTGTTGCCGTCGTGATAATTGCTGACCGCGCCCGGCGTGGTTTCGAGCGGCATGGTTTCGGCGAAGGCGGCGCGGTCCGTTTCGACGAATTTCATGCGGTTGACAGGCTCGAGCACAGAGAACAGCGAGGCCTGCAGCGAGCTGCCGAGCGCGAGGCCTGCGGTGTGGCGCAAGAGGTGATCGACGGTGATGGCGTGGCGCGGATCTTTGTCGTCCCGCCACGCCGCGATGGGCGCGGGCGTATGCAGCGCGAGCTTGCCCTGGCGGACGAGAATGCCGATCAAGGTCGCGGTCATCGACTTGGTCGCAGAGAAGCCGAGCAGCGGCGTGTCGAGCGTGAAGCCCTGGGCGTAGCGCTCGGCGATCACCTTGCCGTCCTTCATCACCAGGACAGCATGGGTATGCCGGAACGGCGGCGAGTCCGGCTCGGCAAAGGCGCGATCCAGCGCTGCCGCGAGGGCCGGAGTGACCGGCGCGACGACGCGTGGCGGAGCGACGTCGGGCAGCAAAGCGGGGGTTGGCGCAGCGGGCCGGATGGCCGGCCAATCCGCCGCTTCGCCATGGTCCATGTGGCAGCCGAGCCCGTCGCGATACACGGCCCGGCTCTGCCCGATCCCGAGCAGCGTCACGGTGACGTCCTTGGCGGCGCGATCGACGCGGACGTCCATCGCCCAGCTCAGCAGGCCGGCGCCGGGCATCGCGGCCCGGGTCTCGGAGAGCGTGCGGTCCGGGTCGAGACCGGAGACGAAGGTCTCCGAGCACAGGAGGCTGGCGATGAAACCGGTTGCCACCTTCGGCACATCGCGGGCGCGGGCGCCGCCGACCGCCAGGGCGGTCAGCGCGGTGGTGGCAACGAGAGCAAGCAGCAGGCGACGTTTGGTCATGAGGAGCTCCGGCAGTTGGATCTGCCGGACCAGACTGCGGCCGCGGCCCGGACGCTCGCCGATTTCGGAAATCATCCCAGCCGAGAATCGTCGGGATCTCGCCGATTCTGGAATTCCTTTGCAGTTTCAAGGCTGAACAGATCACGCCGCCGACAGCCTCATGCGCCGGTATTCGGTCGGCGTCACCCCGGTCACCGCCTTGAAGGCGCGGTTGAAGGGCCCAAGCGACTGGAACCCAGCGTCCATCGCGATGGTGATCACGGGCACCTCGGCCTGGGCAGGATCGGCGAGCGCGGCCTTGGCCTCCTCGATGCGGTGGGTGTTGAGGAAGGTGTTGAAGTTGCGGTAGCCGAGCTCGCCATTGATCAGCCGCCGCAGCCGGTATTCAGGAATGGAGAGCTTCGTCGCCAGCATGCCGATCGTGACGTTCTCCTGACGATAGATCCGCTCGTCCGCCATCAGCCGCATCAGCGCGTCCACCAACCTGCGGTCGGCGGCTTTCGGAGCCATCGCTTCGAGCGCCGCGGCCGGTGGCGCCTCCGGCGCGAGCACATCGCCGGCACCGACCTTGAGCAGCATCAGCGCAACGGCGCCGACCACGACCAAGAACATCGCCGCATTGACCACATTGGCAAGCTCGGACGGGCCGCTGCCGGCGGACGCCATCTGCAGCAGCGCATTGACGCCACCGTAGGACAGCGCCGCGATCACGACGAAGGCGCGGATGCGCCGCCGTCCCTCGACGAGATCCGCCGCCCAGGAACGGATGGTCTGCGCCAAGGTCAGGCCGAGGAAGCCGAGAGCCAGCACATTATTGGCGACGATCACGAGCCGTCCATGTCCGGCAGGCCCCAGCACGAGACAGCTCAGCAGGCTGAAGCCGAACACCGCGAGCCAGATCAGGCCGTGCAGCCAACGCAACGCAAAGCCGTCGTCGAACAGCGCGCGGCAGAACAGCCAGAGCACGACGATATCGGCGGTCGCCACCGCAATCAGCGGCGCGGAAGCGAGCGATGGCGCGGCCGTGCCGCCGATGTTGAAGGTCGCGGCATGCGCGGCCGAGCCCAGCGCCAGCGCGATCGCGAGCCGGCCGCGCCATTGCCTGCCGAGATCGCGTCCCAGCGCGACGGCGAGCACGGCCAGCAGCGCGATGGCGGCGGCGCGAAGCGCGAGATCGAGGCTTTCGAGCGTCATCGTCACGGGTCCGTTGTCAGCGCCGGAACTCTAGGCCGGAGCTTCGCTTCGTTCAAATCGCGGATGCCGCGACCTCGTGCCCTGCCCTCGCCTTCGTGAAGCTGCTAAGCTCGCGCGACCACATTGCAGGAGCGCCCCATGAGCTGGCAGCCATCGATCGATCCCGAGTTCGGCGATCCCACCTCGTGCGATGCGCTGGAGCACGTCATCGTGCCGCGCACCCGCGATCTCGGCGACGGTTTTGCGGTGCGCCGCGCGCTGCCGCACGGCCGACGCCAGATGGTCGGCCCGTTCATCTTCTTCGATCATTTCGGCCCGGTGCAGTTCATGTCCGGCAAGGGCATGGACGTGCGGCCGCATCCGCATATCGGGCTTGCCACCGTCACCTATCTGTTCGACGGCGCCATCATGCATCGCGACAGCGAGGGCAACGTGCGGGAGATCCAGCCCGGCGCGATGAACCTGATGACGGCGGGCCGCGGCATCGCCCATTCCGAGCGCACGCCCGACCTGCAGCGGCAGAACGGGCAGAGGATGCTGGGCCTGCAGAGCTGGATCGCGCTGCCGGTCGAATCGGAAGAGATCGCGCCGAGCTTCCAGCACTACGCGGCGGACGCGCTGCCGACGGTCAGCGACACCGGCTTCTCCGCGCGCGTCATTGCCGGCAAGGCTTTCGGCGCGACCTCGCCGGTGACGATGGTCTCGCCCTGGTTCTATGTCGAGGTCACGGCGCAGGCCGGCACGGTGGTGCCGCTCGATCCCGATCACGAGGAGCGCGCCATCTATATCGTCGATGGCGAGGTCGAGATCGCGCGCGAGCGCCACGAGGGCCCGCGGCTCCTGATCTTCCGCCCGGGCGACGCCATCAGCGTGCGCACGGTGAAGCCGACCCGGATGATGTTCCTTGGCGGCGACGCCCTGGAAGGGCCGCGGCACGTGTGGTGGAATTTCGTCTCCTCCAGCAAGGAGCGCATCGAGCAGGCCAAGCAGGACTGGAAAACCGGCCGCTTCGCCGCCGTTCCGCAGGAGCACGAGTTCATTCCGCTGCCGGAATAGGCTATTGCGGTCGCAACGCTCCCGTTTCGAAGGCTCTGCACGATGACCACGCTTCTCGCCAGCAATCTGCCGCTCCCGAAGATCGGCCGCGGCAAGGTCCGCGACATCTATGCCGTCGGCGACGACCGCGTGCTGCTGCTGACCACCGACCGCATCTCGGCCTTCGACGTCGTGATGAACGAAACCATCCCGATGAAGGGCGCGGTGCTGACGCAGATCTCGGCCTACTGGTTCAACGCGCTCGAAGGCGTGGTGCATCACCACATGATCTCGGCCGACACCGACACGATCATCGCGGAGGTGCCAGCGCTGGCGCCGCATCGCGACGAGATTCTTGGGCGCGCGATGCTGTGCAAGCGCACCACCGTGTTCCCGATCGAATGCGTGATCCGCGGCTATCTCTCCGGCTCGGCCTGGAAGGAATATGCGGCCCATGGAACGCTGGCCGGCGAGCAGCTTCCCGCCGGCCTCGTCGAGAGCCAGAAGCTCGACCCCGCGATCTTCAGCCCCGCGACCAAGGCCGAGACCGGCCATGACGAGAACATCACCATTGCGCGAATGCGCGAGGTGGTCGGCGACGACACCGCGTATACGCTGGAGAGCATGACGCGCGCGGTCTACACGCTGGGTGAAAAGCTGGCGCGCGAGCAGGGCATCATCATCGCCGACACCAAGTTCGAGTTCGGCCGCGACAAGGACGGTCACATCATCCTGATCGACGAGGTGATGACGCCCGACTCGTCGCGCTTCTGGGCGGTCGATGCCTATCAGCCGGGCCAGCCGCAGCCGAGCTTCGATAAGCAGCCGCTGCGCGACTATCTCGATGCCGAGCGCCGTGCCGGCCGCTGGAACGGCGACGCCCCCCCGCCGCCCTTGCCGCAGAGCGTGGTGGATGCGACCAGCCAGCGCTATCTGGAGGCGTTCCGGCGGGTGACGGGCAGCGAGCTGAAGATCTGAGCACTGCACGTCTCTCGCCGCGATGACGGATCCGAAGGCAGTATTTTCTTCGGAGTGGGAGTCGAACTGGTACCGTATCGGCGGTGCGCTCCCCCGCCCCGCTTGCGGGGAGAGGGCTGGGGTGAAGGGGACTCTCCATGCACACCAGACTCGCGGAGAGCCCCCGTCACCCGGATTGCATCTTCGATGCAATCCGACCTCTCCCCGCAAGCGGGGCGAGGTGAGAACTGATCGTTCTGCGAGGCGCGTGCTCACATCAGCCAAGGCATCGTTGATCATCGGAGAGTTGCTAACGAGACGCGCTGCGTCGATCTCGCGGCCATGCTTGCCCGAGCTATGCTGATCGATCTCGCCCTCTTAAAATGCGAGGGCGCAGGGAAGGCCGGGAGCTGGCCGCCCCCATGGCCCGCGTGCGAAAAAAAATGCACGCGGCGGTCACCACAGGTTCAGCCGAGACATCCCGGCCCTCCCTGCGCGATGGGTTTAACGGCTGCTCCGTACTCTCCCCGGGGACCGGCTTGTTTGCCCCCGTCGCCCGCCACGACGCACGAACGTCATCGCGAGCTTGGCGCCAGCATCGGGGCGCCAGGACCACACGGCTTGACCGTCCGCGCGCTGCCGTTCGTCAGCGCAAGAGCGCCTGACAGGCACGCGGCCACCGCTCCCCGCCTCTACGTATCGTGACGACGCGTACGCCCCTCTGCATGAGGACGGGATGCACGGATAAGAGCACGACTTCGGAAAAATAGCAATCAAAATCTCATGCGACAGATTAGCCCGACGGGCTATCTGCAGGCAGCGGATATGCGGCGCGGCACCAGACCGAGATCACTCTCCGTCCGTAAAGCGCCGCTCGACATGAAACGACTTGGCCGTGACCAGCCACTCGCCATCGATCAGGTGAAGGCAGAGATAGTCGAGATAGAGGATCGGATCGATCCTGACGCGCACCTTCACGACCGCCTGCGAGAGCGACGCGAAGTCGATCAGCAGAATCTCCTGTTGGCGGAGCGCTCCCTTCGACTGCGGAGAGGGAGTGGTCGCCAGCAGCTGACGATAGTCGGTCGCGGTCAGAACGCGCAGAGCCTGGTCACGCAGACCATGCAGTTGCGCGGTCGGCGCAAACACGCGGTCAAACCGGTCGACGTCGGAATCGAACATCAGGTCGAAGTATCGCTCGACGGCGGCGAACAGTCCTTGATGGGTAGCAGTATCGGTCATGTCGAGGGATCTCCGGGCGGGTTGATCTCACCTCATCTTCGCTCCGGACCGGCGGGCATGTCCTTGCGAACTGTGCTACCATAACGGCCTGCCGCGCAATAAACCGTCCTCCCGGCGCGCCCGGATTGTCAGAAATATGCCAAAAGCCAAGCTCGATGCGATCGACCAGCGCATCATCGGGGAATTGCAGGCCGATGCGCGGCTCAGCAATGTCGAGCTTGCCGATCGGGTCGGTCTGTCACCCTCGCCCTGCCTTCGGCGTGTCAAGCGGCTGGAGCAGGAGGGCATCATCCAAGGCTATCGCGCCGTCCTGAATCGCGATGGCGTCGGTCTCGGCTTTTCGGCGTTCCTGGCGATCAAGATCGAAGGACACGCCAACGAGCACGCCCTGGCGTTCGAGGAGACCGTCTGCGCCATGCCGGAAGTCTGAGTTCGCTTTCCCCATACCAGCTTCCAGCCTTCTGCAGACCGAGTCGCTTGGGCTTCTTGCTCGAAGGATCCGTCGTGATCACTAACGATGACTTTGAAGTTGATTAGTTCATCTCCGACCCATGTGAAGATGTTCCAATTTTCGTACCGCTTAGCTGTGTATTTAAGCTGTTGTGTCGGCGGATCGGAATCGGTTGACCAAATCGAGACGTCGTAGGGACGACTGCATTCGTCGCTCCGATCAATGGATACCAGATACCGGCCGTTCGGTGACTGTACCGGCCTCGTGGCATTGGACATTTGGACGATACTGCCGGTCTTGCGGCTAATGAACTCATAGTGCCCCGCAGTCGCCCAGAATTGCCTCAATCAGGAGCGAGTTCTGCGAAGGATATAGTGCGTCTAGCCGGAAGACGACGCACCTCTCGCCGTTTGGATCTCGCCGACATGCCTCTCGATCACTCCTGTAGGTCTTAATTTGCCTATTCTCTAGCAGCAGCAGCAGATCGCCCTTTCGCGAGGCAATCCCCTGAAAGCGTTTCAAGCAAGAGGGATCTTCCGCTAGGGCGCTTTGATCGGCCTCGCAAACTATTGGCAGTGGAGCTAGCTGGCCATCGTTGGCAAGGGAGAGATAGGGTACCGCCCCGGCAGCGACCAGAACGGATGCGGTCGTAATTCGACGAACTTTTCCAGCAACGCCAGGGAATATTAGATCGATTTTGCAAGGCAACTACGCCTCCTTTACGTACCGACCAACTTACTGAGCCAGCGACCGACCTTCGGTTGCAACCGAAACCCGATATTTGCGTTCGAGACCTTCTGCGATGGCCCAACGAGTGAGCGACCTGCGGCCGAGAAGAAAGTGACCTAAAATGGCCTGAACAAATTAATCGCTGCCACGGCACGCCGAACTCAGCAGCACTTCAACTGGACGGAAGCTGACCAATTCGACACGATCAAGAAAACCGGTGATCGGTTCCCAACCGGACAGGAGGGCCTTGAGAGCCGCCCCCGGGTCATGCAAGGCACCCGATAACGTCACGTGTGGCACCCACGCTCCTGGTCGATAGTGCTCGTGCACATTAAGATCGCCCAGTGCGGAGTGGATAGCGTCATGACGAGCAAGCAAACCGGCCGTCACTACTGGTACTGCCCATAGAACGGCGCCGTCTCCGGGAAACACACCCAATCCGCTCAGGCGAACAGGGAGCGGCTCCCAGTTTCGGCACGTATCTTCAATAGCGCTGCGCAGCCTGTTAAGAGGTGTTTCGTCCGGATAGATGGCAACGGTGACGTGTGGAGCGTAGCCAAGCTGATGCCGATCGGCGTCGATTCCGTCGGCGGCGAGATGACGCCACATGGCTTGGATCTTGCTAGCGCTGATGTGGTCGAACGGAAGTGTGATTGCGAACGGCATGGACACGAGATTTACTCTGCCCCCCTCGTCCATGGCAATTGATCAGTGCTCGCTCCAACGTCTGCGTCCGCCGACTTTAAAACTGACATTCCTCTCGAGGTGAGCAAGTTGGCCTCCGCCCGTCGGTTGTAGTGGGTCACAAGCCCTAATAACTCTCGGGAATCGCATGGATACGGGTTGTGACCCACTCGGCGCTAACACCTTTGATCCGGATCCTCCGGAGAGCCTTGCTGGGATCGCCAGTCGTCATCGTTGAAAACCTGGAAAAATAGATGTTTGCGAGCACCATCGCGTCTGGGTCTCATCGAACTCTCGCGAAACAAATGAGGATCAAAGTGGACATTCCGGGACCGATGTCGATGAAAAGTCCCGGAACACGTCCCGGACCGGAACGCCACATTGCGGTCGAAAAACTACGAACGCGACGCTGATGAAATTCGCCTCTCCCCGCCCCTATGCCGCCCCGGAGACCGCCGCGCGCGAGCTGGTTAGGATTTCAGCCGGCATCGAGCCGGCTCAGACGGCCGCGTCCACATCGAGAAGATCAACTGGCCGATGCTGGCCGACCTGAAAGCCACGCCGGCGGAGTACAAGGCCGGCCTCGACCTGGCGGTCCCTCGGGGCTGGCTCTGGCTGCACGAGAGCGGCACCTATGTGAAGCTGACCGAGGCGGGCAAAGAGATCCTCGCCTGAGGTCAGACTTGCGCGACATCTTCACATGCAGTTCGTGAAGCGCCCCGTCGTGACGCAGTGCACCGGCGGGCGCGAAGGATACGAGGCTTCCGGGATCGGCGGCGGGCTGGATGGCGGAGGCGCCGCAGCCTGGACGGCGTCGGCCGTCTCGTGAGCAGATGCGCGCGTCGCCCGGCATTGAACATAGGCGTCCGTGCCCGGCTGCGCGCCGTAGCTCCGGCAGTCCTGGTCATCCTTGGCGGCGATTTCGGCGCACGCTTGCGACGCGCAGTCGGGCGCGGCCGCGCGAGCGGCATGGCCGGCGAACTCCTCGATCACCCAGCGCCGCGAAAAGCCGGTGGGCACGCCGACATGCGGCGGCTCGCGGCCGAACAGCTCGCGCTGCACCGCCGCCGCAAACTGCCAGCAATTGTGCTGGGCCCAGGCCCAGGGCTCGCCGATCAGGAGGCTGAGAAAGGCCGCTCGGTCGCCGCGTCCCATGTCAGTTGAATTCTCTCGGCCACGCTGTCATATTGCGCCCTGCAATTGGAGGTTGCGACATGGTCGATAACCATAAGCCCGACACGCCGACGGCATTCGTGGAGAAGCCAAAGGTGGAATCCGTGCACCGCAAGAGGCGATGGTGGGAAGACCTCTTCAGAGGTCCGACAGCCGGGCGCGGTTCTTTAGAGGCAAAACAAAGGGAGCGGTTTGGTCGCCTGAAGATCTTCAGCCGTGACTCGAAAACACGATGAACCTTCAGGACTGCCGAGACGCGTTCGCGACGTACTCCGGCAAGGTAAGCGACATCTGTCGTCATCTGGGCCTGACAGGCGTTGTTATCATTTGGACGTTCAAGAAGGACGTCACAGGACGATCCGCTATTCCGCGCGAGCTATTGATTCCGCTCCTTCTGATTGCGTGCGGTCTACTGGCTGATCTCCTCCAGTATTTCCTCGGAGCAATCATCTGGTTCTTGTACTATCGGAAGCAGGAGATCGTTGGCATCAAGGAGAACGAGGATTTCCGTCACACACCGCTGCTCGATCTTCCCATGCACATTCTGTTCCTGCTGAAGGCCGTCCTGCTCGCTGTCGCTTATGGATACATCGCGAGCTATTTCTATCGAGCCATCTCATTTTCATGATCAGGACAACAGGCTCGGAAACTGCTGATAGTCGTAGTTCTTGGTGATGCGCGGAAAGCGCTTGTTCTGCAGATTCTTCGCGATGACCGTGCCAGTCACGGTGGTCCCCGTCATCTGATTGTTGCGCAGCTCGAACTGCACGGGACCATAGGCCGGGCCGGTCAGGTCGCTGCCGAGATATTCGCGGTAGAGCACATCGATATAGGCGCGCACCCCAAGCGCAGCGCGGATCTGCGGCACCACATCGCGCGCGACATTGTCGATCGAGATCCTGCAGAAAGGCGGCTGGCCCTCGCGCTGTTTGCCCACGCGCCCTTCTTCATGGCAAGCTCCCTGATCCAGTCGGCGTCATAGCCACGGTCCGCAAGCAGCATTGATCCGGATTTCAGACGAGACAGCAGTTTCCCGGCAAGTCGAACGTCGTGAGCTTCGCCGGGGCTCAACGCAAGCCGTACCGGCAGATCATTGCTATCGACAACCGCGTGAATTTTGCTCGTCAGGCGGCCGCGTGACCGTCCCATCGATTGACGCTGGTTCTTTGTGATGCAAGCTCCATGCTGATGGACGCGGACGATGGAGGTGTCGATCATCTGGACAGCGGCATCATGGGCGCCTGCCAGTGCGTTCAGAATCTTGGCCCAAACACCGACTTGTCGCCAACGAACAAAGCGATTGTAGCAGGTCGTGTACGGGCCGTAGGCGTCTGGCAGGTCGCGCCATGGCGCTCCAGATCGCAAGACCCAGAAGATGCCATTAAGGACCCGACGGTCGTTCACCCGAGGAACGCCACGCGGCTTGTTGGGCAGCATGGCTTGATGGCAACCCATTCATAGTCGGCGAGTTCGTAGCGCATGATTCGCTCCCCAGTTTGGGAGTTCGAATCACATGCACCCCGCCAAACACAATGCCCACAGCCTAGCACGACAACGGATCGCTATTAGGACTAAACACAAGCCAGCAGATAAATTGCAGTCGAGAAGACCAACAATGAAAGCGCTCAGCGCAGATACGTGGTGAAGAAATCGACCGCAAGTCTGATCGTCTCGGCATGAACTGCCTCACGGTCGGCGCCATCGGGATCGCGGCACGTGCTCCGAAAGAATGCGCTTCCGACCAGAGTGCACGTGTCCAGAAATATGAAGTGGCCGGCCTTCGGAAATATCTTCAGAGTCGAATGCGGGATCAACCTAGCGAATGTCTCGGCAGCGGCGGGTGTCGGGACAATTTCGTCGGCGCTTCCGGCGACAATCGCAACGGGAATCGAGATTTTCTCAAGGCTGTTCGGTGCGAAGATCGGGCCTGGCCCGGGCGCCATGGCGAAGGCCGCGCGGATGCGTTCGTCCCGATAGGACTTGCCGGCCTCGCTGTAGCGTTGCCGGAAATTGGGATCGACGCTCAGACGTGCTAGGGTCTCCCGGCGCATGACGGCAGCGGGCGGCGGCGGTTTGCATGACGCGTCGGCCGCAGGCGAGCGGCAAAACACCTGCAGCAGTTCCGGATTGCTGATGCCACCGGCGGCCGCGAGGACAGTGTAGCCACCGAGCGAATGACCGGCGGCACCGATGCGCGCGGGATCGACTCGGCTGCCAAATGTCTTGTCGACGAGCATCGCATCGATGACGGCGCTAACATCCACAGCTCGCAGCCACCACAATGACATACCCTCGACGGTATAGTCCTCGAGAGCGCTATTGCCGGGATGATTGACTGCGACGACGATAAAGCCAGCCCCCGCCAGTGCTGCGCCGAGCCAAGCGATTTGGAACGCTGCGCCGCCGTTACCGTGGGACAGGACGACGAACGCACGCCGGGGTCCCGATGCCGGCTCCGCATCGGGCGCGGCGCTGCCGGCGCTGAAGAACGGGATGATGCGCGGCCCGATCCACTGCGGTCTCTCGGGCGCATCCGCTGCGGCCGGATACCATATCGTTGCGCGGAGCGCATGTGTCTGGGCGCCGCGCCAATTGTAAGGCTCAGCAGGAACAAAATCACGCTCGGTTACACCGACCCTAAAGACTGCTCCTTCTGCGCAAGCACCATTTGGCGCTGCGAGAAGGGCCAGCAACAGGGCCAGAAATTTCATCAGATGTCCGATCCTAGACGCGCAAAACATGTAGGCCGGCAACGCAATGACCGCTGCGAAGTCGGCCAGCTCTTGATACCACGAGGCCCTTCAGCTTCGAAATACTATCGCGTCACTTCGATGTCGCGCAGCAGCCAGGTTGGCCTTACCTCCAAAGTGGACCTGATCGAGCTTTATGAGTACGCGCTCTAGTCCTCGAACCCCACGAACACCGTCGCTTCCTTCACCGGCTTCCGCTCCGACACCACGGCATTGGCGGGGAAATCGTGATCCGGCCAGCCCAGCGCGATGCTCTTCATGATGACCTGGTCGTCGGCGATGCCGGCGTGCTCGCGGACCACGGGCGATTGCATGATGCCCTGGCTGTTGATGACGGCGCCGAGGCCGCGCGACCAGGCGGCGTTGACCAGCGCATTGGTGACGGCGCCGCAGTCGAACGGCGTGTCGTCGCTGCCGTCGAGCGCACGATCATAGGTCACGATGATGCAGACCGGTGCGTCGAACTGGCGGAAGCCGCGCAGCACCCAGTCCTGTCGCTTGTCCTTGTCGTCGCGCGCGATGCCCATGGCGGAGAACAACTGCTTGGCGACCTGCACCTGGCGCTCGCGATGCGCGCCCGCGAAGGGCTGGCCGATACGGAATTCACGCGACTGCGGGACGCCGGCGACCATCCGCTCGGTGTTGCCGGCGCGGATGCGGTTCAGCGGCTCGCCGGTGATGACGTAGAAATTCCAGGGCTGGCTGTTCATCGACGACGGCGCGCGCATCGCAAGCCCGATGATCTCCTCGATCAGCGCCCGCGGCACCGGATCGGGCTTGTAGCCGCGGATGCTGCGGCGGCCGAGGATGACGTCGTCGAACTGCATGTGTGTGATAGTCCCGTGATGACAACTGACCTGCCGCGAATATTCGCGGCTTTCCGGTTCCGGTGCAAGGTTGACGCGCGGACCGATCGGGGTGTCGCGAACACAGGAGGTTGTGATCGAGCTAGACCTTCAGCATCGACAGCACGGCGCGCGCGAGATCGGCCGGACATTCCACGAGGCGGTCGGCGCCGGCCATCTCGAGCTCGTCGCGGCTGCCATAGCCCCAGAGCACGCCGAGGCTGCGCATCCTGACGGCATGGGCGCCGGCAATGTCGTGGCGGCGGTCACCGACCATGATCGCGTCGGAGGGTGCGATATTCCGCTCGGTGAGAATATGCGCGAGCAGCTCCGGCTTGTGGTCCAGCAGGCCTGACGGCACCGAGCCGTGGATGGCGTCGAACAGCGACGCGAGATCGAGATGCTCGAGGATGCGGCGCGCAAACACCTCCCGTTTGGATGTCGCGAGATAGAGCCGCACCCCCGCGCCATGCATCTCGTGCAGCGCGTCCCGGATGCCAGCATAGAGCGCGCTGCCGAACAGTCCGCTCTCGCCGTAATGCTGGCGATAGGCGGTCACCGCTTCGTCGACCCGATCGTCGTCATAGGCCTGCAGCAGCGCCCGCAACATGTCCTGCAGCGGCGGCCCGATGACACGGCGGATATCGAGCGTCTCGTCCGGTGCATGCCCGAGCGCGCGCAACGCCGCTAGGGCGCTCGCGGCGATGCCGGGCTGGGAGTCGATGAGAGTGCCGTCGAGGTCGAGCAGGACGGAGTGACGACCGAGGCTCATCATATCAAGCCTTCGCACTGGGACGGCTCGAAACTACACCATACCACCGCGCGAGATGGTGGAGGTGATCCGGCGGATCGAGCTTGGCGCGGACCGCGAAATCCACCGTCACCATGGCGCTGATGTCGGCAATGGTGAAGTCGGGTCCGCAGACGAAGGCGTGATCGGCCAGCCGCGCATCGAGCCACGCGAAGTAGTGCGTGGCGCGGAGACGCCCGCGCTCCGCCAGCGCCGGAATCTGCTCGAGCGGCAACGGGCCGGGCAGAGCGCGGCTCTCCAACCCTGGCGCACTGTTCCGGAACGCTTCCTGGATGGCGTAGATGCCATCCCATTCGATCCGCCGCACCCAGCATTCGATCAGCGCGCGTTCCTCCGCACTCCGCCCCATCAGGGCCGGCTCAGGATGCAGCTCCTCGAGGTAGCGGCAGATCGCGATGATGTCGGTGATCGCAGCACCGCTGTCGAGCTGCAGGACCGGCACCGTGCATTGCGGGTTCAGCGCGCGAAATTCCGGCCGGAACTGCTCGCCGGCGCGCAGGTCGAGCTGAACGGTGGGAATCGTGAGGCCCTTCTCGCTGAGGAAGATGCGCACGCGGCGCGGGCTTGGCGCCGTCGCGGAATCGTACAGCCTCATGAGCGTCCTCTCTGCGGGATTTGGGCTGGAAGCTTGGCAGCTTCGGCGGATGGCGCAGCTACTCCGCGCCGAAGATTTCGTCCTGGTCCATGCGCACCGCGCGCAAGGCGCGGGTCCGTCGCCACGCGTCCAGCTGCACCGAGGTGGCGTAGGTGATCAGCAGCGAGCGACGGCGGGCGCCGCTGCGGTTGCGGGTCGCGCCGTGCAGCAGGTTGACGTCGAACAGCAGGATGTCGCCGGCTTCGCCTGTCGTGACGAACGGGGCGGCCTGCGCATCATCCGTGTCGCGGCGATGCGTGCCCGGCGCCACCTGCGTCGCGCCGTTGTCGGGGCCGAACGGATCGAGGAAGGCGAGCGCCGAGACGGCGTCGGTACGGAACCGGTCGACGCCGTCGCGATGCAACGGCTGCTGGCCGCCATCGGCGAGCGGCTCGCGGCCCTCGACTTGGCCGAGGAAGAACGGCGCCTTGAGAATGTGAGACACGGCCGCGAGCATCACCGGCAGCCGGCAGGCGCGCTGCACCCTGGCATCGAGATCGACCATCGCGTGGCGCCAGTCGCGGCCGCGCGGCACCGGCCATTGCTCGGATGGCAGCGTGCCCGCCTCGAACGCATCGCGCAGCGGCGGGAGCCAGTCCGCCGGAATCGCGCCGCGCAGCAGCAGATAACCGTCCGCATCGAGGCGGCGCGCATCCGCGTCCGGAAGCTGGCCGACACCGACGCGCGTGAAGGCTGCGGTCATGGTGAGCTCGCACATTGAAAGGTCGTGGTTCGCCGCGTCATGGTCGACGATCCGGCGCGTCTGGGCAAGCGGCTCGCTTACGCCCGTGCAGCCCGGTGGGGCTTCGCGCCGTCGCATTCATCCGAGGGCTATTCGTCGCCACAGGAAGACGCTGAGACGATGGGCCGCAGCGCGGAACGGGCGGCTCGTAGCCGCAGTTCACCGTTCGTTAACCCCCTCGACCTACGTCTCGTTAGCAACACTCTGCAACGATCCGACACACGGGGTAAACGAGCAGTCGAGCTCCTTGGAAGCACACATGGTCGCCATCCAAAGCACCAACCAGATCTCGCCCGCCAACGAGCGGGTCTATCGCCAGAGCAACCTGCTGGGCGAGTGGAAGGGCAGTTGGACGGCCAACGGCCAGGCCGTGAGCTTCAAGGTCGTCAACATCAGAGGCGCCGCCGCCACGGTGGAATACACCCATAACGGCCGCACCGAACGCGGCATCGGCCAGGTCAACGGCTCGACCATCGACTTCGGCGCGGTCACGCTCGGCACCAAGAACGGCAAGAACGCGGTGCTGCTGTTTTCGGCCGGCGGCGGCAAGGCCACCGCGATGCTGGAGAAGCAGGCGCCTCCCGCCGACGAGAGCAATCTGGTCGGCAGCTGGGCCGGCTATAACGGCGAAAACGGCCAGAGCGCGAGCTTTCGCGTGCTGTCCGTCAGCGGCAAGGAGGCCCAGGTCAGCGTCACGACCAACGGCGTCACGCGCCAGGGCACGGGGATCGTCTACAACAACGTCATCATGTTCGGTCAGTCGCAGATCTCGACGACCGACGGCAAGAGCGGCAAGGTCATCTTCCAGGTCGGCAACAAGTCCTATCTTGTGCCAGTGGACAAGCTGCCCAAGACTGCTTGAGCTCGGCCTGAGCCCAGGCGTCCAGAGCTCAGACGCCCGCCATCATCACGTATTTGATCTCGAGGTATTCCTCGATGCCGTGATGCGAGCCCTCGCGGCCCAAGCCGCTCTCCTTGACGCCGCCGAACGGCGCGACCTCGGTGGTGATCAGACCGGTGTTGACGCCGACCATGCCTGATTCCAGCGCCTCCGCGACGCGCCAGACCCGGCCGAGATCGCGGGCATAGAAGTAGGACGCGAGACCGAACGGCGAGGCGTTGCACATCGCAATGACGTCGGCCTCGTCCTTGAAACGGATGACGGGGGCGAGCGGGCCGAACGTCTCCTCCTGCGCGACCAGCGCGTCGGCCTTGACGTCCCGAAGGACGGTCGGCTCGAAGAAGGTGCGGCCGAGCGCATGGCGCTTGCCGCCGGTCACGACCTTCGCCCCGCCCTTGACCGCGTCGGCGATGTGGCGTTCGACCTTCTCAACCGCCTCTTCGTTGATCAGCGGCCCCTGGGTCACGCCGGCCTCGGTGCCCTCGCCGATCTTCATCGCCGCGACCTTGGCGGCGAGCTTCGCGACGAAGGCGTCGTAGATGCCGTCCTGCGCATAGAGGCGATTGGCGCAGACGCAGGTCTGGCCCATGTTGCGATATTTCGAGACCATGGCGCCTTCGACAGCCGCATCGACATCGGCATCGTCGAACACCACGAACGGCGCGTTGCCGCCGAGCTCGAGCCCGAGCTTCTTCACCGTGCCGGCCGACTGGCGATAGAGAATCTTGCCGACCTCGGTCGAGCCGGTGAAGCCTATGAAGCGCACCGACGGATGCTCGCACAGCACCTTGCCGATGTCAGGCGCGTCGCCGGTGACGATGTTGAGCGCGCCCGCCGGAATCCCGGCGCGTTCGGCCAGCACGGCGAGCGCCAGCGCCGACAGCGGCGTCTCGTTGGCCGGCTTCAGCACCACGGTGCAGCCGGCGGCGAGCGCAGGCGACACCTTGCGGGTGATCATCGAGTTCGGGAAATTCCATGGCGTGATGGCGCCGCAGACGCCGATCGGCTGCTTCAGCGCCAACAGGCGCGCATCCGGCTTCTGGGTCGGGATGGTCTCGCCATAGACGCGACGCGCCTCCTCGGCGAAGAACTCGATATAGGCGGCGCCGATATCGACCTCACCGAGCGCCTCCGTCAGCGGCTTGCCCTGCTCGGAGGTGAGGATCAGCGCGAGGTCCTCGCGGTTGGCCGTGATCAGCTCGAACCATTTGCGCAAGGTATTGGAGCGCTGCTTGGCGGTCAGCCGGGCCCAGGACGGGAACGCGCGCGCGGCGGCCTCGACGGCTTGCGTGGTCTCCGCCGCACCGAGTTGCGCGACCTTGGCGAGCTCGGCGCCGGTGGCCGGATTGTTGACCGGGAGCACCGGCGTACCGACCCACGCACCATCGATGTAGCACTGCTCGCGCAGCAGCGACGGATCCTTCAGGCGGTCACGCAGGCTCGGGGCGGCAGTGGAGGCACGGGCGGCGGCGGGCGGTGTCATCGGGCTACTCCTCGAAAGCGAGCGATCGTCTCCGAATATAGCCACGCCCCGGCGGCGGCGCACGGCGCGTGCGCCTCCTCAACGGTACATTCGATCCGGCGATCCGTGCCTGTACGGCACCAAATGCTGAATGCTGACGAGCCGACCCGGGATCAGGCCGCGCCGCTCATATAGGTCTCGCGCCGGCCGATCATGCGCTCCGCCGCCGCCTTGGCGTCGGCCTTGGTCGAGGTCGCGCAGGTGCGGTATTCCAGGTCCGGCAAGGCGGCGGGATCACGGCGGCCGAACCATGATTTCTGCCCCACGGGCAGCAGCGCCAGGGCCTGCGCCACATTGTCGACCGCGCCGAACGCATACAGCGCTCCGGTCGCCGCAA
Source organism: Bradyrhizobium sp. HKCCYLS3070 (assembly GCF_051167575.1). Lineage (NCBI taxonomy): Bacteria > Pseudomonadati > Pseudomonadota > Alphaproteobacteria > Hyphomicrobiales > Nitrobacteraceae > Bradyrhizobium > Bradyrhizobium sp. HKCCYLS3070. The sequence goes on from NZ_JBNPTI010000003.1 coordinate 275,841, forward strand.
TGCGCACTTCGTAGATGCCGGGCGTGATCGGCGCCTCGATATTGTCGCCGCGCCCCGGGCGGGGATACCGCTTCCACTCGCTCCACGTTGAAATCATATCGCCCCCAACGGCGGACATTGCCGCCAAAGCCATGCCATCGGCTCGAAAAAGCCGGTTCTTCAACCCTTTAATGCAAAAATGGTTGCAACTCACAACAGTCGCAAGCCCGTGGTGGGAACATGGCCCCCATGTGTCGGACTCGCGACTGAGTGGAACTAATCATGATTCTGGCGAGAAATTGAAGCGCTGTGGCCTCCGCGGCGCTGTTGTCCCCGCCTGCTTCGTTCGCGCCGCATCATCACGAGATCGCGACCGGCCGTGAGACCGGCGGTCCTTGCTGCCCAGGCCGGCCCGAGAAACAATCGCCTACCGTCATCAAGAACGGAACGGAGGAGACCATGCAGAACAAGACCGACATCGACGGCGTGCTGCGGCAGAAGGCGGAGGCGGGAGAGATTCCCGGCGTCGTCGCCTTTGCCGCTGACAGCAACGGCATCATCTATGAAGGCGCCTTCGGCAAGCGCGACCTCGGCCGCGACGACCCGATGACCACCGACAGCGTGTTCTGGATCGCCTCGATGACCAAGGCCATCACCTGCGCGGCCGGGATGCAGCTGGTCGAGCAGGGCCGGTTGTCGCTGGATGCGCCGATCGGCACGGTGCTGCCGGACCTCGCCGCGCCCAAGGTGCTCGACGGTTTCGACGCCAATGGCGAGCCGATCCTGCGGCCGGCGAAGACCGCGATCACGCTGCGCCATCTGATGACCCACACCGCCGGCTTCTGCTACGACATGTGGAACGGCGATATGGCCACCTATGTGCAGAAGGCCGGAACGCCCGGCATCATCACCTGCAAGAACGACGCTCTCAAATTGCCGCTCGCCTCCGATCCGGGCACGCGCTGGGAATACGGCATCAACATCGATTTCGTCGGCAAGGCGGTCGAGGCCGCCAGCGGCCAGAAGCTCGACGCGTACTTGCGCGACCATCTGTTCGCGCCGCTCGGCATGGACGATACCGGCTTCAAGCTCGGTCCGTCGCAGCGCGCACGTCTGGTCGGCATGCATGCCCGCGGCGAGGACGGCAGCCTGGCGCCGATCCCGTTCGAGCTCGAGCAGGAGCCGGAATTCCACATGGGCGGCGGCGGGCTCTACGGCACGGCCGGCGACTACATCCGCTTCACCCGGATGATCCTCAACAATGGCCGCGGCAACGGCAACCAGGTGCTCAAGCCCGAGACGGTCGCGGCGATGCGCGACAACCATATCGGCGAGCTCGAGATGACGAAGATGGCCGCGGCGGTGCCCGGCGTGACCAACGACGTCGATCTCTATCCCGACATTGTCAAGAAATGGGGCTTGAGCTTCATGATCACGACGGCGCAGACCCCGGAGGGCCGCAGTGCCGGCAGCCTCGCCTGGGCCGGCCTCGCCAACACCTACTACTGGATTGATCCTGCGCGCGACGTCACCGGCGTGATCCTGATGCAGCTCCTGCCGTTCGCCGACCGGCTGTGCCTGGAGACCTTTGCCGGCTTCGAACGCGGGGTCTATGCCGGGCTCGATGCCGCGGGCGGACAGAAGGCGGCGTGATCAGATTGATAGCTCGGTCCCGCTCCGAGCGGACTCGTTGTTAGTTCGACGTCATGTCCGGGCTCGGCCAGGGCATCCTCGTCTTTCACGACGACAACTCAAGAAGCGTGCATGGCCGGGTCAATCCCGGCCATGACGGTGCAGAGATATCACGGTGCAGAGAGTGGTGTCGGAAGCGCAAGAGAACGGCTGCGTGACCACAGCTTCGACCTACACCTTCAGTCCGTTCTGAGCCGCCAATTCCTTCAGCGACACCTGCGGCCTTGCACCAATGTGCTGGATCACCTCGGCGGCGGCGAGGCCGCCGAGGCGGCCGGCCATCTCATAGCCGGTCTTGCGCACCAGCCCGAACAGGAAGCCGGCGGCGAACAGATCGCCCGCGCCGGTAGTATCGACCAGGCTCTCGATCGGATGCGCCGGCACCGAGATCACGCCGTCATTCGACACCACGACGCAGCCTTGTTCGCTGCGGGTGACGATGCCGAGCGTGGCGTCCTCACGCAGCTGCTTCAGCGCGCCGTCGAAATCCGAGGTCTGGTACAGCGAATGCAGCTCGGCCTCGTTGGCGAAGACGAGATCGACGGTGCCGCCGCGCATCAGGTCGAGAAACTCCTCGCGATAGCGATCGACGCAGAACGAATCCGACAAGGTCAGCGCGACCTCGCGTCCGGCGTCATGCGCGATCGCCGCCGCCTTCACGAACGCATCCTTGGCGTCCTTCGGGTCCCACAGATAACCTTCGAGATAGATGATGCGCGCCGCCGCAATCTGCGCGGGATCGATGTCCGCGGCGGTGAGATTTTGCGCGGCGCCGAGATAGGTGTTCATGGTGCGCTCGCCGTCCGGCGTCACCAGGATGTAACAGCAGCCGGTCGCCGGGCCGTCGGCAGCGGGCACGGTATCGAAGGTGACGCCGGCGGCGCGGATATCATGCCGGTACATCCGGCCGATCTGGTCGTCCTTGACCTTGCCCACGTAAGCGGCACGCGCGCCCAGGCTGGCGAGGCCAGCGATGGTGTTGGCCCCCGAACCGCCGGACATCTCGGTGGCCGGACCCATATCGGCATAGATCGCGGCCGCGCGGGCCTCGTCGATCAGCGCCATGCTGCCCTTGGTCATGCCGTGCCGGGTGAGAAAGGCTTCATCGGCATGCACCAGCACGTCGAAGATCGCGTTGCCGATCCCGAGAACATCGTATTTCGCGTCAGTCATCCACTGGCCCCGTTTACGGCGTTTTGCAAACGCTGCGGCCTATCACAAGCGGCGCTGCTATAGAAGCCTGATGATCCGCTCATTCGTGACTGTGTTGTCAGGAACACTGGCCTCGCGCCTGCTCGGCTTCGTCCGGGATGCGCTGATGGCCGCGCTGCTCGGCGCCGGTCCGGTCGCGGACGCATTTCTCGCGGCGTTTCAGCTCGTCAACGTCGTCAGGCGATTGCTGACGGAGGGCGCGCTCAATGCAGCCCTGGTGCCGGCCTGGCTGCGAATATACCAGCAGTCTGGTAGGACACATGCGGCAGCTTTTGCCGGCCGCGTGCTCGGCACCGTCAGCGCCGGCCTGCTCGCCGCCACCTTGGTGCTGGCGCTGCTGATGCCGTTCGTGATGACCGTGCTCGCGCCGGGCTTCGCCGGTGAAGAGACGCTCACCCTGGCCGTCAACGATGCCAGGCTGATGCTGCCCTATCTCGCCTTTGCCGGCCCCTCGACGGTGCTGCTCGCACTGTCCAGCGCGCAACGACGCTTTGCGCTCGCGGCCTTCGCCCCGCTGCTGTTCAACGTGGCATTGATCAGCGTGACCATCGTGCTGCTGATGCAACATCCGGACCCTGGAAGCGCCGCGCTGCTGCTCGCCGCCACGATCGGTGTCGCCGGGCTGCTGCAGCTCGCGATGCTCGCGCGGCGAGGCCGCGACGGCCCCCTCGCCTCGCCGGTGCGCGTCACCTTCCATGGCGAAATGCGCGGCTTCTTCGCCAAGGCGCTGCCCGGCATGGTCGCCAGCGCCGGCCCGCAATTGCTCGCGGTCGGCGGCGCGGTCATCGCCTCCACCTCGCCTTCCGCGGTGTCGTGGCTGTATTTCGCCAACCGCCTGATCGAGCTGCCGCTCGGGCTCGTCGGCGTTGCCATGGGCACGGTGCTGGTGCCGGAGCTGACGCGCGCGCTGCACGAGGGCAACGAGGAGGCTCTGGCGGAGGTGCAATCGCGCGGCCTCGAGCTGACGATCGGGCTCGCGCTGCCTGCGACGCTCGGACTCATGATCCTGAACGAGCCGATCATTCGTTTGCTGTTCGAACATGGCGCATTCAGTTCGGACGATGCCGCCGCGACGGCGCAGGTGCTGACCTGGCTCGCGGCAGCGTTGCCGGCGCAGGTGCTGACCAAGGCGCTGCAGCCCGCCTTCTTCGCGCGCGAGGACACGCGGACGCCGCTGCGCGCGACGTTGATCGGATGCGGTGTCGCGATCGCGCTGGCGTTCCTGCTCGCACAATTGTTTGCGGCAAGTGGCATCGCGGCAGGGCTCGCGCTCGGTGCCTGGGCCAATGCGGCGGTCCTGATCCGGCGTGGCGCCACGCGCTTCGGTTTCGCGCTTCCCCCTGCCTCGCGGCGCCGGCTGCCGCGCATCACGTTGGCTGCGATGGTCATGGGCGCGGTCCTCTGGACCGTCGCCGGACGCTTCGCCGGCACGTGGAGCAGCAGCCATCTCGGCGCGGCCGCCCTGCTCGCCGCCCTGATCAGCGGCGCCATCATCCTCTACGGCGTGCTTCTGTTGTCCCTGGGCGCCGTAAGCTGGCGCGAAACCGTCCGGGCGATCCGGCAAAAGCCCGCCGGCGACTTGCACCTTTGAGGCGCACGTGCCAAACGACCCCAAATCCATTCATCCGGAACAGTGACCATGGCCTTCGTGGAACGGGTTTTCTCGGGCGTCCAGCCGACCGGCAACCTGCATCTCGGCAACTATCTCGGCGCGATCGTCAACTTCGTGAAGATGCAGCAGACCCACAACTGCATCTATTGCGTCGTCGACATGCACGCGATCACCATGCCGATCGATGTCTGGGGCGGCCCCGCCGAACTCGCGCGCAACACCCGCGAGGTCACCGCCGCCTTCATCGCCGCCGGCATCGATCCGAAGAAGCACATCGTTTTCAACCAGAGCCAGGTCTCAGGGCACGCGGAGCTCGCCTGGATCTTCAACTGCGTTGCGCGCATCGGCTGGCTGAACCGCATGACGCAGTTCAAGGAGAAGGCCGGCAAGGACCGTGAGAACGCATCGGTCGGTCTGTACGACTATCCGGTGCTGATGGCCGCCGACATCCTGCTGTACCGCGCCACCCATGTTCCGGTCGGCGAGGACCAGAAGCAGCATCTCGAGCTCTCCCGCGACATCGCGCAGAAGTTCAACAATGACTACGGCGACTCGATCCGCAGCCACGGCTTCGGCGACGGCCTGTTCTTCCCGCTTCCGGAACCCTTCATCACCGGTCCCGCGACGCGCGTGATGTCGCTGCGCGACGGTACCAAGAAGATGTCGAAGTCCGATGCCTCGGACTATTCGCGCATCAACCTGACCGACGATGCCGATACGATCGCGCAGAAGGTCCGCAAGGCCAAGACCGATCCGGAGCCGCTGCCGACCGAGGAAAAGGGGCTGGACGCGCGTCCCGAGGCCGACAACCTCGTCGGCATCTACGCGGCGCTGTCGGACCGCAGCAAGGCCGATGTGCTCAGGGATTTCGGCGGCGGCCAGTTCTCCAGCTTCAAGAACGCGCTGGTCGAGCTGTGCGTCACCAAGCTCGGGCCGATCGCCGCGGAGATGAAGCGCCTGACCGCCGATCCCGGCTACGTCGAGTCCGTGCTGGTCGACGGCGCCGACCGCGCCCAGGCCATCGCCGCGGAGACCATGAAGACGGCCAAGGACATCGTCGGCTTCATCCGCAAGCCCTAAGCAGCACGGCGCGCGCTCCGGAGTCGGCCTTGCGGCCGTAGCCAGGATGAGCGAAGCGACATCCTCGCTACTAGAAGCCGCACCACCGCTGTCGTTGCGGGCGCGATGGAACCCGCAGCCCTCTCCCCAACGGAGATGGGCTGTGGCAGCATCGCGGCCGGATCGACTCGCAGCAGCAGGCGGGAACGCGATGGCGGCGCAGCGGCAGAGCTACCAGACCGGCCATGCGCCGAAATGCCTGGTCGTGGTCGACGACAGCGAGGAGTGGGACCGCGCGGTCCGCTATGCCGGCCGCTGGGCGGTCCGTTCCGGCGGCCGTATCGTCATGCTGCACGTCATCGAAACGGAGGACCAGAACCAGCAATGGCTGGGGGTCGCCGATCTGATGCGGGCCGAGGCGCAGGAGCAGGCGCATGCCGAGCTCGACCAGGCCGCGGCGCTGCTGTCGGCGATCGGCGTGACCGCGCCGGAACGGGTGATCCGCGAGGGTGAGCCGACGGCGCAGATCCTGGAGACGATCGAGCACGACAGCGACATCGCGCTGCTGGTGCTCGCCGCCCATTCCGGCCCCGAGGGCCCCGGCCCGCTGGTCACCCATGTCACCAAGACGAGCGGTGCCTTCCCGATCCCGCTGGTGATCGTGCCGGGCGATCTCGGTGACGCCGATCTCGACGCTCTTTCATAGGCTTAGATCGGAAACGCCGGCCATGCCCCCTTGATCGTGCGCGCGTTCGCGCCATCTGCTATGAGGACACCACAGGCCGGCCTTGAACCGGCGCTGCCGGAGAAAACCATGTTCATCCAGACCGAAGCCACCCCCAATCCCGCCACCTTGAAGTTCATCCCGGGCCGCGTCGTGTTGCCCGCGGGCACGATGGAGTTCGGCAGCCGCGACGCCGCCGCACGCTCCCCGCTGGCCGAGCGCCTGTTCGCCGTCGACGGCGTCAGCGGCGTGTTCTACGGCGCCGATTTCATCACCGTCACCAAGAGCGGCGGTGAGTGGCAGCACCTCAAGCCGGCGATCCTCGGCGCGATCATGGAGCACTACATGTCGGGCGCGCCGCTGCTCGCCGACGGCAGCGCCGCCAATGACGAATCCGCCGACGAGGACGACGAGTTCTACGACGAGGCCGACACCGAGACGGTCGGCATGATCAAGGACCTGATCGAGAGCCGCGTCCGCCCGGCCGTAGCCAATGACGGCGGCGACATCACCTTCCGCGGCTTCAAGGACGGCATCGTCTATCTCAACATGAAGGGCGCCTGCTCGGGCTGCCCGTCATCGACCGCGACCCTGCAGCACGGCATCCAGAACCTGCTGAAGCACTTCGTGCCTGAGGTGGTTGAAGTCCGGCCGATGTAGGAAGGCAATGGCGAATGGGGTTGGCGAACAGATCTGCGCGCTAATCATCATTTGCCTCTGCTCACGCTGCGCTGCCGAGGGTGGCGGCCACGGCCGCCCCCACCGCATGCTCGACGGTATCTCGCTCGTCACCGCGCTCGGCGCGCCGACCGGCTTCGCCGGCGCCGCCCAGACTTGCGCCAATCGGTACTTTCGCCGGACCTGTTCGTCGCCCCCCACTGCGCTCGAACTTGACCGAGCGGAATTGGGCGTTTGAGGCTGGTCCGGATGAGGCGGCGACCCCCATGCCATCGGTGCCGAACCCGAGCACCGGCTTGCGAGCGATTGATCGCCTCGACCCGGCCCCATCGCGCCGGCATCGCCTTTGCCACCGGGATGGCGCGGCGGCCTGAACGTCGAACCGGACGATCAATCCAACAGCCCGGAAAGATTTGCTTGAATGAGCGCCAATTCAGTAGTTTGCGGTCGTGCGCCGTGATGCGTTTTTCCCGATCAGGATGTAAGAAAGCGGCAACCGACTTTATCAAAGCCCCAAAAAGGTATTCGGCGCTCCTTTCAATGTGAATCTGACCGGATGTTGATCCTCGCCATCGATACTGCCCTCGACCATTGCGCGGCTGCCGTTCTGGACACTGATTCGGCCGCGATGCGCGCCGAGGAAACGCTGCCGATGAAGCGCGGCCACGCCGAGGCGCTGATGCCGCTGATCGCGCGCGTGATGCGCCAGTCGGGCGTCGGCTTCCACGAGCTCGACCGCATCGCGGTGACGACGGGTCCTGGTAGTTTCACCGGGCTGCGCGTCGGCCTCTCCGCCGCGCGCGGCATTGCCTTGGCGGCGCACAAGCCGGTCGTCGGCGTGACCACGCTGTCCGCCTACGCGGCGCCGATCGTCAGCGAGGACCGCGCCAACCCGGTGATCTCGGCGATCGATGCCCGGCACGACCATGTCTACTACCAAGTCGTGAGCGGCAGCGGCGAGGAACTGGTCGCGCCCCAGGTCGCTGCGACAGACGACGTCCTGGCGGCCGCGCGGCTCGGCGCCCCGCACCTCGTCGGCAACGCCGCGGCGCTGCTGGCCGAGCGGTGGCCCAAGGACGCAGCCGCGCCAGTTGCGGTCGACTCGCAAGACGGGCCCGACATCGGCTGGGTCGCCTGGCTCGGCGCGGCCGCCGACCCGGCGCACGCGCCGGCGCGGCCGTTCTATCTGCGCGCGCCCGACGTCAAGCCGCCCGCCGGTGCGGCGCGTCAACCGGCGCAGACGGCCGTCTCGTCATGAACATGTTCTTCCGCTGGCTCGGCAGCCCCAAACCGTTGATCGAAGCGGCCGCGCCGCGCGACGCCGCCCGGCTCGCCCTGATCCACGCCGCCTCGTTTCACCGCGGCTGGGGCGAAGGCGAGTTCGAGGCGATGCTGGCCGAGCGCAACACCATGATCCATCGGCTGCGGCTCGGGCGGAAGCTCATCGGCTTCATCGTCTCGCGAATCGGCGCGGACGAAGCGGAAATATTGTCAGTTGCACTTGACCCAAATCAGCGCGGCCGCGGATTTTCTCGTGATCTGTTGCTGCAGCATCTCGGGCACCTCGCGGGGCGCGGGGTCCGGACGGTCTTTCTCGAAGTGGAGGAAAACAACCAGCCGGCCCGCCGACTCTATGAACGCGCCGGATTTGCGACCGTGGGCCGTCGGGAACGCTATTACCTTCAGCCCGGCGGGGAACAGTTGAATGCGCTTCTGATGCGCCGGGACTTGTCGTAACCTGCGCTTGGTGGCAGAAAGCGCATCCTTGAGGCGAGACACGATGACCTCCTTGAAAACCACGCCAGCGCTCAATTCCACCGGAATCGAGGCCCGCTGTGCCGCCACCGGCATGCGCATGACCGAGCAGCGCCGGGTCATTGCCCGCGTGCTCGCGGAAGCCTGCGACCATCCCGACGTCGAGGAGTTGTACCGGCGCTGCGTCGCCGTCGACGACAAGATCTCGATCTCCACGGTCTATCGCACCGTGAAGCTGTTCGAGGATGCCGGCATCATCGAACGCCATGATTTCCGCGAGGGCCGCGCCCGCTACGAGCAGATGCGCGACAGCCATCATGATCATCTGATCAATCTGCGCGACGGCAAGGTGATCGAGTTCACCTCCGAGGAGATCGAGAAGCTGCAGGCCGAGATCGCCCGCAAGCTCGGCTACAAGCTGGTCGATCACCGGCTGGAGCTGTATTGCGTGCCGCTCGACGAAGAGACGAATGGCTGACGCGGCGCCGGCTTCGAACCTCGATCTCGTCATTTTCGATTGCGATGGCGTGCTGGTCGACAGCGAGGTGATCTCCTGTCAGACGCACGCCGACGTGCTCAGCCTGTGCGGCTATCCGATCACGACCGAGCAGGTGTTCGCGCGGTTCCTGGGCCGCTCCCTGAAACAGGCGAAGCTCGAGGTCGAGGCCGAGCTCGGTCGTTCCCTGCCCGACGATTTCAACCCGAAACTGCAGGATCGCCTGTTCCGCGCCTTCGAGCAGGACCTCGCGGCCATCGACGGGATCGCGGAGGCGCTCGACGCCATCGACGCGCCGGTGTGCGTCGCCTCCTCCGGCTCGCATCAGCGCATGCGCGTCAGCCTTGGCGCCACCCGGCTCTACGATCGCCTCGCCCCGCACATCTTCTCATCCTCCCAAGTCGAGAACGGCAAGCCCGCGCCCGATCTGTTCCTGTTCGCGGCAGCGCAGATGAAGGCGCGTCCCGCGGCCTGCGTGGTGGTCGAGGACAGCACGGCCGGTATCCGGGGCGGTGTCGCGGCCGGCATGACAGTGCTCGGGTTTCACGGCGGCAGCCACTGCCGGCCCGGGCACGCCGACGACCTGCGAGCGGCCGGCGCCACCGTGGTTTTCGACGACATGCGGCAGTTGCCGGCGATTCTGAGCCGGCTGGCCGAGAAAAAGCCCGCGATCGCTGGATTTTCGGCCCCCTAGCCTATATCTGAGCGCGGCGCCGAATTGGGCGCGCCTCCGACCGCATGCAAGGGTTCATGACGCCGCCGCGCAAGCTGCACATCAAGTCCTATGGCTGCCAGATGAATGTCTACGATGCCCAGCGCATGGTGGACACGCTGGGGCCTGAGGGCTTCGTCGAGACCGCCGAGGCCGGCGACGCCGATCTCGTGATCCTCAACACCTGCCACATCCGCGAGAAGGCCTCCGAGAAGGTCTATTCGGAGCTCGGGCGGCTGCGGGTCGCGAAGGAGGACGCCGCGCGGGCCGGCCGGACGATGCAGATCGCCGTGGCCGGCTGCGTGGCGCAAGCGGAAGGCGAGGAGATCATCGCCCGCGCCCCCACCGTCGACGTCGTGGTCGGCCCGCAGAGCTACCACCATCTGCCGCAGCTCCTGGCCCAGGCCCGCCGCGGCGAGCGGGCGATCGAGACCGAATTCCCGGCCCAGGACAAGTTCGGCTTCCTGGCGAAGCCCAGCCGCGAGGCGATCCGCGCCCGCGGCGTCTCGGCCTTCGTGACCGTGCAGGAAGGCTGCGACAAGTTCTGCACCTTCTGCGTGGTGCCGTATACGCGCGGCAGCGAGATGTCGCGTGCGGTGACACGCATCGTCGACGACGTGACGCAGCTCGTCGACAATGGCGTTCGCGAGATCACCCTGATCGGCCAGAACGTCAACGCCTATCACGGCGAAGGCCCTGACGGCCGGCCCTGGACGCTGGGGCGGCTGCTCCATGGGATCGCCGAGATTCCGGGCGTGGCGCGGATCCGCTACTCGACCAGCCATCCCAACGACGTCGACGACAGCCTGATCGCGGCGCATCGCGATCTCGAAGCGGTGATGCCGTTCGTGCATCTGCCGGTTCAGTCGGGATCTGACCGCATCCTGAGCGCCATGAACCGCAAACACACGGCGACTGACTATCGCAAAGTCGTCGACCGTTTTCGCGCCGCCCGTCACGACATTACATTCTCTTCGGATTTCATCGTCGGGTTCCCGGGCGAGACCGAGGAAGATTTTCGCGCCACCCTCGCCCTGATCGACCAAATCGGCTACGCTGCGGCCTATTCGTTCAAGTATTCGCCGCGCCCGGGAACTCCGGCAGCGGACATGCCGGAGATGGTGTCAGCGACCGAGATGGACGAGCGATTGGAGCGCCTCCAGAGCTTGATCGACAGCCAGCAAGCAGCCTTCAACAAGGCCGCGATCGGCCAGGTCGTCGACGTGTTGTTCGAGCGGCCAGCGCGCAAGCCCGGGCAACTGGTCGGACGGACCGCGTATCTGCAGCCGGCCCACGTCATGGCGTCCGACGACATCATCGGCCAGGTTCTGCCGGTGCGAATCGACAGTCTCGAACGCTACAGCCTGCTCGGCGAACTCGTCACGGCCGCGCCGGCAGTGATCTCCCCCACGCCCCTCGTGTCCATCGGAGGCTGAGCACTTGCCCAAGAGCGCATCGGATCCGTCTTCCCTCGCTCCCAGCCGCAAGTACGACCGCGACATGTCCATGCCCCCCGAGACCCAGGTCGTCATCGATTTCGACGACAACCGTGCCGCCTCCGCCCTGGTCGGGCCTTACGGCCAGAATCTGGCCCTGGTCGAACGACGGCTCGGCGTCGTCGTCGATTCCCGCGGCAACCACATCACCATCGGCGGAACACGCGACGGCTGCGATGCCGCGCGGCGCGTGCTCGAATCGCTCTATGCGCAGGCCGTGAAGGGCCACGATCTGGCGCAGGGCGACGTCGAGGGCGCGATCCGCGCCGTGGTGGCGCAGGGCTCGCTGTTCGAGTTCGACGCCAAGAACGCCAAGAACGCGTTCGAGAGCATCAACCTGCGCAAGCGCCCGGTGCGCGCCCGCACCGCCGCGCAGGATTCCTACATCCGCGCGCTGAAGCGGCACGAGCTCGTGTTCGGCATCGGCCCGGCCGGCACCGGCAAGACCTGGCTTGCGGTCGCGCATGCGGCGCAGCTGTTCGAGCGGAAGGAAGTCGACCGCATCATCCTCTCACGCCCGGCGGTCGAGGCCGGCGAGCGGCTCGGCTTCCTGCCTGGTGACCTCCGCGAGAAGGTCGATCCCTATCTGCGCCCGATCTACGACGCGCTGTACGATCTGATGGATGCGCGCATCGTCGAGCGCGCGCTGCAGGCCGGCGAGATCGAGATCGCGCCGCTCGCCTTCATGCGCGGGCGCACCTTGACCAACGCCGCGATCATCCTCGACGAGGCGCAGAACACCACATCGATGCAGATGAAGATGTTCCTCACGCGTCTCGGCGAGAACAGCCGCATGATCATCACCGGCGATCCCTCGCAGGTCGATTTGCCGAACGGCCAGACCTCCGGACTCGCCGAAGCCGCGCGCCTGCTCGACGGTGTCGAGGGGATCGCACAGGTCCGGTTCACCGGCGAGGATGTCATCCGCCACGAATTGGTGGCGCGCATCGTCGCCGCCTATGAGGGGCCGAAAGCCCGCTGACGCGAGAGCAAGCACGCCGATGGTCGCGTCGTTCCAGCGCCATCCGCACAGATATCGACCAGGATGCCACAAAGTCCCATTCCAACGACCGAGGTGATCGTCGCAGCCGATTGCTGGCAGGACCAGCCTGACGCCGAGGACGTCATACAACGCGCCATTCTCGCCGCGGCCGAGATGGTCGATGCCGATGTCGGCGACGCCGAGATCGCCGTCATGCTGACGGACGACCAGGGCATCCGCACCCTGAACAGCAATTGGCGCGGCATCGACAAGCCCACCAACGTGCTGTCGTTTCCGGCGCTGCAGCCGACCGGACCGCGCGGCGAGGATGATGCCCCGCGCATGCTCGGCGACATCGCCATCGCCTATGAGACGATGCGGCGCGAGGCCGACGACGAACAGAAGCCGTTCGAGCATCATCTCAGCCATCTCACCGTGCACGGCTTCCTGCATCTGATCGGCTACGATCACGAGACCGATGACGAGGCCGAGGAGATGGAGGCGCTGGAGACCGAGATCCTGGCCCATCTCGGCATCCCCGATCCCTATGCCGACCGGGAACGGATGAACTGACCATGGCCGATTCCGAGCCCATCCACGACAATCCGCGCCAGACGCGCAATCTGCCGGCCGTGGTGCCGCCGGCCGAGCTCGGCCGCTCGCCGGGCGAGAACTGGCTGTTTCGCGCGCTGCGCAACCTGTTCGGCTGGAAAGGCGGCGGCTCGGTTCGCGACGATCTGCAGGTCGTGCTCGATGCCTCGACGCCCGATGACATCGGCTTCTCCGCGGTCGAGCGCACGCTCCTGCGCAACATCCTCGATTTGCACGAGCGGCGCATCGCCGACGTGATGGTGCATCGTGCCGACATCGTCGCCGTCCGGCGCGACATCACGCTCGGCGAACTGATGAGCCTGTTCGAGAGCGCATCGCATTCGCGGCTCGTCGTCTACAACGACACGCTCGACGACCCCGAAGGCATGGTGCACATCCGCGACCTGCTCGCCTTCACCACGGCGCAGGCCCGGGTCTCCGACGAGGTGAAGGCGCGGCGCAAGAAGCCGCTGCCCGCCGGCCTCGATCTCAAGGCCGTCGATCTGTCGATGCCGCTGTTCGAGGCCAATATCATCCGCAAGCTGCTCTACGTGCCGCCGTCGATGCGCGCGATCGACCTGCTGGCGCAAATGCAGGCCTCGCGCATCCACCTGGCGCTGGTCGTCGACGAATATGGCGGCACCGACGGGCTGGTCTCCATCGAGGACATCGTCGAGCAGATCGTCGGCGAGATCGACGACGAGCACGACAGCGACGAGCCGCCGGCGATCGTGCGGCAGGCCGACAACGCCTTCATCGCGGACGCCCGCGCCAGCCTCGACGACGTACGCCGGGTGATCGGCGAGGAGTTCGTGACGGGAGAGGCGGGCGAAGGGGTGGAGACGCTCGGCGGCTATCTCGTCAACCATGTCGGCCGGCTGCCGGTGCGCGGCGAGCTGATCTCCGGCCCCGGCAATTTCGAGGTCGAGGTGCTCGATGCCGATCCGCGCCGGGTCAAGCGCCTGCGCATCGCGCCGCGCAAGGAACGCCCGACGCCCCGCCCGCAGCGCGAAAGCCGGCGTCGAGACGTTGCGCCGGAAGTGACCCCGGCGGACACGGACGTCCCGGCCGAGCCGCCGCCGACAGAGGCCGGCCCTGCGCCGGTCCACGACGATAGCAGCCCGCCACGGGGCGATGGAGCCAGCTCACAGTGATCCGCCCATCGACGATTCGCGGCCTCGCCATTGGCGTTGTCCTGGCCTGGGGCTGGAAGCGTGCGGCGATCGCGCTCGCCGCCGGCGCGCTCTCGTCGCTCGCGATGGCCCCGTTCAACGCCTGGCCGGTGCTTGCGATCACCTTCCCGGTTCTGGTCTGGCTGATCGATGGCGCCGCGGCGGGACGGCGGCGCGGCATCCCGGCTGCCGCCTTCACCGGCTTCTGCTTCGGCATGGGCTATTTCGTCCCCGGCCTTTACTGGATCGGCAACGCGTTCCTGGTCGATGCCGACACCTTCGCCTGGCTGATGCCGTTCGCCGTGCTGGGCCTGCCGGCCTATCTCGCGCTGTTTCCGGCCCTAGGCTTCGCCTTGGCCCGGTTGATCTGGACGCGTGATGCAACCCGCATCCTGGCGCTCGCCGTCTGCCTGACCGCGAGCGAATGGCTGCGCGGCCACGCGCTCACCGGCTTCCCCTGGGACACGTTCGGCTATGCCCTGTCGCAGCCGCTCGCGCTGGCGCAGACGGCCTCGCTGATCGGGATCTGGGGCATGACGTTCCTGGCGATCGCGATCTTTGCCAGCCCCGCGGTGCTGATCGACGGCAAGACATGGCGTGAGCGCTGGCGGGCGCCGGCCGCGGCCGCCGCCCTGCTCGTGATGATGGGCGTGTTCGGCGCCATCCGGCTCGGCCTGCATCCGACAGCCTTCGTCGCCGACCTCAAGCTGCGGATCATGCAGCCGAATCTGCAGCAGGACGTGAAGTTCAACTATGGCGCCAAGGCCGATGTCATGCGCCGCTATCTGGCGCTGTCGGACCGCGCCTCGGGCCCGAACGCCACCGGCGTCCGGGACACCAACGTCCTGATCTGGCCGGAATCGGCGTTCCCGTTCTTCCTGACCCGCGAGGCGGACGCGATGGGCCAGATCGCCGACCTGCTGTCGCCGGGCACGGTGCTGATCACCGGTTCGGTCCGCGCCCCCGACGCGCCTCGCAACACCCCCATCACCCGGGCCTACAATTCGATCTACGTGATCGATCACGACGGCACCGTGCTGTCGGTCTACGACAAGCTCCATCTGGTCCCGTTCGGCGAGTTCCTGCCGTTCCAGAATCTGCTGGAGCGGATCGGGCTCGAGCAGCTCACGCGGGTGCAGGGCGGCTTCATCCCCGGCACGGCGCGACGCAACCTGGACGTGCCACACGCTCCGCGTGTTCTTCCCTTGATCTGCTACGAGGCGATCTTTCCGAGTGACAGCGTGCCGACCGAAGAACGACCGGGCTGGATCGTCAACTTGACGAACGATGGCTGGTTCGGCATTTCGACTGGGCCTCATCAGCATCTGCAGCAAGCGCAGTGGCGCGCGATCGAGCAAGGACTTCCATTAGTTCGATCTGCGAACACCGGCATCTCCGCAGTGATCGATCCCGTCGGCCGTATCGTTAAGCAATTGCCTCTCGGCGCAGAGGGCGTGCTGGATTCCGCGCTGCCTGTTGCGTTGCAGCCGACAGCCTATGCAAGGCTCGGCGACATTCCGGTTGCGATCCTGTTAGTGATCGCCCTGAGCACCGTCGTTCGCAGACGTGTTGCTCAAAAGCTTCCCTGACGACAGCAAGATCTCGATTCTTTCCGGGTCCGTAAGATTTTTTTTGACAAGCAAAACCCCAAGTGTTGACAGATAGCTGCTGCAATTCGCATTCTCGCGCGGCAGCATGAGCCGTCCAGTTCGTTGCTCGGCCGTCTTCGTTAGTACGACATGCGAACATAAATTGACGGTGTGAGCGCCTGAGGCATACTGCGACCGCCTCGTTCCGAGGCCCATTCTAAGGAGTTGAGAGATGTCGACGAAAGCGCCCAACCCTGTTGACAAGCATGTCGGCAGCCGGGTGCGGATGCGCCGTATCATGTTGGGCATGAGCCAGGAAAAACTTGGCGAGGCTCTCGGACTCACGTTCCAGCAGATACAGAAGTACGAAAAAGGCACCAATCGAGTCGGCGCCAGCCGGATTCAGCAGATCTCGGAGGTTCTGCAGGTCCCGGTCTCCTTCCTGTTCGAAGGGGTCCCGAGTGGCGGGACCAACGGTGAAGCTTTCGGCGAAGGCGCTTCGCCCGCCTATGTGTCTGATTTCCTGGCAACCTCCGAAGGACTGGCGTTGACCCGCGCATTCACGCGGATCCACGATTCGAAGCTTCGTCGCAGCATCGTCGACCTGGTCGAGCAGATCGCTGATCGTGAAGCTCCGGAAGAAGGCTAGCTGATGCGCCGGCGCTGACATTCCTATCGTGATCACTCTCATAGGAATGTCAGCGCCCTCGGGGGGCCATCAGCGGGGCACGTTTGCGGACGACGCGCTGGGCACGCTGCGTTCCGCCAGACGAATGAGCCGATAGACAGGTTGGATCACGACCAATAGAGCGCGATGGCTCCCCTTCGGGAAAGGCTATCGCGCTCTAAATCTTTTTATGCACATGTGGCCTGGAACTCCGGCGTCCCAGCCGCCAACCCGCCCAGCGACGCGCCAAGCGCGTCCACCGCCTGCTACCACTTCGTAACCATCGAGAACGATTTACAAAGCTCATGACCGCCAGCAGCAGCCCGTTCGATAGTCGCACAATTCTCGAAGGCATCCGCCAATGGGTCGAGATCGAGACCCCGACCGAGGCGCCTGATCAGGTCAACAAGCTGGCTTCCCTTGTCGCGGATGGCTATCGCGGGCTCGATGCCACGATCGAACGGATCGCCGGACGCGACGGCTGCGGCGACCACCTCGTCGCACGGTCGTCGTGGGGACAGGACGAGCCGGGCATCCTGGTCCTGAGCCATCTCGACACGGTACATCCGATCGGGTTCATCGCGCGGCTGCCGTTCGCAGTCGACGGCGACGTTGCGTACGGTCCCGGGATCTACGACATGAAGGGCGGCGCCTATCTCGCCTTTCACGCCTTTCGTCAGCTCTGCGCAGAGGGTCAAAAATCGCCCCTCGGCATTACTCATTTGTTCGTCTCGGATGAAGAGATCGGCAGCCCGACCTCGCGCGCGCTGATCGAGGAGGAAGGCCGCAAGGCCAAATACGTCCTCGTCACCGAGCCGGCGCGCGACGGCGGCAAGATCGTGACCGGACGCAAGGGCGTGGCGCGGTTCGACGTGGCAATCCGCGGCGTGCCCGCGCACGCCGGCGCGCGTCCACAGGATGGACGCAGTGCGATCCGCGAACTCGCCAACGTCATCCATGCGCTCGAAGCGCTCAACGACCCCGCCCGCGGCATCACCGTGAATGTCGGCGTCGTGCGTGGGGGCACCCGTCCCAACGTGATCGCTGAGGAAGCTTATGCCGAGGTCGATGCACGGCTGCCGACGCCTGCCGATGCCGAGGAAATCCTGCCCAAGATCCTGGGGCTGACCTCGCGCAGCGATGGCGTCACGGTCGAAGTGAGCGGCGAGGTGAACCGGCCGCCTTACGTCAAGGGCAACGCCGGCGCCGCCCTGTTCGAGCATGCGAAATCCCTGGCCGACGAGATCGGCTTCGAGCTGGTCGACACCTATACCGGGGGCGGTTCGGACGGCAATTTCACCGCACCGTTCACGGCGACGCTCGATGGGCTCGGCGTCGATGGCAAGGGCGCGCATACGCATTACGAGCAGATGTACATCTCCTCGATCGAGCCGCGGACAAGGCTGCTCTACCGTCTCTATCAAACCCTGCGATGAGCCCCGCGATCAACATGCCCGTCGACGACGATCACACCGGCACCGAGGCCCTGCACGGCCAGGGCTCGTTCTTCGGCCGGCGCAAGGGCCACAAGCTGCGGGCGCATCAGGCCGGCCTGGTCGACAACCTGCTGCCGCACCTCGCGCTCGATCTCGCCGCGCCCGCGGAAGCCGTGCTGCCCACGCTGTACGATCCGCCGGTCGACGCGCTGCGGCTGGAGATCGGGTTTGGCGGCGGCGAGCATCTTGCCGCCGAAGCGAAGGCGTGTCCGACCACCGGCTTCATCGGCTGCGAGCCCTATGTCAACGGCATGGCCAAGATCCTGTCGGCCATCGAGGCCGACAACATCGGCAATATCAGGCTGGTGGCGGGCGACGCCGCCGAGCTGTTGGCCTGGCTGCCGCCGCAGTCGCTGCAGCGGATCGACCTGATCCATCCCGATCCCTGGCCGAAGCGGCGGCACTGGAAGCGGCGTTTCGTGCAGGATGCGACGATCGCAGCGATGGCGCGCGTCCTGAAGCCCGGCGGCGAGTTCCGCTTCGTCAGCGACATCGCCGACTATTGCGCCTGGACGCTGTGGCATCTGCTGCGTTCGCCGGAGTTCGCCTGGACGGCCGAGCGCGCCGACGACTGGCGTCTGCCCTGGCCGGGCTACACCATGACGC
This sequence comes from Bradyrhizobium sp. HKCCYLS3070, assembly GCF_051167575.1. Lineage (NCBI taxonomy): Bacteria > Pseudomonadati > Pseudomonadota > Alphaproteobacteria > Hyphomicrobiales > Nitrobacteraceae > Bradyrhizobium > Bradyrhizobium sp. HKCCYLS3070. Next base: position 294,359 of record NZ_JBNPTI010000003.1, read on the forward strand.
GCTACGGGCGGAAGGCCACGCGCGAAGGCCGCGTCGCCAACTATCTGATCTTCAGCCGGCGCTGACCGCTGCGCCGGCGAGGGTCACTCAGTGTCGTGTCTTCCAGAACGCGACGACGCGTTCGGCGGTCGATGGCAGCAGGCGCGCGTAGTTGACCCTGATCGCATCGATATCGCGCTGCGCCGGCACGCGTTTCGGTCCGAGGCGCAGCAGGATCAGTGCGTGCACGGTGCGCCAATCGAGCCCGATCATGCGCCCCAGGATCAGCAGCGGATCGTGACGATCGCCCGATACCAGCCGGTCGAGCGTCGCGATCTTCAATCCCGTCATTGCGGCGAGCGCCGCGATGACCTCCTCGTATTTGTGCTCGGATGCGAAGCCGAACAACGCCGACTGGTCCAAGGCACCGGCTTCATACAGCGACAGGATGGTCCGCTGCGCCGGCACGAAATCGCGCGTGCTATGCGCTGTACGCGCCGCATCGGCGAGTTCGGCGAGAGCCTGCCTGATCCTCGCCTGCTTGTCCGGCGGCACGACATCGAACAGCCGCCGCCTGATGACATCGAGCGAGCCGGCCAGCAGTTGTTTCAGATGATCGTCGGAAACATCTGCGCGCCGGCCGACCGTGAGCGTCAGCACGCCGTCTGAACTCGCGCGGTGGATCAGCGCGGCATAGCCGCGCGGGGAAAACGCTGCGCCGTCATTGGCAGCGGTCCGCCGCACCACGTCGCGATCACCTCGGCGCACCAGCACATCGGTCGTATCGGCCGATAGGCGCGTCCGCTCTGCCATCGCGAGCAAATGACCCTGGCTCTTGTCGCGCGCAATAGCGATGAGCACGGGATCGTCGAGCACGAGCGAACGGCGCAACAGCGGACCCGCCACCGCAACCTCGTCGTCGCGCGCCAGCCGGCTGACGACGGCACGGGGCGTCTTGAGGAGCCGCGACAACCGCTCCGCCAGATCGATCCGCGTCGGCAGATCCGCGAACGGGACCAGATCGATCAGGAGACCGTCGAACAGATTGATATGCTCGGGACGCAGCTTCGTCGCATCCTCGAAGAACAGGTCGGCGATGCGGCGCGTGGCCTCGAGGCCGCGTTCAGCATTGCCCTGCCTGACGATCCCGCCAAGGCCGGGGATCAGCGCGGTTGCCGGGGTCATGACGTCTACTCGATACGCAACACGACACGTTTCCGTGCGCTCCACTCCGTGCGGCACGACGACGGGGGCGAAAAGCACGAACTCAGCTCATTTTTAAGCGATCTTGGTGAATGAAGGGTTAGACCCTGCGGCATTCGACCGTTCCCGGTCAGGGAAAACGATCCGATCCGCAGTCCGGGCGCGGAGCAAATTCCCAGTTCCAGGCGCCGTTTGAGGCGACACGACCCTTGCCGTCAGGCGGCAAAGCGGCTATATGAGCGCCATCAAACATCATCTCATATACGATCGCGTAGTGAGGGTGGGCCCTTCCGGACCCGCTCTTTTTTGTTACCTGGATCGCTCCGCCACGGGCGGGATCGGTCCGGTGAGCGCGATCGAACAGGCCCGACGGCCCAACCAAGCAAGACACGTGATCGACGCCTCGATGACGGAACCTACGTTCGCAACCGCTGACACCGACCTCCTGACCGAGCCCCGCCTCGTCGTCGAGCCGGGCGTCGCGGCGCGCGTGGCGGCGGTGGCCGACCCCGTGCTGCAGGGAATGGGGTACCGCCTGGTGCGGATCCGCATTTCGGGCGAAGGTGGTTGCACGGTCCAGGTGATGGCCGAGCGTCCCGACGGCACGATGCAGATCGAGGATTGCGAGGCGGTGTCGCGGGCGCTGTCGCCGGTGCTGGACATCGCCGATCCGATCGACCGTGCCTATCGGCTCGAGATCTCCTCGCCGGGCATCGACCGGCCGCTGGTCCGCCGCTCCGATTTCGAACGTCACATCGGTCATCTCGTCAAGATCGAGATGGCGGTGGCACATCAGAACCGCAAACGCTTCCGGGGCATCATCGCCGGCGTCGAAGGCGACGGCGTACGCATCACCCGCGATGACGTGGCCAAGGACCAGGAGCCGGATGTCGTGCTGCCGATGGCCGACATCGGCGACGCCAAGATGGTGCTGACCGACGAGCTGATCGCCGAATCCATGCGCCGCGGCAAGGCGGCCGAGCGCGAGAAGAAGCGCGAGCTTGGAATCGTCCCACCGCTGGCGCCGCACGCCAAGCCGGCGGCCCAGGCGAAACCCAAGCCGAAGCCGAAAGCAAAAGACGACAAGCCGGCCAAGAAGCCGCTGCCGACCAATACCAAGAAACATCGCCTCGCCGCCGATCGCGCGCGCAGAGGCGAGATCGATCCTGATTAGAGGAGACTTGAGCCATGGCCGTCAGCGCCAACCGGTTGGAACTGCTGCAGATCGCCGACGCCGTCGCGCGCGAGAAGTCGATCGACCGCGGCATCGTGATCGCCGCGATGGAAGACGCGATCGCCAAGGCCGCCCGCGCCCGCTACGGCAGCGAGACCGACGTTCATGCCGAGATCGATCCGAAGAAGGGTGAGCTGCGGCTATCGCGCCACATGCTGGTGGTCGAGAAGGTCGAGAACCCCTCCAACCAGATCTCGCTGGATGATGCGCGCCGCGCCAACCCTGGCGCGCAGATCGGCGACACCATCGCTGACACCCTGCCGCCGCTGGAATATGGCCGCATCGCCGCGCAGTCGGCCAAGCAGGTCATCGTGCAGAAGGTGCGCGAGGCCGAGCGCGACCGGCAGTACCAGGAGTTCAAGGACCGCATCGGCGACATCGTCAATGGCGTCGTCAAGCGCGTCGAATATGGCAGCGTGATCCTCGACCTCGGGCGCGGCGAGGCGATCATCCGCCGCGACGAGATGCTGCCGCGCGAGGTGTTCCGCAACGGCGACCGCGTCCGCGCCTACGTCTTCGACGTCCGCCGCGAGACCCGCGGCCCGCAGATCTTCCTGTCGCGCACCCATCCGCAGTTCATGGCCAAGCTGTTCGCGCAGGAGGTGCCGGAGATTTATGACGGCATCGTCGAGATCAAGGCGGTCGCTCGCGACCCCGGCTCGCGCGCCAAGATCGGCGTTGTCTCCCGCGACTCCTCGGTCGACCCCGTCGGCGCCTGCGTCGGCATGCGCGGCTCGCGCGTGCAGGCGGTGGTGAACGAGCTGCAGGGCGAGAAGATCGACATCATTCCGTGGTCGCCCGACATCGCGACCTTCGTGGTCAACGCGCTGGCGCCGGCCGAGGTCGCCAAGGTCGTCATCGACGAGGACCGCGAGCGCATCGAGGTCGTGGTGCCCGACACCAACAACCAGCTCTCGCTGGCGATCGGCCGCCGCGGCCAGAACGTCCGCCTCGCCTCGCAGCTGACCGGCTGGGACATCGACATCCTGACCGAGCAGGAGGAATCCGAGCGCCGCCAGGCCGACTTCGAGAATTCCACCCGCGTGTTCATGGAATCGCTGAACGTCGACGAGGTCGTCGGCCAGCTGCTGGCGTCCGAAGGCTTCACCTCGGTCGAGGAGCTCGCCTTGGTCGACCTCAAGGATCTCGCCGGCATCGAGGGCTTCGACGAGGAGACCGCGACCGAGCTGCAGACCCGCGCCCGCGAATTCCTCGAGCAGCAGGAAGCCGAGCTAGAGGCCAGGCGCAAGGAGCTCGGCGTCGAGGACGCGGTGAAGGACGTGCCCGGCGTCACCACCAAGATGCTGGTCAAGTTCGGCGAGAACGACATCAAGACGGTCGAGGACCTCGCGGGCTGCGCGACCGACGATCTGGTCGGCTGGACCGAGCGCAAGGAGGGTGGCGAAGCCACCAAATTCCCCGGCATTCTCGACGGTCTCGATATCTCCCGCGACGATGCCGAGGCCATGGTCATGCAGGCCCGCGTCAAGGCCGGCTGGGTCAGTGAGGCTGACCTCGCCAAGGCCGAAGCCGAACCCGAGAATGAGGACGAAACGACCGAAGGACAGCCCGCCTGACCCGCTTGGCTCGCCCCATGGACACCACGATGACCCCCACCCTGACCCAGCTCGCGTGAGATGAGGAGCCGCATCACCGCATGCTCGCTTTGGCCGACCCCGAGCTCGACAATGGACCGCGGACCGAGAAGTCCGCGACCATGCGCATGTGCGCGGTCAGCCGCGAAGTGCGGCCGATCGGCGAGCTGATCCGCTTCGTCGTCGGCCCGTCGGGCGAGGTCGTGCCCGACATCAAGCGCAAGCTGCCCGGACGGGGCTTGTGGATCACCGCCTCGCGCCAGGCGGTTGCGGAGGCGGTGCGGCGTCACCATTTCAGCCGGGGCTTCAAGACCAACGTCCGCGTCCCGCCAACCCTTGCCGAAGACCTGGAAGCCTTGCTGGCCCGCAGCGCGATCGAAGCGCTGGGGATTGCCGCCAAGGCCGGTCAGGTCGTCTCCGGTTTCTCCAAGGTGGAAGCGGCGCTGTCGCAGCGGCCATCACGGTCGACATTGGCAGCCCTCGTCCATGCCGCGGACGGCGCAGCCGACGGGATCCGCAAGCTCGACGCGCTGGTGCGGCCGAACGACGGGGGTCAGGACCAAGCCCCGACAATTCCGATCATCTGCTGTCTCACTTCGGCAGAATTGGATTTGGCACTTGGGCGCTCAAATGTGATACATGCTGCCGTGCTCGCAGGCCCGGCGAGCAGGACATTCCTGTCGCGCAGCCAGACACTGGTCCGATACCGGTCGGCCGACGCTGACAAGATTGCCGGAACCGCGGCCACGAAATCTGCTTCGACTTCGAAGACATAGCACTTTGAAGCCATAGCTACGAAGACATCGCGACGATTGCACGAATGAGACGGTGCGGTAGCCCGCACGCTGGTAACGAGATTAGGACGACTGAATGGCCGACAACAACACTCCGGGCGACAAGAAACTGAGTGTCCCGAGCAAGACCTTGACGCTGAAGCCGCGCGTCGAGACCGGCACGGTACGCCAGAGCTTCCCACATGGCCGGAGCAAGCAGGTGGTGGTCGAGAAGCGCGGCAAGCGCCGCGTCGGCGATGGGGGGCCCGATGCTCCGCATGCACCGGAGCCGACCGTCGCCAAGGCGCCGCCGCCCCCGCCAACGCCGCGCTCATCCGGACCGCGCCCATCCGGCTCGTCGCAGCGCGGCGGGTCCGGCGTCGTGCTCCGCACCCTGACCGAGGACGAGCGCTCGGCGCGCGCCAGCGCGCTGGCTGATGCCCGCGTGCGCGACATCGAGGAACGCCGCCAGGCCGAAGAGGAAGCCCGCCGCCGCGCCGAGCGCGAAGCCGCCGAACGCGCCGAGCGCGAGGCTGCCGAGGCGCGCCGCAAGGCCGAGGAAGAGCGGCACCGTCACGAAGAGGAAGCCAAGCGCAAGGCCGAGCTCGAAGCCAAGAAGCGGTTCGGTGAAGGCGAGGCGCCCCGTCCGGCGACATCCGCGCCCCAGCCCGCCGCAGCCGCACCGGCCCGCTCGACGCCCGCCCCCGGCAGGCCCGTCGGCGCACCGGGCAGCCGGCCGCAGCAGATTGGTGGTCCGAGCTCGCGGCCCGGTGGCGCTCAGCCGGCGGGCGCACGCCCGGCCGGCGCCCGTCCTGCCGCCGGCGGTCCGCTCGGCCGCGCGCCGGCGGCGGTTGCCGCCGGTCCGGACGAGGATGAGGGTCCGCGCCAGATCCGCAGGGGTCCCGGCGGAGCCGCACGTCCCGCGCCGCCGCCGAAGACCACGCACAAGCCGGGCCCGCAGAAGCAGCGCGGCCGCCTGACGGTGGTCACGGCGCTCACGGCCGACGATGTGCGCGAGCGCTCGATCGCGTCGTTCCGCCGCCGCACGCAGCGCCTGAAGGGCCATGCCGCCAACGAGCAGAAGGAGAAGCTCGTCCGCGAGGTGACGATTCCGGAAGCCATCACCATCCAGGAGCTGGCGAACCGCATGTCGGAGCGCGCGGTCGACGTGATCCGTCTGCTGATGCGCCAGGGCGCGATGCACAAGATCACCGACGTGATCGATGCCGACACCGCGCAGCTGATCGCGGAAGAACTCGGCCACACCGTCAAGCGCGTCGCCGCCTCGGACGTGGAGGAGGGCCTGTTCGACGTCGTCGACGATTCGACCGACACCGAGCCGCGCTCGCCGGTCGTCACCGTCATGGGCCACGTCGACCACGGCAAGACCTCGCTGCTCGACGCGCTGCGCCACGCCAATGTGGTCTCGGGTGAAGCCGGCGGCATCACCCAGCACATCGGCGCCTATCAGGTGACCGCGCCGGATTCCGGCAAGAAGATCACCTTCATCGACACGCCCGGCCACGCCGCGTTCACCGCGATGCGCGCCCGCGGAGCCAAGGTCACCGACATCGTCGTGCTGGTGGTCGCGGCCGATGACGGCGTCATGCCGCAGACGATCGAGGCGATCAATCACGCCAAGGCGGCGAAGGTGCCGATGATCGTGGCGATCAACAAGATCGACAAGCCCGACGCCCGTCCCGAGCGCGTCCGCACCGAGCTGCTCCAGCACGAGGTGCAGGTCGAATCGCTGGGCGGCGAGGTCGTCGACGTCGAGGTGTCCGCCAAGAACAAGACCAATCTCGATCGTCTGCTCGAGATGATCGCGTTGCAGGCCGACATCCTCGACCTCAAGACCAATTCGGATCGCCCGGCCGAAGGCACCGTGATCGAAGCCAAGCTCGATCGCGGCCGCGGCCCGGTCGCCACCGTGCTGGTTCAGCGCGGCACCTTGCGGGTCGGCGATATCATCGTCGCCGGCGCCGAGATGGGCCGCGTCCGCGCGCTGATCTCGGACCAGGGCGAGACGCTGCAGGAGGCAGGCCCGTCGGTGCCGGTCGAGGTGCTCGGCTTCAACGGTCCGCCGGAAGCTGGCGATCGCCTCGCCGTCGTCGAGAACGAAGCCCGTGCCCGCCAGGTCACCAGCTACCGCGCGCATCAGAAGCGCGAGAACGCGGCAGCCTCGATCTCCGGCATGCGCGGTTCGCTCGAACAGATGATGTCGCAATTGAAGACTGTGGGCCGCAAGGAATTCCCGCTGATCATCAAGGCCGACGTGCAGGGCTCGCTGGAAGCCATTCTCGGCTCGCTGGAGAAGCTCGGCACCGAGGAGGTCGCCGCCCGCATCCTGCATGCCGGCGTCGGCGGCATCAGCGAGTCCGACGTCACGCTGGCCGAAGGCTTCAACGCCGCGATCATCGGCTTCTCGGTGCGAGCCAACAAGGAAGCGGCCGCACTCGCCAAGCGCAACGGCATCGAGATCCGCTACTACAACATCATCTACGACCTCGTGGATGACGTGAAGAAGGCGATGAGCGGCCTCCTGGCCCCCACGCTTCGGGAAACCATGCTCGGCAATGCGCAGATCCTGGAGGTGTTCAACATCTCCAAGGTCGGCAAGGTCGCCGGCTGCCGCGTCACCGACGGCACTGTCGAACGCGGCGCCAATGTCCGCCTGATCCGCGACAACGTCGTGGTTCACGAGGGCAAGCTGTCGACCCTGAAGCGCTTCAAGGACGAAGTGAAGGAAGTGCAGGCCGGCCAGGAATGCGGCATGGCCTTCGAGAGCTACGGCGACATGCGTGTCGGCGACGTCATCGAGTGTTATCGCGTGGAGACCATCCAGCGCTCGCTGTAAGTCCGAATCCTACAGAGCGCTGCAATTCGAGCGAGCAGCGATTCCGTGCACCTGCGGAATCGCCGCGCCTCTTGAACTTAACGAAGCGTCGTTGAACTCAATCAGAATGATCCTCTCGCCCGTGCTCACGCCGGGCGACGATCCATTGGATTTTTGAAAAATGCCTCGCCATCACCAGAGGGGAAGCGCCGCTTCCGGCGGCTCGCAGCGTCAGTTGCGCGTGGCCGAGACCGTGCGTCACGCTGTCGCCGACATTCTCAGCCACGGTGACGTGCACGACCCGGACCTGGAGGGACACATCATTACGGTGCCCGAAGTCCGCATGTCGCCCGATCTGAAGCTCGCCACGATCTACATCATGCCGCTCGGCGGACAGGATACGGACGTGGTGCTCACGGCGCTGGAGCGCAACAAGAAGTTCCTGCGCGGCGACATCGCGCGGCGCGTTAACCTGAAATTTGCACCTGACATCCGCTTCCGCGTCGACGAGCGATTCGACGAAGCGGAACGGATCGAGAAATTACTGCGAACACCCGCGGTGCAGAGAGACCTCAATTCGGATTCGGAAGAGAGCTGATGACCATTCCCCCCGAAACCGGCACTGTCGACGCGCCGAGCGCCGAACCGACCGCGGCCAAGACGATCCATTCTGCCGACGGACGCCCGCCGCGCGACAACAACGATCCGCGCAACAAGCCGCGCCAAGGGAACGGTCAGGGCAACCAGCCGCGCCGCGATCGTCGCGACGTCCATGGCTGGGTCGTGCTCGACAAGCCGATCGGCATGACCTCGACCCAGGCCGTGGCGGTGGTGAAGCGCCTGTTCCAGGCCAAGCGCGCCGGCCATGCCGGCACGCTCGATCCGCTCGCCTCCGGCGGCCTGCCGATCGCGCTGGGCGAAGCCACCAAGACGGTTCCCTTCGTGATGGACGGCCGCAAGCGCTACCGCTTCACCGTGACCTGGGGCGAGGAGCGCGATACCGACGACACCGAAGGACGGGTCGTCGAGACCAGCGACGGCCGGCCGGATGCCGCGGCGATCCGGGCGCTGCTGCCGCAATTTACCGGCCGGATCGAGCAGACGCCGCCGCGCTATTCCGCGATCAAGATCCAGGGCGAGCGCGCCTATGATCTCGCCCGCGACGGCGAGGTCGTCGAGCTCCAGCCGCGCCCGGTCGAGATCCATGAACTGACCCTCGTCGACCAGCCCGACCCCGACCATTCGGTATTCGAGGCGGAATGCGGCAAGGGAACCTATGTCCGGGCGCTGGCCCGCGACATGGGCCGCCTCCTCGGCTGTTACGGCCATATCAGCGCGCTCCGGCGGACCCTGGTGGGTCCGTTTACCGAGAACGACATGATTCCGCTGGAACAGTTGGAGGCTTTGTGCAATAGAGCCGCGTCCGGTGAGGGAAGCCTCGCCGACGCACTCCTGCCCGTTGAGACCGCGCTGGACGACATCCCGGCACTGGCCGTCACTCGGGCTGATGCGGCAAGGCTCCACAGGGGCCAGGCCGTTTTGTTGCGCGGACGGGATGCGCCCAATAGTAGCGGCACAGTCTATGTCACGGTCGCAGGCCGCCTTCTGGCGCTTGCCGAAATTGGCAATGGCGAACTCATCCCCAAGCGCGTGTTCAACCTGACCGGACTGACTGCCAGCTCCGGTCGCAACGAAAGAGACTGACGATGTCGGTGACCGCAGAGCGCAAGGCGGAAATCATCAAGGCGAACGCCACCAAGGCCGGTGATACCGGTTCTCCCGAGGTGCAGGTTGCGATCCTGTCGGAACGCATCAACAACCTGACCAGCCATTTCAAGACCCACGGCAAGGACAACCACTCCCGCCGCGGCCTCCTGAAGCTGGTGTCGACCCGCCGTTCGCTGCTGGACTATCTGAAGAAGAACGACGAGGCGCGCTACAAGGCGCTGCTCGAGAAGCACAACATCCGTCGTTGAGCTTCGCGTTGGAATGGGCGCGCGCGGTATTGCGCGCGTTGATGGCATGATGCCGAGGACGCCGCTTCGATCGCGGCGTTCGCGAGTCCGGGATCGTGCGGTCCGGCTGGGTCTGGAAAGAGGCAGATACGCTCTTCGCCTGATCCTGCCCGGACCATGCAGTACGCCTCAGCAGCAATCCGGCCGCTGGGCGTAACGGGCAAGGTGCCCGTTATTTACGAGAAGGATGGACGCCATCCGAAATAAGAAAACCATGGCAGGATCGCAGGGCGCTGATCGTTTTCCAGCGCCCTGCAATCTTGCGCATGGTTTTTTTGTTTCCGGGGAGTCCGCCTTCGATCATCTCATGAAAGAAGATACCCATGTTTACCAAGCATTCCGTCGAGATCGACTGGGGTGGGCGTCCGCTCAGGCTGGAAACCGGCAAGATCGCCCGCCAGGCTGACGGCGCCGTCGTCGCCACCTATGGCGAGACCGTCGTGCTCGCGACCGTCGTCGCCGCCAAGGCGCCGCGCGAGGGCGTCGACTTCCTGCCCCTGACCGTCGACTATCAGGAAAAGACCTACGCCGCGGGCCGCATTCCCGGCGGCTATTTCAAGCGCGAGGGCCGTCCGACCGAGAAGGAGACGCTGGTCTCCCGCCTGATCGACCGCCCGATCCGCCCGCTGTTCGTCGATGCCTGGCGCAACGAGACCCAGGTGATCGTGACCGTGCTGTCGCACGACATGGAGAACGATCCGGACATCGTGGCGCTGGTCGGCGCGTCGGCCGCCCTGACCTTGTCGGGCGTTCCGTTCAAGGGCCCGATCGGCGCGGCCCGCGTCGGCTTCGCCAATGACGAATACATCCTCAATCCGACCCTCGACGAGATGGCCGACACCCAGCTCGACCTGGTCGTCGCCGGCACCTCGGACGCCGTGCTGATGGTGGAATCGGAGGCCAAGGAGCTCAACGAGGACATCATGCTCGGTGCGGTGATGTTCGGTCACCGTCACTTCCAGCCGGTGATCAACGCGATCATCGAGCTCGCCGAGAAGGCCGCCAAGGAGCCGCGCGACGTCGCGATCATCGACAACGGCGCGATCGAGAAGGAGATGCTTGGGATCGCCGAGCAGGACCTGCGCAACGCCTACGCGATTCCGATCAAGCAGCAGCGCTATGCCGCCGTCGGCGCCGTCAAGGAAAAGGTGATGGCCTACTTCTTCCCCGAGGGGCAGGAGCCGAAATACGACAAGCTCCGTATCGCCGCCGTGTTCAAGGAGCTCGAGGCCAAGATCGTCCGCTGGAACATCCTGGACACCGGCAAGCGTATCGACGGCCGTGACGCCAAGACCGTGCGCAACATCGTCTGCGAGGTCGGCGTGCTGCCCCGCGCCCACGGTTCGGCGCTGTTCACCCGCGGCGAGACCCAGGCGCTGGTCGTGACCACGCTCGGCACCGGCGAGGACGAGCAGTACATCGACGCGCTGTCGGGAACGTACAAAGAGACGTTCCTGCTGCACTACAACTTCCCGCCCTACTCCGTCGGTGAGACCGGCCGTCTCGGCGGCACCAAGCGCCGTGAGATCGGCCACGGCAAGCTCGCCTGGCGCGCCATCCACCCGGTGCTGCCGCCGCATCACGAGTTCCCCTACACCACGCGCGTGGTGTCGGAGGTGACCGAGTCCAACGGTTCGTCGTCGATGGCCACCGTCTGCGGCTCCTCGCTGGCGCTGATGGATGCAGGCGTGCCGCTGAAGCGGCCGACCGCGGGCATCGCGATGGGTCTGATCCTGGAAGGCAGCCGCTTCGCCGTGCTGTCCGACATTCTCGGCGACGAGGACCATCTCGGCGACATGGACTTCAAGGTCGCAGGCACCGAGAGCGGCATCACCTCGCTGCAGATGGACATCAAGATCGAGGGGATCACCGAGGAGATCATGCGGGTTGCGCTGGGCCAGGCCCGCGAAGGCCGCATCCACATCCTGGGTGAGATGTCCAAGGCGCTGACCGCCGCGCGCGCCGAGCTCGGCGAATACGCGCCGCGCATCGAGACCTTCAAGATCCCGACCGACAAGATCCGCGAAGTGATCGGCACCGGCGGCAAGGTGATCCGCGAGATCGTCGAGAAGACCGGCGCCAAGGTCAACATCGAGGACGACGGCACCGTGAAGGTCGCCTCCAACGACGGCGAGGCCATGAAGGCCGCCATCAAGTGGATCAAGTCGATCGCCTCCGATCCGGAGGTCGGCCAGATCTATGACGGCACCGTCGTCAAGGTGATGGAGTTCGGCGCCTTTGTGAACTTCTTCGGCACCCGCGACGGCCTCGTGCACATCTCGCAGCTCGCCGACAAGCGCGTGCAGAAGACCACCGACGTCGTCAAGGAAGGCGACAAGGTCAAGGTCAAGCTGCTCGGCTTCGACGACCGCGGCAAGACCCGGCTGTCGATGAAGGCGGTCGACCAGACCACCGGCGAGGATCTCGAGGCCAAGCAGAAGGACGCGCCCGCCGAGGCGCGCGAAGCCGCCGGCGAGTAAAGCCGCGGCACCATTCCAGTGAAACACAAAGGGCGGCTTTCGAGCCGCCCTTTTTTGTTGTCCTATTGGTCGCGCACCCTCGCGCGTCCCGGGTCACGGCTGCGGATGCAGAGGCCGTCACCCCGCTTAAGGTCACCCCACATGCACCATCCTATCATCCGCCCTGCCCGCCCGGACGAATACGACGCCGTCGCCAGGCTCTGGATGGAGAGCTGGTGTTCGACGGGCCTGGAAACGCAGAGCGAGAGGCTGCTCGCGGTCCTCAGGGAGCGCGTGCCGCGCGAAGTCGCTGGCGGTTGGAGCCTGTATGTCGCCGACGACTGCGGCGGCCTCGCGGCGATGCTCGCGATCAACGTCCCCACGCTCTATCTCGACCAGCTGATGATCGCCCCGTCCCATCAGGGCCGCTCGCTCGGCCGCCGGCTGCTCGCCTTCACCCGCGAGCTGCTCCCCGACGAAGTGTGGCTGCGCTGCGCGAAGGGCAACGACAAGGCGTGGCGCTGGTACGAGCGCGAGGGCTTCGTGCTGGAAAAGGAGGAAGCTGACCCGCTGCACGGCCGGATCATGAAATATTATCGCTGGAAGCGTGACGGTCAGGCGGCGGCCTCCTGATCGCAGAGCGTGCAAGCGCAAATCTTGCGCGTGGCGACCGGAAACCGTTGCGTGCGCCTTCGCAGGCGAACTAAGTTCGAGTTCCCGACGACCTTGCATTCTCGAACCGTCCCCATGTCCGTGCCGCTCCTGCCGATCCGTCGTCTTGCGCTCGCCGTCCTCGCCGCTGCCTTCGCAACCGGGGCTTGGGCCCAGGCTCCGTCAGCAACGGCGCCCAAGGCCGCCCCCGCGGCCAAGAAACCCTCCGGCAAGACAAAGGCAATGGCGAAACCAGGCGCCATCGAAAGCGGTCCGTGCCGTCTTGGCGTCATTTCCGCACTCGGCGACCAGCTCGCCGTCAGCAAGTTCGGCCTCACCGTGTTCGAAATCGAAGAGGACGAAGTCACGTTGCCGGGATGGGGACTGGACGACCTCGCCATGGCGCGCGTGCGCGCGGCCACCGGCGGCGCCCCGACCGTGCACAGGATCGGCTATCCGAAAGGCGCGTTCGAGCCCTACTACCATCCGACGTCGCGCTTCCTGCCCGATCCGAAGGAGAGCCTGACATCCATCGTGCGCAACGTCACCACGAATGCCAACTGCACACGCTACCTCGTCGTCACCAGGTTCGAGACGACCAATCCCGACACGACCCTGAGGCTCAGAGGCATCGGCGCCTACAATCAGGGGGTCGGATCGATCCTCAGGCACTCGCATCTGTTTGCGAACGTCAACATCACGCTCATCGACGGCCAGTCCTACGAGAAGATCAGCTCGTTCTCGGCCGACACCGGCGCCAGGCTTGCCGAAACCATGAGGCTCACCGAAGACCCTCTCAACAAGCTCGACAATGCCGACTTCCCCGAGCCTCTCGCAGCTGCGGCCTCCAGCACGGTCCTGCGCGAGCGGCTGCGCACCCTGGTCGCGGCGAAGCTCGATCGCGACCTGCCGAGCTATCTGAAGATCGAATGATGCCGTCGCCCGCGTTCACACGGTTCGAACGAGCTTCATTGGCCCAATCCCCTCCCTTATGCGACGAGCTCTCCCAGTGACAATCTCTCGCCGACTGGCGCCGCTGTTCATGGCCGTGATCTGGTCGTGCACCAATGCCCTGGCGCAATCGGCGCCGGCGCCGCTGAATGCCAAAACAGCGCCAAAGACCGCGGGCACCGCTGCCAAGGCAGCCAAGCCGACGACGGCCCTTCGCGAGGGCGGACCGTGCGAGGTCGGGGTGATCGCCGCGCTCGGCGATGCCTTCACGGTGCAGAAGAACGGCATGACCCGCCTGGGCAACGAGTACGCCGAAGTGCCGGTGTCCTGGGGTTTCGACGACATCGTCTACGCGCGTGTGAAGGCAGCCGCGGGTGATAGCGGGATCCGCCGCATCAGCGTCCCCAAGGGCGCATTCGATCCGTTCTATCAGTCGCCACCGGTCAAGGCCGAGAACGGGAAGCTCACGCCCATCGTCAGGAAGGTGGCCGGCACGGCAGGGTGCGCTCGCTACCTCGTGATCACCCGCCGGACCGACAGCGAACCCTCGACAAACGACGAGGTTACCGGCGTCGGTGTCATCAACCGGGGCGAGGGATTCGGCCGGATCAGCCACGTCTTCACCATGATCGATATCCAGCTCTATGACGGCGCGACGTTCGAGACGCGCGAGCCTGCCACGAGCTCCAGATCGCTGCTCTCACGGCTGACGTCCGGCGTCGGACCGCCGTCTCACGCCGGGGACGTCGACAACTCCGCATTCCCCGCTTCGCCGCCGGAGGCTGCGAACAACAATGTGCTGCGCGACATGGCGCGTTCGATGCTTAAATTCCGGCTCGACCAGCGCTTGCCGGCCTATTTCGGGCGCGAATAGAACGACGAGCTCGGCGCGTCACAGCCTGATCTTCAGCACCGCGTGGCCCGACTGCTGGACGAGACCGGACGATGTCGCGTTGATGCCATAGCGGATGCTGAGGTCGAGCCGGTCGTTGCCGGCGGCCACAAGACCAAGGCCCGCCGAATAGATCCATGGCGACAGGCCGAGGCCATGGGTGACAAAGCTCTCGCCGGCGCCCGAGAACGTCGCGCGGATCTGCAATGGCTGATTCAGCGTGTTGTAGCCGACGCCGATATCGCTGGTCAGACGAATCTGCCTGGTGGGCGCGTAGACCGCTTTCAGCTGCGCCGTCGTCACGAGCTCCTGATAGATCTGAGGATCGACGTTGAGGCTGAAACCGCCGGCACCGTTCTCGCCGTAGGAATTGCTGCGAACCGTGCCGTAGTCCAGGCGCAGTGCTGGAACGAGCACGAATCGGTCCTGCAGCGGAATGCGCGTCTTGATGCCTGCGCCGGCATGGCCGCTGTAGGAACGATAGCTGCCGCCGGCGGATGCGCCCATGAAGCTCAGCGACCTGTTTTCGCCGTTATCGGTCGATCCGCCATCGAGCTGATAGTCGAAGAGGACATCACGGGTGATCGCGTAGGCTCCATAGAGCCCGAGCTGATAGGAGGCGAGACCGAGACGGTTCGGCACGGCGGCGTCGCTTCCGGTGATCGTGTGATGAGAATAACCGAGAACGCCGCCAATGATGGCGCGGGACGAGACTGCGACGTCGGCGCCGAACGCCAGACCGCCGCCGGAGGCGTCATAGCCGGGAACGCCATCGCGCCCCGTCTGCTGCGCGGTGCTGCCGAGGGGCTGCATCCAGACATTGCGACCAGCGGCCCAGCCGATGCTGCCGACATCGTCGAGCCTGTTGGTCATCGTCTGCCGGAACGCCTGCTGGCTGACATGGGTCGCCTGCGAGGCCGCCCCGGTCAACACCGGCAACGTCTGCTTCACGGCGGCGCTGAGAGATGGACCGCTGAGATTATCAAGCGCGGCAAAGCCCGAGACCATCGATCCGGTCCAGCCGGCCGACGTCATCGACAGCCGGTACAGTACGTCAGCCGCTTCCAAGCCGACGCGGCCGCCTGCAGACCGCAGCGTATCCGCATAAGGCCGGATCAGCGACATCGTCGCCAGTCCTCCAGTCAAATTCCCGGTAAGGTCGTAGGTCGACACCAGCATCTGCGCGCCCGCGGCGTTGCCGCTCGCCGTGCCATAGAGGCTGGTCAGGGTGCCGCGCGAGAGGGTGTTGAACAGCAGGCTGCCCTCGGGAGTCACCGAGCCGAGCAGCGTGAAGCCCGCCGCGGCGCTGCCGGGCGGTGCGACGCCCGCACCCCAGAAATAGCCGTTCTGATAGTTGGTGATGACGAAACGGCCCGGCGCCTGCGTGCCGAACAACGTCGGACTGACGATCCGCCAAGGCGTGCCGGCGGTCCACGCCCATTGCGGCACGGAGTTGGCCGGCACCGGTGCTGACGGCGGCGGCGTGAAGGTCGCGGGATCATAGGGCAGCATGTAGGCCCAATGCGTCACCAGCAGGCTGTCGCCGGTGATCATCTGCATTTCCATGCTGGTCACGCCGTTGACGTTGCGCATATAGCCGAGTCCGACCGTCACGGTGCCGCCGCCGGTCGGCGTGAACAGCATGGTGATCTGGCCGCTGGTGGTGACGAAGCCCTGGATGGTCGAGGTGTCCGTCAGCAGCGCCAGCCCGATCCTGAGCTGCGCGACGCTGGTGCCGGTGAAGGCGCCGTTGGTCGCGGTGCCCAAGGTCCACAACGTCTGGTCACCGATCGGGACCGGATTGGAGAAGCCCGTCTTCGGCGACATGTACGCGAGCAGCTGCGCCGTCGGCACATACCAGCTGGTGTTGGAGATCGTGGAGTCCCAGACGCTCGATTGCGCCTGCGCCGGCCCGGCGCCCCCTGCCACAAGCGCAATGCCGGTCATCGCGCAGAGAGCGATGACACGGGCCTTCGAACGCAGCATCAATCGCCCCCACGACTTGTCTTGCTGCCGGCGCGAGCGGCTGGCTGACGGCCGCGGCCGATGCACCGGTCATGATGCATCGCAGCGTCGTCGCAACAACCAACACGAGTCGCGCCAATGCTTCCTGATTAGCCGTTCAGGAACATCGCCTTCAACTGGGAAAATTTGGGTCGATCGCGGGACGGAGTCTCGCGTTCCCCTGATACCGCCGATGCGCGGGGAGGTCAGTCCGCCTTGAGATCCTCGGGGCGCGGCATCGAGATCACGTTGTAGCCGGAATCGACGTAGTGGATCTCGCCGGTGACGCCGCCGGACAGCTCCGACAGCAGATAGAGCGCCGAGCCGCCAAGCTCCTCCAGGGTCACGCCGCGACCGAGCGGCGAGTGCTTCTGCTGGAAGGCGAACATGAAGCGGGCATCGCCGATGCCCGAGCCCGCCAGCGTGCGCACCGGGCCGGCCGAGATCGCGTTGACACGGATGCTGCGGCGGCCGTAGTCGGCGGCGAGATAGCGCACCGAGGCTTCCAACGCGGCCTTGGCGACACCCATCACGTTGTAGTTCGGCATCACGCGGTTGGAGCCGTCGAAGGTCAAGGTGATCATGCTGCCGCCGCTCTCCGGCATCAGCTCGGCGGCGCGCTTGGCGATCTCGGTGAAGGAGAAGCAGGAGATCAGCATCGTGCGCGCAAAATTCTCGCGCGACGTGTCGGCGTAGCGGCCCTTGAGCTCGTTCTTGTCGGAGAAGGCGACCGCATGGACGACGAAGTCGAGCCCGCCCCAGGCCTCGCGCAATGTGGTGAACACGCCGTCGACGCTGGCGATGTCCTCGACGTCGCAAGGCAACACGTGCTTGACGCCGAGCTCGTCGGCGAGCGGACGGACGCGCTTGCCGAGCGCGTCGCCCTGATAGGTGAAGGCCATCTCCGCGCCATGCGCAGCCAGCGTCTTGGCGATGCCCCAGGCGATCGAATGGTCGTTGGCGATGCCCATGACCAGGCCGCGCTTGCCTGCCATCAGTCCCTGCATGATGTCTCTCCTTCGTCATGCCGGGATCGACCCAGCCAGGATGATCGTTCCGCCTTCGAGACGCCAATGGCCGGACATCGGTGCGAAGAATGAGCTTCGCGCTGCTGCCCGGCCATGACGCCGACGAAACCACTGCTGTTGGAAATCTTAGGCGTCGAGCTGCTTGAACACCAGCGTCGCGTTGGTGCCGCCGAAGCCGAACGAGTTCGACAGCACGGTGCCGAGCTTGGCGTTGTCGATGCGCTTGCGCACGATCGGCATGTCGGCGAAGGCGGGATCGAGCTCGGTGATGTTGGCGCTCTCGCAGATGAAGCCGTTCTTCATCATCAGCAGCGAATAGATCGCTTCCTGGACGCCGGTGGCGCCGAGCGAGTGGCCGGTCAGCGCCTTGGTCGCCGAGATTGGCGGACATTTCTCGCCGCGGCCGAACACCTTGCGGATCGCCTCGATCTCCGGCGGATCGCCGGCCGGCGTCGAAGTCGCATGCGGATTGATGTAGTCGATCTTCGTCTTCACGGTCGACAGCGCGAGCTGCATGCAGCGCTCGGCGCCTTCGCCCGACGGCGCCACCATGTCGTAGCCGTCCGAGGTCGCGCCGTAGCCCACGATCTCGCCGTAGATCTTGGCGCCGCGCGCCTTGGCGTGCTCGAGCTCTTCCAGCACGAGGACGCCGGCGCCGCCGGCGATCACGAAGCCGTCGCGCGTGACGTCATAGGGCCGCGACGCGGTCGCAGGCGTGTCGTTGTGCTTCGACGACATCGCACCCATCGCGTCGAACAGCACCGACAGCGTCCAGTCGAGCTCTTCGCAGCCGCCGGCGAACATCACGTCCTGCTTGCCGTACTGGATCATCTCGTAGGAATTGCCGATGCAATGATTGGACGTCGCACAGGCCGAGGAGATCGAGTAGTTGACGCCCTTGATCTTGAACCAGGTCGCCAACGTCGCCGAGGCCGTCGACGACATTGCCTTCGGCACGGCGAACGGACCGACGCGCTTCGGGCCCTTGGTGCGGGTGATGTCGGCCGCTTCCACCAGCGTGCGCGTCGATGGCCCGCCTGAGCCCATGATGATGCCGGTTCTGACGTTGGAGACGTCGGTCGGCTCCAGCCCGGAATCGAGGATGGCCTGCTCCATGGCGACATGATTCCACGCCGCCCCCTCGCCGAGGAAGCGCATGGCGCGGCGGTCGACCACATCGGCGGGATTCAGCGTCGGCGCACCTTGCACCTGCGAACGAAAACCAAGCTCGGCATATTTCTCGGCGCGGGAGATACCGGACTTCGCCTCGTACAGGCTGGCGAGCACCTCCTGGGTGTTGTTGCCGATCGATGAGACGATGCCCATGCCCGTGATGACAACCCGCCTCATGATGTCCGCCTCACCTTGCTCGTGTGTTGTGTTGCAGCCGTGCCTGCTGCACTGTCTGTGGTCGCAGCCTGCCGGTTCAAGTCGGCGCGGCGCCCTGCTTGAACAGGCCGACCTTCAGGTCCTTGGCGCGATAGATAATCTCGCCATCCATCGAAAGCCACCCGTCGGCAATACCGAGCACCAGCTTTGAGCGCATCACGCGCTTGATGTCGACGTTGTACACAACCTTGCGGGCGGTCGGCAGCACCTGGCCGGAAAACTTGAGATCGCCGAGGCCCAGCGCACGGCCGCGCCCCGCGCCGCCGGTCCAGCCGAGGTAGAAGCCGACCATCTGCCACATCGCATCGAGGCCGAGACAGCCCGGCATCACCGGATCATTCTTGAAATGGCAGCCGAAGAACCAGAGATCCGGCTTCACGTCGAGCTCGGCGCGGACGACGCCCTTGCCGAACTCGCCGCCGGTCTCGGAGATCTCGACGATCCGATCGAACATCAGCATCGGCGGCAGCGGCAGTTGTGCATTGCCGGGGCCGAACAGCTCCCCGCGGCCGCAGGCCAGCAGGTCCTCGTATTCATATGCGCTGCGCCGATCCAGCATGCTTGGTGGCCTTTCTCAACGATCCCCGGTGGAATTTGTGCCGCGCGACATGGACCCTTCCCGCGCGCCGCCCCCTTCCGCGCCGCGCTGGCCGGTCATCGCGTCGGCACGAAGGCTGGGCCATCGCACTTGGCGAACATGACCGCTGTCAGCGGCGGGCCTAACGACGCCTGGATTCGCGCACATGGCCATCACGGCCGGCGGCGCTCACCATGGCAGGGCAAATCGGGTCCGGGCGCTCTCTAACATAGAGGATTGCGGCGTCAATGCGCGTATCCAGGTAAATCGACGCAGCACCAGGGCCGGCGCCCGAACCGGGCGGCAAATGCAGTTTAGGAGCGTTCTAGATACGTTAGTTGCGATAAGCTTGCATCTGAATGGGTTTCTTCCTATATCGGTTGTGGATGAGAGCGAGATTGTGCGGTGCTTGAAGTGGATGTCAGCAACAACGCCTCGATGAGTGGTCATGACCGCGGCAACCCGGATCTCGGGAACGGCCGGCAGCCAGCACTCAATGGCTGCCCATGGCACGACGTCAACGAGATGCTGCAGGCGGCCGGGCTGCGCCCGACCCGCCAGCGCATGGCCCTCGGCTGGCTGCTGTTCGGCAAGGGCGCGCGGCATCTGACCGCCGAAATGCTCTATGAGGAAGCGACGCTGGCCAAGGTTCCGGTCTCGCTCGCCACGGTCTATAATACGCTGAACCAGCTGACCGACGCCGGCCTGCTGCGCCAGGTCAGCGTTGACGGCACGAAGACGTATTTTGACACCAACGTCACCGCCCACCATCACTTCTATCTCGAGAACAACCACGAGCTGGTCGACATCCCGGACCAGCATCTGGCGCTGTCGAAGCTGCCGGAGGCGCCCGAAGGTTACGAGATCGCCCGGATCGACATGGTCGTCCGGCTGCGCAAGAAGCGCTGAGCCTCCGGAAGGTCTTCATCGAAGCACCATGCCCGCACCCGCTGCGGGCATTTTTGTGTCGGGAGCGCGTCAGGATGGAGGTCAGCGCATTGCGCTGACCTGGGCCTTCAATTGACCTGCTCGTCGGCGTAGACGCCCCACAGCCGCTGCTGCTGGATCCAGCCTTCGAAACCATTGCCGAGCACGCGGCACCAGCCGTTGCCGCATTTCTTCACCTGCGCGACAACGCCGGCCTGCAGCCGCGCGGTGACCGCGCTGGTCGCGTCGGCGCTCTCGTAGATCGGGGCGAGATCGTCCTTGTTCTTCATCGTGACCACCGCCGTGCGGCGCCCCGACAGCAACGAGTGATAGACCCACCCCTCCGAGCCTTCGGAATCGCGCACGCGGCGCCAGTTCTCATATTCCGCAGTGATCTCGACCGGCAGGCCGGAGCGCGTATAGACCCAGGCCACGTCGTTGTCCTTGGTCGGACCGGCGCGAACGTTCACATGATCCGACTTCAGGCTGACATAGCGCGGCACCGGCAGGCCGCTGGTGGTGAGAACGGAGTCCTTCGCCGCAACGCCGCCCCTGCCGACGGCAACGTCGAACAGACAGACCAGCAGCACCACGACAGCACCGAAACGCCACAACGTCAATTTACTCAACTCACTCTCCCTCGAAAGGATCGACCCGCGCTCCGATCAAAGCGGATTACGTTGCGATCCTTCGCCCGATCCCCATCGAACCGCCCGGCTGCCCCCCTTCGTGCTCGGAGAGGGCTTGCCGAAAGCGCCAGTCCCGACCTGCCGTTGGCTTCTTGTCTTGGCCGGGCCTTCTGCTAGACAGGACCGAACACAAGCGGCCAGGAAGCGCCTGAGAATCGCTCGCGAAGCCCTGTCAGGGACGGATCGGCCCACCTGCGAGATCCGACACGACCAGTCCAGGGAAGCGCCGCTCTCAGGCGACGACGGTAGTTTCGGCGAACCCGGTTAATGAGGTCTGAAGGATCTCATGAGAGCAGCACATGTCAGGTAGGAAAAAGCCCCTCGTCGTGGTGACACGCAAGCTGCCGGACTCGGTCGAGACGCGCATGCGCGAGCTGTTCGACGCCAGGCTCAATCTCGACGACGAGCCGTTGAGCCAGGAACAACTCGCCGACGCCGTGCGCACCGCCGAGGTGCTGGTTCCGACCGTCACCGACCACATCAGCGCCGACATCCTCAATCAGCCCGATTGCAAGCTGCGCATGATCGCCAACTTCGGCAACGGCGTCGACAACATCGACGTCGCGGCGGCGGTGGCGCGCGGCATCACCGTCACCAACACGCCGAAGGTCCTTACCGAGGACACCGCCGACATGACCATGGCGCTGATCCTCGCCGTGCCGCGGCGGCTGATCGAGGGCGCCTCGATCCTCACCGAGGGCAAGAACTGGGCGGGCTGGTCGCCGACCTGGATGCTCGGCCACCGCATCGGCGGCAAGCGCTTGGGCATCATCGGCATGGGCCGGATCGGCCAGGCCGTGGCGCGGCGTGCCCGCGCCTTCGGCCTGCAGATCCACTATCACAACCGCCGCCCGGTCGCTCCCGTGATCGCCGACGAGCTCGGCGCTACCTACTGGGAGAGCCTCGACCAGATGCTGGCGCGGATGGACATCATCTCGGTCAACTGCCCGCACACGCCGGCGACGTTCCATCTGCTGTCGGCACGCCGGCTGAAGCTGATCCGCAAGGACGCCTACATCGTCAACACCGCACGCGGCGAGGTGATCGACGAGGAGACGCTGACGCGGCTGATCGAGGCCGGCGACATCGCCGGCGCCGGTCTCGACGTGTTCGAGCACGAGCCCGCGGTGAATCCGCGCCTGGTCCGGCTCGCCAAGGCCGGCAAGGTGACGCTGCTGCCGCACATGGGCTCGGCCACCATCGAAGGCCGCGTCGAGATGGGCGAGAAGGTCATCATCAACATCAAGACCTTCCTCGACAACCACCGCCCGCCGGACCGCGTGCTGCCGAGCATGTTGTAGGCCGGTCACTCGACCCCATAATCAGCGTCGCCGCTGCGAACGCAGGGACCCGTACCGCGTAATGCCCGCGTGGGACATCGCTGGTCGTCATCGTCTCGTTCACGCTGGTGGTTATGGGTCTCGGCTCAAGGCCGGGACGGCAGCTGGGTGCGGGGCGCCCGCGCGCTTCCGCCCCTCCCCGACGAACGCGACGAACGCCGCCAGCGCCGGCGGCGGTTGCCGGCGGCTCGGGTAATATAGATACGGTCCGGGGAACGGCGGGCACCAGTCGTCCAGCACGCTGACGAGGCGGCCTGCCGCCAGCGCATCGCGCACATGTCCCTCGAATGTCGCCCAGTAGCCGACCCCGTCGCAGGCGGCACGGAAGGCCAGACCGAGCTGGACCGCGATCAGCCGGGCCGGCGGCGCGATCCTGATCACCTGCCCGTCCTTCTCGAACTCCCAATCCAGCATCGCACCGGACGAGAAGCGCGTGCGAATGCAGCCATGCTGCAGCAGGTCGCGCGGATGCGCGGGACGGCCATGCTGCGCCACATAGTGCGGTGAGGCGACGATGGCGTAGCGCTGCGTTTCGCCGAGCGGCACGGCGATCATGTCCTGCGCCAGGTGCTCGCCATAGCGCACGCCGGCATCGAACCCGGCCTGCACGATGTCGACGAAGCCGCTGTCGGCGACGATCTCGAGCTCGATCAGCGGATAGGCCTGAAGGAACGGCGCGACCATCGGCGCCAGCACCAGATCGACCGCGGGCGGCGGCGCATTGATGCGCAGGCGCCCCGCCGCGACCTGCTGCTGGCCGCGCACCTGATGGATCGCCGCTTCGATCTCGCACAGCGCCGGCTCGAGCCGTGCCAGCAGCGCCTCGCCGGCCTGCGTCAGGCCGACGCTTCGCGTGGTCCGGTTGAGCAGCCGGGCGCCGAGCCGCTGCTCCAGCTCCTTGAGCCGCTGGCTGAGGCTGGATGCCGCGAGGCCCTGCTCGCGCGCAGCCCGGCGGAAATTGCCGCTGCGAGCCACGGCAGCGAAGGCTTGAAGATCACGGAGGTCCGGCTCGCTCATTGTTCGATATGTTGAACAGTCCATTCGAAATTGTCCAGCTTATCGAACCGAGGAAATGCGCCGATATCCGCGTTGTCCGGGCGGGCCAGCAGGCCGCCTGCGCCAGCAAGAGGAGATTGATCATGCAAACCCGCCAACTCGGCTCGACCGGCCCCGACGTTTCGGTCATCGGACTAGGCTGCATGGGCATGTCGGACTTCTACGGCCCCACCGACCGGTCCGAGAGCATCGCCACCATCCACGCCGCGCTCGACGCCGGCATCACGCTGCTCGACACCGGCGACTTCTACGGGATGGGCCACAACGAGATGCTGATCCGCGAGGCGCTGGCGTCCGCAGGTCCGCGCAACGTCCGGATCTCGGTAAAATTCGGCGCGCTGCGCGGCCCCGACAGGAGCTGGCTCGGCTATGACAGCCGGCCCGAGGCCATCAGCACCTTCCTGTCCTATTCGCTGCAGCGGCTCGGCGTCGACGCCATCGACATCTACCGCCCGGCGCGGCTCGATCCCAAGGTGCCGATCGAGGACACGATCGGCGCGATGGCCGAGCTGAAACAGGCCGGCTACATCAGGCATATCGGGTTGTCGGAGGTCGGTTCAGAGACGATTCGCCGGGCGCACAAGGTGCACCCGATCTCGGATCTGCAAATCGAATATTCGCTGATCTCGCGCGGCATCGAGAGCGACATCCTGCAGACCTGCCGCGAACTCGGCATCGGCATCACCGCCTATGGCGTGCTGTCGCGCGGGCTGATCAGCGGGCACTGGTCGAAGGACCGCGCCAACGCTGCCGACTTCCGTGGCCATTCGCCGCGCTTCAGTGGCGACAATCTCGATCGCAATCTCAGCCTGGTCGACACGCTGCGCAGCCTGGCAGGCGAGGTCGGCGCCACGCCGGCGCAAGTCGCGATCGCCTGGGTGGCCGCGCAGGGCAACGACATCGTCCCGCTGGTCGGCGCCCGCCGCCGCGACCGTCTCGACGAGGCGCTCGGCGCGCTCTGCGTCAAGCTCACCGAGATCCAACTCGCCGCGCTGGACAAGGCGTTCCCGATTGGTGTCGCCGCCGGAGAGCGCTATCCGGAGGCGCAGTTGGTGCATATGGACAGCGAGCGCGGTCAGCCGGGCTGAGCGTCATGCGAGTCCAGGTCGCGCAACAAACTCGGTGTCGTCCCCGCGAACGCGGGGACCCATACCGCGTGATGTCTGGAACAGGCAGATGACCCGTTCCGCGCGCCTCATTGCATACACGGAGTATGGTCCCGGATCGGCGCCCGACGACGCGTTGCGTCGCCGGGCTTGTCCGGGACGACAGTGAATTTGTGGCGCGCCTCTCGACTCAAGCGGCCGTCACTTCCGATGCGCGCTCAAGTCCGCAATGACAGGTCCATCACCGTTCAGCGGATTCGTCGGATCGCGCCCATAGCGCAGGGTCTCGAACCGCATCGTGCGCGCATCCAGCATCAAGAGCCGTCCCACCAGCCCCTCGCCGAAGCCGACGATCTCGCGGATCGCCTCCAGCGCCATCATCGAGCCGAGCATGCCGGCGAGCGCACCCATGACGCCGGCTTCGGCGCAGGCGGGCACCGTGCCGGGCGGCGGCGGCTCGGGGAACAGGCAGCGATAGGTCGGATTAAACTGGCCCTTCTCATTCCGCTCATGCGCGCGGATCGTCGTCAGCGACGCATCGAAGGTGCCGAGCGCGCCGGTGATCAGCGGCTTCTCGGCCAGAAAGCAGGCATCGGAGACGAGATAGCGGGTGTCGAAATTGTCGGAGCCGTCGAGCACGAGATCATAAGCGCCGATCAGATCGAGGGCGTTGTCGGCATTGAGCCAGGTCCGATGCGCCATGACGCTCACATGCGGATTGAGCGCGTTGATGCGCTCGGCAGCGCTCTCGACTTTGGGTCTGCCGATGTCGGGGGTCGCATGGATGACCTGGCGCTGCAGATTCGACAGCGACACGACGTCGTCGTCGACCACGCCGATCGTGCCGACGCCAGCCGCGGCGAGATACATCAGCGCCGGTGCGCCGAGGCCGCCTGCGCCGACCACCAGCACCGCAGCGCGCTTCAGCGCCGCCTGACCGGGACCACCGACATCGCGCAGCACGATGTGACGGGCATAGCGCTCCACTTCTTCGTCGCTCAGCATCGTTCCACCACGCCCTTCCGCTGCCGCACCGCTGTCAGCCCATTGCCGGCCCATGGCGAAGACGGCGGATCTCCGCACTGAACCCTCGCCGGATTGTGACCGACCAAGCAGATGTGCTTATTTAGCGGCGCGGCAAGAGCATCGGGATTTGTCATGAGACGGCTGGCCACGGCAACCTTCATCTGCGGGATCGCCGCATGCGCGTCGGCGCAGGCACAGACGCCGCAGGGCGCGTCGCCGGGCGCCAAGCCCAAGCCCGTCGCGACCCAGCCGGCGCGCCCGGGCGTGCAGGCTCCCGCCGACACCGCCAATGCGATGAGCCAGGCCGAGCGGCTCGCGCTGCAATCCGATCTCGCCTGGGTCGGCCAGTACAATGGCGCGATCACCGGCGACGTCAGCGAGCGCATGGTCAACGCGATCAAGGAATACCAGAAGCTCGTCGGCGGCAAGCCGACCGGCGTGCTGAACCCGCAGGAGCGCGCCGTGCTCGCCGACACCGCGCGCCGCAAGCAGGAGGGCGTCGGCTGGAAGCTCGTGACCGAGCCGGTCAGCGGCGCACGGCTCGGCATTCCCGCAAAGCTGGTGCCGCAACAGACCAGCGACGGCACCGGCTCGAAATGGACCTCGCCCACCGGCACCGTGCAGGTCGTGCTGTCACGCCGCAAGGAGGCGAACCCGACCACCGCGGCGCTCGCCGACCGCGAGAAGAAGGAGCCCGGCCGCACCGTCGACTACAGCGTGGTGAAGCCCGACTTCTTCGTGCTCTCGGGCCTGCAGAACCTGAAGAAGTTCTACATCCGCGGCACCTTTCGGGGCGACGAGGTGCGTATCCTGACCATCCTCTACGATCAGGCCACCGAGAACACGGTCGAGCCGGTCGTGATCGCGATGTCGAGCGCTTTCACCGCGTTTCCGTCGACATTGGCCGCGCAGCCCGCGCCACGGCGCCGCGTCGATTACGGCACCGGCATCATCGCTACCCAGGACGGCGCCATCATCGCCGATCGCGAGGTGACCGATGCCTGCGTGGCGATCACCATTCCCGGTTTCGGCCATGCCGAGCGCGTGGCCGAGGACAAGGAGCGCGGCCTGGCGCTGCTGCGCATCTACGGCGCGCGCGGCCTGAAGCCGCTGGCGCTGTCGGGCGGCAGTGCGAAATCGTCGGTCGACATCGTCGGCATCGCCGATCCGCAGAGCCAGGGCGGCGGTGCCGCGATCAGCACCGTCAAGGCGCAGCTCGCCGGCAATGGCGCCGGCGACGCCTCGCTGGCGCCGGCGCCCGGGCTCGGCTTTTCCGGAGCGGCGGCGCTCGACGGCGACGGCAAGTTCGCCGGCGTCACCTTGCTCAAGCCCGGCGTCCTCGCCGGCACGGCGCTGATCCCATCGACGCAGGTCGTGATGGTCAGCGCCGATGCGACGCGCGCCTTTCTCGCCACGCATGGCGTCAAGCCCGACGGAACCTCGCTCGACGCCAAGGCGGCGACGGTGCGCGTGATCTGCGTGCGGAAGTAGCGCCTGCGCCAAACCGGTCCGGCATCGCGATCATGCCGCCGCGCCCTGCGGCGCGGCGGCGTTTACGCAATGTTAAGCATGTCGTTTTAGAAAAAATTAAGGGCCCAACGGCGGCCGGCGGGGATCGGACGTGCAGCATCGCGACTGCATGGGATGATGCTCGGCGATGCCGATCGCTCGCCCGCGGCTCGCTGCCACTCAACTTCCTAGCACCTTGCTATCAACTCGGAACGGCTCCCGCCGTAGTCAACCGGTCTGTGCAGGCACAGGCCGAGCGTGAAATAGTTCGAACAGTTTTGTCGGCGTGCTGATTCGGACCACCGCGATCGCTCTTCATGAGTTGGATCGGGCCGGGACTGTCCTGAGCGAGAATAGCTCTGCACCGCGATCGCGATGCGCTCAGCTTTGGCGTTCTCATAAGTTCCGTCAACATCCGAAGGACTGTCTCCCGATGTACACGATCGTTTTGGCCACGCAGAAGGGCGGCAGCGGCAAGAGCACGCTGGCGATTGGTCTGGCCGTGGCGGCCCAGCAGGCCGGCCACAAGGTGCGCGTGATCGAGACCGACCGTCAGGGCACGCTGACCAAATGGCAGGCGCGCCGCGCCGCGAGCGAGCCGATCGTCGAAGCCGTCTACGATGCCAAGACGATCGAGCCTCGCCTCGAAGCGCTGGCCCGCGACGGCGTC
The DNA here is from genome assembly GCF_051167575.1 of Bradyrhizobium sp. HKCCYLS3070. Taxonomy (NCBI): domain Bacteria; kingdom Pseudomonadati; phylum Pseudomonadota; class Alphaproteobacteria; order Hyphomicrobiales; family Nitrobacteraceae; genus Bradyrhizobium; species Bradyrhizobium sp. HKCCYLS3070. Next base: position 322,268 of record NZ_JBNPTI010000003.1, read on the forward strand.
ACCCTCTGCGTGATCGACACCGGGGCCGGCATCACGGCATCCACAACGGCCGCGATCCGCCACTGCGATCTGTGCCTCATTCCGGCGCGTCCGAGCGTCGCCGACATCGAAGCGACGGCACCGACCTTGAGCGTCGTGCGCGCCTGGCGCAAGCCGTTTGCCTTCGTGCTCAACCAGGCCCCGATCCGCGGCGGCCATCGCGTCACCGATGCGACGACTGCACTCGACGCCGACGCGCCGCGCGACATCGCAGAAGTGCTGGCGCAGCCCTTCATCATGATGCGCAACGACCACCAGGACGCGCTCGCCGCCGGTCTCGGCGTCAGCGAATTCGATGCGGCCGGCAAGTCGGCGCAGGAGATTCGCAGCCTGTGGCGCTGGACCGCGGGCAAGCTCGCCGGCGACCACGTCATGCATGACGCTGGCGAGCTGAAGGACGCGAGCGAGCACGCCGAGGTCGAATTCCCGATCATGCTGACGCCGCCCGCCGAGGAAGCGAAGCTGCCGGTGACGCGGGCCTACCCGACCTGGGCCGACAATGGCATCAACTGGAAGGCGGGGCTGTAAAGGCGGGCTGTGGTCGTCATCGGATACGAGCTACCGCAAATGCGGTGCGCTCCCTCGCCCCGCAAGCGGAGCGAGGGAAACATCACCGACCGCGGGATCGAGTCCACCGAATCCAACCGGGCCTAGCGCTCTCCAGCCTCGCGCATCTCCAGCTGCTTGATCCGCGCATCGGCGCGACGCAGGCGGCGGCATAGCTCGCGATTGATGTTCTGCAGCACGATCACATAGGCGTGGATGTCAGCCTTGTAGAAGGCATACAGCTTTTGCGCCGTCAGCTCGTACAATACGGTCGGCGCTTCCGCGACGACGGTGGCCGATCTGTTCTGCATGTCGAGCAGGGTCATCTCGCCGAAGAAATCGCCGGGCTCGAGACGCGACATATGGATCGCAACGCCCGTCTCCAGGCGCTCGCTCACCTCCAGCGTGCCGCTGTGCACGACGAACATCGAACGACCCGCCTCGCCTTCGGCGACGACCACGGCGCCGCTCTCGAACTCACGCGCGACCAGCATCGAGACCAGCAGATCGAGGCTCGCATTGGGCAGGCCGCCGAAGAACGGCGTCGCGAGCAGGAATGCTTTCAGATCGGGCGAGCTGACAGCCATGGCGGCAGTATACCCCCACCCCCGTCCGTCACAAGCAGACTGGGGCAAGCCGGCCATGCCGGCTCGTCGGCCGCTGCATCACTTCTGGCACTTCGGGCACCAGAACGTCGACCGCCCGTTCTGCACGAAACGCTTCACCACGCCCTCGCAGCCATCCGTCCGGCACGGCTCGCCCTCGCGGTCATAGACCTGGAACGAGTGCTGGAAATAGCCGAGTTCGCCTGATGTCTGGCGGTGATCGCGCAGCGACGAGCCGCCGGCGCGGATGGCCTCGTTGAGCACGGCGTGGATCGCTTCCACCAGACGCCTGGCGTGATCCGTGGGCTCGCCCTTCTTCGTTGCCAGCGTTGCCGCCAGCCGTCGCGGCGACAGATGGGCGCGGAACAGCGCCTCGCAGACATAGATGTTGCCGAGCCCGGCGACGACGCGCTGGTCGAGCAGCGCCGCCTTGAGGCTGGTCTTCTTGCCGGCACAGGCGCGCGCCAGCATGGCGGCATCGAATTCGTTGCCGAGCGGCTCGGGCCCGAGATCCTTCAGATGCGGCTCGGTCTCGATCTCGCCGCGGCCGATGATCTTCATGAAGCCGAAGCGGCGCGGATCGTTGAACACGATGTCGGCGCCAGACGACATGTGAAACACGACATGGTCGTGCACGCTGTCCTTGCCGCGCGGATAGTGAAACTCGCCCGGCGTCTCCTCGTGCTCCGGCTTGATCACCCGGAACGAGCCGGACATGCCCAGATGCATCAGCAGCACGTCGCCGGAGCCAAGGTCGGCCAGCAGATATTTGGCGCGCCGGCCGAGTCCCCTGACGGTCTGGCCCTGCAGGCGCTTCGCAAAATCGGGCTGGAACGGAAACCTGAGATCGCCGCGCCGGGCCTCGGCCTTGACGATGACGGCGCCTTCCATGACGGGCTGCAGCCCGCGCCGGACGGTCTCGACTTCGGGCAGCTCAGGCATGCCGGCTCATTTCACCTTTTGCATCCGCAACCATTCACCTTGTCCGGCTGACGTGATAGCGCCTTGGCCGCATCAGCGCTATGGTGCCGTATCGGAGTAAGGGTGATGGATCAGCCGGACCAAACCACTCATTTCGGCTTCAGGGACGTGCCTCTGGGCGAGAAGCAGACGCTGGTGAACGACGTGTTTCACAGCGTGGCACAGCGCTACGACCTGATGAACGACCTGATGTCGGGCGGACTGCACCGCGTCTGGAAGGACATCATGATCAACACGCTGAACCCGCCGAAGAGCGATGCGCCGTTTGCGCTGCTCGACGTGGCCGGCGGCACCGGTGACATCTCCTTCCGCGCCGCCAGGAAGGCCGGCGCCGGCTTCCATGCCACCGTGTGCGACATCAACAGCGACATGCTCGAGGTCGGGCGCCAGCGGGCGCTGAAGCAATATCTCGACGACAAGGTCTCGTTCGTCGAGGGCAATGCCGAAAAGCTCGCTTTTCCCGACCGCTCCTTTGACGCCTATACGATCGCCTTCGGCATCCGCAACGTGCCGCAGATCGAGCTCGCGCTCGCCGAGGCCTTCCGCGTGCTCAAGCATGGCGGCCGCTTCCTGTGCCTGGAGTTCTCCACCGTCGAGATGCCAGGGCTCGACAAGCTCTACGACCTGTTCTCCTTCAATGTGATCCCGCAGCTCGGCCGCGCCGTCACCGGCGATGCCGAGTCCTACCGCTACCTCGTCGAATCGATCCGCCAGTTTCCGCGCCCCAGCGCCTTCGCCGAGATGATCTCGGCGGCCGGCTTCTCCCGCGTGTCCTGGCAGACTCTCTCCGGCGGCATCGTCGCGCTTCATTCCGGCTGGCGTTTGTGATCTCCGCACTCACCCACATTACGCGGCTCGCCCGGGCCGCCTTCGTGTTCGCGCGCGAGGGCGTGTTCGGCGCCGTCGATCCGAGCCTGGCGCCACCGCCGGGCCAGCTCGCGCTGAAGCTGGCGCGCCTCGTCGAGCGCCCCGGCGCCAAGTCCGGGCCAAGATTGTCGCGGGCGCTCGAGCGCATGGGCCCGGCCTATCTCAAGCTCGGCCAGTTCCTGGCGACGCGGCCCGACGTCGTCGGCGTCATCATGGCGCGCGACCTCGAATCGCTGCAGGACCGGCTGCCGCCATTCCCGCAGGCCGAGGCCGAGGCGGTCATCGCCACCGCGCTCGAGCGCCCGATCAGCCAGCTGTTCACGCATCTCGGTCCTCCGGTCGCCGCCGCCTCGATCGCGCAGGTGCATCGCGGCGAGGTCGAGCGCGACGGCATTCGTCGTCCAGTCGCGGTGAAGGTGCTTCGGCCGAACGTCGCCTCGCGCTTCCGTCGCGACCTCTCCGATTTCTTCTTCGTCGCCGAAAAGGCCGAGGCGCATTCGTCGGAGGCGCGGCGGCTGCGGCTGGTCGAGGTCATCAACACGATGTCGCGCTCGGTCGCGATGGAGATGGACCTTCGCCTGGAGGCCGCTGCGCTCTCCGAGATGGCGGAAAACATCAAGGACGATCCGGACTTCCGCGTACCCACGGTCGACTGGGATCGCACCGCCAACACCGTGCTGACGATGGAGTGGATCGACGGCATCGCGCTGAACGATCACGCCCGGCTCGCGGAGGCCAATGTCGATCTGCCCGACGTCGGTCGCAAGGTGATCCAGAGCTTTCTCCGCCACGCGCTGCGCGACGGCTTCTTCCACGCCGACATGCACCCGGGCAACCTGTTCCTGGACCAGCAGGGACGGCTGGTCGCGGTGGATTTCGGCATCATGGGCCGGCTCGGCATGAAGGAGCGGCGCTTCCTCGCCGAGATCCTGCTCGGCTTCATCACCCGCGACTATCGCCGCGTCGCCGAAGTGCATTTCGAGGCCGGCTACGTGCCGCCGCATCATTCGGTGGAGAATTTCGCCCAGGCCATCCGCGCCATCGGCGAGCCGATCCACAACCGCACGGCCGAAGAAATCTCGATGGCCAAGCTGCTGACCCTGCTGCTCGAGGTCACCGGCCTGTTCGACATGCGCACCCGGCCGGAGCTGATCCTGCTGCAGAAGACCATGGTGGTGGTCGAGGGCGTCGCGCGCGGCTTCGATCCCAAGCTCGACATCTGGAAGGTCGCCGATCCCGTGGTGCGCGAATGGATCGAGCGCAATCTCGGCCCGCTCGGCCGCATCGAAGGCGCCGTGTCCGGCGTCGGCGACCTGGTCCGGCTCAGCGCGACCCTGCCCGTGCTCGCCGCCCGCGCCGCCGCCGTGCTGGAGCACATGGAGACCATGACCCGCGACGGCCTGCGCCTGTCGCCGGAAACCATCGCCGCCATGGGCCGCACCGAAGGCAAGAAGAGCCGCTGGCGCGCCATCGCGCTGTGGGTCATCGCGCTGACCTTCATCGGCATTCTGTTCGCGGTGCTCAGGCTTTAGACTCGCAGCCTGGGCAAAGGCGCAGCGCTGCCGCCCATGGCGGCCGCTTTGCCCACCTTCCTCTGATTGCACTGCTGTCATTTTCTGCTAGCATTGCCTTCACAAGGGCAATGCTGGGGAGGCGGTCATGGCGAGCCTGACCATCCGCAAGCTGGACGACTCTCTCAAGACTTATCTGCGACTGCGCTCGGCGCAGAACGGGCGCTCCGTCGAAGAGGAAGTCCGGGTCATCCTGCGCGCGCTGATCGAGCCCGCCGATCCATCCGAGCCGCCGATGGCGCCGCCTGCTCCAGCCAACCTGTCCGCTCCGCTCGTCCCCCAGCCCGGCCAGGCGCGCGAGGCTCGCGTCACCCTGATCATCGGCGGCGGCATCGCCGCCTACAAATCGCTCGACCTGATCCGGCGGCTCAAGGAGCGCCACATCCACGTCCGCTGCGTGCTGACCAAGGCGGCGACGCAATTCGTGACCGAGCTCGCCGCATCGGCGCTGTCGGGAGATCGTGTCTTCACCGATCTGTTCGACGCGCGCAGCGAGTTCGACGTCGGCCACATCCGGCTCGCGCGCGACTGCGATCTCATCGTGGTGGCACCGGCGACCGCCGACCTGATGTCGAAGATGGCGCACGGCGCCGCCGACGACCTCGCCAGCGCCATCCTGCTCGCGGCGAGCCGGCCGATCCTGCTGGCGCCGGCGATGAACCCGATGATGTGGAGCAATCCGGCGACGCGCCGCAACGCCGCGACCCTGCAGCGCGACGGCGTCCAGATGATCGGGCCGAACGCCGGCGAGATGGCGGAGAAGGGCGAGGCCGGTGTCGGCCGCATGGCCGAGCCGACCGAGATTGCGGACGCCGTCGTCGCCATGCTCAAGCCGCCTGTGCCGCGCCCGCTCGCCGGCCGCCGCGTGCTGATCACCGCGGGCCCGACCCACGAGCCGATCGACCCGGTGCGCTACATCGCCAACCGCTCCTCCGGCAAGCAGGGCTTTGCGATCGCCGCCGCCGCGCAGGCCGCCGGCGCCGACGTGCGGCTGATCGCAGGACCGGTGGAGCTCGCCGACCCCAAGGGCGTCAGCGTCACCCACGTCGAATCGGCGCGGCAGATGCTCGACGCCGTCGAGGCCGAGCTGCCCGCCGACGTCGCGATCTTCGCCGCGGCGGTGGCCGACTGGCGCGTCGCCAATGAGGGCGGCCAGAAGCTGAAGAAGACGGACAAGGCGATCCCGCCGCTGACGCTGGTCGAGAACCCCGACATCCTCGCCACGATCTCGAAGCTGAAGGAGAAGCGGCCTGGTCTCGTCATCGGCTTCGCCGCCGAGACCGAGCACCTGATCGACAACGCGAAGGCAAAGTTCGCCCGCAAGGGCTGCGACTGGATCGTCGCCAACGACGTCTCGGCCGCGACCGGTGTGATGGGCGGCGACCGCAACACCGTACATCTCTTGACGAAGGACGCCGATGGCGTCCATGTCGCGTCCTGGCCGATCATGACCAAGGACGAGGTCGCGACTGCGCTCGTCGCCGAGATCGCCAGAACCATGGGACCCGTTGCGTGACACAGACGATCGCGATCGACGTGCAGATCCTGCCGCATGGCGAGGGCCTGCCGCTGCCGGCCTATCAGACCGCACATGCCGCGGGGCTCGATCTGCTCGCCGCGGTTCCGCCCGATGCGCCGCTCGTCCTTGCGTCAGGCAGCCATGCGATGGTGCCAACGGGACTGTCGATCGCGCTGCCCGACGGCTACGAGGCCCAGGTGCGGCCGCGTTCGGGGCTCGCTGCGCGGCACGGCGTCACAGTGCTGAACTCACCGGGCACGGTGGACGCGGACTACCGCGGCGAGATCTGCGTGCTGCTGATCAACCACGGCAAGGAACCGTTTACGATCCGCCGCGGCGAGCGCATCGCGCAGATGGTGATCGCCGCCGTCGCGCGCGCCGAGCTCAGCCTCGCGACAACCTTGACGACGACCGCGCGCGGCAGCGGCGGCTTCGGGTCGACGGGCCGTTGAACTACGGGCTTGCCACTGTTCCGACTCGAAAGAGTCGATCGGCGGACGCATTTTCCTCAGGCGCAACCATCGTTCACGGTCTGGACTCTTACCGCTGGAGTCCCGAAGCGGTTATGGTTGATTGATTCGTGAGACGGCGCGGTCGACGCGATCGGCGCCCGGAACTTCGTGCGGTTTGGGGCAAATATGTCGGGCGTGATCGTGGTGATGCGTCAGACGCTGCTGTCATGCACGTCACTTGCGCGCAAGGGCCTGATGGGTCTCGCTGCGACTGCGCTTGCGCCGGCGACACCGGGCTTCGCAGGCGATGGCGTGCCGCCGGATGCGATCACGACGCTGTTCGAGCTGAGCCGTCCTGATATCGCCGAGGTCACGGCGATGCTGGCGCTGCTCGGCTTCTCCGTCGTCGCCGCGGTCGCGCTGGTGCGCACGCGTCTGGCGGCCGGCCGGAAGGAAGCGCGGCTGCGCGCCGACGTCGCCGGGCTGCAATTGCAGGCCGATCGCTACCGTGCGCTGCTGTTCGCCGAGCCGCAGATCCTGATCGCCTGGCCGGCCGGCGGCCACCGTCCGCAGATCTCCGGCGACACCTCGATGCTGGTGCCGCAGGATCAGCCGCAGCGCATTCTCGCCTTTGGAACCTGGCTGCCGCCGGAGCCCGCGCTGCAGCTCGACCGCGCCGTCGACGCGCTGCGCGAGGCGGGCGAAGGCTTCATGCTCAATCTCACCACCTCGCACGGCCATGCGATCGAGGCGATGGGCCGCGCCATCGGCGGCCAGGCCATCGTGCGCATCCGCGAATTGTCCGGCCTGCGCCGCGAGCTCGCCGAGACGCAGCTCCGCTTCAAGGCGCTCGGCGAGGAGACGGAGTCGCTGCGCGCGCTGGCAGCGGCGCTGCCGTGGCCGATCTGGGCACGGCAGGCCAATGGCGCTCTCGCTTACGTCAACGCCGCCTATGCCCGTGCCGCCGATGCCCGCGACGTGCCGGACGCGATCGGCCGCAACATCGAGCTGCTCGACTCGGCCGACCGTATCGACCTGCAGCGCGCGCTCGCCACCAACGGCCGTTTCGAGGGCCGGCTGCCGATCGTGACCGGCGGCGAGCGCCGCATGTACGACGTGCGCGCCTTCATGCTGGGAAACGGCAGCGCTGGCGTCGCCATCGACGCCAGCGAGGCGGCGGCCCTGGACGCGGCCGTGGTGCGGATGCGGGAAGCACACCGGCGCACGCTCGATCAGTTGTCCTCGGGCGTAGCCGTGTTCGACGGCCAGCGCCGGCTCGCCTTCTACAACGACTCCTATCGCCGGCTGTGGCGTCTCGATCCCGCCTTCCTGGACAGCCAGCCGGATGACTCGTCGGTGCTCGACCGTCTTCGCGCCGCGCGCAAGTTGCCCGAGCAGGCCGACTTCCGGGCCTGGAAGGCCAAGCTTCACGAGGCCTATCGCGCCGTCGAGGCCGCCAAGGACACCTGGTTCCTGCCCGACGGCCGCGCGCTGTCGGTCGTCACCACGCCGAATCCGGAAGGCGGCGTCACCTATCTGTTCGACGACGTCACCGAGAGCTTCGCGCTTGCCCGCCGCTTCGACGGCTTGATCCGGGTCCAGCGCGAGACCCTCGACAGCCTTGCCGAGGGCGTCGCGGTGTTCGGCTCGAACGGCCGGGTCGAGCTGTTCAATCCGGCCTTCGCCAAGATGTGGCGGCTGTCGCCGGATCAGTTGCGCGAGCATCCGCATATCGACACCGTGGAATCCTGGTGCCATCAGCTCTATGACGATGCGGTCGCCTGGCGCACCATCCGCGAGGCGATCACGTCGATCGAGAACCGGCTCGACGTTGCGCTGAAACTCGAGCGCAAGGACGGCAGCGTGCTCGACTGCATGAGCCGCCCGCTGCCCGACGGCGCGACCATGCTGACCTTCCAGGACATCACCGACACCGAGAATGTCGAGCGAGCCCTGCGCGAGAGCAACGAGGCGCTCGAAGCCGCCGGCCAGATGAAGATCGACTTCGTCCACCACGTGTCCTACGAGCTGCGCGCGCCGCTGACGACGATCATCGGCTTCGCGCATTTCCTGTCCGATCCGTCGACCGGGCCGCTGACGCCGAAGCAGGCCGAGTATCTCGACTACGTCACCAAATCCACCAACGCGCTGCTGGCGCTGACCAACAACATTCTCGACCTCGCCACCATCGATGCCGGCGCCATGAAGCTCGAGCTCGGGCCGGTCGACGCCGCCAAGGCGATCGAGGCCGCCGCCGAGGGCGTGCAGGACCGGCTTGCCACGGATCGCATCCGATTGACGATCGCGGTGGACCCTGATGTCGGCTCCTTCGTCGGCGACGAGCGCCGCGTCGTGCAGGTGCTCTACAATCTGCTCGCCAATGCCGTCGGCTTCTCGCCGCCGGATTCGAGCGTCGTCGTCAGCGCCCGCCGCACCGACCACAGCGTCATCTTCGCGGTCACCGATTCCGGCCCCGGCATTCCGCCCGAGGTGAAGGACAAGGTGTTCGAATGGTTCGAGAGCCATTCGCAGGGCTCGCGCCATCGCGGCGCCGGCCTCGGACTGTCGCTGGTGCGCTCCTTCGTCGAGCTGCATGGCGGCAGGGTGCGGATGGATTCGGTGGTCGGCAAGGGCACCACGGTCACCTGTGACTTCCCGACCGACCACGTCGCGCAACGCAACGCCGCGGAATGACGGACCAGCTGACATTCACCACCACGCTGGCGGACGAGACCGCCACCGCCGCCCTGATGGCCGATCTCGCGCTGCTGATCGGCCCGGGTGCACTGATCACGCTCACGGGCGATCTCGGCGCCGGCAAGACGGCGGCGGCGCGGGCGATGATCCGCTATCTCGCCGGCGACGACGAGCTGGAGGTGCCGAGTCCGACCTTCACTCTGGCGCAGAGCTACGACCTGCCGAGCTTCCCGCTGGTGCATGCCGATCTCTATCGCATCAGCGACGCATCGGAGCTCGAGGAGATCGGCCTGTCGCCGCTGCCGGAGGCGACCGTCGTGCTGATCGAATGGCCGGAGCGCGCCGGCGGCACTCTCCCGCTGGATCGCGTCGACATCGCGCTGCGCCACGATCCATCGCAGGGCGACACCGCCCGCAGCGCCGAGATCACCGGCAGCGGCAAGGCGGCCGCGGTGGTTGCACGGCTGAAAGCCTTGCGCGAATTCCTCGCCGAGGCCGGGCACGCCAAGTCGCGCCGCGAGCGCATGGCCGGCGATGCCTCGACCCGCTCCTATGCGCGGCTCCACAAGGGCGAGCGCGTCTCCATCCTGATGAACTCGCCGAAGCGGCCCGACGGCCCGGCGATCTACAACGGCAAGCCCTATAGCGGCGCCGTGCATCTCGCCGAGGACGTCCGCCCATTCGTCGCGATCGCCGCCGCCTTGCGCGGGCGCGGCATCTCGGCGCCGAAGATCAACGACGCCGATCTCGGCCACGGCTTTCTCATCACCGAGGATCTCGGACGCGAGGGCGTGATCGAGGGCGACCCGCCACGACCGGTCGTGGAGCGCTACGAGGCCGCGACCGATCTGTTGGCCGCGCTGCACGCGCAGGACGTCCCCTCGGTGCTGCCGCTGGCGCCGCAGGTGACCTACGAGGTCCCGACCTTCGACGTCGAAGCCATGCTGATCGAGATCGGCCTGATGCTCGAATGGTACCTGCCCGACCGTGGCGTGGAGCTGTCGCAGGTGCTACGCGCCGAATTCCTGGAAATATGGCGCGAGTTGCTGGAGGCGCCGCTCGCGGCCAAGCCCACATCTAAGCCGACCTGGGTGATCCGCGACTACCACTCGCCCAACCTGCTCTGGCTGCCCGCGCGCGAAGGCATCGCCCGCGTGGGCGTGATCGACTTCCAGGACGCGGTGATGGGACCGCCGGCCTACGACGTGGTCTCCCTGGCGCAGGACGCCCGGATCGACGTGTCGGCAGAGCTCGAGCGGGCGCTCCGAGAGCGCTACATCGCCGCACGCCAAGCGGCGTCGACGGACTTCGACGCCGACGAATTCGGCGCGCACTACGCGATCATGTCCGTCCAGCGCAACACCCGCCTGCTGGGTACCTTCGCCCGCCTCAACCGCCGCGACGGCAAGCCGCACTACCTCAAGCACCAGCCTCGCATCTGGGACTATCTCCACCGGTCGCTGGCGCACGCGGCGCTCGACCCAGTCCGCGACTGGTACGCGGCCAACGTGCCGCCACCGGCGGGGGTGACTTAAGGCAGCGTCTCGCAGCACCACCGGTGCGCTCCCCCTCCCCCTTGCGGGGAGGGGAGCCGACCGCCGCCGTGGAGAGAGAACGCGCCAAAACCGCGCACCTCCGTGGCTTTACCGGTTCTTAGCCATCCCCCTTTACCTTGCGCCCGTGGCGCCGGTTGCGCGCCGCGCGTGAATGGAGGTTGCGATGGCAGAGCGGATGAAGGGCGAACGCGTCGTCTTCGAGCGCGGCATCCCGGCTTTCATGATGGGCATCGACGGCACCTGGCGGCGCAACTGCACCATCGAGGACGTCTCGGAGACCGGGGCGAAGCTGACGGTCGAGGGCTCGGTCGAAGGCCTGCACCTGAAGGAGTTCTTCCTGCTGTTGTCGTCGACCGGCTTGGCCTACCGGCGCTGCGAGCTGGCCTGGGTCAATGGCGACCAGATCGGCGTCACCTTCCTGAAGCAAGGCAAGAAGAAGACCAACAAGCGCGCCGCAGCCGAAGCCTGACCGAGCCACGACTGCGGCATCTTGCATCACGATGGCCGGGCAGCCGTCGCATATTCGTCATCGGCCCAGGCTATCGCAACCGGCCGAGACGATAGATGTTTTTGCGTGGTATGATTCGCACATGCCACCGTTGATCGAGATGCCCTGAAGATGCCCGTCAAGCCGCACAAAGCCATGGTCCTCGCCGCCGGTCTCGGATTGCGCATGCGCCCACTGACGGAGACGATGCCCAAACCGCTGGTGCGCGTCGCCGGTCGCCCGCTGCTCGACCATGTGCTCGACCGCCTCGCCGAGGCCGGCGTCACCGAAGCCGTCGTCAACGTCCATTATCTCGCCGACCAGATCATCGCGCACACGGCCGCGCGCAGCACGCCCCGCGTGATCATCTCCGACGAGCGCGACCAGGTGCTCGGCACCGGCGGCGGCGTCGTCAAGGCGCTGCCGCTGCTCGGCCACGAGCCGTTCTTCCACGTCAACTCCGACACGATGTGGATCGAGGGCGTGCGCCAGAACCTGTCCCGGCTCGCTGACGCGTTCGATCCGGAGCGCATGGACATTATGCTGCTGATGGCGCCGACCGCGACCTCGATCGGCTACGCGGGTCAAGGCGACTACGCGATGCTCGCCGACGGTACCTTGCGCAAGCGGCGGGAGCATCAGGTGGTGCCGTTCGTCTACGCGGGCGCCGCGATCATCTCGCCGTCGATCTTCGACGGCGCGCCGAAGGGCGAGTTCTCGCTGACGAAGATGTTCGACAAGGCGAACGAGCAGGACCGCCTGTTCGGCCTCCGCCTCGAAGGCGTCTGGATGCATGTCGGCACGCCGGCCGCGGTGGCGGAAGCGGAAGAGGCTCTGATGGAGAGTGCGGCGTAGCGGACTGCCCGACGGGCGAATCAGGTCGGCGCGTTGCGCGATTTGCTCCACCTCGTCGGCGCCGACCCTGCGCTGGGATCACTCAAATCATCTGCGTCGAGAAACGATTTTCGTCCGCACATTCAACCCGATCCCGCTCGTCGCGTCCGACGCGCACAAAATTCTTCTTTCGCTTTTACAGAATTCATGTTCTCTCATGCGCATCCCGCCTCGTTGCGAGGGGCGTATCGCGGTCGTCACGGACGTTGAGCGCGGGATGCGATGGCCTGTCAGGATTGCAGCGTGCTTTCGGGTGCGCGGACGAACGGTTCGGGCAGGACGGCGAAATCGTAAGGTCCCGGCATCCCGACGCTGATGCCAAGCTCGCGCCGCTGCTGACGCCGCGCGCGGGCGACGGTGGCTACAAGCCGGCACACCGAGGAGAGGACGTATAAGCCGTAACACCGTCGCGCAGGGAAGGCCGGGTCGTTCCGGCTGAACCTGTGGTTCCTGCCCCGTGCACTCTTTCACGCACGGGGGCCACGGGCCTCAGCCGAGGCCCGGCCTTCCCTGCGCCCTTGCTTCGGATGAGGGCGAACGATTTGCATCACTCGGGCGCGAGAAGCGTTGCGGGAATGAGGATGTTTGTCTCCGTCATTGCGAGCAGCGAAGTCCCACTGCAGAGGCGGCCTGGATTGCTTCGCTGCGCTCGCAATGACGATGGGGGTGGGCAGCTCGTGCTCCGTAGTCAGCTGCCATCGCCCGCGAAAGCGGGCGATCCGGGACGCCGCGGCCTCCCGAATCAAGCTGAACCGCCTCGGAGGACCGGATCGCCCGGTTGAGCCGGGCGATGGCGGAGAGCGTGGCTGCAGCTGGGGCTCAGGCGCACGGCGTCCTCCAGCACAGGGACAAAGGTCACGCACCTATCAACACCCGTCCACACCCCGGATATGACCTCCGCCCGATCGCTCCCTATATAGACGGCACAGCAACCCGAATCGCAGGCCATGCGCGTCTTCACCGTTCCCATCTCGGCGCCGTTCCTGCGCAGCGTGATCGCCGCGCTGGTCGACGGCCGGCTGGTCGACGGCTTCGAGGCACGCAGCGATCCCGCCCGGCTCGCGACCGCGACGCTGTATCTGCCGACGCGGCGCTCCCTGCGGGTGGCGCGCGAGATGTTCCTCGACGAGCTGAAGACCGATGCCGCGGTGCTGCCGCGCCTGGTCGCGCTCGGCGATATCGACCAGGACGAGCTCGCCTTCGCGGAGGACCGCGACGCGTTCCTCGGGCCGGCGCCGCTGGAGATTCCGGAACGACTCGACGACCTGCAGCGCCGGCTCACGCTGGCGCGGCTGGTCGCGGCCTGGGCCAAGACGCCGGTGTCGGCGCCGCTCGTGATCGGCGGGCCCGCCTCGACGCTTGCGCTGGCCGGCGACCTCGCGCGGCTGATCGACGACATGGTGACGCGCGGCGTGTCCTGGGATGCGCTCGATGCGCTGGTGCCGGATCAGCTCGACAAATACTGGCAGTATTCGCTCGAGTTCCTGCGCATCGCGCGGACGGCGTGGCCAGCCTATCTGCAGGAGATCGAGCGCATCGAGCCGGCGGCGCGGCGCGATCTGCTGATCGCGGCCGAAGCGGCGCGGCTGTCGGCGCATCCCGATGGTCCCGTCATTGCCGCAGGCTCCACCGGCTCGATGCCGGCGACGGCAAAATTCCTGCTCGCCGTCGCCAAGCTGCCGCATGGCGCGGTGGTGCTGCCTGGGCTCGACACCGATCTCGACGAAGCCGCGTGGAATTCGATCGGCGGTGCCAAGGACCGCGCCGGCCGCGTGTTGACGCCGCCCGCGGTCAATCATCCGCAATATGCCATGCACCTGCTGCTCAAGCGCTTCGGCGTGGAGCGGCGCGACGTGATCCGCCTCGCACCACCCGGCCGTGGCGGCCGCGAGGTGCTGATCTCAGAAGCGATGCGGCCGTCGGAAGCCACCGCTGTCTGGCATGAGCGCCTGCGCCAGTTCGACATCGCCGCCAACATTGCCGAAGCGATGGACAATCTCGCCGTCGTCGCCGCGCCCAACCCCGAAATGGAGGCGCTGGCGATTGCCATCGCGATGCGCGAGGCGCGCCATCTCGGCAAGTCCGCTGCGCTGGTGACGCCGGACCGCGCGCTGGCGCGCCGCGTGATGGCGGCGCTGACGCGCTGGCACCTGACGTTTGACGATTCCGGCGGTGACGCGCTGTTGGAGACGCCGGCCGGCATCTTCGCGCGCCTCGCCGCCGAAGCCGCCGCGCGCGGACTGGAGCCGCCGACTTTGCTGGCGCTGCTCAAGCATCCGCTGTGCCGGCTCGGCCGCGCCGCGAATGGCTGGAGGAGTGCCATCGAGCCGCTGGAGCTCGCGTTGCTGCGCGGCACGCGGCCACAAGCCGGAAGCAGCGGGCTCGCGCGCGACTTCGCGCGCTTCCGCGACGAGCACACCAAGCTGCACCAGGGCGAATCATCATCGCTGCACAAGGCCGAGCCGCGCGCGCGTCTCAGTCCCGAGCAGCTCGACCGCGCCGGCGCGCTGATCGCGCAATTGCAGACGGCTCTGGCGCCGCTGGAAAACCTCGCCTCGCCGCGTCCGCAGGATTTCGCCGAGCTCGCCGCGCGGCATCGTGAGGTGTTGATCGCGCTCTCGACAGACGATGTCGGTCTCAGCGCCGCGTTCACCGATCGCGACGGCGCCGCGCTGGCGCGCTGCTTCGACGACCTGCTCGCGTCCGGCGAGCGCTGCGGCCTGATGGCGCCGCTGTCGGACTATCCGGATCTGTTCCATACCGCCTTCTCCGATCGCGCGGTGCGCCGGCCCGAGCGCCACGGCGCGCAGCTGCAGATCTATGGTCCGCTCGAAGCGCGACTGATGCAGGCCGACCGCATGATCGTCGGCGGCCTGATCGAGGGCATATGGCCGCCGGCGCCGCGCATCGATCCCTGGCTCAGCCGCCCGATGCGGCATCAGCTCGGCCTCGACCTGCCCGAGCGCCGCATCGGACTATCAGCACACGATTTCGCACAACTGCTCGGCGCGCCCGAGGTGATCCTGACGCACGCCGCAAAGTCGGGCGGCGCGCCAGCCGTGGCCTCGCGCTTCCTGCACCGTCTCGAAGCCGTCGCCGGCGCCGAGCGCTGGAAGGCGGCGACCGCGCGCGGCGAGACTTACGTCCGCTATGCCGAGGTGCTCGACCAGCCGGCCGCGGTGAAGCCGGTCGAACAGCCGGCGCCGAAGCCGCCGCTGGCAGCACGGCCGCTGCGCATGTCGGTGACCGCCATCGAGGACTGGCTGCGCGATCCCTACACCATCTTCGCGCGCTACATCCTGCGGCTCGATCCGCTCGATCCCGTCGACATGCCGCTGTCGGCCGCCGATCGCGGCTCGGCGATTCACGAAGCGATCGGCGAATTCACGCAGACCTATGCCGATGCCCTGCCGCTGCATCCGGCGCATGCGCTGCGCGTGATCGGCGAGAAGCACTTTGCGCCGCTGATGGAGCGGCCCGAGGCGCGGGCGCTGTGGTGGCCGCGTTTCCAGCGCATCGCCGGCTGGTTCGCGGCGTGGGAGACCGCGCGACGCGCGCAGATCGGCGCCATCACCGCGGAGATCCGCGGCGAGATCGGCATTCCCTTGGATCAGGGCCGCACCTTCATGCTGTCGGCGCGCGCCGACCGCATCGAACAGCGTGCCGAGGGCACCTACGCCATTCTCGACTACAAGACTGGCCAGCCGCCGACGGCCAAGCAGGTGCGCATGGGGCTGTCGCCGCAGCTCACACTCGAAGCCGCGATCCTGCGCGAAGGCGGCTTCGACGGCATTCCCGCCGGCAGCCTGATCAGCCAGCTCGTCTATGTCCGCTTGTCCGGCAACAACCCGCCGGGCGAAGAGCGCATTCTCGAGCTGAAGATCAACAAGAGCGACCCGCCGCAACATCCGGACCAGGCCGCGCAGGAGGCGCGCGAAAAGCTCGAGGCATTGATCCGCAGCTTCGAGGACGTCAATCAAGGCTACACCTCGCTGAACCTGTCGATGTGGGCGAACCGCTACGGTAGCTATGACGATCTCGCCCGTATCAAGGAATGGTCGGCGGCCGGCGGCCTGGGGGTGGAGGAATGGTGAAGGCGCCCCGCCCCATTCCGCAGGCCGTGCGCGAGGCGCAGACGCGCGCATCGAACCCGGCTGCCTCCGCATTCGTGTCGGCCAATGCCGGCTCGGGCAAGACGCATGTGCTGGTCCAGCGCGTGATCCGGCTGCTGCTCGACGGCGTGCCGCCGGAGAAGATCCTCTGCATCACCTTCACCAAGGCCGCGGCCGCCAATATGGCCGAGCGCGTGTTCTCGACGCTCGGCCATTGGGTGACGCTCGACGACGACGCGCTCGACAGCGCGATCCAGTCCACCGGCATTCCCAATCCCGACAAGAAGCTGCGGGCCTCGGCGCGAAAACTGTTCGCCAGCGCGCTGGAGACGCCGGGCGGACTGAAGGTGCAGACCATTCACGCGCTGTGCACGCGGCTGCTGCAGCAGTTCCCGTTCGAGGCCAACGTGCCGGCGCGGTTCTCGGTGCTCGACGAGCGCGACCAGACCGAGATGATGGAGCGCGCCAATCTCAAGGTGCTGCTCGACGCCGCGCGGGCGCCCGACAGCGCGGTCGGCCGCGCGCTGCAGGTGGCGATGGCCAATGCGGCGGATTCGACCTTCAAGGACGTCGTCCGCGAGGCCTGTCTGAGCCGCGATCACTTCATGGCCTGGACCGATGGCGCCGGCCGCGTCGAGGTTGCCGCGCAACATCTCGGCGAGGTGCTCGGCATCAGCGCCGGCGAGACGCTGGAAGCCATCGAGCGCGACATCGTCGACGGCCCCAATCTGCCACTGAGGGATTGGGCCGATATCGCCGCGCGGCTCGACGGCGGCGCCAAGACCGACCAGAAGCAGGCGGAGCAACTCCGCGCCGCACTGGCGTTCTCGGGCGCCGATCAGGTCGATGAATATCTCCGCGTATTCCTGACCGAGGACAAGGAGCCGCGGAAGTCCCTGCTGACCAAGAAGTTCGCCGACGCCAATCCCGGCATCGCCGGTCTATTTGAATCGGAGGCGCGCCGGCTCGATCGCCTGATCGAAAAGCGCCGCGCGGCGGTCGTGCGCGATCGCACCGAGGCGCTGTTGCAGATCGCGACCGCCGCCGCCGCGAACTATCGCCGCGAAAAAGAAGAGCGCGGCCTGCTCGACTACGACGACCTGATCGACAAGACGCTGGCGATGCTGAACCGCGTCTCCGCCGGCTGGGTGCACTACAAGCTCGACCGCGGCGTCGACCACGTGCTGATCGACGAGGCGCAGGACACGAGCCCACGGCAATGGGACATCGTCGCCCACATCATCGAAGAGTTCACCGCCGGCGCCGGGGCGCGCGACGGACTCACGCGCACGATCTTCGCGGTCGGCGACGAGAAGCAGTCGATCTTCTCGTTCCAGGGCGCCGACCCGCACGAGTTCGATGCGCGCAGGCGCCAGTTGCAGAAGCGCTTCACCGATGCCGGGCTGCTGTTCGATCCGGTGTCGTTCACCTATTCGTTCCGCTCGGGCCCGACGGTGCTGCACGCGGTCGACCACGTGTTCCGCGAGCGCGACGTCTACAGCAGCATTCACTCGCCCGACATCGGCCACCCCATCCACAACGCGCTGACCGATGCCGGACCGAGCATGGTCGAGCTCTGGAGCCTGTGCGAACGCGACGACCGCAAGGAGATCGAGGGCTGGCGCGCGCCGTTCGACGGCGTCTCCGTCACCAGCCCCGAGGTGAAGCTTTCCAGGCGCATCCAGGCAGAGATCAAGCGGCTGATCCAGACGGGCACGATGACCGGCCATGACGGCGCGCGGCGGCGGCTGAGCTATGGCGACATGCTGATCCTGGTGCGCCGGCGCGGCAACGCCTTCGATGCTGTCATCCAGGCGCTCAAGCACGCCGGCATCCCCGTCGCCGGCGCCGACCGGCTGAAGCTGACCGAGCACATCGCGATCATCGACCTGATGAACCTCGCCGACGCGCTGCTGCTGCCGCAGGACGATCTGGCGCTGGCGACCGCGCTGAAGAGCCCGCTGTTCGGGCTCGACGACGACGATCTGTTCAAGCTGGCGTGGCAGCGTCGCGGCTCGCTACGCGACGCACTGACGGCGCACGCCGCTGACGACGCGCGGCTGCAGGCGGTCGTACGGCGCTTGCAACAATGCGAGCGCCGCGCCGCGGAGGACACGCCATTCGCCTTCTATGCCTGGCTGCTCGGCGGCGATGGCGGCCGGCGCCGCATCCTGGCGCGGCTCGGCCACGAGGCCAATGATGCGCTCGACGAGTTCCTCGAGCTCGCGCTGTCCTACGAGCGCAAGGCGCCGGCCTCGCTGCAGGGCTTCGTCGCCTGGCTGCGCGCCGCCGACACCGAGGTGAAGCGCGACATGGAGATCTCGCGCGACGAGATCAGGGTGATGACCGTGCATGGCGCCAAGGGCCTCGAGGCGTCCGTCGTCTTCCTGGTCGACACCACCTCGTCGCCGGCGGATTCGCAGCGGCTGCGGCTGATCCACGTGCCGCATGGCGAGCAGGAGATCGTGGTCTGGGCCGGGCGCAAGGCCGACGATCCGCAGCCCGTCGCGGCGGCACGCGTGGCGATGCTCAAGGAGACCGAGGACGAGTATCGCCGGCTGCTCTATGTCGCGATGACCCGCGCCGCGGATCGGCTGATCATCGGCGGCTGCATGCCGGGCAACATGAACAACGTCCGCGGCGGCAGCTGGTACGATCTGATGGCGCGCGGATTGGACGCGGCCGGCCTGCAGGTCGAGGTGATCGAAACCGAGGACGGGCCGGTCAAGCGCTATGCGCGGGCCGAGGACATCGCGGAAACCGCTGCTGACAAAACGCGGCCCATGGTCGAGACGGCCGTCGAACTGCCGGCGTGGCTGCGCACGGCGGCGGTGGAGGCGCCCGGCGAGGTCGCTGTGCTCCGGCCGTCCGATCCATCCGCCGACGAGCGGCCGGTGCGCACGGGCGAATCGCTGGCGGCGCGCAGCCTCGCGATGCAGCGCGGCACGCTGGTGCATCGCCTGCTGCAGTCGCTGCCCGACGTGGCGCCGGAGCGGCGGCGTGATGCCGCGCTGCGATATTTGATTCGCAACGCCGCCGACTGGCCGGAGGACGAGCGCGTGGGGCTTGCGGAACGGGTGCTCGCCGTGGTCGAAGACCCGCGCTTTGCCGCGGTGTTCGCGGCCGGGAGCCGGGCGGAAGTCTCGATCGTGGGCCGCCTCGCACTGGCCGGCCAGCCTCCGGCACTGGTCTCCGGCCAGATCGACCGCCTGGTGGTCACCGGGACCGAGGTGCTGATCGTCGACTTCAAGACCAACCAGCAGCCGCCCTCGGGACTCGCCGACGTGCCCCCGGCCTATGTCCGGCAGCTCGCGCTGTACCGCGCAGTGCTTGGCCAATTGTACCCCGGCCGCGTCGTCCGCGCCGCGCTGCTCTGGACCGAAGCCGCTGAATTCATGGAGCTTCCCGCCTCCGCGCTGGACGCCATGCTGCCATCCCAGCACGTCTGAGTGAGCCCGCTTGACCCGGGATCACGCCATTCCTACTTTGACGTCCACGCTGAGGCGGCCCGTCCGTGCCGCTCCCTCCAACCGAACGAGGTAATTTCCATGGCCGTTGGCAAGGTTTCCGACGCCGATTTCGAAAGCGAAGTGCTCAAGGCCGACGGCCCGGTCGTGGTCGACTTCTGGGCCGAGTGGTGCGGCCCGTGCCGCATGATCGCGCCCGCCCTCGACGAGATCTCGAGCGCGATGGGCGACAAGGTCAAGATCGTCAAGCTGAACGTCGACGAGAGCCCGAAGACGGCCTCGAAGTACGGCGTGATGTCGATCCCCACCCTGATGGTGTTCAAGGGCGGCGAGATGGCCTCGCGCCAGGTCGGCGCCGCGCCGAAGGCGAAGCTGCAGCAGTGGATCTCGTCGGCGGTGTGACGCTTGCGGAACAATGATTTTTGTCGAACGGCCGGCGGAATCGCCGGCCGTTTGCGTTGAGGGGTGTGATTCAGCGTTTTCGGATGTCGCCATGCCCGCCCGCGCCCATCGCTCGCCCTCCCGCAAATCCGGCCTGCTGGCCATGGAGGCGCGCTCGGTGGGTGCAATCCCGCGCGGCGAGGACTGGCAATACGAGCCGAAATGGGACGGCTTCCGTTGCCTGCTGACGCGCGACGGCGCAACGGTGACGATGCAGTCGAAGGCCGGCGAGGACCTCGCGCGCTACTTCCCCGAGGTCGTCGCTGCGGCGCGCGAGCTCGAGGCGACGAGCTTCATCCTCGACGGCGAGCTGGTGGTGCCGCAGGCGAAGTCGTTCTCGTTCGATGCATTGCTGCAGCGGATTCATCCCGCCGCCAGCCGGGTGAAGAGGCTATCGGTGGAGACGCCGGCGCTGTTCCTGGCCTTCGACCTGCTGGCGAGTGGCAAGAAGGAGCTAGTGACGCACATGCTGCACGAGCGGCGGCCGGCGCTGGAAGCGTTCGCGAAAGCGAACTTCACGGATCATCCGACGTTCCGGCTGTCGCCGGCGACGACGCGCTTCGCGACCGCGCAAGACTGGCTGGCGCATTCCGGCGGCGGCTCGGACGGGGTGATCGCCAAGCGGACCGACCTGCCCTACCAGGCCGGCAACCGCGACGGCATGCAGAAGATCAAGCGCTATCGCTCAGCCGATTGCGTCATCGGCGGCTTCCGCTACGCCACCAACAGCGGCGCGAACGGACGCAAGCTGGTCGGCTCGCTGCTACTCGGGCTCTACGACGATGACGGTCTGCTGCATCACGTCGGCTTCACCTCCGCGCTCAAGAAGGACGAGAAGCCCGCACTGACCGACAGGCTCGAGCCGCTGATCTCGCCGCCCGGCTTCACCGGCAATGCGCCGGGCGGCCCGAGCCGCTGGTCGACCGAGCGCTCGGCGGAATGGTGTCCGCTGAAGCCGAAGCTGGTGATCGAGGTCTGCTACGACCATTTCTCCGGCGAGCGCTTTCGCCACTGCACCTCGATCCTGCGCTGGCGCCCGGACAAATCGCCGAAGCAATGCACCTTCGAGCAGCTCGAGCAGAAGGTCGCCGATCCCTTGAAGCTGCTCGCGTGAGGTCAGCGGATCCAGCCGGTCGCGAGAACCGAGGCGAATTCGACATCACCATTGGCGCGGGCCAGCGCGGCCATCGGCTGATGATCATAGGGCACGTGGCGGAACGTCACGCTCCAGCCTGCGGGCTTAAGTTCAAGGATCGCATAGCGGGCGTCGGGCGTGCCGGCTTCCATCACATGCGGATGCGGTAAGTTGTAGGAATAGCCAGGGCTGCCCACGCTACCGGGATTGACGATCAGCCGCCCGTCGCGAAGCCGCACGGCGCGCGCGGTGTGGGTATGGCCACAGAGGATCAGTGACTGCGGGATGCCCTCGGCCGTTGTCTCGATTGCATCGAGCGGAGCGCATGTGACCGCGCCATCCGGCGCGACGCTCTCGAGCCAGTAGACGTTATCGTCCTCAGGCGTGGCGTGACAAAGGAAGACCTCGTCGCGATAGATGGCCGTCGGCGGGATCGTGCCGAGCCAGTCGAGATGCTTGGCTACGAGCTGCGCGTAGGCCGGCCGCTCCCAGGCGCCCATCCTCTCCGGCGGCCGATCGATCAGCCAGCGGTCGTGATTGCCGCGCACATGGACGGCATCGAGCGGCATCAGCAAGTCCATCGTCTTGCGCGCATCGAGCGGGCCGCTCGCCATATCGCCGAGATTGACAATGTCATCGACGCCTTGCGCGCGGATGTCGGCCAGCACGGCTTCGAGCGCGAGGTGGTTGCCGTGGACGTCTGCGATCGCGGCAAAGCGCATGCGCTATTCCCCTCAGGTCGGCGGCGTGCCGTTGAGGTCGAGCACGTGGCCCGCGAGATAGAGCGACCCCGTGATCAGGATACGCGGCGGGACCTCATAGGCAAGCCGCGCGATGCCGGCGAGCGCCGACGCGACGCCATCGGCGATCTCGACGCGCATGCCGAGCGTGCGCGCGGCGGCGGCCAGATCAGCCGGTGCCATCGCCTTGCTCTCGTTCGGAATCGGCACGACGATGATGTGGCGCGTCAGGCCGGCGAAGTTGGCCAGGAAGCCCGCGGCATCCTTGTTGCCCATCATGCCGACGATGACGACGAGCTGCCGCGACACGCGCTCCTCGAGGTCGCCGATCGCGGCCGCGACGACGCGACCGCCCTCGGCGTTGTGGCCGCCGTCGAGCCAGATCTCCGCGCCTTGCGGCGCGATCGCGGTGAGCGCGCCGTTCGACAGCCGCTGCATGCGCGCCGGCCATTCGGCGCCGACGATGCCGTCCTCGAACGCCTTGGTGGTGAGCTTGAAATGATCGACCGCCCGCAAGGTCGCGATCGCCAGGCCCGCATTGTCGAACTGATGCCGGCCGAACAGTTTGGGTGCCGGAAGATCGAGGAGACCGCGATCGTCCTGATAGACCAGCCGGTTGCGCTCGACATTGACGTGCCAGCTCTCACCGGCCGCAAACAGCGGCGCGCGCTGGCGCCTGGCCTCGCGCTCGATCACGGCCATGGCATCGGGCTCCTGCGCCGCCGAGATCACCGGGCAGCCACGCTTGATGATGGCGGCCTTCTCGGCCGCGATCAGCGCGCGGGTGTCGCCGAGGAACTCCATGTGGTCCATGCTGATCGGCGTCAGCACGGAGGCCGCGACCTGCTCGACAACATTGGTGGAATCGAGCCGGCCGCCGAGACCGACTTCGAGCAGCACCGCATCGGCTGGATGCCTTGCGAACAGCACGAAGGCCGCGACGGTCTTGACCTCGAAGAAGGTGATCGGCGCGCCGGCGTTGACCCGCTCGCACTCCAAGAGCGCGGAGATCAGCTCATCGTCCTCGACCAGGACACCACCGCCGACCTGGCCGAGCCGATAGCTCTCGTTGATGCGCACCAGCCAGGGCGAGGTGAAGACGTGGACGCGCAGCCCCGCGGCCTCGAGCATCGCGCGCAAATATGCGACCGTGGAGCCCTTGCCGTTGGTGCCCGCGACATGGATGACCGGCGGCAGCTTGCGCTCGGGATGACCGAGCTGCGCCAGCAGCCGGTGCATGCGCTCCAGCCCGAGCGAGATCCGGCTCGAATGCAACACAGAAAGCCGCGTGATCAGCTCGTCGAGCGACGGTCTTGGCTGGGCGGCAGAATCGTTCACGCGCTCGTTGCGACCGCCGGCGCTTCCGCGGTTTCGGCGGGCTTGGCCGGCGGCGGCAGCTGCGGCGCGGGCTTGGCGTGTTCAACGGCCGGCGCCTTGGTCAGCAATCGGCACAGCCGCGCCAGCGTCGGGCGCAGGTCATGACGGTGCACGACCATGTCGACCATGCCGTGGTCGAGCAGGTATTCAGCGCGCTGGAAACCTTCGGGCAGCTTCTCGCGAATGGTCTGCTCGATCACCCGGGCGCCGGCGAACCCGATCAGCGCGCCGGGCTCGGCAATGTGGACGTCGCCGAGCATCGCGTAGGACGCGGTGACGCCGCCGGTGGTCGGATTGGTCTGCACGACGATGTAGGGCAGCTTGGCCTCTCGCAGCATCTGCACGGCCACGGTCGTGCGCGGCATCTGCATCAGGGACAGGATGCCTTCCTGCATGCGCGCGCCACCGGAGGCCGCGAATACGATGAACGGCGACTTCTTCTCGACCGCGAGTTCGAGCCCGCGCACGATGGCTTCACCCGCGGCCATGCCGAGCGAACCGCCCATGAAATCGAAATCCTGCACGGCGATGACGACGCCCATGCCTTCCAGCTTGCCGAAGCCGACCTTCACCGCATCGTTCATGCCGGTCCGCGCCCGCGCATCCTTGATGCGGTCGGCATAGCGGCGCTCGTCACGGAATTTCAGCGGGTCGGGTGTGACCTCGGGCAGCGCGACGTCGAACCAGGTCTCGTTGTCGAACATCGACTTCAGCCGCGCCACGGCGCCCATGCGCATGTGGTAATTGGAGCCCGGAATGACGAACTGGTTGGCCTCGACGTCCTTGTAGAACACGAGCTGTCCGGAATCCGGACACTTGATCCAGAGGTTCTCCGGCGTCTCACGGCGCAGGATGTTGCGGATCTTCGGCCGGACCACGTTGGTAAGCCAGTTCATGTGTCGCTCCGTGTTGCGGTCGCCCGGATATATGGCGGGACGGCGGGGTCACGGCAAGACGGCCGCGACGCCCGGTCGAATAGTGGTTGACGGCCTATTCCGCGGCCTGTTGCGCCCCGTGCACGCCCCTTGCCAGCGCAGCGGCCAGATCGGCGACGGCGCTCACGGTCTTGGCGGTCGCGCGGCCCTCGGCGTCCAGGCTGGCGCGGAGCGCGTCAACCAGGGCGGTGCCGACCACAGCGCCGTCGGCATTGGCGGCGATGGCGCGGGCGGTCTCCGGTGTCCGGATGCCGAAGCCGACGCAGACAGGCAGCGCCGTATGCCGCTTGATCCGGGCCACGGCGGCACCGACGGCGGACGAATCCGCCGCCGCCGCGCCGGTGATGCCGGTGATAGAGACGTAGTAGACGAAGCCCGAGGTGTTCGCGAGCACCGCCGGCAGCCGCTTGTCATCGGTCGTCGGCGTCGCCAGCCGGATGAAATTCAGCCCCGCCTTCAGCGCGGGAATGCACAGCTCGCTGTCTTCCTCCGGTGGCAGGTCGACGATGATCAGGCCATCGACGCCGGCGCTCTTCGCATCATCGAGGAACTTGTCGACGCCGTAGATGTAGATCGGGTTGTAGTAGCCCATCAGCACGATCGGCGTCGCCGCGTCGCCCTCGCGGAAGCTGCGCACGAGCTGCAGCGTCTTCCTCAAGGTCATGCCGGCCTTGAGCGCGCGCAGACCCGCCGCCTGGATCGACGGACCATCGGCCATCGGATCGGTGAACGGCATGCCGATCTCGATGATGTCAGCGCCAGCCTGCGGCAGCGACTTGACGATCGCGAGCGAGGTTTCAGGATCAGGGTCGCCTGACATCACGAAGGTGACGAACGCCGAGCGGCCTTCTTGCTTCAATTGCGCGAAGCGCGCATCCATCCGGCTGGTCACGATGCCTTGGCCCTTCCTCGCAAGATGTCGCCCACCTGCGGCACGTCCTTGTCGCCGCGGCCGGACATGTTGACCACCATCAGATGGTCCTTCGACTTCTTCGGCGCGAGCTCCATCACCTTGGCGATCGCGTGCGCGGGCTCCAGCGCCGGAATGATGCCCTCGAGCCGCGACAGCAGCTGGAACGCCGCCAGCGCTTCCTCATCGGTCGCCGACAAATAGTTCACGCGACCGACCTCGTGCAGCCAGGAATGCTCCGGCCCGATGCCGGGATAATCGAGACCGGCCGAGATCGAATGCGCCTCCTCGATCTGCCCGTCCTCGTCCATGAGCAGATAGGTGCGGTTGCCGTGCAGCACGCCGGGGCGGCCGCCGGCGATCGAGGCGGCGTGCAGATGCGTCAGGCCATGGCCCGCCGCTTCCACGCCATAGATCTCGACCGAGGGATCATCGAGGAACGGATGGAACAGGCCCATCGCATTGGAGCCGCCGCCGATGCACGCGATCAGCGAGTCCGGCAGCCGGCCCTCGGCCTCCTGCATCTGCGTGCGGGTCTCGTTGCCGATCACCGACTGGAAGTCGCGCACCATCATCGGATAGGGGTGCGGACCGGCGACCGTGCCGATGCAGTAGAACGTGTTGTGGACGTTGGTGACCCAGTCACGCAGCGCCTCGTTCATCGCATCCTTCAGGGTCTTGGCGCCGGACTGCACCGGCACCACCTTGGCGCCGAGCATCTCCATGCGGATCACGTTGGGCTGCTGCCGCTCGACGTCGACCGCGCCCATGTAGACGACGCAATCGAGCCCGAAACGCGCGCACAGCGTCGCGGTCGCCACGCCGTGCTGGCCGGCGCCGGTCTCGGCGATGATGCGCTTCTTGCCCATGCGGCGCGCGACCATGATCTGGCCGAGCACGTTGTTGACCTTGTGCGAGCCGGTGTGATTGAGCTCCTCGCGCTTGAAGTAGATCTTGGCGCCGCCGAGATGCTCGGTCAGGCGCTCTGCGTAGTACAGCGGCGAGGGCCGGCCCACGTAGTTCTTCAGATAGCCGTTCATCTCGGCATGAAACGCGGGATCGGCCTTGGCCTCCGCATAGGCCTTTTCCAGATCGAGGATCAGCGGCATCAGGGTTTCGGCGACGAAGCGGCCGCCGAAGATGCCGAAGTGACCGCGGTCGTCCGGACCGCTGCGGTAGGAATTGGGAATGGCTGTCGTCATTGAACGCTCAACTCTTCAGCGGCCCGCGCCGCGCGAATGAAATCCCGGATCATGTCGCAATCCTTCACACCCGGCGCCCGTTCGACGCCAGATGACACGTCGACGCCGCCCGCGCGGGTGATCCGCACGGCCTCCGCGACGTTGTCGGCGCTCAGACCGCCGGAGACCATGAACGGGCGATCGAGCTTCACGCCCTGTAGCAGACGCCAATCGAAGGTGGCACCGAGGCCGCCGGGGCGGGTCGCCTCCTTGGGCGCCCGCGCATCGAACAGGATGCGGTCGCACACGTCGGCATAGCTCGCCAACGGCGCGAGATCGGCGTCGGTCGCGACCGGAATGGCCTTCATGATGGGTAGGCCGAAGCGCTGCTTGAGGTCGCGGACGCGCGCGATGCTTTCGCGGCCATGCAGCTGCAGGAGATCAGGCCGCAGCGTCTCGACGATGTTTTCGATCATCGCGTCGTCGGCATCGACGGTCAGCGCCACCTTGAGCGCGCGCCCCCTGACGTCACGACCCAGCTCACGCGCGGCCGTCAGGCCGACATGGCGTGGGGACGGCGGAAAGAACACGAAGCCCACCATGTCGGCGCCCGCGTCGAGCGCCGCAGCGAGGGTGTCGGGCGTGGTCAGGCCGCAGATTTTGACGAGCAGGGACATCAATGAACAACGCACGTCCGGGCGGAAAGGATCACCAGAAGCCGGCGGCTTCCAGGGCCGCCGAGCTTTCGCGCCTTCTACAACGCGGCGCCCTGCTTGTCTCGCCCATAAGGGGCGAAAAGCCGCGCCGGCGCAGCCGGAACCAGAGATTGCGCAGAGCCCTGTTTTGCACGCGCCGCGGCGCTCAACTGCGCCACCTGCGCGCGGGCCGCTTCGGCATCGGCCTGATGGCGGCGCGCGGCCCGCCGCCAGCGGCGCTGGCCGATCCAGGTGGCACAGCCACCCGCGATCACGCCCAGGATCGCGACGGCGATGATCAAGGCGAACAGCGGGACCGACGCCGAGAGCGCCGGATCAGTCGCGTTGAAGGGATCAAACGACACGGTAACGAAATGCCGATTGGCGACCGCGAAGATGACGAACAGCACCAGCAGCGGAAGGACGACCACGACAGTGAAGAATTTTCGCATGCGCTCGCTCGTGTCGGTCAGGCCGGATTCGCCTCGAAATCAGCCGCAGACGATTGGCACGGCCGGCGCGAGATGCTTCAATCGTCGGCGTCGTCAGCCGCGGCGCCGGCGGGATTGTCCCGGTTCAGCCGCTCGCGCATTTCCTTGCCCGTTTTGAAGAACGGGACGCTTTTCTGGTCCACCGGGACATGAGCTCCGGTCCGTGGGTTGCGCCCGGCGCGGGCCGGCCGATGCTTGACCGAGAAGGCGCCGAAGCCGCGCAACTCGACGCGGTCACCGCGGGCGAGCGCCGCGACGATCTCATCGAGGATCGCATTGACGATGTTCTCGACATCCCGCTGGTAGAGATGCGGGTTGTGCTCGGCGATACGCTGAACAAGCTCGGATTTGATCATCGAGAAAATGTACCCGGGGAGACAAGTCCCATTTCCGTGAAAATATGCTGGACTGTCAAGACGCTAAATCATTCATCGCGGCCGTGAATCGGGGTGCGGGGCCCGGTACGGGGTCTCGCCACGGCACACGCGAAGCGGGAAGATTGCCCTGGGAATGGTCTTTGCGGGTTCAATTGCCCGGCGCGGGCGTCCAGAGCGCGAGCATGCCGTCGAGACCGATCCGGTCCACCGCCTGGACCACGCCGGTGCGCTCGATCTGGCGGGCGATTCCGGAGAGGCCGACGGCGTCGAGCGCGATCGAGGTGGCCGTTCGCAGGAAGGTGAGATCGCCGAACCGCGGCGTGAGCTTGTAGTCGCGCACCGGAAGGTCCTTCTTGACGTTCTTGTTGGCGACGAGCCAAGCGACCGCGGTCTTCTCGTCGCCGAGCTCGTCGATCAGCTTCAGGTCGATTGCCTGCCTGCCGGTGAAGACGCGGCCATCGGCCACCTTCTCCAACTGCTCATCGTTCATGGCGCGGCGGTCCTTCACCAGTCCGCGGAACCAGGCATAGGAATCCTTGACCAGGGCGTCGAGCGCCGCACGCGCTTCCGGGCTGGTCGGCTCGTAGCCGTTGGGGGCGGCCTTCAGCGGCGAGGATTTGACCTCCTCGATCTTCACGCCGACCGTCTTCAACAGCTCGCCGACATTGGGATATTGAAACAGCACGCCGATCGAGCCGACCAGCGAGCTCTGCTGCGCGACGATGTGGTCGGCAGCGATCGCGCCGATGTAGCCGCCGGACGCCGCGAGGCCTTCCACGACGACGACCAGCGGCTTCTTCGCCTTCAGCCGGACCAGCGAATCGTAGAGCTGCTCGGAGCCGGCGGTGGTGCCGCCCGGCGAATTGATGTGAACGATGACGGCTTCGGCCGAGGAGTTTTCGAGCCGCTCCAGCGCCTCGACGCGCTCATGGTCGCTGCGGATCAGGCCCTCGATATTGACGCGAGCGATCGAGCCGGAGGTCGAGAGCACGGTGCGGCCGCGCGGCGACATGGCGAGACCGATGGCGGACAGAGCCGCAATCGCGATCAGCACCGCGACGACGCGCCAGAACGTCAGCTTGCGGCGCAGCCTGCGGCGATCGACGATCACATCCGAATCAAGCGACATGGGCAGCTCCTGGAAGTCTCGGCGCGTTTTGCATCCGCAGCCTGAATATCTCGTTATCCGATTACATCAATCGCGGCGCAATTTGAAGAAAGGAAGGCTTGCGGCGAGGCCGGATCCGCGCGGCCGGCACGCGCGTCCTTGCCTCGCCGGAACAAAAAAGCCCCGGCTTGCGCCGGGGCTTTGATCTGATCGCAGGACGCGAAGACTTACTTCGAGTCGCGGTTCTTGAGCGCGGTGCCCAGGATGTCGCCCAGCGTGGCGCCCGAATCGGACGAGCCGTACTGCGCGATGGCTTCCTTCTCTTCCGCGACTTCCAGCGCCTTGATCGACACCTGCACCTTGCGGGCCTTCTTGTCGAACTGGATCACGCGGGCATCGACCTTCTCACCGACGGCGAACCGCTCGGTGCGCTGGTCGTTGCGATCGCGCGCCAGCTCGGAGCGCTTGATGAAGGTGGTGAAGTCGGTGCCGGTGATCTTGACGTCGATGCCGCCGTCCTTGACGTCGAGCACCTCGCAAGTGACGACCGCGCCCTTCTTGACATCGCCCGGCTCGGCGAAGGGATCGCCTTCGAGCTGCTTGATGCCGAGCGAGATGCGCTCCTTCTCCACGTCGACGTCGAGCACCACGGCCTTGACCATGTCGCCCTTCTTGTAGTTGTCGATGACCTGCTCGCCCGGCAGCTTCCAGTCGAGATCCGACAGATGGACCATGCCGTCGACGTCGCCTTCGAGACCCAGGAACAAGCCGAACTCGGTCTTGTTCTTGACCTCGCCCTCGACCACCGAACCCGTCGGATGCTTCTCGACGAAGACCTCCCACGGATTGCGCATGGTCTGCTTGAGGCCGAGCGAGATGCGGCGCTTGACGCTGTCAACCTCGAGCACCTGCACTTCGACCTCCTGCGAGGTCGACACGATCTTGCCGGGGTGCATGTTCTTCTTGGTCCACGACATCTCGGAGACGTGGATCAGGCCTTCGATGCCCGGCTCGAGCTCGACGAACGCGCCGTAGTCGGTGATGTTGGTGACGCGGCCGTGGAAGCGGGCCTGCAGCGGGTACTTCGCCTCGATGCCCTGCCACGGATCGTCCAAGAGCTGCTTCATGCCCAGCGAGATGCGGTGCGTCTCGTGGTTGATCTTGATGATCTTGACCTTGACCGTCTGACCGATGCTGAGCACCTCGGTCGGATGGTTGACACGGCGCCAGGCGATGTCGGTGACGTGCAGCAGGCCGTCGATGCCGCCGAGGTCGACGAACGCACCGTAATCGGTGATGTTCTTGACGACGCCGTCGATGACCTGACCCTCTTCGAGGTTCTGCACCAGCTCCTGGCGCTGCTCGGCGCGGGTCTCTTCCAGCACGGTCCGGCGCGACACGACGATGTTGCCGCGGCGACGGTCCATCTTGAGGATCTGGAACGGCTGCGAGTTGTTCATCAGCGGCGCGACGTCGCGGATCGGACGGATGTCGACCTGCGAGCGCGGCAGGAAGGCCACGGCACCGTCGAGGTCGACGGTGAAGCCGCCCTTGACCTGGTTGAAGATGACGCCGTTGACCTTTTCGTTGTTCTGGAACGCCTTCTCGAGCTTGCCCCAGCTCTCTTCGCGACGCGCCTTGTCGCGCGACAGCACCGCTTCGCCGAGTGCGTTCTCGATACGATCGAGGAACACTTCGACCTCGTCGCCGACTTTCAATTCACTGTCACGGCCGGGCCCGGCGAATTCGCGCAGCGCCACGCGGCCTTCGGTCTTCAGGCCGACGTCGATGACGGCCATGTCCTTCTCGATCGCAACAACCTTGCCCTTGACGACAGAGCTTTCCTGCAGGTTGCCCTTCGTGAAGGACTCGTCCAGCATCGCGGCGAAATCATCGCGGCTGGGATTGTAGGAAGAAGCAGAGATACTCGAAGCCATTTGTTCTCCAGATGCGGACATTCTCGCCAGCTTGGGTTGATCGGCGCATCGAATGGACAGTGCCTGGAGGTCCACAAATCCCCAGACGTCCGCGCGATGCGCGATAAGCGCAAACGACGCGGGCCGGCAGTGCCTGCACATGCGATACGTATGAAGTGCGTCCGGATGATCGGACTCGATTGAACCGCAATCGAGCTATCGACGGTCAAGGGCGGGAGCGGGCATTCCTCCAATGACGCCGGCGGAAATCAAACCCGCTGGCGGCCCGCTCGAACGGCCTCGACGATATCGATGGCGGCCCGGACGCCGCCTTCTATATCCAAATGGGAGTTGTCAAGCAAGTAAGCATCCGGGGCTTGTTTTAAAGGCGCGACGGCCCGGTTCTGGTCACGCTCGTCGCGCGCCAGGATGTCGGCCAGAATGGCCGCCTCATCGGCCGGTTCCCCACGTGAAAGCGCCTCGAGGGTGCGACGATGCGCCCGGATGCGGGGATCGGCGACGACGTAGATCTTCACCTCGGCGTCCGGGCAGATCACGGTTCCGATGTCGCGGCCGTCGAGCACGGCACCGGGCGGCCGGCTTGCGAACTGGCGCTGGAAAGCCACCAGCGCTTCGCGCACTTTCGGCAACGCCGATACCACCGAGGCCACGGACCCGACCTGGTGCGACCTCAGCGCCGGATTGTCGAAGCTAGAGGGATCCAGGCTCATGGCGACGTCCGCTGCCCGCGCCTCGTCCTTGAGGTCGATGCCGGCGGTCAGTAGCGCATGCGCGACCGCCCGGTAGATCACGCCCGTATCCAGGTGCCTGAGGCCGTAATGCGCCGCGAGACGCTTGGCCAGGGTGCCCTTGCCCGAGGCCGCCGGGCCGTCGATGGCGATGATCATGCGAAATCCGCGCCCGCCTTGCACATCAGCGGGATGAAATCGGGGAAGCTGGTGGCGATGAAGGCGGTGTCGTCGACCCTGACCGGCTTGTCGGACGCGAGACCCATCACCAGGGCGGACATCGCGATGCGGTGGTCCATGTGGGTCGCGACGATGCCGCCGCCCGGCACGTGACCGCGGCCCTCGACGATCAGATCGTCGCCGGTGATCTCGACCTTGACGCCGTTGACACGCAGCATGGCCGCGGTGGCCTCGAGCCGGTCGGATTCCTTGACGCGCAGCTCATGCAGGCCGCGCATGATGGTCGTGCCCTCGGCATAGGCGGCGGCGACGGCCAAGACGAGATATTCGTCGATCATCGACGGCGCCCGCTCGGGCGGCACCACGACGCCGCGCAGCTTCGAGGCGCGCACGCGCAGGCGGGCCATCGGCTCGCCGGCATCGCCGCGGACGTCGTCCTCCTCGATCGAGGCGCCCATCTCGCGCAAGGTCGTGAACAGGCCGGTGCGCAGCGGGTTGGTCATCACGTCCGACAGCACGAGGTCCGAGCCGTCGACGATCAGCGCGGCGACCAGCGGGAACGCGGCCGAGGACGGGTCGGCGGGAACGATCACTGGCGCACCACGCAGCTCCGGCTGGCCGGTCAGTGCGATGCGGCGGCCATGAGACCCTTCCGGCGTGGTCACGATCTCCGCGCCGAAATGCTTCAGCATCAGCTCGGTGTGGTCGCGGCTGGCCTCCTGCTCGATCACGGTGGTCACACCGGGCGCGGCGAGGCCCGCGAGCAGCACCGCCGACTTGATCTGGGCCGAAGCCACCGGCGTGCGGTACTCGATCGGCACCGGGTTGCCGGCGCCCTGCAGGGTTAACGGAAGCTTGCCGCCCTCGGCGCTGGCGGTCACCTTGGCGCCCATCAGCACCAGCGGGTCGAGGATGCGCCGCATCGGACGGCTGCGCAGCGAGGCATCACCGTCGAAAACGGCCGTGATCGGGCAACCGGCCACGGCGCCCATCACCAGCCTGCAGCCGGTGCCGGAGTTGCCGAAATCGAGCGGCGCGCTCGGCTGGGCGAAGCCGCCCACCCCGACGCCACGGACGGTCCACGCGAAATCGCCGGTGCGCTCGACCTTGGCACCCAGGGATCGCATCGATTTGGCGGTGTTGAGGACGTCCTCGCCCTCCAGCAGGCCGGAAATCCGGGTCTCGCCGACCGACAGCGCCCCCAGGATCAGTGCCCGGTGCGAGATCGACTTGTCGCCAGGCACGCGAATCGTGCCCGAGAGGGGCCCTGAGGCGCGTGATTCCAGGGGAGTCGGGGCGATTGACGTGCTCACGGCAGGATCCTCGTGTTTCGGACGCGGCAGGTATCACAGCCCCCGCCCTCCGTCACGAGCGGTGATTTTCCCGTTGACAGCGCTATTGACAGCGGCGCGGCAACTAGCCAAGTGAGACACCGCTTTTCAGACATTGCCAGGACGCCTGCACGTGGCCAAATCCGAGCTCGGAACCAAACGCATTTGCCCGACGACGGGCAAAAAGTTCTACGACCTCAACAAGAACCCGGTGATTTCGCCCTACACCGGCGAGGTCGTGCCGATTGCGCCGATCGCGCCCACCCGCGCCATGCGCGGCGAGGCTGCGCGCGCTGCTGCGGCGGCCGACGTGGTCGAGCCCGCGGAGGCCGAGGAGCTGGTGCCGCTCGAGGAGGCCGACGCCGAGGAGAACTCCGGCAAGGTCAAGGCCGTCGTTCCCGAATCGGAGGACGACATCGAGATCGACGAGACGCTCGACGATGACGAGGATGATGACTCGACCTTCATCGCCGACGAGGAAGAAGGCGACGAGGACGTGACCGACATCATCGGTGATGTCGGCGGCGACGAAGAATAATCGTCGAAGACACTTGAGATCAGCCGCGAACTGTGGTTCACGGTGCTCCCCGGCGGTCACCCAGACCGCCGGCTCGGTTCAGGGGCCATAGCTCAGCTGGGAGAGCGCTTGCATGGCATGCAAGAGGTCGGCGGTTCGATCCCGCCTGGCTCCACCAGCCTTCGCTCGCTTCGCGAGCTTCGGCTCGGCAAGCCACCCCAATCTGCCGGTTGCGCGAAGTGAGCGAAGGCTGTCGCGCCGTAGTCTGGACGCCGAAGCCCCCTTGGGCGGAGGCGGGAAGGCGAAGGCGGACTAGGCTCCGGGCCATGATGCCCTTCATCAATCGACTGAGCAGTTCAGCCCATCCAAGCTCTGGACGCCACGCAGCACGACCTGCCACATTCGCGCCCGTGAAGGGTCGAGGGCGGCCTGCGATGAAGTTCGTTTACATCCTGGAAAGTCTCAACGGCGAGCATTTCTACGCAGGCATCACCGACGACGTTCCGGCCCGCGTCACGAAGCACAATGCCGGTGAAGTCCCGCACACATCGAAGTTTCGGCCTTGGCGGCTCAAGACCTACGTTGCCTTCAGCGATGTGAAGCAGGCATTTGCCTTCGAGAAATATCTCAAGTCGGGTTCAGGCCGGGCTTTCGCGAAGAAGCGCCTTTAGAGCCCCCTCACCCCTCCACAGCCGCATCGAGCCGCTCCCGCAGGCGCACCAGCTTGCCGTGCAGATCGGCCAGCTCGGCGATCGAGCAGCCCGTCGCATCCAGGATCGCGGGCGGCACGATCGACCTTGCCTTGTCGCGCAGGCCCGCGCCCTGGGCGGTGAGGGTGACGATCACCTGACGCTCGTCCTCCGCCGACCGGGTCCGCTTGATCAGGTGCGTAGCCTCCATCCGCTTCAGCAGCGGCGTCAGCGTGCCAGAGTCGAGGAACAGCCGCGCGCCGATGTCCTTCACCGTCAAGCCGTCCTGCTCCCACAGCACCAGCATGACCAGATATTGCGGATAGGTCAGGCCAAGGCGGTCGAGCAGGGGCTTGTAGACGCGGTTGAAGGCGTGCGCGGTCGAATAGACTGCGAAGCAGAGCTGGTTGCCGAGCTGGAGCGGCAGGTCTGCCGCGGACTTCTTTCGCATCGAGGTCACCACAGGTCGATCCTATCGGCATCTTGAGCCCGCACGCCTCGGATCGACAACGGGCCCGGCGCACCGATCACGAATTTTCTACCGAACAATTATATTGTACACAATCTAATTGTGTGCAATATGGCCGCGCTGAATTCGTCCATCCAACCAGGAGACACCCATGTCCGTGAACGTGCTCTACAAGACCAGCGCCAAGGCCACCGGCGGCCGCGACGGCGAAGCCGCTACCCTCGACGGCTCGCTCAAGGTCAAGCTTTCCACCCCGAAGGAGCTCGGCGGCGGCGGCGGTGCCGGCAACAATCCGGAGCAGTTGTTTGCGGCCGGCTACGCAGCCTGCTTCATCGGCGCGATGAAGTTCGTCGGCTCGCAGGGCGGCCCCAAGGTTCCCGCCGACACGTCGGTGACCTCGACGGTCGGCATCGGCCCGCGCTCCGAAGGCGGCTTCGGCATCACCGTCGAGCTCGCAGTGTCGCTGCCCGGACTCGCCAAGGCCGACGCCGAAGCGCTGGTCGCCAAGGCGCACGAGGTGTGCCCCTATTCCAACGCCACGCGCGGCAATGTCGACGTCAAGCTGAGCGTCGTCTGAGCTTCAATTCCGTCATGCGGCAGGACGGCCTCCGTTGTCCTGCCGCATGGCAGCCCCCGTTTGCGCCGCCGCCGCAGCAATGCTTAATGATCGCGAGCTGAAACCAACCTCGCGACATCCGATGACACCCCAATTTGCTCCCGGCGCCATGGCCGGCCTGCGCGTGATCGATCTGACGCGCGTGCTCGGCGGCCCCTATTGCACGCAGATCCTGGCCGATCACGGCGCCGACGTGATCAAGGTCGAGCCGCCGGCCGGCGACGAGGTGCGCGACTGGGGTCCGCCCTTCCACGATGAGGACGCCGCCTATTTCGTCGGGATCAACCGCAACAAGCGCTCGATCGGCCTCGACCTCGCCTCCGAGGGCGGCCGCGTCGTGCTGATGCGGATGCTCGAGACGGCCGACGTGCTGATCGAGAACTTCAAGCCTGGCACCTTGGAGAAGTGGGGCATCGGCAGCGACACGCTGCGCGAGACATTCCCCAAGCTGGTGCACTGCCGCATCTGCGGCTTCGGCGCGGATGGCCCGCGCGGCGGCAATCCCGGCTACGACGCGATCATCCAGGCGATGACCGGCATGATCGCGGCGACCGGCTCGCCGCAGAGCGGACCGATGCGGATCGGCGTGCCGCTGGTCGACATCACCACCGGACTCTATGCCGCGATCGGCATCCTGATGGCGCTGTCGGAGCGGCAGCGCTCGGGCATCGGTCAGTTCCTCGAGGTCACGCTGTATGAGACCGGCCTCGCGATCATGCATCCGCATACCGCAAACTACTTCATGCATGGCAAGCCGCCGTCGCTGACCGGCAACGAGCACCCGAACCTCGTTCCGTATGCGATCTTCGCGACCAAGACCGACGATATCTTCATCGGCGTCGGCAATGACGGCACCTTCCGCAAGCTTGCCAAGGAGATCGGCCGCCCCGAACTCGGCACCGATCCGCGCTTCGCCCGCAACAAGGATCGCGTCGCCAACCGCGAGGCGCTGCGCGCCGAGCTTGCCGCCGTGTTCAGCCAGTTCGAGGCGGAGCCGCTGTGCGACCGGCTGCTCGCGGCCGGTCTGCCGGCAGGACCCGTGCAGAAGATCGACCAGGCGCTGACCAATCCGCACACGATCTACCGCGGCGATGTCATCGAGAAGGACTGGTACAAGGGCGTCGCGTCGCCGATCCGGCTCGAACGCACCAAGCCGAGCCTGCGCTCCACCCCGCCGAAGTTCAGTCAGCACGCGCAGGAGGTGCTGACCGAGTTCGGTTACACGCCGAGCGAGATCGAGGCGCTGCTGTCCCAGGGCACGGTGTGCGCCGAGCGCAAGCGCTGAGGCGCCATCAGCCTGTCGTCTCTCACCGCCAGCGCCGGCCGGGGCATCGCCCCGGCGCGGCACCGTCTCCCGCAAGTCGCTGCGTTCCGCCGCGATGAACGCGCTTTCCGCTGACGATCCAACCGGTTATACATTCACGAAACTGTCATCTCGCGCTGCTACGGCCGCGACGCCGATGACGTTTCACGGGAGGTATTCTTTAATGTCACTTCGCCAATTCTGGACGGCCGCGACTGCGGCAGTCACGCTGGTCCTGAGCGCCGCAGCACCTGCGCATGCCGTGACCGAAATCCAGTGGTGGCATGCGATGACCGGCGCCAACAACGACGTCATCGTCAAGCTCGCCAACGATTTCAACGCCTCGCAGTCCGACTACAAGGTCGTCCCGACCTACAAGGGCAACTACGCCGACACGATGAATGCCGGCATCGCCGCCTTCCGCGCCGGCAATGCGCCCCACATCATGCAGGTGTTCGAGGTCGGCACCGCCACCATGATGGCCGCCACCGGCGCCGTGAAGCCGGTCTACAAGCTGATGCAGGACGCCGGCGAGACGTTCGACCCGAAGAGCTATCTGCCTGCGATCACGGGCTACTACTCGACCTCCAAGGGTGAGATGCTGTCGTTCCCCTTCAACTCGTCCTCCACGGTGATGTGGGTCAATCTCGACGAGCTGAAGAAGGTCAACGCCGAGATCCCGAAGACCTGGCCCGAGCTGTTCGAGACCGCCAAGAAGCTGAAGGCGGCCGGCCATCCGACCTGCGGCTTCTCCGGCTCGTGGGTCACCTGGGTCAATCTCGAGCAGCTCTCCGCCTGGCACAACGTGCCGCTGGCCAGCAAGGCGAACGGTCTCGACGGCTTCGACACCGTGCTGGAGTTCAACGGTCCGCTGCAGGTCAAGCATCTCGAAAACCTGGTCGAGCTGCAGAAGGACAAGACCTACGACTATGCCGGCCGCACCAACACCGGCGAGGGCCGCTTCACCTCGGGCGAATGCCCGATCTACCTGACCTCGTCGGCGTTCTTCGGCAACGTCAAGGCCCAGGCCAAGTTCGCCTTCACCGCCGCGCCGATGCCGTATTATCCGGACGCCAAGGGCGCGCCGCAGAACTCGATCATCGGCGGCGCCTCGCTCTGGGTGATGGGCGGCAAGAGCGCGGACGAATACAAGGGCGTGGCGAAGTTCCTGACCTTCCTCTCGGACACCGATCGTCAGGTCTACATCCACAAGGCCTCGGGCTATCTGCCGATCACCAAGGCGGCCTATGCGAAGGCCAAGGCCGAGGGCTTCTACAAGGATCAGCCCTATCTGGAGACGCCCCTGCTCGAACTGACCAACAAGGAACCGACGGAGAATTCCCGCGGCCTGCGTCTGGGCAACATGGTGCAACTGCGTGACGTCTGGTCGGAGGAAATCGAGCAGGCTCTGGCCGGCAAGAAGACCGCCAAGCAGGCGCTGGACGCCGCCGTCGAGCGCGGCAACCAGATGCTGCGCCAGTTCGAAAAGACGGCCGTGAAGTGAGGCCATGAGCCGGCAGGCCGCCCCGCGGCCTGCCGGTTCGCCGACCGACCATGCAGAAGAACGCCATCTTTCAGTCAAAACTGCTGCCGTTCGTGCTGGTCGCTCCCCAGCTCGCGATCGTGCTGATCTTCTTCTATTGGCCCGCGATCCAGGCCGTCATCCAGTCGTTCCTGCTGCAGGACGCGTTCGGCCTGTCCACGAGCTTCGTCTGGTTCGAGAACTACGCCGACCTGCTCAGCCAGCCGGACTATTTCCAGGCCATTCTCCGCACCTTCGGCTTCTCCTTCGCCATCGCGCTCTCGTCGCTGTCGGTCGCGCTGCTGCTCGCGGTCATGGCGGATAAGCCGTTGCGTGGCGTCACGCTGTATCGCACGCTGCTGATCTGGCCCTATGCCGTGGCGCCGCCGGTGGTGGGCGTGCTCTGGATCTTCATGCTCCACCCGTCGCTCGGCGTGATCTCGCGCTATCTGCGCGCTGTTGGCATCGACTGGAATCCGCTGCTCGACGGCGACCAGGCGGCGCTGCAGATCATCCTCGCGGCCGCCTGGAAGCAGATCTCCTACAACTTCCTGTTCTTCCTCGCCGGGCTGCAGAGCATCCCCCGGAGCGTGCTCGAGGCCGCCGCGATCGACGGCGCGCGGCCGATGCGGCGGTTCTGGACCGTGACCTTCCCGCTGCTGTCGCCGACCATCTTCTTCCTGCTGGTCATCAACATCGTCTACGCCTTCTTCGAGACCTTCGGCATCATCGACACGATGACCCGCGGCGGTCCTGGCAAATCCACCGAGACGCTGGTCTACAAGGTCTATACCGATGGCCTGCTCGGCGGCAATCTCGGCTCGTCGGCCGCACAATCCGTCGTTCTGATGGTCATCGTCATCGTACTGACGGCGATCCAGTTCCGCTTCGTCGAGCGCAAGGTGACCTACTGATGGTCGAGCAAGAAGGCATTCGACGCTACGTCGCGCACGCCATCCTGTGGATCGGAATCGCGATCGTCGCGTTCCCGGTCTATCTCGCATTCGTCGCCTCGACGCAGGACAATGCGGTGATCGCCAACGGGCAGATGTCGCTGCTTCCTGGCGGGCACTTCCTGTCGACCTACTATCAGACGATCTTCGTTGGCACGAGCGGCTCGACCCGCGAGCCGGTTGCGACCATGCTTTTGAACTCGCTGGTCATGGCGCTGCTGATCGCCGTCGGCAAGATCGCGATCTCGATCATCTCGGCCTATGCGGTCGTCTACTTCCGCTTCCCGTTCCGCATGGCGATCTTCTGGCTCATCTTCATCACCCTCATGCTGCCGGTCGAGGTGCGCATCTATCCGACCTACAAGATCGTCGCCGACCTCCACATGCTCGACAGTTATGCCGGGCTCGCGCTGCCGCTGATCGCGTCCGCCACCGCCACGCTGCTGTTCCGCCAGTTCTTCATGACGGTGCCCGACGAGCTGCTGGAGGCGTCCCGCATCGACGGCGCCGGGCCGTTCCGCTTCTTCTGGGACACCCTGCTGCCGCTGTCGCGCACCAACATGGCGGCGCTGTTCGTGATCCTGTTCATCCTCGGCTGGAATCAATATCTCTGGCCGCTGCTGATCACG
This sequence comes from Bradyrhizobium sp. HKCCYLS3070, assembly GCF_051167575.1. Classification (NCBI taxonomy): domain Bacteria; kingdom Pseudomonadati; phylum Pseudomonadota; class Alphaproteobacteria; order Hyphomicrobiales; family Nitrobacteraceae; genus Bradyrhizobium; species Bradyrhizobium sp. HKCCYLS3070. Next base: position 362,325 of record NZ_JBNPTI010000003.1, read on the forward strand.
ACGCGCGACGACATGCAGACCATCCAGATCGGCATCCGCAAGATGATCACGACGACCGACGCGCTGACCGAGTGGCCGATCGTGATGGCGACGGCCGTGCTCGCGATGCTGCCGCCAGTGTTCGTCGTCGTCGTCATGCAGCGCCTGTTCGTCAAGGGGCTGGTGGAGACGGAAAAGTGACGAAGGGGCGAATAGCGAATGGCGAGTGGCGAATAGGGAGATCCGAACATGAGGATGCATTCGCCCTTCCCTATTCGCCACTCCCTATTCGCCATTCGCCACTCGTCACTTCCTCCTTATCGGTAACCGCCATGGCCAACGTCACCCTCCGCAACGTCCGCAAGGTCTACCAGGGCGGCTTCGAAGCCATCAAAGGCGTCGATATCGACGTCGGCGACGGTCAGTTCTGCGTGCTGGTCGGGCCGTCGGGCTGCGGCAAATCCACCCTGCTGCGGATGGTCGCGGGGCTCGAGACGATCACCTCGGGCGAGATCGACATCGGCGGCCGCATCGTCAATGCCATCGAGCCGGCGGATCGCGACATCGCGATGGTGTTCCAGAACTACGCGCTCTATCCGCACATGACCGTCTACAACAACATGGCCTACGGCCTGCGCAATCGCGGCATGGCGGAAAAGGAGATCAGGACGCGGGTCGAGGACGCCGCGCGCATCCTCGAGCTCGGCACCATGCTCGAGCGGAAGCCGCGCCAGCTCTCCGGCGGCCAGCGCCAGCGCGTGGCGATGGGCCGCGCCATCGTGCGCCAGCCCAAGGTGTTCCTGTTCGACGAGCCGCTCTCGAACCTCGACGCCAAGCTGCGCATCGCGATGCGGGTCGAGATCCGCAAGCTGCAGCGCCGGCTCAACACCACCGCGATCTACGTCACCCACGACCAGCTCGAGGCGATGACGCTCGCCGACATCCTGGTGGTGATGAACGGCGGGAAGGTCGAGCAGATCGGCAATCCGCTCGAGATCTATCAGCGTCCAGCCACCACCTTCGTCGCATCCTTCATCGGCGCGCCGCCGATGAACCTGATGCCGACCGATGGCGTGCGCGCCCAGTTGCTCGGCGCCGACGCGGTTCCCCAAGAAGCGGGCCAGCTCGGCATCCGGCCTGAGGATTTCCAGCTCGGCGACGCCGTTCCGGCGGGCGGGGTCGGGCTCGACCTCCGGGTCGAGGCGATCGAGCATGTCGGCGCCGAGACCTATGTCTACGGCGCACGCCAGGACGCGGGCAGCGATGACCGGCTCTCCGCGACCGCCAACGACATCATCGTGCGGCTGCCGGGTACCGCCGCGCCGGAGATCGGCGCACGGATTCGCGCCGTGGCGCCGAGGGCCAAGCTGCATCTGTTCTCGGCCGACGGCCGTCAGCGGCTGTCCGTTTAAACCCTTCCACAGACAGGCTGTTCCGGCGCATTCGAGGTGCTTGAACGCGCCCCGGATCGTGCCCATATTGCTGCTCAAGGGGTGCCGTCAGGGCCCTGATACATCAAAGTCGCTTCGAGAGGACTTTGTAAACCATGTCTCGTGTTCCTTCGCTCTCCAGCCCGTTCCTGCTGGGCTTCGACGAGATCGAGCGCGTGCTCGACCGCGTCGTCAAAGGTGCCGACGGCTATCCGCCCTACAATATCGAGCGGTTCGAACGCACCAATGGCCAGCCCGAGCGTCTGCGGATCACGCTGGCGGTGGCGGGTTTCACCCGCGACCAACTCGATGTCACCATTGAGGAAAACCAGCTCGTCATCCGCGGCCGGCAGCAGGACGACAAGACCAGGCAATACATTCATCGCGGCATCGCCGCGCGCCACTTCCAGCGCACCTTCGTGCTGGCGGAGGGAATGCATGTGCTTGGTGCGGATCTGAAGAACGGGCTGTTGTCGGTCGATCTGGCCAGGCCAGAGCCTGAGCGGATCGTTAAGACAATAGCGATCAATGAACACGAATAATGGTTTGATGGAACGAGTAGCGGACTCGACCGCTTGAGTCTCAGAAGGAGTCGAGACCATGACTGAAGGTAATGTTGCGTCGGAATCCCCCGTCTCCCTGGAGTCGCTGGCGACCTTGGGCGAGGGCCACATCGCTTACGTGAAGCAGATCCGCTCCGAGGACGTACCGGGACTGTTTCCGCAGGCGCCGCACATCGCGCCGGGACTGAAGCTGTTCGCCTTGCATGCCGCCGACGGCACGCCGATCATGCTCACCGACAGCCGCGAAGCCGCGATCGCGAATGCGTGGAGTCACGAACTCCAGGCCGTGAGCGTCCACTGACGCAAAGGCCGAGCCGCAGCGCTGACAACGGCCGCTTCTCGTGGGACTCAACGCTCATTGGGACGCGATGCTCATGAGGAGCATGCAGCTCACGGACTGACACGAGGGCGGTCCCCGGAAACGGGGACGGCCCTTTTTTCTGCTCGTAACGATGGCCGCGCATGACCTTGATGACGACACCCATGAGCCCGGCCGGACTGCGTGCAGATCCTGCGCTTGCGGACGCACTGCTCGCGCTCAACAATGCGCATGCCTCCGAGCTGTCGTGGCTCACGCCCGAAACGCTCCTGCAACTGCTCGATCGGGCATGGCTGGCCTGGCGAATTGGCAGGGCCGATGCGCTGATGATCGCGCTCGACCATGCCGCCGTCTACGATAATCCCAATCACCGCTGGTTTCGCGCGCGCTACGATCGGTTCGTCTATGTCGACCGCATCGTGGTGGCGCCGGCCGCCCGCGGCCGGGGCCTGGCGCGGCAGCTCTATGAGGAGCTGATTCGGGAGGCGACCGCGGCGGGCCACGACCGCATCGTCTGCGAGGTCAATCTGGATCCGCCCAATCCGCAGTCGGACGCGTTTCATGCTGCGCTCGGCTTCGCGCCGCTGGCGACGGCCGGCATCCATGGCGGCGCCAAGACGGTGCGCTACATGGCGAGATCATTGCGATAGCCGGCCAAGGACGAAGCGGCTGCCGAAGTGCTTTTGAGAAATTTGTTTCCGCCGATGTCCGGAACGGTCGATTTGACAACCAGATACAATCCGACCCGGTTTAAGGCGAAGGTGTCCAATCCTTAAGTTGTCCCTGTTGCGGCACGCGCTAGTCCGATGTGTGACGCGCATGTGTAGGGATGGCAGATGCATGGATCACGGCTTGATGCAGGCGTCTTTCGAGAGCTTGCGCTCGGGACCCTACCCAATCGGCACGTCTTTCTTGACAGTCCTCCGCCGGGGCCAAGCCCTTACTACGTCATCTGCAACAGCGTGCCGAAAGCGGGGACGTACCTGCTGGTCGAACTCGTCAGAGCGCTGGGCGGTCATGTCGATGTCGGCTATCACACCTACACGTCATCGATCAGCAAGCTGAATCCCGACGGTTCGCTCGACTACGGACGCGCGCTTCCGGCCCCGCTCTGGGCGTCGGCCCTGCGCTCCGGCTATTCCTGCGCCTCGCACACCGAGTATTGTCCGTATCTCGAGCAATACCTCCTGGGCAGACCAGAACACAAGATGCTGTTCATCGTCCGCGACCCCCGCGACATCGTCGTGAGCTGGGTCGACTTCGTCTACCACTCGGCGGCCTACCCGAAGATGCGGAAGTGGAACGCCTATCTGCGGTCGGCCGGATCGGCCGCTCACCCCGATGACGCCTCCCGAATCACATCGACCCTCCTCTCTTTGCCCCGATCGGGCATCAAGAAGTTCATGAGCTGGCTGGACTCGCCAGCCTGCCTGACCGTGAAGTTCGAAGAGCTCTATTCAGAGCTCGCGATCGACGATGTGGCGCGGTCGTCGTTTCCTGTCCTTAACCGCATCTGCGACTACCTGGGACTTCCGCGCAAGACGGCCGCGGAGCTCGATGTGCTCGGCCGCGGCCTGACGTCGTCGGGACGCGGCCGGAAGGTCGGCATCTACAAGGAGCGAATGATGCCGCATCATTTCGACCTGCTCCGCAGCGAGGCATTCCAGGAGCTCGTCGTCGAGTTCGGCTACGAGCCGACGCCGTTGCACACGTGCGAGCGGACGAACGGGCTCGGGGCCGCGCGGAGGCTCGCCAGCAGGCTTTGTCGGTCCTTGCGGGGCGGCGCGATACGACGTCAGGCGGCGGAAGCGGGCGGCAGCGCCAACACCGAATAGATCGCCTGGGCGTCGCGCGAGGCACGGAGCTTCTTGGCGACATCCTGGTCGCGGAGCAGCCGGGCGATCCGCGCCAGGGCCTTCAGATGGTCGGCGCCGGCGCCTTCCGGCGCCAGCAGCAGGAACACCAGATCGACCGGTTGGCCGTCCATGGCCTCAAAATCGATCGGCCGCTCCAGCCGGGCGAACAGGCCGAACAGCTTCTCCAGCTTCGGCAGCTTGCCGTGGGGAATCGCGACGCCATACCCGACGGCCGTGGTTCCGAGCTTCTCCCGCTGCAGCAGCACTTCGAACACGTTGCGCTCGTTCTGCCCGGTCAGCGCGGCCGCGCGCGCGGCAAGCTCCTGCAGCGCCTGCTTCTTACTGATGACCTTCAAAGCCGGCACGATCGCCTCGGGTGCGACCAGATCGGTAATCGGCATAGGGCGTTCCGAGGTGATTGAACCGTCAGGGTGCGAAATAGGTCGGGACAGACCGGCGTCAAGAAGCTGAGGCGGCAGGCGGGCTTAACCCGTGTCCGATGGGTGGGCTTCTACCCCAACGCAACGGCCGTGCCAACACCCGCAAGCGCGTTCCCGCAGCCTATCCTTAAAGATCGCCGGAGCGTGGCGGCCTGAAGGCGCCAGCGCCCCAACCGCTTGATCGCATCCCTTCATTGCCGTGGCGTGACGTCGCAACCGGTCCGCCAACCAACTGATCGGGAACCGGTTTTCACGCCGCCGGGAGATCCCTGGAAGGCGTCCGCGCGGCTACGGTTTCACCGCCGGCGGATCGACCCAGCCGATATTGCCGTCGGCGCGGCGGTAGATGATGTTCACCCGGCCGCTGGAACCGTGCTGAAACACCATGCAGGGCGCGCCCGAAAGATCGAGCTCCATCACGGCTTCGGACACCGACAGGCGCTTCAACGCGGTGGTGTTCTCGGCAATGATCACCGGGCTGTAGCCGGTGATCTCCTCGTCGCCCTCGGCCGGCGCCTCGATCACGTAGCTCGGCGCATCCAGCACCGCGCCGTCGAGATTGGCGAGCGCCGCATTGGCGGCGTGGGATTTGCGCCCCGAGCGGTCCTTCAGCCGGCTCTTGTAGCGGCGCAGGCGCTTCTCGATCATCAGGAGCGCCTGGTCGGCGCTGGCATAGGCGTCCGGCGCGTTCGATTCGGCCTCCAGGGTGATGCCCGAATCGAGGTGCAGCGCGCAATCGGTCTTGAACCCGAAACCGTCCTTGGAGAGCGTGACATGGCCGGAATAGTTGCCGTCGAAGTATTTTCGCAAGACTTCGTCGGTGCGCTCGCTGACGCGCCCACGCAGCGCTTCGCTGACGCTGATGCTCTTTCCGGAAATCCGCAGGGTCATGTGTCGCCTCGATTCATGTGAACCAAGTATGACACTAAGCCTATTTGGTTAAGGCGCAATCGCGGGGCACGGTCAAACTGACGCGGCATCCCGGGTGCGGTCGGCGCTGGCGGGAGCCGACAGGGCATGCGCCAGCATGCTCTGCTTGTCGCGGCGGCGCTGCACCGAGGACGGGATCCGCATCGCCTCCCGGTATTTCGCGACCGTGCGACGGGCGATGTCGATGCCGGCGGTCCGCAGCTTCTCGACGATGGTGTCGTCGGAGAGAATTGCGGAGGGATCTTCCGCATCGATCAATTGCTTGATGTGATGCCGCACGGCTTCCGCCGAGTGCGCCTCGCCGCCATCAGCCGATGCGATCGAGGCGGTGAAGAAATATTTCAGCTCGAACGTGCCGCGATTCGTCGCCATGTATTTGTTGGCGGTGACGCGCGACACGGTCGATTCATGCATCTGGATCGCATCCGCAACGGCCTTCAAGTTGAGCGGCCGCAGATGCGCGACACCGTGGGTGAAGAAGCCGTCCTGCTGGCGCACGATTTCGGTCGCCACCTTCAGGATCGTGCGGGCGCGCTGATCGAGCGCGCGCACCAGCCACGTCGCGTTCTGCAGGCAGTCGGTGAAGTAGGACTTGTCGCCGTCCTTGCGGATCGTCTTCGACAGCTCGGAGTAATAGTGCTGGTTCACCAGGACGCGCGGCAGCGTGTCGCTGTTGAGCTCGACCAGCCAGCCGCCGTCGGGACCCGGGCGCACGTAGACGTCGGGCACCATGGTCTGTGTGCGCGTGGTGCCGAACTTCAGCCCCGGCTTCGGATCGAGCCTGCGGATCTCGCCGATCATGTCGACGAGGTCCTCGTCGTCGACGCCGCACAGCTTGCGAAGAGCGACGAAGTCGCGCTTGGCCAGGAGATCGAGGTGCTCGACCAGCGCCTGCATCGCCGGATCGTAGCGGTCGAGCTCGCGCAGCTGGATCGCGAGACATTCGCTCAAATTGCGGGCGCAGATGCCGGGCGGATCGAAGGTCTGCAGCACGCCGAGCACCGCATCGACGTCGGCCTGCTCGGCGCCGAGGCGGTCGGCGGCCTGGCCAAGATCGGCGGGCAGATAGCCGGCCTCGTCGACGAGATCGATCAGGTACTGGCCGATCATGCGGTCGGCCGGCGCGGTGAAGGCCACCGCCGCCTGCTCGGCGAGATGATCCGACAGCGTGGTCTCGGCCGCGACAAAGGCTTCGAGGTTGTAGTCCTCGTCGCCGGAGGCGCCGCCGCCCCATTCGGTGTAGGTGGTCGGAGCGGCGTCCTGCGCGTTGCGCGCCGCGGCCTCCGCCGGCTCCTCGGAGAACACGTTGTCGAGTCCGGTGTCGAGCGTCTGTTCGATCTCCGTACGGGTGCCGAGATCGCGGCTCATCCAGTCTTCCTGGGCGCCCTCGAAGCTGTCACCGCCGCTGCTGCCGGCCTCGCCGAAATCGTCGCCGCCGGTCTCGCCACCTTCCGGGAACTCGGCGCGCTCGGACATCTGCTGCTCGCCCGCGACCGGCGTTTCCGGACCGTCGCTGGCCCGCTCCAGCAGCGGATTGCGCTCCAGCTCCTCTTCGACGAACGTGGAGAGGTCGAGATTGGACAGTTGCAGCAGCTTGATCGCCTGCATCAGCTGCGGCGTCATCACCAGCGACTGCGACTGGCGGAATTCTAATCTCTGCGTCAACGCCATGGGAGCAAGAACATTCCCTTACTGGTCCAATTCTTGCTTATCCTAATCCGCGCGCGATGTACACGGCTTGACGAATAAGAAAAACGGAGTATGGCGCGCGCGGAAGACGCCGTTACCGGCCCGCGAGGACTCGCTGGAAACAGCGTTGATCGTAGTGGTTCCGTCGCCTGTCGCGATCGCGACAACAGCCTGCGAATACCGCGTCGGCAATCCTACAGCCGGAATTCCTCACCGAGATACAGCCGGCGCACGTCGGGATCGGCGACGATCTCCTCCGGGCTGCCTTCGGTGAGAATCTGCCCCGCGTACACAATGTAGGCGCGGTCGGTGAGGCCGAGCGTCTCGCGGACGTTATGGTCGGTGATGAGCACGCCGATGCCGCGGTTGGTGAGATGGCGCACCAGCTGCTGGATGTCGCCGACCGCGATCGGATCGATGCCGGCGAACGGCTCGTCGAGCAGCATGTAGTTCGGGCGCGTCGCCAGCGCGCGGGCGATCTCCACGCGGCGACGCTCGCCGCCGGACAGTGCGATCGACGGCGACTTGCGCAGCCGCGTGATGGTGAATTCTTCCAGCAGCGCGTCGAGCTCGCGCTCGCGCTTCTTGCGCGAGGGCTCGACCACTTCGAGCACGGCGCGGATGTTCTGCTCGACGGTGAGGCCGCGGAAGATCGAAGCCTCCTGCGGCAGGTAGCCGATGCCGAGCCGCGCGCGCTGATACATCGGCAGCCGCGTCACGTCATGGCCATCGAGCTCGATGGCGCCGCGATCGGCCTTGATCAGGCCGGTGATCATGTAGAACACGGTGGTCTTGCCGGCGCCGTTCGGCCCGAGCAGGCCGACGGCCTCGCCGCGGCGGACGTAGATCGACACGCCGCGCACGACTTGGCGGCTGCCAAAGCTCTTCTCGATCGAATGCACGGCGAGGAAGCCCGGCCGGCGCAGCAGTTGCGGACCGCCCCCCGCGCCATTGTTGCGCGGCTTGGCCGGCGTCGGCTGCGAGGCCGGCCGCTTGCGTTGGATCTGCTCGGTGTTCTGCGGCGAGCGCGGATTGATGCGCGGCACCGTTTCATCGCGCACGGAGTCGGCGAGCGCGGCGAGCGGATCATCGCTGTAGGAATTGCCGAACGGATCGTCCATGGCCGTGATGTCGTCGCGCCGGCGCGAGGAGCCTCGCTGGCCGCGCTTGGCGGGACGCCCACGAAACATGCCGAGTAGATCCACCATCCCCGCTTCGCTTACGCCCTTCGAGGCTGCCCGTCATCGACCGCAGCGCTGGCTCGCCCGCTCACCGCGAGCGAACGCATCTCACCTCTCGCGGATCACAGGGAGCGCGAGGCCGGCCAAAGCGCGGCAGGCCGCGCTTCGGAGTTTGTCGTCTGACGGCGAAGTCGCGGTCGCCACGCAGGCGACCGATCGCAAGATCGCAATCGTGTCCGGCATCACTCTTTCGCAGCCACGCAACGGGCTCCACGGCCTCCCGTTGCATCGGTCCTGCGACAGAACCGCCCGCTCGCTAGATAGAGGCAGCAGCGGCGCGGTTCAACTGGGCCGCCGGCGTTTTGCTAAATAATTGAAGTCACTTCGATTTGCCTGGACCGAGCTGCAGCGGCGCGGCGCTGCCCGGAGCCGAGGCCGTCGACGGACCGCAGCCGCCGCCGGCGCCTGTGCCCGCGCCCGCCTGCGGCAGCAGCACCTGGACGCCGCGCCCGCTGTCGGATTCGACGCGCGACACGCCGGTGGTCATGTCCACCGTCAGCCGGTCGCCGCGCATCACGTTCTTGCACTGGGTCAGCACCACGCCGCCCTGCATCGAGATCATGTTGGTCTTGGTGTCGTAGACCGCGGTCTCGCCGGTCACGACCTGATCCTTCTGGGTCACCTTGACGTCGCCGCGCGCCTCGAGACGGCGGATCGCCGAGCTGCCGTCCGGCCCAGGCGTCGCCGCCGGCGTGGCCTTGGTCGCCTTGGCGCCGCCCGGCTGGGCGCCGCCGTCGTAGAACACCACCAGCGACTTCGAGGTCATGGTGGTGTCGCCCTGCACGACCTTGACGTTGCCGGTGAAGGTCGCCTCCTTCTTCTTGTCGCGCATCTCGAGCGCGGCGGCCTCGATCTGGATCGGCTGGTCGCGATTCTGCGAGAACCCCTGCAGCGCGTTGGGCACGCCGGTGGTCGCGCTCTGCGCCTGCGATGAGTCGGCAAGCGCGAGCAACGCCAGCGCGGCGAAGCCGGCGCCGCGAATCGCTACGGAAATGAAACGGCACGTGGTCATGAGGTCACTTCACGTTGCGGGCCGGACGGCCGGGATCGGCGCTCGCCGTCGTGGCCGGAGCGGCATTCATGTTGTCGAGGTTCATCATCACATTGCCCTCGAAGCGGATGACCTCGCCATTGTCGGTGATGCGCAGGCGGTCGGCGGAGAGCGTACCGTTGGTGAGCTTGACGTCGACGCGCTCGTCCGAGCTCACGGTGCCCTTGGCCATGTCGACCGAGGCCCGGCTCAGCCGCGCCTCGTAGCCCGTCGACGTCGTCAGCAGGATATCCTTCGTCAGCTCGAGCTGCTGCTGCTTGGTGTCGAACACGCCGGTATTCGCCTTCAAGGTCACCGTCGACTGATCCTCCATCAGCACCTTGGCGCGGAGGATGTTGAGCTCGACGTGATCGGGATCGGTGAGGTCCTGCACCGCGCTGCGGGCGACGAGATCATACGGCCGCTGGTCCGGCGTGAAGCCGGTCAGATGCGGCGTCTCCATCGTGATCTTGCGGCCGGAGATGACGAGGTTGCCGGTGAGATTCGGGGTGTTGATCTCCATGTGGAACGGATTGAACAGCGCGATGCCGATCACGACCGCCATCGCCAGTCCGACCGCCGCCGGCACCGCGACCCGCAGCACGCGCACGAAGCGGCTGTGGCGCGCCGCGACCGCGAAGCGCGCCTGCAGGGTGGGGTCATAGGCGGGGTTGTGGACCGAGTTCACCAGGGCTCCGACGGACACGGGGAGGCGCGCGAAACAGCGCCCATCCTACCATGGACGCCTTCACCATTGCAGCCTGGAACTGGCGCGAAATCGCGACGCGGGGCGGCTTGCGATCATTACGAGACATTAATGATCGTGAACGCGCCCGCGATTCGCCGGCTTCAGGAATGCGCGAAGATGTCCTCGGCCTCGAATCCGCCCAGATCGAGCGTCGCGCGGTGGGGCAGGAACGCGAAACAGGCCTGCGCCAGCGCCAACCGCCCTTCGCGCGCCAGCATCCCGTCGAGCTTTTCGCGCAGCGCATGCAGATGCAGCACGTCGGAGGCGGCATACGCGAGCTGCGGCTCGCTGAGCTGCTCGGCGCCCCAGTCGCTCGACTGCTGCTGCTTGGAGAGATCGACGTTGAGCAGCTCGCGCACGAGATCCTTCAGGCCATGGCGGTCGGTATAGGTGCGCGCCAGCCGCGAGGCGATCTTGGTGCAATAGACCGGCTGCGGCATCACCCCGAACGCGTGAAACAGCGCCGCGACATCGAAGCGCGCGAAGTGGAAGATTTTGGTGATGTCCGGGTTGCCGAGCAGCGCCTTCAGGTTCGGCGCGTCGGTGTGCCCCTTGGGAATCTGCACCACGTCGGCCGAGCCGTCGCCGGGCGACAGCTGCACCACGCACAGCCGGTCGCGGTGCGGATTGAGCCCCATCGTCTCGGTGTCGATCGCGACCGACGAGGTATAGCGGGAAAGATCAGGCAGGTCGCCGCGGTGCAGGCGTACGGTCATGGCTCTCAAAACCTCGTCGAATCGAAATCGGACGCGACGGGCCGGAGCAACGCCGCGGGAAGCGCTCGGGAACCGGCTGTAGCCCGGCGCTGGTAACCAACCGGCAAACGCGCCGGGCCGGTCCGGAGATCAGCCGTGGGAATGCCAGCCCCGCCGCCCGGGCGCAAGGGCCGGACAGGGCCAAGTGATCGCATCTCAAGTGATCGCATCTGAGGTGGCGCCGGCAGTGTCTCCGCGGCCGTTCGAGGCGGCGCCGTCGTCATTGAGGGCCGTCGACCCGCTGGTTGCATCGCGCCAGATCGCACCCGATCGATCGATGCAACTCTTGCATTGATCGATGCCGCCTTTGGCTTGGACAGAAATAGCCACTGGCCCTACGCGTGATATTGTCGCATGACTTCGCATCTGGAGCGCAGCGACCCAAGGCGGTCTGCAGCATCTGCCCAACAACGACATAATCAATTGAGGAGGAAGCCAAGATGAAGGCACTTACAGGTATCATTGCGGCCGCTGTGCTGGCGGTCTCGTCGCCGCTGGCGACCGCGCGCGATTTCCGCTCCGCCGACGTGCACCCCGCCGATTATCCGACCGTCGAAGCCGTCAAGTTCATGGGCAAGCAGCTCGCCGCCGCGAGCGGCGGCAAGCTCGGCGTCAAGGTGTTTCCGAACGGCGCCCTCGGCTCCGAGAAGGACACGATCGAGCAGCTCAAGATCGGCGCGCTCGACATGATGCGGATCAACTCCTCACCGCTCAACAATTTCGTGCCGGAGACCGTCGCGCTGTGCCTGCCCTTCGTGTTCCGCGACACGCAGCACATGCGCAACGTCCTGGACGGGCCGATCGGCGACGAGATCCTGGCGGCCATGGAGCCCGCCGGCCTGGTCGGCCTGGCTTATTATGACAGCGGCGCGCGCTCGATCTACACGGTCAAGGCGCCGGTGAAGTCGCTCGCCGACCTCAAGGGCCTGAAGATCCGCGTCCAGCAGTCCGACCTCTGGGTCGGCATGATCCAGAGCCTCGGCGCCAACCCGACCCCGATGCCCTATGGCGAGGTCTACACCGCGCTCAAGACCGGCCTCGTCGACGCCGCCGAGAACAACTGGCCGTCCTACGAATCCTCGCGCCACTTCGAGGCCGCCAAGTTCTACAACGTCACCGAGCACTCGCTGGCGCCCGAAGTCCTCGTGATGTCCAAGAAGGTCTGGGACACCTTGAGCAAGGAGGATCAGGCGATGATCCGCAAGGCGGCAAAGGAATCCGTGCCGGTCATGCGCAAGCTCTGGGACGAGCGCGAGCAGACCTCCCGCAAGACCGTCGAGGCCGCTGGCGTCCAGGTCGTGACGATCGCCAACAAGCAGGAATTCGTCGACGCGATGAAGCCGGTGTACCAGAAGTTCGCCGGCGACGAGAAGCTCTCGAGCCTCGTCAAGCGCATCCAGGACACGAAGTAGCGGACACGAAGTCACAGCCGCGAAGTAACAATCACCAAGCAAGAGTAGCCGGCCCCGGCGTCGCCACGCGGCGACGCCGGACGCAGGCAGGGGAGAGGGACGGGAATGACAGACCCACACGTCGCAGACCACGAGCAGCCGGAGGGGCACCCGTCGCGCGGCCCGCTGACGCGGATCAACGCCATCATCGCGCGCTTGGGCATGTATCTGTCCGTCGCCGGCCTGCTCGTCATCGTCACCATCGTGTTCTACCAGGTGTTCGGACGCTACGTTCTCAACTCCAGCCCGACCTGGACCGAGAACCTGGCGCTGGTCCTGATCCTCTATGTCACGCTGATCGGCGCCGCCGTCGGCGTTCGCGACGCCGGCCATATCGGCATGGACAGCCTCCTCGTGATGCTGCCGGATCATATGCGGGAAAAGATCGAGCTCGTCATCCACGTGCTGGTCGCGATGTTCGGCGTCGCGATGGCCTACAACGGCTGGATCCTCGGCGCCTCCGTGGGCACCGTGAAGATCGCCAATCTCGGCCTGCCCGAAGTCGTCCGCTACGTGCCGCTGATCGCTTCGGGAATCCTGATCGTCATGTTTTCCATCGAGCACATTATTGCTCTCTTGCGCGGCGAAGAGGTCGTCCCCTCATGGAACTGATTATTCTCGGCGTCACCTTCTTCGGCTTCCTGGTCCTCGGCGTTCCCGTTGCGTTTGCGATCGGCCTCTCGGCGATCTGCACCATCCTCTATGAAGGCCTGCCGGTTGCCGTCATCTTCCAGCAGATGATGTCGGGGATGAACATCTTCTCGTTCCTCGCCATCCCGTTCTTCGTCTTCAGCGGCGAGCTGATGCTGCATGGCGGCGTCGCCGACAAGATCGTGCAGCTCGCCAAGAATCTCGTCGGTCACATTCGCGGCGGGCTCGGCATGTCGAACGTCGTCGCCTGCACGCTGTTCGGCGGCGTCTCCGGCTCTCCCGTGGCCGACGTGTCGGCGATGGGCGCGGTGATGATCCCGATGATGAAGAAGGAAGGGTTCGACACCGACTACGCCGTCAACGTCACCACCCACGCCTCGCTGGTCGGCGCTCTGATGCCGACCAGCCACAACATGATCATCTATGCGCTCGCCGCCGGCGGCAAGGTGTCGATCGGCGCGCTGATCGCCGCCGGTCTTCTGCCGGCGCTCGTGCTGATGGTCTGCATGCTGGTCGCGGCCTACGCGGTCGCCGTGAAGCGCGGCTATCCCGCCGGCAAGTTTCCGGGCTGGGCGGAAGTGTTCCGCTCGTTCGCGGCGGCGCTGCCCGGCCTCTTGATCGTCGGCATCATCCTGGCGGGCATCCTGTCCGGCGTGTTCACGGCCACCGAGTCCGCGGCCGTCGCCGTCACCTACACGATCCTGCTGACGTTCTTCATCTACCGCACGATGACCTTGCAGAACTTCCTGCGGGCCGCCGCCAAGGCGGTCAAGACGACCGGCGTGGTGCTGCTCTTGATCGGCGTCTCCACCATGTTCCAGTACCTGATGGGATTGTACGAGGTCGCCGATTTCGCCGGCGACCTGATGAGCAAGGTGTCGACGCAGCCCTGGATGATCTTCCTGCTGATCAACGTCATCCTGTTCCTGCTCGGCACGTTCATGGACATGGCGGCGACCATCCTGATCTGCACCCCGATCTTCCTGCCGATCGCGATGAAGGCGGGCATGGATCCGGTGCAGTTCGGCATGCTGATGCTGATCAACTGCGCGCTGGGCCTCAACACCCCGCCGGTCGGCACCACGCAGTTCGTCGGCTGCGCCATCGGCGGCATCTCGGTCGGCGCCGTCATGCGCACCATCCTGCCGTTCTACGCCGCCCTGATCGCAGCCCTGATGTTCGTGACCTACGTGCCGGCGTTCTCGCTGTGGCTGCCGCGGCTGCTGATGGGGTATAAGGGATAGCGGTCTGAAGGTTCGCCGGCTTCGGCCGGCGAACCTTGGCCGCATCCCGATGCGTTCGGTCCCGACTTGCCGCTAGCGCTCGCGGAGCTTCGACACCCGTCGTCCGCAGCAACCCGCGCGAGCGAGCATGGCCGCACTCTCGCATTTCCTGAATCTCGATCTCGTCCTGAAGTCGAAGTCCGACTTCTCGCCGCTGATCGCGCATCTGCATCAGAACGCGCATGTCCTGCATCATGAGGAGCATGAGCAGGAGTTTCTGCTGGTGCTGGAGATCAACGATACAGGATCCCCGCATCCGACCACATCCACCGAGCAATTCCTTACGCTGATCGAATCGCTGCCCCAGACCCCGAGGGAGCTGTGGGACAGCTGCACGTCGCGCACGTTCTCCTATGGCTTCGAAGGCGGCCGCGACTTCCCCGCGCTCGACACCACCATCCCCGCCGACCTGCTGCTGCGGATCGCAACGCTCGGCGCGGCTATCGGCATCACCGTGTATCCTTTTCGCAACCCACCCGGTCCCGAGCGCAAGGACGAACCAGATGCGCTCCCCTGACGGTCAGATCGCCAGGCTCGGCGACGAGATCCGTGTCACCGGCATGAGCGGTAGGATCGTCTGCTCGATCGACACCTGCGACTATTCAGACGACTATCCGGAACGGGACTGGGCCAACCTGCAGCGCGGCGCCATGGTCGATTGAACAGGCAGGTCCGAATGAAGAGGAACTTGCAATGGGGGCGATCGGATTTATCGGGTTAGGCGTCATGGGCGAGCCGATGTGCCGCAACCTAGCCCTCAAGTCAGGCGTCCCGGTGCTCGGCTTCGATCGTGCGGACGCGCCGCTGCAGCGCCTCGCCGCCGTCGGCGTCAAGCGTGCCGTGTCGCTCGCGGAGCTGGCGCGCCAGACCGACGTGATCTTCATGGCGTTGCCGAGCGGCAAGCATGTCCAAGCGGTGTGCGACGGCGATGACGGCCTGCTCCGCCACGTGGAGGCGCGTCACACCATCGTGGACCTCGGCACCTCGCCGGTGCAGGCCAGCCGGGAGCTCGCCGAGCGTTTCGCGGCCAAGGGCGCCGCCTACGCGGATGCGCCGATCGCCCGCACCCGGCAGGCGGCCGAGGACGGCACGCTGAGCGTGATGGTGGGGGCCGACGCGGCGACGTTCGAGAGACTGCGGCCGCTGTTCGCGATGTTCGCGACCGACATCACCCATTGCGGCGGCGTGGGCGCCGGCCAGGTCGTGAAGATCCTCAACAACATGGTGCTGATGCAGACCGTGGTGGCGCTCGGCGAAGCGCTGGAGACTGCCAAGCGCGCTGGCCTCGATGCCACGCTGCTGTTCGAGACCCTGGCCAAAGGCTCGGCCGACAGCTTCGCGCTGCGCAACCACGGCATGAAGGCGATGCTGCCCGACACATATCCGAAGCGGGCGTTCTCGACCGAATATGCGCGCAAGGACATCGGCTATGCTCTCGATCTCGCCAGGTCCGTGCAGATCGACCTGCCGGGCGCGGAGCTTGCCGACAGGCGACTCGGAGAGGCGATCGAGGCGGGCTATGGCGATCTGTATTGGCCAGTGCTGGCGCGCGTGATCGCGGCATCACGCACGGCATGACCCGCCCATCGGGCTTTGTCGGCCTGCCCTGGACGGGCGAACTGCGCCTGTGACGGCCAGCTGACAACGACATCCTCTGTCGTCGCCGATAAGCTCGCCGACGCAACGCGTCGGCGGGCGCCGATCCGAGACAGATGGTCACCGGCTGCGACGAGTCGCGCGGAACGTACCGCCTGCGTGGTATGGGTCCCCGCGTTCGTGGGGACGACACCGGTGGTGAAGCGAAAGCTCTGCGCCGAACTCACGTGCTAATCCTGTGCGCCAATGCAAGTTGATAGGTGAGGTTGCTCCTAAGCCAGCTCGGGGCGTAGTGCTCACCACCATCATTGTGAGGAGCGAAGCGACGAAGCGATCCCGGGCGACACCCGTGGCTCTGGATTGCTTCGCTCGCAATCACGGTGGAGATGGCATGCCTGTCATGCGCAAATTGCCCGTCGTGCCAGTCTGTCGCAGCATCCGGGCTTGCGCCGTCGGGCAAATCACCTGCACATTTCCGCGCGTCCCTGCTGCCGCATGAGGGGCGTGTCGCGACCGTCACGAGACGTTGGCAGTGGGATGCGATGGGCGTGTGTCGTTGCAGCGTGATTGAGTTCGCGCGGACGAACAAGGATGCACGCACGGTCAAGTCGCGCGGTCCTGATATCCCGACGCTGATATCAACTCATGACGAAGCTTTCGCTTCGCGTGGGGATGGTGGCCAACAAGCCCGGCGCACCAGGGAGAACGCGAAGCAGCCGTTAAAACCAATCGCGCAGGGAGGGCCGGATGATCCGGCGCGTACCTGTGGTTCCTGCCGCCAGCATTTTCCTTCGCTGGCGGGCCATGGGTGCGGTCGGCACCCGGCTCTCCCTGCGCCCTCATGATTTCGAGGGCGAGACGATCAGCACAGCTCGGGCGCAAAGCGCGCCGCGAGGCTGATAGGTCTTGCCCTAAACGAGAAAGACCACGGCGGTCATGGCGATCACTCGACACGAAGGCGGTGCCCACCCTCCCCTGGAGGGGGAGGGTCGCCTCACGGAGAGCGAAGCGAAACGTGAGGCGGGGTGGGGTGATCTCTCCTCTGGCGCTGGCGTGCGTGGAGAGATCGCCCCACCCCGCTCGCCCGCTTCGCGCGCGATCGACCCTCCCCCTCCAGGGGAGGGTGGAGGCTCGCAGCCGGCAGCAGCGGCTACATCACGGGCGTTGAAAGGAGGATTATCGGCTGGCTCGGGGACGAGCGTGTCGCTGATGTCGCGAAGACATCAGCTAAATCGATGCCACCCAATCAGATCGCGAGGCGCATCAGCGCCGTCGTCTGTCACAGAGTTCTGTGCGGGGGAGGTCACCACCAAAAATGGTGCCCAGGAAAGGACTCGAACCTTCACGGCCGTTAAGCCACTGGCACCTGAAGCCAGCGCGTCTACCAATTCCGCCACCTGGGCATGGGGGCGCTGTGTACGGATCGAACGGGCGCTTGTCAAACCGCTGAACGCCCAAGATGACAATTTTTCTCACCCCATGCGCAAAAACACGGCTCCCTTTTCCGCGGTGCGGGCGATGGGCTATACAGCGGCCCAGGATGGCGGGCCGCGGGGTGCGAATCGCCGCTGACAGCTATCTCGTCCGGGGCGGACCGACCGCCCGGCAATCCCAGGACTCATTCCATGGCATCGAATCTGGACACATTGGTTACCGTCTTCGGCGGCTCCGGCTTCGTCGGGCGCAACGTGGTCCGGGCGCTGGCCAAGCGCGACTACCGCATCCGCGTCGCGGTGCGTCGGCCGGAGCTGGCGGGCCATCTGCAGCCGCTCGGCCGGGTCGGCCAGATCCACGCCGTACAGGCCAATCTGCGCTATCCCGACTCGGTCGCATCAGCGCTGCGTGACAGCCATGTCGCGATCAATCTCGTCGGCGTCCTGACCGAGAGCGGCGCGCAGACCTTCGAGGCCGTACAGGCCGAGGGCGCCGCCACCGTCGCCAAGGCGGCGGCCGCCGCTGGCGCCCGCATGGTGCACGTCTCGGCGATCGGCGCCGACGCAGAGTCGGCGTCGAGCTATGCCCGCGCCAAGGCGGCCGGCGAGGCCGCCGTGCTGGCCGCGGTGCCCGAGGCCGTGATCATGCGCCCCTCGGTCGTGTTCGGCCCCGAGGACCAGTTCACCAACCGCTTTGCGGGGCTGGCGCGGATCTCGCCGTTCCTGCCGCTGATCGGCGGCGGCGAGACGAAGATGCAGCCGGTCTATGTCGGCGACGTCGCCACCGCGGTGGCCGATGCGGTCGACGGCAAGGCGCAGCCGGGCGCGACCTACGAGCTCGGCGGGCCCGAGGTGCTGAGCTTCCGGGAAATCCTGAAAATCATCCTCGACATCACCGACCGCGACCGCGCGCTGCTGCCGCTGCCGTTCGGGCTCGCCAAACTCCAGGCCGCAATCCTGCAGTTCGCGCCGGGGCCGCTGAAGCTGACGCCGGACCAGGTCGAGCTGCTGCGTCATGACAACGTGGTGTCGGAAGCGGCGAAGGCGGCGGGGCTGACGCTGCAGGGCCTTGGCATCACGCCGGATTCACTCGAGGCGATCGCCCCGCAATATCTCTGGCGCTTCCGTCCGTCCGGCCAGTTCCAGCGCAAGAACGCGTGAAGCCACGACTGCTGGTCCTCGTAATTGCGAGGAGCGAAGCGACGAAACAATCCAGAGTCCCGGACACCACACTGGATTGCTTCGCTTACGCTCGCAATGACGGTGGATGGAGCTGGGGCTCAGCTCACTTCCCCAGCGCCAGCGCGATCAGGCCGAGGGTGCCGACGATGACGCGCCACCAGGCGAACAGCACGAAGCCGTGGCGGGTGACGTAGCCGAGGAAGGCCTTCACCACGATCATCGCGGTGATGAAGGAGACGACGAAGCCGATCGCGATCAGACCGAGATGGTCCGCCGTCATCTCGGCGCGGCTCTTGTAGAAGTCGTAGACGAAGGCGCCGACCATGGTCGGGATCGCCAGGAAGAAGGAGAACTCCGCGGCCGAGCGCTTGTCGCCGCCGAGCAGCATCGCCGCCACGATGGTGGCGCCCGAGCGCGACACGCCGGGGATCATGGCGACGCACTGCGCGACGCCGATCCACAGATACATCATCAGCGGATAGCGCGTGGCGTCGTGCTCCCGCGGCTTGAGATCGATCTGATCGACCCACAGCAGGATGGCGCCGCCGACGATCAGCGAGAAGCACACGACCCAGGGATCGAACAGGAGCGCCTTGATGTACTTGCCGGCGATGAGGCCGATGATGACCGCGGGCAGGAAGGCGATCAGCACGCCGATGATGAAGCGGCGGTCGTCAGGGTTCGTCAGCGCGCCGATCGCGACGCGGTACAGCTTGAAGAAGTACAGCGCAACGATGGCGAGGATGGCGCCGAGCTGGATCAGGATCGCAAAGCTCTTCCAGAACCCCTCGTCGCCGAGCCCGAAAAAGCGCTCGGCGAGCAGCAGATGGCCCGTCGAGGATACGGGAAGAAACTCGGTGACGCCCTCAACGATGCCGAGAAGCACCGCCCGCAGCGTATCTGACATCATTGATCGGATCCTGGATGGCCGGCAAAACGCCGCCCTTCTCGCCTATTCGGCCCCCGCCCGCAATTGCAAAAAGCGCTCGAACCGGCCACATCCGATGAATGAACCGGCGTGTGATCGGCCATGCGAATCGGAACGAGGCAATGCCGGACAGCGGATCGGGCGCGCTGATCGCTGTTCCCGAAAGCGCCGTTTCCCGCATGACCGCCCGTCGCCCTACTGCTTACACTTTCGCCGACCATGCGCTAATGGTCCGATTCGCGAGCGCACCCGCGCGCCGGTATCGGGACGAGGCGTCGGTGCGAACCGATGGTTGATTGTTCGTTAAGCGCCGTAGCTGCGGAATCGTCGAAAGGCTCCATGTACACGCTCTACCACCATCCCTTCTGCCCGCATTCACGCTTCGTCCGGCTGGTGCTCGGCGAATACGGGCTCGATCTGCGCCTGGTGGAGGAACGCGCCTGGGAGCGCCGCGAGGCGTTTCTCGTGCTCAATCCCGCGGCCACCACGCCGGTGCTGTCGGTCGAAGGCCTGCCGCCGGTGCCCGGTGTCGGCGTGATCGCCGAATTCATCGACGAGACCTGCGGGCCCGAGATGGGTGATCGCCGGCTGATGCCGGCCTCGGCGGCCGAGCGCATCGAGGTGCGCCGACTGATGGACTGGTTCAACACCAAGTTCTTCGAGGAGGCCTCGAACCTGCTGGTCACCGAGCGCATCTACAAGCGCTTCATGAGCGAGGAGGATGGCGGCGGGCCGCCGTCGACCGACGTGATTCGCGCCGCCAAGACCAATGTGCGCTATCATCTCGCCTATATCGGCTGGCTGGCGCAGCGGCGCAATTTCCTGGCTGGCGACCGCCTGACCTATGCCGACCTCGCCGCCGCCGCGCATCTGTCGGCGATCGACTATCTGGGCGACGTGCCATGGATCGAGGACGACGCCGCGAAGGCGTGGTACGCGCGGGTGAAGTCGCGGCCGTCGTTCCGGCCGCTGCTCTCCGACTGGCTGGCGGGCGTGCCGGCGTCGCGCACCTATGTGGATCTGGACTTCTGAGCGCCGCTAGGCCCACGCCGGTGACGTTGAAGGCGGCGCTGGCCGCCGAGGCGCAACGGCTGGGCTTCGATGTCGTCGGTATCACCGCCCCGGTCGTGAGTGCCGAACGGGCCGCTGCGTTCGAACGCTTCCTCGCCGCCGGCCAGCACGGCGACATGGACTGGCTGGCGCGCGAGCCGTCCCGCCGCACCGATCCCACCACGCTGTGGCGCGAGGTCCGCAGCATCATCATGCTCGGCGTCAATTACGGCCCCGACGAGGACCCTCGCGCGGTCCTGTCCCGGCGCAGCAATGCTGCGATTTCGGTCTATGCCCGCGGGGACGATTATCACGACGTCATCAAGAAGAACCTCAAGGCGCTCGCTCGCTGGCTGGTCGCGCAGGCCGGCTGTGATGTGAAGGTGTTCGTCGACACCGCGGCCGTCATGGAGAAGCCGCTGGCCGAAGCGGCCGGGCTCGGCTGGCAGGGCAAGCACACCAACTTGGTGTCGCGCGGCTTCGGCTCCTGGCTGTTCCTCGGCGCCATCTACACGACGCTGGCGCTGCCGGCGGACGCGCCGGAGCGGGATCATTGCGGCTCGTGCCGGGCCTGCCTCGACAGCTGCCCGACCGCGGCGTTCCCGGCTCCCTACAGCCTCGATGCGCGGCGCTGCATCTCGTATCTGACGATCGAGAACAAGGGGCCGATCCCGCGCGAGTTCCGCAAGGCGCTGGGCAACCGCATCTATGGCTGCGACGACTGCCTCGCCGCCTGTCCCTGGAACAAGTTCGCGCAGGCGGGACGCGAGGCGAAGCTGGCGGCGCGCGACGCGTTGCGCGCGCCTTCGCTGGCGGAGCTGGCGGCGCTCGACGATGCCGCGTTCCGCGCACTGTTCGCGAAATCGCCGATCAAGCGCATCGGCCGCGACCGCTTCCTGCGCAACGTGCTGATCGCGATCGGCAACTCGGGCGATGTGGCGCTGACGTCGTCAGCCGAGCGGCTGGCCGCCGATCCGAGTCCGCTGGTGCGCGGTGCCGCCGCCTGGGCGCTCGCTTGGCTGCTCGACGAGGCTGCTTACGCGCGGCGTGCTAAGGCGGCGCTGACGTCGGAGACCGACGAGAGCGTCCGCGCGGAATGGCAGGCGCGATGCTGAAGCCGGCCGCCTCAGCCCATCTCGCCGACGGCGGCCAGCATACGCGTGATGTCC
Organism: Bradyrhizobium sp. HKCCYLS3070; assembly: GCF_051167575.1. Classification (NCBI taxonomy): domain Bacteria; kingdom Pseudomonadati; phylum Pseudomonadota; class Alphaproteobacteria; order Hyphomicrobiales; family Nitrobacteraceae; genus Bradyrhizobium; species Bradyrhizobium sp. HKCCYLS3070. The sequence goes on from NZ_JBNPTI010000003.1 coordinate 384,048, forward strand.
TGCGGACGCGACAGCCGGTGGTCCCCGTCCTGGATCATGGTCAGCACCACGTCTTCGGCCGGCAGGCGGTGGGTCAGTGCGAACGCATGCTGCCAGGGGACGTCTCGGTCCTGCGCGCCCTGCAGGATGCGCACCGGGCAGCCGACCTTGATGGCACCGCCGAGCAGGAGATGATTGCGCCCGTCCTCGATCAGCGCCCTGGTGATGGGATAGGGCTCGCCGTACTCCGACGGACGCATCCAGACGCCGTTGGTCTCGATCTCGGTCCGGACCGCCGGCGCAAAGCCCTTCCACATCAGCTCCTCGGTGAAATCGGGCGCCGGGGCGATCAGGACCAGGCCCGCCAGCGTTGCTTCGGCCGGCTCCTTGAGCAGCTCGCGCGCCAGCAGCAGCGCCATCCAGCCGCCCATCGAGGAACCGATCACGACCTGGGGTCCGCGGCAGAATTGCCGGAACACCGCGACGCTCTCCTCGAGCCAGCGGCTGATGGTGCCGTCGACGAAGCGTCCGCCGGATTCGCCGTGCCCGGAATAGTCGAAGCGAACGCAGGCGCGGCCGCGCTCGGCGGCCCAGGCGTCGAGGGCCAGGGCCTTGGTGCCTTTCATGTCGGAATTGAAGCCACCGAGCCAGAACAGCCCGGGCGGACGGCCTGGCCGCGCCCGCACCGCGATCCGGCGCGACGATTCGCCCGCGCCGACGGCGATGAAGACGGGCGGATCGGCATTTTCTGCAGCAGGGTTCATGGATCGTTACTCGCTGTCGGGTGTTGTGTGGGCGAACCGGCCGTTTCCGTCAATCGGCGCGGCCCGACGCAGCCGCTTGCGAAAGCGCGCCGCGCACTCTATGTCCCCCGGCGGAACCACGAGGGCCCGAAAAAGCGCGAGTTTGATCGCATTTCTCGGCCGTGTGGCTTCCTTGGGGGAATGCATCGACGCGCAAGTCTCGCGCATGCGACGCAGGAGCCGCGACGACCGGGCGGAATTTCGACGCACCGGACCGTTGCGACCTTGCCCGCGAAAGCATCTTCCTCCAAACTAGCCGCCTTCTTCCACAACCTTGGAGCACTACCCATTCGCCGCCCCAATCGAGCCCCGCCCGCTGCCGTCAAAGACGGGCCGCGTACCAATGATGAGATTCGCAATGCGCAGATCCAGCTGATCGATGCCGAAGGCACCAACCGTGGTGTCGTCGAGACCGTTGTCGCGATCAAGATGGCCGCTGATGCCGGCATGGATCTGGTCGAGATTTCGCCGAACAACTCGCCTCCCGTCTGTAAGATCATGGACTACGGGAAGTACAAATATTCGGCGCAGAAGAAGGCCGCCGAGGCCCGCAAGAAGCAGAAGGTCGTCGAGATCAAGGAGATCAAGCTCCGCCCAATGATCGACGACCACGACTACGACGTGAAGATGCGCGCGATGCAGCGGTTCTTCGAAGAGGGCGACAAGGTCAAGATCACGCTGCGCTATCGCGGCCGCGAAATGGCGCACCAGGAGATCGGCACCAAGCTGCTCGACAAGGTGAAGTCCGACGTGGCGGCGTTCGCCAAGGTCGAGCAGGACGCCAGGTTCGAGGGACGTCAGGTGGTCATGGTTCTGGCGCCGCGCTAGGTCCAGCACGCCGACACCTGAAGCCGGGCCCGCCACGCGTTTGGCGGGCTTTTCTCTTGGGGCGCCCGTCAGGGCCGCTCTTGCGGTCCCGGGTCAGGACCGCGTCGCCTGCCACCGCCCCCTGCAGGTCCCGGACGAGCCTTTGCCGCTCCAGCGACCGACGCCGGACGTGGCGCCAAGCCGGCCGGTGCCGCTGGCCGAGGCGCCACCCTGGGATACCCGCACGGTGACGGCGCCGCCGCGGCCAACCGAGCCGGTAATGTTGGCGGTGCTGTTCGAGAGGACCCGGCCGCCGCTGATCCGGATCGGGAAGCTGTAGCCCTGGTCGCAACTGCCGGCCTCGGTGATGATGAGCACGGTCCAGGCGCCATCGAAGCCGGCAGCGTGCGCCGGCCTTGCCGTCAGGCCCGCGAGGCCCGTCAGCAGCGCGGTCGTGAAGGCGGCGGAGATGGCGCGGCGAATGAGGCGGGTCATGGTCGATCCTCGACTGTCATGGTCGGCTGATCATGGGTCGGAATAGCCGATTCCGTGGTTCGACGTTGCCAACGGGCTTTGTCTCTGGCATAAGCGCGGCCTTCGTCGCCCGGCTGATCAAGGGCTGCCGTGGCGATGTTTCTGTGCGGGTGGGTCCTGGTTTGGACCCGAAACCTGAGCACAACCAACGCTCTAACGAGCATTTTCGCCGGATGGCGCCGCTTTTGCGGGCGGCTTGCCGTTGGCATCAAGGAGAGCCAAATGCCCAAGCTGAAGACCAAATCCGGCGCCAAAAAGCGCTTCAAGGTGACTGCCACCGGCAAAGTGATGCACGCCCAGCGCGGCAAGCGCCACGGCATGATCAAGCGGACGAAGAAGCAGATCCGGCAGCTGCGCGGCACCCGCGTGCTGTTCAAGACCGACGGCGACAACGTCAAGAAGTACTTCTTGCCGAACGCCTGACCGGCCTCTCGCTTCCGAACCCTGGCCGCCTCAAAGCCGCGGCTGATCGTCATCTCTGAATCCAAGGATTTCCGGCATGTCTCGCGTCAAACGCGGTGTGACCGCCCACGCCAAGCACAAGAAAGTCTTCAAGGCCGCCAAGGGCTATTACGGCCGCCGCAAGAACACGATCCGCACCGCCAAGCAGGCCGTCGAGAAGGCCGGCCAGTATGCGTTCCGCGATCGCAAGCGCAAGAAGCGCACCTTCCGCGCGCTCTGGATCCAGCGCCTGAACGCCGCCGTGCGTCCCTTCGAGCTCACCTACAGCCGATTTATCGACGGCCTGTCGAAGTCCGGCATCACCGTCGACCGCAAGGTGCTGTCGGATCTCGCGATCAACGAGCCCGCCGCGTTCCAGGCGATCGTTGAGAAGGCCAAGGCGGCGCTCGCCGCCTGATCGCCTCCGCATCGTGAGGATTTCAAAAGCGGCCGATGCTCTCGGCCGCTTTTTGCTATCCGGCAACATGCCTGCTTTCGCTTGACCCGTGTCGCCCGCGCGGCGACAACCCAGCCGCCTTTTGTCCCGCGGAGATTTTGACCGTGTCCGACCTCGCCTCGCTCGAAACCTCGATCCTCGACCAGATCGCCGCCGCCGGCGATGAGGCCGCACTGGAAGCCGTCCGCGTCTCGGCGCTCGGCAAGAAGGGCTCGATCTCGGCGCTGCTGGCGACGCTCGGCAAGATGTCGCCGGACGAGCGCAAGACGCAAGGCGCCGCGATCAACCTCGCCAAGGACAAGGTCACGCAGGCACTGACCGCGCGCCGCGAGGTGCTCAAGGCCGCGGCGCTCGACGCGAGGCTCGCGGCCGAGACCATCGACGTCACGCTGCCGCTGCAGGATTCGCCGGCCGAGACCGGCCGCATCCATCCGCTCAGCCAGGTGATGGACGAGCTGACCACGATCTTCGCCGACATGGGCTTCTCGATCGCGGAAGGCCCGGATGTCGAGACCGACGACTACAACTTCACCAAGCTGAACTTCCCGGAAGGCCATCCGGCGCGGGAGATGCACGACACGTTCTTCTTCAATCCGAAGCCGGACGGCTCGCGCATGCTGCTGCGAACCCACACCTCGCCGGTGCAGGTGCGGACCATGCTCAGCCAGAAGCCGCCGATCCGCGTGATCTGCCCGGGCCGCACCTATCGCATCGATTCGGACGCGACCCACACGCCGCAATTCCACCAGGTCGAGGGCCTCGTCATCGACAAGGGCTCGCATCTCGGTCACCTCAAATGGATCCTGCATGAGTTCTGCAAGGCGTTCTTCGAGGTCGACCACATCAACATGAAATTCCGGCCGTCGTTCTTCCCGTTCACCGAGCCGTCTCTTGAGGTCGACATCCAGTGCCGCCGCGACAAGGGCGAGATCCGCTTCGGCGAGGGCGAGGACTGGCTGGAGATTCTCGGCTGCGGCATGGTGCACCCGAACGTGCTGCGCGCCTGCGGCATCGATCCCGACGAATACCAGGGCTTTGCCTGGGGCATGGGCATCGACCGCATCGCGATGCTGAAATACGGCATGAGCGACCTGCGCCAGCTGTTCGACGGCGATGTCCGCTGGCTGTCGCACTACGGCTTCAAGCCGCTGGAGGTGCCGACCTTGGCCGGAGGGCTGAGCTCGTGATGAGCCTCGCCCTCTCTCAGCAAACGCTCGGACTCCCTCTCCCGCTTGCGGGGGAGGGCTGGGGTGGGGGTCTCTCCGCGCAGGAGGTGTCGATGGACGACGAGAAGCCCATCTGGACAGTCTCGCCGAAGCTTCGAACGAATGCGCGCGCCCTCCGCCAAAACTCGACGGATGCCGAGAGAATATTATGGTCCGAGCTGCGCGGCCATCGCCTGCTCGGCGCGGGCTTTCGCCGTCAGGTCCCGATCGACCGCTACATCGTCGACTTCGTCTGCCACACCGCACGTCTCGTCATCGAGCTCGATGGCGGACAGCACTTCTCAACTGAAGGCGAACAGCGCGACGCTTCACGCTCAGCTGCGATCGAAGCCAAAGGATTTCACATCCTGCGCTTTGCCAATAACGACGTCCTGGCCAATCGCGCCGGCGTTCTTGAAACCATTGCCGCTGCCATTGCGGCGAGAGCCCCCACCCTGACCCTCCCCCGCAAGCGGGGGAGGGAACGGGACTGAATCAGCGGAAAGAGCCATGAAATTCACGCTGTCCTGGCTGAAGGACCATCTCGACACCGACGAGTCGGTCGAGACGCTCGCCAACAAGCTCACGATGATCGGCCTCGAGGTCGAGCATCTCGAGGACAAGGCGAAGCTGCTCGCGCCGTACAAAATCGCGCGCGTCGTCGCCGCCGAGCAGCACCCGAACGCCGACCGGCTGCGCGTCTGCATGGTTGACACCGGCGACGGTGGCGCGCCGGTGCAGGTGGTGTGCGGCGCGCCGAATGCGCGCGCGGGACTGGTGTCGGTGTTCTCGCCGCCGGGCACCTACATCCCCGGCAAGAACATCACGCTGTCGGTCGGCACGATCCGCGGCGTCGAGAGCCGCGGCATGCTGTGCTCGGCGGCCGAGCTGCAGATCTCCGACGATCACGACGGCATCATGGAGCTGCCGGCGGATGCGCCGATCGGCACCCCCTACGCCGAATGGGCCGGGCTCGGCGATCCCCAATTCGAGATCAACCTGACGCCGAACCGCCAGGACTGCACCGGCGTGCACGGCATCGCCCGCGACCTCGCCGCCGCCGACATGGGCAAGCTGAAAGATCCCGGCATCAAGCCGATCAGAGGCGAATTCCCTTGCCCCGTGAAGGTCAAGGTCGAAGACGAGAAGCTATGTCCCGGCTTCGCGCTGCGACTGGTGCGCGGCGTCAAGAACGGCCCGTCGCCGAAGTGGCTGCAGCAGCGCCTCACATCGATCGGCCTACGCCCGATCAACGCGCTGGTCGACATCACCAACTACATGACCTTCGACCGCGCGCGTCCGCTGCACGTGTTCGACGCCAAGAAGGTGAAGGGCAATCTGGTCGTCCGCCGCGCGCGTGACGGCGAGACCCTGCTCGCGCTCGACGGCCGTACCTACACGCTCGACCATTCGATGTGCGTCATCGCCGATGATGCCGGTGTCGAATCGCTCGCCGGCATCATGGGCGGCGAGGCTTCGGGCTGCGATGAAGGCACCACCGACGTGCTGATCGAATCGGCGCTGTGGAACGAGATCAACATCGCCCAGACCGGCCGCAAGCTCGGCATCAATTCCGACGCGCGCTACCGCTTCGAGCGCGGCGTCGATCCGGCCTTCATGGTGCCGGGCCTGGAGATGGCGACCAAGCTCGTGCTCGACCTGTGCGGCGGCACGCCATCGGAGACTGTCGTCGTCGGCAATCCGTTCGGCGATGACCGCATCGTCGACTTCCCGTTGACCGAGGTGAAGCGGCTGGCGGGCATCGAGGTGCCGCTGACCGAGATGCGGCGGATACTGACGCATCTCGGCTTCGTGGTCGCCGGCAACGGCCCCGTCGTGAAGGTCGCGGTGCCGTCCTGGCGCAGCGACGTGCACGGCAAGGCCGATATCGTCGAGGAAGTCGTGCGCATCGTCGGCGTCGACAAGGTGCCGATGACGCCGTTCGAGCGCGGCGACGCCCCGCGCAAGCCGGTGCTGACGCCGCTGCAATTGCGCACGCGGCGCGCCAAGCGCGCGCTGGCCGCGCGCGGCATGGTCGAAGCCGTGACGTGGTCATTCATCTCCAAGCCGGCCGCCGAATTGTTCGGCGGCGGCAAGGCCGAGCTCGCTCTCGCCAATCCGATCGCGGCCGATCTCTCGGACATGCGCCCGAGCCTGTTGCCGGGCCTGACCGCGACGGTGCAGGCCAATGCCGATCGCGGCTTCGGCGATGCCGCGATCTTCGAGGTCGGGCAGGTCTTCAAGGGCGATGGCCCCACGGATCAGTTCGTGGCCGCGAGCGGCATCCGCCGCGGCATCGCGCCGGCGAAGGGACTCGGCCGGCATTGGACGGGATCGCAGCCGGCCAACGCGTATGACGCCAAGGCCGATGCGCTCGCGGTGCTCGCGGCGGCCGGCGCGCCGATGGCCTCGCTGCAGATCGTCGCCGGCGGGCCGGCCTGGATGCATCCGGGGCGCTCCGGCACGATCCAGATGGGCCCGCAGAACGTGCTCGGGCATTTCGGCGAGCTGCATCCGCGCACGCTGGAGGCGCTGAAGGCGGACGGGCCACTGGTCGCCTTCGAGGTGATCCTGGATCGCATTCCGGCGGCCAAGGCGAAGCCGACCCGCGCCAAGCCGGTGCTGGAGCTCTCGGCATTCCAGCCGGTGTCGCGCGACTTCGCCTTCATCGTCGATCGCAAGGTCAAGGCCGGCGACATCGTCCGCGCCGCGCAGGGCGTCGACAAGAAGCTGATCACCGATGTCACCGTGTTCGACGTCTACGAGGGCAAGGGCATCGAGGACGGCAAGAAGTCGATCGCGATCGCCGTGACCCTGCAGCCACGCGACAAGACCATGACCGACGAGGAGATCGACGCGGTCGCGGCGAAGATCACGGCCGACGTAGCCAAGAAGACCGGCGGCACGTTGCGCGGATGAGCCTCTCCGGGCTCATCCCTGCCGATCTCAGCCTGTTCGCGACGATCGCGCTGGCGATCGTCGCCTTCATTGCCGCAACCGCGCGCGGCTTCTCCGGCTTCGGCGCAGCACTGATCTTCATGCCGCTCGCGAGCAGCTTTGCGACGCCCCGTCTGGTCGCGCCGCTGCTGCTGGTGATCGATTTCGTCTCGATGGCCCCGATGGTGGCGCCGGCCTGGCGCGAGGCCGACCGCAAGGCCACCGCGGTGATCGTCGCGGGTGCGCTGGTCGGCGTGCCCGTGGGCACCTATTTCCTCAGCCGGCTGGACCCGGTCACCGTCCGCTGGATCATCACCGGTTTCGTGATCGGGCTGCTTGCGCTGCTGCTGTCCGGCTGGCGCTATCGCGGCAGGGAGTACACCGCGCTGTCGGTCGTTGTCGGCTGCATCTCCGGATTCTGCAGCGGACTGGCGCAGACCGGGGGCCCGCCGATCGTCGGCTACTGGCTGGGACGCCCGATCCCGCCAAAGATCGCACGGGCGAACATCGTGCTGTTCTTCGGCGCATCGGACTTCTTCGCGATGGTGAGCTACGCAATGAGCGGGCTGATCACCTGGGATTCGCTGAAGCTTTCGCTGCTGATCGGGCCGGTCTACGCGCTCGGTGTCGCGTTCGGCGCGTCGCTGTTCGGCCGCGCCAGCGAGCAGGTGTTCCGCGCCATCTGCTATGCGCTGATCGCAATCGCCGTGATCGCCGGCCTGCCGGCCCTCGACGGCGTGCTCGGGCGGGGTTAGCCTTCCTGCAACGAAGCAGACTGGGAGGCCACCGTGATCCATCGGCGAACAATGCTCAAGCTCGCGCTGGGAACGGCCGGCGCCATCGCGGCGCCCGCGGCGTTCGCGCAAGGCGCGAAGACCGGCACGCGGATGGTCTTCCTCGGCACCAAGGGCGGCCCGCGCGTCGGCGTCGGCGCTTCGAATCCGGCCAATCTCGTCGTCGTCAACGGCACGCCGTTCGTGATCGATTGCGGCATGGGCGTCAGCCGTCAGCTCGTCAGCGCTGGGGTTCCGATCCCATCGATCAAGTACATCCTGATCAGCCATCACCATTCCGATCACAATCTCGAATACGGCAATCTGTTCTACAACGCCTGGGCCGCAGGATTGTCGACGCCGATCCAGTCGTTCGGACCGAAGGGCCTGGAGGCGATGACCAGGAGCTTCTGGGAAACCAACAAGTTCGACGTCGACACCCGCATCGCGGATGAAGGCCGGCCAGATCCGCGGCCACTCCTGGTCGCGAAGGATATCGACGCGGACGGCGTCGTGCTGAAGACGGCGGACGTGACGGTGACCGCGTTCCGCACGCCACATCCGCCGATCACCGACAACTTCGCGTACAAGTTCGAGACGCCCGAGGGCACGATCGTGTTCTCGAGCGACACGGCCTATAACCCGAAGCTTGCAGAGTTTGCCAAGGGCGCAGACGTTCTCGTGCATGAATGCCTCTATGTGCCCGCGGTCGATCGGCTGGTCGCCAAGACGAAGAACGGCTCGACGCTGAAGAAGCACCTGCTCGACAGTCACACGACCACGGAAGACGTCGGACGCATCGCCGCGGCTGCAGGCGTGAAGGTGCTGGTGCTCAGCCACTTCGTGCCCGGTGATGACCCCGAAGTGACGGACGAGGACTGGACGCGGGACGTGAAGAAGAACTACACGGGCCGCATCGTGGTCGCGAAAGACCTGATGGAATTGAAGCTGCCGGTGTAGCCAAGGCTGGGCGTGCTTCAATCGGCAACTCGCCTGCATCAGCCGTAGGGTGGGCAAAGGCGCAGCCGTGCCATTCACGCTTGAGATCGCAGTTGCGCCGTGCCCACCCTCTTGCTGATGAGCTTGCGGATCGACGGTCAATCCTCCGGCGAGGCCGAGCGCACCTTGCCACGACGGCGCGGTCGTTGCCGCTCACTGCTCGGCTCCGGTTCGGCGTCCTTGATCGCGCCGATCCGGCGCAGCGCGGCTTCCGCGGCGCGCTCGCCGGAGTCCCAGGCGCCGTCGACCGTGCCCCACAGCGCTTCGTGCGTGGCCTCTCCCGCAAGAAACAGCGGACCCAAGGGCTCGCCCAATATTTTGCGGGCGCCCTGGCTGCCGGGCGTGGCCGCCGACATCGCGCCGAGCACGCCCGGCGCCAGGTTCCAGCGCGTCGCTGCGGACGACTTCACCGCTGCGGCGGCCTCGCTTCCAAACAGCTTGCCTATCCACTCCCTGGCGAAGTCGACCATCGCCGCCTCGCCCTGCGCTGATAGTTCGCGGCCGAAGGCGCCGGCAACATCGACGGTACAAAGCGACGATCCGCCGATATTGGCAAGCAGCAGACCTGTGCGACTGGAATTGCTCTGCTCGATGATGACCTCGTCCCGCGACAGGCCGAGCGGATTGCCCGCGAGCATCAGCGCAATGTGATCATAGCTGCCGAGGCTGAGCTTCGCGGCGGCGTCGAGCTGCCGCTTGGGCAGCTCGGGCGCGAACTTGATGGCGCCTGATGTCAGCACGTTGGTCGACACCGTGAGGATGACGGCGCGCGCCGCGATTCGCCCCGCCGGCGTTTCCACCGCGACGTCGCGGTTGGCCCACACGACGCGCGTTGCTGGAGTCGACAGCGACAACGGCAACGATTCGCCGAGCCTGGCGATGAACGTGCCCAGCCCCTGGCGGCAGGCCAGCGGCGCGCTGCGATCCTGCGCACGCGCCTTGTCCATCGCGGAGAGATCGGCGAGATCCTTCCCGGTCGCGCTGGCGCCGAGCACGAATGCCGTGGTGCTGGTCCAGTCGCCCAGATCTTTCGGCAGCGCCGCGGCGCAGGACGTATCGAGCTTGCCGCGCGCCGCCTCGTCGATGGCGCGATTGGCGCGCACCAGCCCCGCCAGGAACTGCTCGGTCTCGCCGGGCCGCGCATTGCGCCGGCCGACGCGGATCTTCTGCCCGACGGGAGCCGCGACGAGATCGAGTCCGAGACCGCGCGCGAGCCTGCTGATGGGATTGCCGTCGGCGTTGAGCAGCCAGCGGGCGCCGCGATCGAACGGCACGCCGAAGGTGGCTGCATCCGTGCGGCAACGGCCGCCGAGCTGCGGCGCGGCCTCCAGCACCACGACCTTGCGATTGGCCGCGACGATGCGGCGGGCCGCGGCGATTCCCGCCGCACCCGCCCCGATCACGACAATGTCAGCCTCGCGTGGAACAGCCGCCTGCGCGGCGCGGCCGGCGATGGGCAGCACGGCCAGCGCCGCGGAAGCGGAGAGGAAGCCGCGGCGCGTGACATTCATGACATGGTTTCCGAAAGCTTTGAACCAAACGAATACCCGCGAATTTGCCGCATCTACCGCGCTGCGGCAACCGGGATGGTAAACGTGATACCGTGCAGAACGCGTCCACTATGAACCAAATTGCAACCGCAATCGACCATCATGGAAGAAGGGAAAAAACCGGCGACCGGCCAAGGTCGCCCGGGGAGCGTTATGGGTATCGTGCTTGATCAGATCGGCAAGCTGATTGCCGCCTATCTCCAGAAGGAGATCCCCGGCTATGAGCCGTTCACGCCGAGCGATCCGGACTATCTGCGCAAGGACGTCCAGCCCGGCGACGTGCTGCTCGTCGAGGGCAACAGCCGCATCTCCGGCATCATCAAATACCTCACGCAGTCGACCTGGTCGCACGCCGCGCTCTATGTCGGACCGATCGATGGCGCCGTCGAGCCCGACGGCGAGCCGCATGTGCTGGTCGAGGCCTATGTCGGCGACGGCGTGATCTCGGCGCCGCTGTCGAAATATTTCGCCTATCACACCCGTGTGTGCCGTCCGGTCGGCCTGACCTATGAGGACCGGCACACGGTGTGCCGCTACGCCATCAATCGCATCGGCTTCGGCTACGACACCAAGAACATCATCGACCTGATGCGCTATCTGATCCCGATGCCGATTCCGCAACGCTGGCGGCGGCGCATGATCGCGCTGGGCTCGGGTGATCCGACCAAGATGATCTGCTCGGCGCTGATCGCGCAGGCCTTCGATGCGGTGCGCTACCCGATCCTGCCCAAGATCACGCGGGCGCCATCGCGGCGCGCCAAGCGCGAGATCCTGCACATCCGCGATTCCTCGCTCTACATGCCGCGCGACTTCGACATCTCGCCCTATTTCGAGATCGTCAAGCCGACCATCGTCAATGGATTCGACTACACGACCCTGCACTGGGCCGACAAGCAGAAGCCGCTCGCGGAGGTAGCGGGCGAGTTCGCCGTGTTTCCAGGAGCCATCACAGCGCCGCCGCTCGTTCCTGAGACGGCTGACGAAGAGGCGACGCAGCAGGCTGCGGCTGAGGAAATAGTTGCGAAGCTCGGCGAACGGCTCGTGGTCAACGAGCATTTTCTCGTCGCCGAGCCGGTACGAAACGTCGCGCCACGTCCGACCGCGCGCCGCCGCAACAAGGTGGCGGTCTGAGCTGGGCTGACCTCAGCGATCCGACCGGCCGATCACATCCATCAACTCCGCGATCTTCTGCCGTTGATCGGCCTTGTCGCCCGATGCGATGGCGTGCTCGACGCAATGCGCGACGTGGTCGCGCAAGATCTCCTCCTCGACCCGGCGCAACGCCGCCCGCACAGCGGAGATCTGGGTGACGATGTCGATGCAGTAGCGGTTGTCCTCGACCATTTTCGACAGGCCCCTGACCTGCCCTTCGATCCGACTCAAACGTTTCTGACAGGATGTCTTGATGTCCTCGCGCATGGAGCCTATATACCCCTACAGGGTATAGGTTTCAAGAGGCTGAGCGATGTCGGAAACCAGACACGAGCATGGCGTCGCGGCGGGCGGCGAGGGCGGATGCGGCTGTGGATCGCGCGCGCGCGCGGTGGAAACCGGACACGAACAGGCATCCGCGGACAGTTGTTGCAGCGATCGTGCCGGCGCGGCGCCCGCCAGCGCTTCGGGCGGCTGCTGCGGCGGCTCGGACCCCGCCGCGCCTGAACCAGCGAAGGCAACGGATCCGGTCTGCGGCATGTCGGTCGATCCCCTGACCTCGAAGCATCGCTTCGAGCATCAGGGGCAGACCTTCCATTTCTGCTCGGCAGGCTGCCGCACCAAGTTCGCCGCCGATCCCGCCAAGTATCTCGCGACGGCCGCAGCGCCTGCAGCCGCTCGGTCATGCTGTGGCGGTCATGACCACCATGAGCATGACCCGGCAACGGTCATCGATCCCGTCTGCGGCATGAGCGTCGATCCTGCGACCTCGACACATCGTTTCGACCATCAGGGTCACACCTTCCATTTCTGCTCGGCCGGCTGCCGCACCAAGTTCGCGGCCGAGCCGGACAAATATCTCGGCGAACGCGAGCCGCCGCCGGAGATGCCGGCAGGCACGATCTACACCTGCCCGATGCATCCCGAGATCCGCCAGGAAGGCCCAGGCACCTGCCCGATCTGCGGCATGGCGCTGGAGCCCGACGTCGTCAGCCTCGACGATGCGCCCAATCCCGAGCTCGCCGACATGAGCAGGCGGTTCTGGATCGGCACTGTGCTGTCGGCACCCGTTGTCGTGCTGGAGATGGGCGGACATCTCGTCGGCGGCCATGGCCTGCTCGATCCCGTGCTGTCGAACTGGATCCAGTTCGCGCTGGCGACGCCGGTCGTGCTGTGGGCCGGCTGGCCGTTCTTCGTGCGCGGCTGGCAATCGGTCCAGACCCGCAATCTCAACATGTTCACCTTGATCGCAATGGGCACGGGCGTCGCCTATGTCTACAGCGTGATCGCGACCGTCGCGCCGCAGGCGTTTCCGCCGGCGTTCCGCGGCCATGGCGGCGCGGTGGCGGTGTATTTCGAGGCGGCCTCGGTCATCACCATTCTCGTCCTGCTCGGCCAGGTGCTGGAGCTGCGCGCACGCGAAGCAACGTCGGGAGCGATCAAGGCGCTGTTGCAGCTGGCGCCGAAGACGGCGCGGCGGCTCGACACCGACGGCAACGATCATGAGGTGGAGATCGCCGAGCTCGCGGTCGGCGATCGCCTGCGTGTGCGCCCGGGCGAGAAGGTGCCGGTCGACGGCATCATTCTCGAAGGCCGCTCGTCGCTCGACGAATCGCTTGTCACCGGCGAGTCGATGCCGGTGACCAAGGACGAGGGCGAGCGCGTCATCGCGGGCACCTTGAACCAGACCGGCAGCTTCGTGATGCGCGCCGACAAGGTCGGACGCGAGACCCTGCTGTCGCAGATCGTGCAGATGGTCGCCGACGCGCAGCGCTCGCGCGCGCCGATCCAGCGCCTCGCCGACCAGGTCGCGGGCTGGTTCGTGCCGATGGTGATCGCTGCTGCCATTGCCGCCTTCGTCGCGTGGTACGCGTTCGGTCCCGAGCCGCGCTTCGCCTTCGGCCTCGTCGCCGCCGTGAGCGTGCTGATCATCGCCTGTCCCTGCGCGCTCGGTCTTGCGACGCCGATGTCGATCATGGTCGGGGTCGGCCGCGGCGCCCAGGCCGGCGTGCTGATCAAGAGCGCCGAGGCGCTGGAGCGGATGGAGAAGGTCGATACGCTGGTCGTCGACAAGACCGGCACCCTGACCGAGGGCAAGCCGAAGGTGACCAGCATCGTCACCGCTCAGGGCTTCGACGAGGCCGACGCGCTGCGGCTGGCCGCCAGCGTCGAGCGCGCCAGCGAGCATCCGCTGGCCGAGGCCATCGTCCGGCATGCCGCGGAGCGCAACATCAAGCTCGCCGACGTCAAGAACTTCGACGCGCCGACCGGCAAGGGCGCGCGCGGCGAGGTCGACGGCAAGGCCATCGTACTCGGCAATGCGACCTATCTCGCCTCGCTCGGCATCATCACCGATACGCTCGGCGTCGAGAGCAAGCGGCTGCGCGAAGAGGGCGCCACCGTGATCACGATGGCCGTCGACGGCAAGCCGTCTGCGCTGTTTGCGGTCGCCGATCCGGTCAAGGCGTCGACGCCGGAGGCGCTGAAGGTACTCGCGGCCGACGGCATCAAGGTGATCATGCTGACCGGCGACAACCGCACCACCGCCACCGCGGTCGCGCGCAAGATCGGCATCACCGAGGTCGAGGCCGAGGTGCTGCCCGAGCAGAAGAGCGCCGTGGTCGCGCGTCTGCGCGCCAGCGGCAAGATCGTCGCGATGGCCGGCGACGGCGTCAACGATGCGCCGGCGCTCGCCGCGGCCGACGTCGGCATCGCCATGGGCACCGGCACCGACGTTGCGATGGAGAGCGCCGGCATCACGCTGCTGCAGGGCGACCTCGGCGGTATCGCGCGGGCGCGAAAACTGTCGGCGGCGACGATGCGCAACATCCGCCAGAACCTGTTCTTCGCGTTCATCTACAACGCCGCCGGCATCCCGATCGCCGCCGGCATCCTCTACCCCGTGTTCGGCATCCTGTTGTCGCCGATCATCGCGGCCGCCGCGATGTCGCTGTCGTCGGTCAGCGTGGTCGGCAACGCGCTGCGGCTGCGGGCGACCGATCTTTGATACGATACCGGCGGACTTGCCGAAGCCCGCCGGCATGTCTACCTCTGCCGCGGGCTTTGCAGCGAGGGACCCCGCCATGATCGACGCCGCCATCAAGGCGATTTCGCAGATTCTGTCGCCGCCGATGCGCTCGATCCTGTGGCGCTCGATCGGGCTGGCGCTGGTGCTGGTCACGGTGCTCGCGATCGGGCTGCAGCGGCTCCTGACCTGGCTCGCGACTGCCGGCGAGGGCTGGGCGGAGGCCATGCTCGGGCCGAACTCGCACGGCACGCTGGAGGTGCTGACCTGGATCATCTCGATCGCCGCCGGCTTCGGCGTCGTGTTCGGCGGCATCATGCTGATGCCGGCAATCACCTCGGTGATCGCGAGCCTGTTCGTCGACGACGTCGCCGACCTCGTCGAGCGCGAGCATTATCCGGCCGAGCGCCCCGGCGCCGCCCTGCCATTCGGCGTCGCCATCATCGAGGGCCTCAAGGCCGCCGGCCTCACCATCCTGGTCTATCTGGTCGCCCTGCCCTTCGTGTTCCTCGCCGGCGCCGGCTTCGTGATCTTCTTCCTCGCCACCGCGTGGCTGCTCGGCCGCGAATATTTCGAGCTCGCCGCGATGCGCTTCCGGCCGCCGGCGGAGGCCAAGGCGATGCGGCGCGACAATGCGATCACGGTGTTCACCGCGGGGCTGATCATCGCGGCCTTCGTCACCATCCCGATCGTGAACCTGGCGACGCCGCTGTTCGGCATGGCCTTCATGGTCCACCTGCACAAGCGCCTATCCGGACCGCGGCCCGAGCTGATCGAGCCGTCGCCGGAGCGCCGGCTGCGCAGCCTCTAGCGCCATCATCCGCGGCGACAGGCTCGCCGCCTTGCTGCGGGCGAAGGGGATCAGCAGGAAGCCGAGCAGCGCGACACCGGCGAGCAGTGACCACGCCTCGTTGACGCACAGCGCCAGCGAGGCCTTCTCCACCAGCGGCCGGACATAGGCGATCGCCTGCTCCTCCGAGATGCCGCGCGGCCGGTTGCGCAGCAGCTCCGGCGCGAGCCCGATCGCCTTGGCCGCCGCGGTATCGCCGGCCAGCAGGCGGTCGCGAAACGCCTGGGCATGCATGGCGACGCGGCCATAGATGATGGTGTCGATCAGCGCGATGCCGATGGCGCCGCCGAGATTACGCATCAGGTTGAACAGCCCGCTGGCGTCGGCGACCTCGGCCTGTGGCAGGTCGCCGAGCGCGATCCGCGTCGGCGGCAGCAGGCAGAACATGATGCCGACGCCGCGCACCACCTGCGGCCAGAACATCTCCTGATAGTCGGCGGTCGGCGGCTGGAACGCGCTCGCGGCCAGACCGGAGCCGAACAGCACGAAACCGAACGCCGTCAGGAGACGCGCGTCGACCTTGCCGTCCAGCGCCGTCACCAGCGGAGCGGCGATCAGTTGCGCCACGCCGGTGACCAGCATGATCTTGCCGATCTCGAACGCATCGTGGCCGCGCACGAAGGCGAGGAACACCGGCATCAGATACACCGAGCCGAACAGCCCGATGCCCAGACAGAAGCTCGACAGGCAGCCGAGCGTGAACGACCGCCGCTGAAAGCTGCCGAGCCGCAGGATCGGCTGCGGTGAGGTCAGCAGGCGCTGGACGAGCAAGGTGAGGCACGACGCGCTCAGCACCAGGAACGCGATGCAGTTCGACAACAGCCAGCCGCCCTTCGGCGCCTCCTTCAGCCCGAGCTCGAGGCTGGCCAGGGACACTGCGAGCAGCAGCAGCGCAAATAGGTCGAGCTTGTCGAGCTCCGCGAGGTCCATGCGCTGCTTCGGCAGCAGGCCGGGCGTCGCCAGCACGGCGACGAGGCCGGGCGCGATGTTGATCAGGAACAGCCAGGGCCACGACCAGGTGTTGGTGATGAAGCCGCCGACGACCGGGCCGATGGTCGGCGCGAGCACCGCGACCACGCCGCCGATCGTCGTCGCGACCGCGTGCAGGCGCGGTGGAAACAGCAGGAACACGGCGGAGAACACCACGGGAATCAAGAGACCACCGAAGAAGCCCTGCAGCACGCGGAACGCCAGCAGCGTGTGAAAATCGCCGCTGAACGCGCAACCGAGCGAGGCGGCGGTGAAGATGCCGACGGCGCCGACGAACAGCCAGCGCAACGTGAACACCCGCGTGAGCAACCCGGTCAGCGGAATGGCGATGATCTCGGCGATCAGATACGCCGTCTGGATCCAGCTCATCGCCTCCGGCGTGATGCCGAGCGCCTCCTGGATGGTCGGCAGCGACGTCGCCACCACCTGGATGTCCAGGATCGCCATGAACATGCCGACGCACATCAGGATGAAGCCGAGCCAGGTGGCGAGGCTCGGACGATCCTGCGGCGCGGCCGATGCGCTCATGCGGTCTGGCCGCCGCCGATGCCGGTGAGTGCTTCCGATTCGGCGCGGATGCGGATGAACAGCACCGCCGCATTCAGGCCGGAGAAGATCAGGGCGATCAGCGGCAGATGCAGCGCCAGCGGCAGCAGCGCGATCTCGGCTGCGACCACCAGATAGTTCGGATGCGAGATGTAACGATAGGGACCATCGGTGACGAGGGGCGCCCCCGGCAGGATGATGATGCGCGTCGTCCAGCGCGGACCGAGCGTCGCCAGCACCCACCAGCGCAGCCCCTGCAGCAGCACGAAGCCGCTCAAGAGCCACGGGTCGACCTCCTGGTCGGCGCCGAGCAGCCACAGCGATACCAGCCAGGCCGCATGCATCGAGATCATCAGCGGATAATGATCCGCCCCGACCTCGACCGCGCCCATGGCGCGCAGGCGCTTGGTGTTGTGGCGGGCGAGCACGAGCTCGCCGAGCCGCTGCATGGTGACGAGGGCGAGGACGAAGGCGGCGAAGGTCATGCGGCGTGCCTCAATGAAACGCAGCTTGCGGTGAACCCAGGTCCGAGCGCAGTGAGCACCGAGCGCGGCGGCAAGCCCCGGGCGCGGGCGCGCTCCAGCACGAACAGCACCGTCGGCGCGGACATGTTGCCGTAGTCGGCGATGATCTCGCGCTCATGATCCAGCGTGCCCTGATCCAGCGACAGCGCGCGCTCCAGCGCCGTGATCACCTTGGCGCCGCCGGGATGGCAGACGAAGCGGTCGACGTCGGCAGGCGCGAGCTTCATCCGGTCCAGGATCTCGTTGACCGCGGGGCCCATGTTCTCGGTGACGAAGTCCGGAATGGTGCGCTGGAAGATCACGCCAAAACCTTCGGGATCGACGCTCCAGCCCATGATGTCGAGCGTATCGGGCCACAGCTTCTCGCCGGTCGCCTCGACGCGGATAGCGCCGCCATCGCCGGCGCGCAGGATCGCGGCCGCCGCGCCATCGCCGAACAGGCTCAGCGCGACGATGTTGGCCTTCGTCAACTCATCATGGCGGACAGCCAGTGTGCACAGTTCGAAGGTCACCAGCAGCACGTTGGTGCCGGGCCGGGCCTGCGCTAGGCGCGCGGCGATCGACAGGCCCGAGACCCCACCGGCGCAGCCAAGCCCGAACACCGGCACGCGCGACACGTCCGCGCGAAAACCCAGGCGGCCGGCGACGCGCGCTTCCAGGGTCGGCGTCGCGATCCCCGTCGAGCTCACGGTGACGATGGTGTCGATGTCGGCGGCGTTGAGATCGGCCTGCGCAAGCGCCTTGTTCGCCGCGTCGACGAACAGCGCCTCGGCGCCTTCGAGATAGGCTTCGGTGCGCTCCGGCCAGCCGCGCCGCTCCATGTACCATTCGATCGGCTTGACGCCGTAGCGCTGGCGGATGCCGGTGTTGGCGAACAGGCTCGCCATCGTGTCGAACTGCGGGAAGCGCGGCGCCAGCACCACGCGTGCGGCCTCCATCACTTCGTTCTGGCGAAACTGATGCGGTGGCACCGAGGTCGCGAGCGACACGAGTGCGGCAGTGTTGTCCATGCGGCTGATCCTTCAACGTCCCGGCGCAGAAAGGTCCGAGAACGCGGGAATCGTCACGCGCCACTCACATCGCCCCGGATTACGGGTGTCATCTTATGTCCAATGCGGGCGGCGATGTGGCCCGGCCATGGTGAGACGGCGTCGCGCCGTGACACAATAGTGACTGTCAAACGCGTTCTCAGGCGAAACCGTTCGTCACACACAACGTATCAGGCGGTCTTCTCCGGCCAGCGGCAGAGGTCCTTGATCAGGCACAGCTCGCAGCGCGGCTTGCGCGCCAGGCACGTGTAGCGGCCGTGCAGGATCAGCCAGTGATGGGCATGCAGCATGAACTCGGCCGGGATCGCCTTCTCCAGCCCGAGCTCGACCTCCAGCGGCGTCTTGCCGGGTGCTAAGCCGGTGCGGTTGCCGACGCGGAACACATGGGTGTCGACCGCCATCGTGTGCTCGCCGAACGCCATGTTGAGCACGACGTTCGCGGTCTTGCGGCCGGCACCGGGCAGCGACTCGAGCTCGGCGCGCGTACGCGGCACCTCGCCGCCGAACTCGCTGATCAGCTTTTGCGACAGCGCGATCACGTTCCTGGCCTTGGTGCGGTAGAGGCCGACGGTCTTGATGTAGTCGCGGAGTTTGTCCTCGCCGAGCGCGATCATCTTCTGCGGCGTGTCGGCGACGGCGAACAGCGGCCGCGTCGCCTTGTTGACGCCGGCGTCGGTCGCCTGCGCCGACAGCACCACGGCGACCAGCAGGGTGTAGGGGTTGAGGTGCTCGAGCTCGCCCTTCGGCTCCGGATTGGCCTGTGCGAAGCGGCTGAAGGCCTCGCGGATCTCGGCCGGGGTCCAGGGCCTGGCCGCCTTCGACGCTGTCTTGACCGGCCGGGCAGGGCTCTTCGGCTTGGCCGTCGGAGCCTTCTTGGCGGCCCGTTTCGAGGCGGCCTTGGGGGCTGACTTGGGCCCGGCCTTGGGAGCGGCCTTCTTCAAGGGGCTGCGAACCGGCGCCGGTTTGGCGCGTTGGGGGCGGGTGATTTTGGCCATGATCCGGGTATACTGAGGCCCCATGACGCCAGGCAATGCTTTTGCGTATCAGGAGACCGGCACCGACGCCGCTGATCCCGAGCTGTTCGCGGCCCGGCTGACGCCGCATCGCTCGCTCAACCGCACCGGCTTTCTGGTGCTGATGGTCGTGGTCTGCGCCATCAGCTTCATCGGCGGCATCGCCTCGCTCTTGATGGGCGCCTGGCCGGTGCTCGGCTTCTTCGGCCTGGATGCGCTCGCGATCTACTGGGCCTTCAAGGTCAACTTCCGCCGCGCCAACGCCTATGAGGACATCTCGATCACCCTGACCGAGCTGCGCCTGCGCCGCGTCAGCCACAAGGGCCACGTCATGGAATGGCGCTTCAACCCGCTCTGGGTGCGGCTCGACCAGGAGACCCACGAGGAGTTCGGTATCGAGCGCCTCTACCTGGTGGCGCGCGGCCAGCGCGTCGCCATCGCGAGCTTTTTGGGCCCGGAGGAGAAAGCCAGTTTTGCGAAGGCCCTCACGGCCGGGCTGCAGGCCGCGAAGCGCGGGCCGGTGTACAACCCGCTGTAGCGCCTCCAAGGGCACTGACTGCGGGCAGCTCTACCCAGGCGAAAGCGCCGCTAACACCCTCCGGCGTCGTTCCGGGGCGCGCGCAGCGCGAGCCCGGAACCCATACCCACAGGACCTTGTGTGGGGCACGCGGGTAGTGGGCATCTCGCCTCACACGTCTTCTCGTGGTTATGGATTCCGGGCTCATCGCTGCGCGATGCCCCGGAATGACGGAGCAAGCCGGGAAACTCCTGTTTCAAGCCGAAGCCGATCGCAACGCCCCTAGCCTCCCGATCGGAAATCGGGTGGAGTCCGCGCCCCGGCCGCCCTACATCCGGATCATGATGACCCTCGCCATTCACGATTCCGCCCTGGCCAAGCCGGGCCCGCAACAATCGGCCGCGCTGCGCGACTACGATGCGGTGCGCCGCGCGATCGCTTTCATCTCGGAACACTGGCGGCGGCAGCCGACCATCGAGGACATGGCCGACGCCGCCAGCCTGACGCCGGACGAGCTGCACCATCTGTTCCGGCGCTGGGCCGGGCTGACGCCGAAGGCGTTCATGCAGGCGCTGACGCTCGACCACGCCAAGGGTCTACTGAAGAGCTCGGCCAGCGTGCTCGACGCAGCGCTCGACTCGGGGCTGTCAGGCCCCGGCCGGCTACACGACCTGTTCGTCACCCATGAAGCGATGTCGCCCGGCGAATGGAAGACCGGCGGCGCCGGCACCACCTTGCGCTACGGCTTCCACCCCTGCCCGTTCGGCATCGCGCTGGTGATGGCCACCCCGCGTGGCCTCGCTGGCCTCGCCTTCGCCGACCCCGGCGAGGAGGCTGGCGCGCTCGCCGACATGAAGAGCCGCTGGCCCCGCGCCACCTATATCGAAGACGTCCCCGGCACCGCCGGCCTCGCCCAGCGCATCTTCGACAAGACCCTGTGGCGGCCCGACCAGCCCTTGCGCGTCGTCCTGATCGGCACCGACTTCGAGGTCCGCGTCTGGGAGACCCTGCTCAAGATCCCCATGGGCCGCGCCGTCTGCTACTCGGACATCGCGACCCGGCTGGAGTCGCCGAAAGCCTCGCGCGCGGTGGGCGCGGCGGTCGGCAAGAACCCGATCTCGTTCGTGGTGCCGTGTCATCGCGCGCTCGGCAAGACCGGCGCGCTGACGGGCTATCATTGGGGGCTGACCCGGAAGCAGGCGATGATCGGGTGGGAGGCCGGGCAGGTGGGGATGGGGTAGAGCGGCGAGGCCGCTGCTACTCTCGCTGTCACCGTCCGCGAACGCTGACGATCCAGTAAACACCGACGTCTCGAGTCTCGCGACCGTCACGGCGTACTGGATGCCCCGCCTTCGCGGGGCATGACGACTGAGAAACTACGCAGCTTTTCGTACGACACGAATTCCAGTCAGGCGCCACTCTCTCCGCTGTCATTCCGGGGCGTGCGCAACACGAGCCCGGAATCCATCGCATGGCAGATCGTGGCGGTTGCGCTGCGCGAACGTCGCCAACTTTCGATGATGCCGACGGCAGGCGCCGCGATCTCAGTCTCACCCTCCCCTGGAGGGGGAGGGTCGATCGCGCGCGAAGCGGGCGAGCGGGGTGGGGTGAGCCGCGGAAACCGGTGCGAGTGGAGAGATCACCCCACCCCGGCTCACATGCGCTCCGCGCATCTGAGCCGACCCTCCCCCTCCAGGGGAGGGTGACAGCGGGGCTCACCTCGGCTGCTCTCAATTCTCTGCCCTTGAGAACGGGCAGAGGGAGCGCAGCGTCGATACGGCGGGGGCTGGGCTTCGACTCATGGGGATGCGATCACCCATGAGCAGTGGAATCTTGCGACGGTCCTAGCCCGCCAGGTCCAGCTTCGACTCCACCGTCGAGTCGGCGTTCAGGCGATAGATGATCGGCACGCCAGTCGCCAGCTCGCGCTTCAGGATGCCTTCCGGCGTCAGCTTCTCCAGCACCATGATCAGGGCGCGGAGCGAGTTGCCGTGGGCGGCGACCAATGTGCGCTGGCCGCGGAGGACGCCGGGGAGGATCTCCTGGACGTAGTAGGGCAGCGCGCGGGCGAGCGTGTCCTTGAGGCTCTCGCCGCCGGGCGGCGGGACGTCGTAGGAGCGGCGCCAGATGTGGACCTGCTCCTCGCCCCATCTGGCGCGGGCGTCGTCCTTGTTGAGGCCGGAGAGGTCGCCATAGTCGCGCTCGTTGAGCGCGAGGTTCTTGGCTGTCGGCAGGCCGGTCTGGCCGAGCTCGGTCAGGATCAGGTCGAGCGTGTGCTGGGCGCGCGTCAGCACCGAGGTGAAGGCGACGTCGAAGACCAGTCCCTGCGCCTTCAGCTTGCGCCCGGCCTCCTTGGCCTCGGCCACGCCCTGCTCGGTCAGGTCCGGATCCTTCCAGCCGGTGAACAGGTTCTTCAGATTCCACTCGCTCTGGCCGTGGCGCACCAGCACCAGGAGACGTTCGCTCATCAGTTCGCTTCCATCGACGTTGAACTAGAACAGGTCCTTGAGGCCGAGCACGTCGTCCATCGTGTAGTAGCCCGGCGGCTTGCCATGGGCCCACAGCGCCGCCTTCAGCGCGCCATGGGCGAAGATCATGCGGTCCTCGGCCTGGTGGGACAGCACCAGCCGCTCCGAGGGACCGGCGAAGATGACGCTGTGATCGCCCGCCGCCGTGCCGCCGCGCAGCGAGGCGAAGCCGATGTCGCCGCTGCGGCGCTCGCCGGTGATGCCGTCGCGGCCGCGCGCGGAATGCTCGTCGAGCGCGATGCCGCGGCCTTCCGCGGCCGCGCGGCCGAGCATCAGCGCCGTGCCCGAGGGCGCGTCGACCTTGTGCTTGTGGTGCATCTCGAGGATCTCGATGTCGAAGCCGGCATCGAGCGACTTCGCCACCTGCTTGACCAGCGCCGCCAGCAGGTTGACGCCGAGGCTCATGTTGCCGGACTGCACGACGATGGCGCGCTTGGTGACGCTCCTGATGACGGCGTCGTCCGACGCGGACAGGCCGGTGGTGCCGACGACGTGGACGATGCCGCGCTGGGCGGCGATGGCGACATTGGCGATGGTCGCGGCCGGGACGGTGAAATCGAGGATGCCGTCGGCCTCGGCCGACATGCTCCAGAGGTCGCCCGACAGCTTGATGCCGTTGGCGGGCAGGCCGGCGAGGGCGCCGGAGTCCTTGCCGATCAGCTCCGAGCCGGGGGCTTCGAGCGCGCCCGCCAGCACGGCGCCGTCGGTCTCGGCGATCGCGCGCACCAGGGCGCGGCCCATGCGGCCGCCGGCTCCGGCAACGATCAAGCGCATCTTGGACATGTCAACTCCTCTGCCCCTTCAAGGGCTATAGCCGGGGCTGATAGCGGCGGCAACCGAGCGAGGCCACGTCGACGGTGGCCGGGGCGGGCGGCGATCAGGGCTGCGGGCCGTCATAGCCCTCGATGATCACCAGATCGCCTTGCGAATGCGGCGCGCGCATCGCCACCAGCCGCTGGTATTCAGGGGAATTGTAGCACGCCAGCGCGGTCGCGTAGTCCTTGAACTCGATCACGACGTTGCGCGAGCGCGAGGTGCCTTCCTTGGTCTCGTACTGGCCGCCGCGGACCAGGAATTTGGCGCCGTACTGGTGGAACACGGCGCCGTTCTGCGCGACGTAGTCCTTGTAGCCGTCCATGTTGTGCACGTCGATCCGCGCGATCCAATAGGCCTTGGGCATCCCTGTCGTCTCCTTGCTCTCTGGCGCGCTTGCTCAAGCTCGGTTGGTCTTGCCGACCAGCGCGACGGCGCTGGCGATGTCGGCGACGATGCTCTCGGCGGCCGCCGCCGGATCGGCGGCGCCGGTGACGGGACGGCCGACGACGAGGCGGTCGGCGCCGCCGGCGATCGCCAGCGCCGGGGTCATGATGCGCTTCTGGTCGCCAACGTCCGATCCCGCCGGGCGGATCCCGGGGGTCACGAGCTGCATATCAGGGCCGACCAGCGGGCGGATGAGCTGGGTCTCCTCCGGCGACAGGATCAGGCCGTGGATGCCGATCTCCTTGGCCTGCCTGGCGCGGTGCGCCACGAGTTCCTTGACACCCATGGCGTAGCCGGCGGCGGAGAGGTCAGCATCGTCGTAGGAGGTCATGACGGTGACGGCGAGCAGCTCGAGGCTGGAGCCGGCGGCGCCGGCGAGCGCCGCCTTCATGCTCTGGGAGAAGCCGTGCACGGTGAGGAAGCGCGCGCCGAGCCTGGCGATCTGCCGGGTGGCGCGCTCGACGGTGTTCGGGATGTCGTGCAGCTTGAGGTCCATGAACACGTGCTTGCCCTCGGCCGCGAGCCGTTCGGCGAGACCGAGGCCGCCGGCATAGGTCAGCTCCATGCCGATCTTGTAGAACGTCACGGCGTCGCCGAGCCGTGCGATCATGGCTTCGGCCTCCGCCACGCTCGGCAGATCGAGCGCCACGATCAGGCGGTCGCGGGGAGCAATCTCGGTCGGCATGTCACCTCACATCGTATGTTGCGCTGTTGCGATCAGCTCCCGCACCAGCGCGTCGAGCGCCGTGATGTCGGCGGGCAGTTTGAGCCGGTCCATGTCGTTGTAGGCCTTGTCTGCGAAGGCCAACGCAAGCTGGCTCGGGATCACCGTCGCGTTGCAGGCCGTCAGCATCAGCCGCAAGGCCGAGAGCGCACGCACGCCGCCAAAGCGGTTCTCGGAGGCGGCGGCGATCGCAAACGGCCTGCTGCGGAACACCGCGCCGCGGCTGCCCGGCGGCTCGTCGACGCGCGAGATCCAGGTGATGGCGTTGGTCAGCAGCGGCGGCACCGAGGCGTTGTATTCCGGCGTCACCAGCAGCACGGCATGATGGACGCCGATCATGCGCGTCAGATTCACGGCGTGAAGTGGAATGCCCGATTGCGCCTCTAGGTCGGCGTCGTAGATCGGCAGCGGAAAGTCGGCGAGCGAGATGCGGGTGATGTCGGCGCCGGCCTGCACGAACTGATAGGCGGCGGCCGCGGCGAGCTTCGCGTTGTGCGAGCCGGCCCGCGTCGAACCGGGGATGATGAGCATCTTCAGCGCGGACATCGTGAGGTCGGTCAACGACCCGCCACGAAGGATCGCGGCCGCCGGTCAGGGCTTGCGATACACCCAGACGCGCGCCGGCGGAAGATTCATCCAGATGCGCTCGGAGGCCTGCGTGGTGACGCCGGGCAGCGACTTCGGAATCGGCGGCACGACGGAATAGGTGAACTGCACGAACGGCGCATTCGGCGACATCGCCGCGAAGGCATCGCGGATCAGCTTCATGCGGGTCAGCATCGGCTTGGTCACGAGCGGCAGGCCGGAGACGACGGCCGAGGCCGGGGCGCCCAGCACGTTCCAGAGCGTGTCGCGAAGGCGATAGGCGTCGCCCTGGACCACCTTGGCCTGCGGGTAGCGGTCGCGCAGCAGGGCGCAGAAACCCGGATTGTACTCGACCAGCACCAGCCGCTTCTGATCGACGCCATGTTCGACCAGCGCATTGGTGATCGCGCCGGTGCCCGGTCCGAGCTCGATGACGGGGCCTGTCCCATGCGGATCGACGTACTGCGCCATGGTGCGGGCCAGCAGTCGGCCCGACGGCATGACGGCGCCCATATGCAGCGGCTTTTCGATCCATGAGCGGAGGAAGCGCACTTCGTCGTCCAGACGGAGAGGCTTTTTCGACGCACGCACGGACGTTTGCAGGGGCATCTCAGTACCAGACGGGACCGTCTTCACGGCGATGTCAGAAAAGAGTCACAAAGACGTATAGGGCGCGGGCGGGGCGGTCAAGCCGAACCGTAACGTACGATTAAGGCTGGCGGGTCCGCGCTCTTACAGTTGCATTCGATAATTTTTTGCATGTGCGGAGCAGCAAATTCGCTCGACATCGACATTCCGATGGCATGCAGCGAAAGCATCCGGCCCCGCGGTTCTGCACTCACGGCTCAGCTCGCCGCCTTGCCGAAGAAGTCCTTGACCTTGGTGAAGAAGCCGGCGGCCTCGGGCTGGGTTGCTCCCGAGGACAGCTTCTCGAACTCGGCCAGCAATTCCTGCTGCTTCTTGGTCAGGTTCTGCGGCGTCTCGACAACGATCTGGACATACATGTCGCCGGTCTGGCGCGAGCGCAGCACCGGCATGCCCTTGGCCGCGATCCGGAACCGGCGCCCGGACTGCGCACCGGCGGGAATCTTCACCTTGGTCTTGCCCTTGTCGATCGTGGGCACCTCGAACTCGCCGCCGAGCGCCGCGGTCACCATCGAGATCGGCACCCGGCAGTGCAGGTCGGCGCCGTCGCGCTGGAAGAACTCGTGAGCCGTCAACGACAGGAAGATGTAGAGATCGCCCGGCGGCCCGCCGCGCAGGCCCGCCTCACCCTCGCCGGCGAGACGGATGCGGGTGCCGTCCTCGACGCCCTGGGGAATGTTGACGGACAGCGTGCGGTCACGGGTGACGCGGCCGGAGCCGGAGCATGACGGACAGGGGTCCTCGATCATCTGGCCGCGGCCGTGACAGCCGGGGCAGGTCCGCTCCAGGGTGAAGAAGCCCTGCGCCTGCCGCACGCGGCCGGCGCCGCCGCACATCGCGCATGTCTTCGGCTTGGTGCCGGCCTTGGCGCCGGTGCCGGAGCAGGATTCGCAGGTCACCGAGACCGGAATTTCGATTTGTGCGGTCTTGCCCTGGAACGCCTCTTCCAAGGTGATTTCCATGTTGTAGCGCAGATCGGCGCCGCGCTCGCGTCCGGTGCCGCCACGGCGCTGCCCGGCCATGCCGAACAGGTCTTCGAAGATGTCGGAGAACGAGGAGGCGAAGCCGGCGCCGAAGCCGTGCGCCCCGCCCATGCCGCCCTGCTCGAAGGCGGCGTGGCCATAGCGGTCGTAGGCGGCGCGCTTGTCGGCGTCGCGCAGCACCTCATAGGCCTCGTTGATTTCCTTGAATTTCACTTCGCTGGAGGCATCGCCCGGATTCTTGTCCGGATGCCACTTCATGGCCAGCTTGCGGAAGGCGGCCTTGAGCTTGCTCTCGTCGGCGTCGCGCTCGACTTCCAGGGTCTCGTAGTAGCAGCGCTTGGTGGACATCAATCAAACCCGCCCGAACTTCGCCCAACAGGAACGGCTGGCGCGATCGCCGCGCGCGTTCCGGGTCAATGAAAATGACCCCCATCCAACGAGCCGCTGAAAGCGCTCTTTGGCATGGGGGTCATGGTCACTACCTCTGCCTCAGTTAAGCAGATTTCTTCTTGTCGTCGTCGACCTCGGTGAACTCCGCGTCGACCACGTCATCCTTGGCGGCGTCGCGGGCCGCATCGCTCTCGGCCTGCTGCTTGTACATGGCCTCGCCGAGCTTCATCGACGCCTGGGCCAGCGTATTGGTCTTGGCCTTGATCGCCTCGGCATCGTCGCCCTTCAGCGCTTCCTTGAGATCGCTGACGGCATCCTCGATGGCGCGGCGCTCGGTGTCGGCGACCTTCGAGCCATGCTCGGCCAGAGCCTTCTCGGTCGAGTGCACCAGCGCGTCGGCATGGTTCTTGGCGTCGACCGCCTCGCGGCGCTTCTTGTCCGCCACGGCGTTGGCCTCGGCGTCCTTGACCATCTTGTCGATATCGGCCTCCGACAGACCACCCGAAGCCTGGATGCGGATCTGCTGCTCCTTGCCGGTGGCCTTGTCCTTGGCCGACACGTTGACGATGCCGTTGGCGTCGATGTCGAACGTCACCTCGATCTGCGGCATGCCGCGCGGGGACGGCGGAATGCCCATCAGGTCGAACTGGCCGAGCATCTTGTTGTCGGCCGCCATTTCGCGCTCACCCTGGAAGACCCGGATGGTGACCGCGTTCTGATTGTCCTCGGCGGTCGAGAACACCTGGCTCTTCTTGGTGGGGATCGTGGTGTTGCGGTCGATGATGCGGGTGAACACGCCGCCCAAGGTCTCGATGCCCAGGGACAGCGGGGTCACGTCGAGCAGCAGCACGTCCTTGACGTCGCCCTGCAGCACGCCGGCCTGAATGGCCGCGCCGATCGCCACCACCTCGTCGGGGTTGACGCCCTTGTGCGGCTCCTTGCCGAAGAACTGCTTCACCATCTCCTGGATCTTCGGCATGCGGGTCATGCCGCCGACCAGCACCACTTCGCCGATCTCGCCGGCGGTCAGGCCGGCATCCTTCAGCGCCTTGCGGCACGGCTCGATGGTCTTCTCGACGAGGTCGGCCACCAGCGCCTCGAACTTGGCGCGGGTCAGCTTCATCGTCAGATGCTTCGGACCGGACTGGTCCGCGGTGATGAAGGGCAGGTTGATCTCGGTCTGGGTGGTCGACGACAGCTCGATCTTGGCCTTCTCGGCAGCTTCCTTGAGGCGCTGCAAAGCGAGCTTGTCGTTGCGCAGGTTGATGCCCTGCTCCTTCTGGAATTCGTCGGCGAGGTAGCTGACCAAACGCATGTCGAAGTCTTCACCGCCGAGGAAGGTGTCGCCGTTGGTCGACTTCACCTCGAACACGCCGTCGCCGATCTCCAGGATCGAGACGTCGAAGGTGCCGCCGCCGAGGTCGTACACGGCGATGGTGCCGGCCTTGGTCTTGTCGAGGCCGTAGGCGAGCGCGGCCGCGGTCGGCTCGTTGATGATGCGCAGAACCTCGAGGCCCGCGATCTTGCCGGCGTCCTTGGTGGCCTGACGCTGGGCGTCGTTGAAATAGGCGGGGACGGTGATGACGGCCTGGTCGACCTTCTGGCCGAGATGGGCTTCCGCGGTCTCCTTCATCTTCTGCAGGATGAAGGCGGAGACCTGCGAGGGCGAATAGGTCTTGCCGTCGGCCTCGACCCAGGCGTCGCCGTTGCCGGCCTTGACGATCTTGTAGGGGACGAGCTTCTTGTCCTTCTCGACCATCGGGTCGTCGTAGCGCCGGCCGATGAGGCGCTTGACCGCAAAGAAGGTGCGCTCGGGGTTGGTCACGGCCTGGCGCTTGGCCGGCTGACCGACCAGACGTTCGCCATCGTCACTGAAGGCGACGATCGACGGCGTGGTGCGCATGCCCTCGGCGTTCTCGATGACTTTCGACGATTTGCCGTCCATGACGGCCACGCACGAATTCGTGGTGCCGAGATCGATCCCGATGACCTTTCCCATGGTCTCATATCCTTCTTTTTGCGGCAGGTTGGGTGGGGCCCTGACGGCGCCCCCATCCAAAACCCCCTCAGATCAAATGCTCGCGATATTGCGACGATGAGCGTCATATAGGAGGGGGGGAGTGGCCCGCAAGGACCGGACCAGGGGTTCGACCCCACGAAAATCACGGCCGCCGCCGAAGGTCATCATGGAGACATCAGAGCGGCCCATCGGGCCCGGCGGCGACGCGGAACGGCGGCTCGGACCGGAGGCGACTGTGCGGGTCCAGCTCTCGGCACATCGAACGGCTGGTGCGAAACGCAGGGTGCGATCGCCGGCAAGTGCGACAGACCCGGTACCGCTGATCTGCCCCAATGACCGAAATGCGTTGTTAACCCACGGGCCCTAGCCTGCCGCACTCCTGGGACGGGAATGAGGCATGGTCATCGACACCGATTGGGGCTTTCCGCAACGCGCGCGCGAAGCCGGCCAGGCCACGTTCCCGAGACTGCTGATCTGCGCCATCGTGGTTGCAGCGGCGTGGCTGCGGTACATCCTTCCCCTCAATGTCGACGTCAGCTGGTGGCTCCTCGTCAGCGAGCGCATGCTCGATGGCCAGCGACTCTACGTCGACATCCTCGAGACGAATCCGCCGATGGCGGGATCGGTCTATCTTCTGGCGGTCGCACTGGCGCGTGCGATCCATCTCAGGCCCGAGCTGGCGACGAATATCCTGATCTTCGGGCTGACCGCGGCATCCCTGACGCTGGTGTGGCTGGTGCTACGGACATCGGCCCTGCGCCATCGGCTCGCGGACGGCCGGCTGGCGGCGTGGACGACCGCCCTGCTCCTGATCGCGCCGATGTATGATTTCGGCCAGCGGGAACATCTGGCCCTGATCACGATATTGCCGGCGATCGCGGTGTATATCCTGCGCGCCGAGGGCGAGCGGGTAGCCCCGACGGCCATCCTCATCGCCGGGCTCAGCGCCGGCCTCACGATGAGCTTCAAGCCCTATTTCGCCTTCAGCGTCGGCTTCTGCATTCTCGCCGCCGCCGCGCAGGCGCGCGACTGGCGCGTGCTGTTCGCGCTGGAGAACTGGATCGCCGCGGCCCTGGTGCTGCTCAACGCGGCGTGCATCTACCTGTTCTTTCCCGAATATTTCACGGTCATCTATCCGCTGGTCCGCGACGTCTATCTGCTTCTGAAGGCGCCCGTACCGACCATCCTCGTCACTCTGCCGATGGGCCTGTGGCTCGCCGCGGCAATCGTCGTCCTCCTCCTGCAGCGCCGGCAATACGAGCGCGACGCGGCGTCCTTCACCACGCTGGCCGGATCGCTCGGCTTCCTGGTGTCGTTCGTCGCGCAGCAGAAAGGCTGGGGCTATCACGCCTACCCCATGGTCGCGCTGGCGCTGCTTGCCGCCGGCCTTGCGGTGTCGGCGATCGACGGCAGCCGCGACGCGCGACGCTGGCCGCGTGCCGCCACCGCTCTCGCCGGCGCCGTGCTGTTCGTGCCGACCTGCTTCTGGTTCAATGGCAGCGTCGACGTCCGGCAGATCGAAGCCCAGGTGGCGCGGCTCGGTCCGCACCCGAGCATGCTGGTGCTCAGCGCGGCCGCGGTCATCGGCCACCCCATGGTGCGGACCCTTGATGGCACCTGGATCTCGCGCCAGGAGGCGTTCTGGGTTCGGGAAATCGTTCGCCGCTCGCAACAGGACGGAACCATCGATTCACAGACGGCGCAGAGGCTCGCGCCCTACGTGGAACGCGAACGCGCCGGGATCGTCGCCGACTTCCGGAAACAGCCGCCCGACGTCGTCCTGATCGACAATCAGAACAGCGACTGGGGCGATTGGGCGCGTTCCGACCCCGAACTCAGGGCTCTGCTCGAGCCCTATGTGCTGGTACAGACCGTCGACGGCGTCGAAATCCTGAAACGCAGCTAGCGCTGGACCATCCTGAATCCGGCTTTCGAGGCGAATTATCCGCGAAATGCGCCCCTGCGGGGTCCCGCCAATCGCCGCAGGCGATCAAAACCGCGCGCCCGGCCTGTTGCGGGGGGCGCAAAGCCGCTAAAAGCGTGCCCGCCGAAGACCACGCTGGCGAGGATCCCGACCGCCTCGGCACGAGGCCTCGGTCAACGAGGCAATGTTGATGATGATCGTTCGATTTTTCGCCACGGCCACCCTGCTGATGTCGCTGCTGCACCCCGCATTGGCCGCCGAAGCCATATTTCCGCCCGGCGTCCGCATCGGGCTCGTGCCCCTGGTGGGACTCGCCAAGGCCAAGACGTTCTCCGGCTTCGAAACCGAGGACCAGAGCGTCAAGGTGCTGCTGACCGAACTGCCGGCGGCCGCCTATGGCGAGGTGAAGAATGCGTTTACCGCCAATCCCGCCGGGACCGGCAGCGTCAAGCCGGAGAGCATCGAGACCGCCGCCGGCACCGCCTACTACACGGTGGAGAACGGCCGGGATGGCGCCACGCCGGTGCGGCGCTACTCGATGATCCTGCCCGGCAACGGCTTCTCCGGCTACGTGGCCGTGCAGATCCCGGAGACCGCGAGCCGGATCTATACCGACGATGCCGTGCGCCAGATGTTCGCCTCCGCCGTCGTCCGCAAGGACGTTCCGGTCGACGAGCAGCTCGCGATGATGCCGTTCAAGGTCACCGACCTCTCCGGGTTCAAGACCATCCGCACGCTCGGGCCGGGCGCCCTGATCCTGGCCGATGGCGAAGAGGACAAGGGCTTCGAGGCCGCGCCCTTCGTGGTGATCGGGCTGGTGGCCGGCGTCGCCCCGGAGGCAGGCGACCGCGCGCGCGTCGCGCAGCAGGCGGCCACCACCATTCCGGGCGTCCGCGAAGCGCGCATCACGATGTCCGAGCCGATCCGCATCGACGGCCAGCCGGCCTATGAGACCCGGATCGACGCCACCAGCGGCAAGGACAATACGCCGGTGACGGTGGTGCAGTGGCTGCGCTTCGGCGGGCCGAACACGTTGCGGATCATCGGCAGCGCGCCGCGCGACCAGTGGTCGGCGGCCTTCCCGCGCTTCCGCGCCGTCCGCGACGGCATCCAGCCGAGAGGCTGAGACCAGTCCGGCATCGGACGTCGTGATCACGTCGGCCGCTCGCCGTGAGACGAACTACAAAGTCGCGCCGACAAACAAGAAGCCACGGGCATCGTTGCCCGTGGCTTGTTCGTTCGATCGACAGGACGGCAGCAGGACGCCTGCCTAGGCTCGCCGTCAGGCGGCGCT
This sequence comes from Bradyrhizobium sp. HKCCYLS3070, assembly GCF_051167575.1. Classification (NCBI taxonomy): domain Bacteria; kingdom Pseudomonadati; phylum Pseudomonadota; class Alphaproteobacteria; order Hyphomicrobiales; family Nitrobacteraceae; genus Bradyrhizobium; species Bradyrhizobium sp. HKCCYLS3070. Next base: position 416,552 of record NZ_JBNPTI010000003.1, read on the forward strand.
GTTCGACTGATCGTTGCTCGCCGCCGGCGCCGCCTTCGCGCCACCCTTGGACACGCCGACCAGCGCGGGACGCAGCACGCGCTCGCCGATCATGAAGCCGGCCTGCACGACCTGCACCACGGTACCGGACGGCACCGACGGATCCGGGACCTCGTACATCGCCTGCTGGAAGTTGGGGTCGAACTTCTGTCCCGTCGGATCGAACTTCTTGACGCCGTTCTTCTCCAGCGTGTTGAGCAGCGAGCGCTCGGTGAGCTCCACGCCCTCGATCAGCGACTTCAGGCCCGCATCGGCATTGGCGCGCGTCTCGGCCGGCACGGCATCGAGCGCGCGCTGCAGATTGTCGGCGATATCGAGCACGTCACGGGCGAAGCCGGTGATGCCGTACATGCGCGCATCGGCGACTTCACGGGCCGTCCGCTTGCGCAGGTTCTCCATCTCCGCGAGCGTGCGCAGCATCTTGTCGCGCGCGTCGGCCGCCTCCTTGGCAAGCGCCTCGGCCGAGCCGGCCTCAGGATCATCGGGCATGATGTAGGGCTTGGAGACGACGGGTTCGCTGGCCTGCGCCGGGTTTTCCGGATCATTCTTATGCAGGTCGGGATCGGTCATGGACAGACTCGCAAGTTCGGCTGACGGGTTTGGGGGATATGGGGCGGGATATCGTGCTTTGAGCGTCGAAAATCAAGCGCAGCCTGACCATCGCGCCCGGAGGCGCTGTCCGCGGGTGAACCAAGTCACGCGTCAGCCGCCCAGCAGCCGGCTGACCAGACGCGCGGCATAATCGACCGTCGGAATCACCCGGGCATAGTTGAGCCGGGTCGGACCGATGACGCCGAGCACGCCGACGATGCGCCCCGTGGCGTCGGAATAGGGCGACACGATCGTCGACGAGCCCGACAGCGAGAACAGCTTGTTCTCCGAGCCGATGAAGATGCGGACACCTTCCGCGCTCTCCGCCCGTCCGAGCAGATCGACGACGCCGCGCTTGGTCTCGAGATCGTCGAACAGCCGCCGGACACGCTCGAGATCTTCGAGCGCATGCAGGTCCTCGAGCAGGTTGGCGTGGCCGCGCACGATGAGCTGCCGCTCGTCGCTGTCCCCTCCGGACCAGCTCGCGACTCCGGCGGCGATCACCTTCTGCGTCAACTGATCGAGCTCGGCACGGTCATGCGCCAGCGCGGTCTCGAGCTCGAGCCGCGCTTCCGCCAGCGTCCGTCCTCTGATGCGGGCATTGAGGAAATTGGACGCCTCGGTCAGCGCCGACGACGGCACGCCCGGCGGCAGGGTCAGGACCCGGTTCTCGACCTGTCCGTCCTCACCGACCAGAACGACGAGCGCGCGCTCGGGCTCGAGCCTGACGAACTCGATGTGCTTCAGCCGGGTGTTGGATTTCGCGGTGAGAACCACGGCAGCGGCACGGGTCAGACCCGACAGCCGGGTCAGCGCTTCATCCAGCGCCGCTTCGACCGACTGCGCCCGGCCGACGGCCGCGAGCTGGCTCTGGATCGACTGCCGCTCGGCCTCCGTCATGTCGCCGACCTGCATCAGGGCGTCGACGAAGAAGCGCAGGCCAGCCTCGGTCGGCAGCCGGCCGGCCGAGGTGTGCGGCGCGTAGATCAGACCGAGCTGCTCGAGATCGGCCATGACGTTGCGCACCGAGGCCGGCGACAGCGGAACCGCGATCAGCCGCGAAATGTTGCGCGAGCCGACCGGTTCGCCGGTCGCCAGATAGCTTTCGACGATCTGCCGGAAGATCTCGCGCGAGCGCTCGTTCAGGTGCGCCAGACCGGCCGGCGGTGTCATCAGGTTGATCGGATCGTGGTGGGCCACCAGATGCACTCCTCCCAGCTGCCTATAATGTGTCCATGCGGCGGCTCGGTGGCAAGCCGGTCGGCGCTCGCGGGCGAAGCCATGATAAACCCTTGCCGCTGCCGGTCCCGGCTCCTACAAGGCCGGTCAAAGTCGGTCTTTCGCGCGCTTTCACGGAGAGAATCATGCGGCCGAGCCGCCGTGCACCGGATGAACTGCGGGCCGTGAGCCTGGAACGCGGCGTCGTCAAATACGCCGAGGGCTCCTGCCTGGTGAAGTTCGGCGACACCCATGTCCTGGTCACCGCCACGCTGGAGGACCGGCTGCCGCCCTGGCTCAAGGGCCAGGGTCGCGGCTGGATCACCGCCGAATACGGCATGCTGCCGCGCGCCACGCTGGAACGGACCCGGCGCGAGGCCTCCGCCGGCAAGCAGACCGGCCGCACCGTCGAGATCCAGCGTCTGATCGGCCGTTCGCTGCGCACCGCGATCGACCTGGAAGCGCTCGGCGAGCGCCAGATCACGGTCGATTGCGACGTGCTGCAGGCCGATGGCGGCACGCGCACGGCGTCGATCACCGGCGCCTGGGTGGCGCTGGCCGACTGCATCAAGTGGATGAAATCGCGCAACATGATCAAGACCGAGGTGCTGCGCGCCAACGTCGCCGCAATCTCCTGCGGCATCTACAACGGCACGCCAGTGCTGGATCTCGACTACGCCGAGGACTCCGAGGCCGAGACCGACGCCAATTTCGTCATGACCGGCGACGGCCGCATCATCGAGGTGCAGGGCACGGCGGAGAAGACGCCGTTCACCGAGACCGAATTCCTGGCGCTGATGGCGCTCGCCCGCAAGGGCGTCGCGCGGCTGGTCGACCTGCAGAAGATGGCGGTCGCGTGAGCAGCCCGCACCGCAAGCTCACCGGTCGCATCATCATTGCGACCCACAATCCCGGCAAGCTTGCCGAGATGCGCGAGCTGCTCGCCCCCCATGGCGTCGAGGCGGTATCGGCCGGCGATCTCGGCCTGGGCGAGCCGGACGAGACCGGCGAGACCTTCCAGGCCAACGCCCGCATCAAGGCGGTCGCCGCGGCCAGAGCCGCGCAGCTTCCTGCCTTTGCCGACGATTCCGGCATCGTGGTTCATGCGCTCGATGGGGCGCCGGGGATCTATTCGGCGCGCTGGGCCGGACCGGACAAGGATTTCGCCGGCGCGATGACGCGCATCGAGCGCCTGCTGCAGGAGCGGGGCGCGACTGGTGCCGACAAGCGCAGCGCCCATTTCGTCTCGGCGCTGTGCGTGGCATGGCCGGACGGTCACGTCGAGGAGGTGGAGGCGCGGGTCGACGGCACCCTGGTCTGGCCGCCGCGTGGCACGGCGGGCTTCGGCTACGACCCGATGTTCCTGCCAGAGGGCCACGACCGGACCTTCGGCGAGATGACCAGCATCGAGAAACATGGTCTGCCGCCGCTCGGGCTCGGCCTGTCGCACCGGGCGCGCGCCTTCGTGAAACTCGCGGAGATCTGTCTTGAGCAGCGCTGACAGCGAAGCGTTCGGCGTCTATGTGCACTGGCCGTTCTGCCTGTCGAAATGTCCGTATTGCGACTTCAACAGCCACGTCCGGCATGCCGCCATCGATCAGGACCGCTTCGCCCGCGCCTTTGCGCAGGAGATCGCGACCACGGCCGCCCGCATTGGGCCGCGCACCGTCACGTCGATCTTTCTCGGCGGCGGCACCCCGTCACTGATGCAGCCGCAGACGGTCGGCGCCATTCTCGACGCGATCGGCCGGCACTGGCACGTCGCTGGCGATGTCGAGGTGTCGCTCGAAGCGAACCCGACCAGCGTCGAGGCGACCCGCTTTGCCGGCTATCGCGCCGCCGGCGTCAACCGGGTCTCGCTCGGCGTCCAGGCGATGGACGATGCGTCGCTCAAGATGCTCGGCCGCCTGCACACCGCTGAAGAGGCGATGAAGGCGGTGGCGATCGCGCGCCATGCATTCGAGCGCTATTCGTTCGATCTGATCTACGCGCGGCCCGACCAGACGCCGCAGATGTGGACCGAAGAGCTGACGCGGGCGATCGGCGAGGCGGCTGAGCATTTGTCGCTGTATCAACTGACCATCGAGGAAGGCACGCCGTTCTTCGGCCTGCACGCCGCAGGCAAGCTGAAGACGCCGGACGAAGGCCTGGCGCGCACCTTGTACGACGTCACGCAGGAGATCTGTGTCCGTCACGGACTGCCGGCCTATGAGATTTCCAATCACGCCCGGCCCGGCGCGGAGTGCCGGCACAACCTCGTCTACTGGCGCGGCCAGGAATATGCCGGCATCGGCCCCGGCGCCCATGGCCGCCTCGACATCGGCGGCATCAGGCACGCGACCGCGACCGACAAGCGGCCGGAAGCCTGGCTGATGCGGGTCGAATCCAACGGTCATGGTGTCATGACCGACGACGAGCTCAACCGCGAGGAGCGCGCCGACGAATTCCTGCTGATGGGGCTGCGACTGGCCGAGGGCATCGACCCGCAGCGCTACGCAAGGATCTCCGGCCGCACGCTCGATCCGCGCCGCATCGCGCTGCTGCGCGAGGAGGGCGCGATCGCGGTCGATCCGGACGGACGGCTGCGGGTGACCCAGGACGGCTTTCCGGTGCTCGACGCGGTCGTCGCCGACCTCGCCGCCTGAGAAGTGCTGCGACTCAGGTCGCGCTGAAGCTCTTCGGCGCGCCGGCGACCGCCTGCCCGCCACCCGAACCGACGCGCATCACCGCAAGCCCGCGCTCATTGGTGCCGTCGCTGCGGAACCGGAACAGCCCGTCGATGCCGGCGAAGCCGGATGCATTGGTCAGGACATCGGGCGCGAAACGCTGGTTGCCCTGGGTGCGCGCCAGCGCGGCCACGAGCGCCACCGCATCATAAGCGAGGGTCGCCGTACGCACGGGATCGCCGCCGAATCGCGTCCGGTAGCGGCCGGCGAAGGCGCGGAAACCGGAGGGATCCGGCGCGGCATAGAGGCCGCCCTGCAGGCTGGCGCTGGCATAGACGCGCGGATTGTCCCACAGCCCTGTGCCGAGCAACTGAATGTTGCGCAGATTGGCGCCGGCAGCGGTCAGCGCATCGGCCGTCGCCGCGACCGATTCGCCGTCATCGGCCAGCAGCAGTGCATCGGCGCCGCCGAGCGCCTGCGCCACCGTGCGCGCAGGCCCGGTGCGGTCGCCGGAATATTTCTCGAATGCCACGATGCGTCCGCCGCGGCGGCTGACCGCGGTCTTGAACGCCCCCTCGACGACGGTGCCGTAGGCATTGTCGGGCAGCAGCGCCGCGAACGAGCGTTTGCCGACGCTGGCGGAATATTCGACGATGCGGCTGGCATCGGACTCCGGCAGGAAGCTGAGCAGATAGACGCCGCGCCCCGCCACACTCGAATCGGTCGAGAAGGCGATGACCGAGATGTTGCGCGCGCGCGCCACCTGGGCCGTCGCCGGCACCGAGCCCGCGAACAGGGGGCCGAGGATGATCTCGGCACCTTCGTCGCAGGCCTGTTGCGCGCCCTGCTGCGCCCCTTGCGGGCTGCCGGCGTCGTCCTTGATCAGGAGCTGGATGTTGGGGTTCTGAAACTCGGCCAGCGCCATCTCGGCGGCGTTCTTCATCGATTGCGCGGCGACGCCGGCATTGCCCGATGCCGACAGCGGCAGAATCAGCCCAACCTTGACCTGGCCGTTGCCGGCGACCGCCGGCTGCTGCGGAGGTCCCGCCGGCGCGGTCGGCTGCTCGAACGGATTGAAGCCCTGCTGGACGTTGGAGCACGCCGACAGCAGCGGCGCGCCGACGATCAGGCCCAGCGCCGTTCGCCGGGCGACCCCATGGGGTCCCGGACCGAGAGAGTTGGGATGACGCGGGCCCACCATGGCATCTCTTCGTTCGGCCGAGTCCGGCCAGAAGTTCCCCAAACGCACGTCCCGCAGGTCGTGCAGATTCACTCATATTGTCGACGAATAGTTAAGCAAAACAAAAGGCTGTCAGCGCCACACAGCCGATCAATTCGACGTTTTGCACGGCCTATCCCCTGCTCGTACACACCCTCATCGAGGTGCAGCTTCGAACTTGAAGCTGCGATGAACGGCACCCCCCCCCATGCCGATCGGCACTTCAAAATCGCTGCGCGGCTGTTCCCCTGTGGCAATCCCGCGGCAGGCCCTTTAAATTACCTCGATGGGCGCGAAGGCAATCCCCAAGACGTCGCCGGACGACGGCAAATCTTCCACCACGTCGACCTATCTGGTGGCGGGGCAGATCGTTGCAGCGCCCAAGGCGCGGCCTGGATTGCATCTGGTGGCGACCCCGATCGGCAATCTCGGCGACATCACGCTGCGCGCGCTGGAAACCCTGGCCGGCGCCGACCTCATCTTGTGCGAGGACACGCGAATCACGCGACGCCTGACCGAGCGCTACGGCCTCAGCGCGGAACTCGCAGCCTATCATGAGCACAATGCCGAAGCCGTCAGACCCAGGATCCTGCAGCGCCTCGCCGAAGGCGCGGCCATCGCGCTGGTGTCGGACGCCGGCACGCCGCTGATCTCCGATCCCGGCTACAAGCTGGTGCGCGAGGCGTGTGAGGCCGGGCATGCCGTCACCGCGCTGCCGGGACCTTCCGCCGTGCTCGCGGCGCTGAGCGTGGCCGCGCTGCCGACCGACCGCTTCTTCTTCGAGGGGTTCCTGCCGGCCAGGCAGCAGGCGCGGCGTACGCGGCTGTCCGAGCTCGCGCGCATCGACGCGACGCTGGTGCTGTTCGAAGCCGGCAGCCGGGTGCAGGAGACGCTGGCCGACCTCGCCGATGCCATGGCGGGACGCCAGGCCGCGATCTGCCGCGAGCTCACCAAGCTGCACGAGGAGGTGCTGCGCGGCGCCATCGGCGATCTCGCTGCGGAGGCCGGCGATCTCGAAACGCGCGGCGAATTCGTGCTGGTGATCGGTCCGCCGCCGCGCGGCGCCGGGGTGCTGACGCCGGATGCGCTCGACGCCGTGTTGAAGGATCTGCTGCAGCGATCGAGCGTCAAGGATGCCGTGATGCATGCCGTCGAGCTGTCCGGCCGGCCGCGCCGCGAAGTCTATGCGCGCGCGCTCGAGCTGGTGAAGGACGCGCGGTCAGGGTCGGCCGATGGCGAAGACTGAGCGCGTCTCCCCTGACAAGCCGGCGAAGCCGGCGGCACCCGAACGCGTCGCCGCCTTCCGCACCGGATTATCGGCGGAAGCCCGCGCCGCAGCGCTGCTGATCGCCAAGGGCTATCGCATCCTCGCCAAACGCTTCCGCACGCCCCAAGGCGAGATCGACATCATCGCGCGCAGGCGCGGCCTGGTTGCCTTCGTCGAGGTCAAGGCGCGTGCCTCGCTCGACGATGCCGCCTATGCGGTGACGCCGCGCCAGCAGCAGCGCATCATCGATGCCGCGCAGGCCTGGTTGATGGCGCATCCCGACCATGCCGAATTGGAGCTGCGCTTCGACGCGATTCTGGTTGCGCCGCGCAGCCTGCCGCGCCATCTGGTAGCGGCGTTCGACGCCAGCACCTGACATGAACTGATTGCAGAGAGCAGGGACCTGCCCATGAAACTGAACGTCGCCGTCCAGATGGACCCCATCGCGCGCATCAACATCCGCGGCGACTCGACCTTCGCGATGATGCTCGAAGCGCAGCGGCGCGGCCATGGCCTGTGTTACTATACGCCCGACAAGCTGTCGCTGCGCGGCGGCGAGCTCTATGCGCCGGTGCAGGCGCTGACGGTGCGCGACCAGGTCGGCGACCATTTCACGCTCGGCGAACCGAAACCGACCGCGCTGACATCCTTTGATGTCGTGCTGCTGCGGCAGGATCCGCCGTTCGATCTCGCCTACATCACCTCGACGCATTTCCTCGAGCGCATCCATCCGAAGACGCTGGTGGTCAATGATCCCGCAAGCGTCCGCAACGCGCCGGAAAAGCTGTTCGTGATGAACTTCCCGCAACTGATGCCGCCGACCTTGATCTCGCGCGATCTCGACGAGATCAACGCCTTCCGCGATCAGCACGGCGCTGTCGTGATGAAGCCGCTGCATGGCCATGGTGGCGCGGCGGTGTTTCGGGTGATGCCGCAGGATATGAATTTCGGCTCGCTGTTCGACATGTTCTCGGTCACGTTCAAGGAGCCCTGGGTGATCCAGCGCTTCCTCCCCGAGGTGAAGCACGGCGACAAGCGCATCATCCTGGTCGACGGCGAGTTCGCCGGCGCCGTCAACCGCGTGCCGGCAGCAGACGATCTGCGCTCCAACATGGTGCGCGGCGGCGCCGCGCAGGCCACCGATCTCAGCGCACGCGAGCGCGAGATCTGCGACACGCTCGGTCCGGAATTGCGCGCGCGCGGCCTGCTGCTGGTCGGTATCGATGTGATCGACGGCAACCTCACCGAGATCAACGTGACGTCGCCGACCGGCATCCGCGCGATCTCCCGGCTCGGCGGACCCGACATCGCCGCCCGCGTATGGGACGTCATCGAGAGCAAACGGCGCTGATCAGTCGCCGTCCCACATGGCTGGGGATAACGCCAACCAACGCGGTCAGTCCGATGCGTCGGAGGCGAGGCGGAATCGCTGACATCGCCGCAATTCATGATATGACGCGGGTCTCATGCGTCTCGTCCTGACCACCTGGAACATCAACTCGGTGCGCCTGCGCATCGACCTCGTCGCCAAGCTCATCAAGCAGGTCAGGCCCGATGTGCTGTGCCTGCAGGAGACCAAGTGCATCGACGACGCCTTTCCGCTGAAGCGCTTCAAGCGGCTCGGCTATGAGCACGTCGCGCTGAACGGGCAGAAGGGCTATCACGGCGTCGCCGTGATCTCGAAATGGCCGTTCGAGGAGACCAACGTCCGCACCTTCTGCGACAAGGTGGATTCGCGCCACATCACGGTGGCGTTCGGCGAAAAGGCGCAGCTCGCACAGCCGCTGGTGCTGCACAATTTCTATGTGCCCGCAGGCGGCGACATTCCCGACCCCGCGCTCAATCCGAAATTCGAGCACAAGCTGCAATTCCTCGACGAAATGAAGGCGTGCGAGCCGCTGCATCCACGCGGCGACGACCGGCATATCCTGGTCGGCGATCTCAACGTCGCGCCGCATGAGCACGATGTCTGGTCGCACAAGCAGCTCCTGAAGGTGGTGTCGCACACGCCGATCGAATGTGAGAAGCTGTTGGCGGCGCAGACCCATGGCGAATGGGTCGACGTCGCCCGCGAGCGCATCCCGATGTCGGAGAAGGTCTACACCTGGTGGAGCTACCGCGCGGCCGATTGGACCGTCGGCGACCGCGGTCGAAGGCTCGACCACATCTGGGTGTCACGCGCATTGAAGGACCGGGTCAGCGACTTCAGGATTCTGCGCGACGCCCGCAGCTGGGAGCGGCCGTCGGATCACGTGCCAGTCACGGTGACGCTGGACGTGTCGTAGCAGACCCGCGCGGTCACGAAGATCACGACGTCAGCTTGGCTCCGGCCGCCATGATGTCGTTGGCGATTCGGCTGGCGCGGTGGGCGAACTCGTCGCGCAGCCGGCGCGCCGCCTTGGCGTCGCTTTCCAGCACACGCTGAAACAGGCTGCGCGAGATCCGCACCACGGTCGAATATTCCAGGGCCGTCGCGGTCGCCGGGCGCCGCATCTCGACCAGCAGCGCCAGCTCGCCGATCAGCATGGTCGGCGTGGCGACGATCTCGGCACCGACCTCGTCGCTGATGCGCAATGACCCGCGCTGGACGACATAGCCGCAATCGGCGGTGTCACCCTCGCGGAACAGGGTCTCGCCACTCTGGATGTTACGCTGCTCGGAGCCAATGGCGATCATGCGCAGCGAGTCGCTTCCCAGCAGGCGCAATGTTGGGACGCGCTCCAATAGCGCAATATCGTCTTCGATCGACATCAAGGGCCCGGGGAAGGCTGAATGGAACCAATATCATAAATGGCGAAAACGCCATCCCCGAACCTATCACGGTACCAACTTGTAGCCACCGGCCTCCGTCACCAGAATCTCCGGATTCGCGGCATCTTTCTCGATCTTCTGCCGCAGACGGTAAATGTGCGTTTCCAGCGTGTGGGTGGTGACGCCGGAATTGTAGCCCCAGACCTCCTGCAGCAGGGTCTCGCGCGACACCGGCTGCTGGCCGGCGCGGTACAGGAAGCGCAGGATCGCCGTTTCCTTCTCCGTCAGGCGGACCTTGCGGGCGTTGGCGCCGGTCAGCATCTTCGAGCCCGGCCGGAAGCTGTAGGGGCCGACCGAGAACACCGCGTCCTCGCTGGCCTCGTGCTGGCGAAGCTGGGCCCGGATGCGGGCCAGCAGCACGGCGAAGCGGAAGGGCTTGGCGACATAGTCGTTGGCGCCGGATTCGAGCCCGAGAATCGTGTCGGAATCGGTATCGTGCCCGGTCAGCATGATGATCGGCGCCTTGAAGCCGCCCTTGCGCAGGGACCGCACCACTTCGCGGCCATCGGTGTCGGGCAGGCCGACGTCCATCAGAACCAGGTCGGGTGAATTGGCCTTTGCGGCGGTGGCGCCTTTGGCGCCGGTATCGACCGCCTGGGCTTCGAACTCGTCATGCAGCGAGAGCTGCTCCATCAGGGCATCGCGCAGATCGGTGTCGTCATCCACGATCAGGATCTTGCGGGCATTGGCCATTGTACAATCCTCTAGGTGGCGCCGGCGGGATCGGATGGGTGGCGCCGTCAACGGTGGGCAAACAGGCTCATCAGCCCTGTTCCGTCTTGAAGTAGGGGGCTGTTACCGATTCACAAGCGCCCGAGACTCTACTCCAGAATTGAGCAGGGATTGAGATGATTGTCCTGTTCGACCCTCGCGGCGGACCATTTGCCGACATTAAGGCAATTACCGGGCAATCCATGGCAATGAAAAGGCACGTTGTTTCATGTCGTTAGCGAAGGTGAAGCCTGGCATACCAGCATCGCGGATCTCGATTCGCACCAAAGCCGGGTCGCGGCAGCGCGGCTGGCTCCATGTCTGGGGCCATGTCATCCCGGTGGCGCTCGGCCGCGGCGGCGTCCTGGCCAACAAGCGCGAGGGCGATGGTGGCACCCCCCGGGGGACCTTCCGGCCCCGGCGGCTGTGGTGGCGGGCCGATCGTCATTCGCGTCCGCGCACCTTTCTGCCGGTCCGGCCGATTGGCCCGGAGGATGCGTGGTGCGAGGACCCGGCCGACCGGCACTACAACCAGGCGATCCGGCTGCACGGCGACCATCCCGGAGACCGGCTGGCGCGCCAGGACCATCTGTACGATTTCATCATCGAGATCGACCACAACACGCGGCCGCGGATCGCCAGCCGCGGCAGCGCCGTGTTCCTGCATCTGGCGCGGCCGAATTTCGGCCCGACCGCAGGCTGCGTGGCCATGACCCGGCCGGCGATGCTGCGTCTGTTGCAAAGAATCGGTCCGCGCACCAGAATCGTCATCGAATGAGAAGCGAGTTGGGGGAGGACGTCATGCGCGCACCGGATCAGCCAGCCAGCGCCGCGGGCATCCTGCGCCAGCATTGGAGCGAAGGCAGCAAGCTGGCAGAGCTGCCGCCGGAGCTGCGTCCGAGAGACCGCGCCGAAGGCTATGCCATCCAGGCCGAGCTCGAGCGCCACTCGCCCAAGCCATTATTTGGCTGGAAGATTGCGGCGACCAGCGAGGCCGGCCAGCGCCATATCAATGTCGCCGGTCCGATGGCCGGGCGGATCCTGGCCGAAACGGTGCTGCCGGTCGGCGGCACCGCGTCGATGGCCGGCAACGCGATGCGGGTCGCCGAGCCGGAATTCGCGTTCCGCCTCGGACGCGATCTGCCGCCCAGACCGACACCTTATGATGTCGCGGAGGTGCTGGCCGCGGTCGACACGCTGCACCCCGCGATCGAAATTCCCGATTCGCGGTTCGCCGACTTCGTCAGCGCCGGCGAGGCGCAACTGATCGCCGACAATGCCTGCGCGCATCTGTTCGTGCTGGGCGAGGCCAGCACCGCCGACTGGCGCAGCCGCGACCTGATCGCGGAGCGGCCGCGCATCGCGCTGCGTGGCGAGACCTTCATCGGCCACGGCCGCAACGTGCTCGGTGATCCGCTGATAGCGCTGGCCTGGCTGGTCAACGAGCTCAGCGCGCTCGGCGTGCCCGCGCGGGCAGGGCAGGTGGTCACGACCGGCACCTGTCATCCGCCGCTGCCGATCGGCAGCGGGGACCACATGGAGGCCGATTTCGGCGATCTGGGGCAGGTATCGGTGCGGTTCGAGTAGGGACCGGCCGCGACCGCGCCCCTCCTTCAGCGATGCCCGAAGATCGCCGAGCCGACCCGGACATGCGTGGCGCCGAACTGGATGGCGGTGGCGAAATCGGCGCTCATGCCCATCGACAGATGCGCGAGGCCGTTGCGGGCGGCGATCTTGGCAGTCAGCGCGAAATGCGGCCCCGGTGCTTCGTCGACCGGCGGAATGCACATCAGCCCTGAAATCGCGAGCCCGTAATCCGTGCGGCAGGCGGCGATGAAGGCGTCGGCGTCGCCGGGCGCGATGCCCGCCTTCTGCGGCTCCTCGCCGGTATTGATCTGGACGAACAGCTGCGGATGCCGGCCCTGGGCGGAAATCTCCTTGGCAAGCGCCACGCACAGGCTTGGCCGGTCCACCGAATGGATGGCGTCGAACAGCGCGACCGCCTCCTTGGCCTTGTTGGATTGCAGCGGCCCGATCAGGTGCAGTGCGAGCCCCGGATGCGCGGCCATCAGCGGCGGCCACTTGGCTTTGGCTTCCTGAACGCGATTTTCACCGAACGTGCGCTGTCCGGCCGCGATCACCGGCTCGATCGCGTCGGCATCGAAGGTCTTCGACACAGCGATCAGCGTGACCGAGCCGCGATCGCGTTTGGCGTCGCGGCAGGCGCGCAGAATCTCCTGCTCGACGGCGGCGAGCGCGGACGGCGAGGACGAGGTTGAGGCGTTCGATTCATCAGGCACGATGGCGTCCGTCGGTAGATTTACGGGTTTGGCTGCAATTTTACAGAGTTCGAGAAAGGGTTCTTGAGCCCTTCTCCTTACCCTTCACGGCCGGGGGTAGGGGGAAGAAATGCCAAGCATCCGGTTCAATCGCAATAGAGTGAAGCTGAACCGGCTGATGGGGATCCGCGCCCGGCTGGCGCTGCTCGCCCTGATCCTGGTCGCGCCGCTGATGCTGGAACGCGCGCGCTCGCTGGAAAGCGCCAGGACAAGGCAGATCGCACTCGCATCGGAGGAATTCTCCGGCCTCGCCCGGCAAAGCGCCGACATGCAGCGCGAGGTCATCATGTCGGTGGAGACGGTGCTGAAGTCGACGGCCTATGTCCGGGCGTCGAGCACCGGCGTGAGCCGCAGCTGCGACATGATGCGCGCCAGCCTGCCGGCGACCCTGCCGTGGATCCGCACCCTGATGATCGCCGGCCGCGACGGCCGCATCCAGTGCTCGACCAACAACCAATATGTCGGGCTCGATTTCAGCGACCGGCCGTATTTCCGTGGCGCCCAGGAATCACGTGATTTCGTGTTCAGCGACTACCTGCTGTCGAAGCCGTCGCACGTGCCGATCGTCATGGCCGCCTATCCGGTCGGCGCGATCACCGGCGAGCCGGACGCGGTGATGCTGGCGAGCGTGAACCTGGAATGGATGTCCAAGATCATGAACAATCTTGGCGGCCGCCCCGGCATCACGGCGGTGCTGGTCGACAGCGAAGGAACCGTGCTGGCGGCGCCCGCCGACCGCAACGAGCTGATCGGCCGGCCGCTCGACAGCGTGCCGTTGTTGTCGGCCGTTGCCGAGACCGCCCTGAGTTCGGGGAAGCCGAGCGAGACGATGAGTTTCACGGCGGCGGATGGCTCCAAGCGCGCGATCACCTTCACTCGGATCGCCGACACCGGATCGCGGCTGATCGTCAGCATCGATGAGACCCGCGTCACCGCCGCCATCGACCGCGAGATCCGCAACGCCTATCTGCAGGCTGGCCTCGTCTGCCTGATCGTGCTGCTCGGCGCGCTGATCGCCGCCGAGAAGCTGATCGTGAAGCCCGTCAGCATGCTCGCGGCGACCGCCAAGCGCTTCGGCCACGGCCACTGGTCGGCGCGCGTCACCACCAAGCATCTTCCGTCGGAGTTCGTTCCGCTGGCAAAGTCCTTCAATGCGATGGCCGCCAAGCTCGGCCAGCGCGAGCGCGAGCTGGTCGCCGCCAATGACCGGCTGACGGTGATGGCGTCGATCGACATGCTCTCGGGCCTCGCCAACCGCCGCGGCTTCCAGAACCGCATCGACGTCGAATGGAGCCGCGCGCAGCAGGCCGGCACCGAGCTGTCGCTGCTGATGATCGACGTCGACCACTTCAAGCTCTACAACGACACCTATGGGCACCCTGAGGGTGACGCCTGCCTGTCACGTCTCGGCGAGACGCTGTCGCAGATCGCCGGCGCCATGACGGCTTTCGCCGGCCGCTATGGCGGTGAGGAGTTCTGCCTGTTGTTGCCGGGCATGGGTGCCAGAGAGGCGCTCGCGGTCGGCGAGCAGGTGCGCGCCACGGTGCTCGAGCTCGAGCTACCGCACGCGACGTCGGCGCATCGGTGCGTCACCGTGAGCGTCGGTGTCGCCTCGACCCGGCCGAACGAGTCGCTGATGCCCTCCGACCTGATCGAAGCCGCCGATGCCGCGCTCTATGCGGCCAAGCATCGCGGCCGCAACACGGTCATCGCACATGGCTTCGCGGATGTCGCGGATGACAGGAGCGGCGTGGCACGCGCAGGATAGGGCTGCGGCGGCGGCCTGCGATCAGCCGACCGCGAGCTTCTGGTCGAGCTCGAGCTCGCTGACCACGCGGTTGCGGCCGAGCTTCTTGGCGAGATACAGCGAGCGGTCGCAACGGTCGATCAGATCAGCCATCGATTCGCCGAACTGGAACTGGCCGACGCCGATTGACACCGTGATCTGCGGCAGCACCTCGCCGGTCGACCGCCGCGTGAACTGACAATCGGCGATGGTGCGCCGGATGCGCTCAGCGATGACGGTGCAACCTTCGAGGTCGGTCTGCGGCAGCACCGCGATCAGCTCCTCGCCGCCGTAGCGCGCCGGAAGATCCTTGTCGCGGACGCGCTCGCGCAATGCCTTGGCGACGAGGCGCAGCACCTGATCGCCGACGCCATGGCCGTAATTGTCATTGAACTTCTTGAAGTGGTCGACGTCGATCAGGAGAATGCTGAGCGGTTCGTCGCGCTCCATCGCCTCGACCTGCGCATGGCGGAAGAACTCTTCGAGCGCGCGCCGGTTCGGCAATCCTGTCAGCGTGTCGGTGCGGGCGCGCTGCTCCGACTTGTTGAGCGAGTCTCGGATGGTGTCGAGCTCGCGTGACTTCTCGGCAAAGCTCGCTTCGAGTTTCGCCGCACGCGCTGTCGCCTGGGCGAGCTCACTGACCAGGTTCTCGATCAGGATCTTCGGATCGACGCCCTGCTCGCTGCGTTCGGCGACGCCATCGATCGCCGCCATGTGCGTGCGGTTGTCGGCGATCGCGGCCGTCAGATACTGCTTGGCGGAGTCCATCACGCCATGCAACTGCTGCGAGACTTTGTGGACGACAGCCGCTTCCGTACCCTGCTGGCCGATGTACGTGTCGAACAGCGCCTGGTTGGTGGTCTTGTCGAACTTGCGCTTGTTGCTGACCAGGATGTCGACGGCGCGCTTGAGATCCGACGCCGAGCCCAGTGAGTACTTGAACCACAGATGGAAGTTGTTAGGCGTCGGTGGCACGCGCTGTTGAGCCATGGATTTCATGGCCTTTTCCGCGACCGTCGTCGCGTACTCGAAGTCAAGCTCGTCGAACGTAGCGCCGGACACGATGTGGAGTGATCCCAGATGCGGGCTGATGCCTGGATGTATGCACTCAGTCTCCCATTCAAGTCTTAACCGTGCCTCAATCGAACCTTCGACACTGCCGGCAGAGGCTGCAAAAAAACTCACGATTACCGTCGCTTAGCGGATGCCCAAAATGGTATCATCATCTGTCGCCCCATTGACCGGGCTGCCGCTTTTGTGGCCTAGTCCGCCGTCTTCAAACGACGCGAATCCTCGAAAATTACAAGCGATTCCATGACATCCGAACGCTACAACGCCCGTGAAGCCGAGCCGCGCTGGCAGCGCCAGTGGGACGAAAAGGCGATCTTCGCCACCAGGAACGACGATCCGCGTCCGAAATACTACGTGCTCGAGATGTTTCCCTATCCGTCGGGACGCATCCATATCGGCCATGTCCGTAATTATACGCTGGGCGACGTGCTGGCGCGCTTCATGCGCGCCAAGGGCTTCAACGTGCTGCACCCGATGGGTTGGGACGCGTTCGGCCTGCCGGCGGAGAACGCAGCGATCGAGCGCAAGGTGGCGCCGAAGGCGTGGACCTACGACAATATCGCGGCGATGAAGAAGCAGCTGCGCTCGATCGGCCTGTCGCTCGACTGGGCGCGCGAGTTCGCGACCTGCGATCCATCCTACTACAAGCACCAGCAGAAGATGTTCCTCGACTTCATGCAAGCGGGGCTGGTCGAGCGCGAGAAGCGCAAGGTGAACTGGGATCCGGTCGACATGACCGTGCTCGCCAATGAGCAGGTCATCGACGGTCGCGGCTGGCGCTCCGGTGCGGTGGTCGAACAGCGTGAGATGAACCAATGGGTGTTCAAGATCACGAAGTACTCGCAGGAGCTGCTGGACGCGCTCGATAGTCTCGACCGCTGGCCCGACAAGGTGCGGCTGATGCAGCGCAACTGGATCGGCCGCTCCGAAGGCCTGCTGATCCGCTTCGCGCTGGATCCCAAGACGACGCCGGCGGGCGAGACCGAATTGAAGATCTTCACGACGCGGCCGGACACGCTGTTCGGCGCCAAGTTCATGGCGATCTCGGCGGACCATCCGCTGGCGCAAGCCGCGGCCGCCAAGAACCCGGAGCTCGCCGCGTTCATCGCCGAGATCAAGCGGATCGGCACCGCGCAGGAGGCGATCGACACCGCGGAGAAGCAGGGCTTCGACACCGGCATCCGCGCCGTGCATCCGTTCGACCCGAGCTGGACCTTGCCGGTCTATGTCGCGAACTTCGTGCTGATGGAATACGGCACCGGCGCCATCTTCGGCTGCCCGGCGCATGACCAGCGCGACCTCGACTTCGTCAACAAATACGGTCTCGGCAACACGCCGGTCGTGTGCCCGGAGGGCCAGGACCCGGCGAGCTTCGTCATCACCGACACCGCCTTCGACGGTGACGGCCGCCTGATCAATTCACGCTTCCTCGACGGCATGACGATCGCGCAGGCCAAGGACGAGGTCGCCAGGCGGCTCGAGAGCGAGCAGCGCGGCGGCGCAGCTGTCGGTGAGCGCCAGGTCAATTTCCGCCTGCGCGATTGGGGCATCTCGCGCCAGCGCTATTGGGGCTGCCCGATCCCGGTGATCCACTGCCCGACCTGCGATGTCGTGCCGGTGCCGGCCAAGGACCTGCCCGTGGTGCTGCCGGACGACGTCACCTTCGACAAGCCGGGCAATGCGCTCGACCACCATCCGACCTGGAAGCACGTCACCTGCCCCGCATGCGGGGGCAAGGCGCAGCGTGAGACCGACACCATGGACACCTTCGTGGATTCGTCCTGGTACTTCGCGCGCTTCACCGATCCATGGAACGAGGCCGCGCCGACGACGCCGGCCGTGGCCAACCGGATGATGCCGGTCGACCAGTATATCGGCGGCGTCGAGCACGCGATCCTGCATCTGCTCTACAGCCGGTTCTTCACCCGCGCGATGAAGGCTACCGGCCACGTCGCGATGGACGAGCCGTTCGCCGGCATGTTCACACAGGGCATGGTGGTCCACGAGACCTATCAGAAGGCCGACGGCACCTACGTCAACCCGGCGGAGGTCAAGATCGAGATCGGCGGCAACGGCCGCCGCGCCGTGCTGGCCGCCACCGGCGAGGACATCACGATCGGCCCGATCGAGAAGATGTCGAAGTCGAAGAAGAACACCGTCGACCCCGACGACATCATCGAGAGCTACGGCGCCGACGTCGCGCGCTGGTTCATGCTGTCGGACTCGCCGCCGGACCGCGACGTGATCTGGAGCGACGAGCGGGTGCAGGGCGCGGCGCGCTTCGTCCAGCGGCTGTGGCGGCTGGTCAACGAATCGGTCGCGGCAGCGGCCGAGGCCCCCTCCTCCCGCCCGGCCGCGTTCGGCCCCGACGCGCTGGCGCTGCGCAAGGCTGCCCACGGCGCCCTGGACAAGGTGACCGGCGGCATCGAGCGGCTGCACTTCAACGTCTGCCTGGCGCATATCCGCGAGTTCGCCAATGCGCTGGCCGACGTCCTGGCGCGGCCGGCCAAGCCGGCGGCCGACCTGGCCTGGGCGATTCGTGAGGCCGCCGGGATCCTGGTGCAGCTGTTCTCGCCGATGATGCCGCATCTGGCCGAAGAATGCTGGCAGGTGCTGGGCCAGACCGGGCTGATCTCGGAGGCCTCCTGGCCGCAAATCGAACGAGATTTGCTGGTTGAGGACAGCATGACCCTGGTCGTCCAGGTCAACGGCAAGAAGCGCGGAGAAGTCACAGTCGCCAGCAACGCGCAGAATCCGGAAATTGAGGCTGCCGTTTTGGCCCTCGATGCAGTAAAACTGGCGCTGGATGGCAAACCCGTCCGCAAGGTGATCATTGTTCCCAAGAGGATCGTGAATGTCGTCGGCTAGGTTTCGGATCGCTGCTCGGCTTGTTGCCGTGGCCGCTTTGGCCGCGCTGACGGCAGGCTGCTTCCAGCCGATGTATGCAGAGCATACCGACGGCACGCCCGGCCTGCGCGAAAAGCTGATGGGCATCGAGCTGCCGCCGGTCGACAAGCCGAACGCCTCGCCCGAGGCGCGCATCGGCGTCGGCATCCGCAACGCGCTCGCCTTCAAGCTGTACGGCACCGCAACCGGCACGGCGCCGACCCACAAGCTGGTGCTGCGATTGCAGACCAGCCGGTCCTCGCTGATCGTCTCACAGACCACCGGCCTGCCGACCACCGAGAATGTCGGCCTCGACGTGCAGTACAATCTGGTCGAGTTGGCGACCAACAAATCGGTCATGACCGGAACGACCTTCGCGCGCACCTCCTATGACATCCCCGGCTCGTACCAGCGCTTCGCCCGGCAGCGGGCCTTCCGTGACGCCGAGGATCGCGCCTCCGAGGAGGTCGCCGAGAAGATCAAAACGCGGCTCGCGGCCTATTTCACCGCGGGCACCTGACGCACGGCTGACATCGCCGTGGTCGCGCTGCGCGGACGAGACATCGATGCCTTCCTGGCCAAACCGGACGCCACTCGTCCGCTGATCCTGTTGTACGGTCCGGATACCGGCCTGGTTCGCGAGCGTGCCGAGGCCCTCATCGCTTCGGCCGTCGACAACCCCGATGATCCCTTCTCCGTGGTCAGGCTCGACGGTGACGAGCTCTCCGCGGAGCCATCGCGCCTCGTCGACGAAGCCATGACCGTGCCGCTGTTTGGCGGCCGCCGGGCCATCCGGGTGCGCGCTGGCTCGCGCAATTTCGCCAGCGGCGTCGAGACGCTCAGCGAGATGAACGTACGGGACTGCCGCATCGTGATCGAGGCCGGCGACATCCGCCCCGATTCGCCACTGCGCAAGATTTGCGAGAAGGCCAGAACGGCGGTGGCGATCGGCTGCTACCCGGACACCGAGCGCGATCTCGCCAAGCTGATCGACGACGAATTGCGCTTGGCCTCGCTGCGCATCTCTCCGGAGGCCCGCGCCTATCTGATGGCGCTGCTCGGCGGCGACCGCCAGGCCTCCCGCAACGAGCTGCGCAAGCTGACCCTGTTCGCCCACGGCGAAGGCGAGGTGACGCTCGACCATGTGATGGCCGTGGTCGCCGACGCCTCGGAGATGAAGCTCGATCCGATCGTTGACGGCGCCTTCGGCGGCAAGCCGGAAATGGTCGAGACCGAGTTCGGCAAGGCGATGATCGCGGGCACCTATCCCGGCGTCATCATCTCCGCCGCGCAGCGACATGCCGCATGGCTGCATAAATCGGCGCTCGCCGTCGCTTCCGGCACGCCAGTCTCGTCCATCCTCGAAGGCGGCTTCCCCCGGCTGCACTTCTCGCGCAAGCCGAGCGCCGAGACGGCGCTGCGCAATTTCTCCCCTGCCCGCCTGCTGCCGATCATCGACCAACTGGCGACAGCCGCGCTCGACATGCGCAAGCAGCCGGGATTGGCGGCAGCGATCGCGCAGCGGACGCTGCTGTCGATCGCGGTCGCGGCACGGCGGAAGGGGTGATGGTCAGTGCGCCGGCTCCCTGAATACGGCGTCGAGAACTTCAGCCCGAGTGGACCCGAGATCGCTCTCCAACCTCAGCCGTCATTCCGGGGCGCCCGAAGGGCGAGCCAGGAATCCATCGGGCTACAGGATCTGCCTTGAGATGGATTCCGGGTTCGTGCTGCGCACGCCCCGGAATGACGGAGGAGCGTTTCGAGATCACCAGAGGCAACCGTGACCAGGAAGCACTGGTCGTACCCGTCGCCTAATTAGTAGCTCGTCGTGCCCGGGCTTGACCCGGGCAGCCATCCTCTTGGAGAGAGTACTCTTAAAAGATGGATGGCCGGGTCAAGCCCGGCCATGACGAGATGGTGAGAGCGTCATAACAAAGCTGACGGGAGTTCGTAGGAAGTATCTCGACAACGGGACAGCAATTACGACATAACAGCCTAGCCCTGCTCCAGCCGGCGCATCACCTCGTCGAGCTGCTCGAGGCTGCGGTAGGTGATCTGCACCGTGCCGCCGGGGTCGCGGTGGCTGATCGACACCGAAAGGCCGAGTGCATCGCCGACGCGCTTCTCCAGCGCGATGGTGTCGGCGTCCTTCTTCTCCGCCGGCGCGCTGCCGCTGCTGCGCGGCTTCTGCGGCTTGCGCTCCGGCACGCCCTCCTCATGCGCCAGCGCCTCGGTCTGCCGGACGTTCAGCCCTTCCGCGATGATCTTCTTCGCCGCCGACATCGGATCCGGCAGGTTGATCAGCGCTCGCGCATGGCCGGCCGAGATCTGCCCGGTCGCGATGAAGCCCTGCACCTCGGCCGGCAGCTTGGTCAGCCGCATCATGTTGGCGACGTGACTGCGGCTCTTGCCGACGATCTTGGCGATGTCTTCCTGGTTGCGTTTGAACTCGTTGGCGAGCGCGTGATAGCCCTGCGCCTCCTCCATCGGATTGAGATCCTCGCGCTGCACGTTCTCGATGATCGCGAGCTCCAGCGCATCGCTGTCGCTGACATCGACCGGAACGATCGGCACCTCGTGCAGGCCGGCGGCCTGCGAGGCGCGCCAGCGCCGCTCGCCGGCGATGATCTCATAGCGGTCGTGCTGGCCCTTCACCGGACGCACCACGATCGGCTGGATCACGCCATGCTGCTTGATCGAGGCCGAGAGCTCGGCGAGCTCGCCGTCGGAAAACGTCTTACGCGGATTGCGCGGGTTCGGCTTGAGGAATTCGATCGGCACCTTGCGCTGATTGCGCGGCCGCTCCGGCGGCGCGCCGGCCTCGCGGCCGACGTCACCGATCAGACTTGCGAGACCCCGGCCCAATCGCGATCGCGACTCGTCGGCCATCGCCTTCTCCTTTGGATTCACGTCACGCTCCGCTTGCGTCTGCTGCCGATCGGGTCCCGCCGGCACAATGAACGAGGGAGCGGATTCATTTCGGAATCCGCTGCCGTCCTCGAATGAGATCCGGGCGACGAGGTCCCCCGGAGCAGAGGCAAAGTCAGTTCGTGCGCAGGTCACGCTCGCGCTGAATGACTTCGGTCGCGAGCTTGAGATAGGCCTCGCTGCCGACGCACTTCAAGTCGTAGACCAGCACCGGCTTGCCGTAGGACGGCGCTTCCGAGATGCGCACGTTGCGCGGGATCATCGTGTTGTAGACCTTCGATCCCATGAACTGGCGGACGTCGGCGACCACCTGGTTCGACAGGTTGTTGCGCGAGTCGAACATCGTCAGCACGATGCCGTGGATCGAGAGGTTCGGGTTCAAGGTCGAGCGCACCTGCTCCACGGTCTGCAACAGCTGCGACAGACCTTCGAGCGCGAAGAACTCGCACTGCAGCGGCACCAGGATCGCGTCGGACGCGGCCATCGCATTGACCGTCAGCAGGTTCAGCGACGGCGGACAATCGACCAGCACGTAGGTGTAGTCGTTCTCCGGCGAGACGTTGTTGTTGAGGCCGGCGATCGCATCGCGCAGACGGAAGGCGCGGTTGGCGGTGGAGCCGAGCTCGAGCTCGAGCCCCGACAGGTCCATCGTCGAGGAGGCGATGTGCAGCCGCGGCACGGCCGTCGCAACGACGGCGTCGCGCAGCGAGGCCTCGCCGATCAGCACGTCATAGGTCGAGCAGTTGCGGCTGCCACGGTCGATGCCGAGGCCGGTCGAGGCGTTGCCCTGCGGATCGAGATCGACGATCAGCACCCGCTCGCCGATCGCGGCCAGCGCCGTACCGAGGTTGATCGCGGTCGTGGTCTTGCCGACCCCGCCCTTCTGATTGGCGAGCGCCAGGATGCGCGGATGCCCCTCCGGGTGAGGAGCCCTATCTTCTTGATAAATCTGATCAATTACGGCCATGCGCGATCGCCATTGGTTGTCGTCTTGACGGAATTCAGCTCTGTCGCTCGATGCAATCGATTGCGACGATCCAGCCCTGCCCGCCCGTCCGGCTGGAGTGAAGTTTCGACTCAATTTTCCAATACTTAGTAGATTCGGTCAATTCCGCTTCTACATCTTGACCCTTGAGAAACAGCGCTCTCGCGCCTTTTTTCACCAGGGGCTCCGCAAAGCCGATGAGTTGATGTAGCGGAGCGAGCGCGCGTGCGGTCACGCAATCGACTCGCCCGCTCCACTTCTCCACGATATCCCCGATCTCTGACAAATGCACGGTCCCCGGAGCGCCGGTGACGCGAATTGCTTCGCGCAGGAAGGCGGCCTTCTTGGCGTTGCGCTCGACCAGATGGACCTGGGCACCATCCCGCTCGGCCAGGGCGCAGGCGAGGACGACGCCCGGGAAGCCGCCGCCGCTGCCGAGATCAATCCAGATCCGGGCGTCGGGCGCGAGGTCCAGGAGCTGAAGCGAGTCGGCGATGTGGCGGGTCCAGAGATGCGGCAAGGTCGACGGCGCGATCAAATTGGTCTTCGCCTGCCACTCCAGCAGCAGTGCGACGTAGCGATCGAGGCGATGCTCCGTTTCACGTGAAACCGGCGTCAAGGCGAGTGCTGTCGCCTTGTCCGATTCAATCGTCTTGGACGCCGTCATCGGCGATGCCTGTTTCACGTGAAACGCCTCAGCCGGTGGTCTTGCTAAGACGCGCTTCGCGGCGGAGATAGGCCGCAAGGATCCCGAGCGCCGCCGGCGTCATGCCATCGATCCGGCCGGCCTGCCCGATCGTCCACGGCCTGGCCGCCGTCAGCTTCGCTCGCGCCTCATTGGAGAGACCTGGGACGAGCGCATAGTCGACGTCACCGAGCACCAGGCTTTCGTCGCGCCGGAAGGCGTCGACGTCCTGGCTCTGCCGGCGGACATAGACATCATATTTGGCATCGATCTCGAGATGGACGACGATGGCGGGATCGATCGCGCCGAGCTCCGGCCAGATCGCCCTCACCTCGGAGAAACCGATCTCCGGATAGGCCATCAGCTCGAAGGCCGAGCGGCGCTGGCCATCCTTATTGAGCGTGAAGCCATGCTTCGCCGCCTCATTGGGCGTGATCGTCAGCGACCTCGCCATCGCGCGGGCAGTTTCCAACGCGCCCATCTTGCTTCGATGGAAACGCGCACGATCATTGCCGACACAGCCGAGCGCGATGCCCTTGTCGGTCAGCCGCTGGTCGGCATTGTCCGCCCGCAGCGTCAGCCGATACTCGGCGCGCGAGGTGAACATCCGATACGGCTCGGTGATCCCCCGCGTGACGAGGTCGTCGATCATCACCCCCAGATAGCCATCGGCGCGATCGAATACGACCGGCCCGCCGCCGCCCGCGGCCAGCGCGGCATTGAGGCCCGCGACCAGACCTTGAGCTGCGGCCTCCTCATATCCGGTCGTGCCGTTGATCTGGCCAGCGAGGAACAGACCCTTCATCCGCTTGGTCTGCAGGGTCGGCTCGAGCTCACGCGGATCGACGTGGTCGTACTCGATGGCATAGCCCGGCCGGATCATCCGGACCCGTTCGAGACCCGGGATGGTCGGCAGTAGCGCGAGCTGGACCTCCTCCGGCAGCGAGGTCGAGATGCCGTTCGGGTAGACCGTCGTATCGTCGAGCCCTTCGGGCTCCAGGAAAATCTGGTGGCCGTCGCGATCACCGAAGCGGACGATCTTGTCCTCGACCGAGGGACAGTAGCGCGGCCCGGTCGACTTGATCTGCCCGGAATACATCGGCGAGCGATGGACGTTGGCGCGGATCACCTCGTGGGTTGCAGTCGTCGTCCGGGTGATGCCGCATTGGATCTGCGGGGTGGTGATCCTCTCCGTCAGGACGGAGAACGGCTCCGGCGGATCGTCGCCGGGCTGCATCTCGACCGCGCTCCAGTCGATCGTGGATCCGTCCAGGCGCGGCGGTGTCCCCGTCTTGAGACGGCCGAGCCGAAATCCGATGGCTTCGAGCGACTGGGACAGCCCCAGCGCCGGCGCTTCGCCGACCCGGCCGGCCGGCCAGGTCCTCTCACCCAGGTGGATCAGACCACGCAGGAACGTGCCGGTCGTGATGACGACGGCGCCGCAGATGAAGGTCCGGCCGTCAGCCAACCGCACCCCTGCCGCCCGTCCGCCGGTAACGATCAGTTCGTCCGCCTCGCCTTCAATGACGGTGAGGTTTGGGGTCTCCCGGATCCCCGACTGCATCGCTGCGGCGTAGAGCTTGCGGTCGGCCTGGGCGCGTGGACCTCGAACGGCCGGTCCTTTCCGGCGATTCAGAACGCGAAACTGGATGCCGCCGGCGTCGGCGACGCGACCCATCAAGCCGTCGAGAGCGTCGACCTCGCGAACCAGATGTCCTTTTCCCAGTCCTCCGATGGCCGGATTGCAGGACATGGCCCCGATCGTCGCGAACTGATGGGTGATCAGCGCGGTTAGGGCGCCCATGCGCGCCGCGCCCGCCGCGGCTTCACAGCCGGCGTGGCCGCCACCGATGACGACGACGTCGTAGGATGTCAGATGCTGGATCATGGGGCTTATCTAACGCCTGCAGACAATGCTCGGAAGACGTTTCACGTGAAACATTCGCCGACGTCGAATCCTCGTTGTTTCACGTGAAACACGACCAGCGGTCCCATCGTGTTTCACGTGAAACATCCTGACGGCGTCCGCACATCCTGTTTCACGTGAAACAATTGACGATCGATTAACCAAGCAACGCTTCATTAAGTATATTCGACCCGGTTCGTGGGGCCGCGGCTACTTACCGATGCAGAACTCGCGAAAGATCACGTCGAGCAGGTCTTCGACATCCACTCGTCCCAAAAGACGCCCGAGCGCAAGCGAGGCGATCCGCAGCTCCTCCGCAGCAAGCTCCTCGCCCAGGTCGATCGCCGAGATGCTACGCTGAAGCGCAGCGGCGGTGTCGGCGAGCAGAGTCCGCTGCCGCTGCCGTGTGATCAGGCCGCTCTCAGTTGATCCAAAATAGTCCCGGGCAAAGCCAACCAGCGCATCCAGCAGCTCGACCAGCCCTGCCCCGCTTCGCGCGGAGATTTGAAAGACCGGGTTATCTCCGCTGGACGATGGACGACCCCCCTCCCGACCTCTGCTCAGATCGATCTTGTTACGAACGAGCCAGACGGGAGCCTCGCTTTGGCGCTCAACCTCGGCCTGCTCATCCTCCGACAGCCACAGCACCAGATCCGCCTGCGCCGCTCGGTCTCGCGCGCGCCGAACACCCTCCTGCTCGACCGGATCGTCCGTCTCGCGAATGCCCGCGGTGTCGATCACCGTCACTGGATAGCCGTCGAGATCGAGCTGAACCTCGATGAGATCGCGCGTGGTGCCGGCCTGCGGAGAGACGATCGCGACCTCGCGACGCGCAAGCTGGTTCATCAAGGTCGACTTGCCCGCGTTCGGCGGTCCGGCAATGACGACCGTCAGGCCGTCGCGCAGACGTTCGGCCCGGCCCTCGGCCGACAGCACCGACTCGATCTCGGTCAACAGCTGGCCGATCCGGGCGAGCGCCGGCGCCATCAGCTCGGTTGGCACGTCGCCTTCATCGGCAAAGTCGATCCCGGCCTCGATCAGCGCCGCCGCCTCGATGATCTGCTCACGCCAGCTCCGCGCCTTGTCGCCCAACAGGCCCTTCAGCTGCCGCAACGCCTGGCGCCGCTGGCGGTCCGTGTCGGCGTGGATGAGGTCGTCGAGACCTTCGGCCTCGGTCAGATCGATCTTGCCATTCTCGAACGCGCGCCGCGTAAACTCGCCCGGCTCAGCAGGGCGCATCTGCGGCATCGTCGACAGCACCGAGAACATTGTCGCCAGGACGGCTCGACTGCCGTGCACATGCAGCTCGGCAACATCTTCGCCGGTGGCGCTTGCGGGTCCGGGAAACCACAGCACGACGGCATCGTCGATCGGCTCGCCATTACCATCCCGCAGCAAGGCGCGCGTCGCCATCCTCGGCAGCGGCAGTTTCCCCGCAAGCATCTGAAGGGCGATGCCGGCGTGAGGCCCGGAGAGTCTGACGATCGCAATCGCACTCGGCAGGCGTCCGGAGGACAGCGCGAAGATGGTCTGGTCGTGAGGATGCATGATCCTCAGTTGGGCTCACCGGCAGCGAAAGACAATCGGTTTGCAGCGGCATGCTTTACGCCGGCGAACCATGGCGGGCGGATAAGCATCGAGGTCTTCACGCGGGGCGCAGCGACAAACACGTCAAACAAAAAGGGCGCTCCGGAGAGCGCCCTTTGCAGATTGAAGCAGTGCCTCGATCAGGTGTTCATCGACTCGAAGAACTCGGCATTGCTCTTGGTGCTGCGGAGCTTGTCGAGCAGGAAGTCGATCGCGTCCATGGTGCCCATCGGATTGAGGATGCGGCGGAGCACGTACATCTTCTTGAGGTTCTGCGGCTCGGTGATGAGCTCTTCCTTGCGGGTGCCGGAGCGGGCGATGTCGATCGCCGGGAAGGTCCGCTTGTCCGCGACCTTGCGGTCGAGGATGAGCTCGGAGTTGCCGGTGCCCTTGAACTCCTCGAAGATGACCTCGTCCATGCGGCTGCCGGTGTCGACCAGCGCGGTCGCGATGATCGTGAGCGAGCCGCCTTCCTCGATGTTGCGGGCGGCGCCGAAGAAGCGTTTCGGACGCTGCAGCGCGTTGGCGTCGACACCGCCGGTCAGCACCTTGCCGGAGGACGGCACGACGGTGTTGTAGGCGCGGCCAAGGCGGGTGATCGAGTCCAGGAGAATGACGACGTCGCGGCCGTGCTCGACGAGGCGCTTGGCCTTCTCGATCACCATCTCCGCGACCTGGACGTGACGGGCGGCCGGCTCGTCGAAGGTCGAGGACACGACCTCGCCCTTCACCGAGCGCTGCATGTCCGTGACTTCCTCGGGGCGCTCGTCGATCAGCAGCACGATCAGATAGCACTCGGGATGATTGGCGGTGATCGAGTGCGCGATGTTCTGCATCAGCACCGTCTTGCCGGTGCGCGGCGGCGCGACGATCAGCGCACGCTGGCCCTTGCCGATCGGCGCGACGATGTCGATGACGCGTGGCGACAGATCCTTGCGGGTCGGATCCTCGAGCTCGAGCCGGAAGCGCTCGTCCGGAAACAGTGGCGTAAGGTTGTCGAAATTGACCTTGTGCTTGGACTTCTCGGGATCCTCGAAGTTCAGTGTGTTGACCTTGAGCAGCGCGAAATAGCGTTCGCCTTCTTTCGGGCTGCGGATATGCCCTTCGATCGTGTCACCGGTGCGCAGGCCGAAGCGTCGGATCTGCGACGGCGAGACATAGATGTCGTCGGGACCGGGCAGGTAGTTCGCATCCGGCGAGCGCAGGAAGCCGAAGCCGTCGGAGAGCACCTCGACGACGCCCTCACCGATGATGTCGGTTTCCTGGATCGCGAGCTGCTTGAGGATGGCGAACATCAGCTCCTGCTTGCGCATCGTGCTGGCGTTCTCGACCCCGTTTTCCTCCGCGAAGGAGACGAGCTCGGCCGGCGTCTTTGACTTGAGGTCCTGTAGTTTGATTTCCCGCATTGGGGTGGTCCTGTGGAAGCGACTTGGGAGGGATGCGAGGTGGCTGTGGGAAGGCGGACGAAATGAGGTCCGCAGGTCTGAGCAAGGTTGGCGCCGATGAGGCACCAGACCTGATGCGGCGGCCGGTCAAGCCGGAACGCAACCACATCCGCCTGCGTGGGGTGGGATATCCATAATATAGAAAATCGCGCCGTCGTCTGCAAGGCATCTGCAGCGGAGCGGTATTCCCTGGGAAGCGGTCAGAACGGCTTGACGATGACGAGAATCACGATGCCGATCATCAGCACCGTTGGTACCTCATTGATATACCGGTAGAATTTCTGGCTTCGGGTGTTCTTGTCGGCGCCGAATTCTCTGACCCAGCGGGTGAACAGTCCATGGACCCCGGACATGATCAGGACCAGCAGAAATTTCGCATGAAACCAACCGCTGGTATACCAGTGACCGGCCCAGGCCAGATAGAGTCCGGCAAGCCACGTCACGGTGATCGCCGGATTGATGATCGCCTTGAGCAGGCGCCGTTCCATGACCTTGAACGTCTCGGATTGCTTCGAACCGATCTCGGCGTCGCAATGATAGACGAACAGCCGCGGCAGATACAGCATGCCGGCCATCCACGCGATGACAGCGATGACGTGAAGGGCCTTGATCCACTCATACATCGGAAACGCGTGATCCTCTCGGCTGGCGATCAGCTTGCGTGTCGAGACATATCCGCTCGCTCAGTCCCCTCCAAACCAAATAATTTTAGAATCTTAAGGTTTGAGTCTAGGTAGCGGTGGATTGGACTCATGCAATGTCATCCGCAGTCTGCCCGCAGCTTGTTCACATCCCTCAACATGCGAGCTGCGCACGCCGGATCGCCCCAGAGTCTGATGTGATTCAGACGCTTGTCGAAATCCTTCGACAGCTTATCCAGAGACAAATGGGCCTCGTCCCGATATCATCGCGCTGCTGCCTGACGTTGTCCCGGACGGCGACCATGTGCAGAACAATCGGGGTTATACAAAGGGAGCGGTCCGAGGCGACTTTTTGGCCCCATCCTTCACAGGGATTCACAGATCGTTAAGGATTTGATGCCCACCACCGGCAACTACTTTCACCTCCATCTGGTTTCCGATTCGACGGGCGAAACCCTGATCACGGTCGCGCGTGCGGTCGCCGCGCAATACACCAACGTGACCCCGGTCGAGCACGTGTACCCGCTGGTGCGGAGCCAGAAGCAGCTCGACCGCGTGCTCGACGAGATCGAGGAAGCGCCGGGCATCGTGCTGTTCACGCTGCTCGAGAAGGATCTGGTCAGCCGGCTCGAAGCCAAGTGCCAGCAGATCAACATCCCGAGCCTGTCGATCATCGGTCCGGTGATGCAGCTGTTCGAGGCCTATCTCGGCGCATCGACCGCCGGCCGCGTCGGTGCGCAGCACGTGCTCAATGCCGAATATTTCGCCCGCATCGATGCGCTGAACTACACGATGCTCCACGATGACGGGCAGATGGTCGACGGCCTCGAAGACGCCGAAGTGGTGCTGGTCGGCGTCAGCCGGACGTCGAAGACTCCGACCTCGATCTATCTCGCCAACCGCGGCGTGCGCACCGCCAACGTGCCGCTGGTCCCGGGCATTCCGATCCCGCATCAGCTCGAGACATTGAAGAAGCCGCTGGTGGTCAGCCTGCATGCGACCCCGGAGCGGCTGATCCAGGTGCGGCAGAATCGCCTGCTCAGCATGGGTGCGGAATCCGGCAATGAGAACTATGTCGACAAGCAGTCGGTGACGGACGAGGTCGCCTATGCACGCAAGCTGAGTGCGAAGTTCAACTGGGTCATGCTCGACGTGACGCGGCGCTCGATCGAGGAGACGGCCGCCGCGATCCTGAAACTCTATACCGACCGGCAGCGGCAGCGGCTTCCGGACTAGTGAGCGGATCAATGTCCATCTGGTGCAGTGACGAGCCTCTCATTCTGGCATCGCAGAGCCGCGCGCGGCGGATGCTGCTCGCGAACGCAGGACTCGCGTGCGAGGCGCTTCCCGCCGATATCGACGAACGCGCGGTGCAGGCCGAAGCCGGCCTGGTCGCGCCCTACGAGATTGCGTTGCACCTTGCCAACGCGAAGGCCGCAGCGGTCTCGGCAAACAGGCCCAATTCATATGTGGTGGGCGCGGATCAGACGCTGGCATTGGGTGAGCGCATGTTCAACAAGCCGGCCGACCGCCAGCATGCCATGCAGCAACTGTTGGCGCTGGGCGGACGCACCCATGCGCTGCACTCGGCCATCGCCGTGGTCCGCAATGGCGAGGTGCTGTTCTCGCACGTCGCCGTCGCCTGGATGACGATGCGTGCCCTCGCCGAAACCGAGATCGCAGCCTATCTCGATGCCGCCGGCGAAACCGTTACATCCAGCGTCGGCGCCTACCAGCTGGAAGGGCTCGGCGTGCACCTGTTCGACCGCATCGACGGCGATCACTTCACCATCCTCGGCCTGCCGCTGTTGCCGCTGCTCGCCTATTTTCGCGAAGCGAAGCTGCTCAGGATCTGAGGCCGACCGCAGCCACGCGCAAGGGGGAGTGACCGCGGATGAGAGTGCTGGGTCTGACCGGCTCGATGGGCATGGGCAAGTCGACGACCGCAAAGCTGTTCGCCGAAGCCGGCGTCCCGGTCTATGACGCCGACGCGACCGTTCATAAGGTCTATGAGGGCGAAGCCGCGCCGGCGATCGAAGCCGAATTTCCTGGGACCACGGTGGACGGCAAGGTGGATCGGGCCAGGCTCTCCGCCAAGGTCGTCGGCGATCCCGACGCGATCCGCAGGCTCGAAGCGATCGTGCACCCGATGCTGCGCTCCTATCATCAGAAGTTTCTCGACGACGCCGAGCAGTCCGGCGTGCCCGTTGCCGTCGTCGATGTCCCCTTGCTGTTCGAGACCGGCGGCGACAAGCGCGTCGATGCCGTGGTGGTGGTGTCGACCGCGCCCGAGATCCAGCGTCAGCGCATTCTGGCGCGCGGCACGATGACGGAAGAAGCGCTCGATGCGCTGCTCGCACGGCAGATGCCGGATGCCGAGAAGCGCAAGCGCGCCGATTTCGTCGTGGATACCTCGCACGGGCTCGATCCGGTGCGGGCACGCATCCGCGACATCCTGGCGGAGGTCGTTAGAATGCCGCAGCGCCGGGGCTGATTCGCGAACGCCGGCCGCGCGGAATTCGACGGATCAAATCAGATGCGTGAGATCGTTCTCGACACCGAAACCACCGGCCTCGACGCCCTGCGCGGCGACCGCCTGGTCGAGATCGGCTGCGTCGAGATCATCAACCGCATGCCCACCGGCCAAGTCTACCACCGCTACATCAATCCCGAACGTGACATGCCGGCGGAGGCGTTCGCGGTTCACGGACTGTCGAGCGAGTTCCTCGCGGACAAGCCGCTGTTTCACGAGATCGTGGAGGAGTTCCTGGAATTCATCGGCGATGCCCCGCTGGTGATCCACAACGCCTCGTTCGACATCGGCTTCATCAATGCCGAGCTCGACCGGGTCAAGCGCGCGGCCATTCCGAGGGACCGTCTGGTCGACACTCTGCTGCTGGCACGTCGCAAGCATCCCGGCGTGTCGAACCGCCTCGACGACCTGTGCTCGCGCTATGCGATCGACAACTCACGCCGCACCAAGCACGGCGCGTTGCTCGACGCCGAGCTGCTGGCGGAGGTCTATGTCGATCTGGTCGGGGCGCGGCAGTCGCAGCTGATCCTGACCCAGGACAGCCAGGAGATCCGCATCGGATCTGCCGGCGAGACGCCGCGCCGTCAGCGCGAGCAGCCGCTGTTGCCGCGGGTCACGGATGCGGAGCGAGAGGCGCATCGCGCCTTCATCGCCACGCTCGGCGACAAGCCGATCTGGACGGAGTTTCTCGCCGGCACGTGATCCGCCTGATCGGCAGCGGATCACGCCCGGCAAACATCAATCGTAAGCAGAACCGGATCAGCTCGACAGCACCTGGCCGCCCTGGGCCGCCGCCTGGCGCTCCATGTTCTGGCGGTACAGGCCGACGAAATCGACCGGGTCCAGCATCAGCGGCGGGAAGCCGCCGTCGCGCACCGAATTGGCGACGATCTCGCGGGCGAACGGGAACAGCAGGCGCGGGCATTCGATCAGCAGCATCGGCGACAGGTTCTCGCGCGGAATGTTGACCAGCCGGAACACGCCGCCATAGACCAGCTCGAAGCTGAACATCACCTGGCTGCCGCTCTCGGCCTTGCCCTCGATCGTCAGCGTCACCTCGTATTCGGTGTCATTCAGAGCATTGGCGCCGACATTGATCTGGATGTTGATCTGCGGCGGCTGGCCCTGCGGCGCCAGGGACTGCGGAGCGTTCGGATTCTCGAACGAGAGATCCTTGATGTATTGCGCTAGCACGTTCAGTTGAGGAGGAGGAGCCGCCTCGGGAGTGGCGCCGTTACCGTTGGTCATCGCAGTGTTCTCCAGGCAAAAAGGGCGGGTCGTTGCGGCGCGTGGCTACCATAGGGCCGGCTTGTTCCACAAGGACGAGGCACGGACGCCGCAAAAGGCCGAGGCAGAGGGTTGATCCGGCCGGCATGCCTCTATTTGTCGCATCGCCCCGGGGGCGGAACCAGCGACCGTCTACTCTGTTCCAATCCAAGGTCGATCGGATTTCCCCTTGAGAGGGAAAAGGGTTAGGATCACCGGGCCACAATGTGCCATTGGCCGGGCCCAATTCGATGACTACATCCGGGTCGACCGAGGGATTCACGGGTCTTTACCCGGATCCTGTAGAACGGGTGCCCGGTGGCCGGGCTCCGCGTTCGGCTCGACAAGTCAGAAAGCGAACACGAAGTGGACATTTATACCATCATCTTCCTGGCGCTGGCGGTCTTCATCTTCATCCGCCTGCGCGCCGTGCTCGGGCAGCGCACCGGGAGCGAGCGGCCGTTCGATCACGCCGCCCGAAACGCGGTCCAGGGCGCGCCGGACAACCACGTCATGCCGGTTCCCAACAAGCCCATCGATCCCTCGGCTGCGGTCCCCGGCGGCGAGATGCCGGCGCCGGGCGATCGCTGGCGTGGCCTGGCCGAGCCGGGCACACCGCTCGCCCGTGGCCTCGACGCGATCGTCGCCGACGACTCGTCGTTCGATCCGCGCCATTTCCTGACCGGCGCGCGCAGTGCCTACGAGATGATCGTGCTGGCGTTCGCCAATGGCGATCGCCGCGCATTGCGCGACCTGTTGTCGTCCGAGGTCTATGAGAGTTTCGACGCCGTCATCAAGGAGCGCGAGAAGCAGGAGCAGAAGACCGAAACCCGCTTCGTCTCCATCGATACCGCCGAACTGGTCGGTGCCGAGCTGCGCGACCGCACCGCGCAGGTGACGGTGCGCTTCGTCTCGCAAATGATCTCGGTGACACGCGACAAGGGGGGCAACATCGTCGACGGCAATCCGGACAAGGTGGCCGACATCACCGACATCTGGACTTTCGCCCGCGATACCGGCTCGCGCGATCCCAATTGGAAGCTGGTCGGCACCGGCAGCCATTGATGGAATAGGTTGCCGCCGCCGGCGTTACATCGGGAGATCGCCCGCTCTCGATGTCGACCCAGTTCTGCAAGGAGGACGACGAGCTCCATCCTCGGCTTTTTGACCCGGATCTTTTCAGCATCCCGTTTTCTCTGAATTTCGCGTTGAGTGGTACTTTGATGGTGCAAGCATGGTTCGCGAAATTTGGAAGCGGGGTTTCACCGCTCATCGCCTGAAATACTGGACGCCGGCGCTCGCCCTGAGCGTCGCCGCCGTGGCGCTCGCCCCTTATGCGGCCGAGGCGGTGCGCTCGCGCCACCGGGCGGCGGCGCCCCCGGTGCGCCACCTGCCCTACCCGCAACTCGACTGGCCGCTCGAGATCAGCAACAGCCAGTACCTGCCATTGGCCTGGAACGACGTGCCCGGCTGGAACGACGACGACCAGCTTGCGGCCTATCGGACGTTCCGCGCCAGCTGCAAGCCGATCGCCGCAAAGACGGATGCAGCGCCGGATGCCAAGGCGGATGGCAAGCCGCTGGGTGATTCCCTGCGCGACCCCTGTCGCGACGCTCGGGCCACCGATCTCGCCGACAATGCTGCGGCAAGGGCTTTCTTCGAACGGCACTTCGAGCCGCTGAAGATCTCCAAGCTCGGCGATGTCGATGGCTTCGTCACCGGCTACTACGAACCCGTCATCGAGGGCTCGCGGACCCAGAACGAGGTCTACAACGTTCCGGTCTATCGTCGCCCCTCCAATCTGTTCGTCCGTGGCTTCAAGCAGGACGCGACGAGTCTGCCCAACAAGGGTCCCGTCTATCGGAAGATCGGACGGCGCAAGCTGGTCCCCTATTACGACCGCGCGGAGATCGAGGACGGCGCCATCGAGGGCCGCGGCCTGGAGATCGCGTGGCTCAGGAATCAGACTGACCTGCTGTTTGCCCAGATCCAGGGATCGGCGCGCATCAGTCTCGACGACGGCTCGACCATCCGCATCAACTACGATGCCTATAATGGCCTTCCCTACACACCGGTCGGCCGCATCCTGATCGAGCGCGGCATCATTCCGCGCGAGCAGATGTCGATGCAGCGTATCCGCGACTGGATGGAGCAGAATCCGGAAGGTGCCAACGAGCTGCGGCGGATGAACCGCTCCTACATCTTCTTCCGCGAGGTGCAGCTGTCGGAGAAGGACGAGGCGGTCGGCGCGCAGGGCATCCCGCTGACGCCCGGCCGTTCGATCGCGGTCGACAAGTCGCTGCACGTCTATGGCACGCCGTTCTTCATCACCGGCGAGCTGCCGATCGAATCCGAGAAGTCGAAGACCGCGTTCCACCGGCTGATGATTGCGCAGGATACAGGCTCGGCGATCGTCGGACCTGCGCGCGCCGATCTCTATTTCGGCGCCGGCCAGGACGCCGGCAAGGTCTCCGGCCGTCTCAAGCACAGCATCCAGTTCGTGATGCTGGTGCCGAAGAGCCTCGATCCGGTCGCGCGTGGCCGCAAGATGCCGCTGCCGGATGCACGCCCGTCGGAGAAGATCGCAAAACTGTTTCCGCAGGTGCTGCCGAAGGAGGCCGCCAAAGCCGCCGCCTCCTCGGTCAACGATGCGAAGGCCCCTGCTTCCGCCGCGAGCGCAATCCCGGCGACCACGGTGGCGCAGAACGTTGTGGCGCCGCAGCCCGTGCCCCTGCCCGAGGCCCGCCCCCGTATCGAAAGTGATCGCAATATCCGCCGATTGCGTTATGGCAGGCGCCATCGCAACCGCCGATGACAAGCCGTCTCCATGTCTGAAGATCCCGAGCCGCCGCGCGGCCGTCGCAAGCGTGGCCTCTCCGAGGACGAGCGCACCCTGTGGGAGACGGTGGCGCGCCAGGTCAAGCCGCTGCGCAAGACGCACCGTCCGGTGCGGCCGCATCCGCCGATGGTGACGGCCGAGCCGCAGCCGGACAAGCCGATGATGACACCGCGGCCGGTCGCGCCGGTGGTCGTGCCCAAGCCGGCCCGGCCGGCGATCCCGCCGCTGGTCTCGCTCGGCCGCAAGGAGCGGTCGAAGCTGTCGCGCGGCCGCAGCGAGATCGATGCGCGGCTCGATCTGCACGGCATGACCCAGAGTCGGGCGCATCAGGCGCTGCATCATTTCCTGCATCGCGCCCAGCATGACGGTCTCACCTTCGTGCTGGTCATCACCGGCAAGGGCACCATCGGGGCGGATCCCGAACGCGGCGTGCTCCGGCGGCAGGTGCCGCATTGGCTTAGCCTGCCGGAATTCCGCTCGCTCATCGTCGGCTTCGAGGAGGCTCATGTCGGCCATGGCGGCGCCGGCGCGCTCTATGTCCGGATCAGGCGCGCCCGCGGCTGAGCGTCAGAACGGGCGGATGATCCCGATCCGCGGTACGGCGGTGACGATCCAGCCCAGGATCGTCGTCATGCGGTCGTCGGCGTCGATCGGAGTGATCGGCTTGGTCGCAGGAAGCGTCTTCAGCGCGTGCAGCATCAGTACCATGCAGACCACCCAGCTCGAGATCCAGCGCGAATAGTCGAACACCATGGCGAACATGACGAGGTAAGCGGAGCTGATGACGATCAGCGCGGCGATGACGATCTGGCGATGGCGCTTGTCAGCCAAGGCGCCGATGAGATCCTTGAGATTCCGCCACAGCGGCGCGTGCAGCCACAGCAGCAGCGCATAGATGGGCAGACCCAGCAGGTTCGACGGCAGCCGCGCCCAGGTCTCCTGCACCTCCTTGGCGAGCGGCTGATACCAGACATAGGCGAACTGCAAGAGCTCGGTGCGCGACGGATCGACCATGCGCGAGCGCAAGTAGGACGCGAAGTCGGCCTCGGGCAGCGGCATGGTGCCGAGGAATTGCGCCGCGAGGAACAGCGCGCCGAGGCCGAGCAGCGCGCTAGCGCCGACTGCAATATCCAGGCGAGTGAGGGGACGTGTCAGGTAGTAGCGCAGCACGACGATCGCGGTGATGGTCGGCACGTACATCAGCAGATGGATGTGATGAATCAGCACGAGCAGGGCCGAGATCAATGCCGCAAGCAGCACGTAGGCCAGCGTGCGCGCCGGCACCAGCAGCAGGACGATCGCGCCGAGACAGCCATAGATGTCGAAATGGCCGAGCGTGAACAGGAAGTTCTTGAACACGAACGGCGAGCAGGCGGTGAAGATGAACAACGGCAGCCGTGCGCGATCGAAGCCGAACGTGCGGCGGAAGAGCTGCGCGAACAGTGCGAAGGTGATGAGCCAGACGCAACCGGCCAGCGCGAACACCAGCCAGACCGGCACCTTCGCGGCGAACAGGCCGACCATGGCACCGATCAGCGCGCGCTTGATGAAGCCGAAGTGATAGTCGACCAGCAGATGGATGTACGGAATATAGGGCGGCAGCGTGAGCTTGTGCAGGAAGACGCCGAGCATCACGGCGGCGTTGACGGCGAGCATCAGGCGCCAGTGTTTGCTGGAGGCGGCGGTCATGCGGCGTCCGAGCGGTGATAGATGGCGACGAGGTCGTCGCCCCGTCCACCACTGTCGTCCCGGCCTTGAGCCGGGACCCATAGCCGCCGCCGTTCGTGGTGAGGCAAGGCTGGAGCCGCCATCGTGAGTCACAATCAGCTTTGGTGGTTATGGGTCCCCGCGTTCGCGGGGACGGCAGCGGATTTTAACGCCGCGCCGGAGCGAAGAAGCTCAGCGCTTGCTAGGCGCAGCCGACTACAAAATGAACCGGCTGAGATCCGCGTTCTTGGCGAGGTCGCCGATGTGTTGCTGCACATACGCAGCGTCGACGCGCATGGTTTCGCCGTTACGATCGGACGCCGTGAAGGAGATCTCGTCGAGCACGCGCTCCATCACCGTCTGCAGCCGGCGCGCGCCGATGTTTTCGACCGTCGAATTCACGGCGACTGCGATGTCGGCGAGCGCGTCGATCGCATCGTCGGTGATGTCGAGCGTCACGCCCTCGGTCTGCATCAGCGCGACATATTGCTTGATCAGCGATGCCTCCGGCTCGGTCAGGATGCGCCGCATGTCGTCGCGCGTCAGCGCCTGCAGCTCGACCCGGATCGGCAATCGTCCCTGCAGCTCCGGCAAGAGGTCCGAGGGCTTGGCGATGTGGAACGCGCCGGAAGCAATGAACAGGACGTGATCGGTCTTGACCGCGCCATGCTTGGTCGAGACCGTCGTGCCCTCGATCAGCGGCAGCAGGTCACGCTGCACGCCCTCGCGCGAGACGTCGCCGCCGGCGCG
This sequence comes from Bradyrhizobium sp. HKCCYLS3070, assembly GCF_051167575.1. Taxonomy (NCBI): domain Bacteria; kingdom Pseudomonadati; phylum Pseudomonadota; class Alphaproteobacteria; order Hyphomicrobiales; family Nitrobacteraceae; genus Bradyrhizobium; species Bradyrhizobium sp. HKCCYLS3070. Next base: position 454,428 of record NZ_JBNPTI010000003.1, read on the forward strand.
GTTCTCGCGCACGCAGATCTTGTCGATCTCGTCGAGAAACACGATGCCGTTGTTTTCGACCACGCTGATTGCTTCCTGCACCAGCTGCTCGCTGTCGAGCAGCTTGTCGGATTCTTCCGCGATCAGGATGTCGTGCGAGGCCTCGACCGTCACGCGCCGCGTCTTGGTGCGGCCGCCGAGCTTGCCGAAGATGTCGCCGATCGAGATCGCGCCCATCTGGGCTCCCGGCATGCCGGGGATCTCGAACATCGGCAAGCCGCCGCCGGAGGACTGCGTCTCGATCTCGATCTCCTTGTCGTTGAGCTCGCCGGCGCGCAGCTTGCGGCGGAACGAGTCGCGCGTCGCAGCACTCGCATTGGCGCCGACCAGCGCGTCGAGGACGCGCTCCTCGGCGGCGAGCTGCGCGCGGGCGGCGACGTCCTTGCGCTTGCGCTCCCGGACCTGGGCGATCGCGACCTCGACGAGGTCGCGGATGATCTGCTCGACGTCGCGGCCGACATAGCCGACCTCGGTGAACTTGGTCGCCTCGACCTTGAGGAACGGTGCGCCCGCAAGCTTGGCCAGCCGCCGCGCGATCTCGGTCTTGCCGACGCCGGTCGGCCCGATCATCAGGATGTTCTTCGGCAGCACCTCTTCGCGCAGGCCTGCATCGAGCTGCAGCCGGCGCCAGCGGTTGCGCAAGGCAATGGACACCGCCCGCTTGGCGTCGGCCTGGCCGACGATGTAGCGGTCGAGTTCGGAGACGATTTCGCGGGGTGAAAAGTCGGTCATGAGGCTCTAGCTAGGGTCGGACGGGGATGAGGGCAAGCCGGATTTCCGCCGTCACAGGAGCGGCGGTCCGGCCTGCCACTGCCGGATCGCCTCGGTTGGATAGATCAGCATCAAGATGTTCAGGGTCAGGTTGTCACGGATGTGCAGGCCCACCCCGATCTCGAACGCGACTGCAATCACGACGGTCAGCCAGACCGGCAGCACCCGCGCCAGCAGGAAGCCGGTCATCATCGCCAGCGTATCGCCGACCGAGTTCACGATGCTGTCGCCGAAATAGTCCAGCGAGATCGTGGCGGCACGATAGCGCTCGATGATGAAGCTGGAGTTCTCGACCAGCTCCCAGGCGCCCTCGATCAGCATCGCGATGATCAGCTGCCACGGCAGAAACGGCAGAACCAGCGCGGTCAGCGCATAGAACAGGAAGCCGTGAATGACATGGGAGAACGTGTACCAGTCGGCGAGATGCTGGGAGTTCTCCGAGCTCTGCACCACGCCGTGCCACAGCTTGACCGTGCCGCAGGCGCAGATCGGCAGCCGGCCCATCGCGAACAACAGTGCGGCCTGCAGCGCCAGCAGACCGAGCGCCAGGATGAGCCAGGGTCCGGACCAATGCCGGGACGGGGCGCCGATCTCGTCCGCGGTCATCGTCTACTCGGCCGACAGCGCTTCGATGGTGATGTTGCGGTTGGTGTAGACGCAGATGTCGGCGGCGATGTCGAGCGAGCGGCGCACGATGCTCTCGGCGTCCTTGTCGGTGTCGATCAGCGCACGCGCGGCCGCAAGCGCATAGTTGCCGCCGGAGCCGATCGCCATCACGCCGGCCTCCGGTTCCAGGACGTCGCCCGTCCCGGTCAGCACCAGCGAGACCTCCTTGTCGGCCACGATCATCATGGCTTCGAGCCGCCGCAGATAGCGGTCGGTGCGCCAGTCCTTGGCGAGCTCGACCGCGGCCCGGGTCAGCTGACCCGGATATTGCTCGAGCTTGCTCTCCAGCCGCTCGAACAGGGTGAACGCGTCGGCGGTGGCGCCGGCGAAGCCGCCGATGACGTCGCCCTTGCCGAGCTTGCGCACCTTCTTGGCATTGGACTTGATCACGGTCTGGCCGATCGAGACCTGGCCGTCGCCGCCGATCACCACCCTGCCCCCCTTGCGGACGGTCAGGATCGTGGTGCCGTGCCAGACAGTGGGCTCGTTCGAAGATGCGTGCATGGGGGATCCCTGGTTGATGCCCTGATTTAGGCGCTCAGGCGTCGGGATACAATTACCGGGTCCCTGCCCTGCCCGACCGGGTCTTGAAATCCGCTCACCATGGCCCGAGATCAGGCCTCATGGGGCTCATCCCGCAGTAGCTAAGGCGTCATCCGTTTGATAAAAGGGCCGCGTTTTCAAGGGAAAGCTGACCCCATGCGTAGCGCGACCATCAAGCGCAAGACCAAAGAGACCGACATCGAGGTGTCCGTGAACCTCGACGGCACCGGCGTCGTGAACATCGCGACCGGGATCGGCTTCTTCGATCACATGCTGGATCTGCTGGCCCGGCATTCCCGCATCGACATGACCGTCAAGGCGGTCGGCGACCTCCATATCGATTTCCACCACACCACCGAGGATGTCGGCATCGCCCTCGGCCAGGCCGTGCGTCAGGCGCTCGGCGACATGGCCGGCATCACCCGTTACGCCTCGATCCACATGCCGATGGACGAGACCCTGACGCGCGTCGTGATCGACGTATCGGGCCGGCCGATGCTGGTATTCCGCACGACCTTTGCGCGCGACAAGATCGGCGAGTTCGACACCGAGCTGGTGCGCGAATGGTTCAACGCCTTTGCCATGAACGCCGGCATCACCCTGCATGTCGAGACGCTGTACGGCGAGAACGCCCATCATATCGCCGAATCCTGCTTCAAGGGTCTGGCGCGGGCCCTCCGCGCAGCCCTTGCGATCGATCCTCGCAATCAGGGCGAAGTGCCATCCACCAAGGGTCAGCTCGGCGGCTGACCTCCCTCCTCCCAAGGGATTTTCGACATGCCCGTCTATACGGTTCACGCTCCCCTGGCCGCCGGGGCCGATCTGCGTTCGACCGATCGCTTTGTCTTCATCCGCGACGGCTTCCATTTCTGGGCCGCCGTGCTCGGCGCCGTCTGGCTGGCCTGGCATCGTCTCTGGCTTGCGATGCTGGTCTGGGCCGTGCTGACGATCGCGCTCGACGTCGTCCTGGTGCGCGTCGGCGTCAGCGGCGGCGCGATTGCCGGCATCGATCTGTTGCTTGCGATCCTGCTCGGGCTCGAAGCCTCGAGCCTGAAGCGCTGGAGCTACTCGCGCGGCAATTGGCGCCAGATCGACGTCGTCGTCGCCGACGATCTCGATGCCGCCGAGCGCCGCTTCTTCGAGCGCTGGGCCGCCCGGCGCAGCACGCTCGGCTACGACAACCACACCGTCGATCGCGGCGCGGCGCCGCCGACACGCGACAATGGCAATGGGCAGCACCCGCCGCCGCTGCCGCATGCCAGCATCATTGGCTTGTTTCCCGAACCCGGAGGTGGACGATGAGTGTTGCGATCATCGATTACGGCTCCGGCAATCTGCATTCCGCCGCCAAGGCGTTCGAGCGCGCTGCGCGCGGCATGGCGGATCCGCAGAAGGTCGTCGTGACACGCGATCCCGATACGGTCTATCGCGCCGATCGCATCGTGTTGCCCGGCGTCGGCGCCTTCGCCGACTGCCGCCGCGGGCTCGACTCCGTCGACGGCATGCTGGAGGCGATGACCGAAGCCGTGCGCCACAAGGCGCGGCCATTCTTCGGCATCTGCGTCGGCATGCAATTGATGGCAACGCGCGGCAAGGAGCACGTCACCACCGACGGCTTCGACTGGATCTCCGGCGACGTCGAGAAGATCACGCCTCGCGACGAGAGCCTGAAGATCCCGCATATGGGCTGGAACACGCTCGATGCGCTGCAAGAGCATCCGGTGCTGGAGCGGCTGCCGCTCGGACCGAAGGGCCTGCACGCCTATTTCGTGCACTCCTATCACTTGAATGCCGTCAACGAGAGCGACGTTCTGGCACGCGCCGATTACGGCGGACCGGTCACCGCGATCGTCGGCAAGGACACCGCGATCGGCACCCAATTCCATCCCGAGAAGAGCCAGCGTTTCGGTCTCGCCCTCATTTCCAACTTCCTGAAGTGGAAGCCATGAGCGCAGCGTGCCTGCTCGTCCAAGGGGCGAGCAGGGCGCTTGCCTGAAAGACAGCTCCGATGATCCTGTTTCCTGCCATTGATCTGAAGAACGGCCAGTGCGTGCGCCTGGAGCAGGGCGACATGGCGCGCGCCACCGTGTTCAACCTCGATCCCGCTGCGCAGGCCAAGAGCTTCGCCGACCAGGGGTTCGACTATCTCCACGTCGTGGATCTCGACGGCGCCTTCGCCGGCAAGCCGATGAATGCGCACGCCGTGGAAGCGATGTTGAAAGTCGTCAAGATGCCGGTGCAGCTCGGCGGCGGCATCCGCGATCTCAAGACGGTGGAGGCTTGGCTCAGCAAAGGCATCACCCGTGTCATCATCGGCACCGCGGCGGTGCGCGATCCCGAGCTGGTGAAGACCGCAGCCAAGGCCTTCCCCGGCCGCGTCGCCGTCGGGCTCGATGCGCGCGACGGCAAGGTCGCCGTCGAGGGTTGGGCCGAGACATCCGAAGTGACGGCGCTCGACATTGCCAAGCGTTTCGAGGACGCCGGCGTCGCCGCGATCATCTTCACCGACATCGCGCGCGACGGCCTGCTCAAGGGCCTCAACCTCGATGCCACGATCGCGCTAGGTGACGCCATCTCGATTCCCGTGATTGCCTCCGGCGGCCTGGCCTCGATCGAGGACGTCAAGGCGATGCTGACACCGCGGGCGAAAAAGCTAGAAGGCGCCATCGCCGGCCGCGCGCTCTATGACGGCCGCCTCGATCCCGCGGAAGCACTGGCGCTGATCCGCGCGGCGCGTGCGTAGGAGGAAACAGGATGTTCAAGGTCCGTGTCATTCCCTGCCTCGACGTCAAGGACGGACGAGTCGTCAAGGGCGTCAACTTCGTCAATCTGCGCGATGCCGGCGATCCGGTCGAAGCCGCGATCGCCTATGACGCGGCCGGCGCCGACGAGCTGTGCTTCCTCGACATCACCGCCACCCATGAGAACCGCGGCATCATGCTGGACGTCGTCCGGCGCACGGCGGAGGCCTGCTTCATGCCGGTCACGGTCGGCGGCGGCGTGCGCACCATCGACGACATCAAGACCCTGCTGCGTTCCGGCGCCGACAAGGTTTCGATCAATTCGGCCGCGGTGAGCAGGCGCGAATTCGTCAAGGAGGCGGCCGAGAAGTTCGGCGAGCAGTGCATCGTGGTGGCGATCGACGCCAAGTCCGTGTCGCGGCCGGGCGGCGGCAGCCGCTGGGAGATCTTCACCCATGGCGGCCGCAAATCGACCGGCATCGATGCCCTGGAATACGCCCAGGAGGTGGTCGCGCTCGGTGCCGGCGAGATCCTGCTGACCTCGATGGACCGCGACGGCACCCGCCAGGGCTTCGACCTGCCGCTGACCCGGGCAGTCGCCGACAGCGTCCCGGTGCCGGTGATCGCCTCCGGCGGTGTCGGTAACCTCGATCATCTGGTGGACGGCATCCGCGAGGGCCACGCGACCGCGGTGCTGGCGGCGTCAATCTTCCATTTCGGGGAATTTACCATCCGGCAGGCCAAGGAGCACATGGTGCGCCAGGGGCTGCCGATGCGGCTCGATCCCTGACGACATTGCGTCGCAAAAATGTTAGATGAACGCTGGTCCGGCCGCCGTGGTCGGGCAGGCGTTCCGAGTACCGGCTGATGTCCCGCTTCACGCTTCACGACCTGGCTGCCATCATCGACGCGCGCGCCGCGGCGGGCGGCGAGGCGTCCTATACGCGCAAGCTGCTCGACAAGGGCCCGCCGCAATGCGCCAAGAAGATGGGCGAGGAGGCGGTCGAGACGGTCATCGCCGCACTTGGCACCGACCGTGAGCATCTGATCTCCGAAAGCGCCGACCTGCTGTTTCATCTGTTGGTGTTGTTGAAGTCGCGCGACGTCCGGCTCGAGGAGGTCGAGGCGGCGCTCGGCAAGCGGACCGGCCAATCGGGGCTGGAAGAAAAGGCGTCGCGCAAGACGGAGTAGGGCGCGACGGCGGGGGAAACGAAGGGCAGCGTCATGGACATGCGCACCACCGAACAACAATATAATCCGTACCGCGTCTTCACCCGCGAACAATGGGCCGAGCTGCGCAACGACACGCCGATGACCTTGGAGCCCGGCGAGTTCTCCAAGCTGCGGTCGATGCACGATCGTCTCGACCTTCAGGAGGTCGAGGACATCTACCTCCCACTGTCGCGATTGCTGTCGATGTATGTCGATGCGGCGCAGCGGCTGTACTACGCGCAGCGCCAGTTTCTCGGCATCCGCGACCGCAAGATGCCCTACATCATCGGCGTCGCCGGCTCGGTGGCGGTCGGCAAGTCGACCACTGCGCGCGTGCTGCAGGCGTTGCTGACGCGCTGGTCGCCGCGGCCCAAGGTCGATCTCATCACCACCGATGGCTTCCTGTATCCGAACGCGGTGCTGGAGCGGCAGGGCCTGATGCAGAAGAAGGGCTTTCCGGAAAGCTATGACCTGCCGCGGCTGCTCGGTTTTCTCTCCGACATCAAGGCCGGCCGCCATCCCGTGCGCGCACCGGTGTATTCCCATCTGAGTTACGACATCGTGCCCAATCAATGGGCCGAGATCGACCAACCGGACATCCTCATCGTCGAAGGCGTCAACGTGCTGCAGACCGGACCGCTGCCGCGCGACGGCCAGGCCGTGCCGGTCGTCTCCGACTTCTTCGACTTCTCGGTCTACATCGACGCCGACGAGGCGATCCTGCGCAAATGGTACGTCAAGCGCTTCCTGTCGCTGCGCGACACGGCGTTCCATGATCCGCGGTCCTACTTCAACCGCTACGCGCTGCTGTCGGACGAGGAGGCCATCGCCACCGCGATCGCCATCTGGGAGCGCACCAACCTGGCCAATCTCGAGGACAACATCCTCCCGACACGGCCGCGTGCGACCTTGATCCTGAAGAAGGGCGCGGATCACGAGATCGAGACGGTGGCGCTGAGGCGGTTGTGAGCGGGGCCCGCGAGCGCGGCGCCGAGCTGATCCGCTCCAACTAATGACCTACGCTGGCACCTGTCGCGCCGCCGCCAGATTCGCCAGCGCCTCGTCGAGCTTGTCGCGATCGATCGGCTTGACCAGGAACCCATCCATGCCCGCCTCGAAGCAGGCGTAACGGTCCTCGACCAGGGCATTGGCCGTGAGCGCCAGGATCGGGGTGCGCCCGCCGGGCTCGCTGGCCTCGATGGCGCGAATGCGCCTGGCGGCGGCAATGCCGTCGAGCTTCGGCATCTGCACGTCCATCAGGATCAGATCATAGGGCGCGCCGGCCGAGCGCGCCGCGAGCCAGGAGTCCAGCGCGGCTTCGCCATGCACGGCGATGTCGGCGTGGTGGCCGAGCTTGCTCAGCAGCGAGCGCATCAGCAGTGCGTTGATGTCGTTGTCCTCGGCGACCAGGATGGACAGTCCCGCGCCGGCCTGGGCTGCGATCGGCGGCGCGATGGTCGGGATCGGATCGTCGGCCATGACCGTGCCGTCGGTGTCGAAGCTCACGCGCGCGGCGAGCGAGGCGGCCCGCAGCGGCTTGACGAGATAGCCGTTGAATGGCGCCCCTGGCGCCAGCTCGTGGCGGCTCGCCGGTGTCACCAGCACGATCAGCCGCGTCGTATGACGTTGCGCGACCCCGCCCACACGCAGCGATACATCGCCGCCGATGCTGTCGTCGACCAGCACGGCGTGCCAGGCGCGTTCGGGCAGCAGGGCCTCCGCCACCTCGGCCTCGGCGACCAGGCAGGTCTGCGCGCCCCAGTTCTGCAAGCGCCGCTCGATCAGCTCGGCCTGCAGCCCGGCCGGCGCGACCAGCATGATTGACCGTCCTGCGAGATCGGGGCCGCGGAAGCTGTTCTGCTCGCCGCGCTCCAGCGCCGGCGGCAGCGGCACCGACACCTCGAAAGTCGAGCCGGCGCCGAGCGCGCTCTGCAGCGCGATGCGGCCGCCCATCCGCTTGACGATCCGGTCCGAGATCGCAAGGCCAAGCCCGGTGCCGCCGAAGCTGCGCGCCACGCTGTCGTCGGCCTGTTCGAATTCGCGGAAGATCCGCTCCTGCGCGTCGGCTGCGATGCCGATGCCGGTGTCGCACACCTGGAAGCTGATCTCGTTCGGCCAGATGCCGGGCTCGGCGATCAGGGCAACGCCGCCCGTCGCGGTGAACTTGATGGCGTTGCCGGCGAGGTTGAGCAGCACCTGGCGCAGCCGCGCGGCGTCGCCCGTCACCCAGGTCGGCAGCCGCTCGTCGAGATAGGCCGCGATCTCCAGTTGCTTGGCCTGCGCCCGTGGCGCCAGCAGCTCGGTGATCTCCTCGATCAGCGCCGCCAGCGAGAACGGCTGCGCCTCGAGCGCCAGCTTGCCGGCCTCGATCTTGGAATAGTCGAGCAGCTCGTCGATCAGCGACATCAAGGCCTCACCCGAGGTGCGGACCGCCTTGGCGTAGGTCGTCTGCTCCGGCGTCAGCTGCGTCTCGAGCAAGAGCCCGCTCATGCCGAGGATGCCGTTCAGCGGCGTGCGGATCTCATGGCTGGCCATCGCCAGGAACCGCGACTTGGCGCGGTTCGCGGCGTTGGCCTGATCGCGCGCTTCCGCCAGCGCCCGCTCGGTCTCGGTGCGGTCGGTGACGTCGCGGCCGACACATTGCAGCACGGCGGGCTGGCCGGCGTCGGAACGCACCAGCGCCTCGCGCCACGCGATCCAGCGCGGCCCGATCGCGCTCTCGATACGCTGGTCGTGGACGCGCGTGCCGTTCGGCTCCAGCGCGCTGTCGCCCTGCTCGATCAGCTCGAAGGTGAACGCGCTGCCGAGCAGGTTGTCGCGATCGAGGCCCGCCATCCGGCAAAAGGCGTCGTTGACGAAGATGATGCTGCCGCCGCGCTCGCGCATGACGATGAGATCGCCCTGCTGCTCGAACAGATTGCGGGCGCGCTGCTCGGCTTCCTGCAGCTCCCAGTTCCGGTCGGCCAGCACCTCGTTGTGGAGCGCAATCTTGTGCATCTTCCTGGCGACGAAGCGCAGCCGCATGCTGAGCGTGGCCAGGCCGACGCAGGCGAGCGCGAACAGGAAGCTGGCGCCGATCGCGAACGTGTGCGGGTTATAGCCGGAGTTGTCGGAGATGCTGGCCTTGATGAAGCCGTACGCGCCGCCGAAGCCGGCGGAGAAGATCATCAGCGAGCGCAGGATGGCGAAGATGGTGCGGTGACGGCGCATGAACCGGCGCAGGCGCAGCCTGACGTGAAAAATCGGTCCCATCTCGATCACCCCCGACGATTTCGATCCCAATGTCATGGCCGGCCCGCACCATGCGGCGTCGGTATTGCTGAGACTTTGAAAGGTCATGCACGCGCGATGAAGCCGTGCTGAGATGGTGAACCGGGCGTTAGCCCGACTCACCGAACCGGATCGGCCGGCGGTGAGTCGTGGCCGCGGGCCGAGACGATGAGCGCGGCGGCGTGAGCATCTGCTGCACTGTCCTTGGCGAGATGGATCCGGAGCGCGCCAGGATGCGGATCGGCGGCGATCGCGACGACCGCAGTCGCGGCAGTCATGCCGCAGCCACGATCCTCCTTGGCGAGCACATCGTCGACCACGACGAGATCAGCCGTCTCCGGACTGTCGGCCAGCGCCACGCGAACGGTGGCGAGCGCCGGGTCATCGGTGACGTCGACATGGAGATCGGCGGTAAACGGCGCCGAGCCGAGCGAGACGCTGTCGGCGCCGACGGCAATGCAGGGCTGCGGGGAGGGCGCCAATTCGAGTCTGGCGATGACAGCGGCCGCGATCAGCGGCACAGCCGAGACGAGGACCTTGAAACGCAACATGATACGCACCGACGCGGCAGGCCTGAGGACAAAACGCGGGCCCTATGGTTGTCGGAGCGTAAAGAGAAGTCGTTACCGGAGTGTTGAGGGGGAGGGGGCGCCTTTACGCCGCATGCCGGCTGTCCTCCGCCAGCGCGCGATACGACAGCGCCTCGGCCAGATGCAGCCGGCCGATCGCATCAGTGTGGTCGAGATCGGCGAGCGTCCGCGCCACGCGCAGGACGCGGTGATAGCCGCGGGCGGACAGCCGCATCGTCTCGGCGGCTTCGCGCAGCAGCTTCTGGCCGGGCGCGTCGAGCCTGGCGATTTCGTCGAGCACGGCGGCGGGGGCCTCGGCGTTGGTCCGGATGTGCGGCAGGCCGGCTTTGGCATAGCGGGCGCGCTGCAGGTCGCGCGCGGCGGCGACGCGGGCGGCCACCTCGGCCGAGCCTTCCTTGGCGGGCGGCAGGATGAGGTCGGCGGCGGTGACGGCGGGGACCTCGATGCGCAGGTCGATGCGGTCCATCAGCGGGCCGGAGATGCGCGTCTGGTAGTCGGACGTGCAGCGGTCGATGCGGCCGCGCTTGCAGGCGTAGCCGGGCTCGAACGCGTTGCCGCAACGGCACGGATTCATCGCGGCGACCAGCATGAAGCGGGCAGGGTAGGTGACGCGGTGGTTGGCGCGCGAGATCGAGACCTCGCCGTTCTCGAGCGGCTGGCGCAGCGAATCCAGCACGCGCGGATCGAACTCCGGCAGTTCGTCGAGGAACAGCACGCCCTGATGCGCCAGCGAGATCTCGCCGGGTCGGGCGCGCAGGCCGCCGCCGGTCAGCGCCGCCATGCTCGCGGAATGATGCGGGCTGCGGAACGGCCGGCGCGACGTCAGCGCGCCACCCTCGATCTCGCCGGCGACCGAGGCGATCATCGAGACTTCCAAGAGCTCTGCCGGCGACAGCGGCGGCAGGATCGACGGCAGCCGCGCCGCCAGCATCGACTTGCCGGCGCCGGGCGAGCCGATCATCAGCAGATGATGCCCGCCGGCGGCCGCGATCTCGAGCGCGCGCTTGCCGCTCTCCTGGCCCTTGATGTCGCGCAGGTCGAGCAGGCTTGCGGGCGCCTCCTGGATCTTCGGTTGCGGCCGCGACAGCACCTGCGTGCCCTTGAAATGGTTGGCGATCTGGATCAGCGAGCTCGCCGCGATGATCTGCAGGTCCGGGCTCGCCCACGCCGCCTCGGCGCCGCAGGCGGCCGGGCAGATCAATCCTTCCTCGCGCGCATTGGCGCCGATCGCCGCCGGCAGCACGCCGGCGACTGGCGCGATCGAGCCGTCGAGCCCGAGCTCGCCGAGCACGGTGAAGCCGCCGAGCGCATCCGGCGGAATGGCGCCGATCGCGGCCATCAGGCCGAGCGCGATCGGCAGATCGTAATGGCTGCCTTCCTTGGGCACGTCGGCCGGGGCCAGATTGACGGTGATGCGCCGCGCCGGCAGCGCCAGGCCCGAGGCGATCAGCGCCGAGCGCACCCGCTCGCGCGCTTCCGACACAGCCTTGTCCGGCAGGCCAACGATCGCGAAGGCCGGCAGGCCGGGCGCGACCTGGACCTGCACGTCGACCGCGCGGGCCTCGATCCCCTCGAAGGCAACGGTGGAAACGCGCTGGACCATGATGCCCCTCCCGGGCAAGGAGGCTAGCGGAAGCCGGCATCGTTCGCAAGAACAATACGGGAACATTGTCGTTGCCGCGCTCTGTCGCAATCCATTAACGACAGCCGCGTGGGGTTGCAGCTCCGTCCGCTGCGCTTAACGCCCCTTTAGTCCGGCCTTCGCATTCTTCCTCAATTGATGATCGACCCGCGCCTCCGTCACAGCCGGGGGAGGCGCCCAACGAGGGACGTGTGATGCCTCCAGCGCCTGCGGCAGCTCCGACCGCCAAGACGCCCGCCGGTGATGCACGGACGGTGTCCGAGCTCGCCACCGACATGCTACGCCGGACCACCAGCCTGTTCCTGGCCGGTCCGCGGCCGGCGTCGACCGAGCAGCTCGATCTCTACGATCAGATGTTCGCCCGGCTGATGCCGCAGGTCGCGACCGAGCTGCTGGCCGAGCTGAGCATGGCGCTCGCCGGCGTCGAGCGCGCGCCTTACGCGACGGCGCGGATGCTCGCCGTTCACCCCGAGTTGCGCGTCGCGGGGCCGATGCTGGCCAAGGCGGCGGTGCTGACCGAGCGCGATCTCGCCGAGTTCATCCGCACCGGCAGCCCGGCGCATCTCGTCGCGATCGCCAGCCGCAGGGGCATCGGCGACAGCCTCACGACGCAGCTAATCGCGCGCGGCTTTCCGGCGGTGCGCATGGCGCTGGCGCAGAATCTTTCCGCGCGGCTGTCCGAGGACGGCTATCGCAGCCTGTTCAAGATCGCCGAGCGCGACGAGGATCTCGCCGAGAAGCTGGCGCTGCGCACCGACCTGCCGGCCAAGCTGTCGCGGGCCTTCGTCGCCGCGGCCAGCGAGGGCGCCCGCGCCCGCTTCATCAAGGCCGCACCGCCGGCGACCCGCGCCACCCTTCAGGCGACGCCGACGCGCTCGCCCGGCGCGGCGATGCGCGCGATATGGGATTATCAGCAGGTCAAGGCCGAGGTTGCCGCCCTCAGCCGGACCGGCAAGCTCGGCGACTCCGCCGTCAACCGCTTCTGCGCCACCGGCGATTTCCCTGCCGTGATCGCAGCGCTGGCGCTGCTCTGCGTCGTTACCATCGAGACGATCGAATCGCTGCTGGAGGAGGATCGCATCACGGACCTGCTGCTGGCCTGCAAGGCCGCGCGTCTGAGCTGGGCGACGACGTCGATGATCCTGCGCGATCGGCCCGGCTGCGACGCGCTTCCGGCCGATGACCTCGAGGAGGCGCGCAAGCGCTTCGAGAAGCTCGCACTGTCCGAAGCGCAGTGGAAGGTGCGCGGGCTCGAATCGCGCTGAGCGAGCGCGAGAGGCGGCCTCAGCCCGGCGGTGTGGACGGGTAGGCCGTGAAGTCGATCTTGAACATCGCCGGATCGAGCTTCTTGGTCGTATCCAGATTGTAGACGGCAATCGTGGTGTCGTAGCCCTGCGGATCGGTCACGGTCCACTGCTTGAGCTGGCCGTCCTTGGCGCCGAGCATCAGCATCAGCCGGCTGGTCCCGATCAGGGCCTGCTTCTCCTCGATCGTGATCGTGACGTAGAGGTCGTCGGCGGCGACCGCGATCACGTTGGTGTCCTTCAACAGGTCGATGCGGTCGGACAGCAGATAACGCAGCGGCGTCTGCGACAGCGGATAGACGTCCTGGGTCGCGAGCTTGCGGTCGCGCACCACCAAGGAAGAGCCGTCGGCGATGATGTCGATCGGCGTCGGCGGCTCGTATTCGAAGCGGACCTTGCCGGGCTTCTGGATGTAGAAATCGCCCTTGGTCTTGCTGCCGTCCGGGCCGACCTGGACGAAGTTCCCGACCAGGGTCTGCAGCGACGACAGATAGGCGCTGACCTTGGCCGCCTGCGCCTTCTGGTTGGCGTCGAACGAGGTGAAGATGCTGGCCGGCACGTTGCGCCGGGGATCGGGAATGACCGGGTTGGGCGGGGCCGTCTGGGTGGTCGAGGGGCTCTGGCCGGCCCGCTGCTGGTCGGAGGCGCTGAGCTGGGAGCCGCTCTTCGGGCCTGATTTCGGAGCCGGCGTGCCCTGCGCGGCGGCGTGACCGGACGCACCGGCGACAGAGCATATCGTCACGGCGCAGGCGACCAGCCAAGCGCCGATCCGGCGCCCGCGCCAAGCTGCGTGATACGAAAACGTGCTGTTCAACAAGGAGCTTTTCAAAACGACGTCCTGAGGTTTTACGCGTTCTATCCCGGTTCGGCCGGGCAGCGTGATCGTAATCGCGTGAAGATCGGGCACCGAAGCGGCGTTTCTGCGGCCATCGGGGCCGTCAGAACCCGCCTTCCTCCTCGGGCACCAGGATCTCGCGCTTGCCGGCGTGGTTGGCCTGGCCGACGATGCCTTCCTGTTCCATCCGCTCCATCAGCGAAGCGGCCTTGTTATAGCCGATCTGCAGCCGGCGTTGAATGTAGCTGGTGGAGGCCTTGCGGTCGCGCTTGACCACGGCGACCGCCTGGGAGAACAGGTCGTCGCCGCCGCCACCGCCGCCCATGCCGGTGGCATCGAACACGGCGCCATCCTCCTCGCTCGGCTCCTCGGCGGTGACCGCCTCGAGATATTCCGGCGAGCCCTGTGCCTTGAGATGCTTGACGACCTTCTCGACCTCCTCGTCGGAGCAGAACGGGCCGTGCACGCGGCTGATGCGGCCGCCGCCGGCCATGTAGAGCATGTCGCCCTGGCCGAGCAGTTGCTCGGCGCCCATCTCGCCGAGAATGGTGCGGCTGTCGATCTTGGAGGTCACCTGGAAGGAGATGCGGGTCGGGAAGTTCGCCTTGATGGTGCCGGTGATGACGTCGACCGACGGGCGCTGCGTCGCCAGGATGACGTGCAGGCCGGCGGCGCGCGCCATCTGCGCGAGGCGCTGCACCGTGCCCTCGATGTCCTTGCCGGCGACCATCATCAGGTCGGCCATCTCGTCGACGATGATGACGATGTAGGGCAGGGGATCGAGGTCGAGCTTCTCTTCCTCGTAGATCGCCTTGCCGGTCTCCTTGTCGAAGCCGGTATGGACGGTGCGCGTCAGCTCCTCGCCCTTGGCGCGCGCTTCGCCCAGGCGCGCGTTGTAGCCGTCGATGTTGCGCACGCCGAGCTTGGCCATCTTCTTGTAGCGCTCCTCCATCTCGCGCACGGCCCATTTCAGCGCGACGACGGCCTTCTTCGGATCGGTCACGACCGGCGTGAGGAGATGCGGGATGCCGTCATAGACCGACAGTTCGAGCATCTTCGGGTCGACCATGATCAGCCGGCACTGGTCGGGCCTGAGGCGATAGACCAGGCTCAGGATCATGGTGTTGATGGCGACCGACTTGCCCGAGCCGGTGGTGCCGGCGATCAGCATGTGCGGGGTGCGGGCGAGGTCGATGATGATGGACTCGCCGCCGATGTTCTTGCCGAGGCACAGCGGCAGCTTGGCGACGCTCTCGGTCGCCTCCTTGGCGACGAGCAACTCGCGCAGGTACACCTTCTCGCGATGCGCGTTGGGCAGCTCGATGCCGATGGCATTGCGGCCGGGCACGACCGCGACGCGCGCCGACAGCGCGCTCATCGAGCGGGCGATGTCGTCGGCGAGACCGATGACGCGGGACGACTTGATGCCCGGCGCCGGCTCCAGCTCGTACAGCGTGACGACCGGGCCGGGATGCGCCTTGACGATCTCGCCGCGCACCCCGAAGTCCTGCAGCACGCCTTCCAGCGCGCGCGAATTGGCCTCCAGCTCGCTCTTCGACAGCGGCTGGCGGTCGGAGGATTTCGGCGCCGCCAGCATCGAGACCGAGGGCAGGTCGTATTTGTCGTTGGCCTTGCGGGCCGGCGTCTTGGCCGCGGGCTTCTTGCGGGCGCGGGGAGCGGGCTCCTCCTCCTCTTCTTCGTCCTCGCCTTCGTCGGCCTCGTCCTCGTCGCCGCCGTCCTCGTCCATCTCGGGCGCGAGCGTCGGCTTGCCGCGACCCAGGCTGGGCTCCTGCCGGCCTGCGGCGGCGGCGCGCGGCTGCGGGCCGGAGGAGACCAGCGCACGATAGGCCGTGCTCAGGAACCAGACGACCTGGGCCTTGGCGCTCATGATGGCGTGGAACACCCAGCCGAGCCGGATCGCCTTGCGGTCGTCGTCGTCCTCGGGGTCGGCCAGCGGCGTGTCGTCGTCCTCATCCGCGAGCAGGCTCGGATCGGCTTCCTTCGCGCCCATGCCGCCGGCCACCAGCAGGCAGCCGATCATCGCAACCAGAAGAAGGGCGCCGAGCACCAGCCGATAGATCACACCGGGCGGACCGAATACCACGGCCGGTGCGCGCACCAGGGCGTCGCCGACGACGCCGCCGAGACCGGTCGGCAGCGGCCAGGCGTGCGAGCGCGGCCAGCAGCTGGCAAAGCCGGCGGCGATGACGGCGCCGAGAATCCAGGCGCCGAAGCGCAGCGCCTCGCGGTCGAACGGCCGGTGCGTCATCATCCGCCAGCCGCGGATCGAAAGCGGCAGGATCGCCATGATCGAGCCGAGACCAAGGATCTGCATCAGCAGATCGGCGCTGATCGCGCCGGGATAGCCGACGATGTTGCGGATGGCGCGCGAGGTGGCGTGGCTCAGGCTGGGGTCCTGCACCGACCACGTCATCAGCGCCGCCGCGGCCACGCCGCACAGCGCGATCAGGCAGAGGCCCGCGAGCTCGCGCAGCCGCCGCACCAGCGCGTCGCGCAGCGACGTCGGCAGGTGGTTGACCAGAGGGATGACTCGTTCGATCGCCGGCATCTGCATCAGCCCCGCGATTATCCCAGGACCTCGACCAGCCGGTGCAACGCCTCACCGGTGGATCCGGCATCCGCCACCAGCGCCAGCCTGATGTAGCCCAGGCCCGGATTGAACCCGTCGGCTTGCGGCCGCGCCAGGTAGCTGCCGGGCACCACGCGCACGCCGGCGTCGCGATACAGCCGCAACGTCACGTCCTCGTCGCCGCCGCGATCAGCCACGTCGAGCCAGACGCAGAAGCCGCCATCGGGACGCTTGTAGCCATAGCGGTTGCCGATGATCTGGTCGGCGAGATCGAACTTGGCGCGGTACAGCCGCCGGTTCTCCTCGACATGCGCCTCGTCGGCATAGGCGGCGACGGCCACGTGCTGCAGCGGCACCGGCACCTGCGGCGCCGCGACGTTGCGCAGCTCGTGAAAGCCCGCGAGGAATCGGCGGTCGCCGGCGGCGAAGCCGATCCGCATGCCCGGCACGTTGGAGCGCTTCGACAGCGACTGGAACGCGACCACGTTGGTATAGTCGGGTCCGGCATGCTCGAGCATGCTGCCGGGTGCCGCCTTCGTGTAGATCTCCGAATAGCATTCGTCGCTGAAGATCAGGAAGCCGTAAGCGTTGGCGAGCTGGACCAGCTTGCGCATGTAGTCCGCTGATGCCACCGAGCCTTGCGGGTTGGCCGGCGTCGCGAGGTAGAACGCGATCGTGCGCGCCAGGGTCGCCTCGTCGATCGCATCGAGATCGGGCAGGAAGCCGTTGTCGCGCGTGGTCGGCAGATAGATGGAGTCGCAGCCGGCGGTGCGGGCGCCGACGCCATACACCGGATAGAACGGGTTCGGCATCAGGATCGCCGGCCGTCCGCGGCGCGGGCCGACATGGCGGAGCGCGGCATGGGCGGCGAAGAACAGGCCCTCGCGGCTGCCGTTCAGGACCAGAATCTCGTGCTCGGGATCAACAGCGCGCGGCAGCGCGAATCGGCGCGACAGCCAGCCGGCGGCCGCCTTGCGGAACGGCTCGATGCCCTTGGCGGCCGGGTAGCGGCCGAACTCGGCGATGTGCTGGGCCAATACAGGCCCGACGAAGTCCGGCACCGGATGCTGCGGCTCGCCAACGGCGAGTGTGATCATCGGCTTGCCCGGCTTGTAAGGGGCGAGCAGCTCGTTCAGCCGCGCAAACGGCGAGCGTTCGCTCTCCGAATGGCTGGCGCCAGCGGGCGCGGGGGATGAAGCGGTCATTGCCATACGTAAAACGCGCGCCAAACCAGTGGAAGCCGCCGATCGCCCATGAACCGGTGCCTGTCTGGTCACCATAGGTGGGGCGAGGTTAAGACGCGATTAACCATCGGCGCTGCCGCCCGTTTTGATCGGTTTTCCCGCCCCGATCCAGAGGCAATTTCGCAACAGCGGCGGACATTGTGGTGATTCGGGTGGGGCGGCGGGAACCGTGGGAGGGCAAGGCGGCCGCCGAAGGCGGCGGCCGGCACACCGCCGCGCAGCGCATTCGCGCTCAGACCGTGGGCATGGCGCTGCCGCGACCTCGGATGGAGCCGCGGCACGACCGCCTCCGCCCATCCTACGGGCCATCGGCTCGCGCGCGAGGGAAAACGGGCGGCCCGGTGCGCCGGAATATAAATGGGAATCTACGCGCACCGGGCCTTGGCCGAACTACTTGGGGGCTTAGTTCGGATGACGATCAATTAGCACCCTCGTTTTTCCCTCGTATTGCCAATTTCCGAAGATTTGTAGAATTTGATTTCGGAAGCCACCGAATGCGGCGCGGCCGGGCCGATTGCTTAACGGAGATGTCCGTCTCAGCCGTGGCTTTCCGGTCGCAGCGCGGGCGACGCACTTATTAGCTGCTCATGCCCTCTGCCGCTCGGTTGGCCCGAGAATCTTGTCTGACCGGAAACACTCAGTCACATCCAGCATCATCAGACATTTCACGAAACGAGATCGGCGCATCGCGACCATCTTTGACGGGCATCAGCGATTCCGGTGGCGTGCCGACGAACGTCTGCGCGCCGAGGACTCTGACTTTCGAAAGAGCGTCGATGATGCGTCTGAGACTGCCGGGCGTGCTTGCCCTGATGCTGCTGGCCATGCCCGTTTCCTCGCTGCCCCGCATGGCCGCGGCGGCACCCGCCGTCGCCAGCGCGATCACCGTCGAGGGTAACAGGCGCGTCGAATCCGACACCATCCGCTCCTATTTCAAGCCGGGTCCCGCCGGCACGCTCGATGCCGGCCAGGTCGACGACGGCCTCAAGGCCCTGGTCCAGACCGGCCTGTTCGCCGACGTGAAGATCGACCGGCAGGGCGGCCGGCTGATCGTGCGCGTGGTCGAGAATCCCGTGATCGGCCGCGTCGCCTTCGAGGGCAACAAGAAGGTCAAGGACGAGCAGCTCTCGGCGGAAGTGCAATCGAAGCCGCGCGGCACGCTGTCCCGTCCGATGGTGCAGTCGGACGCGCAGCGCATCGCCGAGATCTACCGCCGCTCCGGCCGCTACGACGTCCGCGTCACGCCCGAGATCATCGAGCAGCCCAACAACCGCGTCGACCTCGTCTTCACCATCGAAGAGGGCGTCAAGACCGGCGTGAAGTCGATCAGCTTCGTCGGCAACAACGCCTATTCCGCCGCGCGGCTGCGCGACGTCATCAAGACGCACGCAACGAACTGGCTCAGCTTCCTCGGCAACAACGACGTCTACGACCCCGACCGCGTCGAGGCCGATCGCGACCTGATCCGCCGCTTCTATCTGAAGAACGGCTATGCCGACGTTCAGGTCGTCGCGGCGCTCAGCGAATATGACCCGGACCAGAAGGGCTTCCTGGTCACGTTCCAGATCGAGGAGGGCCAGCAATACCGCGTCAGCTCGGTGCAGTTCCAGTCGAGCGTCGCGGCGCTCGACGCCAACACGCTGCGCGGCTATTCGCGCGTCAATGTCGGCGCGCTCTACAACGTCGAGCAGCTCGAGAAGTCGGTCGAGGAGATGCAGATCGAGGCCTCGCGTCGCGGCTTTGCCTTCGCCGTCGTGCGTCCGCGCGGCGACCGCAATCTGGAAGCGCATACGGTCGCGATCGTATTCCAGGTCGACGAGGGCCCGCGCACCTATATCGAGCGCATCACCATCCGCGGCAACACCCGCACCCGCGAGTACGTGATCCGGCGCGAGTTCGATCTGTCCGAGGGCGACGCCTACAACCGCGCGCTGGTCGACCGCGCCGAGCGCCGGCTGAAGAATCTCGACTTCTTCAAGGACGTGAAGATCGCGGCCGAGCCGGGCTCGTCGAGCGACCGCGTCATCCTCGTGGTCAATCTGGAGGAGAAGTCGACCGGCGACCTCTCCGTTTCCGGCGGCTATTCGACCACCGATGGCGCGCTGGGTGAGGTCTCGGTTTCGGAGCGCAACTTCCTCGGCCGCGGTCTGTACGCCAAGGCGTCCGTGAGCTACGGCCAATACAGCAGGGGCGTCTCGCTGTCCTTCGTCGAGCCCTATCTGCTCGACAACCGGATCGCGCTCGGCCTGGATGTCTACTACAAGCAGCAGCTGGCGAACAGCTATACGAGCTATGGTGTGACGACGATCGGCTTCAGTCCGCGGCTCGGCTTCCAGTTGCGCGAAGACCTCTCGCTCCAGTTGCGCTACTCGCTGTATCGCCAGGAGATATCGCTGCCGTCCTACTACAAGAACTGCAACAACAACGCCGCCAACAGCCTGCTCGCCTTCAACCCGACCCCGGCCTACATCAAGAGCGTGCTCGGCGGCGTCGATCCGACCAATTCGACCAGCTCGGGCTACTATGGCTGGGGCTGCTACGGCGATGGCGAGTCGAGCCTGCCGGTCCGCAAGGAGCTGAGCGACGGCGCCGCGCTGACCTCTGCGCTCGGCTACACGCTCAGCTACAACACGCTCGACAACAACAAGAACCCGACCGATGGCCTGCTGATCGACTGGAAGCAGGATTTCGCCGGCGTCGGCGGCAATGTCAGCTACCTCAAGTCGGCGGTCGATGCGAAATATTACTCGCCGCTGGTGGCCGACATCGTCGGCATCATCCATCTGCAGGGCGGCATGCTGAACAAGATCGGCGACAAGGATCTGCGGATGCTCGACCACTTCCAGATGGGACCGAGCCTGGTGCGCGGCTTCGCCTCGAACGGAATCGGGGCGCGCGACATCACCTATCGCAGCCTCGGTGCCACCGGCGATGCGCTCGGCGGCACCAAATATTGGGGCGCCTCGGCCGAGCTGCAGATGCCGTTCTGGTTCCTGCCGAAGGAAGTGGGCTTGAAGGGCGCCGTCTATGCCGATGCCGGTTCGCTGTGGGGCTATCAGGGCCCGACCTCCTGGGCGGCGACCGGCGAGGTCAACACCGCGACCTGCAAATGCGGCCTGCTGTACGATGACAGCAAGGTGGTGCGCTCCTCCGTCGGAGTCGGCCTGATCTGGGCCTCACCGTTCGGCCCGCTCCGCTTCGACTACGCGGTGCCGCTGTCCAAGGGCAAATACGACACCGTCCAGGAGTTCAGGTTCGGCGGCGGCACGTCGTTCTGAGGCGCATAGCGACTGCGCTCTCCCAGAGGTGCGAGACGCTCACCACGCGGGCGGTGCGCTCCCCTCCCCCTGTGGGGAGCGGGGCGGGTACACGAGTCCGCTCTCAATCGGAGTCCGAGCCCCCCAGCCAATAATCCGCCGATCGTGTTCATCGCACTTTGTTGTTCGGGGTCACGCACGCCACCGAATTCAACGCCCGCGGACCCTCAACCCCTCCCCGCAAGAGGGAGGGAGCAGACTGCTGTCGTGGTAATAGCTCGACCAGAATGATGAGGCGGCTGGGGATCATGCCGGCGGTCGATAGCGTGATGCTCGCCACCGTCATTGCGAGGAGCGAAGCGACGAAGCAATCCAGAGCTCCGGCGGGACTCTGGATTGCTTCGCTTCGCTCGCAATGACGGTGGGGCTGCCAGCATCCCTCCCATGCGCAAATTGCCCGTCGTGTTAGTTTGCCGCAGCAATAAGGCTTGCACCGTCGGGCAAATCACCTGCACATTTCCGCACGTCCCTGCTGCCGCATGAGGGGCGCTTCGCGACCGTCACGAACCGTTGGCAGTGGGATGCGATGGGCGTGTGTCGCCGCAGCGTGGATCAGTCTGCGCGGACGAACGGTGATGCACGCACGGTCAAGTCGCGCGGTCCTGACATCCCGATGCTGATGTCAACTCACGTCGAGGCTTTGCTTCGCGTGGGGATGGTGGCCAGACAGCCCGGCGCACCAGGGAGAACGCGAAGCAGCCGTTAAAACCGTTGCGCGGGGAAGGCCGGGCGTTCTCGGCCAGACCTGTGGTACCTGCCGCCTGCATTTTCTTTCGCAGGCGGGCCACGGGCGCGGCCAGCGCCCGGCCTTCCCTGCGCCCTCTGTTTGAGGGGCGACCAAATTCAGCACAGCTCGGGCGCGGATGCGTCGCGGGGTGAACACACACGTATTCAACTCTGTCTCGAAGGCAACGCTGCCAACGCCAACCTCCGCCGTCGTCCCTGCGAACGCAGGGACCCATAACCACAGGGTTCAGTTGTTTTGCACGGGACTCGCCGCCTGCCTCCTACAACAATCACGCGGTATGGGTCCCTGCGTTCGCAGGGACGACACCGGTAGCTGGGCATCACCTCGATCTTCATGACCCGCGCCGACACGATTGCCGCAACCGATATCCAGCCCCGCTCAATCCCGGTTGCCCGGCGTCTGGATAAATCCCCGATTCCACGTCGGACTGATCAGGATCTCGTTGACGCACACCCGCGGCGGCATGTTCGCCACAAAGGCGATGGTGCGGCCGAGGTCTTCCGGCTGCAGCATCCGCGCCTGCTCCTCGGCGCTCGGCACCACCGGGCGCTGCTGCAGGATCGGCGTGGCGACCTCGCCGGGCATCAGGCAGCAGGCGCGCAGGCCGTTGACGCATTCCTCCATGTTGAACGAGTGCGTCAGCGCCAGCACCGCGTGCTTGGTCGAGGTGTAGGCCGGCCCCGGCATCTTCGAGACATGACGGCCGGCCCAGGACGAGACGTTGATGATGGTGCCGTCCTGCTGCGCCCGCATCGCCGGCAGCACCGCCTTCAT
This sequence comes from Bradyrhizobium sp. HKCCYLS3070, assembly GCF_051167575.1. Taxonomy (NCBI): domain Bacteria; kingdom Pseudomonadati; phylum Pseudomonadota; class Alphaproteobacteria; order Hyphomicrobiales; family Nitrobacteraceae; genus Bradyrhizobium; species Bradyrhizobium sp. HKCCYLS3070. The sequence continues at coordinate 476,714 of NZ_JBNPTI010000003.1, forward strand.
GCAGTAGAGCACACCGTTGAGGTTGATCTCGACCAGCTGGTTCCAGCCCTCGATCGTCAGGTCGTCCCAGCGCCGCTTCGGCACGTTGACGCCGGCCGAGTTGACCAGCAGATCGATGCGGCCATGCCGCGCCAGGATGGCATCAGCCGCGGCCTGCACGTCGGCGGCCTTGGCAACGTCGAGCGTGACGGCCTCGGCCGTGCCGCCCGCCGCGGCAATCTTGGCCACTACGGCCTGGAGCGCGGCCGTGCGCCGGCCCGAGACGATCACCGTCCAGCTGTCGGCCGCGAGCGCCAGTGCGCCGGCCTCGCCGATTCCGGTGCCGCCGCCGGTGATCCACGCGATCCGTTTTCCCTTGACCATATCCCAGCGTCTCCCGTTGCCTTCGAAAGGGCGTTTTTGCTAGAGCAGCCTCGATCAGAGATGGCGACCGTGGTGATGGCGATGTCACCGGTCTTGTTCGCTGTCCCGGCCCTTTTCGTCTTCGTCGAGCATGATGTTCCGCCGGCTGGCACTGCCGGCCTGCCCATGCTCCCAGGGGAATGTTGCATGAACCAAGCCGCCAACGCCAATCTGTTCTCCCGCCTGTTCGATGGCCTCGACGATCCCAGCCGCCTGGCGATCGAGACCCATGACGGCCAGCGCATCACCTACGGCGACCTGATCGCGCGGGCAGGGCAGATGGCGAATGTGCTGGTGAACAGCGGCGTCAAGCCGGGCGACCGGGTCGCGGCGCAGACCGAGAAGTCGGTGTCCGGCCTCGTGCTCTATCTCGCCACGGTGCGTGCAGGCGGCGTCTATCTGCCGCTCAACACCGCCTATACGCTCAACGAGCTCGACTATTTCATCGGCGACGCCGAGCCGACCGTCGTCGTCTGCGATCCGGCCAAGGCCGAGGGCATTGCCACGCTGGCGGCCAAGGTCGGCGCCAAGGTGGAAACGCTCGATGCGTCGGGCAGGGGCTCGCTGACCGAGGCGGCCGACAAGGCCGACAAGGCGTTCACCACGGTGCCACGCGGCGCCGATGATCTCGCCGCCATTCTCTATACGTCCGGCACCACCGGTCGCTCCAAGGGCGCGATGCTGTCTCACGACAATCTCGCCTCGAACTCGCTGACCCTGATCGACTACTGGCGCTTCACCAAGGACGACGTGCTGATCCACGCGCTGCCGATCTATCACACCCATGGTCTGTTCGTGGCCAGCAACGTCACGCTGTTTGCGCGGGCGTCGATGATCTTCCTGCCCAAGCTCGATCCGGACCTGATCATCGACCTGATGGCGCGCGCCACCGTGCTGATGGGTGTGCCGACGTTCTACACCCGGCTTTTGCAGAACCCGCGGCTGTCCAAGGAGACAACCAGCCACATGCGGCTGTTCATCTCCGGCTCGGCGCCGCTGCTCGCCGATACCCATCGCGAATGGTTCGCGCGGACCGGCCATGCCGTCCTCGAGCGCTACGGCATGACCGAGACCAACATGAACACGTCGAATCCTTACGAGGGCGAGCGCGTACCCGGCGCGGTCGGCTTCCCGCTGCCCGGAGTCTCGGTGCGCGTCACCGATCCCGAGACGGCCAAGGAGCTCGCGCGCGACGAGATCGGCATGATCGAGGTGAAGGGCCCGAACGTGTTCAAGGGCTATTGGCGCATGCCGGAGAAGACCAAGTCGGAATTCCGCGACGATGGCTTCTTCATCACCGGCGATCTCGGCAAGATCGACAAGCAGGGCTACGTCCACATCGTCGGCCGCGGCAAGGACCTCGTGATCTCCGGCGGCTTCAACGTCTACCCGAAGGAGATCGAGAGCGAGATCGACGCGATGCCGGGCGTGGTCGAGTCCGCCGTCATCGGTGTGCCGCATCCTGATTTCGGCGAAGGTGTCACGGCGGTCGTGGTGCGCCATCCGGGGGCCGATGTCAGCGAGGCCGGCGTGCTCAAGGGTCTCGACGGCCGACTGGCGAAATTCAAGATGCCCAAGCGCGTGTTCGTGGTCGACGAGCTGCCGCGCAATGCGATGAGCAAGGTGCAGAAGAACGTGCTGCGTGATCAGTACAAGGACATCTATACGAAGTGACGGCGGCCTAGCGCCGGCGCCCGATCGCCAGTCCTACAAGCGCGGCGAGCGGCGGCGCGGCGCAGATCAGCACGAATTCGAGCACGGCGAGCGAGGCAATCTCATGCTGGATGGCCAGCGCGAGACAGGCGGCGAACAGGCCGGCGGCGGTGAAGCCGAGCACGCAGGTCAGGGGCTCCTCGACGGGCTCGTGCGACGACACCTTGCGCGCCGGCAGCGCCGCCGGGCGTTCAGTGGTTGTCGGTCGGACCGTCGGCAGCGGCATCGAGGCTCCCTGCACCGCGTCTGTTGCACCTCGCCTGAGACTAGGCCGCTTCGCCGGGCGGCGACATGCGGCAAAAACGACCGGCGGAGGGGCCCCGTGCGCGGCGAGGAACGCGGGAGATCGAGGGAGATTTGCTGCAGCGCAGGCGGTCGCAACGCAGGTTGTTGCTCCGCGAATCGCTCCGGGCAGGTTTGCAGAATCATCAGATGGCGCTGGCGCTTGCCGCGAAACCGGCTTGGTCAGGACCGTAGCTAAGCGGTGAATCAATGCTCGACAGTCGGCGCCATTTGACAGTCTCGCGGCGTCGGTCATGGCCTTGGTGAGGGCTTAGGAATGAATAATAGTTCGCCGCATCCGGTCACGATCGGTTTCTGGTATACCACGGCGGCCATTGATCCTTTTGCGATCGGTCGCCTAGGACTGAATCGCTGTTCGCATTTGGGCGATTTGTTCGTTGCAACGCCTGTTCCTTCTCCGTAAATAAAGCCCGCCTTGCCGATCCACACGGCCGCAAGCCCCCCGCGTTCACGGCCCACAAGAAATCATCAAAGCAACCAATGACAGCCAGGATCGAACGACCGCTTTCGCCGCATCTGCAAACCTACCGCTGGACGCTGACGATGATTCTCTCGATCGTCCATCGCGCCACCGGGGTTGCATTATATTTCGGGACGCTGCTGCTGGCCTGGTGGTTGATCGCCGCCGCGTCCGGTCCCAGCGCCTACTCCTACGTCCAGGGCTTCATGGGCAGCTTCCTCGGCCGCCTGATCGTGTTCGGCTACACCTGGGCGTTGCTGCACCACCTGCTGTCCGGCATCCGCCACTTCGTCTGGGACCTCGGCTACGGCTTCAAGGCCAATGAGCGCGAGGCGCTCACCTGGGGCGCCCTGATCGGCGGCATCACCTTGACCGTCCTGGTGTGGATCGTGGCTTACGCAGTGGGAGGCGGCCGATGAGCAACGCACACGCGAAATCGATGCGCACCCCGCTCGGCCGGGTCCGCAACCTCGGCGCAGCGCATTCCGGCACCGGCGACTTCTGGCGCCAGCGGCTCACCGCCGTCGCCATGACCCTGCTGATCGTGCCGGTCGTCGTGGTCGTGATCATCCTGCTCGGCCGCAACCAGGCCGGCGCGGCGCAGATCCTCGGCTCTATTCCGATTGCGGTGATCATGCTGCTGTTCGTGATCGCGAGCTGCTGGCACATGAAGATCGGCATGCAGGTCGTGATCGAGGACTACGTGCACAGCGAGCCGCTCAAGCTCGTCGCGATCATGGCCAACAACTTCTTCGCGGTGACCGTGGCGCTCGCCTCGATCTACGCCCTCATCAAACTGTCCACTGGAGTCTAGCCTATGGCCGGCGGAGCAAATGGCAGCGCGAATGGCGCGCCCGCGACGAACGGAAAAGCCTATCCGATCGAGGACCACACCTATGACGTCGTCGTGGTCGGCGCCGGTGGCGCGGGCCTGCGCGCCGTTGTCGGCTGCAGCGAGGCGGGCCTGCGCACCGCCTGCATCACCAAGGTGTTCCCGACCCGCTCGCATACGGTGGCGGCGCAGGGCGGCATCTCGGCCTCGCTCGGCAACATGCACCAGGACGACTGGCGCTGGCACATGTACGACACCGTCAAGGGGTCGGATTGGCTCGGCGACCAGGACGCGATCGAATACATGGTGCGCAACGCGCCCGACGCCGTCTACGAGCTCGAGCATTGGGGCGTGCCGTTCTCGCGCACTGAGGACGGCAAGATCTACCAGCGGCCGTTCGGCGGCATGACCCTGGACTACGGCAAGGGCCAGGCGCAGCGCACCTGCGCCGCCGCCGACCGCACCGGCCACGCGATGCTGCACACGATGTACGGCCAATCGCTGCGGCACGCCGCTGAGTTCTTCATCGAGTTCTTCGCCATCGACCTGATCATGGACGACCAGGGCGTCTGCCGTGGCGTCATCGCGCTGAAGCTCGACGACGGCACGTTGCACCGCTTCCGCGCCCAGACCACCATCCTCGCGACCGGCGGCTATGGCCGCGCCTATGCCTCCTGCACCTCGGCGCACACCTGCACCGGCGACGGCGGCGGCATGGCGCTGCGCGCCGGCCTGCCGCTGCAGGACATGGAGTTCGTGCAGTTCCACCCGACTGGCATCTACGGCTCGGGCTGTCTGGTAACCGAAGGCGCGCGCGGCGAAGGCGGCTATCTCGTCAACGCCGAGGGCGAGCGCTTCATGGAGCGCTATGCGCCGTCCGCCAAGGACCTCGCCTCGCGCGACGTCGTCTCCCGCGCGATGACCATCGAGATCCGCGAAGGCCGCGGCGTCGGCCGGAAGAAGGACCACATCTTCCTGCATCTCGACCATCTCGACCCGAAGGTGCTGGCCGAGCGTCTGCCCGGCATCTCCGAATCGGCCAAGATCTTCGCCAATGTCGACGTGACGCGCGAGCCGATCCCGATCGTGCCGACCGTGCACTACAACATGGGCGGCATCCCGACCAACTATCACGCCGAGGTGCTGACCAAGAAGGATGGCGACGACAACGCGATCGTCCCCGGCCTGATGGCGGTGGGCGAGGCGGCCTGCGTGTCCGTGCACGGCGCCAACCGGCTCGGCTCGAACTCGCTGATCGACCTCGTGGTGTTCGGCCGCGCGGCGGCGCTGCGGCTGGCCGAGAAGCTGACGCCGAACGGCAAGCAGCCGGATCTGCCGAAGGACTCCGCCGACAAGGCGCTGAGCCGGCTCGATCATTATCGCTACGCCTCCGGCGGCACGCCGACCGCGAAGCTGCGCGAGAGCATGCAGAACGTGATGCAGACCAACTGTGCCGTGTTCCGCACCGGCGAGGTGCTGCAGGAAGGCCATAACCTGATCCACAAGGTGTATGGCGGCATCGGCGACATCGCGGTGTCCGACAGATCGCTGGTGTGGAATTCCGACCTGATCGAGACGCTCGAATTCGACAATCTGATCGCGCAGGCAGTCGTGACGATGGACTCGGCCGTCAATCGCACCGAGAGCCGCGGCGCCCATGCGCGCGAGGATTTTCCGGATCGCGACGACAAGGACTGGATGAAGCACACGCTGGCGTGGATCGACAGCAAGGACGGCAAAACCACGATCGATTACCGCCCGGTGCACAACTACACCATGACCAACGACGTGCAGTACATCCCGCCGAAGGCGCGGGTGTACTGATCGCGTGTGACCTGAGCCCGTCCGTCAAACCCAAGAAGGCCTTCCGAAATGGCTGAGTTCGCACTTCCGAAGAATTCTCAGATCACCGGCGGCAAGACCTGGCCCAAGCCGGCCGGCGCCACCGAGGTCCGCGAGTTCAAGGTCTATCGCTGGAATCCGGACGACGGCAAGAATCCGAGCGTCGATACCTTCTACGTCGACGTCAACGATTGCGGCCCGATGGTGCTGGACGGGCTGATCTGGATCAAGAACCACATCGATCCGTCGCTCACCTTCCGCCGCTCCTGCCGCGAGGGCGTGTGCGGCTCCTGCGCGATGAATATCGACGGCCAGAACACGCTGGCCTGCACCAAGTCGATGCACGACGTGAAGGACGGCGCGGTCAAGATCAATCCGCTGCCGCATCAGCCTGTCGTGAAGGACCTGGTGCCGGACCTCACCAATTTCTACGCGCAATACGCCTCGATCGAGCCGTGGCTGAAGACGACCTCGCCGACGCCGCAGAAGGAATGGCGGCAGAGCCACGAGGATCGCGAGAAGCTCGACGGCCTTTACGAGTGCATCCTGTGCGCCTGCTGCTCGACCTCGTGCCCGAGCTACTGGTGGAACAGCGAGCGCTATCTCGGACCCGCCGCTCTGCTGCAGGCGACGCGCTGGGTCAAGGACAGCCGGGACGAAGCCACCGGCGAGCGGCTCGACAATCTCGAGGACCCGTTCCGGCTGTACCGCTGCCACACCATCATGAACTGCGCCAAGGCCTGCCCGAAGGGGCTCAACCCCGCCGAGGCGATCGCGGAACTCAAGTTCAAGCTGGTCGAGCGGCAGATCTAGCCTGACGGGCGGCTTTCGATCTCACCTTCCGCGCCCGATACCGGTGCAAGTTTCGGGCGCGGCTAGTTTGTAGCTGCCGTCGATTGCGTTAAGCTCGTGGCCCTTTGAAGCCGGAGCGACCGTGCAGACCGCACAACGCAAATCGATGACGATGCTGCGCTGGATGATGGTCGCGTCCCTCGCGCTTCCCGTCGCGCTGTTCGTGATCACGGCCTACGTATCCCACGGCACGACGTATGAGGAGGCCGATCGCGAGATCCGCCGCTCGCTCGAAATCGTCCACGAGCACGCGCTGAAGGTGTTCGAGACGATCGAGCGCAGCCTCTCGGAGATCGACGAGGTCGTCCGCGATCTGTCGGATGCCGACATCAAGGCGCGCGAGCAGGTGCTGCATGCCCGGTTGCGACAATTGTCGGACGCGCTGCCGCAGATGAAGTCCGCCTGGGTGTTCGACGCCAATGGCCGGCCGCTGGTCAACAGCATGATCTATCCGGCGCCGGACATGACGTTCCTCGACCGCGACTACTTCAGCGCCCACGTCAAGGACAGCATCGGCACCTTCATCGGCGCGCAGTTGACGCCGCGGCCGCCCTATCAAGGCGCGCCGTTCTTCAGCATCAGCCGCCGCCGCCAGAGCGACGACGGCAGCTTCACCGGTATCATCCAGGCCTCGGTGCTTCCGGATTATTTCGAGCACTTCTATGCCCGGATCGGCCGGGCGCCCGGCAGCTACTTCGCGCTGCGCCGCTTCGATGGTCTCGTTCTGGCGCGCTTCCCGGCCGGCGGGCGAAGCGCGGCTGCGGGGCCCAGCGACATCGCCGCCCGGGCCGCAGATACGGAGCAGCTCGTCACCGAGATCTCGCCGGTCGATGGCGTCGAGCGTCTCGTCGGGTATCAGCGGCTCGGCGGCTATCCCGTCTACGTCTCGGCAGGGCTTGCGACGTCGACCATCCGCAGCCGCTGGCTCGGCACGATCGGCCGGCATCTCATCTTCGGCATCCCGGCAACCGCGCTGCTCATCGTCTTCCTGGCCCTTGCCCAGCGGCGGACCGAGCGCCTGCATGTCGAGGCCGCCCGCCGCCTCGAGGCCGAGGATGCGCTCAAGCACGGTCAGCGCATGGAGGCGCTCGGACAATTGACCGGCGGCGTCGCGCACGACTTCAACAATCTGCTGACCGTGATCCGGGCCTCAGCCGACCTGTTGCGCCGGCCGAATCTGGCTGATGAACGGCGGCAGCGCTATATCGACGCGATCTCGGATACGGTGGCGCGCGCATCGAAGCTCACGTCGCAGCTCCTCGCGTTCGCCCGTCGCCAGACGCTGAAGCCGGAGGTCTTCGACATCTGCCGCAGCGTCGTCACCCTGCGCGACATGACCAAGACCCTGGTCGGGTCACGCGTCGAGGTCGCGGTCTCCGTTCCCGACGAGCCGTGCTACGTCAATTCCGACGCTGGCCAGTTCGAGACGGCACTGATCAACCTGGCCGTCAATGCCCGCGATGCGATGGCCGGCCAGGGACGTCTCAGCATCACCGTCGCCCCTGCAGCGGCGCTGCCGACGCCGGCGGCGCCGCACGACCGTCCGCCGCTGGGCTATGTCGCCATCACCGTCCAGGACACCGGCGTCGGCATCCCGTCGGAGCATTTCGGACGCATCTTCGAGCCGTTCTTCACGACCAAGACCATCGGCCAGGGCACCGGCCTCGGTCTCTCGCAGGTCTTCGGCTTCGCGAAGCAGTCCGGCGGCGAAATCGGGGTCATGAGCCAGCCGGGCCGCGGCGCGACGTTCACGCTCTATCTGCCGCGCGTCGCTCCAGCCCAGGTGCAGCGCGGCGAGGACGGCAGCCATGCGGAGCCGATCGACGGTCGAGGCATGTCGGTGCTGGTGGTCGAGGACAACATCGACGTCGGCAGGTCGGCGACCGAAGCGCTGGCCGAGCTCGGCTATCGGACCACGCTGGTCGACAACGCCAGAGACGCGCTGGAGGAGCTGATCAGCGGCACCAGCCGGTTCGACGTCGTCTTCACCGATGTCGTGATGCCCGGCATGACTGGGCTGGAACTTGCCGAGGAAATCAGGCGGCTCGAGCTCAACGTGCCGGTCGTGCTCGCGAGTGGCTACAGCCATGTGCTGGCGCAGCAGGGCACGCATGGCTTCGAGCTGCTGCGCAAACCCTATTCGATCGAGGAATTGTCGCGCGTGCTGAACAAGGTCGTTCCGGTGCCGCTGTATCGCGCCCCACCAATGGCGCCGAACACGCAGGTGCCCTGAAACCGGCGCGCAACGCGCGGGAACCAGGCCGGGAACCTTCTGTTCGCACTGCTGTTATCGCGCGATGGGACAGGTTCAGGACACCGCGCGGCCGCCGGCACAGGCGCCCGAGAAGGCGCCGATCATCGAGATCGCGGCCGAGAATGGCGCCCAGGTTGAGCCGCCGCCGCCCGAACTGGTGGAGCCTGATCCGGAGCTGTCGCCCGAAGAGGCAGAGCAGCTGCGCAAGCGCTATCTGCTGACGCGGTTCTGGATCAGCGCCCGCGGTTATTGGGGTCAGAGCGGCGACCGTCTGGCGTGGGCATTCACGATCGGGCTGCTGTTCCTGATCGTTGCGACTGTCGGATTTCAGTACGGCATCAACGTCTGGAATCGGTCGATCTTCGATGCGATCGAGAAACGCGATTCGGCGACGGTCTTTCATCTCACCGCGATCTTCTTCCCGCTCGCGATCGGCAGCGTCATACTCGGGGTCGCCCAGGTCTATGCGCGCATGTCGATCCAGCGGCGCTGGCGCGCCTGGCTGACCAACAGCGTCGTCACCCGCTGGCTGGCCAGCGGGCGCTACTATCAGCTCAATCTCGTCAGCGGCGACCACAAGAATCCGGAATACCGGATCGCCGAGGACCTGCGCATCGCGACCGATTCGCCGGTCGACTTCATCGCCGGCGTGACCTCGGCGCTGCTGTCGGCTGCGACCTTCATCGTCGTGCTCTGGACCATCGGCGGCGCGCTGACGCTGCATCTCGGCGCCACTGAGATCACCATTCCCGGTTTTCTGGTCATTGCCGCGATCGCCTACGCCGCCATCGCCTCGGGCTCGATCATGACGATCGGCCGCCGCTTCGTGCAGGTCTCCGAGGACAAGAACCAGGCCGAGGCCGATTTCCGCTACACCCTGACCCGCGTCCGCGAAAACGGCGAGAGCATCGCCCTGCTCGGCGGCGAGACCGAAGAGCGCGCCGGCATCGACCGGACGTTCGGTAACGTGCTGCAGCAATGGGCGCGGCTCGCCGGCCAGCACATGCGCACCACCCTGGTGTCGCAGGGCTCCAGCCTCATCGCCCCTGTCGTGCCGCTGCTGCTGTGCGCGCCGAAATTCCTCGACGGCAGCATGACGCTCGGGCAGGTGATGCAGGCGGCGAGCGCGTTCACGATCGTGCAGACCGCGTTCGGCTGGCTGGTCGACAACTATCCGCGGCTCGCGGATTGGAATGCCTGTGCCCGCCGCATCGCCTCGCTGATGATGTCGCTCGATGCGCTGGAACGTGCCGAGAGAGGCGACGGCATCGGCCGCATCAAGCGCGGCGAGACCACCGGCGACGCGATGCTCAGTCTGAATGATCTGCAGGTGACGCTCGACGACGGCACCGCGGTGGTCGGCGAGACCGAGGTCGTGGTCGATCCCGGCGAGCGCCTGCTCGTCGCGGGCGAATCCGGCACCGGCAAGAGCACGCTCGTGCGCGCCATCGCCGGGCTGTGGCCGTGGGGCGGTGGCAGCATCAACTTCCACCCCGACCGCAAGCTGTTCATGCTGCCGCAGCGACCCTACGTGCCATCGGGCACCCTGCGCCGGGCCGTCGCCTATCCCGGGGCTGCCGAGGATTGGAGCGTGGCGCAGGTCGGCGAAGCCCTGCACAAGGTCGGTCTCGACCATCTCAAGGACAAGATCGAGGAGGACGCGCCCTGGGATCAGACGCTCTCCGGCGGCGAGAAGCAGCGTCTCGCCTTCGCGCGCCTGCTGCTCCACAGCCCCGACATCGTCGTGCTCGATGAAGCCACCTCCGCGCTCGACGAGAAGAGCCAGGACAAGATGATGGAGATGGTGACGAGCGAGCTGCCGAAGGCGACCATCGTCAGCGTGGCGCATCGGGCGGAGCTCGAGGCCTTCCACAGCCGCAAGATCGTGCTCGAACGGCGCAAGGGCGGCGCCAAGCTCGTCAGCGACATCGATCTCATTCCGCGCAAGGGGAAGCGCCGCCTCATCGGCCGCTTCCTGCGTCAGCGCAAGGCGGCCTGAACGGCTCGGGCGTTGCCTCAGCGCGGTCCTGGAGACGACACAATGCGGCCACGCCGCCTGCATTGGAGATCGCGGCGAAACCAGCTATCACACGTCGCCCTCAGCCCAGGACGCGACCTTGACGCCCGACAACGATCCTTCTCCGCCCCCCTTTGGTGCCTTCGCTCCGAATGCCGCCCAGGCGCTGGTGATCCGCATGGCGCACGGCTCCGGGCTGAAGCGCGGCGCGTTCCGGCCGATGTTGACGCGTGTCGTCAACATGCTCGGAGCAGGCCCTGTCGACGTCGGCTATCAGGGCGCCAATTTCCGCTTCTACCATCAGGTCAGTGCGACCGAGCGCGGTGCACTGTTCAATCCCGACTACAATCGCGAGGAGCTGGATTTCCTGCGCAGCCACGTTCCGCCGGGCGGCGTGGTGGTGGATGTCGGCGCCAATGTCGGAACGTTCGCCTTGCCGCTTGCCCGTCACGTCGGGCCTGATGGCCTCGTGATCGCAGTGGAGCCGCATCCGGTCACGCATGCGCGGCTGAGCTTCAACCGTGCTGCGTCCGCGCTGCCCCAGGTCAGGCTGCTCGCGGTGGCAGCGGGTGAGAGCGATGGCGAGGTGATGATCGAGACCGATGGGGACAATCTCGGCGCCAGTCACATCGTGACCGGCGAGGCCGGAGCGGAAGCGTTCAAGGTGCCGTCGTTGCGGCTGCAGACCATTCTCGCACAGGCCGGAGCGACCAGGGTTGATGCGCTGAAGATCGACGTGGAAGGTTTTGAGGACCGCGTGCTGACCGGCTTCTTCCGTGACGCGCCTGCCGCGTTATGGCCGCGTGCCGTCGTCATCGAACACCTGTCACGCGACGAATGGCAGAACGATTGTCTCGCCGACATGCTCGGTCGCGGTTACCGTGAGAGCGGCCGCACGCGCAGCAATACGCTGCTGCTGCGCGGCTGAACGGCGTTCGCTTTCCCCGGGCGCGTCCGGAACATCGGCGCCCCACGCGGCGTTGTCGCCCCTGACATTGAGGGAGCCGACCATGAGCAATGACGACGCGCGCGACCAGGACCGCGTTTGGGACCTGATGAAGAAGATCGGCTTTGCGATGCTGGTCACCCGCGACGGTGACAGGCTGCGGGCACGGCCGATGAGCGCGTATCTCGCGCGCGACGAGAACACGATCTATTTTCTCACCGACGCGCGGCATCACAAGGACGAGGAGATCGCGCGATCGCCGCAGGTCAATCTGTCGTTCGCGGACGCCGGCAACCAGAAGTACGTGTCGCTGACGGGTACGGCGGCCATTTCCAACGATCGCGGCAAGATCCGGGAGCTGTTCTCGACGCCGGCCAAGGCCTGGTGGGACAGCGCCGAGGATCCGAACATCCGCCTCTTGAAGATCACGCCCGACGACGCCGAATTCTGGGATTCGCCCGGCACGGTCGTGAGCTACGTCAAGATGGCGGCGGCGGCGGTGACAGGCACGCGTCCCGTTCTCGGCGACAATCGAAAGGTCGCGATGTGATGCCGATCGAACCGCCAGAGATTCCACCGGCGACGCCGGGCCGCCCGGTCGAACCGCCACCGGAGGATCCTGTCGGCAATCCGCAGCCCGACATTCCGCCGCCGGTCTACGAACCCGATGCGCCGGAGCCGCCGCGCGAGCTGCCGGGGCAGACGCCGGACGAAATCCCCGGCCGGGGGCCGCTCGGTCCGACCACACCGAATCCGGCCACGGATTGACCGCGATTGGACGGTCATGATGATCGCCTGCCAGGGGCTTGGTCGCGGGCCGGTCCCGCAGCCCTGCGGCTGCGCCAAGCCCTTGAAAATCAAGGCTGAATGAAACCTGAATGGCGGCCCTGCGGGGGTGGCTTCGCGTCGAAATAAATCCCCCTGCGGATTTGAACTGCGCCACAATCCGGCCTAACGCATACTTGTTGATCTCTCCGTGCTTGAAAAAGATCGTTCCGGGAAAACAAGACACATGAGCAAACTTCGCGTCCTGCTGCTGGCGACGACTGCGCTGTCGGCGATGCAACTAATGAGCTCCGGCTCCCATGCGCAGGGGGCGCCGATGATCGTCGCCCAAGGCCCGGGCGGCGGCGAAGTCGGTCCAGACGGCCGGCCGAAACAGCAGCCGCAGGGGCAGCCGCAGCGACCTGGCCCAGGCGCGCCGCCACCGCATCAGGCTGCGCCTCCGCCGCCTCCCGCGCCGCCGCCGGCCGCTGCTCCACGCCCAGCGCCTCCACCGCCCGCGCCGCCACCGGCAGCGGCCCCGCGTCCCGCACCCCCTCCACCACCGCCTGCTCCGCCGCGGGCCGAGCCGCCGCGTCCGGCGCCCCCACCGCCCCCTCCGCCACGGGCCGAGCCACCACGTCCGGCTGCTCCGCCGCCGCCCCCACCGCCGCCGCGGGCTGAGCCGCCACATTCGGCACCGCCGCCTCCACGGGCTGAGCCGCCTGCACCTCCGCCGGCGCGTCCTGCGCCACCTGTTGCGGCTCCGCCGGTGCATACGCCGCCGCCTCCAGCGCCTCCGCCGGGGCCGCCGCGTGAGCCGGCACGTCCTGCGACTCCGCCTGCGCCCCCGCCGACGGCTGCTCCCGCGCGTCCAACGCCGCCCACGCCGCCCGTGGCCACGCCCGCCCCGCCACCTCCGCCGAGTCCGGCACCGAACCTGCGGCCGGGAACGCCGCCGTCAGCCGTGACACCCCCGCCTTCGTCGCCAGCGGCCGGGAACGCGTCGCCGCCTGCGCACTCGCCGGCTCCGTCCGCGGCGCCGTCTCCGCAGCCGACGCCGGCTCCGACTCCTCCGGTTGGCCCCGGGCAGCGGCCGCCGACACAGCCAGGTGCCGGCGCCCCGCCGCCTGGTGCTCCCCAGGGAGCACCCCCGCCACGCGGCGCGCCGACGCCGCCGGCCGGAACCGTCGCGCCTGCTCCGGGAACTCCGCCGGCGCCACCCGCGCCTCCGGCCACCCAGACGCCGTCGCAGCAAGGCACGCCGCCCGCAGCCGGGAGCCCGCCCGGCGGACGTCCGGGGACGCCCCCAGGAGCCCCGGGTGGTCCGCCTCCGGCGGCAGGTCCTGGTGCTGCCGGACCCGGTCCGGGACCCGCCGGCGCGCCGCAGGCCGGTCCTGGCGCTGTGCCGCCCGCCGGCCCCCCGGCCATGTCCAATCGGCCGCCGCCGCAGGTCACTGCGCCCATCCCGGCGCCGCCGCCGCCGACGGCACAGCAGCTCACGCCGATCGCGCCCGGCGCGCCGTTGGCGGGGCCGCAGCGGCTGGACGATTTCCGCGGCCAGCGCCGCGAGGTCCAGGAGGGCGGTCGCACGCTGATCTACGAGCCGGGCCGCGTCATCGTGCGCGATCCGAGCGGTCAGGAGTTCGTGCGTCATGACGAGCTTGAGCGCTTCCGCTACGGCGCGCGGGACATCCGCGTCCAGCAGGAGCGGGGAGAGACGCGCACGGTGGTGATCCGTCCCGACGGTAGCCAGATCGTCACGATCACCGCGCCGGACGGCCGGCTGCTGCGCCGCATCCGCCGCGACATCGGTGGCCGCGAGATCATCATCATCGACAACACCTACCGCGATCCCCAGGCGGTCGGCGGCTTCTACGTCGACCTGCCGCCGCCGGAGATCCGCATCCCCTACAACCGCTACATCGTCGACGCGGATGAGGCCGAGCCGGATGTCATCTACGACACGCTGATCGCGCCGCCGGTGGAGCGCGTCCAGCGCCGCTACTCGCTCGACGAGGTCCGCTACTCCCCATCGGTGCGGCAGCTGATGCCGTCGATCGATCTCAACACGATTACCTTCGAGACCGGATCGTGGGAGATCAGTCCCGACCAGGTGGCGAAGCTGCAGGTCATCGCCGACGGCCTCAACCAGGCGATCCAGCGCAACCCGCGCGAGGTCTTCCTGATCGAGGGCCACACCGACGCGGTCGGCAACGACACCGACAATCTGTCGCTCTCGGATCGCCGCGCCGAGTCGGCCGCCACCTTGCTCACGCAGCAGTTCGGCGTGCCCGCCGAGAACCTGACGTCGCAGGGTTACGGCGCGCAGTACCTGAAGGAGCAGACGCAGGGGCCGAGCCGCATCAACCGCCGCGTCACGGTCCGCCGCATCACGCCGCTGCTCAATGGCGGCCAGGCCGCCCTGCCGCCGCCACCTCCGGGCGTCGCGCCGCCGCGGTGAGACGCGACTGAGCCAAAATGAAAATGGCCGGGAGCGATCCCGGCCATTTTTGTAAGTGGCAATCCGTTTCGTCCTGTTCGGTGTCGTCCCTGCGAACGCGGGGACCCATACTCACAGGATCCAGTTTTGCGATGGCTGGAGCCGCAGCCGGCTCTCACCGTGTCAGTCGGTGGATAT
This sequence comes from Bradyrhizobium sp. HKCCYLS3070, assembly GCF_051167575.1. NCBI lineage: Bacteria > Pseudomonadati > Pseudomonadota > Alphaproteobacteria > Hyphomicrobiales > Nitrobacteraceae > Bradyrhizobium > Bradyrhizobium sp. HKCCYLS3070. The sequence goes on from NZ_JBNPTI010000003.1 coordinate 491,738, forward strand.
GGGTCCCTGCGTTCGCAGGGACGACAGCGGTGGAGACGGCGCGGATTGCGCTCGACAGCTCCAACTCAGCCCTTGTCGTGGCCGAGCTGGAAGATCTGAGCGCCGTCCGCGCCCGACAGCAGCCCCGTGTCCGAATAGAGCTTCAGCTTGGAGCGGGTGTCGGTGATGTCGAGATTGCGCATCGTCAGCTGGCCGATGCGGTCGGCAGGCGTGAACGCGGCGTCCTCGACCTTCTCCATGCTCAGCCGCTCCGGCTGGTAGGTCAGGTTGGGGCTCTCGGTGTTGAGGATCGAGTAGTCGTTGCCGCGGCGCAGCTCCAGGGTCACCTCACCGGTGACGGCGCGCGCTACCCAGCGCTGCGCGGTCTCGCGCAGCATCAGCGCCTGCGAATCGAACCACCGGCCCTGATAGAGCAGGCGACCGAGGCGCATGCCGCTGATGCGGTACTGCTCGATCGTATCCTCGTTGTGGATGCCAGTGACGAGCCGCTCATAGGCGATGTGCAGCAGCGCCATGCCCGGCGCCTCGTAGATGCCGCGGCTCTTGGCCTCGATGATGCGATTCTCGATCTGGTCGCTCATGCCGAGACCATGACGGCCGCCGATCGCGTTAGCCTCCAGGAACAGCGCCACGGGATCGCTGAAGCTCTGGCCGTTCAGCGCGACCGGCTGACCCTCCTCGAAGCGGACCACGACCGTCTCCGGCTTCACGGCGCAATCCTCGCGCCAGAACGGCACGCCCATGATCGGATTGACGATGCGGATGCCGCTGCTCAGGCTCTCGAGATCCTTGGCCTCGTGGGTGGCGCCGAGCAGATTGCTGTCGGTCGAATACGCCTTCTCGGCGCTCATCTTGTAGTCGAAGCCGTTGGCCGTGAGGAAGGCCGACATCTCGGCGCGGCCGCCGAGCTCGTCGATGAACTGCTGGTCGAGCCAGGGCTTGTAGATCTTGAGGCTCGGATTGGTCAGCAGGCCGTAGCGGTAGAAGCGCTCGATGTCGTTGCCCTTGTAGGTCGAGCCGTCGCCCCAGATGTTGACGCCATCCTCCTTCATCGCGGCGACCAGCATGGTGCCGGTGACGGCGCGGCCGAGCGGGGTGGTGTTGAAATAGGTGATGCCGCCGGTCGAGATGTGGAAGGCGCCCGACTGAATCGCGGCGATGCCCTCATGCACCAGCTGAGTGCGGCAATCCACGAGGCGCGCCTTCTCGGCCCCGAAGCTCACCGCCTTGCGCGGGATCTCGTCGTAGTCGGACTCGTCGGGTTGCCCGAGATTTGCCGTGTAGGCAAAGCAACGCGCGCCCTTCTGCTTCATCCAGAGCAGCGCGGCGCTGGTGTCGAGACCGCCGGAAAAGGCGATGCCGACCTTCTCGCCCTTGGGCAGGCTTTTCAGGATCGTGGTCATGGGAGGGTCCAACCGTGTTTGTGGCTGCGCCGTTCAGAAATTCGGGCGCGAATAACAGATTTTGCGTTGCTGGGCACGCCTTTAATGGCGACTGAGGGCGACCGGCCCGCGCTCAGGCCGCGGGGCTGGTATCCGCGGTACGGCGGCCGAACAGCCGGCGCATCAGGCGGAAGCCCGGCCAGGCGAAGCGGGTCAGGGCGGCGTCGATGCCGGCGTCGGTGAGGCGGGTGGACGGCCAGCGGTAGATGTAGCCGTGCAGCAGCCAGATCACGATGAAGGTGACGAGGCCGGCCGCGGCGATGTCGGTGAAGAAATGTCCGCCAAACGCCATCCGCAACACCGAGGTGGCGATGCCGAACAGGACGGCGGCGCCGTAGGCGACGGGCCGGATCGCGGGCGGCGTCAGCGCGGCCGGCGCCAGGGTCCAGAATGCGGTGGCTCCCTCTCCGGAGAAGAACGAGCAGTTGCGGCCGCAGCCGCCGCGCGGATCCCACCACGGCACGAACTGCATGTCGCCGCCGAACTCGGCCACCACAACCGGGCGCGGCCGGCCCCAATAGGATTTGAAGGTGAAGTTGGTGAGCACGCCGGCCGAGAGCGACAAGGTCAGCAGCAGGAACGCCACGGTGCGGCCCTTCACCAGCAGCGGCCGGTCGGGACGGACGAGCTTCACGACCAGCGCAACGATGGACGGCAGCGCGATGCCCCAGGCGACCCACATCGCGGCATCGCGCGCGAACGCAGCATAGCCGTCGAGCTTCACGGGGAAGCTGTGCGTGCGCGGATCGTAGAACAGCGCGGCCAGCTTGAGGTCGAGCTCGGGATAGACGCCGAACAGCACGCCGATGACGAGCGCGAGCGACAATGCGATGAAGAGGCCGGTCCGGTTCATGGCGCGCGGTTTAGCGAAAGCGGATGGCGATGGAAAGGCCGGCGGCTCAACGTGGCGATCCCGACGGCAATGGCGGCGGTGGCGGCAGGCGCGGCGACGGCTCGCGCCAGCGGCCGGCGTTGCGGCCGGCAATCAGCCAATAGACCAGTCCGCCGACGATGCCGGCCCCGGTCAGGATCTCGAGATGGCGACGCACGATGCCCTCGAACCGGAAGGTCTCGGGATCGAACGGGACCAGGCCGAGATAGCAGGCTGCGCCGACCACGCCGCCGCCGATCGCGTAGGCGAGCACGCTGCGGATCGAGAAAGCCTCGGTGATCAGTGCGATCAGCAGCGCCGGGATCAGCGCGAAGCCCGACACGAAGATGAAGCCGAAGCCGATGATGACCTCGAACGCGCCCTGATCGATCGGGCCGTTGCCGAGATCGGAGAACTCCGGAAACAGGACCGCGGTCACCACGATCAGCCCCGCGAGGAAGCACGCGGCAAGAAACGCGAGCGCGATCACGACGAGACGACCGATCAGCGCCATGGCTTTAGACCCGTATTACCCAAGCGAGGCCCCGCTTTCTTCGCTCGTCATGGCCCGGCATGAGCCGGCCATCCATCTCTCGGTCGATGAATCGATGGCGCCCGGGTCAAGCCCGGGCATGACGATCTCGTTCGGAGATGCAGGCGCGATCAATCATCAATCCGTCATCGCCATCGCGCGCAGTGCCTGACGCTCCCGCGCGGACAGCTTCTCCGTCTCCGACTTCAACTGGCCGCAGGCGGCGAGGATGTCGCGGCCGCGCGGCGTGCGCACCGGCGACGAATAGCCCGCGTTGAAGACGTATTCCGAGAACTTCTCGATCTGCTCCCAGTCCGAGCACTCATACGCCGAGCCGGGCCAGGGATTGAACGGGATCAGGTTGATCTTGGCCGGAATGCCCTTCAGCAGCTTGACCAGCAGCCGGGCGTCGTCGAGCGAATCATTGACGCCCTTGAGCATCACATATTCGAAGGTGATGCGGCGCGCGTTGGATGCGCCGGGATAGTCGCGGCAGGCCTGCAGCAGCTCGGCGATCGGATATTTGCGGTTGAGCGGCACCAGCTCGTTGCGCAGCTCGTCGCGAACCGCATGCAGCGAGATCGCCAGCATCACGCCGATCTCCTCGCCGGCGCGCTTGATGTTCGGCACCACGCCGGAGGTCGACAGCGTGATGCGGCGGCGGGAGATGCCGATGCCCTCATTGTCGGAGACGATCAGCAGCGCGTCGCGCACCGCGTCGAAATTGTACAGCGGCTCGCCCATTCCCATCATGACGATGTTGGTGATGAGCCGGTTGCCGAGCGGGGTCTCGCGGTCGGCCCAGTCGTTCAGCCGGTCGCGCGCCACCATGACCTGGCCGACGATCTCGCCGGCCGTCAGGTTGCGCACCAGCCGCTGCGTGCCGGTGTGGCAGAACGAACAGTTGAGCGTGCAGCCGACCTGGGAGGAGACGCAGAGCGTGCCGCGATCGGTCTCGGGGATGTAGACGCACTCGACCTCGTGGGCCTTCTGCAGATTGTCGCCGCTCGGCAGCCGCAGCAGCCATTTGCGGGTGCCGTCGTTGGAGATCTGCTCGGCCACGACCTCGGGACGCTCGACCGTGAAATGTTCGGCCAGCGCGGTGCGTGTGTCCTTCGATACCGATGTCATCTCGTCGAACGACCTGGCGCCCCGGAAATAGATCCAGTGCCACAACTGCTGCACCCGCATCTTCTGCTGGCGCTCTGGCACTCCGACCTGGCCGAGCCTTGCTGCCAGCTCCGCGCGTGACAGGCCGATCAGCGAGGGCTTCGCCGGCGGGACGTAGGTTTCGAGCGGAGTCTTTTCGAGGGGCGCAGAGGAGTCGCGCAGCCCGGCAGTCGTTGCCATGTCGATGGGCCCAAAGTGCTGCCCGGCCGCGGCGGCCGAAGGCGTTCAGCGGGTTTATATAACGATCCGGCCGGCAAATGCGACCCGTCTGACGAGCGGTACCAGCGGCCGCCGTCTACCGGCGGCAATCCTGCCCGATGCGGTCGAGCGCCTGGGCGAGGCCCTTCAGTGAGAACACGTCGGTGGTCTCCGTGCCCTTGGCCGAGACGCCCTTGACCACGGCCTCGGGCGCCTTGCGCATGGCATCGACCATCCGCTCTTCCTCCGCGGCGTTCTTGATCCAAAGTCCGTCGCCCTGGGTATACATGGCATAGGAGGCTCCGCCGACCTCCACCGTGGCGTCGGATCCCGGCTTCAGCGCATAGCCGATCATGATCGAGACCTCGTTGAAGACCTTCTCGGAGGGCCGGGTCGACACGAAGGCATAGGCGGGATCGCGCGGACGGTTGGGCGGATTGGTCTTGGAGGATGTCGGCTTGGCCAGCGCGAAGCAGACCTTCTTGCCGCCGGGCATCGCGGTATAGGCGCCCCAGCCGCCGAACTGTCCGATCAGCGTCGGTTCCGCGCCGCCGATGTTGGGAACGGCCGGCTTCGATTCCGATTTCGGTGCGGCCTTCGGATGCGGAGCTGCGGCCTTTGGCGCGGCGCTCTGTGCCGCTACGAGGCTCGGAGCTCCGAACAGCAGCACGCCGCCGACCAGCGTTGTCAACAATCGCCCGAACAACATGATACGTTGAGTTCCCCCGCGACTTCGTTCCACCAATATTGTGACTGGATAATGGCCCGGAATCGCTGACCGTGGTCGCGATGGATAGCGGCTAAATGCACCGCTTGCAAAGGCCGCAGAGCCGGATTGTCCGGCGCTCCGCGTCCCTGGCCCGGCGCTGCGCAGCTGCCGCGGCCTGATGATGATTGTGGCGCGGCGGCAAATCCGGCATGACGTTCCCAAAGCCGGACCTCGATCCGGCGGCAACGACCAAGGAGCGCCCATGAAAGCCATTCTCTGCTCGCAATTCTGTCAGCCCGACGATCTCGTCCTCACCGAGGTGCCAGATCCGGTGGCCGGTCCCGGCGAGGCCGTGATTGCGATCAAGGCGGCGGCGCTGAACTTCTTCGACATCCTGATGATCCAAGGCAAGTACCAGATCAAGCCGCCGTTCCCGTTCTCGCCGGGTGCGGAGGTCGCGGGTGTCATCGAGAGCGTCGGCGATGGCGTCACCGAACTGAAGGTCGGCGACCGTGTCGTTGCCTCCTGCGGCCACAACGGCGCGCGCGAAAAGATCGCGCTGCCGGCCGCCTCGATCGTCAAGATTCCGGACAATCTCGATTTCGATCGCGCCGCCGGCATCATCATCATCTACGGCACTGCGCTGCATGCGCTGGAGGATCGTGCCAGTCCGAAACCGGGCGAGACGCTGGCCGTGCTTGGCGCCGCCGGCGGCACCGGCCTGGCGGCTTGCGAGCTGGGCAAGCTGATGGGGTTGAAGGTCATCGCCTGCGCCTCTTCGGACGAGAAGCTCGAATTTGCCAGGCAGCACGGCGCGACGCTGACGTTGAACTACGCCAAGGAGGATCTCAAGGAGGGACTGCGGCGGCTCACCGACGGCAAGGGTGCCGACATCATCTTCGATCCCGTCGGAGGCGCCTACGCCGAGGCGGCGCTGCGTTCCATCGCGTGGGAGGGCCGGTTCCTGGTGATCGGCTTCGCGGCCGGCGACATCCCGAAGATGCCGCTGAACCTCGCGCTGCTGAAGGGCTGTGATATCCGCGGCGTGTTCTGGGGCGCCTGGACCCGACTCAACCCCGCCAAGAACCGCGCCAACCTCGAAAAGCTCGTGCAGTGGACCGCGGAGGGCAAGCTGTCGTCGCATGTCGACCGCACCTTCCCGCTGGCTCAGACCGCCGATGCCTTGAAGGTGCTGGCCGGCCGCCAGGCGATGGGCAAGGTGATCCTGCACCCCTGAGGACGTCGCGCAATGAAGGCCCCCGGGGGGCTGTACTCCCCGGGATAGCCTCGCCCTGATCCGTGCAACCAAACCGAGCAGTGCCCCGGCTGTTGTGCCGATGGAATGCTCGAGCCGGCCCGGCGTCGCTGTGACATCCGCGCGCTGCGCGGCGGTCGCAAATTTGTTCGGCGGGCTGCCGCGCCGGCGCCACGGATTCGCAACCGGAAGCAGAAAATCCGAAAACGAGCGTTTCTTGGTTAACGCAACCGCGCCACATTATGGCGTGGTTAATTTGAGGCTTGGCCGTTGTTATCACGACGTTTCTGGATTTGGTGCCGTGCGATGTCGCACGTGCGTTGCCACAATCAGATCAAAATGTTTCCAGAATCATGCCGGCTCTCGTCCACTTTTAGTCGGATTCAATTAGTCAATTAGTTGTCGGCAGTGGGGTGCCTCTGGCAATCGTGACGTGTCTCGAGCTTCTGACGGGCTTGGGACTAAAAGTATGTTGCGTGAAGTTGAGATGGGGATGAAGGCCATGGCTGAGCGGACGACGCGCGGGCGTTTCAACAACAGAACTCCTTCGGAGCCTGACTTCAGGCCTTTCCCCGACGAACTCCCTCAGGAGCGCCCCCCGAGCTATCGTTTCGGCCGGTCGACCCAGGATAACTATCCAAACGACGAATCGATGCCGATGTTCCTCTCTGAGTATGAGAGCGGCAACCAGATCGACAGCACGCATTTCGAGGACCAGTGGCCGGAGCGGACCCGCCGCGTCTCGGTCTCGTCCCGGATTCTTCTCGCCGTGGTGGCTGCGGCCGGCGTCGCGGTGCTCTTCGCGCTTGTCACCTCGGATGCGACGCGCGACCTGATCGCCAGTGCCAAGGCTTCCATCATCGGCGCCACGCCGGACCCGACGGCCCCGCCGCAGGCCACCAACACGCAGCTCACCGCGCGCGACATGCAGCTGAACGAGCCGGCGCGACTGCCGCCCGCCGAGCCGCCGGCTGCGGCGGCGCCGGTGCAGACGGCAGCCGTGGCCCCGACGCGTGACGACATCGCCAACGCCTACCAGACAGCGCTGCAGAATCGCAGTGTGACGCAGCCCGCGCCGGTTGCAGCACCACCGAGCTTCGCCACGGCACCGTCCGCGCCGGCCCCGAGCGCGATGGAGCCATCCTCGATCAATTCGCCGGGCGCCGGATCGGCAATCGTCGCACCCGGCCTCGGCGCCGTGACCGCCGCTCCGCCGCCCGCGCAGGTCCGCCGGCTAGATCCCGACGAACTCGCGGGCATCATGAAACGCGCCAAGAGCCTGCTGGCCGCGGGCGACATCCCGCCGGCCCGACTGCTGCTGGAGCGCGCGGCCGAGGCGCAAGAACCGGCCGCGGCGCTGATGCTTGCGCAGACCTACGATCCCCACGTGCTGGGGACGAAGGACATCCGCAACATCAATGCCGATCCGGCTGCGGCTCGCAACTGGTACCGCCGCGCCGCCCAGCTCGGCTCGGCTGAAGCGCAGCGCAGGCTCGATCAACTGCAGAACTGAACGCTCGTGACGGCAGCGATGCCGCCTCGTTTCATTTTTTTGTTTCACGCGTGATTTTCGAGTCTGTTCATGGGCGATGCCAGGCGAGACTTGGCGCTGCCCGCGTTCCGGCTCGCAAACATGTGCCAGCCTTAGATCAAGGGGGACAGATGCGACGTCTTGTTGGAGCGGCCCTGGCCGCAATGATGATAGCGTGCGGTTTCGCTGCCCACGCCGAGGAAGGCGAGTTCGACCCCGCCAAGGTGAGCGACAGCCTCAAGGCGATCTTCCAGTTCGGCTCGGTGCAGACCAAGCAGGCGCTGAACGCCAACACGGTGACGCTCATCACCGGCACCATTGGCGGCACCTATGTGCAGTTCGGCGCCGATCTGGCCTCGCTGCTCGACGACGGCAACAATCTGCGCGTCCTGCCGATCGTCGGCCGCGGCTCGGTGCAGAGCGTGGCCGACATCCTGTTCCTGCAGGGCGTCGATCTCGGCGTCGTCCGCGCCGATACGCTCGACTACCTTGAGCGCAAGGGTTTCGCCAAGGACATCAAGCGGCAGTTCACCTACGTCACCAAGCTCTACAATGAAGAGATGCAGGTGATCGCGCCGCGCGCGGTGCGCAACCTGCGTGATCTCGAGGGCCGCCGCGTCAGCGTCGACCTGCCGAATGGCGGCACCTTCGTCACGGCGCTGACGGTGTTCGAGCGGCTTGGCCTGCGCGCCAACTTCGCCTACATCGAGCAGCGCATCGCGATGGAGAAGCTGAAGCGCGGCGAGCTCGATGCCGTCATCGTGGTCGGCGGCAAGCCCTACAAGTCGGTCTCGACCTTCGTGAACGACGGCCGCTTCCATCTCGTCAACGTCGACTACGATCGACCGCTGCAGACCGACTATCTGCCGGCGACCCTGACGGCGAAGGACTACCCGAACCTGATCGCCGAGGGCGAGAAGGTCGACACGATCGCGGTGCCGGCCGTGCTCGCCGCCTATAATTGGGCGCCGAACACCGACCGCTATCGCAAGCTCGCGACCTTCGTCGACGCCTTCTTCACCAAATTCCCGGCATTCCAGAATCCGCCGTTCCATCCGAAGTGGAAGGAGGTTTCGCTTTCGGCGCCGCTCGCCGGCTGGCAGCGGCTGCCGTCCGCCAGCAAATGGCTGGAGAGCCACGCCATGGAAGGCGCACAGCGCGACCGCTTCGATGACTTCCTGAAGCAGAGCAGCGCCGGCAGGGCGATGCCGAGCGAGGCCGACCGCGAGGCGCTGTTCAAGCAGTACCAGGCCTGGGAGGCCGAGAAGACCGGCAGCGCCCGCGCCCAGGCGCGCGGCCAGCGCTGAGCTCGTAGCGTTCGACGAAGTCCCATCAGGAGAAAAGCCCCGCGGATGCGGGGCTTTTTGCTGTTGTGCCCTTCCGATGCGCTGACTGCGGGCGCCCGGCTTGCCGGCCGGAGCCGCCGTCAGCCGATATTCTCGCCGTCAGCGTTCTTGTCTGCCGCCAGCCGCGCGAGTACGGCGCGGGCTGCCGCATGATGGTCGGGCGTGATGTGCGAAGCGACCATGCGGATGGCGGTGGCGAGCACCGCCGCGTCGTCGGTGAAGCCGAGGATGGGCAACACGTCAGGCATGAAGTCGAACGGCACGACGAAGTAGGCGATGGCGCCGAGCAGGGCGACCTGTACGTGCCGGGGTGTCTCCTTGTCGAAGGCGCAGTAATACGCCGCAAGCAGCTCCTCGGCGAATGGCAGCCGCGCGACAACCTTCTTGAACTTGATCCAGAAACGACGGCGAAGGGTCTCGCGATCCCGGGCCAGCCGCTCCGCGGGCTCGAAGCCAACGCTGTAGTCGGTCGCATCCGACATGATGTCCGATCTCCGGTTCCCGACGGCGCTGGGGGCGCGGTCCTCGCCCTCGGATGTGGTGATGGCGGCGCCGGCCGCAAGGCGCGTGCCGTCGTCGCGAAGATCTCAGCCGCGCATCGTCGCGGCGATCGCATTCATCGCCTTGGCGAGCGCGATGTCGCGCATGGTCACGCCGCCTGCGTCATGGGTCGTGAGGACCACCTCGACGGTGCGGTAGACGTTGCGCCACTCGGGATGATGGTCAGCCTTTTCAGCGACCAAGGCGACGCGGGTCATGAAGCCGAAGGCTTCGTTGAAGTCTGTGAATGTGAACGTGCGGGCGATGGCCTCACGGCCTTGCGCCTCAGACCAGCCGGGAAGCTCCCGCAAGGCGGTGGCGCGTGCCTCCGTCGACAATGGTTGCGGCATCTCGATCTCCTCTTGTGCTGCAATCGACCGGACACGTGGCGGCATCCGGGTGATCGCGGGGCTACCTCCGGCTGGATCGCGCTGGTGTCCGGTTGCCAAGACTAACCGAAAACGCATCCCGATCAGAGCCTTGTCACAGGCGCGATGCCGGAGGCGCTTGGAACTGCCCCGATCCTCCGGCGACTGGTGCGATGGTAACCATGACGCAGATGTCACCCCGGGCGGACAAGAAATTTGCTACAGTTCGGCTCTATTGAAGGACGACGTGGCCAGACGAAGCCGCCTGTGGCATCGCCCGGGCCTGGGACCACCGGAGGACGGGATCTGGTAGATACTCAGACCACGCCAGCGCAGCGCTCACGGATGCGCCCTGCCGTGTTCATCGTCATCGCCGGGATCCTTGCGGTCGTCGGCGCTTTGACGGGTGCCTACTATTTCGCGATGCGTCCCGTGGTGCTCAAGATCGCGGTCGGTCCGCCCAACAGCGACGACCTGAAGGTCGTCCAGGCCCTGACCCAGGCCTTTTCCCAGTCGCACGCCTCCGTCAGGCTGCGGCCGGTTCCGACCGAGGGCGCCGCACAGAGCGCGCAGGCGCTGGCCGCAGGCAAGGTTGATCTCGCGATCGTCCGGGGTGACCTCGAGGTCCCAAAGAACGCGCAGGCCGTGGCGACGCTGCGCAAGAACGTCGCCGTGCTCTGGGTGCCTCCGGGCGGCAAGGGCAAGGGTCGCAAGGGCGCCAAGATCACCAAGATCTCCCAGCTCGCGGGCCACAAGGTCGGCATCATCGGTCGGACCCCGGCGAACGCCAATTTGCTGAAGGTGATCCTGCATCAATACGGCGTCGACGCCGGCAAGGTTGAGATCGTCCAAGTCCCGATCACCGAGGCCGCCGAAGCCGTGCGCAACCAGCGGGCGGACGTCTATCTTGCGGCCGGACCCATCAATAGCAAGATCACGGCGGATGCGATCGCCGCTGCCACCAAGGACGGCGGCACGCCGACCTTCCTGGCGATCGATTCGGCCGAAGCGATCGCGCAGAACCACCCCGAATATGAATCGACCGAAATTCCCGCCGGCGCGTTTGGCGGCTCGCCCGATCGTCCCGAGGACGAGGTGAAGACCATCAGCTTCAACCACCACATCGTGGCGCGCAAAGGCCTGTCGGATTCGACAGTGTCCGCGTTCACCCATCAGCTGTTTTCGGTGCGCCAGCAATTGCTGTCGGAGTTCCCGCTGGCTGCCAAGATCGAGACCCCCGACACCGACAAGGACGCCGCGATTCCGGCGCATCCCGGCGCGGCGGCGTTCATCAACGGCGAGGAGAAGACCTTCCTCGACCGCTACAGCGACTACATCTGGTGGGGCCTGATGGCGCTTTCGGCGATGGGTTCGGCCGGTGCGTGGTTCGCCGGCTATCTCAAGCGCGACGAACGCACCATCAACACCTCGCTGCGCGATCGTCTGCTGGAGATGATCACGATCGCGCGCAAGAGCGATTCGACCGAGGAGCTCGACCAGCTGCAGAGCGAGGCCGACGAGATCCTGCGCAACACGCTGACCTGCTTCGAGGACGGTGCAATCGAGCACGCGGCGTTGACCGCGTTCAACATCGCGCTCGAGCAGTTCCACAACGCGGTGGCCGATCGCAAGCTCATCCTGATGAGCATGCCCGCCAATCTGCAGCGAACCGGCGCGCAGTTGCGTGCCGCCGGCACCTGAGGGCGGACGATGTTCGCCCTGCGGCCGCGTCACGCGCTGTCCACGGCGCGATTGTAATTCCAGCGTCATCAATCTTTTCTAGGTCTGCCGGGCCGTGGCTCGCGCCGGCTCCCGCGCGCGATCCGACCAGGAGATCCGCATGACGCTTCGCATTCCTCGACCGCAGACAGCCCTGTCCCGCCGCCGCTTCCTGTCGACGGCCGCCGCAGCCGGCGTCACGACGCTGGCGATGCCCTATCTGAGCCGCGCCGCCGACCGGCCGCAGATCACGCATGGCGTGCAGTCCGGCGACGTCGGCATGGATGGTGGCGTGGTCTGGGCGCGCGCCGACCGGCCGTCGCACATGCTGGTCGAGGTGGCGACCACCGAATCGTTCAAGGACGCGCGTACGCTGCCTCCGATTGCCGCGCTTCCGGAAAGCGACTTCACGGCCAAGATGCTGATCGACGGCCTTCCGAGCGGCCAGGACATCTTCTACCGTGTCAAGTTCCGCGACCTGTCGCATACCGCGGTCGAAAGCGAGGCCGTGGCCGGCCGCTTCCGCACCGCGCCAGGCAACAAGCGCGACGTCTCGTTCGTCTGGGGCGGCGACGTGGCGGGGCAGGGCTGGGGCATCAATCCCGATGATGGCGGCATGTTCACCTTCTCGACGATGAAGAAGCACCGCCCGGACTTCTTCCTGCACTCCGGCGACACCATCTACGCCGACGGTCCGATCAAGTCCGAGGTGAAGCTGCCGGACAACAAGGTATGGAAGAACCTCACCGTGGAAGAGAAGGCCAAGGTCGCCGAGACGCTCGACGAATTTCGTGCCGCCCACAAATACAATTTCCTCGACGAGAATGTTCGCGCCTTCAATGCCGAGGTGCCGATCTTCGTGCAGTGGGACGATCACGAGGTCACCAACAACTGGTCGGCCTCCAAGGAGCTGCCCGCCGCCTACAAGGAGCGCAACATCCAGTTGCTCGCGGCCCGCGCGGCGCGCGCCTTCCACGAGATGTATCCGATGCGCGAGAGCATCATCGAGCCGGGCCGAGTCTATCGCACCATCAACTATGGCCCGCATCTCGACGTGTTCGTGCTCGACGAGCGCAGCTACCGCGGCGCCAACGGTCCCAATCTCGAGGACGAGTATGGTCCGGCGTCCTACTTCATCGGGCCGGAGCAGATGCGCTGGTTGAAGCAGGCGCTGCTCAATTCCCGCGCGACTTGGAAGGTGATCGCCTCCGACATGCCGCTCAGCATCATCGTCTATGACGACGCGGCCAACAAGAAGGGCTCGGAAGCCATCGCCCAGGGTGACGGCCCGGCGCGCGGCCGCGAGCTCGAGATTGCCGAGATCCTGCGCTTCATCAAGACCGCGCCGATCCAGAACACGGTGTGGCTGACGGCGGACGTGCACTACGCGGCCGCGCATTATTACGATCCGAACAAAGCGCAGTTTCAGGACTTCGAGCCGTTCTGGGAGTTCGTCTCCGGTCCGCTGCATGCCGGCACGTTCGGTCCGAACGAGCTCGATAACACCTTCGGCCCCGAGGTGCGCTTCATCAAGGCGCCCGGCCTCGACAGGCAGAATCTGCCGCCGTCGGCCGGCATGCAGTTCTTCGGCCACGTCAAGATCGAAGGCGCCACGGGCCAGATGACCGTGACCCTGCGGGATCGCGCCGACGTCGCGCTGTGGTCGACCACGCTCGATCCGAAGCTCGGCTGAGGTCTCGTTGTTCGGCGGCAAGACGATCGCGTGCGGCGACGGCAACTAATCGCGTCGCCGCAGCACCGCCTCCAGCGCCTCGGTCGGGCAAGGCTTCGGCAGCCGCGGCCGGTCGGCGAATGCGGCCGGCACGCGGTCGGCGCCATAGCCGGTCGAGAATGCGAAGGGAATGCCGAGCGCCGTCAGCCGCTCGGCAATCGCAAAGCTCTTTTCGCGGACCAGGCCGACATCGAGCAGCGCGAATTGCGGGACGCGCTCGGCGATCATGGCGAGCGCGGTTGCGACGTTGGCTGCGATCCTGATGTCGGGAACGCCGAGGTCGGTGATCGTGTCTTCCAGTCCGAGCGCAATGATGGGGTCGTCTTCGACGACCAGCACATGCTGATAGAACTCGGGCACGCCTGATTGCGAGCTGGTCATGGGATCTGCGGGTTCCAGGATGAGGGATGGACCCCGCGGCCGGCGCCTCCTCTCGAGCGCGCTGGCGGGTTCCTGGAACCAAGGCAGCATATCAGAGTTCCTGTGTCGGTGCACTTGTGAACACAAGGTGCACGGATCACGCACATGCGTTGCGCACGGGGATGACGATGCTGAGCCAAGGTGTGACCACGCTGAGCCGGGAGCGGCCCTACAACAACCTGCTGCGGCGGCTCAGTCCGGCCGACTACGCGCTGATCTCGCCGTATCTGGTGGAGGACGAGGCAACGCCGAACGAGCTGCTCTACAGTCCGGGTGACGACGTCCAGATCGTGCATTTTCCCTGCGGGCCGGCGCTGACGTCCTATCTCGTTCCCAATGAGGATGGCCGCGACGTCGAGACCATCCTGGTCGGCCGCGAGGGCGCCGTCGGCGGGATCGTCAGCGAAGGCTTCCTGCCGGCCTACACACGGATCGTCGTCAAGTTCGGCGGCCCGTTCGCACGGCTGCCGCTGTCCCGCCTGGCGGCCGCCAAGCTGCAATCCAAGACGCTGCGCAACGTGTTCGCGCGCTACGCCGATTGCATGCTGGCGCAGATGTTCCAGTCGACCGCCTGCAACGCAATCCATTCGATCGAGCAGCGGACGGCGAAGTGGATCGTGGCCGCGATGGACCGTACCGATGGCGAGCCGATCGTGCCGCTGACGCATGAGCAGCTGGCAACGCTGCTGGGCGTCGGCCGCAGCTACGTCAGCCGGGTTGTCCAGACCTTCAGGGCCGAGGGCGTTCTCGAAACCCGCCGCGGTGCCTTCATGGTGCGGGACTTCGACGCGCTGAAGCGCCGCTCCTGCCTGTGCAACGAGGCCGTGAAGACCCATTTCGAAGAGGTCCTGCGCGGCGTCTATCCGACCGAGCAGGCCGCGGCGGGCTGAGCCTGCAGGCGCCATTGACGTCCCGCGTACAGACTCCAGCCAACCGCGTTGGCTGTCAGCGCTGGTCCTCGTGGGATTGCCGGTCGGAGTGGTTGATCTTGTCTTCTCCCGCGCCTCCCGGAGGCGCGTGGCGGCGGAGGCGTTAGCCAGCCGCTCGGAAACCGCTCCCCGTTCCTGAAAGCAGTCATTGTTTTTTGGCATTTTCTGCCTATATTGCGCCGCAACGCGTGAGGTCTGCCCGGTCGATTGGCCGGGCTTCCTATTTGGGGCTGCCGGCCCCTGCCGCCGAACGAGTTTCGCGAGCGCGCGTCGCAAAGCTAACAGCTTGATTCGACTATAACAAAGCGCGCGCCCCGCCGGGGACAGAGCACGGGCTCTTGAGAAAGCTTAGAAGACACCGACCATGAATCTTCGCAACATCGCCATCATCGCCCACGTCGACCACGGCAAGACCACCCTGGTTGACCGTCTCCTGCAGCAGTCGGGTACCTTCCGCGAGAACCAGAAGGTCGCCGAGCGCGCCATGGACTCGAACGATCTGGAGCGCGAGCGCGGCATCACCATCCTGGCCAAGGCCGCCTCGGTGCAGTGGAAGGACACCCGCATCAACATCGTCGACACTCCCGGCCACGCCGATTTCGGCGGCGAGGTCGAGCGCATCCTGAACATGGTGGACGGCGCCCTGGTGCTGGTCGACGCCGCCGAGGGCCCGCTGCCGCAGACCAAGTTCGTGGTCTCCAAGGCGCTCAAGGTCGGCCTCAAGCCGATCGTCGTCATCAACAAGGTCGACCGTCCTGACGCCCGTCCGACCGAGGTCATCAACGAGGTGTTCGACCTGTTCGCCGCGCTCGACGCGTCCGAGGAGCAGCTCGACTTTCCGATCCTGTACGGCTCGGCCAAGCAGGGCTGGATGGCCGAGAGCCCGGAAGGTCCGAAGGACGCCGGGATGCAGCCGCTGTTCGACCTGGTGCTGCGCCATGTGCCGGCGCCGTCGGTCGAAGAGGGGCCGTTCCGCATGATCGGCACCATCCTGGAGGCCAACAACTTCCTGGGTCGCATCATCACCGGCCGCATCACCTCGGGCAGCATCAAGCCCAACCAGGCCGTGAAGGTGCTGAACGCCGAGGGCAAGGTCGTCGAGCAGGGCCGTATTTCCAAGATTCTCGCGTTCCGCGGCATCGAGCGCGTGCCGCTCGACGAGGCCGAGGCCGGTGACATCGTCGCGATCGCGGGCCTGACCAAGGGCACTGTCGCCGACACGTTCTGCGATCCCTCGGTCGAGACTCCGCTCCCGGCGCAGCCGATCGACCCGCCAACCGTGTCGATGTCCTTCATCGTCAACAACTCGCCGCTGGCGGGCACCGAAGGCGACAAGGTCACCAGCCGCATGATCCGCGACCGCCTGCTGCGCGAGGCCGAGGGCAATGTCGCGTTGCGCGTCGTCGAATCCGCCGACAAGGACGCCATGGAAGTGTCGGGCCGCGGCGAATTGCAGCTCGCGATCCTGATCGAGACCATGCGCCGCGAAGGCTTCGAGCTGTCGGTGTCGCGCCCGCGCGTGGTGCTGCAGAAGGACGAGGCCACCGGCGCGTGGCTGGAGCCGATCGAGGAGGTTGTGATCGACGTCGACGAGGAGCATTCCGGCGTCGTCGTGCAGAAGATGAGCGAGCGCAAGTCCGAGATGATCGAGATGCGCCCCTCTGGCGGCAACCGCCTGCGGCTGGTGTTCTACGCGCCGACCCGCGGCCTGATCGGCTATCAGGGCGAGCTGCTCACGGACACCCGCGGCACCGCGATCATGAACCGCCTGTTCCACGGCTATGCCCCGTTCAAGGGCGAGATCGCCGGCCGCCGCAACGGCGTCTTGATCTCCAATGACCAGGGCGAGGCGGTGGCCTACGCGATGTTCAAGCTGGAGGACCGCGGCCCGATGATGATCGAGCCGGGCTGGAAGGTCTATCGCGGCATGATCGTCGGCGAGCACACCCGCGACAACGATCTCGAGATCAACGTGCTGAAGGGCAAGCAGCTCACCAACATCCGCACCACGTCGAAGGACGAGGCCGTCCGTCTGACGCCGCCGATCAAGATGACGCTGGAAAAGGCGCTCGCCTATATCGAGGACGACGAGCTGGTCGAGGTCACGCCGAAGTCGATCCGGCTGCGCAAGAAGCATCTCGATCCGAACGAGCGCAAGCGCGCCGAGAAGCAGAAGGAAGCGGTGGCGTAATTTCCGCCCTCCATTCTCAAATGCGTCATGGCCGGGCTTGTCCCGGCCATCCACGTTTTGGGGCTTGCGAGGACGACGTGGATGCCCGGCACAAGGCCGGGCATGACGACGGAGTTGGATGAGCCAATGTCTTTCCCATCCTCCATCGACATCGCCATCATCGGCGCGGGTGCCGCGGGCCTCGGCGCGGCACATGCGCTGCAGGACAAGGGCGTCTCGTTCATCGTCCTGGAGGCCCGCGACCGCATCGGCGGCCGCGCTCACACCATCATGGCTTCGCCTGATGTCACCTTCGATCTCGGCTGCGGCTGGCTGCATTCGGCTGATCGCAACTCGTTCGTCGGCATTGCCGAGCAGCTTGCTTTCACTATCGACACCAGCCGGCCGCCCTGGCGCGATCAGGCCTATGAGGCGGCATTTCCGCGCGACGAGCGTGAGGAGTTCTTGCGGGCGCTGGAGGCGTTCTTTACGCGCACCGCAGAGGCCGCCAAGAGTGGCCGAGATGCCCCGGCGAGCATCTGCCTGGAGCCTGGCAATCGCTGGAACGGCATGATCGATGCGATCTGCACCTATCTCAACGGCTGCGAGCTCGACCAGATGTCGCTGCTCGACTTCGAGGCCTATGAGGACACCGAGCTGAACTGGCGGATCCGCCGCGGCTATGGCGCCCTCGTTGCAGCCTACGGTGCGGACCTGCCGATCGTGCTCGACTGCAACGTGACGCTGATCGACCGTGGCGACAGGCGCATCCGCCTGACGACGTCACAGGGCACGCTGACGGCCGACAAGGTCATCGTGACCGTGCCGACCAATCTCATCGCCGACGAAGCGCTCCGTTTCACGCCGGCGCTGCATGCCAAGGTCGAAGCCGCCGCTGGCCTGCCGCTCGGTCTCGACAACAAGGTGACGCTGGCGCTCGACGGCTGGGAGCACCTGCCGAGGGATTCGGGCATGCGCGGCCGCAGCCACACCGCGCGGGTCGGCAGCTTCCAGCTGCGCCCGTTCGGCCAGCCCTGCATCGAAGGTTTTTATGGCGGCAGCTTCGCCCGCGACATCGAGGCGGCGGGCGAGGGGGCCTTGGCGGCGCAGGCGATCGACGACATCGCGGCCCTGCTCGGCAACGACATCCGCAACAGCCTCCGTCCGCTCGCCGAGTCCCGCTGGGGCGCCGACCCGTTCGCGCGCGGCGCCTATTCGCATGCACTGCCCGGACATGCCGACAAGCGCGCCGTGCTGGCCGCGCCGGTTGATGATCGGCTGTTCTTCGCCGGCGAGGCGACGCCCCCGGATTTCTTTTCGACCGCCCATGGCGCGCGTGACAGCGGCGAGCGCGCGGCGCGGGAAGCTCTGGCGTCATTAACCAGGCGCTAGTCCATCGATCGTCATTGCGAGCCCAGCGAAGCAGTCCAGACTGTCACCGCGGTGGGATTTCCGGGTCGCTTTCGCTGCGCTCGCGATGACGTGCCGATCAATACGTCTCCTCCACCATCCGCAGAAACTCCCGTGCGGCCTGCGTCTGGTGATGCTCTTTGTGGCGCAGGCTGTAGAAGTGCCGCTTGGGCAGCTCGATGTTGGCGACGGCGAGCAGCCCGGCCTTGACGGCGCGCATGACCACGAGGCGCGACAGCACCGTGACGCCGGCGCCGGCTTCGACGGCGCCGCGCACGGCCTCGTTGGACGGCAGGTCGAACACCACATCGAGCTCGGCCGGAGTGATTCCGAAGCGGCCAAGCGCTGTTTCGAGCGCGGCGCGCGTGCCGGAGCCCTGCTCGCGCAACACCCAGCGCGCCGTCTTCAGGTCGCTGGTTGTCACTGACCTTCCGCGGCACAGCGGATGATCGATCGGACCGACCAGCACCATGTTGTCCTCCGCGACCGGCTGAGCCGTGAGCACGGGATCGTCGACATCGCCCTCGATGAAGCCGAGATCGGCAGAGCCCTCGCGGACCTGGGTCGCGACCTGCTCGGTATTGCCGATCGACAGCTGCAGCCTGATCGCCGGATGCGCGGCACTGAAGCGGTGAATGAAGGCCGGCAGCCAATAGCCCGCGATGGTCTGGCTGGCCGCCAGCGCCAGCTGCCCCCGCTTCAGGCCGGCGAGATCGTTCAGCACGGTCTCGGCGGCGGCCGCGCGCGCCAGCACCGCCTTCGCTTCGACGAGAAACGCCTTCCCGGTCGCCGTGAGCACGATGCGGCGTCCGACTCGATCGAACAGCCTGGTCTCGTAGCGCGCTTCGAGCGCGGCCACGGCCGCCGATGTCGCCGACTGGGTTAAATTGAGGTCGCGCGCCGCCTGGGTGACGTGCTCGCGGGTCGCGACCGCAACGAAGATCCTGAGCTGTTCGAGCGTCACAAGCGTCCTATGTGGTGAGCTTCACCAGGGCCAGGCTGAAGCCTGCGATGAACAGGAAGGCGAGCAGGCCCAGCGCCAGCGGCCGCAGGCCCTTGGCCTTGAGCTTGGCGAAATCCGTTTCCAGTCCCATCGCGGCCAGTGCCATCGACAGCAGGAACGTGGTCGCCGTCACGATCACCGTCTTCATCTCGGCGGGAATGCTGATCACGCTGTTGAGGCCAACCAGCGCGATGAAGCCGAACACGAACCAGGGCAGTGGCGGCTGCGCATTGCCTCGGGTCTCGCCGCCATGGCGCGCACGCCGCGTTGCCAGCAGGCCGAGCGTGAGCACGACCGGCGCCAGCAGCATCACGCGGGCCAGCTTGGCGATGGTGCCGAACTCGCCGGCCTGCTGGCCCTGCTGAAACGCGGCCGCGACCACCTGGGCGATCTCGTGAATGGAGGCGCCGCTCCACAGGCCGAAGGCGTGCGCGTCGAGATGCAGCAGCGCCGGAAGCAGCGGATAGATGAACATTGCGATCGAGCCGAACACCGTGACGCAGGCCACCGCATAGGCGACGTCCTCGTCATGAGCGCGCGTGACCGTGTTGGTCGCGATCACGGCGGACGCACCGCAGATCGAGGTGCCCGCGGCGATCAGCTCAGCCAGCTTGCGATTGACGCCGAGCAGCTGTCCCATCCACACCGTGAACAGGAAGGTGCCGGTGAGGCTCAGCGCGATCACGGCGAGACCACGCGCGCCGACCTCGACGATCTGCGTCGCCGTCAGTTGCAGGCCCAGCAGGATGATCGCCAGCCGCAGTACGCGACGCATGGAGAAGGCGACGCCGGGCTTGGCCCGCGCCGGTGTGCCGACCACGTTGTGCAGCGCCATCCCTGCCACGATCGCCAGGATCATCGGGCTGAACAGGCCGAGGCCCGGCAGCAGGCGCAGCCCGAAGGCGCCGGCCGCGAGCGCCGCGGACAGCGCGAGCCCGGGCAGCAGCGTCGGTGCCGCCGGCGTCGCGGGCGCGTGCGCAGGTCGATGATGAATGGCAACGGGCGCATCGGCGATCAGATCGTGCGAGGGGGCAGCCATGGAAATCTCTCCCAAACCAAGTGCGAGGAAGAGAATTTCATGCTGTGAACAATCGATCCAACAGATTATATCGCACGTATCATTCGATTCAATCGATTAATCGCCCACTGCCGCATCTCGCCGCCGACCGGATCACGACTCCAGCACCCGCTTGCGCAGCTCGGCATCCGGCACGAAGCAGGATTCGTATTTGCCGAAGATGTGGTAGCGGTTGCGTGCGACCACGCCATAGACCGCATCGCGCAGCGGCTTCGGAATGGCGCGCAGCGCGCGCGTCCAGCCCCAGCCCGGCAGGTTCGACAATACGGTCAGCGCAGCATCGGATTTCAGATGCGCCTTGCCGCCATGCACGACCGCGTTGGTGTCGGGGTCCTGGGGATCGATGCCGAAGGCCTGTGCCAGCCGGGTGCCGTAGGGCGACTGGATCGGCGTGAAGCGGAAGCGCCTGGCGGTGTCGCGCGCGATCACGAACTGCACCCAGCGGGAGCAGAACACGCAGACGCCGTCGTAGAGGATCACGTCATCGTCGGGCCAGTTGGTCATCAGCGATTGTCCATCATGAGCAGCGCGACCAGCATCAGCACGATCGCAGGTCCCGTCTTCACCAGGGCGCCGAGCGGCTCGAGCCAGAGATCGGGCGTGAGGATCGCGCAGCCGAGCATGTAGCCGAGCGAGACGAGGATGCCGGCGGCGAGCCCGAATGTTGCGGTTCTGCGGAACGCGATCAATAGGCCGACCGAAATGTCCATCATGCTGGTGATCGCCGCGAACGGAATCGCAAAGCCTTCCGGCCAGCCGCGCGTGGTCAGGACCGCCGTGGTCGCCGGGAACGAGACGAACAGTGCAATCGACCCCGATGTGACCCAGAACAGCACGAGGCTCGCGATGATCAGTGCCTTGATCAGGAACAGCCGCGCGAACCATTTGTCCTGAATGGTGGCGCCACGCACGCCGACGGCGTCCAGCGTCGTGGGTGTGATGCCGGTTGCCGCGACCCATGGTGCGGGATCGCCGTGCACCCCGCGGCGAAGCTCGGCGATCGCGGTGGTGCGCATCGGCGGCATCCAGCCGAGCCGGCTGCAGAGGTCACCGGCGAAAGCGCCGAGATTGATCAGTGGTGCGGGCGCGGCAACGCGCGGCCAATCCGTCGTGCCGAAACTGCGCCGAAACGCATCGACGACGTCGCCAAGCGTCACCGCCTCGGGCTGCATCAGGTCCCAGCTCACCGCGCGCGTCGCCTCGTCATCGATCGGCCGCATCGCGAGCCAGGCGATGGTCGCGGCGATGTCCGCCACCGCCACCGGCTGGAACGGCGTCGCCGCATCCCTCGCCGGCAGGTCGACCGGAAGCGCCGCGAGCGCGCGGACCATCGCGCTGCCGCCATAGGCCGATGGCGCGATCACGAAGCCCGGGCGCAGGATGGCGTAGGGAATGTCTGAGGATGCAATCAACTGCTCCGCCTCGCGCTTGGTGGTGGCGAAGGCGGTGCGATCCTGATCGGCCGCGCCGGGGATCGAGATGTGGATGAAGCGCACGCGACGGCCGCAGGCCGTGATCGCTGCGAGTAGGCGCGCGACGAACTCACGATGCACGGCAGCGGTATCGCTGCCCGGACCATCCTGCAGCACGCCGAGGCAGTTGACGACGACATCGATCTCGTGAGCGCGGATCAGACTCGCCAAAGCCGGCGCGTCGAGCGCCATGATCGGCAGCTCGATGTCGAACGGCGACGCGCGTTGCGATGGCGAGAACGCGCGCGCGACGCCGACCGTCGCACAGCGACGTCGGCGCAGATCGTCGGTGATGAAGCGTCCGATCAGGCCGGAGGCGCCAAGCACGAGGATGCGGGGGGTGGTCGACGTGATCATGCGCGTCTCGTCAGAACGGCTTTGCGATCATCAGCCAGAGAATGGCCATGACCGCGCCGAAACCGGGGATGCCGCACAGGAACCAGCGGCGGAAGACGATGAAGTAGCGCGGCGGCAGCGCCTGTGCGCTGATATCAGCAGCACGGGCGAGGTCGCGCAGTTCGATCTGCATGAAGATCACGGGGACCCAGAACAGGCCGGCGACGGCGTAGAGTGCGAGCGAGGTGAGCAGCCAGCGTTCGCTCACGGCCGTGGACGACAGCCACATCAACGTGCCGCCGGTGACCGGTTGCAGCAGCACCGCCGAGAGCGTGAACAGCATGTCGGCAATGACGACGACGCCTGCGGTGCGCGCGATGAACGCGGCCTCGCCGCTCAGATGCGCCATCAGCATGAAGAATGCGATCCCCGTGCCGGTGCCGAGAATGACGATGGCGCCGAGCACGTGGAGATATTTGACCAGGAAATACAGCGTCATCGTGTCCTGCTAGTTCGGCGGCATCGGATGCGTCGATCGACGTGTCGTTGTCAGCGCCCGCGACAGCAAATCCGCCGCCAGTGCCACGCCGTCGTCGTGCTCGATCATCCAATGCCCCTCCTCGCCGGACGCTGGCAACAGCTTGAAGTCCGCCTGGCCTCCGGCCAAGCCGAAGGCCTCCGCAAGCCGACGCGAAAGCGGCGGTGGAAAGTAGCTGTCATTGGCCGCGACCAGCCACGTGACCGGCACGCGCGCGCCGCGTCCGAACGCGCGGGCCGTATCAAGCAGGCGCGCCTCTGCACAGACGCGCCCTGGCATGTCGTCGGCATGGCCGCCACGGCCGGGCGCGAACACGATGATTGCCGAGACGATCTGCGGCGGTTGATCGGCGAGTGCCAGCGCGCCCCAGCCGCCGGCCGAATGGCCGACGATGACGGCGCCGCCCTTCGCCGCGAACGGCTGCTCGCGCATGTAGGCAAGCGCGCGCGAAATCTGCGCCGCGGTCGCGCGTCCCGCTTTCTCGTAGTCCGCGTCGGCGCAGCCGCCCTGGTCTTCGACATAGGGACCGCCGGTGCGGCCGTGCCCGAGCCGCTCCGGGACCAGCACGGCATAGCCCCGCCCGACCAGGAGACGCGCCAGCGCCGTGTAGGTGGGCTGCGGCAGCTGTGCCCGCCACAGCGGATTCTGCGTCGAGGCATGCGCGATCACCGCCAGCGGAAACGGTCCACCGCCAGCAGGCCGATAGAGGATCGCATGCGCGGGAATTTCGGTCTCGATCGACGGAATCAGCCATTGCTGCCGGCGCGCCGGCTCGGCTTCGGGCGACGCGGGACCGAACGGCTGTGCCGTTGCGCCGGCTGCGACCGACAGGACGACCAGCGCGAGCAACCATGAGACGCAGCGAAGCAGCACCATTCAGCCGAACGGGAGGATGTTGAGCCTGCGCCACACTAGCCGAGGCCGCGGCCCGTCCGATGCGATTTTTCCTACGCGGCGTGAGGCTGCGGTGACAGGGCACCGTCGACCCCCAACAATGTTGCGAAATTGTCCCTTTTCGGCACAGCTTTCCGCCACGGTGATGCCGAAAGTCCACAGGTTAACCGATCTTTAACGTGGCACCTTGAAGGCGGACCGCCGACTTGCTTTGATCCGCTCATGAGCACAACCCTGATCGAAGTCCGTCCGGCCAAGGCTGCAGATGCGGCTGCGGTGGCGTCAGCCCATGATGAAGCCTGGCGTTCCGCCTACCAGGGGATCATCCCTGGCGCAGAGCTGGAGAAGCTGATCAACCGGCGCGGCCCCCAATGGTGGGACAGCGCGATCCGCAAAGGCAGCCGCGTCAGCGTGCTGGTGTTCAACGACAAGGTCGCAGGCTATGCGAATTACGGCCGCAATCGCGCCCGCAGCCTGCACTTCGACGGTGAAGTCTACGAGCTTTATCTGCGACCGGAATTTCAGGGGCTGGGGTTCGGTCGCCGGCTCTTCCAGTCCGCCAAGCGCGACCTCGCGCAGAGCGGCCTGAAGAGCATGGTGGTGTGGGCGTTGTCCGACAACGATCCCGCCACCGAGTTCTACCGCGCCTTGGGCGGCCGGATGGTCGCGCGGTCGTCGGAGCGCTTCGGGCCGAAGTCGCTCGACAAGGTTGCCTTTGCCTGGACCAACTGAGCCTGGGCCGGCCGTGCTCCGGGCGCGTTAAACGTTAACGCGCCAGCGAATTGAACTGGAATTGAACTGAAAGTGTTGGCTTGAGGTAGCTGTTGCGCAGCCGCGTTTTTTTTGCGACTGCGAATGCCAGCGCTCGCCTGTCGAGCGTCCGACCCTCAACGTTCAAGTTCTCAAACGTTCAAGTTCTACGGAGCATCCATGCGCATCGACGCCATCCCGATCGGGAAAGATCCGCCGCGCGAGGTCAACGTCGTCATCGAAGTGCCGGTCGGCGGCGAGCCGATCAAGTACGAGCTCGACAAGGAAGCCGGCACGCTGTTCGTCGACCGCTTCCTCTATACGGCGATGCGCTACCCCGGCAATTACGGCTTCATCCCGCACACGCTGTCCAATGACGGCGACCCCTGCGACGTGCTGGTCGCCAATACGCGTGCGATCGTGCCCGGCGCGGTCATGAGCGTGCGCCCGGTCGGCGTGCTGCTGATGGAGGACGAGGCTGGCGGCGATGAGAAGATCATCGCGGTGCCGTCGTCGAAGCTGACCCAGCGCTACGACAAGGTCCGCACCTATTCGGACCTGCCGGACATCACGCTGCAGCAGATCCGGCACTTCTACGAGCACTACAAGGATCTCGAGCCCGGCAAGTGGGTCAAGGTGCTGCGCTGGGGCAACGCCGACGACGCCCATCAGCTGATCGCCGAGGGCATCGCGCGCGCCAAGGCCGCGAAGAAGTAGGGCGCGCGGAAGCTCCAAACGCAGCGCTTCGCGGCTCCAGGCGATGGACTTTCGAGTCTGCTCCGAGCAGTTTCACGGCGTCGCAGATAGGATCTGCGGCGCCGTCTCGTCTTGGAGCGTTCTGCAATGCGCCGCCTGCTCAGGTCCCTTCGATACCTTGGTCTTCTCATCCTGGCGGCAGGCGCGGCGCTCGTCGCGGTCGTGCTGGTCAACATGTTTCGCCATGGCTCCCGGCAGCTCGATGTCGCGGCGCTGCCGAAGATCAGCATCGATGCCGAGGCCGCGGCGCAGCGGCTCGCGGCGGCGGTTCGTTTTCGCACGATTTCGAGCTCCGACGATCCCGAGCTGAATGCCGATGCCTTCGCGGCGCTCAAGGCCCATATCGAGGCGAGCTTCCCGGCCTTTCATGTGGCCGCGACACAGGAGGTCGTGGCCGGGCACAGCCTGCTGTACCTGTGGAAAGGCTCGGATGCGGCGGCCAAGCCGATAGCGCTGCTGGCCCATCAGGATGTGGTGCCGGTCGCGCCGGGCACCGAGCCCGACTGGGCCGTGCCGCCGTTTGCCGGCGTCGTCAAAGACGGCTTCGTCTGGGGCCGCGGCGCCTGGGACGACAAGGGCAATCTGTATGCGATACTGGAGGCGGCCGAGGCGCTGATCAAGGCCGGCTTCAAGCCGAAGCGCACGATCTATTTCGCCTTCGGTCACGACGAGGAGGTCGGCGGCACCCGGGGGGCCAAGGCCATCTCGGCCGTCCTCGCCGCCCGCAACGTCCGGCTGGACTTCGTCATCGATGAGGGCCTGCTGATCTCGGAGGGCGGCATCAAGGGCCTCGACAGGCCGGCGGCACTGGTCGGTGTTGCCGAGAAGGGCTATGCGAGCCTGGTGCTGACGGCCAAGGCCACCCCGGGGCATTCCTCGATGCCGCCGCGGGACACCGCGATCGGCATGATGAGTGCGGCGCTGGCGAAGCTCGAGGCCAACCGGCTGCCGATGCGCATCGACGGCACGGTCGGCGAGATGTTCGATACGCTGGCGCCGGAAATGAGCGGCATCAACCGCGCCGTGCTGTCCAATCTCTGGCTGACCAAACCGCTGCTGTTCGGCGAGTTCGCCAAGAGCGGTCCGGCCGAAGCGATGGTCCGTACGACGACCGCGCTGACCATCTTCAACGCGGGCGACAAGGACAACGTGCTGCCGGGCAACGCCTCCGCCACCGTGAATTTCCGGCTGCTGCCGGGGGACACCGAGGCGGGCATCATCGACCACGTCAGGCAGACCGTGGCCAACGACCGCATCTCGATCACGTCCTTGCGCGGCAACCGCGAGCCCCCGCCGGTCACCTCGACCGCCGGACCGTCCTATCAGCTCGTGAACCGGACCATTCGCGAGATCTTCAGCGACGCGGTGGTGGCGCCCGGCCTGATGGTCGCCGGCACCGATTCGAGCCATTATGCGGGCATTGCCGACAGCATCTTCCGCTTCTCGCCGCTGCGCGCGACGACGGAGGATCTCAAGCGCTTCCACGGCACCAATGAGCGGCTGTCGGTCGAGGGCTATGCCGACATGATCCGCTTCTATCGGCGGCTGCTGGAAGCCGCCGCGGGCTAAGGCCTAGACGGCCGGCTTCGGCAGCCCGGCGATCGCGCAGGCGGCGCGCAGCGTGTTCACCAGAAGGCAGGCCACCGTCATCTGGCCGACGCCGCCGGGCACCGGCGTGATCGCGCCGGCGACCTCCGCCACCTCGGCATAGGCGACGTCGCCGACCAGCTTCGTCTTCCCCTCCGCCGTCGGAATGCGGTTGATGCCGACGTCGATCACGGTCGCGCCCGGCTTGATCCAGTCGCGCTTCACCATCTCCGGGCGACCCACGGCGGCGTAGACCAGATCGGCGCGCGCGGTCAGCGCCGGCAGGTCGCGCGAGCGCGAATGCGCGATCGTCACCGTGGCGTTCTCGTTCAGCAGGAGCTGGACCAGCGGACGGCCGACCAGGTTGGAGCGGCCGATCACGATCGCGTTCATGCCCTCCAGCGAGCCATGCACGGTCTTGCTGAGGATGATGCAGCCGAGCGGCGTGCACGGCGCCAGCGCCGGCTGGCCGCCGGCGAGACGGCCGGCATTGTGCGGATGCAGGCCGTCGACGTCCTTGGCCGGATCGATCGCATTGATCACGACTTCGGTCTCCAGCCCCTTCGGCAGCGGCAGCTGCACCAGGATGCCGTGTACGGCGGGATCGCGGTTGAGCTTGCCGATCAAGGCCAGCAGCTCGCCCTGCGACACGTCGGCCGGCAGCTTGTGCTCGAACGAGGCCATGCCGGCCGCCTGGGTCTGGGTGTGCTTGCTGCGGACATAGACCTCGGACGCCGGATCGTTGCCGACCAGCACCACGGCGAGGCCTGGTGTCAGGCCATGATCGCGCTTGATCCGCTCGACCTCACGGGCGACCTGCGCCCGCAGGTCGGCTGCAATGATCTTTCCGTCGATGATGCGCGCGGTCATTTTGCTCTATCCTCGGTTCAAAGGCTGTTCATCGAGCAAGACGCTGGCCGCGTGCTCCCACCCTCCCCTGGAGGGGGAGGGCCGATCGCACGCGAAGCGGGCGAGCGGGGTGGGGTGAAGCCACGGATGTCGGTACCGGTGGAGAGATCACCCCATCCCGCCTCACGCTCGCTTCGCTCACCGTGAGGCGACCCTCCCCCTCCAGGGGAGGGTGAAGATCGCCGCTTCCGAAGCCGAAAGACCTCGGCTCGCGCTTCTTGCGTCTATTGTCGTTGTTTCCCGGTCGGCTTATGGGCTGCAAGGAGGTCGCGCAAGGCCTGATCGAGCGCGGAGGGATCGCCGTCGATGGCGACCTGTTTCAGCCGTGAGGTGGTGCCAGAGGTGATTCGCACCGAGGCCTTGGTGACGCCGATCGCCTTGGCGAGCAGCTCTGTCACCGCGCGATTCGCCTCGCCGCCATCCGCGATGGCCCGGACGCGGACCTTGAGCACGCTGCGGCCGTCGGACAGCGTTTCGACGCCGTCGATCGCGTTGCGGCCGCCGCGCGGCGTCACACGCAGCGCGACGGTGAGACCGTCAGCGGCGGCGCGCCAGGGATCCATGGCGAACGGCGAGGCGGTCAGAACACGAATGGATAGATGTAGTAGGTGATCACCCGCTGGATCAGCATGATGATGAGGATCAGGATGATCGGCGAGATGTCGAGGCCGCCGAGATTGGGCAGCATGCGCCGGATCGGCGCCAGCACCGGCTCGGTGATTCGGTACAGGAACTCGGCCACGGCGGAGACGAACTGATTGCGCGTGTTGACGACGTTGAAGGCGATCAGCCACGACAGAATCGCCGAGGCGATCAGCAGCCAGACATAGAGGTCGAGAACGATCAGAACGATGTCGAGAACGGCACGCATGCGGGTCCACTCGGGGGGCGAGGTCGCGAATTCGACCTGTGACGACCGGTAGATATCGGTTCCCCCCGGCGCAAACAAGGGAAGGTGCCCGTCAAGGCTAACGGGCGATGTGACCGTTCTTGACTTGACCTCGGCACCCACTGTAAATGGCGCCCGATCTGCCGGCTGCCTTTTCCCAACATCGAGGCGGTCGTGTTACGGGGCCATAGCTCAGCTGGGAGAGCGCGTCGTTCGCAATGACGAGGTCGGCGGTTCGATCCCGCCTGGCTCCACCAACCTTCGCTCGCTTCGCGAGCTTCGGCTCGGCAAGCCGCTTCAGCAAATGAATAGCGAAGCGTGCGAAGGTTGCCGCGCCAGAGCCCGAAGGGCGACGGCGGGCTGAATGACAAAGATTCCCAACAATGGACTGACCAG
Organism: Bradyrhizobium sp. HKCCYLS3070; assembly: GCF_051167575.1. Lineage (NCBI taxonomy): Bacteria > Pseudomonadati > Pseudomonadota > Alphaproteobacteria > Hyphomicrobiales > Nitrobacteraceae > Bradyrhizobium > Bradyrhizobium sp. HKCCYLS3070. Next base: position 520,688 of record NZ_JBNPTI010000003.1, read on the forward strand.
GACGCCCGTCCTACTCCGCCGCCTCGGCCATCGCCGCCACCGGCTCGCGCATCAGCCAGCCATCCAGAAACTGCGCCAGCCACGCTCGCTCGGCCGCATCGTGCACGGCGCGGCCCTCGAAATGATGGTGGCGCAGACGGGCGCCGGGCGTGTCCAGCCGGGCATGACCGCGCGTGGTCCAGCGGCACATCATCGCGTAGGTCACGTCGGGGTGGAACTGTAGCCCGGTCGCGTTCTGGTATTGATAGGCCTGCACCGGAAAGTCGCCACCCTCGGCGAGCAGCTCGGCGCCATCGGGCAGATCGAAGCCCTCGCGGTGCCAGTGATAGACGTGATCGGGCCAATGCGGGCACAGCTTGCGCCCGGCCCGGGTCGGGCGGATCGGATAATAGCCGATCTCGGCGCGCCCCTCTGGATGCGGCGCAACCGGGGCGCCGAGCTGGATCGCCAGCATCTGCGCGCCCAGGCAGATCCCGAGAAACGGACGCTGCTCCCGCAGCGGCACCTCGATCCAGTCGATCTCGCGGCGGACGAAGTCGTCCGGATCGTTCGCGCTCATCGGACCGCCGAAAATTACGGCACCCGCATGCCCATCGAGCGTCTCCGGCAGCGGATCGCCGAACCGCGGCCGGCGGATGTCGAGCGGATAGCCGCGGGCGCGCAGCGCATTGCCGACCCGGCCGGGGCTCGACGTTTCCTGGTGCAGGATGATGAGGACGGGCCGCTGCGGCGCGGCCGCCATGGCCGGCTTCGGATGGAGCTGCCGAACGTCGGCCTGGGGCCCGTTCGGATGGAGCGAAGGGTCTTGCCTGAGCATCACCTGGCGATCATAGCTAAGCAAAGGTTAACGGCGCGTGAGCGAGCGCACATTGCAAAGCAAGCGCCGGGCCAGCGCGATCAGGTCCGCTTCAGCTGCAGCCGGCCGACCGCGGCGAGGATGAAGCCACGCGGGAACCAGCGCAGCATGAACGGCACGATCTTGATGCCGAGCCCGGGCAGCACCACGCGCTTGTCGGCCATCAAGCCGCGATAGCCCGCTTCCGCCACCGCCTTGGGCGAGACGTTGAGGATCACCGAATCCACGCCCGGCTTGAAGCCGGCGCGGTCCTGGAATTCCGACGGCACCGGACCGGGACACAGCACCGTGACCCGGACGCCATGCGGCGCCAGCTCCTTGCGCAGCGCCTCGGTGAACGAGATCACATACGCCTTGGAGGCGTAATAGACGGCCATGCCGGGACCCGGCAGGAACCCGGCCACAGAGCCCAGATTGAGGATGCCGCCCTTGTTGCGGATCAGCTGCTCGGAAAAGCGCAGCGACAGCTCGGTCAGGGCGCGAACGTTCACGGAAATCATGTCGAGCTGCTCGGTGCGGTCGAGCTGTACCGCCTTGCCGAACAGGCCGAAGCCGGCGTTGTTGACGAGATATTCCAGCTCCAGGCCGGCAGCCGACAGCGCAGCCTCGATGGTCGCGCCGGCGTCGGCGGAGGTGAGGTCACAGGGGATCACCAGCGGCGCCGGGCCGCCCTTGGCGGCGATCTCCTGGGCCAACGCCGCGAGCCGGTCTTCGCGCCGGGCCGTCAATGCGAGCCGGTGCCCGTTCGCGGCAAATACGCGCGCCAACTCGCTGCCGATCCCGGCCGAGGCACCTGTTACGAGCGTGACACGTTCACCCACGATCCTGCTCTTCGATCACAATCCGCACATCATCCAATTGCGGCGGACGAGAGCATAGCGGGACGGGAACATGCAAGACACCGTGCTCCATGGCCTTGCGCGGGATTGCGGCAATAGCCTCAGATTCACATGGGTTTACATGAACGGGGGGTTTCGGAAACAAAATTAAAGTTTGTTCATCTCCGCATGAAGCCGGTTCCGCCCGGAGCCAGGCGGTTCAAGCAGGGGCGCCGGACTTCCGCGACGCCACCCGGTGCTTGAGGTCGACGCGGTCATGCGTGGAGATGCCGAGCAGCTCGGAGGCGCGCCAGACCACATTGTCCTCGAACTCCGTCACCTTGCCGTCGGCAAAGACCAGCTCCCACATCATCTCCACGATGCGCAGGCGGCCGGCTTCGTCGACCTCGCGCATGATCACGCTGGTGAAGCGATAGAGATCGACAGCGTCGCCCTCCGCCAGCATGGCCTGGGCGATCAGCCGGTCGGCGCTGCCGGGGTCGAGCCCGAAGCGCAGCTCGATCAGGCCATGCAGCTTGCGCCGTTCGATCTCGCTCGGCTCGCCGTCCAGCGAGATGACGTGGATCAGCAGCGCCGTCGCCGCGAGCTGATAGCCATTGTCGTCGAACGCCGGGGTCTCGTGCGGCGAAACGACGTCGGCGATGAATTGGCGCAATCCTTCGAGCATGGCGTCCTTTCGTTGTCAGATCCGTAGTGGACCGCAAACCGGCCGGCGACTGCTCATTATATGCGAATGCCACGCTGCGCCGGCAATCCGCTGCGACCTTCGGACTGCATGACATTTCGGTAAGGCTCAGGGGATTTCGTACACCATCATGCGGTCGGCGATGCCGCGCAGCGCAGCCTGTTTCTGGATTGGCGCGATCTTCGCGCCCCGCAGGATGTCGGCAACGCCGGGGCTCTCGATCACGGGCGCGGTGAGATGGATCTCCTGCGCGGTCGACAGGCTCTGCACGCGAGCGGCGATGTTGACGGTCTGGCCGAAATAGTCCTGGCGGTCGTTCAGCATCACCGCGAGACACGGCCCCTCGTGAATGCCGATCTTGACCACGAGGTCCTCGGTGCCGCGCTCGGCATTGAGCCGCTGCATCGCCGCGCGCATGCGCAGGCCGGCGGCGAGCGCATGCTCGGGCTTGACGAAGGTCGCCATCACGGCGTCGCCGATCGTCTTCACCACCGCGCCCTTCTCGGCGTTGATGATCTCCAGCAGCGCGCGGAAATGGGCGCGCACCAGGTCGAAGGCCGCGAGATCGCCGACGCGCTCATACAGCGCGGTCGAGCTCTTGAGGTCGGTGAACAGGAAGGTCAGCGAGGTGATCTTCAGCCGCTGGTCGATGTTGAGATTGTCCGCCTTGAACACGTCGCGGAAGGTCTGGTTGGACAATATGCGCTTGGCGGTCAGGAAAGGCCGGCGCTTGCCAAGGAGATGGTGGAGCGCATCGCCGGCAACGAAGACGGTCGGCAGCGTCCGTACGCCGGCCTGATTGTCGAGCGCCAGTCGCAGCGGGCCTGGACGCAACGTGATCGATCCGGTCGGAGGATGCGCCCTGTTGAATAGTAGTCCGAGCTGCTGGCGTTCCCTGGTGGGCTCGCCCTGAACGTCGATGAAATGCGCAGAATGCGTCACCGGTTCGAAGATGATGATGAAATCGGATGGGAGCTGCAGCGAGAGCACGGCCTTTTCACCGGCTGGCAGCTCGAGCGCATCAAGCGTCACTTCTTCGCTGAGCGAGGCAAAAGTCTCCCGGTCGAGGTCGATCCCGGAACTCCAGAAGACCTGCTTGTAATACTCCCAGAGCGGCAGCGTGTTCGGATCGTGAGCGGCGATGCTCCTGACCTTGGAGCTCACGGTGAAAGCAACTTCGACCTGCTCGTCGATGGAAGGCTCGTAGCCGCAAGCGCATAGTCCGCAATGGTAATCGTCATGGCGGAGAGATTTCAGCGTGGCGTGCGCATCCAGCACGCCGCTGCAGCCAGGACAGAGCACGTTCCAGGTCAGATCGAACAAGCCGATCCGTGCAGCATGCAGGAACCCGGAAATAACCCGTTCTTCATCGAGACCGGCGCGCGCCGAGAACTCCAGGGCATTGATACGGTTGAGTTCGTGATCTTCACCCGCCTCAATCAACCGTGTGATCGCGTCCGCAACGGCCGGATCGGCGGTCTGCTTCAGAACCGAAAGCTGGGCCTGGATGTCGCTCATGGCGTGCTAAGATGGTGCCTAGCAAACCCACAAGCAAGAGACGAAGCGATGGCCCGGCCGCCGCCGGGATCAGACGCCCGCCCTGGGCGTGAGCTTGAACAGCGGCGAGCGATCCGGCTGGGTCGTGACCACGCCGACCGGCATCACGGGTGCGGCGTCGAGCATTTCGATGTCGAAGGCCGCCACCAGCCGTGCCAGCGCCAGCACCGCCTCGGTCAGGGCGAAATGAGCCCCGATGCAGACCCGCGCGCCCGCTCCGAACGGCAGATAGGCGAAGCGCTCCGGCGGCGGCGCGCCCGGCATGAATCGCTCAGGCTTGAAGGCGTTGGGCGCATCCCACAGCTTCTCGTGCCGGTGCAGCAGCCACGGCGAGATCAGCACGACGTCGCCGCGCCTCACCTGGAACGCGGCGATCCGGTCGGGGCCGCTGGCTGCGCGCGCGATCAGGAACGCGGGCGGATAGAGCCGCAATGTCTCGTCCAGCACGGCGCGCGTGAACGGCAGTTGATCCGGATCGCTGAGATCGGTTGCGGCGCGGGCCTCCTGCGCGAGCTTGTCCTGATTGGCCGGGTCGAGCGCGATCAGATACAGCGCCCAGAACAGCGCCGTTGCCGTCGTCTCGTGCCCGGCGAGGATCATGGTCGCGACCTCGTCGGCGAGTTGTGCATCGGTGAACGCCGCGCCGGTCTCGGGATCGCGTGCCGCGCCCATCAGGTCGAACAGGTCGCGCGGCGGTGCGTCCTCCAGCTTGCCGGCGGCGCGGCGCTCGGCCATCAGCATGGCGACGAAACCGGTCCAGCGCTTGCGGAACCGCCGGCGCGCGAAGTCGCGCGGCGTCGGCCAGGACAGCGGCAGCACGATGTCCAGCAGATGCGGGCTGGCCAGCCGCGCGCCATACTCGTAGACGAAATCGCGCAGGGTGGCACCATGGCGGCCCATCTCGAACGAGAACATCGTGCGGCCGGCGATGTCGAGCGTCATGCGCTGCATGATCTCGCGCAGGTCGAGCGGTTGCCCGCACTGCTGCTTCAGCCTGGCGACGGTCTCGTCGCTCACCGCGACCATGTGCGGGATGAGGCCGGAAACGGCGCGTGGCGTGAACGCCGGCGCGAGCGTCCGGCGCTGGTGCTTCCACGCCTTGCCTTCCGCGATCAGCAGCCCCTCGCCGAGCACCGGACGCAGCACGCGGATGGCGCCGACGGTGCGGGCGTAGTTCTCCCAATTGTCGACCAGCACGTGCTTGATCGTATCGGGCGTATTGAGAATGTAGCTGGAGCTGCCGAAGAAGCGGCCGCGAATGATGTCGTCCTCATAGGCGCGCTGGCTCCAGGTCGCGATCGCGTTGTCGCCCATCATCAGCACGCGGCGCAGCGCGCCCATGCTGTCCGGCGCCCGCGGCGGTGTTGGCGGTATCAGCGGCAATCGTGCCTGCGGCAGATAATGGACGTCGGCGGTACTCATTCACGGCCTCTCGACGCTGTCACGAGCCTGGAACCACCGATCGGCTGCATCGCGAGCAACCGAGCCTCGGTTGCGGGGTCGCAACGGGCCGTCGCGCAACGACGGCCTTCTGCCAGAGGTAACTCTGTCGTCCCGCTCACAAGCGAGAGGGGCGCGCTTCCGCCCTCTCCGAGGCTATGATGTATCATCATACTCCAGCAACTAATTAGTCAGCTCGATCACCGCAATCCTGCTCTCCGATGCTGGCCAAAGACGGGCGGTGATGCGTTCCTCGTTGAACAGTCCGATGACGCTGCGTCCGACGTCGCCCGCAGGCAGCCGCAATGTCGTTGCCGCATCGGTCGGTATTCCCTTCTGTACGTCGGTTGGTTCCTTGCCGTCGAGCAGCACGATGTCGCGGGGCAGGCCGAAATAGCCGCGCGGCCTGATCATGATGAGAATCGCTCCGGCGCCGGCATCGGCCTGGCCGAGCGGCCGCGCCGCGCGCAGATGCACGACGTCGGACGAGCGCGGGAACGGCGAGCGGTAGAAGTGCGTGACCGGCGCGCCCGGCGAGGTCAGGACGATCTCGAGATAGGACGTCGGATCGACCTCCGCGGGACCCCAGCGCCCGTCGGCGCCGGTCTGGCCGCGATAGACAGGCTCGCCATTGCGTGCGCCGGTCTCGCTCGAGACGCGATAGACCTCCACGCTTGCGCCCGCGACCGGGCGATTGGTCGGCGCGCCGCCCGGCGTTCCCGTCACCAGACCGCTGAGCCGCACCTGCTGCTCGGGCTGGATCGCGATCTGCGTCGGCTCACGGCCGGCGATGAATTTGTAGATCTCGCGGAACGCGCGCGGGTGGAACGCGACCTCGCGATGGTCGAGCGCGCCGATCACGAGATTGGTTGCGCCCTTCAGCGCCGGCCCTTCGGACGTGATCCCGGTCGGCACGCCGGGCTTGCCGACCAGGCGGCCGTCGGCCTGGGCGTATTTGTCGAGCCCGTCGCTGCGCAGCGTCAGGAAGGCGGTGCCCTCGGTCACCTCGGTGTCGCCGGCATTCAGTCCGCGCAGGAACGGGCCGCGGCCGTTGAACTCGCTGCCGGGGCTGTCATCCCAGTCGAACACGCCATGATTGGGCGTTCCGCACAGCACGGCGTGGCTGACATCGGCGCCGCCGCCGTTCTTCACGACGTTGCGGATCGCATTGCCGCCACGCGAACTGCCGACCAGCGCGACGCGCGCAGCGCCCGTGCGCTCCTTCAGTGCCTTGATGGCCTCGGCGAGTTCGCGGCGCTGATCGTCGGTCGACGAGCGGTTCGGCTGCGCCACGGCGTCGTCGTTGCGCGCCAGCGGGTCGGTGAAGTTGAGCGCAGCGAGACGCGTGCGCGGCACGCCGTTGGATTCCATCCGCCACAGCGTGGTCATCCACAATGCCGCGTGGTCGCCATTGCCGTGCACGAACAGGACCGGAGGGATGTCGCCCACCGTCGTTGCCGCCGCGCTCTGGGCGCGTACCGGTAAGGGCAGACCGCTGGTGAGCAAGGGAAGGGTTCCCATTCCCTGCAGAATGTTGCGGCGCGTCAGCTTCATCGGCGGTCTCCCTTTGGTCTCATTCATTTGTGCTCGTTGGCCGCGATCCCCGATGCCGGCCTTGCAGGCAGCACTGGACAGCGGCGGACATTCGCAGGCATCACATAGGTCCAGCTGGAATCAAGCGATAGTTCGATGCGAGCTTCAAGGCGAACTGGCGACGTGGACGGACCCGCATGAATGCGCCGCAGAAACGTGAGCTGTTCGCCGCCGAAGGCATCGCCGCGCCGCTGCGGCACGCGGTGTTCCGCCGCATCTGGCTGGCGAGCCTGCTGTCGAACCTGGGCCTGCTGATCCAGGCGGTCGGCGCCGCCTGGGCGATGACGCAGATGACGTCGTCGGCCGACAAGGTTGCGCTGGTGCAGACCGCCTTGATGCTGCCGGTGATGTTCATCTCGATGCCGGCCGGCGCCATCGCCGACATGTATGACCGGCGCATCGTCGCGCTGGTCGCGCTCGCCGTGGCGCTCGGCGGCGCCACCACGTTGACGGTGCTGGCATGGTACGGCCTGGTGACGCCGGAGCGCCTGCTCGCGCTGTGCTTCGTCATCGGCAGCGGCATGGCGCTGATGGGGCCGGCCTGGCAATCCTCCGTCAGCGAGCAGGTGCCGCCGGAGACGCTGCCGGCCGCGGTCGCGCTGAACGGCATCAGCTACAACATCGCGCGCAGCTTCGGTCCGGCGATCGGCGGCGTCGTGGTCGCGGCCGCCGGCGCGGTCGCCGCGTTCGCGGCCAATGCGCTGCTGTATCTGCCGCTGCTCGCGGCATTGTTCCTGTGGCGGCGCGTGGTCGAGCCGAGCCGGCTGCCGCGCGAGCCGCTCAACCGCGCCATCGTCTCCGGCGTCCGCTACATCGTCCATTCGCCGTCGATCCGGATCGTGCTGATCCGCACGCTGGTCACTGGCATCATCGGCGGCTCGATCTCGGCGCTGATGCCGCTGGTCGCGCGCGACCTGCTGCATGGCGGCGCGCAGACCTACGGCATCATGCTCGGCGCCTTCGGCATGGGCGCGGTGGTCGGCGCGCTCAACATCGGCGAGATCAGGAAACGGCTGTCTGGTGAGGCCGCGATCCGCACCTGCGCGCTCACCTTGGGCGCGGCCACCGCGGCCGTCGCGCTCAGCACCGCGCCGGTCCTGACGGCGGCGGCGCTCGTCATCGCCGGTGCGGTGTGGATGCTGGCGGTGGCGCTGTTCAACATCGGCGTGCAGCTTTCGGCACCCCGCTGGGTCGCGGGCCGCGCACTGGCGGCATTTCAGGCCGCGATCTCCGGCGGCATCGCGATCGGCAGTTGGGGCTGGGGACGTCTCACCGACGCCGCCGGCGTCGAGGTCGCGCTGCTCGCGTCGGGAGCGCTGATGATGGTGTCGCCGCTGCTCGGCCTGTGGCTGCGGATGCCGCCGATCGGGGCCCGCAACGAGGACGGCGAGACCTTGGCCGATCCGGAGGTGCAGCTCGAGCTGACGCCGCGCTCGGGGCCGCTGGTGGTCGAGATCGAGTACCGCGTCGCTGAAGACAATGCCCGCGCGTTTCACGACCTGATGCAGGACGTGCAGCTTAGCCGCCAGCGCAACGGCGCCTATGGCTGGTCGATCGCACGCGACATCGCCGACCCCGAATTATGGACCGAGCGCTATCACTGCCCGACCTGGATCGACTATCTGCGTCAGCGCAACCGCTCGACCCGCGCCGAGCGCGAGCTGCACAAGCGCGCGATCGACTTCCACATCGGCACCGACCCGGTGCGCATCCGCCGCATGCTGGAACGCCCGTTCGGCTCGGTCCGGGCCAGGGACGACATCGACCGCACCGCCGAGCAGGCGCCTGCTGTCGCCTCGGCGGCTCGCAGCGGGCCGTAGCTTCGGACCATCTGCACTGAGCAGGCGCTTACTGCCCGTGCTCGGTCAGCACCTTCTCGCAAGCCTTCGACAGCTTGGCCCGATGCTCCTTGAGACAGGCCAGCACCGCCTGATCGCCGTTGTTCATCACGGCGCGGCAATACCGCGACACGTCGCGCGCGCAGGCATCCTGGCCGGGCTGCTGCTGGGCTGAGGCCGTCGACGCCATCAGGACCAGAGGGATAATCAGAGAGAGTTTGTTCATGACTGGCGCCTCGCTCCCGGGACTGAACGTTTGGCGGCGCTTTTAGTGGTCGCAACCGGCCGTCGCAAGCGCCTCGGTCGCAGCCGGGGTGCGCAGGCGGGAGCCGGAAGCGCTCTCAATTGGCCTCGTTGGCATCCGCGATCTTGCCGCTGCGCTTGGACATCTCGCGGTCGAGCACGACGCGGCAGCCGGAGCTGAGCGACGAGCGGTTCTTGATCATGCAGGCGGTGATCGCCGGGATGTTCGGGATCTCGCTGCTGCACAGGCGGAACGCGTCGCCGGTGCACATCTGCTGCGCCTCGGCGCTGAAGGCGAAGCTTGCCGTCGAGGAGAAGGTCGAGACGGCTGCGACGCTGGCGGCCGCCAGAGCGGCCTTGCGCAGGAGATTGAAGGACTTCGTCATGGCTGGCTCCCATTGGCGCCGCATGTTGGCGGGGCCGCGTGTTTCAATGCGTCCATCATGGCGGGATGCCCTTTTGGCAACCGTGATGCGGGTCACGCCAGATCCAAACCTGGTCGGCAGTTTCGGCAGGCCGATGGCTGCGGCGCCATGTCGCTCCGGTGAACGGCCGCTTCGGTGCGGGCATCATCCTGGAAATCTTGTCCGATCCTGGTCGTGTTGGCACCGCGTTAAGGAATCGTTGGCACTAATGGAAGCTAATTGAAGGAGGCGGACAGCGTTGCGTCCGCCATCGAGTGTCTCGCGTTTTCGGGAAGAGTAACCATGCGTAATGCGTTAGGCTTGCTGCTGGCCACCGTCGTCGCGGCGTTGGCGATCACCGGTGTCTGGTACTACGTATCGAAGCCCAGCGCCGCCAAGGCCGCCGCGCAGAGCGCAGCGGCGAAGCCGTCCGAGCCGGCGCCGCCTCCGGCGCGCGTCGCCGCCAAGGCCAGCTCGAAGGACGATGTCGAGACGACCGGTACCGTCTCCACGCGTATGGCGGCAAGCGCGCCGGCGCCCGTGCAGCCCAAATCGACCTGCGCCAATCCGGACGCGCTCGGCATCTCCCGCACCGTCATGGTCGACACCACCGGCGGCCCCGGTTTCGGCCTCGACCATTTCAAGCAGTTCGACTTCCTCGCCGACCACGAGGTGGTGCTGACCTTCGACGACGGCCCGTGGCCGGTCAACACGCCGGCGGTGCTGAAGGCGCTGGCCGACGAATGCACCACCGGCATCTTCTTCACGATCGGCAAGCATGCGACCTATCATCCGGAGATCCTGCGCCAGGTGCTGGCCGCCGGTCACGTCGTCGGCGTTCATACCTGGTCGCACGCCAATCTGAACGGCAAGAAGATGACCGACGAGACGGCCAAGGAGGAGCTCGAGAAGGGTTTCAGCGCTGTCAAGTTCGCGCTCGGCACCAACCCGGCGCCGTTCTTCCGCTTCCCGCAACTGCAGCACCGGTCCTCTGCCGTGGCCTATCTCGGCAGCCGCAATGTCGCGATGTTCTCCTGCGACGTCGACAGCTTCGACTTCCGCTCCAAGGATGCCGACCAGGTCGTCAACACCGTGATGACCGGGCTCGACAAGAAGGGCAAGGGCATCATCCTGATGCACGACTTCCAGAAGAACACTGCGCTGGCGCTGCCGACCCTGCTGCGGCGGCTCAAGGCCGGCGGCTACAAGGTGGTCGCGATGAAGCCGAAGGGCACGCTCGACACGCTGCCGGAATATGACGCGATGATCGGCCAGGATCCGAAGCTGCCGACGACAATGACCAATGCGCGGCCGATCTCGAGCGTGATCCAGACCATCTCGCAGTGATGCCTCGCTGCAGGGTCTCCTCGCGCGAAAGGCCGGGCATTCGCCCGGCCTTCTTCGTTTGTCGCCTATTGGCGGATGCTCACCAATAGATGCCGTGGCGATGCAGCTCGCGGACGATGCGGGCTTCGGTCCAGCTCTTGCGGCGCGTCCGGTCGGAGCGCGCCGATTTCGACCGCCGCGATGATTGCTGCACAGAGCCCGGCTGCGGTGCCGGCGCCGCAGCGGCGGCGGGCTGCGGCGGCGGCGGTGCAGCGGCAGGGGCCGCTGGCGCAACCGGTTGCGCAGCGGGCTGGACCTCGGCCGCGACGGCCGGCACCGGCGCCGGGGTGACGGTGACCTCGCCGGCTTGCTGGACGTAGGTCGGACGCGGCGCCCGCGCGGCGGCGTCGTTCGACGACAGCGACAGGCTGCGTGTGCCCTCGGCCTGCGCGACTGTGGCGGATGCGAGCACCATGGCTCCGATCAGGATCATCTTGCGCATCGAGTAAGCTCCCCTTTGTTGGCTGCGGGAAGGTTTAGGCGCCGGCGCGACCGTCCGATGTGACCCCCGTCACGCTCCGCATGGCAAGCGCGAATGAAGCCGGATGCCGGCACACGGCACTGCGGATCGGTGCGCCATCTTTCTCGAAACCTTTCCGGCGCCGCGGGGACGTCCGCTCAGGACGAGGGGAGTTCTGGACGAGCCCATCCGGAAATCCACCGGCGGCAGCACGTGGGCGGTGGGCGACACGATCCGGCACACCCGACTGTTGCTACCAAATTACCGTCAAGGCGCGGTGTTCCATGCTGCCGGTGAGATCCGGGGTTGAGGTATGATCGTATGTACGTGTACTGTTCGTTGGTGCTGTTCAGAAGCTTCGCCGAATCCGATAGGGAAGCCGATCGATTCGGGGGAAGGATGCGCGCATGCGCCGGGTGATCGTTGCAGTGTTCTTGGCGGCCGTGACGCTGCTGGCCGCCAGCGGGCCGGGCCGGGCGCAGTCCGGCGACGACAACGTCGAAGAGATCTACATTGCGCGGAGCGTGCGCCAGGGCCGCGTCGTGCCGTCGGATTTCTGCGCGCCGACCAAGACCGGCTTCGCGCCGGCGCTGGAGGATCAGCTCTCGATCCACTCCGTCGGGGTCCGGCCGGCTGACGGCCGCATGACCGAGACCGGCGACAAGAGCATCGGCGAGATGCGGGTCTGCGTCGGCCAGGCGATGGATCCGACCCTGCTCGGCACCTACACCGAGGGCCAGCTCAACGGCATCGCATTCACCGGCATCGGCGATTGCCGGCTGGTGCGTGGCAATCTGCCGGAGGACGGCCTGCTCACGCACCGCTGCTTCCTGGCGCTGTCGGGCCTGCCTGAGCCGTATGTCGGCGGCTTCCTGGTTTCGAGCTCGCTGTATTCGAAGACGCCGTTCGGCACTGAAAGTTCGCCGCCGGGCTACGCCCAGGCCGGCATCCTGGTCATCCGCCTCTGGAAGAAGCGGCTGCCCTGAGGCAGCCGTTCGCGCGCTCAGGCCGGCGAGAAGGTCTGCACGAAGGCGCGCACCGTCGCGGACACCTTGTCCTCCGAGACGTGCCAGGCGGCGCCGTCATCGGCGGCGAAGAAGCTGGAGGCGTTGGAGCCGGCCCAGCGGAACACCTCGAACGACGGCCAGTACCAGATGTCCTCGAGGTTCGAATTGTTGACGACCTCATGCGCGACCAGCCGCATCGTGCTCTTCGACAGGCAGTCGGCCTGCACCACCGATTCATATTCGAACGAGGTGAGCAGCGGCACCGGCGACACGGTGACGATCACCTTGATGCCAGGCCGGATGCTGCGGATGAACTCGATCAGATAGAGCACGTTGTCGACGTTCTCCTGCACGCTGGCGGTGCGGAACTTGTACTTCTCGGCCAGCGCCCGCGAGTTCAGCGCGGTCGGCCGCGGCAGCACGAAGGCGCCGGTCTCGCGGTCGAAGAACGCCGCGGCGACGCCGAGCGTCAGGATGAAGACGTCGGCCTGCTTGATGACGGCGAGCGTATTCTCCTTGCTCGATCCCGGCGGCAGCAACTCGACGATGCGCTCGCGGATCTCGGGATCGATCTGGGCGTCGCGCAGCCAGTCGACGAACACGCGGTTGGCGAAGGTCGTGTTGATGTACTCCGAGATCTCCATGTGGTGGCTGGCATAGCCGCTGTCGGTGAGGCTCTTGGAGAGGTTGCGCGCGAAGCACGAGCCCATGGTGAAGAAGCGGGTGCTCTTGTCGAGGAATTTCGGCGCGGCGGCGAGGTTCACCGCGATGTGGCTGGTGATCAGCGTCTGCAGGTCGCCGAGGAAGTCCTTGGTCTCCGGATAGCGTCCGACCTTGGCGCGGCCCTTGGCTTCCTTGGCCTTGCCCTTCTTGGCGTTCGACCGCGCGAGCTCCAGCGTCTCGCGGTTGATCGGGTTGTCATAGGCCGGGTTGAGCTTGATCGCCTTTTCCAGCGCCGCGACCGCTTCCTCGAATTCGTTGCCCTGGGTCAGGATCTCGCTGAGCGAGAAATAGTCGGCGGCCTGGTTGGAGGCTGCCGCGAGCTTGCGGAACAGCTCCATCGAGCGCGTGAACGGGCCGACATGGCTGCAGCGCACGGCGGCGCTGCGGATCAGGTGCAGATTGCCTTCGGTGGCCTGCTCAAAGATCTCAGGGTTCTCGTCGAGGATCGCCAGCATCATGTCGCGCGCTTCGGCGCGCTTCTTGTGTGAGCCGTCGTCGATCAGCTGCGCATAGATGAAGCGCGCGTTGATGTCCTTGGGGTCGAGCTCGAGCAGCTTCTGGAACGCGAGCTGGGCGCTGACGAAGTCCTTGTCCTCGATGTATTTGTAGGCGAGCGTCCGGATCTGGCCGACGATGGATTGAAACTGGGTGTGGCTGTCGAGGGCAGTCGTGCTCATGTCGCGGGTTCGCCTTTGTCTCGCGTTGCGTCTTCGGCCGTTGGTCCGGCGCCGCTGCCGGCAGCCGGTGCATCGCCAGTGCCGGTCGAATCGTCACGTGCACAGGCGCCATGCCCTTGCGAGAGACGTCCCACCATGACCTCTGGATACTGATCGCCACCGGCTTGGCCGCTGGCGTACGCCCGAGCGCAACCGGCACCTGCGGGATTCGAACGCGACGGACGCGTTCGTCCGGATCGCCGCCAGCCGCCAGTGCGGGCATTCATCCCGCCGCTCGCGCCGAACGATGGCGCGATTTGGGTTAAGCAATTCTTAACCGGCAAATGGAGCGCGGCGAGCGGGCGCGTCAGGAAAGGAGAGACGGGGACGGAAGGAGAGGCTGGTGCCGCAAGAGGGACTCGAACCCCCGACCCCGTCATTACGAATGACGTGCTCTACCAGCTGAGCTATTGCGGCGAACCATAGCGGCGAGCGCCCGGCACGAGGCCGGACGACGCGGACGCGCTCCTGATATCGGGCGGACGGCCCGTTGGCAAGGACAACGCGCGCGGCCGCGGCTCCGAAACGAACCGTTGTGACCGGGACGGCGGGAGGGCCTGACGGTCCTCAGCCGCCGAACCGCGACCAGAACCCGCGCCAGCCGCCGGCCTGGGCCTTGGGCGCGATCTGCTCGGCGAACTCGTCGCGGGGCTGGTCATCGTCATCGACACCGGGATCGTCCGGCGGCCGCATGATCGGCACGATCGCCTGGATCGGCGTCTCCGCCGGCCGGGCGAGATCGTTGCGGGTGCGGAACAGCGGCGTCGGCGCGGCTGCCGCCGTCTCGGCCGGCTTGGCGGCGACCGCGTTCGGCTCGGCCTCCGTCTCCGGCTCCGATTCGGCCTCGACGGGACCCGCGGCCTGCAACGGCGGCGCCGGCTCGGCGGCGACGGCCTCGATCAACCGGCTATCCTCAGCCATGTCCACAGGGATATCCACCGGCTTGTCGACAGGCTTGTCCACGGCCTCGGCCGGTTGTTCGGCCTGCTCGGGATCGGCCGCGACCACCGGCCGCGGCGGCTCGTTGTCCTGCAGCGCCGGAGTGATCACCACGGCCTCGCGCGGCGGCTCGACCGCGGCTTCGGCCACGGTGGGCCGGGCCGGCGGCGCCAGCACGGCTTCGGCGAAGGCCGAGCTTTCGATCACGCTGCTGCGCTCCGAGGGCAGGCTCGCCACCGGCGTCTGCCATTGGAAGGCGTCGAGCCGGCCGGTGACCGGCGAGATCGGCTGCCAGCGATCGCTGACATAGCCGTCCGCGGTCCAGGCCGGGTCGTGGCGGGCGCGCACCGCGCGCAGCGCCCATTCGCGCGCCTTGCCGGCGTCGCCATGCTCGGTGCGCTCCAGCTCGGCCATCAGCATCGCCACGCGCTGGGTCGGATCCTCCGTGAACGGCGCCAGCGCCTCGCGGGCGCGGCCGAATTCGGCGGCGTCGATCGCCGCGCGCGCCACCGCCAGCGCGCCTTCGACATGGCCGGGCGTCCGCGCGGCCAGGTTCTCCACCCGCGCCAGCCGCTGCGTGGCCGAATCGCCGAGCCGCACATGGGCGTAGGCATCGGCGAGATCCGGATGCGGACACGCCGCCCAGGCCGCCTCGATGATCTTCATCGCGCGCCGCACCTGGTGCGCCTCGCTCTCGAACTTCGCCGCCAGCACCGCGGCCGGCACCAGTGTCGGCGCCAGCTTCACCGCCTCCATCGCGCTCGAGCGCGACAGGTCGCGATCCCCGGTCTCCAGCGCCAGCGCGCGCGCCGTCAGCAGCACGCCGCGCTGACGGCGGTAGGTCGGCTTGTCGATCATGCCGGCGGTGTAGTTGCCGTCGAGGATCGAAAGCGCTCCGTCCCAGTCGGCCTCGGCGCAGCGGAAGCCGAGCACGGCATGCGAGGCCCAGGTGGCGTTGGGCGCCAGCCTGAGCGCTTCGTCGGCGATCATCACCGCGGCATAGGCGTCGTCGGCGCGCTGCGCCTCGATGAACAGGCCGCGCAAGCCGAGCAGGCGGGTGTCGTGGCGCTCGGCCATGGCGCGGAAGGCGCGCCGGGCGCCGTCGCGGTCGCCTTCGAGCTGCGCCGCCTGGGCGTGCAGGAGCAGCGTCAGCGGATCATCGCCGGCCAGCCGCTTGGCGGTGTCGGCGTGCTGCCGCGCCGCCGTCGAATCGCCCTGGCCGATCGCCAGCAGGCCGTGGGTGATGGCGTGGCGGCCGCGCTGATGCCGGCGGGCGCGATGCGCCTTGCGGATGCGGCCGGGCGCCCGCAGCAGTGCGCTGATCAGGTTCCAGACCAGCACGCAGGCCGCGATGGTCAGGCCGAGCGCGAGCACGAACACCGGCAAGGTCATGGCGATCCGCCACGGGCCCCAATTCAAGACGACGTCGCCGGTCTGCTCGGCGACCCAGGCCGAGCCCGCAGCGGCGAGCCCGACCAGGATGAGGAAAATGACGATCCGGAACATGTGCGTCCTTGGGCGTCCTATTGCGCGGGTTTGGCGAGCGCGGTCATCGCGTCGTCGGCGAATTTGCGGGCGGTCGACAGCGCGGCGTCGCGGGCATCGGCGCGTGCGAGCCAATCATTGGCGGGGGCGCGATCCTCCGGCGAGAGACCCTTCAGCTCGCGGCGGGCCTCGGCGAAATCGTTGCGCAGCGCCGCCGCGGTGATCCGTGCCACGACCGCGCCGCGATCGGTGCCGGCGCCGTCGGTACGTTCGACCTTGACCAGGCTCGAGGCGCCGGCCGAGAGCTTGCTGAGGATCGAAGTCCCCGTGGTGCTCTCGGGCGCCGGCGGCGAGAGCTTCGGCACGATGGTGAGCAGCTCGCGGCTCAGTGCCGCGGGGCTCGGCACGCCGGTCGTGGCGAATGCCTCCAGCGGCTTCAGCGCGGCCGCGTCGGGCGCCAGCGATCTGGCGGTGGTCAGCGCCGCTCCATAGGGATCGCCGTGACGCACGGCGACGTCGAGCAGGGTCGCGGCGACCACGCGGCGCAGCGGCGCATCGTCGGCCGGCTTGGCCGCCTCTGAGAGCTTGGCGCGCTCCTGTGCCAGCGCCGCGCTCTGGCTCTTGCTCGCCCGCTCCAGCGCGTCGATGCGCGCCGTCAGGCCGGAGAGATCGATCGGCTCGGGTGCGGGCGCCGGCGCGGAGCCGTCGCGCGGCTGCGCCCGGACATCGTTGAGGGCTGCCACGGTCTTGTCGGCCTGCGCGCGCAGGCCGGCGACGTCGTTGCGCAGCGCTGCAATCGTCTTGTCGGCGGCATCGAGCCGGCCGGTCACGGCGCCGTCCGGCTTGCCGACGCGCTGCTCCAGCCCGGCGACGCGGGAGGTGAGCTCGTCGATAGCGGCGGACTGCGGCGAGATCGCCGAGGGCGGCTGCACGGGCGGCCAGCCGAGCATCCAGCCGACGCCGATCACCAGCGCGGCCGCGGCCGCGCCGGAGAACGGTGCGATGATCCAGGGCGACACCGGACGCGGCGGCGGGGGTGGAGGAAGCTCGGCGTGCGGCGGCTCGGCCGCGGCGACCGTCTCCTCGGGCGTCTCGCTGGCGGCCGATTCCGGTTCGGCGTCACCGGCGCCATGCGGATGCGACTGGCTCGCCGCGCCCGACGACCCCTCGGCCAAGGCTTCGGCCGGGGCCGACCAGGGCGACGTGGTCGGCCGCTCGGCCGCGCTCTCGCTGGCCGACGGGCGCTCCTCGCGCGAGGTCGGCTCCAAATCGATGGTCGGCGGTGGCCGTTTCGGCCGCCCGGTGTCGGAGGCCGGTGCAGCGGTGTCGGGTTCATCGACCATGGTGGAAGTTCCCTGGCTGAGGCAAGATTGAGCAGGCCCTCTTACGCCATTCACGACCGTAGCGCACGGGTCAGGCCCTCCAGCATGTCGTTTTCATCCGGATGCGCCGCGATTGTGACCTGGGTGGCGCCGGCCTCGCGCAGCACCTCGGCGACATTGGCCGACAGGCAGCCATGCGGCACCGCCAGCGCCGAGATTTCGACGCCGTCGGCGCGGATGGCCGCCACGAACGCAACCGCGCTCCGCCGCGAATAATGCAGCACCGCCTCGATCCGGTTGGCTGCGAAGGCGTCGCAGACCTCGCGCGGCAGGGTGGTCACCTGCGCCATGCGATAGACGGTCTGGGTGATCACATCGAAGCCGCGCTCGGCGAGCTCGGAGGCGAGGTCGCGCGAGATGTCGGCGCCGGCGAGATAGAGCAGGGTGGCCCTGGCCTCGATGACGCCGCTGTCTGCGATCAGGTCGCGCAACGCGGTCGCATCGGCCGCGGCCGAGATCACCTGCGTGAAGCCGGCCTCGCGTGCGGCTGCGGCCGTCCGGTCGCCGACCGCGAACAGCGGCAGGCGCAGCAAGGCGGACGCCCTGAGCTGCGGCGCCGCCGCGCGCAGCGCGTTCGATGACGTCACGATCAGTCCGGCGGCATCGCCGCCGACGTCCGGCGGCAGCGCGACCGGCTCGAAGCGCAGCATCGGCGCCAGCAGCACCTCGAAGCCACGCGCGCGCAGGGCGCTCGCGGTGCGTTCATTGTCCGGGGCGGGACGGGTCACCAGCACGGCCATGTGCTATGCTCCCGTCGACCACGGATCGGCCGGGCTGCAACGGACGGACGATTGCACCTGGCGACCTCGTGGTGTTAGGCGGTTCTGCGCACTCATAATGACCAAAAGGGTTGAGATTGGGTAACGAATCGCAAACGCTCGTGCTGGGCATCGAAACCACCTGCGACGAGACCGCCGCGGCGGTGGTGGCGCGTGATTCGGACGGCAAGGGGCAGATCCTTTCCAATGTTGTGCGCTCGCAGACCGACGAGCATGCCATCTATGGCGGCGTGGTTCCCGAGATCGCCGCGCGCGCCCATGTCGACATGCTCGACCATCTCATCGACGCGGCGATGCGCGAGGCCGGCATCGACTATGCCGCGCTCGGCGGCGTCGCGGCGGCGGCCGGGCCGGGCCTGATCGGCGGCGTCATCGTCGGCCTCACCACCGCCAAGGCGATCGCGATGGTGCACGACACGCCGCTGATCGCGGTCAACCATCTCGAGGCGCATGCGCTGACGCCGCGCCTCACCGATGCAATCGACTTCCCCTATTGCCTGTTCCTGGCCTCCGGCGGCCACACCCAGATCGTCGCGGTCGCCGGCGTCGGCGATTATGTCAGGCTCGGCACCACCGTCGACGACGCGATGGGCGAGGCGTTCGACAAGGTCGCGAAGATGCTGGGTCTGCCCTATCCGGGCGGACCACAGGTCGAGCAGGCCGCGCGCAACGGCGACGGTCAGCGCTTTGCCTTCCCGCGTCCGATGCAGGGCCGCAGCGATGCCAATTTCTCGCTGTCCGGGCTGAAGACCGCCGTGCGTAACGAGATCGGCCGGCTCGGCAAGGTGAGCGAGCAGGACATCGCCGACCTCTGCGCCAGCTTCCAGGCCGCGGTGCTGGACTCGACCGCCGACCGCCTGCGCGTCGGCCTCGATCTGTTCAAGCAGCGTTTCGGCGCGCCGACCGCGCTGGTGGCCGCCGGCGGTGTCGCCGCCAACCAGGCGATCCGCGGCGCACTCGACGATGTCGCGCAGCAGGCCGGCACCCGCCTGATCATGCCGCCGCCGGCGCTGTGCACCGACAATGGCGCGATGATCGCCTGGGCCGGGCTGGAGCGGTTGGCGCTAGGGATGGTGGACGGCATGGACGCCGCGCCGCGCGCGCGCTGGCTGCTGGATGCCAATGCCAGCGTGCCGGGCAAGTTCGCGAATACGCGGGCGGGGTTTTGAGGGTGATGGAATTGCTTTTTCATCCTGCACGAAGCGGCTGGATCGCCCTCGGCTGTGATGTGGCAAGCTCCTGCACCATACGCGGTGCGCTCCCCTCCCCCTTGCGGGGAGGGGTCGGGGGTGGGGGTGGCTCCATAAAAATTCTCGCTCGTGGCACCCCCCTCCCCAACCCTCCCCCGCAAGGGGGGAGGGAGCGCAGCCGAATCCGCGGCGAATGACTCGTTTCCAAACGATCTCCATCGTCGGCGCCGGTGCGTGGGGCACGGCGCTCGCCGCCGTCGCCGCGCGTGCCGGCCGTGAGGTCACGCTCTACGCGCGCGACAGCCACCACGCCGCGCGCATCTCTGCTGCCCGCGAAAACCCGCGACTGCCCGGCATTCCGCTCGCCCCCAGCATCGCCGTGACCGCCGATCTCGCCGAGGCCGCCCGCGCCGACGCCGTTCTCATCGTTGTCCCCGCCCAGCATCTGCGCGGTGCGGTCATGCATCTCGCCCCGCTGCTCCGTCCGGGCACGCCGCTCGTCGCCTGCGCCAAGGGCATCGAGCACGGCACCCATAAATTCATGACCGAGGTGATCGCGGAGGCCGCGCCGAACGCGATCCCGGTGATCCTGTCCGGCCCGAGCTTCGCCGACGACGTCGCGCGAGGGCTGCCGACCGCGGTGACGCTCGCCGCGCCCGACGAGGCGCTCGCGGCCGACCTCGTCCATGCGCTGGGTTCGCCGACCTTCCGGCCCTATCATTCGACCGACGTGCGCGGCGTCGAGATCGGCGGCGCCGCCAAGAACGTGCTGGCGATCGCCGCCGGCATCGTTGCCGGCCGCAATCTCGGCGCCTCGGCGCTGGCGGCGCTGACCACGCGCGGCTTCGCCGAGTTGGTGCGGCTCGGCCGCGCCTATGGCGCGCGCAGCGAGACCTTGACCGGCCTGTCCGGCCTCGGCGACCTGATCCTCACCTGCGCCGGTCCGCAATCGCGCAACTTCGCCGCCGGCCTCGCGCTCGGCCGCGGCGAGCCGCTGCCCGCGGGCAAGCTCGCCGAGGGACAATACACCGCGCCCGTGCTGGTCGAACTCGCCACCTCGCGCGGCGTCGAGATGCCGGTGGCGCAGGCGGTCGCCGCCATTCTCGCCGGCACCGTGACGATCGATGCCGCGATCGAGGCGCTGATGATGCGCCCATTCAAGGCGGAGGAGTGAGGGCCGCCGCGCGACCGACGTCATCCAGCACGACGCTCTCTCCGCCGTCATGCCCGCGCTTGTCGCGGGCATCCATGTCTTGGATAATGCGCCGAGCAGTGCGACGTGGATGGCCGGGACCTCCCAGCGCTTCGCGCTTTTGCCTGGCCAGGACGAGTGGAAAGAGACGACCATCATGAACTACTGGCTGGTGAAATCCGAACCCTCGGTATGGTCGTGGGACCAGCAGGTGGCGAAGGGCGCGAAGGGGGAGGCCTGGACCGGCGTGCGCAACTACACGGCGCGGCAGAACCTGGTGGCGATGAAGAAGGGCGACCTCGCCTTCTATTATCATTCCAACGAGGGCAAGGAGATCGTCGGCATCGCCGAGATCATCAAGGAAGCCTATCCTGATCCGACCGACAAGACCGGCAAGTTCGTCTGCGTCGACATCAAGGCGCACAAGCCCTTCAAGACCCCGGTGACGCTCGCCGCGATCAAGGCCGACAAGATGCTGAGCGAGATGGCGCTGGTGAAGCAGTCGCGGCTGTCGGTGCAGCCGGTCACGCCTGCGGAATGGAAGCACGTCTGCAAGCTGGGCGGCGTGTAGGGGCGCAAGGGCTTGTGAGACGCGCAAGGCGTTAGCGCCATTCGTGGTAGCTCCGGACCTGTGGCTGCCATGGGTAGGCTGCGTCCTTTCAGGCGCCGCGCGATGATGCTACGTTCAGTTGTGGCAGGGAGCACCTGCTTCCTGCTCCATACCGAACAGGAGACCGACATGTCTGACAGCGTCTACAAAGTCATCGAGCTGATCGGTACCAGCAGCGAATCTTGGGAAAGGGCAGCTACCAACGCCGTCGAGCAGGCGGCGAAGACACTCCGAGACCTGCGTGTCGCAGAAGTGGTCCAGCTCGATATGCAGCTCGACGCGAAGGGGAAGGTGGAAGCCTATCGAGCCAAGCTCAACGTGTCGTTCAAGTTCGAAGGCGCATGAGCTGACCATCGACTTGCGTTGTCGTTCGCCGGACTATCGGCCCGCGGCAAGGTTTGAGCCTGCAATCCGGTGTCGTGCCCGGCATCGGGGGCATGACCGTGGACGTCCCGGTTCGGCTTCCCCGGGGATGGCGAGGCGGGACGGACCACAAGCCTGTCATACGGAAATTGCCCGTCGCGCCGGTTATGTCGCAGGGCAGCGCCGCTGCATGACGATCGGGAGTTCGGATCAGAGATCGAGACCTTTCTTCCTCAGTTCATCGACCATCTGCTTCCTGATCTCTTCGCCGAGAGCTTGACCAAATTTCTGCCCGGCAATGCTCGACTCCTGGGTGACGGACGGCAGCTTCTGCAGGACTCTTTGACCTGTCGGGGTCCTGTAGAACTCAGCCATGGTCCTGAGGTCGTCCGCCGAGAAGTTCCTGGCATAGACGACCGCGATCGCATCCGAGAATTCGGAAACCCTGCCCTGAAAGGCCTGGGTGAACTTCGGGATCAACGCATCATATTGCAGAGCGACCTCGGCGCGCCCCTGGACGATCGTCGGTCTCAGGTTCTTCAGAACGATCGGCAACAGGGCTGTCGCCTGGTCATTCATATGCATCACGGAGACCAGCTCTTTCGCGGCCGCCAAGGACTCCTGTGATGTCGCTTGGGCTCTTGCCGATGGCGGCGTTGCGGCGGTGAGCCAGATGGCGGAGGCGACGACTGCGTACCGACAGCGATGCTTCATCCTGATCCCCATGTGCCGGCTGCAGCGGCGATCGCTGTTACGGCCGGGTTCCAATTCTTAAGATCAGCCGGAGCCAGCGAACAGTACCGCTAAGCTGTGTTTTCTGCCGCTGCAACCGGATTGGCATCCCCGCGCTATTGTGCGGATCAAAGCCTGCTCTGTTGCCCGTCGGGCAGTTTCCGCATTCCCGACATGCGCGAGTTGCCCGTCGTGTTAGTTTGTCGCACGCTGTCGGCATTGCACCGTCGGGCAAATCACCTGCACATTTCCGCACGTCCCTGCTGCCGCATGAGGGACGTTTCGCGACCGTCACGGATCGTTGGCAGTGGGATGCGATGGGCGTGGGTCGACGCAGCGTGAGCTGATCGCGCGGACGAACGGCGATGCACGCACGGTCAAGTCGCGCGGTCCTGATATCCCGACGCTGATATCAAGCGGGTGCCGATACCCTCAGCGTGTCGCGCTCGTGATGGTGGCCAGACAGCCCGGCGCACCAGGGAGAACGCGAAGCAGCCGTTAAAACCAATCGCGCAGGGAGGGCCGGGTGTGTTCGGCCAGACCTGTGGTGCCTGCCGCCAGCATTTTCTTTCGCTGGCGGGCCACGGGCGCGGCCAGCGCCCGGCCTTCCCTGCGCCCTCTGTTTGAGGAGGGCGATAGTTTCAGCACAGCTCGGGCGCGGATGCGTCGCGGGGTGAACACGCACGTATTCAACTCTGTCTCGAAGGCAACGCTGCCAACGCCAACCTCCGCCGTCGTCCCTGCGAACGCAGGGACCCATAACCACAGGGTTCAGTTGTTTTGCACGGGACTCGCCGCCTGCCTCTTACAAACATCACGCGGTATGGGTCCCTGCGTTCGCAGGGACGACATCGGCTATTTGGCGCGCGCTCGGCCCTCACGATCCAAACAAAAAGAAAGGGGCCCCAGCTTGCGCTGGAGCCCCTCAACGGTCAGGGCATTGCCGGGTATTTGCCCGAACCGAAGTTGCGGACCTGGTCGCGTACGACCAAGTCCCGGGAGAACTCAGTAGTTGTAGGCGCGCTCGCCGTGGTCGGTGATGTCGAGACCCTCGCGCTCCTGCTCCACGGTCGGGCGCAGGCCGATGATCACGTCGACGACCTTGTAGAGGATCGCCGAGCCGACACCCGACCATACCAGCGTGGCGACGACAGCCTTGATCTGCGCCAGCATCTGCGTGGCGAAGTCGTAGGTGCCGGCGTTGTTGCCGGTGATGTTGGTGTAGTCGGTGATGCCGACGCCACCCAGGGCCGGGTTGACCAGGATGCCGGTGGCCAGAGCGCCGATGATGCCGCCGATGCAGTGCACGCCGAACACGTCGAGCGCGTCGTCATAGCCCAGCGCGTTCTTCACGGTGGAGACGAAGAACAGGCAGACCGGGGAGACGATCAGGCCGAGCACCAGCGCGCCGATCGGACCGGCATAACCGGAGGCCGGGGTAACGGCGACGAGACCGGCGACCGCGCCCGAGCAGATGCCGAGCAGCGACGGCTTGCCCTTGACGGCCCATTCGCACAGCAGCCAGGACAGCGCCGCACCGGCGGTCGCGACCATGGTGTTGACGAAGGCCAGGGCGGTGACGCCGTTCGATTCCAGGTTGGAGCCGGCATTGAAGCCGAACCAGCCGACCCACAGCAGCGCGGCGCCGATCATGGTCATGGTCAGCGAGTGCGGAGCCATCAGCTCCTTGCCGTAGCCGGTGCGCTTGCCGATCAGAACCGCGCCCACCAGACCGGCAATGCCGGCGTTGATGTGAACGACGGTGCCGCCCGCGAAGTCGAGAGCGCCGGCGCCGGCGAGCCAGCCGACAGCACCGGTGACTTCGTCGAGCTTGGCCTGGGCGGCGGTCTTGGCGGCAGCGTCGCCAGCGGCAGCGAGAGCCTTGGCAGCAGCAGCGACGTCATCGGGAGCTGCGATGTACCAGACCCAGTGCGCGATCGGGAAGTAGATGAAGGTCACCCAGAGGAGGATGAACAGCATCACCGCCGAGAACTTGATGCGTTCGGCGAAGGCGCCGACGATCAGGGCCGGGGTGATCATCGCGAAGGTCATCTGGAACACGAAGTAGGCCAGCTCCGGGATCACCACGCCGTTCGAGAAGGTCGGAACGGTCGAGTTGGCGTCGACGCCGTGCAGGAAGGCCTTGGAGAAGCCGCCCACCCACGAGGTCATGCTGCCGCCGTCGGTGAAGGCGAGCGAGTAGCCGTAGAGCGTCCAGACCACGCCGACCATGGCGACGATCGCGAACACCTGGGTGAGGACCGAGGCCATGTTCTTGGTGCGGACGAGGCCGCCATAGAACAGCGCGAGGCCGGGGATGGACATCATCAGGACGAGCGCGCTGGACACGAGCATCCAGGCGACGTCGCCCTTGTTGGGAACGGGGGCGGCTGCGGCAGCGGCGGCAGGCGCGTCCTCGGCGAACGCCACATCGACGAGGCCTGCGACGCAGAGCCCTGCAATTGCGAGCGTAACCCATCCCGCGCTGGTTGGACGCTTGAACGTCATTTTATTGTACTCCGTAAGTGTTCTGGTTTGAGCGCGAAATCAAAGGGCCGCAGCGTCCGCTTCGCCGGTGCGGATACGCACGGCGTGGTCGAGGCTGATGACGAAGATCTTGCCGTCGCCGATCTGGCCGGTCTTGGCGGCCGAGCTGATCGCATCGATGGTCTTGTCGACCTGGTCGGAGGGGATCGCGACCTCGATCTTGATCTTGGGCAGGAAGCTCACCGCATATTCGGCGCCGCGGTAGATTTCCGTATGACCTTTCTGACGGCCGTACCCCTTCACTTCCGTCACCGTGAGACCATGAACGCCGATGGCGGTCAGGGCGTCCCGGACTTCTTCGAGCTTGAATGGCTTAATGATCGCCATAACAATTTTCATGGGTCCTATCCCCGCTTGGGCCCGGCACGGACGTTACCGAGCGCTTCCTGTCGACTGAGGTTCACCACGCGGAGAAATCTTCACGACGCGGGCACAGCCGGGAGCGATAGAATCAAATGCCGTGCCAGACGGCTGGTCAGGGCTAACGAGCGGTGAATCCTGGCCTTTTCACCCCTCGGGAGGGGCAGCAGGGGCTGCGCTATTCCGTCGCGCTCAAGGAATGGGCAGGAATGCGCAAAAGTTGCGCATGTCAGGCTCAAGACACAATGCTGCTCAGCGCGCGGGCAGAATCCTGCGGCGCCGAACAGGTCAATTGGCGTCAATTGCTGCAGCTATTGCAGCGCCTCGCCATGCTGGGAGATGTCGAGTCCTTCCAGCTCGTGCTCACGCGACACCCGCAGCGGCACGAAGGCGCTGACCAGCTTCAGGAGCCCCCAGGTGACGCCGCCCGACCACACCAGGGTGACGGCGACGCCGTAGAGCTGGGCCGCAAGCTGCTTCGGGTTGCCCTCGATCAGCCCCGCCGTGCCGCCGATCGCGGCGGTCGCGAACACGCCGGCCAGCACGGTGCCGGTGAGGCCGCCGACGCCGTGGACGCCGAACACGTCGAGCGAATCGTCATAGTTGAAGCGGTGCTTCAGCGAGGTGCAGGCCCAGTAGCAGATGATACCGGCGAGCGCGCCGATCACCAGCCCATGCCAGGGGGCGACGAAGCCGGACGCGGGCGTGATGGTGCCGAGGCCGGCCACCGCGCCCGAGATCATGCCGAGCACAGACGGCTTGCGCCGCGTCGACCATTCCAGCGCGCCCCAGGTGACGGCGCCGGCGCAGGCGGCCAGATGCGTCGTCAGGATCGCCATCACCGCATGCGCATTCGCCCCGAGCGCCGAGCCGCCATTGAAGCCGAACCAGCCGACCCAGAGCAGGCCGGTGCCGACCACCGCGAGCGACAGGTCGAACGGCGAGAGGTTCTCACTGCCGTAGCCCTGGCGCCGTCCCATCACCAGCGCGGCGACCAATCCCGCGGTGCCCGCGGAGAGATGCACGACGAGACCGCCGGCGAAGTCGACCACGCCGGCCTGCGCGAGAAAGCCGCCGCCCCAGATCCAATGCGCCAGTGGCACATAGACGAAGATGAACCATGCGATGCTGAACAGGAGGTAGGCGGAGAAGCGCATGCGGTCGGCGACCGAGCCCGCCACCAGCGCCACCGTGATGATCGCGAACGTCATCTGGTACAGCATGAACAGCGACTCGGGGATCGTCTTGGCGCCGGGATGGACGCTGTCCATGCCCATGCCGGCGAGGAAGGCGCGGTCGAGCGAGCCGATCCAGGTGCCGTCGCCGACGAAGGCCAGCGAGTAGCCGAATGCGACCCACAGGATCGAGATCAGCATCACGGCTGCGAGGCTCTGCGCCATCGTCGCCAGTACGTTCTTCTTGCGCACCATGCCCGAGTAGAACAGCGCCAGACCCGGAATGGTCATCATCAGCACCAAAGCGGTGGCGACGATCATCCAGGCGGTGTCGGCCGGTTCGATCGTGGACGGCGCTGCGGCCGCTGCTGGCGTGGTGAAGGCAATCGCTCCCGCTGCAGCCAATGCTGCAGACGCGCGCAGGCTACGAGACGCGCTGGTCTCCATGACAGTCCCCCCGGCATGTCAGATGTTAGGATTTTGCAGTCCGCCGCGCCGTTGCGGCGGGCGTGCAGCCGTTGCGGCTGCTTGACGGGCTTAGAGTGCGTCGGTGTCGGTTTCGCCGGTGCGGATGCGGCGGGCATGATCGATCGGCGTCACGAAGATCTTGCCGTCGCCGATCTGGCCGGTGCGCGCGTGCGTCGTGATCACCTCGACCGCCTTCTCGGCGATGTCCGAGTTGACCGCGATCTCGATGCGCAGCTTGGGCAGGAAGTTCACGATATATTCGGCGCCCCGGTAGATCTCGGTATGGCCCTTCTGGCGACCGTAGCCCTTGACCTCGGTGACGGTCATGCCGTGGACGCCGATCGCGGTGAGGGCTTGGCGCACCTCGTCGAGCTTGAAGGGTTTGATGATCGCGACGACGAGCTTCATGGGCGGGCCCTGGTTTCCTCAGGTAGGAGCAGCCTGTTTCGGAGGCAGGCTTGGGATGGCCATTTTGGCCTGTTCCTAGGCAAATGGCACAAAATCAGCGCAGCGTTAAGCGAAAACGTCAAGGAGTGACGGATATCACTGAACGGAACGCGACATCGCCCGACAGACTGAAGACGTTTTCCTGCCATCCCACATTCAAGGACATCCCATGTCGAATCGTTCCTGGTATTACGCGGCGCAAGGCCAGCAACAGGGCCCCATTTCGGAAGACGAACTGCGCGACCTGATCGCCCGGGGTGTCGTCACGGCCGAGACGCTGCTGTGGAGCGACGGCATGGCCGGCTGGGAGAAGGCCGGGCGCATTCCCGGCCTGATGTCGGGCGTGCCGAGCATCTCCCCCGGCGTCCCGCCCGCGTTCGAGGCCGGCGTGCCTGCGTCGGGCGGCGCGCTCTCGGTCAAGCTGGACACCTGGTCCTATCTCGGCTGGACACTGCTGTATGTCGTCGGCCAGTTCCTGGTGGTGATCACGCCCTGGACCGCTGTCTATCTCTACCGCTACGTGATCGAGCGGATGCGGGTGCCCGGCCGGCCGAACCTCACCTTCACCGGCCAGCCGCTCGACATCTGGTACGTCTTCATCGCGATGGGCGTGCTGGCCTATGTCGGCCTCAGCGACCGGCCGATCCTCAACCTGATCTCGCTGGTTGCCCCGGCGTTCCTGGGCTGGATGGTGCTGCGCTGGCTGCTGAGCAACCTCGCTTCGAATGGCGAGCGGTTGCCGATCCATTTCGAAGGCAGCCCCGTCGTCTATGCCGGCTGGTACCTGCTGATGATCGTGTCGGGCATCACCGTCATCGGCTGGGCCTGGGTGCTGACCGCCTGGATGCGCTGGGTCTGCCGCAACATCCAGGGGACGCGGCGCGAGGTCGTGTTCACCGGCTCGGGCCTGCAGGTGCTGTGGCGCACCTTCGCGTTCGTGCTCGGCTGCTCGGTGATCATTCCGATCCCGTGGCTGCTGCGCTGGTACAGCGCCTGGTACGTGTCGCAATTCGCGGTCGTCCCGCGGACGGCACAGCCGGTGTGATGCGGCTAGGCCCGGCGCTCGCGGATCGAGCCCTCCTGCGCGACGGAGGCGACCAGCGTGCCGTCGGGCTTGAAGATCGAGCCGCGGGTGAGCCCGCGGCCGCCCTGCGCGCTCGGCGAATCCTGCGCATAGAGCAGCCATTCGTCGGCGCGGAACGGCCGGTGAAACCACATCGCATGATCCAGCGAGGCCGGCATCATGCGCTTGTCGAACAAGGTGCGGCCATAGCGCGCCATGACCGCGTCGAGCAGCGAGAAGTCCGACGCATAGGCCAGCGCGCACATGTGCAGCGCCGGATCATCGGGCAGCTTCGCCGCCGTCTTGATCCAGACGTTGATGCGGCCATCCTCGATCTTCTGGCCGAAGTACCGGTTCAGTTCGACGGGGCGCAGCTCGATCGGCCGGTCGGATTCGTAGTAGCGGCGGATGAAGTCCGGCATCCTTTGGAAGACCTCCTGAAACATCGGCTGCTTGGAGATCTCCTCCGCCGTCAGCTTCTCCGGCGGCGGCACGTCCGGCATCTTGTCCTGGTGGTTGAACGCGCTCTCCTCGTCGCTGTGGAACGACACCATGATCGAGAAGATCGCATTGCCGTGCTGGATCGCGGTGACGCGCCGCGTCGCATAGCTCTTGCCGTCGCGCAGACGCTCGACCTGGTAGATGATCGGCACCTGCGGGTCGCCGGGGAGGATGAAGTAGCAGTGCAGCGAATGCGGCAGCCGGCCCTCGACGGTGCGGCACGCCGCCATCATCGCCTGGCCGATCACCTGGCCGCCGAACACGCGCTGCCAGCTCGTCTTCGGGCTGTTGCCGCGGAACAGGTTCACCTCGATCGGCTCGAGATCGAGGATCGAGATCAGGTCGATCAGTCCCTTGGACATGGCGTCGTGCTTTCGCTGGCTCGGCCGGCCGCTCCGGTCCCGTTCTCGCGGGATCAGGCATCCGGAATTGATGGCCTCGGGTGGCAGCCCTTGGTTCACGCCCCTGTTTCGCCCAGCTATAATCCTCCCGCAAGAGTAACTGTGAGCAGGGTGGCATGACGACACAGCGAAGCATTGTCATTTGTGGCGGGGCCTTTGCCGGCCTGGCGCTCGCGCTCGCGCTTCGGCAGGGGCTCGGTCCCGAAGTGCCGGTGATCGTGGCCGATCCGGCGCTCGCCAACCGGCCGAGCCGCGATCCACGCGCCAGCGCCATCGTCGCGGCGTGCCGCAAGCTGTTCGATGCGATCGGGGTCTGGGCGGACGTGGCGCCGCAGGCGCAGCCGATCCTCGACATGGTCATTACCGATTCCAAGCTCGAGGACGCGACCCGCCCGTCGTTCCTGACGTTTGCGGGCCAGGTCGAGGCCGGCGAGCCGTTCGCGCACATGGTCGAGAACCGGCTCTTGATCGATGCGCTGGTGCGGCATGCGGAGGCCGCAGGCGTCGAGCTCAAGGCGATGCCGGTGACCGGCTTCGTGGCGCGGGCCGACGGCATCGCGGTGACTCTGGGCGACGGCAGCCAGCTCGAGGCGAGCCTGCTGGTGGCCGCTGACGGCGCGCGTTCGAAGCTGCGCGAGCGCGCGGGCATCCAGACCCATGGCTGGGACTATGACCAGTCCGGCATCGTCGCGACCATCGGTCATGAACGCGACCATGGCGGCCGCGCCGAGGAGCATTTTCTTCCGCCCGGACCATTCGCGATCTTGCCGCTGACCGGCAAGCGCTCCTCGCTGGTGTGGACCGAGCGGCGCGCCGAGGCGAAGCGCCTCGTCGCGCTCAGCGCGGATGAATTCCATGCCGAGCTGGAGAAGCGCGCGGGTCTGCATCTCGGCGAGTTGAAGGTGCTCGACCAGCCGCGCGCTTTTCCGCTGTCCTACTTCGTCGCCCGCTCGTTCATCGCGCCGCGGCTGGCGCTGGTCGGCGACGCCGCCCATGTGATCCACCCCATCGCGGGGCAGGGGCTCAACATGGGGCTGAAAGACGTCGCCGCACTGGCCGAGGTCGTGGTCGATGCGGCAAGAATGGGGATCGATCCGGGGCAGGTCGATGTCCTCGAACGCTACCAGCGCTGGCGCCGCTTCGACACGATGGCGATGGGCGTTGCCACCAATTCGCTGAACTTCCTGTTCTCGAACAAGTCGACGCTGTTGCGGGCCGTGCGCGACATCGGCCTTGGCATCGTCGATCGCGCGCCGCCGTTGAAGGAGCTGTTCATCAAGCAGGCCGCGGGCCTCACCGGAGAGATGCCACGGCTGCTGAAGGGTGAGGCGCTGTAGAGCATGATCCGGAAACTGGAGACCGGTTTTCCGAAAAGATCATGCTCGAACAAAGAGCTCAGCGCGGGCCTGCGGCGGCGATGAAGCCGGCGACGGCCTCGACCATGTCGGGGTCGAGCGGACGTTCGGGGTCGTTGTAGGAGGCGAGGTTCTCGTCCTCGTTGGCGACGTCGACCAGGACGTGGTTCATCTCCGGCAGCCATAGCGACTTGGCGGCCGGTGCGGCGGCGGCGAGCGCGACCATGTCGAGGCGTGCGATCTGGTGGTCGCGGGCGCCGCCGACGATCAGAATTGGGATCGTGAGCTGCTTCAGTGGATCGATCGGGTCCTCGGCAAAGGCGGAGCCGATGCTGGGCTGCATGCTCGGTGCGACCGGCAGCTCGGGCGGTGGCGGGTCCACGACCTGCCCGGCCATGATGGCGTCGATCGCCTTGGCGACCGGCTCCATCTTCGCGGCCGGCAGCTTCTTCTCGAGCTGCGCCTTCAACAGGTCGCCCTGCCGCCGCGCCGATGTGGTGAGCAGCACGAGGCGGTCGACCGGGGTGCGGCGGGCGGTGAGGATGGCGACCAGGCCGCCCTCGCTGTGGCCGACGAGAACGATGCGGGCGAACTTGCCGCGCAGGAAGTCGACCAGCGCGGCGGCGTCGTCGACGTAGTCCTTGAAGCGGAAGTCCTCCGGCTTGCCGAACTCCGCCTTCCAGCCGCGTGCGCCGCGCTTGTCGTAGCGCAGGCTGGCGATGCCTTGGGTGGCGAGCTGCTCGGCGAGCTTCTTCAAGGTCGCCGGCTTGAGCTGCGGCCCATTGCCATCCCGGTCCGTCGACCCGGAGCCGGCGATCAGCAGCGCCACCGGCGGGCGCTCGACACCCGCTGGCGTCGTCAGGACGGCGTCGAGTGCGCCGACGCGAACGGCGCTCTCCTCGGCCGAGACCCCCGAAGCGAGGGCCATCAGCGCCACGGCGAGCGCACAGCGGATCACGACGGGCCGCATCGGTCAGTCGATCTTCCGCGCTTCCTCGGGCAGCATGATCGGGATGCCATCGCGGATCGGGTAGGCGAGCTTCGCCGACCGCGAGACCAGCTCCTGTTTCGCCGCGTCGTATTCCAGTGGGCCCTTGGTCATCGGGCAGACCAGGATCTCGAGCAGCTTGGGATCGACGGAATTGGCGGGGCGTTCGAGCGGGGCGTTCATGGCAAGGGTCTCCGGCGGGCGCCTCTGTAGCATAACGTCCGCTCGCTTGTCGTGCTTCAAGGCTTGTGCCGGGCGATCCGGATCAGCTCGTCGATGACCGCGTCCAGTTGCTCGGCCGGCAACGGCCGATCCGACAGCGCGTGGCCGAGGAAGGTCCAGTACAGCACCTGGGCGCGTGCGCGCGCGATCGCCGGCACTAGTCCCTCGGCCGCAAGCAGGCTCTCGACATAGCCCAGCCGGCGCCTGTCGATGGCTTGGACAGCCTGCCGCGCGGCGGGGTCGGATCCGGCCCAGTTGCGCACGGCGCGCTCCAGGGTGAGCTTGACGTTGAACGCGCGGCGGAGGAGCACGGCAATGGCCGGCTGGTCGCCGGCGTTCGCCTCCACCCCGGTGATGATCTGCTCGGCCGCAATCTCCCGCCACTTCTTGAGGAGGGCCGCGTGAAACCCGGCCACATCGGCGAAATGCCAGTAGAAGCTGCCGCGCGACACGCCCAAGGCTTTTGCCAGCGGCTCCGCCTTCAGCGCGGTGAAGCCCCGGCTGGCCAGTACCTTCAATCCCTGTGTCAGCCAATCGTCGGCCGAGAGCTGATCGGTCATGTCGTCACCATGAGACGACCATACACAGCTGTATTGACGACTGCCAGGGCTTCGTGCATTGTCCATACATAACTGTATGGAGGCGTGCCATGCGCGATGCGCTGCTCGTGACCGCGGGGCTGATGGCGATCACCGTCGCCGTGATCCACGGCGTGCTCGGCGAGACGACGGTTTTCGCGCGTGCCACCATCTCGCCGGAGCGGCTGCGAACCCTGCTGCGGCTGGTCTGGCAGACTGGCACGGTGGCGTGGATCGGCTGTGGCGTGCTGCTCGCCGTCGCCCCGCAAATGGCGTCGGAGTCGGCGCGGCATTGGACGGTGACCACGGTCATCGTCGTGTTCGCTTTCGCCGCAGGCGCCAATGCGCTGGCGACGCGCGGGCGGCATTTCGGCTGGGTCATGCTCGCCGGCGTGGTCAGTCTCGCCATCGCCGGCTACTGACGCGGCGAATCCCGGTCCACCGCAGCGCCGCCACGTACCCGGCGAGAGGAAGGCATCGCGACGCTCCGTAACCGCCGCGTCGCCTCAACTGCTGTTCGGCCGCACTCCGTACACCGCGAGGCCACTGCCACGACACATTCGCCAAGAATGGTTCCAACTTAGAAGGAGTCTCTTTGCAGACACGGCGACGAGCCGCTTAGCTGTTCGTCGTCGCGAACGGGTGCCCGGCGTCGACATCGATCCGGGCGCGCAACCGTTCTCCGATTTGCTTGTCTGGATAGGAGAGGGGACGGATCGATGTTGGTCGACGTGGTGCGGAAGTTGGTCGTCGTAGGTGGAAGCGTCGGCGTGCTGCTGATGGCAGCGCAGGCGCACGCCGGGGGATCGAGCGAGATCTGCCTCACCTATGCCAATGGTCAATTCGAGCCCAAGGAGCCGACCGTTCCTGCGGACGCGCCGCTGACCATCCGCGTCAGGAACATGGAGGGCAAGGCCATCGAGTTCGAGAGCGAGACCCTGAAGGTCGAGAAGGTGATCGCGGCCAACAGCGAGGCGGTGCTCAACGTCCGCGCCATGAAGTCCGGGCGCTACGAGTTCTATAACGACTTCAACGAAAAGGCCCGCGGCTTCGTCAACGTCCAATAGGTCCAGATCCCATGCTCGCCGCCCTGATCATCGTCTTCCGCGAAGTGTTCGAAGCCGGCCTGATCGTCGGTATCGTGCTTGCCGTCACCAGCGCGGTTCCGCATCGCCTGCGCTGGATCGGCGCGGGGTTGTTCGCCGGCCTGGTCGGCGCATGCATCGTCGCGGCGTTCGCGGGAACGTTGACTCAGCTCTTTGAAGGCATGGGGCAGGAATTGTTCAATGCGGGGATCCTGTCGGCTGCCGTGATCATGCTGACCTGGCACAATGTCTGGATGGCCCGGCACGGCCGCGAGATGAGCACCGAGCTGCGGACGATGGGCCAAGCGGTGGCAGACGGCGCCAAGCCGCTGGTCGCGCTGGCGACCGTGATCGCCATCGCCGTGTTGCGCGAGGGCAGCGAGGTCGCGCTGTTTCTCTATGGGGTGGCGGCCTCCGGCGACGGCAGCGGGCGGGCGCTGCTCGGTGGCGGCGTCCTTGGCCTGCTGCTCGGCGTTGCCGTCTGTCTCGCGACCTATCTCGGCCTGATGCGCATCCCGCCGCGCGCGCTGTTCAAGACCACCACCGTGCTGATCACCCTGCTGTCGGCGGGAATGGCCGCGCAGGCGGTGTTCTTTCTCGCCCGCGCCAACTGGCTGACAACGTTCGACCATGTGGTGTGGGATTCGAGCGCGGTTCTGCCCGAGCGTGGCGTCGCCGGGCGGACGCTCAAGGCTCTGATCGGCTATACGGATCAGCCTACCGCGATGCAGCTCGCAGTCTACATCGGGGTGATCGTCACCACCATCGCACTGATGCGCCTGACGGCGGCCCCGCCAGCGCCGCGCGCGGCTCCCGCCGAGTGATCATTGCAGCGGCGGATCGCCCGAGGTCCGCTTCTTGGCGAGATCCATCTCGGTCACGGCGATGAGGATTTCGGCGCGGGTCTTCAGGTCGGGCGCCTCAAGCATCGCCTGCTTCTCCGCCGGACCATAGGGCGACATCATCGCCAGCGCGTTCACGAGCGCTTCGTTCGGCGCCGCTTCGATGCCGGCCCAGTCGACCTTGAGATTGTTCGCCTTGAGGAAGTCGGTGAGAACCGCGAGCAGCGCTTCTCGGTCCACCGCGTCTTCACCCTTGCGCGCCGTGAAATCATCGACGAACGGGAAATAATCGACCTTGCACTGCCGATAGGGCGTGAGCACCGTCATTTCCTCGACCACCTTGAAGCGGGACACGCCGGTGAGCTCGAGGATGTAGCGGCCATCGCCGGACTCGGCAAGCTGCGTGATCCGGCCGACGCAGCCGACCTTGAACAGCACCGGGCGCTCCTCGCTGGAGGAGTGCGTGACGTCGGGCTGGATCATGCCGATGAGCCGATGGCCGTCACGAAGCGCATCGTCGACCATCGCGAGATAACGCGGCTCGAAGATGTTGAGCGGCATTTGGCCGCGCGGCAGCAGCAAGGCTCCCGCCAACGGAAACACCGGAACGATCTCCGGCAGCTCGGCGGGACCGCGATATTCGGCATTGATCGGCATGCGATACCTCGTGTCCGCTGGAACGAGCGCGCGTCCCGTCCAGCCGGGTTACGAAAACAGGATCGTCGACAGCCGCTTGCGGCCCTCGATGGTGGCCTCGTCGGCGCCGCCCCAGGCTTCGAAGAACTGCACGAGCTGCTTGCGCGCGCCGTCTTCGTTCCATTTGCGGTCACGCTTCACGATCTCGAGCAGCTGGTCGGTGGCTTCCTTCCGCTTGCCCGCGGCGTTCAGTGCGGTCGCCAGGTCAAAACGCGCCTGGTGGTCGAGCGGATTGGCGGAGACCTTCTGTTCGAGCTCGCCGACCGGCCCGAGCGACTGGGCCTGCTCTGCCAGATCGATCGCGGCCTGCACGGCGGAGACCGCCGAATCGCTGCGCTTGGAGTCCGGGACCATCGCAAGCGTCTGCTTGGCCTCGTCGATCGCGCCGAGCTCGACCTGGCACTTCGCAAGCCCGGCGATCGCGGGGATGTTGGCGGCATCGATCGCGAGCACCTCGGCATAGATCTCGGCCGCGCCGGCCGCATCGCCTTCAGCGAGAGCCGCTTCGGCTTCCTTGAGGATTTCGGCGATGTCGGGCTCGCCGGCGCCGGGAACGCCCTTGGTGATCTTTTCGATGAAGGCGGCGACCTGGCTCTCGGGCACCGCACCCATGAACCCATCGGCGGGCCGTCCGCCGACGAACGCGATCACAGCCGGAATCGACTGGATGCCCATCTGGCCAGGGATGGCCGGATGCTCGTCGATGTTCATCTTGACCAGCTTGACCTTGCCCTTGGCGGCCTTGACGGCTTTTTCCAGGATGGGCGTCAGCTGCTTGCACGGTCCGCACCACGGCGCCCAGAAGTCGATGAGGACCGGCTGCCGCTTCGATTCCTCGATGACGTCCTTCACGAAGCTCTGCGTCGTGGTGTCCTTGATCAGATCCGGCACCTGCGGCGCCGGTCCGCCGCCCTGCTCAACAATGGTCACGGGGTCCCTCGTCCGAAAAATTCCGATGAACGGCGACCGGGAACCGGCCGCCGCCGCGCCTCAATACACGTTTTCTTTCACTTTAAGTGGCGGTCCAGCTGGAAATTTCAATCAGCGCCCATCGCGGTCCGGTGATGGGCAGGTCTCAGCCCGGTTCGGCCGGTCCCGGCCGCTAAAATTTGAACGTCGCCGGCGTACGAAACCTGTCGCAGACCTGTTGCATTCGTCCGCGGCATTTGGCATAGGTCTGCCCGTCGCTGGCGGCCACGCCGCCAAGGCGTCACGGATGCGGGTGTAGCTCAGTGGTAGAGCACGACCTTGCCAAGGTCGGGGTCGAGGGTTCGAACCCCTTCGCCCGCTCCAAAAATTTCGCTCCGTTGTTCCTTCGTCTCGTACCTCATCATTTTGTCGGCGGGGATTTGTCCCAGGCCGCGAGCACGTCGGCGAATACCCGATCTCCACTGGGACCTTTGCCGATTGCGAGGATGCCCCGGCGCTGGTTCGCATAGACGACCGGGATGTCGAACCATTCGCGCCGTGCGAGAAGCTCCTCGTTGCGCGCGCGATCGGCCTCGACGTTGGACAAGCCCACCAGGAACGAACCTTCGGTGATCTTGACGGAAAGCCCGGCAAGCGGCGTCCCGCGCGACTTCTCATCCGTCTTCATCAGCATTCCTGGGACGCTGCTGATGCCGCCACCGACGAAATCGGCAGCGGGCCTGAATGTGAGCTCGGCGACATGGCTGGCCGGCAGGCTGGGATCGTCGTTGCGGCGCAACTGCAGGCTGACCTTCAGTTTGCGCTCGGGAATGTCGATCTCGCCACGGATCACCGGCGTGGGCCGTCCCGATTGTGCGTTCTTGACCGTCTCCGTCCGCCAGGTGACCGAGCCGGAATAGCGCTTACCCTTGGGGTCGGAGAGATCCTCATCATACAGCACGGCAAGTCCGGGCGTCCGCGCATCTGCCGCGTCGGACGATGCGGTCGGGCTCGAAACGGGAGCGCTGCTCGGGGCGGCGGCGGGGCCAGCGGGCTGCGCTGGCTTCGCCGCAGCGGCGCTCAGTTGAGCGCCGCCGTCGATCGACGTGAACATCACGAGCGGCTGCTGTGCTCCGCCCGTGGCACGCTCCACCGCCGCATTGGTCTGGTTGAAGGTCTCGATCAGGCGTTGGCCTGGCTGCTGCAGCGCCTCTGCAAGGGCGGCGGCGAACACGCCGTGACCGTCCGGGCCGCGCTGTCCCGCCGTCCCGGCCTGTGCGGCAAAGGAGATCACGGTCCGTGCGGAAACGTCGACCGGGACGAGGCCGGCGGCAAGACCGGCGATGCCGCGCCCGGCGAACGGATTGGAGCGGAAGGCGTCGAGAATGATCACGTTCTGCCGGGGGCCCGATCCGCCCAGCTCGCGCAGAATCGCAGTCAGGTCGCGCAGTTCGGTGCTGAGATCCGCAGCTTTCGCCGGCGCCGCGTCGACCGGGACGAGATAATCGGCGCCGCCCAGGTTGAGCCCATAGCCGGCATAATAGATCAGCGCGACATCGGCGTCGGCGATCCGGCCCTTGAACTCGGCAAGCGCGCGATCGAAGTTTCGCCTGTCGAGGTCGATCTGCGCGGCACCGCCGCTCAGGGTGAAGCCGAGTCGCGACAGGCTGTCGGCGATCAGCCGGGCATCCGCCGCCGGCTCGTCCAGCAGCGGTGCGTGCTCGTGGATGGCGTTGCCGATCACCAGCGCCACCCGCTTGTCGGCGGCAGCGGGCCCGGTCGAGATCAGGATCGCGCCGACGACAAGGATGGTTGCAGGCAGCAGCTGTCCAACTCGGCCGATCACCCGACGCATGCCAACGATCTCCTGTCACCCGATCTGCTCGTGCGATGATTTTACCGCATTTCGAACAAAGCAGGAACAAGAATCGTGGCAGGAAAGAGAAATTGCCGTGGGCTGTCGGCGACCTAGACGACGACCGGCGTGCGCACCCGGCCGGCATCGCCGAACACGCGGAGATAACGGGCGATCTCGGCGGGATCGCCGGTCGCCTTCTCCGGGTTGTCGGACAGCTTCACGGCGGGGTGCCCGTCTGCCGACGTCACCTTGCAGACCAGCGAGATCGGATCGAGGTCGACCGAGCCGTCCGGCGAGCAGCCGACGAAATCGTTGGTCAGGTTGGTGCCCCAGCCGAACGACAGCCGCACCTGGTCGGAGAACCGATGATGGATCTGCTCGATCGATTCGACGTCCATCGCGTCGGAGAACACGAGCAGCTTCTGCTTGGGATCGCGCCCCTTCGATTTCCACCAGGCGATGATCTCCTCGCCGGCCTGGATCGGTGGCGCGCTGTCGGGACGGAAGCCGGTCCAGTCGGCGACCCAGTCGGGTGCGTCGCGCAGGAAGGCCTTGGTGCCGAATGCGTCGGGCAGCGCGATCAGCAGGTTGCCTGCGTAGGTCTGCCGCCACTGGTCGAGAATGCGATAGGGCGCGAAGCGCAGCTCGTCATCGTCCTTGGCAAGCGCGGCGGCGACCATCGGCAGCTCATGCGCGTTGGTGCCGATGGCTTCGAGATCATTGTCCATCGCCAGCAGCACGTTGGAGGTGCCGGTGAACGACGGGCCGAGACCTTCCTTGACGGCCTCGACGCACCAGCGCTGCCACAGGAAGCCGTGGCGGCGGCGGGTGCCGAAATCCGACAGCCGCAGCCCCTCGAGCTTGCGCAGCCGCTCCACCTTGGCCCACAGCTTGGCCTTGGCGCGGGCGAACAGCACGTCGAGCGCGAACCGGCCCTGGCCCTTCATGGCCTGGCGCGAGCGCAGCTCGTTGACGATCGCGAGCGCCGGGATTTCCCACATCGTGGTGTGGGTCCAGGGCCCGTGGAAATGCAGCTCGTACTGGCCGTCGGACTTGCGCAGCTCGTATTCGGGCAGGCGGAAATTGGCGAGCCAGGCGATGAACTCCGGCGAGAACATGTGGGTCTTGCCGTAGAAGGTGTTGCCGGCCAGCCAGATCAGCTCCTTCTTGGCGAAGCGGATGGTGCGGGCGTGGTCGAGCTGGGCGCGCAATTCGCCCTCGTCGATGACGTCGCCGAGCCGCACCCGCCGGGTCCGGTTGATGACCGAGAAGGTCACCTGCTGAGTCGGGTAGAACTCCCGAATCATCTGCAGCATCAACAGCTTGTAAAAATCGGTGTCGAGCAGGCTGCGCACGATCGGATCGAGGCGCCAACCGTGATTATAGGTTCTGCTCGCGATGTCTGTGATTGTCATGTGACCGTTTTACAGCGCTGGCCGCAAACCCGCCACTGGGCTTGTCGCAGGAGGCCCTCGTGGCGCGGCGGTATCCTTGCTCGGGGCTCGTGGCGGCGATTAGCGCGCCAGGAGCGGCACGCCGGGATCGAACGCCAGCACCGCTTCGGCCCATTTCGCGACGCGGAGCACGTGGAGGTCGTTGCGATAGGGGCCGGCGATCTGCACGCCCAGCGGCAGGCCGTTGTTGCCGAACCCCGCCGGCAGGGAGATGGCCGGCGCTCCGATGAAGGTCCAGGGCGCGCAATATTCGGCGTCACCGGTCCAATCCAGGCCGCGCGGCGCTTCGCCGAAGGCCGGCAGGGTGAGCACTGCGTCGAAGCCGTCGAGCTCGGTTGCGAGCGCCTTCTGCCGATGCGCCTGCGCGGCCTTCGCGGCGAGATATTCCATGGCCGTCTTGCTTCGCCCGCTCTCGACGTGGCCCTTCATGACCTCGCTGACCCGGTCGGGATAGCGCGCGATCAGATCGGCGAAGATCGTGGTCGCCTCGCTGA
This sequence comes from Bradyrhizobium sp. HKCCYLS3070, assembly GCF_051167575.1. NCBI lineage: Bacteria > Pseudomonadati > Pseudomonadota > Alphaproteobacteria > Hyphomicrobiales > Nitrobacteraceae > Bradyrhizobium > Bradyrhizobium sp. HKCCYLS3070. Next base: position 560,550 of record NZ_JBNPTI010000003.1, read on the forward strand.
GCATGATCGTGGTGATCGCATCCCAGTTCACCGCGTCGAGCTCTCTCAGCTCGATCTCGTTGATCGTCGCGCCAGCGCTGCGCAGCTTGTCGATGACGGATTCGAACACGGCCTTTTGCGCGGCCTCGGCGCGCTCCCATTTGGCGAAGCGCACCACCGCAAGCCGTGGCGTGCGGAGCGGCGTGAGGCCGTGGTCGATGTCGACGGTGAAGCCCGGCAGCGGCCGGCCGTGGCGATCATCGGCGCTGGTGCCGGCCAGCAGAGAGAGGGCCAAGGCCACGTCGTCGACGCCGCGGGCGAAGAAGCCGACATGGTCGAGCGACGGGCTGAGCGGATGCACGCCGACGCGGGGAATCGCGCCGAAGCTCGGCTTGAAGCCGACGACGCCGTTGAACGCCGCCGGTCGGATCACCGAGCCGAGTGTCTGTGTGCCCAGCGCCAGCGGGACCAGGCCGGCCGCAACGGCCGCGGCCGATCCGGACGATGAGCCGCCCGGCGTGTGCTCGGGGTTCCATGGATTGACGGTCGGACCTGGATGACGCCAGGCGAATTCGGTGGAGACCGTCTTGCCGAAGATGGTTGCGCCGAGATTGCGCAGTCGCTCGACCACCCAGGCGTCCGCATCCGGCACGTGATCACGGTAGATCTGCGAGCCGTTGGTGGTCGGCATGTCCGAGGTGGCGATGATGTCCTTGATGGCGACGGGAATTCCACCGAGCGGGCCGGTCTTTGGAGCGACATCCCGCGGCAGATATTCGAATGCTTTCAGCCGCGGTTCGATTGCCTGCGTCTTCTTCAAGCAATCTTCACCATAGGCGGTGGCCGCTGTCGGATCGGCTGCAAACCGTCGCAGCAGCTCGAGAACGCCGGCACCGGCCTTTGGCGTGGACACAGGGAAACGCTCGGGCATTCATCGATCCTGTCGACTTGATCTCATTGCCGCGCGGTGAACGGTCGCAGCCGGTTGTTCCGATCCTATCGGGTGTTCAAGCGCCCGCCAATCGTCCGGCCGATCGGAGCATATGAATACAGCGCATGGCGGCAGGCTCGTGCCGCGTGGCGGACAATCGCCGATGCGGCGCAGGTGCGAGCGTGAGCATGCGGATCCAGTATGAGATGAGTGGAACGGCATCTCTTGAGCCTCGCGCGACCCTGGCAGCAATCCGCTTCTCACCCGCTCAGGATGTGCTACCATTTTCACGCAGGACCACTCGACGTGGTCGGCCAAAGGACGTCTTCAGATACGTTCCGATAAGTAGACGCAGCCACATGAGCTGCCTCATGGGAGTGAAGCGATGACATCGGCTTTTCACCGAAGCATTCTTGCGCTTGCAACAATCAGTCTTCTCGCCGGCACCAGCATCGCCGGCGCGCAGCAGCAATCCGATCAGGGCAAGGGCCTGAAGAAATACGAATCAGGCACCAAGGAGTTCTGGACGCATCCGCCGGACGACTGGTTCCTCGGCGACGAGACCGAGGCGCAGAAGGGGCTGGCGCCGCCATCGGGCCCGCCGACCGGTGCCTCCGATGCGGAGCTTGCGAAGATCGTCAAGCAAGTGAAGCTGCCGGACGGCTTCAAGATGGAGGTCTGGGCGTCGGGCGTGCTCGCCGCGCGGCAGATGGCGTGGGGCGACAAGGGCACGCTGTTCGTCGGCTCGTTCGGGCTCGGCAACGTCTATGCGATCAGCGACAAGGGCGGCAAGCGCGAGGTCAAGACGGTCCTCAAGGGCTTGAACATGCCGACCGGCCTCGCCTTCCAGGACGGCAATCTCTACGTCATCGCCGTCGACAAGCTGATCAAATACGAGAATGCCGAGGCCAATCTCGACAATCTTGGCCAGGGCAAGGTCGTCTATGACGACATGCCGTCCTATGCGGCGCATGGCTGGAAATACATCGCGGTCGACAAGGAAGGCTGGTTCTATATTCCGTTCGGACCGCCCTTCAATATCGGCATTCCGCCGACGTCGGTGTCGCAGATCCGCCGCGTCGATCCGCGCACCGGCAATGCCGAGATCTGGGCGCTCGGCGTGCGCAACAGCGTCGGCGGCGACGTCGATCCGCGCACCGGCCGCTACTGGTTCACCGAGAACGCGCGCGACTGGGTCAGCGACGATCTGCCGAGCGACAAGCTCAACATGATCTCCCGCATCGGCGAGCATTTCGGCTATCCCTATTGTCACCAGGGTGACATGCCGGATCCGAAATTCGCGATGGGCCACAAGTGCTCGGAGTTCACACCGCCGGTGCTGAACCTCGGTGCGCACGTGGCGCCGCTCGGCATGAAGTTCTACACCGGTGACCAGTTCCCGGCGGAGTACAAGAACAACATCCTGATCGCCGAGCACGGCTCCTGGAACCGGCACAAGTACCAGGGTGCGCGGATCATGCGCGTCATCGTCGGTCCCGACGGCAAGGACGCCAAGCAGGAGGTGTTCGCCTCCGGCTGGCTCGAAGGCGACCAGGGCTATCTCGGCCGCCCCGACGACATCATCCTCGCCAAGGATGGCTCGATCCTGGTGGCGGACGACTGGGCCGGCGCGATCTATCGCATCAGCTACGAGAAGAAATGAGCTCGTCGTGAAAGCGGGGCTGCGCGCTGCCTTACGGCGGCCGCAGCCCCAACTATTTTGACAGTCGCGCGTTGACCGGGGGCGAGGTACCGCTCATCGACCGAAGGCCGGTCCGTGGGCCAAAGCAATGATGGGAGCGAGAACCCCCGCGATGACTCCAGGGACCTCCAGAATGTGCCAGGCCGCAGCGGCCGCGCTGACGCTCATGCTCGTGCTTGCGGCGCGTCCGGCTGACGCCGCCGATCTCGAGGCGGGCAAGGCCAAGGCCGAGCTCTGCGCCGGCTGTCACGGCGAGAACGGCATCTCGCAGACCGAGAACATTCCCTCGCTCGCCGGCCAGCAGGATCAGTTCATCCAGTGGCAGCTCGTGTTCTTCCGCGCCGGCACGCGCAAGAACGAGGCGATGAAGCCGATCGTCGATCAGCTCACCAACGAGGACATCCGCAATCTCGGCGCCTATTTCGCCTCGCTGCAGCCGGCCAAGGCGCCGCCCGACAATGATCCGGATCTGTCGGCCAAAGGCGCGCAAGCCGCCGCCGGCCGCCGCTGCGCCTCGTGCCATCTCGACAGCTATGCCGGCACCAAGGGCGTGGCGCGGCTCGCCGGCCAGCGCGAGGAATATCTCGTCAAGGCGCTGCACGACTACAAGAGCGGCCAGCGCGTCGGTGGCAGCCAGGCGGCGATGACGGATGTTGCCTATCCCTTGAGTGCCGAGGAGATCACGGCGCTGGCGCATTATCTGGCGCATCTGTAGCTGGGACGTCGCCCAGATCACAATTGTCGTCCCAGCCTCGCGCCGGCAACTGTTATGTTGATGGAGTGATCGCATAAGGTTTTCGGTCGCGCATCATGGCATTCAGGATGGTTAGAAG
>NZ_JBNPTI010000004.1:0-525961 GCF_051167575.1 Bradyrhizobium sp. HKCCYLS3070
AACTCCAGCAGAAGCGCTTGACGAGCTGCTGTCACGAATGAAAACACTTGGTGTTGCGACCACCGCTTGAGCCCGCCACCCGGCCCTCCCTGCGCGATGGTTTTGACGGCTGCTTCGCGTTCTCCCCGGTGCGCCGGCTTGTTGGCCACCGTGCGCGCAACGCGCTTGCGCGCGTTACGCGGGACACCAGCTTCGGGGTGCCAGGACCGCGCGACTTGACCGTGCGGGCCGCATCGTTCGTCGACGCGAACTGAATCACGCTGCGACCCGACCCGCCCATCGCATTCCGCTGCCGACGTCCATGACGACCGCGATACGTCCCCTCCGACGCAACGGAACGAGCGGGACCATAATGCTGATTTTACGAAATCGTCAAGCGATTTATTTTTATCCGAAGGGGTGGACAGGATTTGCAGCAATGAGGTGATTTGGTCGACGGGCAGAAGATTGCCCCTTTAGCGCGGATACATACGGCGGATTACGGCTGCGCCTAATCCGCCCTACGGGTCGAGCGTAGGGCGGATTAGCGAAGCGTAATCCGCCACCACACAGCACGGGATTTCGAGACAAACTTGACTCCGTCAACGCTCTCCGAACGTTCCGCTGACCTCGACATCACCCGCCCAGTCCGCAGGAAACATTCCTGCGCGCACATCGCTATGAAACGAAGAATGCGGCCAGTCCGCGACGCGGCTGACGAAGCTGTGCTTCACCGGATTGATGTAACAATACTCCACGTGACGGGCATAATCTTCTTCGTCGCGGATAAGATGCTCCCAGAATCGGCGCTGCCAGATGCCGCGCTCCTGCCGCACCACACGAGTGGGGCTGAGATTTTCTGTCCTTGGAAGCGCCCGCGCGAAGCGGTTCTTGATCAGCCGCCAGCGCATCGAGAAGTCGGCGTCATCGGGCGGCAAGGTCCAGACGGCATGAAGATGATCGGGCATCACCACGAAGGCATCGATCTCGAAAGGAAAACGCCGCTTCGTGGCGGCGACCGCGGAGCGCAGGACGTCGATGTGATCGATCAGCAAGCTCTGACGCCGATCGAGCAGATTCAGCGTGAAAAACCAACAACCGCCTGGAACGAATGCGCGTCGATAGTTGGGCATGGATCGAGCTTCGAGTCGAAACCAACGTAAGCCTACTCGCAGCGGATGCATGAATTCAAGATTTGCGGCGGATTACGGCTTCGCCTAATCCGCCCTACGCTCGAACCTGTAGGGCGGATTAGCGAAGCGTAATCCGCCGATCAGCCCCGTGCCTTGCACAGGCCGTCCTGTTCGGCCAACATCCCCTGGAGATGCGAGGAAACAAGAACCCCAGCCCCGAGCCCCGCCCTCATGTTCAGCGCCATCGAACGCCCCGCGGGCCCGCCGCCCAGCGCCGCCCGGATCGCCGACGACTTCGGTCCGCTCTACGCCTCGCATGGCTTCATCGGCTGGCTGTTCGCGATCACCGGACCGGTCGCCATCATCCTGTCGGTCGGCGCCAATGGCGGGCTGTCGCAGGCGGAGATCGCGTCGTGGATCTTCGGCGTGTTCTTCATCAACGGCCTGATCACGCTTGCGCTGTCGTGGCGCTATCGCGAGCCACTGGTGCTGTTCTGGACCATTCCGGGCACCGTCCTGGTCGGCCAGTCGCTGACGCATCTCAGCTTCCCGCAGGTGGTCGGCGCGTTCTACGGCACGGCGCTGTTGATGCTGGTGCTCGGGCTCACCGGCTGGGTCAAGCGCGCGATGCAACTGGTGCCGATGCCGATCGTGATGGGCATGGTCGCCGGCGTATTCCTGCGCTTCGGCCTCGATCTCGTCCGCGCCGTGTTCGCCGACTTTGCCATCGCCGGGCCGATGGTCGTGCTCTGGCTGCTGCTGACCGCGCTCCCTGCGCTGGGCCGGCGCTGCCCGCCGATCATCGGCGCGCTCGTCATCGGCACGCTCGCGGCTCTCCTGTTCGGCAAATATGATCAGAATGCGTCGGTGCAGATCGCGCTGATCCATCCGGTGATCCCGACGCCATCCTGGTCGCTCGCGGCCATGATCGAGCTGATCGTGCCGCTCGCGGTCACCGTGCTGGTGGTGCAGAACGGCCAGGGCTTTGCGGTGCTGACCGCCGCCGGGCACAAGCCGCCGGTCAATGTGGTGACCGTCGCCTGCGGCATCGGCTCGGCGCTCGCGGCTGTCGTGGGCGGCGTGTCGACCTGCCTGACCGGACCGACCAACGCCATCGTCGTCTCCGGCGGCGAGCGCAAGCGCCACTATACCGCGGCGATGGTCGTGGGCGTGCTGGCGCTCGGCTTCGGCCTGCTGGCGCCGACCTTCACCACGCTGCTGCTGATCGCGCCGAAATCATTGATCACCGCGCTGGCGGGCCTCGCCATGCTGCGCGTGCTGCAAACGGCGTTCGTGACCGCGTTCAGAACGAACTTCTCCCTCGGCGCCCTGATCGCCTTCCTCGTCACCGTCGCCGACGTGCCCCTGCTCAACATCGGCGCCGCGTTCTGGGGGCTCGTCGCCGGCTTTGCACTGTCGTGGCTGCTGGAGCGGACGGATTTCACAGCCGCATCGGGCGCATAACGGATTGCCGCATCGCACCACGCGCTGTCGTCGCATCCCCAGTCGAACGGGCACCATGCTGTTGCAGCGCCGCTGGATCGCGCTACACTTCACGACCAAACAAGAAGTCTTCTGGGAGGATATGATGACCGCGATCACGCGCCGCAACATGCTTGCGGGTACGGCAGCAGCAGGCGCGCTTGCGCTCACCGGCCAGCCCGCCTGGTCGGAGCCGCAGTGGAAGAAATATGCCGGTACCAAGCTCGAGGTGATCCTGGCCAAGGGGCCGCGCGGCGACAATCTGCAGAAGAACATCAAGGAATTCACCGCGCTGACCGGCATCGAGGTGGAATCCGAGCAGATCCCGGAGCAGCAGCAGCGACAGAAGGTTGTGATCGAACTGTCGTCGGGCAAGCCGAGCTTCGACGTCGTCCATCTCAGCTATCACGTGCAGAAGCGGCAGTTCGAGAAGGCCGGCTGGCTCGCCGACATCACCGACTTCATGAAGGACCCGAACCTCACCGCGCCGGACCTCGTGCAGAGCGATTTCTCCGCCGCTGGCCTCAGTTACGCCAGCAACGACAAGGGCCGGATGTTCTCGCTGCCATGGTCGGTGGACTACTTCATCCTCTACTATAACAAGGAGCTGTTCGCGAAGAAGGGCGTCGAAGTGCCGAAGACGCTCGACGAGATGGTCACGGCGGCGCAGAAGCTGACCGATGCCAAGGACGGCACGTTCGGCTTCGTTGGCCGCGGCCTGCGCAACGCCAACATGACGCTGTGGACGAACTTCTTCCTCAACTATGGCGGCGAGTTCCTGGACGCCAAGGGCAACATCCTGACCGACGGCCCGGAGGCCGTCGAGGCGACCAAGCTGTATCAGAAGCTGCTGACGACCTGCGCGCCTCCGGGCGTGGCCGGCTTCAACTGGATGGAGTCGATGGCCTCGTTCACGCAAGGCCGCTCGGCGATGTGGATCGACGGCGTCGGCTGGGCGCCGCCGCTGGAGGATCCCAACGCCTCGCGCGTGGTCGGCAAGGTCGGCTACACCGTGGTGCCCGCGGGACCGAAGGGGCAGTACTCGGCGACCTATGGCGACGGCATCGGCATTGCGGCCGCGAGCAAGAACAAGGAAGCGGCCTGGCTGCTGTGCCAGTGGCTGGTGTCGAAGCCGCAGGGCGCCCGCCTGGTGCAGGCCGGCGGCGGTGTACCGTTCCGCAACTCGGTGCTCAACGACCCCGGGGTCCAGGGCGGCGTGAAGATGCCGAAGGAGTGGCTGCAGTCGGCGATCGACTCCGGCAAGATCTCCAAGCTCGGCCTGCCCGTGATCATCCCGGTCGCCGAATTCCGCGATCTCGTCGGTGCGGCGCTGACCGCGACGCTGTCGGGCGCCGATCCCGCCACCGAGCTGAAGAAGGCGCACGAGCAGTTCCGCCCGATCCTGGAGCGCAGCGAGAAAGCGTGAGCACGATCGTCGAACAGGCCGGCGCGGCGGCGGAGGCGGCTGCGCCGGAACGTGCGTTGCGGCCGCCGTCGTACTGGCCGTTCGTGATCCCGGCGCTGGTCACCGTGCTGGCGGTGATCATCTTCCCCTGGCTGTTCACGATCTGGATGAGCTTCCAGGAGTGGAAGGTCGGTTCACCCACGACATTCGTCGGGCTGTCGAACTATCTCAGGCTGCCGGCCGATCCGCGCTTCGTCGAGTCGGTCGGGCACACGCTGTCCTATACGGCTCTATCGGTGCTGCTGCCGCTGGTGCTCGGCACCTTCGCGGCGGTGATCTTCCATGCCCGCTTCCCCGGCCGGGGACTGCTGCGGGCGCTGTTCATCATGCCGATGATGGCGACGCCGGTGGCGATCGCCCTGGTGTGGACGATGATGTTCCATCCGCAGCTCGGCATCCTCAACTACCTGCTGTCGCTGGTCGGCCTGCCGCCGCAGCTCTGGGTCTTCCATCCGGGCACGGTGATCCCCTCGCTGGTGCTGGTCGAGACGTGGCAGTGGACGCCGCTGGTGATGCTGATCGTGCTCGGCGGCATCGCCTCGCTACCGACGGAGCCGTATGAGAGCGCACAGATCGACGGCGCCAGCACCTGGCAGATGTTCCGCTACATCACCCTGCCCTTGATCATGCCGTTCCTGTTCATCGCCGCGATGATCCGAGCCATCGACGCGATCAAGAGCTTCGACATCATCTTCGCGATCACCCAGGGCGGCCCGGGCTCGGCGTCGGAGACCATCAACCTCTATCTCTACAGCGTCGCCTTCGTCTATTACGACCTCGGCTATGCGTCGGCGATCGCGGTGGTGTTCTTCGCGCTGATCATCGCGCTGACTGCGCTCTTGCTGGTGTTGCGCCGCCGCGCGCAGTGGAATGCGCTGGGGAGCGACACATGAGCGCGCAGACCATCCTCGGCCGACTCGGGCTCGCGCTCGGCGTCTTCCTCATCGTCTCGCCGGCGATCCTGTTCTTCCTCTGGATGATCTCGCTGTCGGTGAAGTACGAGGTCGACAACGCCGCCTATCCGCCGGTGTTCTGGCCGGAGCATTTCGCCTGGAAGAACTATGCCGACGTGCTGTCGTCCAACCGCTTCTTCACCTATTTCAAGAACAGCCTGGTGGTGACCGGCGGCGCGACGGCGCTCGCGATGCTGGTCGGCGTGCCCGCCGGCTACGGCATCGCGCGCATGGCCGCGCACAAGTCCGCGATCGTGATCCTGATCGCGCGCATCACGCCGGGCCTGTCCTATCTGATCCCGCTGTTCCTCTTGTTTCAGTGGCTCGGCCTGCTCGGCACGCTGTGGCCGCAGATCATCATCCATCTCGTCGTCACCGTGCCGATCGTGATCTGGATCATGATCGGCTATTTCGAGACCACGCCGATCGAGCTCGAAGAAGCCGCGCGTATCGATGGCGCGACGCGCTGGCAGGTTTTCCGTCACGTGGCATTACCGGTGGCGAAGCCCGGCCTCGCAGTCGCCTTCATCCTCGCGGTGATCTTCTCCTGGAATAATTTCGTGTTCGGCATCGTGCTGGCCGGACGCGAGACCCGCACCTTGCCGGTCGCGGTCTACAACATGATCTCGTTCGATCAGCTCTCGTGGGGGCCGCTCGCGGCGGCCGCGCTGATCGTGACCCTGCCGGTGCTGCTGCTGACCGTGTTCGCGCAGCGGCAGATCGTGGCCGGCCTGACGGCGGGTGCGGTCAAGGGGGGCTGACGGGTATAATGCATACCAAAGAGAACCTGCGGCGGAATGCCAAACTTGCCTTGGTCAGGCCATAGTCTGCCACTTGGTTACCTGCGTGGAACCGGGATTCGCCCCGCCCCTGAGGCGCGGCGATGGCCGCGTTGATGGCTTCATCTCGTCTCTGCGCCGGCTTCGTTCCAGCCGAATACCACTGCGCCGCACGATCGACCGGCTCCGGATTTGCGCTCCGTCCGGTCCGTCTTGCAACCTGTCACTGGCTGAACGCCCGACCGACGAAAGCTGCATGACGTCCGATCGCGACGCCTCCGCGCCAGACCGATTGACTGCCCTGTTGCAGACCGAGCTGCTCGACTCGCCGCCGGAGCCGGGCTTCGATCGCGTCACCCGCTTGACCTCGCGGCTGCTGCAGGCTCCGGCGGCGATCATCGCGCTGGTCGATCGCGACCGGCAGTTCTTCAAGAGCTCGGTCGGCCTGTGCGAGCCGTGGGCGTCGCTGCGCGAGACGCCGCTCAGCCACTCCTTCTGCCAGCACGTCGTGACCTCGGCGCAGCCGCTGGTGATCAGCGACGCCAACGAGCATCCGCTGGTGAAGGACAATCTCGCGGTGCCGGTTTTCGGCGTGATCGCCTATCTCGGCGTCCCCCTGCGGCTGCCGAGCGGCGAGGTGATCGGCGCGCTCTGCGCCATCGATCACGAGCCGCGGCCGTGGAGCGACGACGACATCGCCCAGCTCACCGAGCTCAGCGAGATCGTGATGGACGAGATCGCGCTGCGCACCGAGAATGCACGGCGGCGCACGATCGAGCAGCACCATCGCGTGCTCGTCCATGAGCTCAATCACCGTGTCAAGAACACGCTGGCGCTGGTCGACAGCGTGATCGCGCTCAGCATCCGCGCCGATTCGGCGCTGGCCGCGTTCGGCGAGGTGCTGCGCGGCCGCATTGCCGCGCTGACCCGCAGCCACGCGCTGGCGCTGGACCGCGGCCGCGAGGCGATCGCGCTCGATGAACTCGTCTGCGCCGAACTGGCGCCGCTGCAAGGCGACCGTGTCACGGTCGACGGTCCTGCCGTGCCGCTTCCGCCGGGCGTCGCGCTGTATCTGTCGATGGGGCTGCACGAGCTCGTCACCAACGCGGTGAAATACGGCGCGCTGTCGAACGATGCAGGACGGGTGACGCTGAGCTGGACCCATGCCGACGGACGGCTCAAGCTGTCCTGGGAGGAGAACGGCGGCCCGCAGGTCTCCCCACCTGCGAGCAACGGCTTCGGCTCGCTGCTGTTCGAGCGCATTCTCGGCGCGGCGCTGAAGGGCGAGGTCACGCGCGACTTCGCGCCGGATGGGCTCAGGGTTTCGTTCGACCTGCCGCTCGCGCCATGACGGAATTCAGCCGCGCTGGCCGCGCCGGCGCGTCAGCGTGATCTCGGCCAGAATCGACATCGCGATCTCCTCCGGCGTGATGGCGCCGAGATCGAGGCCGGCCGGTGCCTTGACCTTGTCGAGCAGCGCGGCGTCGATGCCGGCCCTGATCAGCTTGTCGCGCAGGCTGTCCATCTTGCGGCGACTGCCGACGAAGGCATGGTAGGCCGCATCGCAGGCGAGCGCGGCGCGCAAGGCCGCCTCGTCGCCCTTGCCTTGCGTCGACACCACGACGAAGCGGCTGCTCCCGGCCGGTTGATCCAGCGCGAAGCCATCGATCAGCACATCGGCCTCCGGTGTCGTGACGAGATCGGACGCCGGCGCCGCCAGCGTCACGTGATAGCCGAGCGGCCGCGCCTGCGCCGCGAGCGCGATCGCGACCGGGCTCGCGCCGAGGATGACCAGCGCGGGATGCGGCAGCACCGGCTCGACGAAGATGTCCATGGTGCCCTTGCTCGGGCACATGTTGGCGGCGAAGCGCACGCCCTCCCTGGTTTCGCCCGGCTTGACGCCGAGCTCGGCGAGCAGGTTCTCAGGCTGCACCGAGACCATGCGCGGGATGCCGTCGGCGAGCGCCTCGCGCGCCGCCTTCAGCACCGCGCCGCGGGCGCAGCCGCCGCCGATCCAGCCCGCGACGATGCTGCCGTCGGGGCGGATGATCGCCTTGGCGCCGGCCTTCGCGGCGGTCACCGACACCGTACGGACGACGGTGGCGAGCACGAAGCTCTCGTCGTTGGCTTTCAGTTGCGCGGCGAGATCGAGCAGTTCGGGAGCAGCGGTCATGACTGCCTCCTCTGCGGACTGTCGGAAGCACACTGCTTCGACAGAGAAGGTATGTTCCCTCCCCCCTTGTGGGGGAGGGCTAGGGAGGGGGGCGTCTTGCACCGATGTCGGGGTACCCCCCTCCCCAGCCCTCCCCCACAAGGGGGGAGGGAGCGCACCACCGATGCTGCGACAGCGCGCCTTGAGCTCACAACGATGCCGCGCATCCGCATCCTCACAACCTCGCCAAATAAGGCTCCAGCGCCGCGAGCGAGCTCAACGTATGCGCGGGCGCGTAGAGATCGACGAAGGGCAGCGCGGCCTTGATGCCGCGCGCTTCCGGCGCATAGCCGTCCCAGCCGAGCATCGGATTGAGCCAGACGATGCGGCGGCAGCGGCGCGACAGTTGCGCCATCTCGCGGCCGAGCAAGGCTGGGTCACCGGTGTCGTAGCCGTCGGAGACGATCATCACGCAGGTCCGCGAATGAATGACGCGGGGCGCGTGCCAGCGATTGAAGGTCTGCAGGCTCTCGCCGATCCGCGTCCCGCCGCCGGCGCCCTGCGCCATCATCGAGAGACGGTCGAGCGCCCGCGCGGCATCCTTCTCCCTCATCGCATCCGAGACATAGGCAAGCCGGGTGTGAAACAGGAACGCTTCGGCCTCGTGGAAGGCGTCGAGCACACCGTGGATGAAGCGCAGGAACACCGCGGTGTAGGGGCTCATCGAGCCGGAGGCGTCGAGCAGCACCACCAGCCGCAGCGGCTTGTGCTTGCGTCGCCGGTGCACCAGCGCAATCGGCACGCCGCCATGGCTGATGTTGCGGTGGATGGTGCGGCGCAGGTCGAGCCGCTCGCCCTTGCGCCGCAACTGATCGCGGCGCGTCAGCCGTGTCCGCATCGCCCGGGCGAGCCGCGCCGCGGCCTCGTGCGCCAGCGCGACCTGGTCAGGATCTGCGAGCTTGCGGAAGTCGGTATCGCTGATGGACTCCACGCGCGATGCTCCTTCGCGCAGGCCCTCGCCGCCCGCGTCGCGTGGGGTTTCGTCAGAGGGAATCTGATCGGTCGCGCCGTGAGGCTCCGGCTGACCGGCATTCGCATCCTGCAGACTCTTCAGGGACGGGCTGTTCGCTCTCGCCGTCGCGCCGGAGACCAGCGAGCGCGAGCGCACGCGCTTGCCGAGCCAGAACGCGTCGAACAGGCCGTCGAAGCGATCCCACTCGCTCTTGCGCGCCGAAAACAGGTGCTTGAAGGCGGAGCGCAACAGGCCGGGCTTATCGGCATAGCCCGCACTCATCACGGCCGCCGCATCCTGCCCCTCCGACAGGCCGACCGCAAAGCCGTTATCGCGCAACGTCTTGAGAAATGCACCGAGGCGTCCCGCGACCAGCCGCGCGACCGCGTTCATGTCCTCGTGGTCGGGTGTGGTGCCACAGCAGCTCATGCGACCTTCCCCAGCAGCCGCGCCGTGACCTCGCGCGTGATCCGCGCGCGGTCCTCATGGGTCTTGAGCAGGCACATCAAGGTGTCATGCACCATCTCCGGCTGGTCCTTGAGATCGCGCACGTCGAGCCCGACCAGTGCCGCCGCCCAGTCCAGCGTCTCGGCGACGCCGGGCACCTTGCGCAGTTCCTCCTTGCGCAAGGAGTCGACAAGGCGCGCGATCTGCAGAGCCAGTTGCGCCGAGGCGCCGTCGATCCGCGCCAGGATGATGCGCGCCTCGCGATCGACGTCGGGATAGTCGACGTAGTGATAGAGGCAGCGCCGGCGCAGCGCGTCGGACAATTCGCGGGTGCCGTTGGAGGTCAGCACCACGTGCGGGATGCTGATTGCTTTGATGGTGCCGAGCTCCGGAATCGAGACTTGGAAGTCCGACAGGAGCTCCAGCAGGAACGCCTCGAATTCGTCGTCGGCGCGGTCGATCTCATCGATCAGCAGCACCGGCGGCGTGGCGCGGCGGATCGCCGCAAGCAGCGGCCGCTCCAGCAGATATTTCTCGGAGAAGATCTGGTCCTCGATGGTGTCCGGCTGGCCGCGATGCGCCTCGATCGCGAGCAGCTGGCGCTGGTAGTTCCACTCGTAGAGCGCGGAGCTCTGATCGAGGCCTTCATAGCATTGCAGACGGATCAGCTCGGTGCCGTGGACGCAGGCGAGCGCCTTGGCGACCTCGGTCTTGCCGACCCCGGCCTCGCCTTCCAGCAGCAGCGGCCGCCTGAGGAGCTGCATCAAGGTGATGGCAGTCGCGAGCTCGCCGTCGGCGATATAACCGCAGGCGGAGAGCGATTGTGCGATGTCGTCGCGGGCTTTCATGTCAAGTTCGACTGCAGCGTCATCGGAGGTGAACTCCCCTCCCCCTTGTGGGGAGGGGTTGGGGGTGGGGGTCTCCACGGCACACTGCCCGTGGGGTACCCCCCTCCCTAGCCCTCCCCCACAAGGGGGGAGGGAACGCACCGCTCGCGCGGTAAACGCCAGCGCCTTCAGTCTACGCCACCACACCCAAATTCTTCGCCGCCTGCCAGTTGCGCCAGAAGTCGTGGGGCATCTGGATGTGCGTCGCGCCCAGGAACGAGAACGCGTCATTGACCGCATTGGAGAACGCCGGCACGCCGCCGACATTGGGGCTTTCGCCGACGCCCTTGGCGCCGATCGGATGGTGCGGCGAAGGCGTCACCGTGAAGTCGGTCTCCCAATGCGGCGTCTCCACCGCGGTCGGCATGAAGAAGTCCATGAACGAGCCGGTGACGACATTGCCCTCGGCGTCGTAGCGGATCTCCTGGCCCATCGCGATGGCGAAGGCTTCGGTGAGGCCGCCATGGATCTGGCCCTCGATGATCATCGGGTTGATGCGGGTGCCGCAATCATCCAGCGCATAGAAGCGTCGGACCTTGTACACGCCCGTATCCACATCGATGTCCATCACGCAGAGATAGGCGCCGAATGGATAGGTCATGTTGGGCGGATCGTAATAGCTCACCGCCTCCAGCCCCGGCTCCATGCCGGGCGGCACCGAGTTGTAGGCCGCCCAGCAGATATCCTTCATCGACATCACCTTCTCGGGCAGGCCCTTGACCCGGAAGCCGTCGATGTCCCATTCGAGATCGTCTTCATGGACCTCGAGCTTGTAGGCCGCGATCATCTGCGCCTTGGCCTTGATCTTGCGCGCGGCCATCGCGATGGCCGCGCCGGCCACCGGCGTCGAGCGCGAGCCGTAGGTGCCCAAGCCATAAGGCGCGGTGTCGGTGTTGCCCTCCTCGACCATGATGTTGTCGGCGGGAATGCCGATCTCGCTGGCGATGATCTGCGCCCAGGTGGTCTCGTGCCCCTGGCCCTGGCTCTTGGTGCCCATCCGCGCGATGCCGGCGCCGGTCGGGTGCAGCCGGATCTCGCAGGAATCGAACATCGCGATGCCCAGGATGTCGCAGTTCTTCGACGGACCGGCGCCGACGATCTCGGTGAAGAAGGAGACGCCGATGCCCATGATCTCGCGGGTCTCGCCGCGCTTGAACGCCGCGCGCTTCTCGGCCTGCTCCTTGCGCAGGCCTGCGTAGTCCACCGCTTCCATCATCTTGCGCATGGCGGTGTGGTAGTCGCCGGAATCGTACTCCCAGCCGAGCGCCGAGTGATAGGGAAACTGCTCCGGCTTGACGAAATTCTTCAGGCGCAGCTCCGCCGGGTCCATGCCGAGCTTCTGCGCGAGAATGTCCATGCCGCGCTCGATGCAATAGGCCGCCTCGGTGACGCGGAACGAGCAGCGATACGCGACGCCGCCCGGCGCCTTGTTGGTGTAGACGCCGTCGACGGAGAGATGCGCGACCGGGAAGTCATAGGAGCCGGTGACGATGTTGAAGAAGCCGGCCGGCCATTTCGACGGGTCGGCGCAGGCGTCGAAGCCGCCATGATCGGCGAGCACGTGGACGCGCAGGCCGGTGACCTTGCCGTCCTTGGTCGCCGCGATCTCGGTGGTCATGTGATAGTCGCGCGCGAACGCCGTCGCGGTCAGGTTCTCGATGCGGTCCTCGACCCATTTCACCGGCTTGCCGGTGACGATCGAGGCCACCGCGGCGCAGATATAGCCGGGATAGGCGCCGACCTTGTTGCCGAAGCCGCCGCCGATGTCCGGCGCGATGACGTGGATCTTCTGCTCGGGGATCTTGGCGATCAGCGACACCACGGTGCGGATCACATGCGGCGCCTGGAAGGTGCCCCAGATCGTCAGCTCGCCCTTGATCTTGTCGAACGCGCAGACGCACTGGCAGGTCTCGAGCGGCGACGGATGGGTGCGGTGATACGAGATCATCTCCTTGATGGTGACGTCGGCCTTCTTGAACGCGGCGTCGGTGAGTTCCTTGTCACCGACACTCCATTCGAAGATGTGGTTGTGATGCTTGCGCGGGCCGTGTGCGCCTGTGGTCTTGCCGGCGAGATCCTCGCGCAGAACGGGGGCGTCCGGGTCCATCGCCTTGAACGGATCGACCAGCACCGGCAGCGGCTCGTATTCGACCACCACCTTGGAGACGCCGTCATCGGCGGCATAGCGGTCGGTCGCGACGACGAAGGCAACCTCCTGGTTCTGGAACAGCACCTTGCCGTCGGCGAGCACCATCTGCACGTC
Source organism: Bradyrhizobium sp. HKCCYLS3070 (assembly GCF_051167575.1). Lineage (NCBI taxonomy): Bacteria > Pseudomonadati > Pseudomonadota > Alphaproteobacteria > Hyphomicrobiales > Nitrobacteraceae > Bradyrhizobium > Bradyrhizobium sp. HKCCYLS3070. The sequence continues at coordinate 12,553 of NZ_JBNPTI010000004.1, forward strand.
GCCGGCCAAGGTCGGCATCCAGGCGAGGTTGACGGTCTTCAGCGTCTCGGCGGTGATGACCGCGAGCACGCCGGGCACTTTCAGCGCCTCCTCGGTGTGGATCGCCTTCACCCGCGCATGCGCATGCGGCGAGCGCACGAAGTCGCCGTGCAGCATGCCCGGCAGCTTGACGTCGTCGACGTAGTTGCCCTTGCCCTGGGTAAAGCGAATGTCCTCGACGCGCTTGCGCCGGCAGCCCATGCCTTCGAGCGCGGCTTCGCGTTGTTCCCGCGTGGGAGTCAGGTCGTTCATTCCGCGGCCTCCTGGAATTCCACGCCGTTGATCTTGGCGGCGGCGTATTGGATCGCCTTGACGATGTTCTGGTAGCCGGTGCAGCGGCAGATGTTGCCGGAGATGCCGGCGCGGATTTCCGCCTCCGTCGGCGACGGATTCTCCTGCAGCAGCCGATGCGCGCGGATGATCATGCCGGGCGTGCAGAAGCCGCATTGCAGGCCGTGCATCATGCGGAAGCCTTCCTGCAGCGGCGACAGCGTGCCGTCGGCGTTGGCCATGCCCTCGATCGTGGTGATCTCGCAGCCGTTGGCCTGCACGGCGAGCATGGTGCAGCTCTTCACGCTCATGCCGTCGATGTCGATGGTGCAGGCCCCGCAATGGCTGGTCTCGCAGCCGATATGGGTGCCGGTGAGCTGCGCCTGCTCGCGCAGGAAATGAACCAGCAAGGTGCGCGGCTCGGCGAGGCCTTCGACCTCGCTGCCGTTCACCTTCATCATGATGTGGGTTTTGGGCATTTGGTTGCTCCCTTGAAATTTGTTTGAGCTTTGGCCCGGCTATCAGCCTCCCGGGCGGTGAGCTCCCCTCCCCCTTGCGGGGAGGGGTCGGGGGTGGGGGTCCACGGCGGCAGTCTCGCTTGGGGCTACCCCCCTCCCCGCCCCTCCCCCACAAAGGGGGGGAGATGAGAGGACGTGCCGGGGGCGAGAAGGCACCGCATGCGGGCCCGCGGTGTCAGCACACCCTGCTACTTCGCCCTCGCCGCCGCGCGCTGCAGGGCGCGCATCACCATGATGCCGCCGACATGGATGCGGTACTCGGCCGGGCCGCGCGCATCGGACGCCGGCTGCATGATCGCGCGCGCCGCCGTCGCGGCGGCCTTCAGCGTGGCATCGTCGAGCGCCGTGCCGATCACGGCGTTGGCCGCGTCGGTCGCGAGCAGCGGCGTCTCGTGCAGATTGGTGAGCGCGATCACACAGCTCGCCACCTTGCCGCCGGCCATGGTCAGCACGACGGCCGCCGCGGCGGTCGCGTAGTCGCCGACCTTGCGCTTCAGCTTCTCATAGGCGTAGCCGTGTCCCGCAGGCGGAACGGGAATGCTCATCCCGGTGAGGATCTCGCCCGGCTCCAGCGCGGTGAAATAGGCGCCCTGGTAGAACTCCCGCGCCGCGACCTCACGGGCGCCGTTCGGCCCCTCCAGACGGTAGCTTGCATCGAGCGCCAGCATCAGCGCCGGCATGTCGTTGCCGGGATCGCCATTGGCGACGTTGCCGCCGAGCGTGCCGCGGTAGCGCACCTGCGGATCGGCGATCAAAAGCGCCGTTTCGTGCAGGATCGGCAGGCTGGCTCCGATCTCGGTCGAGGCCAGCAGCTCGGCCTGCGTGGTCATCGCGCCGATGACGATGCGGTCGCCATCGCGGCGGATGCCCTTGAGCCCGGCGATGCCGTGCAGATCGATCAGATGCGCCGGGGTCGCCAGTCGCAGCTTCATCATCGGCAGCAGGCTGTGGCCGCCGGCGAGCGGTCGCGCGTCATCGCCGAGGTCGGCGAGCAGCTTGATCGCATCGCTGACGCTCGCCGGCCGGTGATAGTCGAACGGGCCAGGAATCATGACATTTCCTCTCCTGTGCTGGCCTGCCTTATCGGCAAGGCCGTCGCGTTGTTGCGGCGGGCGTTCGTGCTGCGAGAGCGAAGTGCGAACGCGGACGCATCGCGGATTGGCGCGGAGCGTCGATCGGGATCGATGGCCGCGCAACGAAGCCGGCACGGAGAGCGGCGAAATCGCACGAATTGCGGCTGATCGCGCACGAATTGCGTCAGCGAGGGCGACCCAATCGCGCGAGTGACGGCGTGAGCGGCCGCGCAAGACGCGCGCGCGGTGTTGCATGCGTTGGGGAGAATGGCGGCGCTCTGTTGCAGCAGCGAAACGAGCGCTGAACTCAGGCCGGCCGCCGCAGCCCGAGCCGCGCCTTGACCTCGGCGACCTTGGCGCGGCTCACCGGCACGCGCGGCTTCGAGGGGCCATCGAGCTCGATGATCGCGCCCTCGCCTTCCCGACCGACGTAGATCACGTGCTCGATCGCGACGATGTGGCTGCGGTGCACGCGGATGAAGCGGCCGGGATCGAGCTGCGCCTCAGCCTCGGAGATCGACCATGGGCACATCCGCTCGCGGGTGCCGTCGTGGATCCGCGTGTAGTGCGCATCGGCGCGCACGCTGCGCACGTCCCCGGCATCGATGAAATGGGTGCCGTTGGCGCCCTCCAGCGGCAATCGCGCCGCGGTCGCGCGCGGCGGCTGGCCGATGCCCCCCAGCGGCGCCGCCGTCGCCCGGCTCATGGCGGCGACCTCGACCACCGGCTCGGCCGCCGTCGCGGCCGGCTCCGGCGCCAATTGCGGCGCAGCCTCGGCAACGGCCGGCATCGGCTGCGATTGACGGCGCGGGTCCGGCACCAGCGACAGCAAAAATCCGGCGGCGATGACGAAGCACAGCACGGCGACGACGATCGCGAGCGCTTGCGGCGACGCAGCAAGTCCCGGTGCGGCGTGGTGGTGTCCCTCGCCCATCGGCACGACATGCATTCCCAGCATCGCCGTGTAATGCATGCCGGACACGGCGATGCCGAACGCAACCGCGCTGATGGCGAGCCGTAGCCCGTCCTGCCGCGCCAGGAAGATGCGCAGGCCGCCATAGGCGGCGCCGATCGCAATCGCCACCGACAGCGCCACCAGCGCCGGATCATGCGTCAGCCCGAATGAGCCGGACAGGCCGTGCATGCCGACATAATGCATGCTGGCGATGCCGGCGCCGAGCAGCAGCGCGGAAGGGACGACGCGCCGGGGGGAGGGATCGCCGATGCTGACGAAGAACAGCGAGATGCCGATCACGAGCGCGCAGATCAGGAACGAGATGATGGTCGGCAGCACCAGATAGACGGCATCAGGCGGCAGTGGCGCCGCCATCATGCCCACGAAATGCATGGTCCATATGCCCACGGCCAGAATGCCGGCGGCGCCGGACAGCAGCACGCGCGCATTCTCTCCCGGCCCGCTGCGGATGCGCGCGGTGAGACTGAAACCGGTATAGCCACCCAGGCTCGCGATCACGACCGAGAGCGCGACGAGATAAGGATCGTATCCTTCGATCATCCTTGTCGGCCGCCCGTCGCCACGGGCCAGCCTCCTCCCAGGGGAGATTTTACAGGGGTGGCGAGGAAATTGACAACACAAGGCGGGGAGCGTGAGGGGGCGTGTTGTCGCTGGGGGACAAGCGAGGGCGGCAAGCTTGATTGGCGTGGCGCCAGACGTTGGATTCGATCTGGAGCGGCGAACGCGGTGAGTTCCCCTCCCCCTTGCGGGGAGGGGAGCAGGCCGCCGTCGCGGTGAGACCTCGGCTCCCGACACTGAAGCATGTGTGGCCGGCCGTGACCGGCCACACACCGTCCGCCTCAGATAATCCCCGCCGCGACCTGGCTGCGCAGCCGCTCCAGGCTCAGCAGCGTCTCGGCGCAGGCGGTCGCCACCTCGATGCCCTTGGTCGCAAAATGCTTGCGGAAGAACTCGAAATGCGCCTGCGTCTCGTGGAATTGCTGCGGCGTCAGCACCGCGGAGAACACCGGCACCTCGGTGCGCAATTGCACGTCCATCAGCGCCTTGATGACGGTGTCGGCGACGAATTCGTGGCGGTAGATGCCGCCGTCGACGACGAGCCCGGCCGCGACGATGGCGGTATAGCGCCGCGTCTTGGCCAGGAGCTGCGCATGCAGCGGGATCTCGAACGAGCCCGGCACCTCGAAGATGTCGACACGATCGCGCGGGATGTGGCGCGCCTCGATCTCGTCGAGGAAGGCCAGACGGCATTCGGCGACGACATCGCGATGCCAGGCCGATTGCACGAAGGCGACGCGCTGCGGCTTGCTGAAGCGCGGATGCGACGGCGCCGGTGGCGACTCGTCGGGCGGTGACGCGACCGACGTATCCGCCGGCGGCGACGTTCCTGCGGTGATGGTGTCGGTGGGCGTATCAGTAGGCGCGTCTTGCAACATCTGATTCATGGTTGTCCTCGTCAGAGACCAGAATCAGGGCACACGGAACGACGACGCCCCCACGCTGGATTGCGCGGGGTGCCGGGACCCGTTCTCTTTCATCCGGACTGTGACCGTCGGCTTCGGAATCGCACCGAATCTGCTGACCCTTCTCTGCGCGACGCGTTCCGGAGAACAGAATTCTCCAGACCGTGCCTTGCCGAGAAAGCGCTCGCGGGCTCGCGCTCGACCGAGAACGCTTACCGCCGGTGGGGAATTTCGCCCCGCCCTGAGAACATCGGCCGCCCGGATGGACGGCCTGAATGAACTATGCAGGCGGTCGGCGGCTGCGGCAAGGCCTCACGCCCGCGGTCCGCGACGGGCGGCCATGCAGCCGCTCACGGCCGTTCCCGCGGCCAAATCACCTCAGACCGAGCGGCTGCGGCGTGTCCGATTCCGTTTTGTTCTCGTTCGCCGATGATTCCACAGGCCGGACAGGAGTTGTGGACGAAGCGGTGTTTGGCTGTGGACGGACTCGCCCCCCCGTTGCGCAGATTCCGCAAATCACATCAGTTTGTCCTCGCACGCCTCGGGGTACCTCCGGGACTGCAAGCCGGGTCGCGAAGCGCCGAGAGGGCGTGGGCCGGGTCGCCGCGTATGTACCAACGAGATCAAGAAGACGAGGTCGAGACGGCATGTCCCTGCTCGAAAGCACTATCGATTCCGCAGATCATCCGCTGAGCGTGGTCGAGACCATTGCGGCCGACAATAATTGGATGTTCGAGCGCTCCGGCGAGGACGAGATCACGATCGCCTCCAAGGGCCAGTGGACCGACTATCAGCTTTCCTTCACCTGGATGGCGGAGATCGAGGCGCTGCATCTGGCCTGTGCCTTCGACATGAAGATTCCCGAGGCGCGCCGCGCCGAGGTGCAGCGGCTGATCGCCGCGATCAACGAGCAGCTCTGGCTCGGCCATTTCGACATCTGGACCCACACCGGCATGGTGATGCACCGCCAGGCCCTGGTGCTGCCCGGCGGGATCACCGCGTCGGGACTGCAATGCGAGAGCATGCTGGCGGGCGCCATCCACGCCTGCGAGCGCTATTTCCCGGCCTTCCAGTTCGTGGTCTGGGCCGGCAAGTCGACCCAGGAGGCCATGGCGGCGGCGCTGTTCGATACAGAGGGCGAGGCGTAAGCCGCCGCCGCTCCATCACACGCGGTGTCGTCCCTGCGCACGCAGGGACCCATACCGCGTGATGTCCGTGTGGCGCGCGACGCTTGTCGCTCTGCCCCTGCTCCACTAGAACCGCCGGTGGTTATGGGTCCCTGCTTTCGCAGGGACGACAGCGGAGTGCGTCGTGACATCAGCGGACAACAACCTGCTTCATCAGCTCACCGGCACCATCGTGCTGGCCGGCGCCGGCAAGATGGGCGGGGCGATGCTGACCGGGTGGCTGGCCGGCGGCCTTGATCCCGCGCGCGTGGTCGTGATCGAGCCGATGCCGTCGGCCGAGATCACGGCGCTAAAGGCCCGAGGCGTCCGCCTCAATCCGACGGCAACTGCGCCGGCCGAGGTCGTCATCGTTGCCGTCAAGCCGCAGATGTTCCCCGACGCCGGCCCCGCCTTGAAGCCGTGGGTCGGCGACGCGACGCTGGTGCTGTCGATCATGGCGGGGACGACGATCGCCGGCCTGCAGCAAACGATCGGCGGCGCGGTCGTGCGCGCGATGCCGAATACGCCCGCCGCGATCGGCCGCGGCATCACCGTGGCCGTGCCGGCCGGCAACGTCAGCGCCGCGCAGCGGGGGCTGACGGACGCGCTGCTGCGTGCCACCGGCGCAGTGGAATGGGTCGACGAGGAGGCGCTGATGGACGCGGTGACTGCCGTGTCCGGCTCGGGGCCCGCCTATGTGTTCCTGCTCGCCGAGGAACTCGCCCGCGCCGGCGTCGCCGCCGGCCTGCCCGAGTCCCTGGCGACGAAGCTCGCGCGCCACACCGTGTCGGGCGCCGGCGAGCTGCTGCGCCAATCGGACCTGCCGTCCGCCACCCTGCGCCAGAACGTCACGTCGCCGGGCGGCACCACAGCGGCGGCGCTGTCGGTGCTGATGGGAGCCGACGGCTTCCAGCCGCTGCTGACCAAGGCGGTCGCCGCGGCCACGGCGCGTTCGAAAGAGCTCGCGAAGTAGACAACCGCGAGCTGACAGCTCAGCGCGACGGCGTCGGCGGCCCGCCATGCTGCTGGCGCCATTGCAGGAACTGGCGGAACAGAGCGCTGCGCTCAGCCGGATCGTTCGACAGCTGTCCCCCGCTCTGGCGCACGAAGCTCTCGAACTGGGTCTGGCGCACGTCGGCGACCTGCGGTCGCGGCACCATGTTGTGCGCCAGCAGCCACTCGTCCGCGGCCTTGAACCGCTTCCAGTTCGGGATCGCGGCGACGATGCTCGACTCCCGCCATTTCGGATGCCGCGGCGGCTTCATGAACTCGTCGTAGTTGGCGAAGAACGCCTCGACGAAGCGCGCCACCTTTCGGTAGCGCTCGGTATTCTCCGGCCAATTGTAGCTGACGAGCAGCATGCCGATCGCCACCGTCTCGATCGTCTCGCCGGGGTTGAGCAGGTTCGGATATTCCTCGGAGGACAATGTCGTCGGCAGATAGAGGTCCTGCAGCCGGCGGTCGTAGGGGATCGTCACCAGATGCAGGGCGCGGTTGTCGTTCCTGATGTTGCGGGCGAGCTGGAACACCTTGCCGGTGGAGACGATGTAGGCGTCGGCGTCGCCATCGATCAGCTTCTGGATCGATTTGGCGTCATCGGTCGCGTAGTCGAATGACGCTGTCAGGCCCAGCCGGTTGAAGATCACGCGCGCGGAATAGAAGCCGACATCGGTCGGCGCGATGACGCGCTTGCCGTTGAGATCGAAGATCGAGCGGATCGAGGAGCGCGCGATGACATGGATCTCGTTGTGATAGAGCCGCGCGATGTAGCGGAGTTGCGAGGTGATGTCGGGAATGCCGTATTGCAGGCGGTAGAATTCGGGCACGTCGGCGGCGACCGCGCCCATGTCGATGCTCTTCAGGAACAGAATATCCGAGACGTTGCGCACCGGTCCCTTGCCGAGCACCGGCAGCACGCGGACGTTGGTCTGATCATCGAGCACGCGCGCCATGTCCGAGCCGAACACGGAGGTGGCGCCCCCGGCCGGCGCGGTGATGATGGTGACGGTGCCGTCGTTGACGTCGGTCGGGTTGGGCAGCCGCCACACGTCCGGCCCGCTGCCGGGCGCGGGCGACAGCGACGCCGGCAGGCCGGCGGGACGTGGCGGCGCGGGGATCACGGGCGCGCCGTTCGGCCGGGCGGCCGGGGCGACGGGCACGATGATGGAGCGGGTCGCTGCCGGGCGCGGCGGCTGCGGCGGTTGTTGTTGCAGCTGCGGCCAGGCCTGCGCCGATGCCTGGCTCAGCATAAGTCCGGCTGCGAGCGCGGCGAGCGCGACTTGCGAAGCTGCCTTCGTGACGATGGACATAGCGCAACGGCCTCCTGCACCATCGCGATGCCGCCGCAGCGTTCTCGACCCGTCCGGAGCATTCACCTCGAGGCCTGCCTGCGTCAGGCATGCGACGGGCGACCGCGGCCTCGGCTGAGACCTCGCGACAACCAACCTCGCGATGCGGAGCGCGCCCGAGGCCAAATGGCCGCGATCGGCTCCGATCGAGTTCCATAGTTGCGTGACGTGATTCGATCGATTTGCGGCGGCCGCCGGGATTTTGTATGACGACGTGCATATAAGCCGGATATTGGGCTCCGGCTGTGGCTCTCGTGCAACGCCTCTTGTTTCAGGCTGCCAGCCGGTGTTGCCGTCGTGCCAGGATGAGCAGCGTCACGACGATGGCCAGGTTCAGACCATTCCACGCGACGCCGTTGGCGAAGGCCGCCGAATAGGACCCGGTGGCGTCGAAGATGACGCCCGAGACCCAGCCGCCGAACGACATGCCGAACACCGAGGCGAAGATGATGATGCCGACCCGGGTGGCGGCCTCGCGCGCCGGCATCGCCTCACGCACGATGATCGCATAGCTCGGTACGATACCGCCCTGGAACAGGCCGAACATGCCCGAGATCAGATAGAGCGACGTCAGGCCGTCGAAGAACAGATAGAACAGCAGCGCAAAACCCTGCGCCAGCGAGCCGATCAGCAAGGTCCTGACGCCGCCGATGCGATCGGCGAGAAAGCCGGAGCCGATCCGGCTGACGATGCCGAGCGCCATCATCAAGGACAGCATCTGCGCGCCGATGGCGACGCCGTAGCCGAGGTCGCCGCAATAGGCGACGATGTGCACCTGCGGCATCGCCATCGCCACGCAGCAGGCGATCGCGGCGACGCTGAGCAGCACCGTCAGCGCATTGGTGGAGATCGGCAACTCCAGTTGCGGCGGCGCCGCGCTGGCATGATTCTGCGCGCCGGCACCATCCATGCGGGCGCGCAACACCAGGAGCAGCGCGCTCATCGTCACCGCGCAGAACACACCGAGCGCGACATGGCTGGCGCGCCAGCCGATCTGCTGCACGCCCCAATTCACCAGCGGCGGCCATACCGTGCCGGCGACGTAGTTGCCGGAGGCGACGATGGTGACGGCGAGGCCGCGATAGCGCACGAACCAGTGCGACGCCTCCGCCATCAGCGGCGCGAAGGTGACGGACGAGCCGAGCCCGACCAGGAAATACACCGCCTGAAACTGCCACAGCGTCACCGAGGCGCCGGCGAGCAGATAGGCCGCGGCCGTCGTCGCGATGCTGAGCGCCATTGCGGTGACGATGCCGAAGCGGTCGGTGATCCGGCCGACGATGACGCCGCCGAGGCCGAAGCCGAACATCGTCAGCGTGTAGGCCAGCGAGACCGCGCCGCGGCTGGCGGCGAACTCGGCCTGCACGACCGGCAGGACGACGACGACGGTCCACATCCCCGCGCCGCCGATGGAACCGATGACGAGCGCAAGCGCCAGCCGCGCCCAGGCCTGGCGCGAGTCCGGAATGAAATGAGGCGCTTCCTCGAATCTTGTATTGGGTCCGTGCACGATTTCAGCAACTTCGTTGCCGCACCGCATCAGGTCAAGCCACATTGCTGCGGCAATGGGCATGCAGAAGCAGCGCAACAGGAGGGATCTGCACGATCACGGTTCGGCCCTCTTGGCGGCGCAACGCTTTATCATTAGGTTGCGCGCCGGGTTGGAGTGATTGGCCGCGCATGTCGTTTGGACTGACACGGAAGATGCTGATGGTGGCGGGACGGCTGCTCGTCCTTGCTTACCTCGTCTGCGTGGTCAGCCCCGGCGTGGCGCTCGCGCTCGGCGCGGGGGCGGCGCCCTGTCTCGACGAGACCGTCGTTGGCGCCGTGGTCTCGCCTCATGATACGGCTCGCCACGAGATGGTCATGACGGCGATGCCACAGACAATTGCGGCGCACGTCCATCATCATGATCACCCTGTCGCAGACGCCGGGATGCACGCTCCAGCTCCCGCACCGTCGCACCACGATCATGGCAAGATGCCAGGCCCGTGCTGCGCCATGATGTGCGCCGTGGGCCTGGCCGCCACGCTGCCGGCAGTCGCCCTCCCCGCCCGCCTCGCTGCCATCGGCGTCGTTGCGCGCGACGAAGGCCTGCCCAGCCGCACGCCGCCGCGCCTGTACCGTCCCCCCATCGTCCTGGCCTGAGCGAACGACCCCGGCTTCGCGCGCAAATGACGCGCGGCCGCTCGCGTTTCATCAGACCAAGGATACCTCATGTTGTCGCAATCCAGGGCGACGCCCGCTGCCGCATGTCCGGCGCGGCGCAGCCTGCCATTCTCCGTCGTCGCCGGCGCATTGACGCTGCTTGCCGCGACGAGCCTCGCCGCCTGCCAGCCGCGCACGGTCGCGTTAGCCGGGGCTGATCCGGCCGATCCGGCGGCGAACGCTGCGCCCGTGCGCATGTCGGGCGTCGTCAGGCCCTACACGCCGCTGCGCCCGGCCGCGCCGGCCGCATGGGGCCAGCGCACCGACCCCGGCGCACCGCGCCCTGAGCCGAGCCGCTAAGGAGCGCCACATGCAGGGGACCATCAGGCTCGCGGCGCTCGCCGCAGCACTTGCGCTCGCAGGCTGCGCCTCGTTCTCGCCGGACGGCGGCATGAGCGCCGTCGCGGACATCGCCGGCCACATCACCGGCAAGGAGGTCGCCTCGGTGAGAGGCGATGACGATGCTGAGCGCGTCCGCGCTGCGACGCGCCGGCTGCTCGCCCGGCCCTTGTCGGCCGATGCCGCCGTGCAGGTCGCGCTGTTCAACAACAAGGGCCTGCAGGCCGCCTACAACGCCCTCGCGCTCAGCGAGGCGGACATGGTGGAGGCCAGCCTGCCGCCCAACCCGACCTTCTCCCTGATGCGCATCAGCGGCGACGGCGCGCTGGAGGCCGAGCGTCAGGTCGCCGGCGACATCCTGGCGCTCGCCACCTTGCCGCTGCGCTCGGAGATCGCGCGCGAGCGGTTTCGCCAGGCACAATTGAAGGCCGCGCTGGCGACACTGCGGCTCGCCGCGGAAGTCCGCCGCGCGCATGTGCGCGCCGTCGCCGCCAACGAGCTGGTGGCCCTGCTCGTCGAGGCGCAATCGGCCGCGGAGGCGACCGCGAAGCTCGCCTCGAAGCTCGGCGAGACCGGCGCGCTCAACCGGCTCGATCAGGCGCGCGAGCAGGTGTTCTATGCCGAGACCACGGCCGAGCTCGCCACCGCCCGCCGTGCCGCAGGAAGCGCCCGCGAGCGGCTGATCCGTCTGATGGGCCTGTGGGGCGACGATCTGAATTTCCGCCTGCCCGATCGGTTGCCGGCGCTGCCGCGCCGCCCGCTGAGCCAGCCCTTCGTCGAGGCCGATGCCGTCGGCCATCGCATCGATCTGCAGGTCGCCCGCCTCGAGCTCACGGCGCTCGCCACCGCGCTGCAGCTCAGCGAGGCCACGCGCTTCGTCACCCTGCTCGATCTCGCCGGCCTCGACCGCAAGACCGTCGAGCCCGACGGCCGCATCATCCGTGAACGCGGCTACGACGTGCAGTTCCAGATCCCGATCTTCGACGGCGGCGAGGTCCGCGTGCGGCAGGCGGCCGAGACCTACAACATCGCCTTCAACCGCCTGACCGAGCGCGCCGTCACCGTCCGCTCCGAGGCGCGCGACGCCTATCGCAGCTACCGCGCGGCCTTCGACATCGCCGGCCATTACGCCCGCGAGGTGCTGCCGCTGCGCCGGATCATCAGCGAGGAGATGCAGCTGCGCTATTCCAGCATGCAGGTCGACATCTTCGCGCTGCTGCTCGAGGCGCGGCAGCGCCTGGCCTCGCGCCGCGCCGCGATCGACGCCGTCAGAGACTTCTTCCTCGCCGAGGCCGAGCTGTCGGCCGCCGTCAACGGCGGAGTCGCGAGCGGCGAAGACAGCGCACAGCAGACCGCGAGCGCGCTCGCGCCAAGCAACGACTGAGAGGAGAGCCAACATGTTGTCCCGCCGAACCCTGCTCGGCTCCGCGGCGCTGGCCGGCGCCTCCGCCGTCTCCGGCCGCGTCCAGGCTGCCTCCATTCCGGAGGCGCCGACCATGGACAAGGCCGTGATGCAGCCGCCGTTGCATCCCAGCGCCGGCCCGGACTATCAGCCCGTGGTCACGCTCAACGGCTGGTCGCTGCCGTTCCGCATGAACGGCGACTGGAAGGAATTCCATCTCGTCGCCGAGCCGGTCACACGCGAGTTCGCGCCCGGCATGACCACGCATCTGTGGGGCTACAACGGCCAATCGCCGGGCCCGACCATCGAGGCGGTCGAGGGCGACAAGCTCCGCATCTTCGTCACCAACAGATTGCCGGAATATACCACCGTACATTGGCATGGCGTGATCCTGCCCTGCGGCATGGACGGCGTCGGCGGCCTGACGCAGCCGCACATCAAGCCCGGCAAGACCTTCGTCTACGAGTTCGAGATGAAGCATGCCGGCACCTTCATGTATCACCCGCACGCCGACGAGATGGTGCAGATGGCGATGGGCATGATGGGCATGATCGTCGTGCATCCGCGCGACAACCTGCCGCCGCCGGTCGACCGCGACTTCGTGTTCGTGATGTCGACCTACCGCATCGAGCCCGGCAGCTATCTGCCGAAGGTCAACGAGATGACCGACTTCAACATGTGGACCTGGAATGCGCGGGTGTTTCCCGGCATCGATTCCTTGCCGGTGCGGCTCGGCGATCGCGTCCGCATCCGCATCGGCAATCTCACCATGACCAACCATCCGATCCACCTCCACGGCCACAAGTTCAAGGTGATCGGCACCGACGGCGGCTGGCTTCCCGAAACGGCGCAATTCCCGGAGACCACGACCGACGTGCCGGTCGGCGCGGTGCGCGTGCTCGACTTCACCGCCGACAACCCCGGCGACTGGGCGTTCCATTGCCACAAGTCGCATCACACGATGAATGCGATGGGCCACGACATGCGCAACCTGATCGGCGTGCCGCGCAAGGAGCTGGCCGCCGCCGTCGGCAAGCTCGCGCCCGACGGCATGGTGATGGGCAACACCGGCATGGCGATGGGCAACATGGAGATGCCGGCCCCCGACAACACGCTGCCGATGATGACCGGCAGCGGCCAGTTCGGGCCGATCGAGATGGGCGGCATGTTCACGACCGTGAAGGTGCGCGAGGGCCTCGCCCGCGACGACTACCGCGATCCCGGCCCGTATCAGTTCCCCAAGGGCACCGTGGCCTACGAGGTCGCAAGCGCGCCGGAGCCGGTGCGGCGAAGCGACGGCGCACCGACGCAGGTCCGCACCCAGCGCTGAATTCACCAAACACCGCATCAACCGACGACCACCATCAGGAGATATCCATGAAGACTGCATTCGCGATCAGCGCAATGGCGGCGGCCGCTCTGATCGTAGCACCGGCCCGTGGCCATGAGCAGCACGGATCGCGCGGCTATTCCGCCGGTGAGCCGGGTGATCCCAAACAGCCGTCACGCACCATCGAGGTGCTGCTGAGCGAGATGGAGTTCACGCCGGCGCGCATCGAGGTGAAGCGCGGCGAGCAGATCCGCTTCGTGCTGCGCAACACCGGCAAGGAGGATCACGAGTTCCTGCTCGCCACCAAGGCCGAGAACCTGAAGCACGCCGCGGTCATGAAGAAGCACCCGCATATGGAGCACGACGAGCCCAACGGCGCCCGGCTCGCGCCGAACAAGACCGCCGAGCTGCTGTGGCGGTTCACCAAGCCCGGCACGTTCGAATATTCCTGCCTGATCCCAGATCATCGCGAGTTCGGCATGACCGGCCACGTTGCCGTGAAGTGACGGATGAAGCCGTCTTGACAACGCGTAGGGCGGATCATCGCCGCGTCATTCGCCCTACGCCTCGCCATGAGTTCACCAGTAGAAGGAAACACATCATGAAGACGTTCTCTCAGCTCACGACCGCCGCCGCATTGGTTCTCGCTCTCGCGACCCCTGCCCTCGCCGCCGAGGCGATCAGCGGCGACGTCAAGAAGGTCGATGAGGCCAACGCCAAGATCACCCTCCACCACGGCCCGGCCAAGAGTCTTGGCATGGACGAGGCCATGACCATGGTCTACCGCGTCAAGGACGCTGCGCTGCTGAAAGGCCTCAAGGCCGGCGACAAGGTGAAGTTCGAGGCGGTCGAGGACGCCTCCGGCTACACGGTGACCAAGATCGAGAGGGGCAAGTAGGCGGCAGCGTTTCGAGCCGTCCCGTTCTTCACCGCTGTTCCGGGGCGCGCGCGGCGACGACGTCGCCGGACAGCGCGAGCCCGGAATGACGTGCGGATGGATCAGGCCACGAACCGGCGGCCGGATGGGTTTGCATTCCAAGTTCGGATCGTATGATCGCGGCTCCCTGCGCGGAGCATGCCATGAAAGCCTATCTCGTCCTCGACCTCGCCGTTCACGACTTCGCGGCGTTCAAGGTCTACATCGAACGGATCCCCGCCTTCATCGCGAGGCATGGCGGCCGCTACATCGTCCAGGGCGCAGTGCCCACGCCGGTCGAAGGCGGCTGGACGCCAGAGCGCATCGTGATCCTGGAATTCCCGTCGCGCCAGAACGCCACCGACTTCCTTGGTGATCCCGAGATCCAGGACCTGTTCGCGATCCGGCACCGGACCACGACGAGCCGGTTGGTGCTGGTCGACGGGTGCGCGGAGTGAGCGCTGCAATGTTGTGCCGGAAGGCTGTGCCGAGCCAAGGAGGCGCCCTATCGTCGGCGTGACGTCCGCAGCTGGCGGATCACGCGGCGCTGATCCGCCCGGCGCGAACTGCCCCGTCGCTCCCTGGGCATTCGCGGGCGCGACAAGTTCCCTCCGTCCTCCCGTTAACCATTTGCTAACCATGGCGCGGGCAAGCTTCGCCGCGTCGCGCTGCGCGTGGCCGGCGACCGGACGACCACAGGACATCCTGGGCTTTGCTGCCGCCGGGCATGGCGGCGGCCCGGTTGCCGGCCGCAGCGCGCCGCTGCGGCGTCCGACGCCATGCCGTCCTGTCTGTCCGGAGACCCAAGTCCTTGAGCACCGTCGGTTCGCGCGCCTTCCAGAAGGCGCGGCAGGAAAAGAAGCAGAAGAAGCTCGTCGAGACGCAGCTGACGACGGCGTACAAAGCCTTCCAGGCCGGACGCCAGGCGGAGACGCAGTCGCTGTGCGCGAAGCTGCTGCAGGAGGTCCCGGGCTGCTTCGATGCCATGCATCTGCTCGGCGTGTCGCTGGTGTCATCGGCGCGCTTCGCCGAGGCCACCGCCTTCCTGACGCAGGCCGTCGCGATGGAGCCGAATTCCGCCGACGCGCAGTCCAATCTCGGCTGGGCGCTGATCAATTGCGAGCGCTACGAGGAGGCGCGCGCCGCGCTGGAGCGATCGCTGGCGCTGCGCCCGAATGCGCCGATCACCTTGCGCAACCTCGCGATCGCGCTGCTGCGGCTCGGACAGGGCGAGGCCTCGCTCGCGGCCGCGACCCGCGCCCTCGAGCTCAAGCCGGACGACGTCGATGCCTGGTGCAATCGCAGCGTCGCCGAGCTGATGCTGCGGCGGTGGGACGCCGCTGCCGCCAGCGCCGAGCGCGCGCTGGCCTTCAACCCGAACCATTTCGAGGCCACGGTCAACAAGGGCCTCGCCCATCTCGAGCTGCACCATTTCGAGCTGGCGGAAGCGACCTTCAATGCGGCGCTGGCGGCACGCCCGGCCCACGCCGAGCTGCGGGCGCATCGCGGCCGGCTCTACATGATCTCCGGACGCACGGCGGACGCCGAAGCCGATTTCGACGCCGCCGTGACGCTCGATCCCAATCTGCAACTGGGATGGCAGGGCAAGGCGCAGATCTGCATCCTCAACGGCAACGTCGCGCAGGCGATGGCCGCCTGCAAGCGCGTGCTCGACACCAATCCGAAGGCGCAGGTCGCGCTCACTTTGCTCGGCGCCTGTCGCGGCCGGCTCGGCGACGTCGCAGGCGCCATCGCCCAGTTCGACCAGGCGCTCGCGGTGCAGCCGGACTATGACGAGGCGATCACCAAGAAGATCTTCTATCTCGACTTCCTGCCCGGCGCCGACTTCGCGGTCCAGCAGGCGGCGCGGCAATATTGGTGGATGGCGGTCGGCTCCAAATTCCCGCGCCGCAAACTTGCGCCGCGTTCGCTCGATCCCGACCGGCGCATCGTCGTCGGCTACGTCTCGGCCGACTTCCGCATGCATTCGGCGGCCTTCGCCTTCCTGCCCGTGCTGCGCGGCCACGACAAGACGCAGGTCCAGGTCAACTGCTACTCGACCTCGCCGCGGCACGATTCCTACACCGCGACGTTCCAGTCGATCGCCGACGTCTGGGTCGAGGCCTCGAGCCTGTCCGACGACGAGCTCGCCGACCGCATCCAGGCCGACGGCGTCGACATCCTGGTCGATCTCTCCGGCTACACCACGGGCACGCGCATGCCGGTGTTCGCGCGCAAGCCGGCGCCGATCCAGGTCACGGCCTGGGGCAGCGGCACCGGCACGGGCCTTGCCACCATGGACTACTTCTTCGCCGATCCGGTCACGGTGCCCGAGAGCGTCCGGCCGCTGTTCGCCGAGCACGTCCACGACCTGCCCTCGGTGATCACGATCGATCCGGTGCTCGACGTTCCGCCGTCGCCGCTGCCGATGCTGACGAACGGCCACGTCACCTTCGGCGTCTACAACCGCATCGACAAGATCTCCGACGCGGCGATCGCGCTGTGGGCGCGGCTGCTCGCCGAGATCCCCGATGCGAAGCTCGTCGTCAAGCATCTCGCGCTGAACGATCCCGCGGTGCGCGACGGGCTGCTCGCCCGCTTCGTCGCACACGGCGTGCCCGAGGCGCGCATCCTCTGCCTCGGCGCCAGCGAGCGCGTCGAGCATCTCAAGTCCTACGAGCGCATCGACATCTCGCTCGACCCGTTCCCGCAGAACGGCGGCATCTCGACGTTCGAATCGCTCTACATGGGCGTGCCGGTCGTCGCCAAGCTCGGCGCCGGCGCGGCCTCGCGCGCCGCCGGCGGCATCCTGACCGCGGCCGGCCTCGCCGACTGGGTCGCAGGCGATGATGACGGCTACATCCGGATCGCCAAGAGCTTTGCCGCGCGGCCCGAGCTGCTGGCGAAGCTGCGGCCCGAACTACCCGGCCTGGTCGCGCGCTCGGCGGCTGGCGACGTCGCCAACTACACGCGCTGCGTCGAAGCCGGCTATCGGCAGTTCTGGCGGGACTATTGCGCCAAGGGAAGCAAGGCCGGCGCCTGATCGCGCCGTGCCAAGGCCTCGATCTCGCAGCAGCCCTCGACGACCGATCGCACGAACATCCGGCTTCGACCACCCCCTGCAACCGCAAGCTGCATCGATTTCCGCTATCCCATTTTGGCCGCGTGCAATCTCGCGCGACTCTCGGACTGATACCACGGCGTTTCTCCGTCCAGACCAAGGCGCAATCAAGCCCATGGCTTTTTGGTGGCGAGGATGCGCCTCGCAGCAGCTCCGGTTGCGCCCAACCGGCGAGTAGTAGACCTCATTCCTCAACCAAGGAGATAATGCGCGAAAATCGGCCGCGCCTCACGATCGCCGTGTGGCCGGCAACGGAGGAATTTGGGGCATGCGGGTGGCGTTGTTGAGTTGCGTCGTTGCGGCGGGATTGAGTCTGGCGGCACCGTTGCTGCCGGCCATGGCACAGACGGCGCGGACCGGAAGGCCGGCGGCGGCAACGGCCGCTGCGGCCGGCGAAGGCGGCAAGCTGCAGGAGTCCAACGAATGGACGGTCGGCGTCGCCGGCGGCCTGCTCGAAGGCACCAACATCCGTTTTGCCGCCGAGATGGCCAAGGTGCTCGACGACCGCCCGAACCTGCGCGTGCTGCCGATGGTGACCTACGGCGCGCTCGGCAACATCGAGGACCTGCTGTATCTGCGCGGCGTCGACGTCACCATCACCTCGGCGGACGTGCTCGACGAGTTCGTCCGCAACGGCACGCTCGCCAACATCAAGAACCGGATCCGCTACATCTGCTCGTTCTACATCAACGAGATGCATGTCTACGTCCGCCCGGAGATCAGGACGCTGGAGGATCTCGCCGGCAAGAAGGTCTCCTTCAACACCGTGGGCAGCGCCGCCAACCTCACCGGCGGCATCGTGTTCGACCGGCTCAAGATCGGCGCGGAAAAGGTGTTCATCAACAATTCGGTGGCGCTGGAGAAGATGCGCAGTGGCGAGATCGCCGGCGTCGTCCACGTCACGGGCAAGCCGACCGACCTGTTCGCCAAGTTCAAGCCCGAGCCGGGCTTCCACTTCCTGCCGATTCCGTTTGCGCGCAGCCTGCAGGACTACTACGTGCCGACCAAGCTGACCTCGCAGGACTACCCCAATCTGCTCAAGCCCGGCGAGAGCGTCGAGACCATCGGCGTGCCGCAGGTGCTGGCGGTCTACAACTGGCCGCCGGAGACCGAGCGCTACCGCCGCGTCGCGCGCTTCGTCGACTATCTGTTCAAGCGGTTCGACCAGTTCAAGCAGCCGCCGTTCCATCCGAAATGGAACGAGATCAACCTCGC
Source organism: Bradyrhizobium sp. HKCCYLS3070 (assembly GCF_051167575.1). Lineage (NCBI taxonomy): Bacteria > Pseudomonadati > Pseudomonadota > Alphaproteobacteria > Hyphomicrobiales > Nitrobacteraceae > Bradyrhizobium > Bradyrhizobium sp. HKCCYLS3070. The sequence continues at coordinate 30,937 of NZ_JBNPTI010000004.1, forward strand.
CTCCTCGCTGCCCGGCTGGACCCGCTTCCGCGCCGCGGAGGAGCTGCTGGCCAGCACGCGCCCGCCGCAGGCCGACGGCGCCGCCGTCAAGCAGCAGTTCGACGAGTGGATGAGCACGCGGGCGCCGACCGGCGGCCGGCGGATGAGCGAGGACGAGACCAGGGTCCTGTTCGAGCAGTTCCGCGACTGGATGAAGCGCGACGGCGGCCAGCCGGCGCGATAGCGCCGATGGTCGTGGCGTCGACTACGACACCGCCGGCTTGCGGCGCAGCGCCGCCGGCGAGTCGGGTTGCGCCAGCGGATGGGCGGACGCGAACGCCGGCAGCGCCATCGCGGCCTCGACGACGCGCTGCACCGTCGGCGTCGCGGCGAGGTCGAGGCCTTTATTGCGCGCGAAGACGGCGTGGCCGGCGAGGCAGATGTCGGCCATCGTCGGCGCATCGCCATGGCAGAACCGGCCGGTCGCGACATGGCCTGCAAGCTGGGCCTCGATCGCGACCAGCATCTCCGACGCCCAGTGCCTGAGCCAGGCCGCGCGCGCCGCGTCGTCCACGTGCAGCACCTCGGTGAGATAGCGCTGCACCCGCGGCGTCGTCAGCGGATGCGCATCGCAGGCGATCATTGCCGCCAGCGCCCTCACCCGCGCGCGCCCCTTGGCATCGGCAGGCAGCAGCGCCGCGCCCGGACAGGCTTCGTCGAGATATTCGAGGATCGCCAGCGACTGCGTCAGCACGGTGCCGTCGTCGAGCACCAGCGCTGGCAGCGCCATCTGCGGGTTGAGCGCGGCATAGGCCTCGTCGCGATGCTGCTGCCGGTCGACATCGACCGCGACCTGCTGATAGGCGATGCCCTTGAGGTTGAGCGCGATGCGCACGCGAAAGCTCGCCAGCGACTGCCAGAACGAATAGAGCTTCATGCGGGTCCCCCTGGGCGGGCGAGTGAATGTCGACGTCTTCGATCGATCCGTCGCCCACGGTCGACATTCGATATCCGGCGATCAGTTCACGCTCGAGATGAAGCCTGCGAGAATCGTCCGGCTCTGGCTGAGTGCCTCGATGCGTTGATCGATGAGGCCGACCTGCTGCGCCAGTATTCTTCGCAAATTGTCGCAAGGCCTGAAATCTGGACGGTTGTTGCGCACGCAGGGGAGCAACTGCTTGATCGTCTCGAGCGTCATGCCGGCTGAGCCGAGCAGTTTGATCCGGCGCACGGCTTCCTCGTCCGCCGGCCCGTAGTCGCGGTAACCGGACGAGGTTCGGTGCGGCGCAAGCAAGCCTTCGTCCTCGTAGTAACGCAGCATCCGGATGCTGACTCCCGTCCTCCGGGAAAGTTCGCCGATCTTCACTGAAAACCTCTTGACCCTGACAGCGCTGTCAGACCTTACAGATCGTGCTCATCCAAGTGGAGTCCCTTGTGAAGGAGCGACGATGAAAGCCTATCATTTGAATGGCCATGCGGGCGCGGGTCGCCTGGTGCGCACCGACGTCATCAAACCCGAACCCGCCCCTGGCGAGGTCCGCATTCAGGTCGAGGCGGCAAGTCTCAACTATCGCGACCTCCTGATCCTCGACCGAGCGGGTGAAGGCGGTTTCGACCGCCGCGTCCCGCTCTCCGACGGCGCAGGCATCGTTGATGCCGTAGGCTCCGATGTCGTTCAATGGCGCCCGGGCGACCGTGTGGCCGCATCGTTCTTTCGCGATTGGATTTCCGGGCCGTTCAAGGCGAGCTATGTTCCGTCAGCCCTCGGCGGCAGCACGATGGATGGCATGCTGGCGGAGTACGTGGTGCTGCCGGCGACGGCGCTGGTCCCCGTGCCGGCGCACCTCACGTCGATCGAAGCCGCGACCCTGCCCTGTGCCGGCGTGACGGCCTGGCACGGCCTCATCACCCGTGGCGGAATGGGCAAGGCCGACACGCTGCTGGTCCAGGGAACCGGCGGCGTCGCGCTGTTCGGCCTTCAGTTCGCGGCCGCGCTGGGCGCGCGCGCGATCGTCATCTCGTCCTCGGATGAGAAGCTCGCCCGCGCCCAGGCGCTCGGCGCCTCGATCCTGATCAACTACCGCGACACGCCCGATTGGGATGTCGCCGTGATGAAAGCGACGGATGGCGAAGGCGCCACGCATGTCCTCGAGCTCGGCGGCCCCGGCACCTACGACCGATCGCTGCGGTCGGTCGCTTCGGGTGGCAAGATCGTCCAGATCGGTGTCTTGACGGGGTTCGGCCCCAAGCCCGACCTCGCCCGCCTGCAGTGGGAGAATGCCGACATCATCGGCGTCACCGTGGGTTCGGTCGAACATTTCACGGCGATGAATCGATTCCTGTCCGAACACGCGATCCATCCGATCGTCGATCGGGTCTACGACTTTGACGACGCTCCCGAAGCGTTCGCCCGTCTCCGGTCCGGCTCGCATTTCGGCAAGATCGTTGTGAAGCTGTAGGCGAGAGGATGTGAGCACTTCGCCGATCTGCGACGCCGGAAAGCGCATCCCCCCGGAGTTGGCACCTGCCAACAAAGACCGGCCGGAAGTCTCTCCGGGTTGGAATCAACCCACGCAACAAACCGAGGGGTCGATCACGCCTCGCTGATCCGCACGCGTGGCCCCGGCCGGCAGCAGCGGCGGACGGCGCGCGACCGATCGTGCCTCACCGTCCGCCTGCTGTCACTCCGCACCGGCCGTGAAGTCCTGGTCGGCAACGCTGGCGGTCTGCGGCACCTTGATGACCACGGCGGCGCGATTGAGCGCCTGGTGGCAGGAATTGCAGGCGGCGGTGAGGTCGGCATAGGAGCGCTCGAAGCGGCCGATGTCCTTCTGCTTGATGGCCTGCGCCAGTTCGTCGAACGGCTGCTGCGTCACGGCCGTCGTCATGTCGGCAAACGAATTGCCCTCGACCAGTGGCTGCGCCCGGCTGACGCGGTTGAACGCGCCCTTGAGATTGCCGAGCTCATAGGCGCTGAACGCCCAGTTGCCGCTATGGCCGGCGATCCAGAGCCTGAGATGGCGCGGCTGGATGGTCGCGATCATCAGGTCGCTGACGGTCGGCAGGTAGGCTGGCGCCGGGGTCGGTGTCGGCGTCTCCGCCCTGGGCGCGGCGACCGCGATGAGCGATGCAAGCCCGGCCAGGCCAGCAGCCGTCGCTGTCAGCCGCAGACCATGGGGGAGCTTCTGTCGACGCATTTTCGGTTCTCCTGCATTCAATTTAGAAGCCTTCTAAAGAGCAGCATCCCTCGCCGCCAATCGCAAACGCTGATCGCAGCGATCAGAAAAACTTGATGCCGCGCGCCGCGCGACACGCACGATATCGACACATTGCTCGGCGCCACGCGCGCAGCCGGACGACGCGCAAGCGCCGAGCCCCGGGTCAGCAGAAAACCTGAATTTTGATTTGACGAAATATTCTTGTTTCATTTTTTCAGAAATCATGTATATGATCTCCCATCCTGCTTCCGCCGGAGGGGCGTGTCGCGACCGTCACGAGACGTGGGAGGTGGGATGCGATGGGCGCAGGGAATCGCAGCGTGGCTTGTGGCCGCGCGGACGAACGGTTCGTTGCGCACGGCGAAGTCGTGCGGTCCTGACACCCCGATGCTGGTGTCAAGTTGGCGGCGGTGCTCGCGCATCACGCCGAAGATGGTGGCCAACAAGCCCGGTGCACCAGGGAGACCACGTATAAGCCGTTCCAACCGTCGCGCAGGGAAGGCCGGGTGATTCGGCCAGACCTGTGGTGACTGCCGCCTGCTTTTTTTGCTGCAGGCGGGCCACGGGCGCGGCCAGCGCCCGGCCTTCCCTGCGCCCTCCATCCGATCGAGGGCGGACCTGACGCACAACTCGGGCGCGCGGCGCCGCGAGACCGTGGGCGCACGCCAACCAAGCCGATGCAGGAGACCGACCGATGCAGACCAGCGCCTGGCTCGCCAAGTGCGCCCGCTCTCCTGCCCCCGCAACCCTTTGTTAACCGCCATTAACCGAACGCTAACCAACCACCGGGCAAAAATTGCCGGGTGGAATGTGCGTGTCGTGGTTGGGTGCAGTTGACGGAGGAGACCTTCCGTGGACGCCGGCGCGGTACCTCAGTTTCGGAACGGCGGCCCTGCGGCCGTCGCGCAGTCGTTTGGGGCCGGCACACGCGGCCCGCGGGAAGGGGCGAAAGCCATGGTCGACGTCACGGCGGGTCAGGGGGTCGGATCTCCGGCCGGCGGGTTCTCATTCGCTGACCTCAAGACAGCAGTCCTGCGCGGCGACATCGCGCTGGCGCTCGGCATCCTCACCATCCTGGTGGTGCTGATCCTGCCGCTGCCCTCGCTGGTGCTCGATCTGTTCCTGGCGATCTCGATCACCCTGTCGATCCTGATCCTGATGACCGCCTTGTTCATCCAGGCGCCGCTGGAATTCTCGTCCTTTCCGACCATCCTCCTGATCTCCACGATGCTGCGGCTGTCGCTCAACCTGGCCTCGACCCGGCTGATCCTGTCGCGTGGCCACGAGGGCACCGATGCCGCCGGCCACGTCATCGAGGCGTTCGGCAACTTCGTGATGAGCGGCAATTTCGTCATCGGCATCATCGTGTTCGCGATCCTGGTGACGGTGAACTTCGTCGTCATCACCAAGGGTTCGGGCCGCATCGCCGAGGTCGCGGCGCGCTTCCATCTGGACTCCATGCCCGGCAAGCAGATGGCGATCGACGCCGACCTCTCCGCCGGCCTGATCGACGAGAAGGTCGCCAAGATCAGGCGCAAGGAGCTGGAGGACGAAAGCGGCTTCTTCGGCGCCATGGACGGTGCCTCCAAATTCGTCCGCGGCGACGCGGTCGCCGGCCTCCTCGTCGTCTTCATCAACATCATCGGCGGCATCATCATCGGCGTCGCCCAGCAGGGTCTCGGCTTTGCCGAGGCCGCCCGCACCTACACCACGCTGACCGTCGGCGACGGTCTCGTCACCCAGGTGCCGGCGCTGATCGTCTCGACCGCCGCGGGCCTCCTGGTCTCCAAGGCCGGCGTCAGCGGTGCCGCCGACAAAGCGCTGATCAAGCAGTTCTCGGGCTATCCGCAGGCGCTCGGCATGTCGGCCGCCGTGATGCTGGTGCTGGCGCTGCTGCCGGGCATCCCGACCCTTCCGTTCCTGGCGCTCGGCGGCGGCGCCGCCGCGCTCGCCCTCAAGGCGCGCAAGCAGAAGGAGGTCGCGAAGGCCGAGGAGGTCGCCGCGGCTGCAGCGCCGGCGGCGGCTGCCACCGCCGCGGCCGCCGAGGAGCCGATCTCGGCCGCGCTCAAGATCGACGACCTCAAGATCGAGCTCGGCTATGCGCTGCTGCCGCTCGTGAATGCGCCCGACGGCACCGACCGCCTGACCGACCAGATCAAGGCGTTGCGCCGGTCGCTGGCGATCGAGATGGGTTTCGTGATGCCGTCGGTGCGCATCCTCGACAACGTCCAGCTCGAGGCCAACACCTACATCATCAAGATCAAGGAGGTCGACGCCGGCTCCGGCAAGATCTGGCCGAGCCAGTTCATGGTCATGGACCCCGGCGGCAACCAGGTCGCGGTGCCCGGCATCCACACGACGGAGCCGACCTTCGGCCTGCCCGCCACCTGGGTCGACGCCGGTCTGAAGGAAGAGGCGACGCTCAAGGGCTACACGGTCGTCGACGCGGCGACCGTGCTGTCGACGCACCTGACCGAGCTGCTCAAGGCCAATATGAGCGACCTGCTGTCCTACGGCGAGGTGCAGAAGCTCCTGAAGGAGCTGCCGAAGGAGCAGAGCGAGCTGGTCAAGGACATCGTGCCGACGCAGATCACGATTTCCGGCATCCAGCGCGTGCTGCAACTGCTGTTGTCGGAGCGCATCTCGATCCGCGACCTCTCGACCATCCTCGAAGGCATCGCCGACGCGCTCGCGTTCTCGCGCAACCCGGCCACGATCGTCGAGCACGTGCGCGCCCGCCTCGCCCGCCAGATCTGCGCCCAGAACACCTCGCCGATGGGCTACCTGCCGCTGATCGCGCTGTCGGCCAGGTGGGAGCAGGCGTTTGCGGAATCGCTGATCGGCCAGGGCGAGGAGCGCAGCCTCGCGATGCAGCCGTCGAAGCTGTCGGAGTTCATGACCGCGACGCGCGATGCCTTCGAGCGCGCCGCACGCGAAGGCGAATCGCCGGTGCTGGTGACGTCGGCGGCGATCCGGCCGTTCGTCCGCTCGCTGGTCGAGCGCTTCCGGGCCCAGACCACGGTGCTGTCGCAGGCCGAGATCCATCCGCGAGCGCGGCTGAAGACGGTGGGGAGCGTGTGAGGGCTGACGTTGCGGAACCGCAGAATTCCGGGCGCGTTTGATCGGCGGGGCCGGCGCGAGGCGTCGGCTTTTGCCGTTTTTACCGGCGGACCACCCCTTGCTTTACCGCCACAGGCAAACGAATTCTTAATTTTGCGTTAGGTGGCTGAAATTTCATCCGCATACCGAACAACAAATCAAATTATTGATATAACTATAGAAATTCATATTTCATCGACTTTCGATCGCGAGACATCACGCCTTATCACACACTTGTGATGTGGCCTACGAAACAGAATTGAGGTTTCCTACGTTAGTTCACGCGAGACGATGAACCGGAAAGCCCCCGGCTCACACGAATCAGCGAAGGACGGAAGACGGCAGGAGGCTTCCATGAACCACTCGATTTACAGCGCGGATCGTACGACCCACCTCAAGATCGTGGTGGTTGCGCTCGTGGCTGGCATCGCAGTGGCCGGCCTCGGCATCTCCGCCCGACTGAATGCAGAGCCGAACTACGCGCAGACGGCAAAGGTCCTCAAGGCCGGCAAGCCGGTCGTGGTGACGAGCTCGGAGATGTCGGTAGTTCGCTGACAGGAATTCCCGGAATTCACGCGGTTCTCACAGCCCCCCAACTGGCCGCGTGGATATGTAGTAGACCCAACCCCAAGTCGACTACTGAAAACGCCCGCTCCCCACGGGCGTTTTCTCTTTTGGGCGTTGAATCACCGCGCCGACGGCACCGTCTCGATCAGCTTGCCGGTGAAAACGATCGGCCCGGTCGCCTGCCCGGTCGGCGACCCGCCCTCCGGCTCGACCGTGACGGCGTAGGTCGCGCGACTGACCGTGTCGGCGTCGTAGGACGAGAGAACGGGACGGCTGGTGAAGTCGCTGCCGCCGATCACGCCGAGCGAGCGCGGCTTCTGCAGCTTGTCGGAGACGAGCCACAACTCGAAGCTCTTGCCCGGCTCCGGCGCGGCGCCGACCCGGCGCACGGTGTAGCTCTTGCTGGCGGCATCGACGGTCAGGATGAAGGCCGGCGACGCCGCGTCCTTCTGCAGGAGGGCAACGAACTGGGCGGAGGGTTGCGCGGCCGGCACCTTGACCTCGACGGTCTGGATCCGCGGCTTCGGCTGCAATGGCCGCGGCAGGAGGTCGGGGCGGTAAACCTGGACACCGACCAGCGCGAGCAGCACGGCCGCGAGCGCGGTCATGATGTTGGCGACCGCGCGCAACTGCCGGACCTTGGACGAGAGCTGAACGACATTGGTGTCGTCGTTCGCGATCTCGCGAGCCGCGAAAGTGCTGCGTGTCGGCGTGATGACCGGCGCCGCGACCTCAGGCTCTGGTTCGCTGACGGGAGACGCATGGATCGGCGCGGCTTCCGCTTCGACGGGCGGGACCTCGGGAGGCGCGGGCTCGGGCTGAGCGGCAACGACCGGAGCCTCGACGATCGTCACCTGTCCAGCCGGCGCGCTCTCCGCGGTCGCGCGCAACCGCGCAATCTCGGCCTTGATGCGCTCCCACAGTTCGGGACGCGGCTCGACCAGCCCGACCATCTGATTGAGCGGACCGAGGCGAAATTCCCACGCCTGGACCAGCGCGACAAAATCCTTGTCGACCGCCATCATGGTCTCGACCTGCGCCCGTTCGGCGGCGTCGAGCGTCCCGAGCGCATATTCCGCCGCCAGCGCGATATGGTCTTCGCTATACGCCATCACAGGTCCAGGTCACGTCCTACAAGGTCTCTCGCCGGTCCGAACAGCACCTCATCCGAGACCGAGGCATTGGCGGATGTCCATCATGCTCCGCCTCAGCCAGGTCTTCACCGTGTTCACCGGCGCCTCGAACTTGGTCGCCAATTGCTCGCGGCTCCAGCCGTTGTAGTAGGCAAGCAGCACGAGCTTCTGGCGGTCGGGCTCGAGCTGGCCGACGCATTCCAAAAGACGCTTGAGCTCCTCCGACATCTCGCGGCGCGCCAGCGGATCCGGCGTCTCGGCCGCAACCTCCAGCGCGGAGGGCTCATCCTCCAAAGACAGCTCACCGCGCTTGCGCACCAGATCGATGGCGCGGTTGCGGGCGATGGCGGCCATCCAGGTGATCGGGGAAGAAACGGCCGGGTTGAACTGTGCGGCGTTGTTCCAGACCTTCACATAGGTCTCCTGGACGACCTCCTCGGCGAGGTCCTGTCGGTGCAAGATACGGAGCACGACGCCATAGAGTTTCGCGCGCGTCGCCGCGTAGAGGCGCTCGAAGGCAGCCTCGTCCCCTTTGGCAACAGCGGCAAGCAACCAGACCAGCTCTGCCGGCGTCAGCATTCAGCGTCCCCGAAAATCGCCCCACTCCCTCGTTCGAGCCTACGTCCTCCCGTAGCACAAGTCCTGGGCAACTCTCCACCGGGGTGGGCACGACGAAAAACCCGGACCTCGCGGCCCGGGTTTTCGAAAGCGACAGCCGTGACGGCGACAGGCTCAGGCGATGACGCCGAGCCGGGCGCGCATCAGGCCGATAGAGTCCATGTCGGCCTGCTCGCGGGCGCTCTCCTCGGCCTTCTCGCGGGCCTGGTCACGCTCGTCGAGCAGCTCGACCTTCTTCATTTCCTCGAACGCCTCGGACAACGCGGCCTTGGCGTCCTCGAGCTGGGTGCGCAGCTCGTCGGCCGAGCGCGTCAGGTTTTCCCGGCGCTGGATCGCGGCCTTGGCGTAGGTCGGATAGGCAAAATGGGTCGGGTCGTTGATGCCGGCCCGCTCCTGCTCGGTCTGGATCTCCCGCTCGAGCTCGGCCGACATGCGCTGGAAGTCAGCGATCATGCCCTCGATCTGCGTCACCCGGCGGCGTTTCTCATCCACCTGAAATTTCTTCAGACGGATCAGCGTTTCGCGCGACTTCATCGACTCATACTCCCCAGAAGTCCCGTGTACGGCGCGGGACAGGGCCGGCCGCCCTTGCTGGGCTCGCCGACTAGGCTCATTACATGGAGGGGATGATTACCCGACAAAGTTAGCTTTCCGTTTCCAAGCGCCCCAGGATCTGTTCCAGCTCCCGATACCCGTTCTGCAGCGTCGAGACCTCGTCCTTGCGCTGGCGCAGGAACGCCTCCAGCGGCTCGTGCAGCCGGATCGCCTCGTCGACCTCCGGACTGGAACCGGCGCGATAGGCACCGAGCCGGATCAGTTCCTCCATGTCGGCATAGGTCGCCATCACCTGGCGCGCGCGCATGATCGTCGGCAAGAATACGGGGTCGGCCGATTTCGGCATCGTGCGCGATACCGATTTCAGGACGTTGATCGCCGGATAGCGGCCGCGTTCGGCGATCGAACGCTGCATCACCACGTGGCCGTCGAGAATGCCGCGCACCGCATCCGCCACCGGCTCGTTGTGATCGTCGCCATCGACCAGCACCGTGAAGATCCCGGTGATGGTGCCCTCGCCGCTGCCCGGCCCCGCCCGCTCGAGCAGCTTCGGCAGCTCGGTGAACACCGTCGGCGTGTAGCCCTTCGCGGTCGGTGGTTCGCCGGCCGACAGCCCGATCTCGCGCTGCGCCATCGCAAAGCGCGTGACCGAGTCCATCAGACAAAGGACATCCTTGCCCTCGTCGCGAAAATATTCCGAGATCGCGAGCGTCAGATACGCCGCCTGTCTTCGCATCAGCGCCGGCTCGTCGGACGTCGCGACCACGACGACCGAGCGCGCGAGGCCCTCCTCGCCGAGATCGTCCTGCAGGAACTCCTGCACCTCACGGCCGCGCTCGCCGATCAGCCCGATCACCGACACCGCCGCGTCGACGTTGCGCGCCAGCATCGACAGCAGCACCGATTTGCCGACGCCGGAACCGGCGAAGATGCCGAGTCGCTGGCCGCGGCAACAGGTGAGAAAGGTGTTCAATGCGCGGACGCCGAGATCGAGCGGCGAGCCGACGCGCCGGCGCGAATGCGCTGGCGGCGGATTGTTCCGATAAGGAACCGGTGAGGCGCCCTGCGGCAGCGGCCCCTTGCCGTCGATCGGCTCGCCCATCGCATTGATGACTCGGCCGAGCCAGGCCGGCGACGGCCGCACCTGATTGGCGGCATTGGCGATCACGGCGCGGCAGCCGCGGCGCACGCCCTCCAGCCCGGCGAACGGCATCACCACGGCATTCTTGCCGGAGAAACCGATCACTTCGGCAGGGATGTAATTGTTGCCGGTCTCGATCACGATGCGCGCGCCGACCGACATCGCATGAATCGGCCCGGCGATCTCCACCATGAGTCCCTTCACGCCGACGACACGCCCATAGGTGTTCACGGCGTCGATGTCGCTGATCTGCTCGGCCAGAGCCTTCATTGCCAAAGCGCCTTCATTACGAGAGAGCTGTCATTGGGCCAGAGCCTTCATTGCGAAAACCTTAAGTAGGGGCAGATTCGCGTCGTCGGCTTAACTCTGTGTTTACTCGCATCATTAATCATTACGTCATGGTCTGGAGTGACTGACGTGCTTCGCTTTGCCGCCCTCAAAAAGCGGTGAGATCCGAGAGTCGGTTAGGTCCATCTCTTAACATGGAGCTTGAACGAGAGCGGCTAAGAAAAACTGCTTCATCGCAACACCTTACGGCGATTCGATAAAAATTGCACGGATAGAGCTTGCGGAGGGGAATCAGGATTTGTTAACCATCTCTCGTCAGGATCCGAATCAGTTGTTCAAAGGCGTTTTGAGTGCCGCAGATGGCGGCCGACCTGACGCCCGGAGCGGCGACTATGGGGAACTGGCATGCGCGTTTTGCTGATTGAGGATGACAGCGCCGTCGCGCAGTCGATCGAACTGATGTTGAAGTCCGAAAGCTTCAATGTCTACACGACTGACCTGGGCGAAGAAGGCGTCGACCTCGGCAAGTTGTACGACTACGACATCATCCTTCTCGACCTCAATCTGCCCGACATGTCCGGTTACGACGTGCTGAAGCAGCTGCGTGTCTCGAAGATCAAGACGCCGATCCTCATCCTGTCCGGCCTCGCCGGCATCGAGGACAAGGTCAAGGGTCTCGGCTTCGGCGCCGACGACTACATGACCAAGCCGTTCCACAAGGACGAGCTGATCGCCCGCATCCACGCGATCGTCCGCCGTTCCAAGGGCCACGCCCAGTCGGTCATCCAGACCGGCGACCTCGTCGTCAACCTCGACACCAAGACGGTCGAAGTCGGCGGCCAGCGCGTGCATCTGACCGGCAAGGAATACCAGATGCTGGAGCTGCTCTCGCTGCGCAAAGGCACCACCCTGACCAAGGAGATGTTCCTCAACCATCTCTACGGCGGCATGGACGAGCCCGAGCTGAAGATCATCGACGTCTTCATCTGCAAGCTGCGCAAGAAGCTCGCCAACGCCTCCGAAGGCCGCAACTTCATCGAGACCGTCTGGGGCCGCGGCTACGTGCTGCGCGAGCCGCACGACATGGACGAGCGCATCCCCGCCTGAGCTTTCACTGGGTCCACCGGCGAGCCTCACGGCTTGCTCCTCCCAGACTGGGCCCCGCCGCGAATGGCGGGGTTTTTGTTTGTGGGCTGGGTCGATCGAGGCGAAGAACGTCGCGCACAGGCTGCGGCTTCGCGAACATTGCGCTCCCTTCTCCGGCGGTTGCGGCGCATCGCCTGTCCCGGCAGGGCAAGCCTGGCAGTCGGGCGCGATCTGCTGCCCCCCATCTCCGTCATTGCGAGGAGCGAAGCGACGAAGCAATCCAGAGTCCCACCCTGGCCCCTGGATTGCTTCGCTGCGCTCGCAATGACGCCCGGGGGCGACGTTCAACCCGAGAAGCACGCACGACATCTACGGATGCACCTTATGCGACCCTGCGGACAAACCCTCGCGATCTCGCGGCGCCCAGCGCCCGAGCTATGTGCCATTCTCACCGCCCTCTCCTAACCGAGGGCGCAGGGAAGGCCGGGCGCTGGCCGCGCCCGTGGCCCGCCTGCAGAAAAGAAAGCAGGCGGCAGTCACCACAGGTCTGGCCGAAACACCCGGCCCTCCCTGCGCGATGGCTTTACGATTTATACGCGATCTCCCTGGGGACCGGCTGTCTTGCCCCCATCACCCGCAGGCAGCTCATCAGCAACGCCTACAGGCTCGACCTCAGCACCGGGAGGCCAGGACCACGCGACTTCACCGTGCGCCCGGGATCGTTCGTCGGCACGGCGAACCATGCTGCGATCCCAAGCGCCCATCGCATCCCACACCCGACGTCCGTGACGACCGCGAAGCGTCCCCTCGTTGGGGCGGGACGCGCGGAGTAAAGCACATTTTTCGTAAAAACAAAATAGAATTTCGATAAACAGAAATCATATTTCTTCCAGCCGTTCGAACGGCCACCGTCAAGGCTTGCGTTCCCGATCGAGACTCTGTCGAACGCTCCTGTTTCGGATCGACGATCTGCCATGTGCGGCTTCGCGCAAGTCACCTGCGATGCCCATGCGGCGCAGAGATCGGTCCCAATTCTGATCACCACGCTCGGCGGGGTGGTGTCGACCAGTTGCCGGAACGTGCTGAGCGGCGATCGGCTTCTGGTCGACATGACGACCGGCGTTTCGCAAGTCGAAGTCGATAGCGGTACGGTGAAGGCATCGGTCAAACCCGTCGTCAGAGGCATGTTGCGGAGCGACATCGGCTCCGCCGGGCACCGCACCAGAGCCGAAGAAATGATGCCAAAAGTTGTGCGGACCGTGACGTCGCACCCGCCTTATTACCTTGAGTTGCATCAAAGACGGTCAACAATTTCCGTGGCAGGCTAGCATTGACGGCGTATCCGTCATCAATGGTCCTTCAACGTGAGGAGTTCACTATGGCTAGAAGCATTGCTGTTGGTCTTGCTATTCTCGCCGTCTCTACATCTGCGGCCTTGGCAGGACATCGTACTCATCATGCAAAAGGTACTCATGCAAAAGCCAGTGCGGCTCAGCAGGTCGGGGCGAGCAAAAGTGATCGCGACCAATATGGAAATATGCAGGTCAATCCCGGAACTCCGGGCCTGAGCGGCAGCAACGCTGCCCTACATGCAAAAACGCATCGCGATTCCGGCTACGGGCCGAAGAGTGACTACAATGCAGACGGGACCATGCGGGTTGATAGCGGAACTCCGGGCGTAAGCGGCAGCAACGCTGCCCTACATCGTAGAACGCACCGCGATTCCGGTTACAATCCCAAGAGTGACTACAACGCGGACGGGACCCTGCGGGTGCATCAATAGTCGTTTCTTGCGACCACGTGATTGGCCCGGAGCGTTCCGCGCACCGGGCTTTCACGTCCACGAAAACTAGCGGTCCTTGCATTGACCGACAGCGATTACGGTGACGCTGCTCGACTGCACAAAACTATCATCTCGGCCGTTGTGTAACGGCGGGCCCATGAGTCTGGCCGGTCGCGCTGGCGGCACCGTACGCGCGGACGCCATGTAGGAGCTAGTCGCAAAGATACTGTTCCTGCTGTCGTCCGAGGCGTCGAACCTGACCGGCGCGTTCTACGCGACGGACGGCGGATGGACGGCCTATTGAACCCGCTTCCAGTCCGCTGAGGACTGGAACGATCGTTCACCCACGATCAGCTTCGAGCAAAGAGACGAGATCATGATGCGATCCCGCGGACCCGCATCATGATCTCAGGGTCTCGGAAGAGCCGCGGACCTAGCGGCACTCCTTGATTACGGTGACGCTGCAGAAAACTATCGGAAAACTACCGCGCGATCCTCCTCCAACGGCGAGCCTCGCCAAAAGCACGTCCATGAGTCCGTCCGGTCGCTCTCGCTGCAGCGGCGCGGACCGGATGGGTGGCCTGCGGCACATTTCGCTCTGGTTGATCAAGATCAATCGCGCTACCTTGGCCTCGCCGATCATCGGATCACGCAATGAGCTGGTGGCAGAGCCATGCCGGACGGCAGACGTCTCCCAATGCGCGGAAGCCTCGGTCCGCACCTGGCGGCGTGGCTGTTCTCGCTGCTGCTCGTTTCTGCCGCCGGCGCCCAGGCACTGGGGCCCACGTTCGAGAACCGGCCGATCGAGTCGGTGCGTCTGGTGCTGTCGGGCGTGGTGCCCAGTGGGGCGCAGCGGGTCGCGTTCGAGGATCGCATTCGGCGGGCACTCAACATCTATCCGGGGTCGCAGCTTCACGACCTGATGGTCGATTTCGGGCTCGCCAAGGTGAAGCGCATCCCCGGCGTGGCCACGGCCTCGATCAACTACGTCGACGGCAACACCGGCGGCGTTGCGGTCGAGCTCAGCGTCGTCGTCGGCGACCGGCCGCAGGCGGATCCGGGCCGCGTCGATTTCCCCTATCTTCATCAGGGCGACGACAGCCTGCTGAAGCTCAAGCTGACGGCCGCGACGCTCGGCTACGCCAATCACGATGCCTGGTATGGCCGGCCGCAGGCCTTCGTCGGCGCCAATCCACTCGCCAAGGGACCGGCCGGCGCCGGCTGGTCGTCGTTCGGCGAAGCCGCGCTGGAGGGCGGGCTGCAGGGCATCGGACCGGTCGGCAACAACATCTATGCCTATGGCAGCCTCTCCTATCTGGCCAGCGGCTCGACCGGCACGGACCTGTTCGTCACCGGCCCGCGCCGCCATGGCGCGATCGAGGACGCCTATGCGGGCCTCGTCACGGGGATCACGGGCGACGACGGCTCGCGGCTGGTGATCAACCTGTCCGGCGGACGGCAGCCGTTCCAGATTGCCGACGGCATGCTGATCAGGATCACGGCAGCCAACGGTTTTGACCGCGCCGCGCTGCAGCTCAATCCGCGCTGGGCTGCCGACAGTTTGTTCCTCGCGCAGGCTCGCTACAACACCACGAAATTCGAGGCCTTCCGTCTCGCCCCCGACGAGCTGCCGGCGATCGATACCCACACCGTCATCGCCGGCGCGAACCTCGAGACGGGCCTGGGCACGCCGCATCAGCTCGGACTGACCTATCTGACCGTGCCGCGCTCCGACTACGGCTGGTACACGGCGACGGCGCAGGGCACGCGCCAGGGGCTGCAGGTCGCCGACGTGCGCTATTACTGGACGCCGGCCATCGGCGCGTCCGGTCCCTATGCGAAGACGGAGCTGGCGTTGCAATGGAACGACCGCAACGCGTTTCCGATGCGCGCCTGGGGCGGCTATGTCGAGGCGGGCTACACCTTCAACGAGGCGCTGTGGCGCCCCACTTTGAGCTATCGGCTGTCCGGATTCAGCGGCGACAATCCGGCGACGCGGACCTATGAGCGCTGGGATCCGCTGTTGTCGGGCGGCACCGGCGAGGAATGGGTGCAGGGGCTGAACCACTACAAGCTGTTTCAGGACACCAACCTGATCGCCCATCGCCTGCAGGCGATCCTGCGGCCGGCGCCGCAATGGGAGCTCGTGCCGCAGGCCTGGCTGTTCCAGGCGCAGCAGCTCAACAATATCGGCGGCACCACCTCGACGCTGGCCGGGCATCTGCTCGGCTACGAGGTCAATTTGACGGTGAAGTATTTCATGAGCCGCAACGTGATGTTCCAGTCGGGCGTCGCGCTGACGGCGCCGCTGTCCGGCGTCAGCCAGGCCGTTGTCGGCAACACCCGCCCGTGGTTCAGCGCGATGTCGCTGGCCCGGATCAGCTTCTGAGGGGAGATGTCGATGGATCGCCGCAGCATGTTGCAGAGCCTGGGTTCGGGGGCCGTGACGATTCCGCTGGCGCAACTGCTTCCGGGAGGCGCTGAGGCGGCTGAGCCCGTCGGCCCGGCCAACCTCGCGATCAGCCCGATCGATCCGGACTACTTCATCAAGGATCGCTTCAAGTCACGGACGATCGCCATCACCGGATTTGCCCGCGGCATGGGCCGCGCCGCCGCGCTGCGGGCGGCGCGCGAGGGCGCCAACATCGTCGGGATCGACTGGCTGCCGGACACGGCGCGCGAGACGGCGGCCATGATCCAGCGCGAGGGTGGCGCGATCGAATTTCTCGTCGGCGATGTCGCGAAGGGCGACACCTGCGACATGATGGTCAGGCGGGCGGTCGAGAAATTCGGCGGACTGGATTTTGCCATCAACAATGCCGGCGTCATGGACGGCGTATTTTCCGGCGAGGCGTTCGACTACGACAAGCAGAAGGACCTGCTGTTTGCGCCGATCCACGAAGCCTCCGATGCCTATTGGGACAATGTCCTCGCCACCAACGCCACCGGCGTGTTCCGCGCCATGCGGGCCGAGCTGCGGCAGATGGTCGCGCAGAAGCGCGGCGGGGCGATCGTCAACGTCGCCTCGATCGCCGGCCTGACCGGACTGGCCGGCAATCCGGCCTATGTCGCCAGCAAGCACGCCGTCAACGGATTGACCGCCAACGCCGCGGTCGACTACGCGCCCCACGGCATTCGCATCAACTCGGTCAACATGGCGGCGACGGACACGCCGATGATCGCGCGGGCCGCGCAGGCCGTCGCGGCCAAGATGCAGCGGTCGCCGGCCGACGGCGGCATGGGACGGCTGAAGACAAACTCGATCCTCAGCTATGCCGATCCCAGGCATCGTCCGGCCACCGTGTGGGAGCAGGTCGCGGTGATGCTGTTCCTGCTGTCGCCCGAGGCGTCGAACCTGACCGGCGCGTTCTACGCGACGGATGGCGGATGGACGGCCTACTGAGCCCGCTTCAAGACGGCTAGAGCATGATCTTTTCGGAAAACCGGTTTCCATTTTTTTGGATCATGCTCTGAGGACTGGAACGCTCGTGTGCCCGCGATCCGCTTCGGGCAAGAGACGAGATCATGATGCGATCCCGCGGACTCGCATCACGATCCCATGGCCTCGTCTGCGCGGCGACGGTTCAGCGCGGGCGCAACGCTCAGCGCCCTTTCCTCTTGGCGCTCGTCTTGGCTCGCCTGGCGGTCTTGGTCGCGGTCTTCTTCGCCGGACGCTTGGCCGCCGTCTTGGTCGCCTTGGCCTTCGCCTTCTTCGCTGAGGCGGCACGCTGGCTTGCCGTTTTCGACGCCTTCTTCGCGACCTTCTTTGTCGTGCTTGTCTTGCGGCCGGCCGAGGTCTTGGCTGCAGCGGCGGTCTTCTTTTGGGCCTTCTTGGCCGGCTTGGTCGACGGCCTCGCGGGCTTCGTCGTCGCAGCCGGTGTCTTGGCCGGCTTGGTGGTGCCGGTTGGCTTGGCGGGCTTCTTCGGCGTCGGTGGCGTTTCGACCGCCCCGCCGCCACCCGCCGCCGACAGCCAGAACCGCAGCTCCGGCGACTTCTCATCCGCGCCCTTGATGTAACGGTCCTGCCAGGTGTCGTCGGATTGCAGCGGCTTGCCGAAGATCTCCGGGTGCTGCTGCAAGAGGAAGCGCCAGGCGTAGTGGTCGTAGAGGTCGAGGACGTGGCAGGCATAGGCCTCGGCGAGACCGCGGTGACCGCGGATGATCAGCATGTTCTCGTCGTTGTTGTGCGAGGCGCGGAAGCCGAGATTGTGCGAGCCGGTGACGACGACGCAGTCGTCGCTGAACGGATCGATCACCACGATCTTGCTGTGGATGATGGCGAAGCCGTATTTGCCGAGCTCCCTCTCCCACTTGCCGAACGCGTCCTGCACCGCGCCGGCCGGCACGGCGCGGAAATCGATGCTGCCCTTGGCGCCCGGCTTCTTCGGCTTGCCGGCCTCGCCGACCACCGTCACCTGGGGCGCGGTGTCGTCCGCTCCCTCCTCCGCCGGCACCTCCGAATGGCCGCCGGAATGCAGCGCGGCGGAGAAGTTCGTCGCGCGCACCGGGCTGGTCAGCGCGCCCCGCACGAACAGATCGGGCTTGTCCTTGAGCAACTGGCCGGCGACGTCGAGGATCGAGTTGTTGCCGGGATCGAAGGCCAGGAACAGCACGGCGTGCTTGGCCGATCGCATCAGCTCGAACACGCGGCCCATGTCACCGGGCGTATCGGGATTCTTGCCGAGCTTGCCCGGCGTGTTCGGCGAGAACATCGGCTCGATGGTGACGCCGTGGCCCAGGTCGACCGGCGCCTGGATCGCGTCGGCATTGTTGGCGCGGGCGAAGTCGCGCAAGGTCTTCGACTGCAGCGCCGACTTGTCGCCGGCGGCGGCGTCGACGTCGGCCTTCAGCGCGTTCCAATAGCCGAGATAGCGCTGCGCCAACACTGGGCTCTCCACCACCAGCGCGTTGTTGGTCTGGGTGCACAGGCCGGTCGAGGTCCAGTTGGTCGAGCCGGACAGCACCGCGCTCGGCTTGCCGTTCTCGGTGAGCACCATGAACTTGTTGTGCGGGATGCTGCCCTTACCGAGGATGCGGTCGATCACGGTGACGCCGGCGGACTTGAGGTCGGCGCGGTTCTCGGCGTCGGCGTCGTCGGTGTCCTTGCCCTGCTCGTTGCCGAGGATGACCGTGCGGCTCGCGGGGTTCTGGTGGAGCTGCTTCTCCAGGCCGTCGGGATCGTTGAGCTCGTAGAGGGCGGCATGGATGGCGCCGCCGCCGGCATCGGCGCGCGCCAGCAGCGAGGTCAGGCCGTCTTGAAGCTGGCCCATCAGGCGGATGCGAATGGGATCGGCAGGATCGAGGATGTGCGGGGCCAGCGCCGACACGCTCGGCTTGTCGTTCAGCGCATGGCTGAGCGCCTGGGTCGCGGTGATGCCGCGGTTGAAATAGACGTGGAACGGCGGCCGCTCCGGCGTCAGCGTGACCGGATTGCTCTCCAGCGGCGCGACGCCTTCGAGCGGCGTCAGCGCCTGGCCGGGCGTGCCGGCCATCGGCACGATGCGATATTTGTAGGTGCCGCCGCGCTTGGCGAACAGATCCTTCCACCAGAACTTCTGGATCGGCGCCTGCTCGGTGGTGAGCTTGTCCGCGGTCTGCCCGGCAAACCGTGCCAGCGCCGGCAGCACGGTGTCGGTGTGATCGGCGAGATCGATGCGATGAATGGCGAAGCCGAGACAGCCGTCGAGACGGCGATCGAAGGTCCAGGCGATGACGGCAATATCATTGTTCGAAAAGGCAAGCGCGGGCATGGCGGCACTCCTTGTCTGACAAGGATATGTCGTGCGGTTGTGACAAGGGTTCGACACATCCGGAACAAGAAGTGGCTAGTCGGAGGTCGCGAGGGAAGATGGTGCGGTGCGGGAGAGCAGTGGCTCGACCGGATCGCTGCTCACCCTCCTCCGGAGAGCCGGGGTGGGGGACAGACTACCCACACATGAGGTAAATGGGATGGATTGGCGAGGAAGCTTTCCGGATGGACGACGCGCGTAGCCTCACCCTCCCGGGCAGAGCGATCGCATATGGCCCCCTACGTATTGCTCTCGTCTGTTTCCACGTCGTCCGGCGCCCTGGGAGCAACGTGGATGCCCGGGACAAGCCCGGGCATGACGGAGTAACTAGCCGGCAGGCGTCGCTGCCGCGATTGTCGCATTCGTCATATGCGATCGCCCTGCCGTCCAGGGGAGGGTGGGCACCTGTGTCCAACTCGTCATTGCGATGAGCGCAGCGACGAAGCAATCCAGAGTCCCGTTCACGACTCTGGATTGCTTCGCTTCGCTCGCAACGACGCGTCGAGAGAGCGCGCTCAGGCCGCTCAGGCCAGGCCGCCCGGCTTGCCGCGGGTGACGTAGCGGCCACTGCCCTTGGCGCCGATCAACTCGCCGTCGCGCACGACGAATTTTCCGCGCAGCATGGTCGCCACCGGCCAGCCGGTGATCTCGATGCCTTCATAGGGCGTGTAGTCGGAGCCGTGGTGCAGGCCGGACTGGCTGATCTTCGCGGTCTTCGCCGGGTCCCACAGCGCGATGTCGGCGTCGTAGCCGATCGCGATGGAGCCCTTGCCCTTCAGGCCGTAGGTCTTGGCATGGTTGGTGGCGGTGAAGGCGACGAACTGGTTCAGGGTGATGCGGCCCTTGCTGACGCCTTCGGAGAACAGGATCGGCAGCCGGGTCTCCACGCCGGGGATGCCGTTCGGCACCCAGCGAAAGCTGGTGCGGCCCTTCGGCGTCAGCTTGCCGGCCTCGTCGTCGTAGCGGAACGGGCAGTGGTCCGACGAGAACAGCGAGAACACGCCCTGCTGCAATCCCTCCCAGCAGGCCTCCTGGCTGGCTTTGTCGCGCGGCGGCGGCGAGCAGACATATTTGGCGCCTTCCATGTTGAGGCCCTGCATGTCCTCCTCCGTCAGCACCAGATATTGCGGGCAGGTCTCGCCATGGATCTTCAGGCCCCGAGCCTGCGCGCGGCGGATCTCCTCCATCGCCTCGCGGTTGGAGACGTGGACGATCACGATCGGCACGTCGATCAGCTCGGCCAGCGAGATCGCGCGATGGGTGGCCTCGCGCTCGACCGGAATCGGGCGCGACTTTCCGTGATAGTACGGCGCGATGTGGCCGGCGCGCTCGAGGCGGTCGGTGAGGAAGCGGATGGCGTCGTAGTTCTCGGCATGGATCTGCACCAGCGCGCCTTGCTCGCGCGCGACCTGCAGCACGCCGAGGATCTCGTAGTCGTTCAGCGCGAGCCCCTCATAGGTCATGAAGATCTTCAGCGACGAATAGCCGTCGGCGACCAGCGCCGGCAGCTCCTGGCCGAGCACGGCGTCGGTGGGATCGGCGATGATGAGATGGAAGGAGTGATCGACGTAGCAGGCGTTGTCGGCGAGCGCGTGATAGTCCTTCAGCGCTGATCGCAAGGGCTGGCCCTTCTCCTGCAGGCAGTAGGGCATGACGAACGTGTTGCCGCCGAAGGCGGCGGCGCGCGTCGCGCTCTCGAAATCGTCGGCCATGACGATGCCGGGGCCGGAGGGCTGGCTGATATGGACATGGCTGTCGATGCCGCCCGGCAGCACCAGCAGGCCCGTGGCATCGACGATCTCGTCGGCATCGGTGATGGCCTCGCCGATCGCGACGATGCGGCCGCTCTTGATGGCGACATCGGCCTTGAACGTATCGCTCGCGGTGGCGACGGTGCCGTTGCGGATGACGGTGTCGAAGGCAGCCATGTGACACGCTCTCCCTAGTCCAGATTCAAGCGAATTTCTGAAACAGCGATCCCCACCCGCTGACGCCGCTGACATCGACCCCTGCCAGTTTCAGCGATTTCCATACCACGGTGGCGATGGTGTCGAGAATGGGAATGCCGGTCTCCAGCTCGAGCCGCGCGACCAGCGGCGCGGCGCGCATGTTGGTGCAGACCACCGCGATCGCATCCGGCTTCTCGCGCGCGACCTCGCGGATCATGGTCTCGATCTCGGACGGCGTCACTTCCGCGAAGGAGAAATTGTCCTGCAGGTTGAGGTGCCGGTCGCCGCGGCAGGCGATGCCGAGCTTGTCGTAGTTGGCGATGATGCGCGCCTGGACGTCGTCGCGGTAGGGCGTGACGAGGCCGAGCGAGGTGGCCTTCGCCGCCGCCAGGATCTCGTTCAGCGCCAGCATCGAGGTGGTCGCAGGGATGCCGGTGGCTGCGGTGATATGCTCGCACAGTTTCACGTCGGCCTCGAAGCCGAGCCAGCCCGACGAGGTGCCGTTCCAGCCGATGACGTCGACCTTGGCATGCGCCAGCAGCTCGGCGGCGCGCAGGATGTTGGAAATGTCGAACTGCGCGAGCGCGTCGGACGAGAGCGCGATCTCGGTGACCTTGAAGCGCGAGAAATGCGCGGAGACGTTGGGCAGGCTCGCGACCATCGCCGAGGTGATCGGCTCCAGCGCGGTGTTGGACGACGGCGTGAGCATGCCGAGCAGCGTGCGTTTGGTCATGGGTGAACGACCTCGTTCGATCGCGGATGGCGAGCGGGAGAGCCTTCCCCGTTTGCGGGGGAGGCCGGATCGCATCGCAGATGCGATCCGGATGGGGGAACTCTATCCGCTCGGGCAGCGCGCCGTGCGGCGCCCCCACCCCAGCCCTCCCCCGCAGGCGGGAGAGGGAGCGCACTGCGCGCGTCGAGATGGCGCACGTCCAGCATACAGCGTTCGAGTGAGTGCGATCTTGGCAGCATCACACCCGTTCTCCCTGCTCCGCCCGCTCCCCGCGCAACAGCGCCAGGATGTGGCGCTTCAGCGCGTTGAACTGCGGGCTGGTGATATCACGCGGCCGCGGCAGATCGATCGGGATGATCTCGACGATGCGCCCCGGCCGTGCGCTCATCACCGCAACATGCGTGCCCAAGGTCAGCGCCTCGTCGATGCCATGGGTGACGAACACGATCGTGCCCTGGTGCTGCTGCCAGATGCGCACCAGCTCGGTCTGCATGTCCATGCGGGTCTGCTCGTCGAGCGCGCCGAACGGCTCGTCCATCAGGATCACTTGCGGATTCATCAGCAGCGCCCGGGCGATGCCGACGCGCTGGTTCATGCCGCCCGACAGCTCCGACGGATAGTGGTTCTCGAAGCCGGTCAGGCCGACCATGTCGATATAGACCTGCGCCCGCGCCCGGCGCTCGGCCTTCTGGCCGCCGCCGAGCAAGAGATGAAAGGCGACGTTCTCCCACACCGGCAGCCACGGCATCAGATTGGCATGCTGGAACACGACGCCGCGATCGGCGCCGGGCGCGATCACCGGCCGGCCGTCGACGGTGACATTGCCGGCGCTCGGCGTCTCGAAGCCGGCAATCATGTTGAGCAATGTCGACTTGCCGCAGCCGGAGGGACCGAGCAGGCAGACGAGCTCGTTGCGGGCAATGGACAGATTGATGTCGGCGAGCGCGGTGACGTCGGCGTTGCGCTTCTTGTCGGTGAAGATCTTGGAGACGCCGGAGATCTCGATCGTGGCCATCGTCATTCTCCGCCACGAAGCGTGGTGTTGCGCTGCCAGTGCAGCACGCGCGCCATCACGAAGCGGATGGCGAGATCGCTGCAGAAGCCGAGCAGGCCGATACTCGCCATCGCCGCCAGCACCAGATCGTAGCGCAGGAAGTAGTAGGAATCCCACAGCACGTAGCCGAGCCCGCTCTTCACCGCGACCATTTCGGCCGTCACCGTCAGCATCCACGCCGAGCCGATGCCGATGCGAAGCCCTGCAAAGATGCTCGGCATCGCCGCGGGCACGACGATGTAGCGCAGCAGCTTGCGCTCGCTGCCGCCGACCATGGCGCCGGCGCGGATCAGATTGCGGTCGCAGGTCTTCACGCCGTGGATGGTGTTGAGCAGGATCGGAAAGAACGCGCCGAGGAACACCAGGAAGATCGCCGGCTTGTTGGCGATGCCGAACCAGATGATGGCGAGCGGGATCCACGACACCGGCGGGATCGGCCGCAGCATCTGAAGCGTCGGCTCGATCACGATCTCTATCTTGCGCGACCACCCGATGGCGACCCCGAGCGAGACGCCGAGCACGGTGGCAATCGCAAAGCCTGCGGCAACGCGCGACAGGCTCGCCAGCATGTCGGCGAGCCAATGGCCGCTGTAGGTCTGGGTGTTGCCGTCGGTGCCGACCAGCCAGTCCGCCCACGCCCACACGACCGTCGACGGCGCCGGCAGCAGCGCTGCCGGCAGCGCGCCGGAGCGCGAGAACGCCTCCCAGCCGGCGAGCACGAGCACCGGCACGATATAGCGGTCGAGCTTCCTGAGCTGGGCGAGCGCCGTCATCTCAGTAGCCGAGCTCGGTCTTCGGCTTGCCCGTGGCCGCTTCCAGGAAGCGGTAGTCGAGGTTCTTCTCGACGGCGGCCGTGACGTCCGAGTTGATGTATTTCAGGTCGCGCATCATCGCGGCGATGGCGAGCGCCGAGGCGCGGTACATCTTCGGGTCGGGATCGAGATTCTCGACCGCGCCGGTCGCGATCGCCTTGTCGAGGCCGGTGATCTTGGAGATGACCTCGATCAGCGCCGGCTTGTCGGCGGCGATGTGCGCATCCACCTTGACGACCGCGCGCACCACGCCCTCCAGCGCCTTCGGGTTCGACGCGATGACGTCGGAGCGGGTCAGGATCAGGTTGGTCAGCTTGCCGGCGGCCTGGTCGTAAGGGAAACCGAAGAACTTCGCCGCCTTGGCCTGCATGATCTGGGTCGCGAACGGCTCGACGGTGCAGATCAGCTCGACCTCGCCGCGGCGCAGCGCCTGCAGATGGTCGGACGGATTGGGGATGTTGACGAACTGCACGTCCTTGTTGATGTCGATGCCCTGCTTGGCGAAGGCGCCGCGCATGTGGATGTCCTGCGCATTGCCGCGCGAGGCGGCGACGCGGAACGGCTTGCCGTCGGCCTTGTATTTGGCGATGAGCGCCTTCAGCGCGCTCCAATCGCCCGGCGCGACCTCGAGATCATTGCCGAGCAGGATCGCCGAGCCGCCATTGACCTGGCCGGAGATCGCGACCACGTCGAAGCCTTTGTCGAGCGCGATGGCGTAATGCAGATAGGTCACCTGCGCGACGTCGATGTTCTTCGAGACCAGCGCGGTCAGCGCGTCCGTGCCGGTGTTGAAGCTGACGGCATCGATCGCGACGCCTTCCGCGAATTGCGGCGTCAGCGACATCGGCGTGCAATGCGCGCATTTGGCGTAGCCGAGTTTGATCTTGGCGGCGTCGTCGGCGAAGCTGAGCGAGGGCAGCGCGAGCAGGGCGAGAATGAGCAGCACGAAACGTTTCACATCCATCTCCAGGGCAGGTCGATCCACGGGCTTGTCTCTCATGGCTTGTGCTCTCATCAGCAAGCGACATGCCAACTGGATGCGATATGCAATGTTGATTTTATACAATAAAATCAGTATTTAACAGCCATCCAATCTTGAAGGATCTGCCTGATCCGCGGGCGCATCGCCCGAATTTCAGGCATCTCGCAGCGGAGCAGCCGCGCCCACATGACCCCACCAGCACCCCGGCCCAGACTGAAGACGCGCTTCAAGCCGGCGCGGCTGAAGCTGTCGTCCGACCACTCCAAGCGGCCGCTCGAGCGGCTGTCGCTGCACGATCAGGTCGTCGCCAGGGTGCGCGAGATGATCGTGGACGGCGAGCTCGCCGCCGGCGCTGCCTTGCCCGAGCGCATGCTATGCGAGACTTTCGGCGTGTCGCGCACGCCGCTGCGCGAGGCCTTCAAGATCCTCGCCGCCGAGGGCCTCATCGAGCTGCGGCCGCATCGCACGCCCGTGGTGACGCCGATCGACGCCCGCGAGATCGCCGAGATCTTCGACGTGATGGTGTCGCTCGATGCCGCCGCGGGCCGCGCCGCGGCCGCGCGTGCGACGGCGGACGACCTTGCCAGGCTCGACGCCATGCATGCCGAGCTGGTGGCGCTGCATCATGCCGCCGAGCGCGCCGCCTATTTCCGGCTCAACCAGCAGATCCATGCCGAGATCACCAAGCTCGCCGGCAACGCCGTGCTGCTCAACATGTGGGGCACGCTGCACGCGAGCGTCTTCCGCGCCCGCGCCGTGGCCAATTACGATGCGCGGCGCTGGGACGAGTCGATCCGGGAGCACGAGGCCTTCATGGCGTTGCTGCGGGCCCGAGACGGCGACGGCTTCGCGCAGGCGCTCTCCGAGCACACCCGCAAGACCGGGGATTCGGTGCTGCAGATGCTGGACCAGGCCAGGCGGGATCTGGCGAAGGGCGGATAGACTTTGTTCACGTCGAACCGGGCATGCTGGCATCGCGACAGATGAGAGCTCCACACGCTTGGCCTGATCATGATCCTGCAATCGCTCGCCGGCCTGCCGGCCTTTCTGGTGTACTTCTGTACCGCGCTGGCCGCGGTGACGGCTTACCTGTTCGTCTACACCCGCGTCACGCCCTACAATGAATTCCAGCTGATCCGGGACAATCACCCCTCGGCCGCGATCGCGCTCGGCCTCAGCCTGCTCGGCTTCACCCTGCCGCTGGTCAGCGCCATCGCCCATTCCGCCAACGTGCTGGACTGCCTGGTCTGGGCGCTGGTCGCGCTGATCGTCCAGGTGATCGTCTATTACCTCGTCCGCATCCCGGTGCCGGATCTCGCCCAGCGCATCGTCGCCGGCGAGCTGGCTTCGGCGATCTGGCTCGGTCTCGCGTCGCTCTCGGCCGGCGCGCTGAACGCCGCCTCGATGATCATCTGACCATGGCCGAGCAACGCCGCGAATTCGGCAAGCGCCGGCCGATGCCGCCCCCGCCCGCGACGCCGCCGGTGAAGCGCTCCGGCCATGTCGCGCTGCTCTTGATGGGCACGCTCGCCGTCGGCAGCACTGCCTATGCGCTGATGCCGCGGCAGCAGAGCTGCCCGCAGCCAGGCGCCGAGACGCCGACCATGGCCGGCCAGCCGCAGACGGGCGAATGCACGACGCGCCGCTCGAGCGGCGGTGGCGGCGGCAGCGGCTCCGGCCGCTGGGGATTTTCCAGCGGCGACAGCGATTCCAGAAGCAGCGGATCGAGCCATGTCGCCGAGGCCTCCTCCGCACATGTCTCGCGCGGCGGCTTTGGCTCGTTCGGACACGGCTTCGGAGGCGGCGGCTGATTTTCGTCGCGCCGGCGCCGTGAAAACACCGCGTTCATGCTGTTATCTCGGATTCGGATCTTTGACACAGACTCAAAATCATAAAAAACTGGCCTACCTACTGATCGGAAGCGATCCGATGCAATGTCGGCACCTGATGGTGCCGGCGACGATGAGGGCTGCGGCGACCGCCGCCGCCTCGCAGCAATCTGCTGGCAGGCGATCGCGTGGTCGCCGGCGCGGGATGGCGCCGGGACCGCGCGGACGTGATCATGGCCGCATCATTGATGGCGGCCGCGGTCGTGCTGCGCCCTGTTGCCACGGGCACGGCTTGTTCGCTGCTGCCTTGGGCTGACGCCGATGCAGCGCATCCCCTGTCCCGAACGTGACGACTGGCGCGAGACCGCGGCACGATGCGGATTCGACTTCTACGAACTCGACGGCGAGCGCTATTGGGACGAGCGCGCCTACTACGCATTCACGATCGCCGAGATCGAGCTCGGCATCGAGGAGCCGACGGCCGAGCTCGAGCAGATGTGCCTCGCGCTGGTCGCGCGCGTCGTCGGTGACGAGGCGCTGCTGCGCCGGCTGAAGATCCCGCAAGCGGTCTGGCCGCTGCTGGCGGAGAGCTGGCGCCGGAGGGACGGCAGCCTCTATGGGCGGTTCGACCTCAGCTATCAGGGCGGCCGTACGCCAGCGAAGCTGCTCGAATACAACGCCGACACGCCGACGTCGATCTTCGAGGCCGCGGTCTTCCAATGGACGTGGCTCGAGCAGGCGATCGAGCGCCGCATTCTGCCGGGGCGCGCGGACCAGTACAACTCGATCCATGAGCGCCTGATCGAACGCTGGCGCGCCCTCGGCAAGCGGCGCCGCGTGCATCTGGCCGGGCTGACCGCCAACGCCGAGGACGCCACGACCCTGGCCTATCTGGCCGACACGGCTGCCCAAGCGGGCCTGTCGACAACCATCCTTGACGTCGCCGACATCGGCTGGCGCGAGAGCGGCGGCGGCTTCGTCGATCTCGAGGACGGCGACATCGCGCTCGCCTTCAAGTTGTATCCCTGGGAATGGATGTTTCGCGATGCGTTCGGCGTCAAGCTCGCGCAGGCGCCGACGCAATGGATCGAGCCGCCGTGGAAGGCCATCCTGTCCAACAAGGGCATCCTGCCGCTGCTCTGGCAGATGCACGAAGGCCATCCGAACCTGCTGCCGGCCTATTTCGAGGACGATCCGAAGGCCGCCGGCCTCGGCCCGAGCTTCGTGCGCAAGCCGATCTACTCGCGCGAGGGCGCCAATGTCAGCCTGGTGTCCGACGGCGTCGCCGTCTCTACGCAGGAGGGTCCCTACGGCGCCGAAGGCTTCATCCGCCAGGCGCCGGCGCCGCTGCCGGATTTCGGCGGTGTGTTCCCGGTGATCGGCAGCTGGCTCGTCGACCATCAGCCCTGCGGCCTGTCGATCCGCGAAGACACGAGCCCGATCACGGGCAACCGCTCGCGCTTTTTGCCGCACGCAATCCTGTAGGATATTAACGACCGCCGACGAAAACGCCTCGACACGCCGGTCGAGAGGATTAGATAGGACCGAGGGTGAACTCCCTGCGCGATGGGCGCGCATGACCGGGACATGACCGGGACGAGGCATGGCGACGGACAAACCCGAACTCGAAGGCTTGCGTATCCTGGTCGCCGAGGACGAGGGCCTGATCGCGCTCGAGCTGGAAACGGTGTTGCAGGGATTCGGCTGCGAGGTGGTTGGTCCCGTCTCGCGCGTCGGCGACGTGCTGCGCGAGGCCGAGCGCGGCGGCCTGGACGGCGCGCTGCTCGACGTCAACCTGCGCGGCGAGCAGATCTTCGCCGTCCTGCCGCAGCTGATCGCGCGCGAGCTCAAGATCGTCATCACCTCCGGCTATGACGATGCGACGCTGTTTCCGCCGGAGTTCCGCAGCCTGGCCCGGCTCGCCAAGCCGTTCGACGAGCGCGCGCTGCGCGCGATGTGCGAGGCCACGTTCGTTCGGCGTCAACGCAACTCATAACGCTTCGCTCACGCCCGGCGCATCGGGAGGCATCGCGTGTCCATCATCGAAGATACCGCGGCCTACGAGGCCTGGCTTCGCAGCCAATGCAAAGTGGTCGAGGACGACCTTCTCGCCAAGCACCAGCGGATGCGAAAGTCTCCGTTCGCCCTGCTGCGCGCCACCTGCTATCGCTGGGCGCGGCGCATCGAGGAGATCTGCCCGGAGCTGGCCGAGGCGCCGGTCGCGCTGTGCGTCGGCGACATTCATCTGGAGAATTTCGGCACGTGGCGTGATGCCGACGGGCGCTGGGTGTGGGGCGTCAACGATTTCGACGAGGCCGCGAGGATGCCCTACGCCTTCGATCTGGTCCGGCTCACGACCAGCATCGAGCTCGCGCCCGACATGGCAATCGACAGCCGCGACGCCGCAGACGCGATCCTCCAAGGCTATCGCGACGGTCTCAAACACCCGCGGCCGGCGCTGCTCGACGAACACGAGATCTGGATCAGGCCCTACGTCAAATGCTCGGATGATTGCCGCCGCGCGTTCTGGGAGGAGATCGACGGCCTCGCGGCCGCCGATGCGATTCCGTCCGCGGTGCGGAAGCTGCTCACCGCCAGCCTTCCGGAGCAGGCGAAGAATGCCGCATTCTTCCATCGCTTCGCCGGCGGCGGCAGCCGCGGACGTCCGCGCTACGTCGTCGTCGCGACATGGCGCGGCGGCCGCGTCGTCCGCGAGGCCAAGGCGCTGGTCCCGTCGGCCTGGACCTGGGCCAAGAACAGGACGAAGGGCAGGATGCAGCCAAAGCCGGCGCCGCCGCACCGATTCGTCGAGCTGTCGACCGGGACCTATCGCGCGCCCGATCCATTCCTGCACGTTCACCGAACCAATGACGGGGACTACGTGGTCCGACGCCTGTCCGCGGACTCGCGCAAGATCGATCTCGGCAAGGAAGCCGGCGCCGATCTCAAGCTGGAGCTTCTGCGCGGCATGGGCACCGACCTCGCCTCCATCCATGCCGCCGACCGCCGCGCCGGCGCCGGGATCGCGGCGGACCTGAAGCAGCGCGGTTCAGGCTGGCTGCGCCGAGCAGCGCGCGCCGCGCGTGAGGCGACGGAAAGGGACCACGACGTCTGGCGCCGCAAGGTGGCACGCTCCGTTCCGATCGCGCGCTGAGGCGTGCATCCGATCAGTCCGGCTGCACGGCCGATGCCGGCAGATGCTCGGGGGTCGTCTCCGCGGTCAGCGCAAAGGTCAGCGAGCAGCGAATGCCCGCGGGCTCGAAGTCGAGCAGGGCTTCGCCATCGAGATCGAAGCGGACGACGCGGTCGATCAGCGTGGTGCCGAAGCCGCGCCCGCCGCCGCCTTCGATCAGCGGTCCGCCGCGCTCGAGCCAGACCAGCTCCAGCCGGCGGCCATCGTCGCGCAGGCGCCAGGAGATCGTGACCTGGCCGTGGGAGGCGGACAACGCGCCATATTTGGAGGCGTTGGTCGCAAGCTCGTGCAGCACCATCGAAAGCGGCAGCACCAGCCGTGCCTCCAGCAGAACCGGCGGGCCGTCGATGGCGATCCGCCCTTCGCCGATGCCGTAGGGCGCCAGCACGGTGGTGAGCAGTTCGTTCAGTCCGATGCCGATCCAACGGGTCTGCGTCAGGATGTCATGCGCGATCGAGACCGCCTGGATGCGCCCGGAGAACGCCTTGTTGAAGGCCGGCAGCGACGGTGAGGTCCGCAAGGTCTGCCCCGCCACCGACTGCACGATCGCCAGGATGTTCTTCACCCGGTGATTGAGCTCGGCGACCAGCACGGTCTGCTGCTCTTCCGCGCGCTTGCGTTCGGTGATGTCGGTCAGGGTGACGATCGAGCCGACCGTCTCCTTGAGATCGTTCACCAGGGGCCCACCGGACAGCAGGAACGACCGCCCCGACGCCTGCGCGTTGCGCAAGGCGACCTCGACGCCATGGAAGGGCTTGGTCGCCAGCGCCTGATCAAGGCTCTCGCGCGAGAAGCGCGTCAACGTGCCTCGCTGGCTGGCGCTCTGCCCATCGAGCGGGAACGCCTCAGAAAACAACTGGCCGACCGGCGGTCGTTCCGCGAGCTGCTCGGCGACCCAGCTCGCATGGGTGATCCGGCCGTCGAGCGCCAGCACCACGACCGCATCGGTCGCCTGCTCCAGGATCGAGCGCGCAAAGCGCTCGGCATTGGCGACCTCCTCGGCGCGCCGCTGAATCGACATGTCGGTCAGCGTCACGAGCGTGGCCACCACGCCGCCCATCGCCATCTGGCGCATCCACACCGACACTGGCAGTTGGCCGCCGTCAGCGCGGCACAGTTGAGCGTCGGTTGCCGCATCGTCGGCGCGCTGCTCGGGCACCGCTCCCGCAAACAGCGAGGCAAAGCTGCGTCCCACCAATTGCTGTACGCCGAGGCCGGTCAGCGCGCACAGCCTGGAATTGACATAGACGATGCAGCCGTCGGCATCGAGCGTCAGCGCGCCGTCGCTCATGCGCTCGACCAGAACATGATAGGGCGCGTCCGCGCCCTGCAGCATGATGACCTGGGGTCCGGTCGGGCCCTGCACCACCACGGCATCGACGTTGCCGCGATGAATGGCCTCGACCGTCTCCTCCGCCTCGTTACGCGGCCGTCCCGCCTGCATCGCGTCTGTTGATGCCACGCGTCCTCCGTTCAGCTCGGTGCGATGTCCAGACCGACCAGCACCTTCTCCGCATTGGAGAGATCGCCGATGATTCGCTTGAGGGGCTCGGGCAGTTGACGGATCAAGGTCGGGATTGCGACGATCTGATCTCGTTGTGCGAGGGCCGGATCCTTCATCAGGTCGATCACCTCGATCGTGTAGCGGCCCGGCAGATGCGTCTCGCACAGCTTCTTGAGGTTGGCGAGCGCCGCCAGCGATTTCGGCGTCTGACCGGCGACATAGAGCCGGAGATTGTAGCCATCCTGTTCCATCGGAGCCGCCGTCACTTTCTGGATGTCAGCGGGTTGGCTGGGGAGCTCGGACGAGGCCTGGACGAGCGGCTCTCGATCTGCGCGAGGCGAGCGGCTGCGCGCTGATCCTCGCGGGCAGCGCCTTCCAGATTGATGAGCTCCATCTCGCTCTCCTCGTTGGCCAGCTGAGCCTTGAGCGTTTCGATCTGAGCCGCGAGGTCGCGGCGGCGACGTTCGATCTCGCGCGCGCGTCGTTCCGTATCCTGCGTGCGCAGCAGGCGCTCGACGCGATCTCTCGCCTCCTGCGCCACCCTGGCCGATCCCGTGAGCACGCCCTCCGGGCCGACATAGACCTCGCGCAGCGAGATGCCGTCGGCACTCATCAGGAATTCGCGGACCTGGTTGGAATGCGCCATGCCGCGCGACTTCAGCAGATAGAGCTGGCGGTTGTGCTCGCCGTTGCTCTCGCGATTGTAGAGCAGCAGCCAGGTGTCGGTGAGCGACGAGATCTGCATCTCCGTGGTCGCCGTCTCCGCGCTGCCGGCGCCGAGATTGGTGAACAGCGCCGTGACGCCGCGCGCCTTCAGGAAATCGATGAGGCGCAACGTCATCGAATGCACGTCGCCGGCAATGCCGGCGCCCATGAGCGCCGAGATGGGATCGACCACGACGGCGGCGGGATCGAACTCCTTGACCTCGCGATGCATGGCGGCGAGATGCGTTTCCAGTCCGTACAGATTGGGGCGCCGGGCCGAGAACCGCAGCAGGCCGCGATCAACCCATTGCTGCAGGTCGAGACCGACCGACTTCATGTTGCGGATGATCTGCTGCGGGGATTCCTCCAGCGCGAAATAGATGCAGCGTTGCCCGCTCTTGCAGATCGAATTGGCGAAGTGTGCCGACACCGTCGACTTGCCCGAGCCGGCCATCCCCGAGATCAGGATACTCGACCCTTTGTAGTAGCCCTGGCCTTCGAGCATGTCGTCGAGATCGGCAATGCCGGTGGAGACCCGCTCCGTCCACGCATCATGCGCGAGCCCCGACGAGGTGATCGGCATCACCGTGATGCCTTCCTGGTCGATGATGAAGGGGTATTCGTTGGTGCCATGCGCCGTGCCGCGATACTTCACGACGCGCAGCCGGCGGGTCGAGAGCTGATCGTGCACGCGGTTGTCGAGCAGGATGACGCAGTCGGCGACGTATTCCTCGAGGCCGTAGCGCGTCAGCGTACCATCACCGCGCTCGCCGGTGATGATGGCGGTGACGCCCTTGCTCTTCAGCCATTCGAACAGCCGGCGCAACTCGGAGCGCAGCACCGCCTGATTGTCGAGGCCGCCGAACAGGGTCTCGATCGTATCGATCACGACGCGCTTGGCGCCGATCGAATCGATCGCGAAGCCGATGCGGATGAACAGGCCGTCGAGATCGTAGTCGCCGGCCTCCTCGATCTCGTTGCGATCGAGATGGATGTGATCGACCACGATCTTCTTCTGCTCGATCAGCCTATCGATGTCGTAGCTGAGCGAGCCGACGTTTTTGATCAGGTCCTCGGGCTGCTCCTCGAACGCGATGAACACGCCCGGCTCGTCGTAGGCGACCGCGCCATTGTAGAGAAACGTCATCGCAAACAACGTCTTGCCGCAACCGGCCGCGCCGCACAGCAGCGTCGGCCGCCCTTGCGGCAGGCCACCGAAGGTGACCTCGTCGAGGCCGTCGATCCCGGTCGGCGATTTGGCGATGACAGGGAGATCCCGCGTCACGATTCGAGGACGCACACTCGTTTTCATCCAATCCCCCGCCACCAATTCAACACGCGTGAGTCCACACCAAGGCGTGAATAGACGCGTCAGGAACCGAAAAGTTCCATGGGTCGGCGAGATTTGCTTCGGAAGGAGGCCTGCGGGCGCAGAAAGGACCGGCCGCCCGCGCGGGACGGACGCACGCGGGACGGAACGGCCGACCGCCCGACCGGTCGAAGCGCCCCCCGGTCACAGACGGCTCCGGCCGGCGTCAGCGCGCCGCGACCACCTTGAGGCCGGGCAGCAGCGCCGCGCCGCCGCGCGGGCTGCGCACCGGATTGATCTGGTACAGACCCCGCCGCTCCTGGTTGGGCCGGAACGCGTCGGTGATGCCGACGACCGATTCGGCGGCTCCCAGCAACAGCGTGCCGTCCGGCTCCATCACCTTGGCCATTCGCTCGAAGATCGAGGCCTTGGTCTCCTGATCGAAATAGATCAGCACGTTGCGGCAGAAGATGATGTCGAACTTGCCGAGATGCGAGAAGTCCTGCAGCAGATTGAGCTGGCGATGCTGGACCATGCCGCGGATGTCGGCGCTGAGCTGCCAGAGCTCGCCGAGCTGCGTGAAATATTTCACCAGCAGCTGGATCGGCAATCCACGCTGCACCTCGAACTGGCTGTAGAGGCCGGCCTTCGATTTCTCCAGCACCTCCTGCGACAGGTCGGTGGCAACGATCTCGATGCGCCAGCCCGCCAGAGCGGGACCGAATTCGCGCAGGCACATCGCGATCGAATACGGCTCCTGTCCGGTCGAGCAGGCGGCCGACCAGATGCGCAGGGAACGACGATTGGCGCGCGACTGGATCAGCGCCGGCAGGATGCCCTCACGGAGATGATCGAACGGAATCTTGTCGCGGAAGAAGAACGTCTCGTTGGTGGTCATCGCCTCGACCACCTGCGTCGTGAGCTGCTCCGCGCCGCTCTTGATCTTCTGCACCAGCTCCGTGATGCCCGGCAGGTTGGAGCGGCGGGCCAGCGGCAGCAACCGGCTTTCGACCAGGTACTGCTTATCGGCCGACAGATCGAGGCCGGAGCGATCCTTCAGGACCTTACGCAAGAACTCATAGTCCAGGGGTGTCACGAACGGTCTCCAGCAAACAGACGAACCAGCTTCGGTCCAATCTGATTCAAGGGAAGGACGGCCGCGCAGATGCCGGCATTGGCTGCTGCGCCCGGCATGCCCCAGACCACGCTGGTCGCCTCGTCCTGCGCGATCACGCTGCCGCCGGCGGCGACGATGTCCTTGCCGCCGCGCATGCCGTCGGATCCCATGCCGGTCAGGATCACGGCCAGGGTCGAGCCCTGCCAGACCTCGATCGCCGACATGAACAAGGGATCGACGGCGGGCTTGCAGAAATTGACCGGAGGACCGTTGTCCAGCGCGATCACCACATCGGCGCCATGGCGCGCCACACGCATGTGGCGGCCGCCGGGGGCAAGGTAGATCTGACCCGGCTTCACCACTTCACCGTCGACGGCCTCATGGGCCGGCCTGCGGCTCGAGCGCGCCAGATGCTCGGCGAGGATGGTGGTGAAGGTCGGCGGCATATGCTGGGTGATCAGCACCGGAAAGCGGTCGATCACGGGACCGAGCTCGGTCACCAGCGACATCAGCGCCTGCGGGCCGCCGGTCGACGATCCGATCAGCAGCACCTTCGGCATCTGCGTGCTGAAGGAGCGGCGCGCCAGCTGGGTCGGCGCGGCGGGCGCCACGGGAGCGACCATCGGCCGCGCCGTTGACGCAGGCCGGAGCCCCTGGACTTGCGGGACGATCGGCGAGGCGGCCGGCGCATGCGGGGCGGGAGCGGCGCGGCGCGCCTTGGCGCCGAGATTGCGGATCTTCTGAATCAAATCGTAGTGGAAATTGTCGGCCGCCGAGGCCTCGCGCGTGCTCTCGGGTTTCGGAATGTAGTCGGCCGCGCCGAGCGACAGCGCCTTGAAGCTGATCTCCGCGTTGCGGCGGGTCAGCGTCGACGCCATGATGACGGCGAGGTTCTTCTTCTTGGCAAGCAGCTTCGGCAGGGCGGCGATGCCGTCGAGCTCGGGCATCTCGATGTCGAGCACGGCGACGTCGGGATTGACGCGATCGATCTGGTTCACGGCCTCGAGGCCCGTGCGCAGCGACGCCGCCACGACCATGTCGGGCTCAGACGCGATCCAGCGCGAGATCATGCCGCGAATGACCACGGAATCGTCCACGACCATCACGCGGAGAGGTTCCTGCCTGGTCGAACTTGGGATCGAAGAACTGGCCAACGCGACGCTCATAGTTCACCAACAGGACAGAGGCACGGGGTGACGGCAAGCCCGGACGACCACGGGACCGACGCACGCGACGGAGATCAGATCAGCCCGACTTCCTGAAACTTCGCCGTCACGATGTCCTTGTCGAAGGGCTTCATGATGTACTCGTTGGCGCCGGCGTGCAGCGCGCGCGCGATGTGCGCGACATCGTTCTCGGTCGTGCAGAACACCACCTTCGGCGCGTCGCCGCCGGGCATACGCCGGAGATTGCCGAGGAACTCGTAGCCGTCCATGACGGGCATGTTCCAGTCGAGCAGCACCGCATCCGGGAGGCCCCGCTTGCAGATCTCCAGCGCCTGCTCGCCGTCCTCCGCTTCCACGATCTGGAAATCCAGACCTTCCAGAATGCGTCGCGCCACCTTTCGAATGACGCTGGAATCGTCAACTACCAGACACGTTCTCATATCAGCCTCACGAGATCAGGATCCAATGCAACGACGCATGATGCGCCGCTGCCCGCACGTTGCAGTGTTCAGGCCGCCATCTTGTCGGCGGCGAGCTCGAGCACGCGATCGACGTCGAGAATGACCATCAGCTGGCCGTCGAGGCGGTGCACGCCGCCGGCAAGCTTCGCCATGCGCGGGTCGAGATTGACGGGGTTCTCCTCCCGGCCCTCCTCGGGCAGCCGCAGCACCTCGCCGATCTGGTCGATCAGGAGACCGTAGGACTCGCCGCGCAGATCGACGCCGACCGCCATCGGCGGCTTGCCGTCCTCGGCGCGGGCAAGGCCGAGCCGCGCCCGCATGTCGACGACGGTCACGATGCGGCCGCGCAGGTTCAGGACCCCGGCGATCTCCGCCGATGACAGCGGCACCCGCGTCACCCGCTCCGGCATGAACACGTCCTGCACCCGGGAGATCGGCAGGCCGAACAGCTGGCCGCCGATCATCGCAGTGACGTATTCGACGGCGGCGCCCTCGGTGGTTTCGATCTTGCTGCTCATCGCACGCTACTCCTGTCCGCTTGCTGTCACGCGGCCCGCCGGTTGGCTTCGGCGCGGGCCCGTTCCTCGATCTGTTCCTTCAGCGCCGCGATCAGGCCGGGCCGGTCGAACTTGGCGATGTAGTCGTAGAGACCCGCCTGGCGGCCGCGCTCGATCGCCGCCGGCGACACCAGCGACGACACCGCGATGACCGGCATCTGGCTCAGGTTCTGGTCGGCGCGGATCGCCTCGGTGAACTCGAAGCCGTTCATCTCCGGCATCTCGATGTCGGTGACGACGATGTCGAAGCTGTGCCCGGAGCGCAGCGTGGCCAGGCCCTCGATCGCCGAGGCCGCCGTGCGCACCTTGTAGCCGGCCGACTTCAACACCGGCGCCAGCATGTTGCGGAAGAACGGCGAGTCGTCGACCAGCAGCACCGACTGCGTCTGCGCGTCGGTGTGCATCTCCTTGCGGATGAACCAGTCGGCGAAGGCCATCGGCAGGAAGTGGCCGACGTCGATCACCTCGGTCGCCTGGCCCTTGATCACCGCCGAGCCGAGGATGCCATCCTTGGCGCCGGAGACCTGGATGTTGAGCCGCTCCTCGACGATGTCGATGATCTCGTCGACCACGAGGCCCATCGCGCGGGTCTCGTCGGCGAACACCAGGATCGGCTGCGAGCCCGACGTCTGCACCGACACGCCTTCCATCTGCACCAGGGGCATCAGCTGGTCGCGGTACTGCACCATGTAGCGGCCGTTGGAGATCTCGATCTTGTCGGCCGCGATCTCCTCCAGGCGCGTGACCAGCGCCAGCGGCACCGCCTTGGGCTGCGCCGTGCCGGCGCGGAACACCAGCAGCGAGGTGAGCTGCTCGCCGCCGATGGCGTGATGCGCGGCGTGCTCGTCCGACACCGCCTGCGAGGCCGAGCCGGCGGCGCCGAGCGCTTTCGCAATGCCGTTCGGATCGATGATCATGATCACGGCGCCGTCGCCCAGGATGGTGTTGCCCGAGAACATGTCGATGTGACGCAGCTTGGTCGACATCGGCTTGACCACGATTTCCTCGGTGTGGAACACGCAGTCGACCACGATGCCGAAGGTCTGGTTGCCGACCTGCGTCACCACGATGAAGCCATTCTCCGGATCGGTCGACGAGCCGTCGTCGATCTTCAGGAGCTTCTTCAGATGCATCAGCGGCAGCAGCTTGTTGCGCAAGCGCAGCACCGCGGTGTCCTTGATGCGCTCGATGCGGTGCTCGGAGTTGGCGCGCGCACGCACCAGCTCGACGACCGACAATTGCGGGATCGCGAAGCGGTCGCCGCCGGCTTCGACGATCAGCGCCGAGACGATCGCGAGCGTCAGCGGGATCTTGATGGTGACCGAGGTGCCCTCGCCGAGCACCGACTTGATGTCGATGGTGCCGCCGATCTGGTCGATGTTGGTGCGCACCACGTCCATGCCGACGCCGCGGCCCGAGACCGAGGTGACGGCGGCCGCGGTCGAGAAGCCCGGCTCGAAGATGAACTTGTGGATCTGCGCTTCCGTCATCTTCTCGAGCTCGGCCTCGGTGACGAGGCCGTTCGCCAAGGCCTTGGCCTTGATGCGCTCGGTGTTGAGGCCGCGGCCGTTGTCGGCGATGCAGATGATGATATGGCCGCCTTCGTGATAGGCGGACAGCCGGATGGTGCCCTGCTCGGCCTTGCCGGCCGCGGCGCGCTCGGCCATCGTCTCCAGGCCGTGATCGGCGGAGTTGCGCACCATGTGGGTGAGCGGGTCCTTGATCAGGTCGAGCACCTGGCGGTCGAGCTCGGTGTCGGCGCCGTGCATCTCGAGCTCGATCTGCTTGCCGAGTTCGGTGGCGAGGTCGCGGACGATGCGCGGCAGCTTCTGCCAGGCATTGCCGATCGGCTGCATGCGCGTCTTCATGACGCCCTCCTGCAGCTCGGCGGTGACGTTGGACAGCCGCTGCAGCGGCACCTTGAACTCGGTGTCCTCGTTGCGGCGGGCGATCTCCAGGAGCTGGTTGCGCGTCAGCACCAGCTCCGAGACCATCGTCATCAGATGTTCGAGCGTGTCGACGTTGACGCGGATCGACTGGTTGGCGACCTTGTCGTTCTCGTGCACCTCGCCGTCGGCATTGACCTTCGGCCGCGCCGCCTTCTTCGGCTCGGCCTTGGCCTCTGCTTCCGCCTTGGCAGGCCCGGCCTTGGCGACCGGCGCCGGGGCAGCGGCCTTGGGCTCAGGCGCCTTCTCATGCGCGGGCGGCAACTCGATCGCGGTCTCGCGGAAGGCCCGCTCGAGCTCGTCGAGCGACACTTCGCCCGGACGCAGCGGACGCTCCAGCGTCTGGTCGATCAGCGAGCCGTGCGTCACCGCGGGGGCGGGCGGCGCGGCCGGCACCAGCGGCGGGGCCGCCTCGCCGGCGGCCATCGCCGCCATGCCGCGCTCGACCATGGCCTCGAGCTCGCTGATGAGGTCGCGGTCCTCGCCCTCGGGCTCGGCCTCGTTGGCCTCGAGCTGTCCCAGGATGTCCTTGATGCGGTCGATCGTGGTCAGGATCAGCGTCACGGCCTCGCCGGTCACCGGCATGCCGTCGCGGAATTTGCCCATCAATGTTTCGGCGGCGTGCGCCAGCGCCTCGAGCCGCGGCAGGCCGAGGAAACCGCAGGTCCCCTTGATCGTGTGCACCAGCCGGAAGATGTTATCGAGGATCTTGGCGTTGTTCGGCTCCTGCTCGAACCGCACCAATTGATTGTCGACGGTGTCCAGGCTCTCGCTGGTCTCCGTCAGGAACTCACGCAACAGGTCATCCATGAAACTGGCCTTCGCACGCAACGGAACGCGACATGACGCGCCCT
The DNA here is from genome assembly GCF_051167575.1 of Bradyrhizobium sp. HKCCYLS3070. Lineage (NCBI taxonomy): Bacteria > Pseudomonadati > Pseudomonadota > Alphaproteobacteria > Hyphomicrobiales > Nitrobacteraceae > Bradyrhizobium > Bradyrhizobium sp. HKCCYLS3070. The sequence continues at coordinate 70,364 of NZ_JBNPTI010000004.1, forward strand.
TCAAACCGTGGCCAGTTTCGGTGCAAAGCGTTTAATATTAGTTGAGTAAGCGCAAATGAACGGACTCAACAAAGAGATAAGATGCATCCGGACAAGTTCGGACACATCGGCAAGGCTTGATTAACCATGGTGAATGGATTGTTGCGTCTGTCCCACGACACGAGGTCGCAGGACTGACGCGGCAGGACGTCCGCCCGATCAGGCCGCCTGCACGACCATCGCATTGCCGTCGGCGGTGAGCGTCACCTTGAGGCCGCAGGCATCGGCGAGCAGACGGGTGTAGTAGGGCTGCACCGCGTGGGCATCGATGGTCGATTGCAAGTCGCCACCGAGCAGATTGACGATGTTCTGCGGCAGCCGGGCATTGAGCCCGGTGGCGGCGACACGGAAGCTCATGGTCTCGCCATCGCCGATCGGGTCGACGGTCAGCATGCCGCCGCGCGGGATCGTCTGCTGCGCCACCACCATCATGTTGAGCAGCAGCTTGACCCGGTTCTTGGGCAACAGCAGCCGCGGCAGATTCCAGGTGATCGAGGTCTTGGCGTCCTCGATGTGGCCGCGCGCCATGGTCTGGGCGTCGCCGAGATCGATCTGCGCGCCCGCAGAGCCGGCCGCACCAAAGGCGAGGCGGCAGAATTGCAGCCGGGCCGACGCCGTCTTGGCGCTCTTGCGGATCAGCTCCAGCGCGAAGTCGCGATCCTCCGGCTTCGGATTGTCGTCGAGCACCTCGAGCCCATTGACGATGGCCCCGACCGGACTAATCAGGTCGTGGCAGACCTTCGAGCAGAGCAGAGCGGCAAGTTCGAGCGTATCGGGAGCGGGTATCGGATTGGCGATCTCGGGAGAGGACGTGCCGGACATTCGATGTTCCTGAAATCCGCGAACCTGGGCGAATCATGCTTGCGTTAACGCTTGATACACTGCGAAAGCATGGACCGCCACCGAACTGAGAGCGGCACACGGGAAAGTACGTAGCGGTTTTCCCGGCAGCCGCAATGAACGTGCGAACGGCCGTACCCGGATGCGCCGGGCGCCAGAACAGGGATACGATGATGCCAGCTGCGTACGGAACGGCCGGAAGGAGCACCGCGCAATGACGACGGCACCGACTGCAGGAACCGTCGGGGTCGAGGCCGCCGCGGCGCTGATGACGCCCCTGACGGAGCTCGTCGTCGAGGCGGCCTACGCGATCCTCGCCGTCAACCGCCGCGCCATGGCCGTTACCGACAAATCCGACGGCTCGCCGGTCACCGAGGCCGATCTTGCCGCCGACCGGGTCATTGCCGAGGGGCTGGCGCGGCTGGCGCCCGCGATTCCCGCGCTGTCGGAGGAGCGGGTCGGAACGAGCGCAGGACCGTTCGAGGGCAGCTTCTTCCTGATCGATCCGCTCGACGGCACCAAGGAGTTCGTCGCCGGGCGCGGCGAGTTCACGGTCAATCTGGCGCTGGTTACCGACGGCAGCCCGCTGCTCGGCATCGTCTGCGCGCCGGCGATCGGCCAGATCTGGCGCGGCCTGGTCGGCCGTGGCGCCGAGCGGCTGTCGTTCACGGAGGCGGGTCTGGCGGCCGCCGAGCCGATCCGCACCCGGCCGATGCCGCCGCAAGGCGCGGCATGGGTCGCCGCGGTCAGCCGGTCGCATGGCGATGCCCGCACCGAAGCCTTCATTGCGGCGCGTCCGGGCGCGGTGCGCCTGCCGCTCGGCTCGGCCGTGAAGTTCGGCCGGCTCGCCGAAGGTCTGGCCGACATCTATCCCCGGCTCGGCCCGACCTCGGAATGGGACGTGGCGGCAGGCCACGCCGTGGTCTCAGCCGCCGGCGGCACCGTCACCAGCGAGACCGGCGCGCCGTTGCGCTATGGCGAGCGCCCCGACGGCTTCATCGTGCCGTCCTTCATCGCCTGGGGCGACCCGGCTGCGGTGAAGGTTTGAGACAGCCCTGCCGCGCTATTGCGGCAGGTCGCCCTCGAGCGCCGGCCAACGGGCCTCCGCACCCGGCAGATAGCGGCTCGGGTCGGCCGCGAAAGCGTCGCGGCTCTCTTCGCGGTTGAACAGGAACAGCCGTTCCTCGACCACGACGAAAAAGCGCGGGTTGCCGGCCACCGTTACGCCGCGAGCCACATCGGTCGGGTCGTAGCCGCCGAATTGCGGGCCGTAGACCTCCGGATGGGCCAGGAACGAGGCGCGATTGCCCTCGTTGCGAAACCGCCAGACCACTCCACCCTGGGACGCCTCGAAATCCGGCAGCCCCGGCATGGCCCTGCCATCCACGAAATAGGAAACAGGGTCGAAGCCGTCGATCGCCAGCCCGCTGAAGCGGTCGGAGATGATGCGCTGCGTCGTGGCCGCCGGCGCGCCGACCGGCGGCAGCGCAGCGAGCGCGATAGCGGCAATTACAAGGCGAAACAGCGACTTTGACCCGGTCTGGGGCGGTTGTTGCCGTTGTGCGGTCATAGTTGGTGCCGATAACATGGGAGTCGCAGGGGCATCGCCCCTCGCCCGACAATCGGCCGATGTGATTGGCGTCAGGTTAAGGCGAGGCTCGGGCAGCCGATAGCAGGGGATTTCCATCGATGAGTTTCGCATCCCGCCTTGCCGCCACGACGTTCGCGGCCGTGCTGGCCATGACCGCGTCGGTCGCCGCGCAGCAGGCGCCCCCGCCTGCCGCGCCGCCGTATCAGCAGCCCGCCCCCCCGCCGCGCCCTGCGCCGAGCCCGGACAGCTTCAACCCGGACGAGCTCGTCAATGCCGGCCACCGCTTCTTCGGCAACGTCTCGCGCGGCCTCGCCTCGGTGATCGAGCGCGCCGTCAGCCAATGGGGCCTGCCGAATGGCTACATCCTGGGTGAGGAAGGCGCCGGTGCCTTCGTCGCCGGTCTCCGTTACGGCGAAGGCACGCTCTACACCAAGAACGCCGGCGACCTCCGCGTCTATTGGCAGGGCCCCTCGCTCGGCTTCGACTGGGGCGGCGACGGCGCCCGCACCATGACGCTGGTCTACAACCTGCCGGCCACCAGCGCGATCTACCAGCGCTTCGTCGGCATCGACGGCTCGGCCTATATCGTCGGCGGCTTCGGCATGACGGCGCTCACCGCCAACAACATCGTGCTGGTCCCGATCAGGTCCGGCATCGGCCTGCGGCTCGGCGCCAATGTCGGCTACCTCAAGTTCACGCCGAGCGCGACCTGGAACCCGTTCTGAGGCCGCCGCCGATACCGCCAATTGATGCCGCGAGGACACGTTCTCCCGTGACGGATCAAGGTTAACACGGCATTGGGCTGGCGTTGAATCAGCCCGCCGTGCATTGTGATTCCGTTAATCATTTCTGACCGGGAGTTGTGCGTCATGGTCGAGCCGATCATGTATTTTGCGATCGGTTTTCTGATCGCCATGCTCTGTGCGCTGATGATCGTGCCGCTGGTGCACAATCGTGCGGTGCGGCTGACGACGCGCCGGCTCGAGGCGGCGACGCCGCTGTCGATGGCCGAGATCCAGGCCGACAAGGACCAGCTGCGCGCGGAGTTCGCGATGTCGGCGCGGCGGCTGGAGATGAGCGTCGACGCGCTCAAGAACAAGGCCACCGGCCAGCTCGCCGACCTCGGCAAGAAGACCGACGCCATCAACCGCATGAAGATCGAGCTCGGCGAGAAGAACGCCGCGATCTTTGCGCTGGAGGCGCGCGAGAAGGCGCTGAAGGATCAGCTGCGCGCCACCGAGGAAGAATTCGCCGCCAAGACGGAGGCGCTGCGCGCCGCCGAGCAGGCGCTGAAGGAGAAGCAGGCCGAGCAGGTGCGCCTGACTGCCGAGCTCAACGACAAGGCTTTGCTGGCCGACAGCCGGCAGGTCGAGCTGGTGTCGGTCAGGACCCAGGTCGAGGAGCTGCGCAGCCGCGTGGCCGACGCCGAGAAGGAATTCTCCGCGACCCAGACGCGGCTCGCGCTGGAGCGCGACGAATCCGACACCGCGACCAAGGCGCTCAACGACGCCCGCGCGCGGGTCGAGAATCTCAGCCAGCGCGTCACCGAGCTCGACCGCCAGCTGATCGTCCAGGTCAAGGAAGCCGAGATGCTGGCGAGCCGCGTCGCCGACCTCGAGGGCCGGCTGTCGACCCAGGGCAAGCTGCTTGCCGAACGTGATTTCGAGAACAACCAGCTGCGCGAGGCCAACGTGGCCGCCGACCGCGCCTTGAAGGAGCTGCGCGAGGAGCTGGCCGGCATGGGCAGCGGCAAGTCGGCCGCGTTCGAGCGGCTCAAATCCGAGAAGGCCGCCCTCGAACAGCAGCTGCAGGCCGCCCGCGACGAGCGCACCAAGCTGCAGCGCGAGATGAACGCCATCCAGCAGCAGGCCGAGAGCACCTGGGCCCAGGAGCGGATGGAGAACGCGCTGTTGCGCGAACGTATCAACGACATCGCCGCCGAGGTCGCCAAGCTCGCGATGCAGATCGAGGGCCCGAACTCGACGATCGAGGCCATGCTGGCCGCCGAGCCGGCCCCCGCCAAGCCTGCCAACGCCAATGGCGTTGCCGCGGCGCCGGCTGCTGCGGCCGGCGGTGCGCCCCAGGGCGGTACCCTGGCCGACCGCATCCGCGCGCTGCAGTCTCATGCCTCGCGAGCACGGCAGCTCGGGGCCTGAGGCCGCCGGATCGGAGCCGAGTGCGGCGGATATCTGCCCGTCGCTTCAGTATGGAGGCCGGCCCGCGAGAGGGCCGGTTTCGGCCCCGATCGAGGACGGGCCACCGCACCCCGGCAGTTTTCCTCGCCATCTCCGCCGCAAATCCTTGACACCCCCTGCCCGCGCTTCGTAAATCGCGGGCTCCGACGGACTGCTTCGGCGGCTCGCTGGCTCACAGCCACGACCGCCACCGGCAACCGGGCGCATAGCTCAGCGGGAGAGCGTTCCCTTCACACGGGAGAGGTCCAAGGTTCGATCCCTTGTGCGCCCACCATTTGCCGTCGCCATCCTTTTCCTTTCATGCGATCGCTTGTGCTGGTCTGGCCCGTCGTCATGCCTCCGGCGACGCGATGGTCACGCAGGATTGAGCGGGATCAACGACTGCGTCGGCGCCTGGCTTATGTTAGCTGTCTTGCTCTGCGACCGGAAAGGTAACTCCATCTCGATGCGGCTCGTCCGTACCATCCTGGCGTTCGCGATTGCCCTGTCCGTGGCGATGCTGCCGATCGGCGCATCAGCGGCTGTGATGGCGTCGTCGAACGAGATGCAGACGAGCATGCAGATGGACGACGGGGCCGGCATGTCGATGGACGAATGCTGCCCCGACGACATGAAGGGCACCGGCTCCCCGTCGCACAACACCAAATGCAGCATGGGTTTCTGCTGCGCGGGAGGGACGGTTGCGCTCGGCGATGTCAGGGCCGTTGCCTTCGCGCCCCTCGCCGTGAGCGCGACCAGGATCGCCATTCCCGCCGATCAGGTCGCTTCTCTTCACAGCGGCAGTCCTCCGTTCCGACCTCCTCGAGTCTGATCTCGCACGAGCCGACGCGCACAATGTCTGCGCGCCGATGACTGACGTGCGCGCCGCGGGCGCCACGGCCGAGATCCATTCATGAGGACAGGACCATGCTTTCCAGAATCAGCACCGCGGCCCTCGCCGCCACCCTTTCGCTCGCCGCACCGGCCGCCATCGCCGGCGCCGCCGACTACAGCTTCGAGCCCGTCACGGCCGAGATGAAGAAGGGCGACGACGTCACGGTCGCCGTTCGTCTCACCCATAAGCAGACCGGCAAGGCCGTAACTGACGCGGTCATTTTCAAGACACGCGTCGACATGGCGCCGGATGGGATGGCCGACATGGTGTCGGAGGTGGCGCCGCTGCCGTCCAAGGAGCCCGGCGTCTACGCCTTCAAGACCGACCTGCCGATGGCCGGGCGCTACCAGGTCACACTCTCCGCGAAGGTGCAGGGCGAGCCGGAGACGGTCACCGGCAAGGTCGTCGTCAAGGCGACGAAGTGAGCCTGCGGGGCGCTCCCCGACGAGCGCCCCGCCCTTCCCAACGGATCGCGCGCGTCGCGCGCCTCACGGTGATGTCATGAACACATTGCGTCTGCTCGCGGCCGTTACGCTCGGCGCCGGCCTTGGTTTGGGTGGTCTCTGGTCGATCCAGACATCGCCGCCGTCGCTCCGCCCCCATCTTGCCGCCACGGCGGCGGAGCGGATGCCGCTGTATTATCGCGATCCCAGCGGCGCCCCTGCCTGGTCGGCAGGCCCCAGGAAGGACGAGCGCGGGCGGGACTACCTGCCGGTCTACGACGACGATCAAGCCGCGCCCGCCCCCGCCAAGCCGAAGCAGCAGGCGGACTCCTCGCGCCGGATTCTCTACTACCGCAATCCCATGGGCCTGCCTGACACGTCGCCTTCTCCGAAGAAGGACCCGATGGGAATGGACTACGTTCCCGTCTACGAGGGCGACGATGCCGAGGATGGCGCGGTGAAGCTGTCGCCCGGCAAGATCCAGCGGACGGGCGTGAGATCCACGCCGGTCGAGCGGCGCACGCTCCGCATCGCCGTCAAGGCACCGGGAACGATCCAGCTCGACGAGCGCCGAGTCTCCGTGATCGCGATGCGGGCCGAGAGCTTCGTGCAGAAGGTCGCCGACGTGACCACGGGCACGCGCGTGAAGGCGGGCCAGCCGCTGATGGAGATCTACAGCTCTGCGATGGCCGCGGCCGCAGCCGAGTATCTCTCCACCATCAATTCCAGCATCGTCGGCGGCAACGCAACCTACGGCCGCGGCGCGCGCCAGCGCTTGACCAATCTGGACGTCCCGGAGCCGGTGATCATGGCGATGGAGAGGTCGCGCGTCGCACCGATCACGGTTCAATGGTCGGCGCCGCGCGATGGCGTCGTGCTGGAGCGCAATGCGACCGAAGGCATGCGCGCCAATCCGGGCGACGTGCTGTTCCGGATCGCCGACATCTCGACGGTCTGGGCCTTGGTCGATGTCGCCGAACGCGACCTCGGCAGCATCGCCGTCGGACAGCCCGTGACGATCCATGCGCGCAGCTTCGCGGGCCGAACCTTCGCCGGCTCGATCGCAGTCGTCTATCCCCAGGTGAACAAGGACACGCGGACGGCGCGCCTACGGATCGAGCTCGCCAATCCGGACCTCGCGCTGCTCCCCGACATGTATGTCGATGCCGAGATCGACACCGCGGACCCGGCGCCGCTCTTGGCCGTGCCCGCTGATGCCGTGCTCGACACCGGCAGGCGCCAGGCGGTCCTCATCGACAAGGGCGGCGGCCGCTACGAGCCGCGCGCCGTGACGCTCGGCCGCCGCGGCGCCGGCTATGTCGAGGTGCGCGATGGCCTGTCGGATGGCGAGGCGGTCGTCATCTCGGCCAACTTCCTGATCGACGCCGAAAGCAACCTGAAGGCCGCGCTGAAGAGCTTCGCGGACTCCGACGAAGCGCAATCCGCCGGCAGCGACCACGCCGGCATGGGAGACCACAAATGATCGCCCGCATCATTGCCTGGTCGGCGCGCAACCTGCTGCTGGTCCTGTTCGGGACCGGCTTCGCCGCCGCAGCCGGGCTCTACGCACTCATTCACCTGCCGCTCGACGCGATTCCCGATCTGTCGGACACCCAGGTGATCGTCTACACCGAGTATCCCGGTCAGGCGCCTGAGGTCATCGAAGACCAGGTCACCTATCCCCTGACGACCGCCATGCTCACGGTGCCGAAGTCGAAGGTCGTGCGCGGCTTCTCGTTCTTCGGCGTGTCGTTCGTCTACGTCATCTTCGAGGACGGCACCGACATCTACTGGGCGCGCTCGCGCGTGATGGAGTTCCTGAACAGCGCGGCCTCGCGGCTTCCGGCGGGGATCACGCCGACGATCGGCCCGGACGCGACCGGCGTCGGCTGGGTCTACCAATACGCCGTCATGTCGAAGGAGCTGAATCTCGCCGACACCCGCACGATCCAGGACTGGAACCTGAAGTTCGCGCTCGCCAAGGCCGAGGGTGTCGCCGAGGTCGCGAGCATCGGCGGCTTCGTCAAGCAGTACAACGTCGTGCTCGACCCGCAGCGCATGCGCGACCGCGGCATCAGCCTGCAGAAGATCCGCGACGCGATCCGCGCCAGCAATGCCGATGTCGGCGGCCGGACGGTCGAGCTGTCCGAGTTCGAATACGTCATCCGCGGCAAGGGCTATCTGAAGAGCATCAACGATCTCGGCAACATCGTGCTCAAGAGCTCAGGCGGCACGCCCGTGCTGCTGCGCGACGTCGCCAATGTCGAGCTTGGCCCCGACGAACGGCGCGGCATCGCCGAGCTCAATGGCGAGGGCGAGGTCGCCAGCGGCATCGTACTACAGCGCTTCGGCGTCAACGCGCTCGACGTGATCGAGAACGTCAAGAAGCGCCTGCATGAGATCGCGAGCAGCCTGCCCAAATCGGTCGAGATCGTTCCGGTCTACGACCGCTCGAACCTGATCTATGCCGCCATCGACACGCTGAAGCACACGCTGCTCGAGGAGAGCATCGTCGTCGCCTTCGTCTGCATCGTGTTCCTGCTGCACGTCCGCAGCGCCCTGGTCGCCATCCTGATGTTGCCGGTCGGCGTGCTGATGGCGTTCGGCGCGATGAAGCTGCTCGGACTCGGCTCGAACATCATGAGCCTGGGGGGCATCGCGATTGCGATCGGCGCCATGGTGGATGCCGCGATCGTCATGATCGAGAACGCCCACAAGCATCTGGAGCGTGCCGAGCCCGACGCATCACGCGTCCAGATCCTGATCGACGCGGCCGCGGAGGTCGGTCCCGCCCTGTTCTTCAGCCTGCTGATCATCACCGTGTCGTTCATGCCGATCTTCACGTTGGAATCGCAGGAAGGCCGGCTGTTCAGCCCGCTCGCCTTCACCAAGACGTTCTCGATGGCGGCAGCGGCGCTACTCTCGGTGACGCTGGTGCCGGCGCTGATGGTGATCTTCGTGCGCGGCAGGATCGTTCCCGAGCATCGCAATCCGATCAACCGCTTGCTGATCTGGATCTACCGGCCGGTCATCAAGGGTGTGCTGCGGGCCAAGACGCTCGTGATCCTCGCCGCGGCCGCCGTGCTCGCCATCACCGTCTGGCCGGCACGCCAGCTCGGCACCGAATTCATGCCGAGCCTGAACGAGGGCACGCTGCTCTACATGCCGACCACCCTGCCCGGCATCTCCGTCACCAAGGCCGCCGAGCTGATGCAGATGCAGGATCGGATCATCAAGTCGTTCCCCGAGGTCGCCTCTGTCTACGGCAAGGCCGGGCGGGCGGCGACCGCCACCGACCCCGCGCCGACCGAGATGTTCGAGACGGTCGTCAACCTCAAGCCCAGGGAGCAGTGGCGTCCCGGCGTCACGATCGACAGCCTCGTTGCCGAGATGGACAAGGCGCTGCAATTCCCCGGCGTCTCCAACGCCTGGACCATGCCGATCAAGGCGCGCATCGACATGCTCTCGACCGGCATCCGCACGCCGATCGGCGTCAAGGTAATAGGCACGGACCTGACCGAGATCGATCGTCTGGCCAAGCAGATCGAGCGGGTGATCAAGACCGTCCCCGGAACCTCCTCGGCCTATGCCGAGCGCGGCATCGGCGGCTATTACCTTGAGATCACGCCCGACCGCGAGGCCCTCGCCCGCTACGGACTCCTGGTCCAGGACGTCCAGGATACGATCGCGGCCGCGCTCGGCGGCCAGACGGTCACCACGACGGTGGAGGGCCGGCAGCGCTTCAGCGTGAACATGCGCTATCCGCGCGATCTCCGCGACAATCCGAAGGCCATCGCCAGCGATGTCCTGGTGCCGATGCCCTCAGGCGGCGCCGTGCCGCTCGGCGAGGTCGCGAAGGTCGAGCCGGCACGTGGCCCCACCTCGATCCGCACCGAGAACGGCCAGCTCGCGACCTACATCTATGTCGACATCCGCGACCGCGACATCGGCAGCTACGTCGCGGACGCGCAGCGCGCCGTCACCGAGAGCATCCAGTTTCCGGCCGGCACCTATGTACTCTGGAGCGGCCAGTATGAGTATCTGCAACGCGCGACTGCCCGGCTCAAGATCGTCATTCCCGTGACGCTCACCATCATCTTCCTGCTGCTGTATCTGAACTTCAGGGCCATGACCGAAACCCTGATCGTGATGCTGTCGCTGCCGTTCGCGCTGGTGGGCGGCATCTGGATGATGTGGTGGCTCGGCTTCAATCTGTCGGTCGCCGTCGCCGTCGGCTTCATTGCGCTTGCCGGCGTCGCCGCAGAGACCGGCGTCGTGATGCTGATCTATCTCGATCACGCGCTGGCCGCGGTGAAGGCGAGGCGCAGCGTCGAAGGCTGTCCGGTGAATCGGCAGGATCTCCAGGACGCGATCATGGAAGGCGCGGTCGAGCGCGTGCGCCCGAAGATGATGACCGTTGTCGCGATCATGGCGGGCCTGCTGCCGATCATGTGGAGTACGGGCACAGGGTCAGAGATCATGCAGCGCATCGCCGTGCCGATGATCGGCGGCATGATTTCGTCGACCCTGCTCACCCTCATCGTGATTCCGGCCATCTTCGGTCTGGTCAAGGGACGCAGCCTGTCGACCAGAACCGGGACGGCGGCAAGCGCCTCGAGCGGGTCGCAGGACGTGCAAAGGGCAGCTTGATCCACCGACAGCGAGAGGAGAGACGATGAGAAATTTCGCGACAGGAGCTCCGGTGGTCGCGGCGGCGCGGCTAAGGCGCCCGATCACGGTCAGCGACTAGCCGTACCGGCGCTGACAACGAACGATCGTCACCCCTGAGCCCGCCGACCGTTGATGTGGATCAACCTGAATGGCCCACGTCTGGCCATTGTTGATCGCCCCCTGAAGGAGGACTTGGTCATGCAAAAATTGCCCCTGGCTTTTCTGTTGGCGTTTTCTGCTTTGGCGCATCCCGCCTTTGCTCAATCCTCTAGTGACCATTCGGCCCATCATCCTGATCAGAAGGAAGCGCCAGCAACTGATGCCGGCAAATCGACCAGCGGGGCGAGTTCGTCACAGACCATGATGGGCGGCGGCATGATGAAGATGATGGACGGCATGCCGATGTCCAACATGATGCCGATGATGTCCGGCATGACGCGGCCGTCCGACGATTGTATGGGCGGCATGGAGGTGCTCGATCATGTGGAGGGACGGATCGCGTTCCTGCGGGCGGAGCTCAAGATCACGGACGCCCAGATGCCGGCATGGAACGGCTTCGCCGACGCGTTTCGCGCGCGTGCGAAGACGCTCGGCGATCTGCGGACTGCGATGATGTCGCAGGCCGGCTCGGAGACGGTGCTCGACCAGCTGACCGCACAGGAAAAATCGCTATCGGCTCGCCTCGACGCCACGCGAGCGATCAAGACCGCCCTGAGCGACCTCGTCGCAACCTTTTCCGACGAGCAGCGAAAGGTGGCCGACGAACTGCTCGCGCCCAATCTCGGCATGCCGCCGATGGGGATGCGGGGCGGCCGAATGAGCTCCATGCGGATGCAGCGGGGCCATTAGGAGAGGACCTGCTCCATGAAGCCGTCGACTCCGCCTCCGCCTGGCGGTCGTCAATCCGAACGGGGGATCCGCGGCGCTCGTCGGTTTCGTGCAATGACCGGTACGACGGGGTTGCCTGGGGCCGATCGGCAAGCGGATACGCCGCGAGCGTCGCATTCGACGTCTGCGGTCGACATGGGAAGTTGGCCTATATAGGGTACCCCCCTATATTATCCCGATGTCGCACACCATCAAACACAAGTCCAAGCTCCTCGCACGGGTCCGGCGCATCAAGGGCCAGATCGATGCGGTGGAGCGCGCGCTCGAAGCGGAGTTGGGCTGCGCCGACGTGCTCATGCTCGTCGCGTCGGTCAGGGGCGCAATCGGAGGCCTGACCACCGAGCTGCTGGAAGATCACATCCGGCACCATGTCGTGGACCCCGCGCACGAAAGCGATCCCGACAAGGCCAAGGGCGCCGCCGACCTGATCGAAGTGGTCCGGACCTATCTGAAGTGAGACTGGCATTGACCGATCTGTCTCAACTGCTCCAGCAAGGCAGCGCGCATGCGTGGCTGTTCGTGCCCAGCGCGATTGCCCTGGGTGCGCTGCATGGCCTGGAGCCCGGTCATTCCAAGACCATGATGGCCGCCTTCATCGTCGCAATCCGCGGCACCGTCCTGCAGGCCGTGCTGCTCGGCCTCTCGGCGACCATCTCCCACACCGCGATCGTATGGGTGATCGCACTCGCCGGTCTTCACTTCGGTCAGGAGCTTTCGGGCGAGCGCAGCGAAGCCCTTCTGCAACTGATCTCGGCCGTCGTCATCATCGGCATCGCGGCCTGGATGGTCTGGCGCACCTGGCGGGACCAGAGTGGACACCATGACCATGACCATGACCATCATCACCATCACGACGCGCTGCGATCGGTCGCGCTTGCCGGCCACGCGCTGTCGGTGGAGATCTTCGAAGATGGCGTGCCGCCGCGTTGGCGGATCCGGAACGACACCGGCGCACTCCCACCCGCCGACACGCTCCACGTCACGACCGTTCGTGGAGACGGCCGCGAGCAGCAGTTCAGTTTCCGGGCCAGCGGCGACGCCTTGGAGAGCATCGAGGAGATCCCGGAGCCGCACGCGTTCAAGGCGCGGATCACGCTTGCTGGCGCCTCCGTCGAGATCCTGTTCGAGGAGCATACCCACGATCACATGGACCTCGGCGACGAGGACGATGCCCATGCGCGCGCCCACGCCGACGACATTCGACGGCGCTTCGCCGGCCGTACGGTCACGACCGCACAGATCGTCCTCTTCGGACTGAGCGGCGGTCTGATCCCTTGCCCCGCCGCCATCACGGTCCTGCTGTTGTGCCTTCAACTGAAGCAGTTCAGCCTGGGCTTCATCCTGGTGCTCTGCTTCGGCATCGGCCTGGCCATCACCATGGTGTCCGTCGGCGTTCTGGCCGCACTCAGCCTTCGGCATGTCGAGCGCCACTGGTCCGGCTTCAGCCGCCTCGCGCACCAGGCGCCCTATCTCTCGGCTGCTCTGATCGTACTGGTCGGGACCTATACGGGTTGGCTGGGACTGCACCAACTGATGACTTGAGGCGAAAGCGCGACCTAAGCCGATCCGGCGCCACAGAGGATCCATGGGCGAATTCGTCCGTGAATGTCGGCCGGACTAGCCTCTCATCGGCAGATCGAACCGCCGCCGATCGATCGCCTCGCGCTCCAACAGTCCCGCCGCCCGCGCAGAGATCCGGCGTAGATCTGACGGCGGCGCTCCTGGCTCTCCGTAGCGGCGTCGATGCGAGATCATCGATGTCGCGCGCAGCTTCCAGGCAGCGCCCGAGCTTGGCGGGCATGCCGAGGTCCTGGTCGTGGGCTCGAGCGACCTCCGCCAGGATCTCGGCACCGCGCTGAGGCCGATTGGCATGCCATTCATTCCCATGACGCCGCGAGCCCACCGCACCGCGATGAGAGCCCGAAGCTCGCAGCCGCAGTTGGAGGCTGCTGTGTCGATGCACTGGGCCAAATTGGCCTCGCTCACCCGCGCATGGGCTCCCTGCGTCCGGCACAATCGTCACAGAATGCCCTCGCCGCTGCCCGTGCCGCCGGTGCAAGTCGGCTTTTGCGGGGCGGAACTCTCACGTTTTCCTGATTCCTGCGTCAGAACGCCGCTGGTCGAATTCGCCTATGGTCCGGCGCGTTTCCAACCCACGGAGGTTTTCCGCATGCGTAAACTGATCATCGCTACCGCCGCCCTCGCGTTCGTCTCGTCGGCCGCTCTTGCCCAGTCCACCGAGAAGCCGATGACGACCACCGGCCAGTCGGCGAAGAGCGGCGACGCCATGGGCGGGGGCGACGACATGAAGATGAGCAAGACGAAGAAGAAGTCGGCGAAGAAGTCGTCCGGCGACGCCATGTCGAAGTAAGGCGTGGGAGCGCCTGTCCGCAGGCTCCACATGCGCGACGAGATCGGGCCGCTCCTCTCAGGGGCGGCCCTTGTTCATTCGCGTCGACCGGCGATCGCGCACCTCTTCTGCGAGATGTCTCAGCCGGCGGCGAGTCCCATCTGCTGCAATCGCCCCGCGAACCAGGCCGACAAGACCGGATCGATCCGGGCGCCGACATAGACCTCGGGTGTGATCACGCTCCGGCGGTCGAGAATCACCAGCACGCCGATCCAATACGCAAACCACAGATGCGGGTCGGTCAGCGCCATCAGCTTGTGGCGGTCGTGCGCCAACGGCTGGTGGTTGCCGGCCTTGCGGACCTCGATCGCCAGCAGATTGTCGGGCACGGCGCGCTTGTGGACGACGATGTCCGGGTAGATCGATTTTCCCAGCTCGTCATCGGTCGAGACGATGGTCCCGCGCGGCAGCAGCATGGCGCGGTCGCCGAGCCGGTTGTAGTCGCAATCGACGTCCCAGCCGAGGAAGTTGCGCTCCAGATGCACCGCGAGCCGGTGCGTCAAAGCGCGCTCACCGAGATCGCGGTCGAGGATGAAGCGCTCGCGCGCATAGAACTCCTGCAACGCGGAGATCAGCCGGTTCAATTCGCTGTGCATGCCGCCCAAACAAAACAAACGGTGGAGACGTCACCATCAACACGCGATCGTGCTGAGTCGCCAACCACATAAATGCGGCGATGACGCTGCCATCAACCGGCGGCCGATTTACGGCCGCCGGGTTGCGGGCGGAGGAACCTACATCTGCACTTCGATCAGGCGCGGACCGTATTCGGCGTTCGCCTCGGCCAGCGCGGCATTGAACTCGTCGGCCGAGGTGACGGCGCGGCCGGGGACGCCCATGCCCTTGGCCATGGCGACGAAGTCGAGCGTCGGGCGGTCGATCTTGAGCATGTCCTGGGCGCGCTGGCCGGGCTCGCCGGCGCCGACGCCGTCGAACTCGCCGCGCAGGATCTGGTAGATCCTGTTGGCGAACACCACCGTGACGACGTTGAGGTTCTCGCGCGCCTGGGTCCACAGCGACTGGATCGTGTACATCGCGCTGCCGTCGCCCACGAGGCACATGACCTTGCGGTCCGGGCAGGCCACCGCGGCGCCGGTCGCGACCGGGGTCGAGAAGCCGATCGAGCCGCCCATGTTCTGCAGCCAGTCATGCGGCTTGGCGGCCGCTGTCGGCGGGAAGAAGCCGCGGCCCGTGGTGATGGATTCGTCGACGACGATCGCGTTCTCGGGGATCGCGTAGGCGATCGCCTGGGCGATGGTGGTGTGGTTGAGCGCCCCTAGCGGCTTGATCAGCTCGGCGAGCGGCTGCGGCTTCACGTCGGCCGGCTTGGCGCCGAGATGGCCGGCCAGCGCCTCGAGCGCCGCGGCCGAGTTCTCGCCCCAGGCGGTCATGCGGTGCACCTCGGTGCCCTCGGCCTTGAGCATGCTCGGCTTGTTCGGATAGGCGAAGAAGGCGACGGGGTCGTTGGCCTCGACCAGCACGATGTGCTTGTAGTTCTTCAGGATCGGCAGCGCCTGCTCGATCACGTAAGGGATGCGGTCGATCGAGAAGCGGCCGGCGCCGCGCGCCATGCGCGGGTGATAGGTCTGCCCCATCACGCGGCAGCCGGTCTTGCCGGCGATCTGCTGGGCGAAGGTCAGCGCCTGCTCGGTCAACGCGCCCGCGGTCATCAGCACCAGGGTTTCTGGGCCGTGGGCGTGCAGGATCTTGGCCGCCTTCTCCACCGCGTCAGCCGAATAGCTCGGGCGCTGCGCCTCTCCCGGAACCTGGGCAATGCCGTCGGCCTCGTTCCAGGCGGTGTCGGCGGGTAGGATCAGGGTGGCGATCTGCGGCGGCGCGCTCTTGGCGGCGGCGATCGCGGCGGCGCCGTCGGCGGCCACGGCCTTGGCGCTCGGCGAGGTCCGCACCCAGTCCGACATCGGCCGCGCCAGGCCCTCGATGTCCGAGGTCAGCGGCGCGTTGAAGCCGATGTGGTAGGTGGCGTGCTGGCCGACGATGTTGACGATGCCCGAGCGGGCCTTCTTGGCGTTGTGCAAATTGGCAAGGCCGTTGGCGAGGCCGGGGCCGAGATGGAGAAGCGTCGAGGCCGGCGTGCCCTTCATGCGGAAATAGCCGTCGGCGGCGCCGGTCACCACGCCTTCGAACAGGCCGAGCACGCAGCGCATGCCCTCGACACGGTCGAGCGCGGCGACGAAGTGCATCTCGGAGGTGCCCGGATTGGTAAAGCAGACGTCAACGCCGCCCGCGACCAGGGTCCGCACCAGGCTTTCCGCACCGTTCATCCTATTCTCCTGCTGATTCCGCGCGCCATTTGCAATGCTGGGCAGATCAATCATTGTTCGCCCGCGGCGTCAAAGGGGCTGGCCGCATTGCTGCCATCGCCGCGGTGCTCATGCGCGGGCTTGGCTAACAGGATGTTGGTCCAGGACGCGCGCGATTTTCCGTGGGATTTGGGTCACGGACCGTCGCCACATACCGGCCTCACGCCGCCGTGGGTTGCGAAGTGCAACCGTTTATGGCCTGTCTGCGAACGGAATTTGATGTTTGCCAGGGGATGGAAATGAAGCGCTGTTTGGCTTTGGGAATTGCTGCGGTCGCGTCGGTGGCAAGCGCCGGGATGGCGCGGGCGGAAATGTTCGACACCAGGGACCTCTTCGGCGGCGGGCCGAACTTCTACCAGAGCGGCGTGAGCCCGATTCCGCGCCAGACCGTGATGTTCCAGAGCCAGTATGCGCCCGGCACGATCATCGTGAACACCAGCGAGCGCCGGCTCTATCTGGTCCTGCCCGGCGGCCAGGCGTTGCGCTACGGCATCGGTGTCGGCCGTGACGGGTTCCGCTGGAGCGGAGTGCACCGCATCACCGCGAAGAAGGAATGGCCGGCCTGGACCCCGCCGTCGCAGATGCTGCGGCGCCGGCCCGACCTGCCGCGCCACATGGCCGGCGGCATCGAGAACCCGCTCGGCGCCCGCGCGATGTATCTCGGCTCCACGCTGTACCGCATCCACGGCTCGAACGAGCCCGAGACGATCGGCCAGGCGGTATCGTCGGGCTGCTTCCGCATGACCAATGACGACGTCGCCGACCTCTACGACCGCGTCTCGGTCGGCGCCACCGTGATCGTCAAGAACTGAGAGCCGCACGCGACCACGACGATGAGGCAATGTCACAGCGCGCATCCTCGCCGGCAGCACCGGTGCTCCGGGCGTCCCCTGCGGAGCGCGGTGGCTGCCGCGCTGGCTGCGCTCGTGACCGTGGTGGTCCCGCTGCCGGCGTCGGCCGCCGAAATTCCGGCGATCGCCGCCCGCCAGCGCATCGAGAAGAAGAGCTTCACCGACGCCGAGATCACCGACGGCTTCTTCAAGACCGCCTTCGGCGCCGAGTATCACCTGGCGGGCCGGGTTGACCGCATCCGGAAATACAGCGCGCCGGTGCGGGTGTTTGCCGACGGCCGCCGCGCCGACCGCAAGGCGCAGCTCGCCAAGGTCGTCAAAGATATCGCCGCCCGCATCCGCAACCTCGACATTGCGATGACCGAGACCGACGGCGACGCCAATGTCCGCGTCAAGCTGGTGCGCGACCGCGACCTCTACCACACCATCAGCCAAGCCTATGGCAGCGAGCGCGCGCGCGAGATCAAGACCTCGCTGGATCCGCAATGCCTGTCCGGCTTCCGCAAGAACGAGGCGTTCGAGATCGAGCGCTCCGACGTCATCCTCACCGTCGACAACGGCGATTTCGTCTTCCTCGATTGCGCCTATGAGGAGCTGCTGCAGTCGCTCGGGCCGATCAACGACACCTCGAGCGTGCCCTGGACGATGTTCAACGACAACGTCTCGATGGGCTATTTCGACGTCTACGACCAGTACATCCTCAACCTGCTGTACGACCCGCGCGTCAAGGCCGGCATGACGCTCGCCGACGTCAAGGCGGTGCTGCCGGACGTGCTGGCCGATGTGCGGGCCTGGGTGAGGAAGACCAACAATCTGGCGGAGTGAGCGGTCGGTTGATCCGAACGCGCTTTTGATCGCCTCATTGAGAGCCCGGACGCCGCCTCAGCCTCCGCTGTCGTCCCTGCGAACGCAGGGACCCATACGCCGCGGCCTCTGCAAGTGGCAAGCTGAGCGACGCCCGCTTCCAACAACAAGGTTCGGTGGTTATGGGTCCCTGCGTTCGCAGGGACGACACCGAATGTATGGCAACGCTGTCGGCACAAATCGACGCCAAGCGCAGCCGTCGCCCGAACGCCAAACGCGTCCCAATGCCTAGCGACAAATCCCCTTCAGCGCCCGCCACTCCTCCGCACTGAGCAGCGGCGGGCCGCTCGGCGGCCGGTCCTCGGCGCGCATGCGGGCGAGACGGTCCTCGCTGAGCGGATGACTGGCCCACAGCGACGGGCGCTTGCCGTCCTCCTTGCCGGTGATGCGGAACAGCAATTCGCCCATCGGGCGCGTCGGCCGTCCGAGCTTGTGCATCACCTCGATCGCGAAGCCGTCCGCGGCCGCCTCCGCCTCGCGCGAATAGGACGCGTTGATCATGGCCCGCGAGGCGAAGATCGCCGCACCCGCGCCGGTGACGTCGCCGAACAGCAGGCCGATCAGGAACGAGCTGCCGCCATTGTGGATCATCTGCCGCAGGTTGTCGCGGTGCTTGAGGTGGCCGAGCTCATGCGCCAGCACGCCGGCGACCTCGTCGGGGTCATTGGCCTTGTCGAGCAGCCCCCTGAACAGGAAGAATCGCCCGCCCGGCAGCGCGAAGGCGTTGGGGATCGGCGTGTCCAGCACCTGCGACGCGATGCTGTCGTCGAGGCCGGCGGGGCGGCGCAGCGCCGTGACTAGCTTGGCGAACGCGGCCTGCCCCGCCGCCTCGCTGCAGAGCTTGTCGCCGAACACGGTCTGGATCTGCACCACGGCGGCCTCGCCGAGATGCCGCTCCATGGTCGGCGGCACCAGGGGCGTCAGCCGGTCGGAGGCGAACGGAATCACCACCAGCACGACGGCGACGATCGAGGCGGCGGCGGCCAGCGACCAGCCGACGATGCGCGTGATGGCGCCGCGGGTCATCCTGTTCTGGTCGATGTGGCTGCAGCGCGCGATCAGCTCGGCCGACAGCGCTGCGTCGCGGATCTCCAGCCGCGCCAGCGGCGACGCCGACAGGCAGCTCACGCGCAGCGTGCCGCTCGGCCCATCGACGCGGCGGATGTCGGCATAGGGCCAGGAGACGAAATTGTCGGCGCTGCGCATCACCAGCTGATTGGCAAAGCCGATCGTGACCACCTGCCGCCGGTTGGACAGGCCGTCGAAATAGACCGCAGGGCCGCCGAGCGGAGCGGCAAGCTCGACCGGCGTGGCGGCGGCCGGCGCAGCAGCGCCCGCCGGCCCGGAATCAGAATCCGGCGACGTCGAGTCCATCGGCAAATCCTTCGCCGAGCGCGCTGGCCAGATCGCCCTTGGCGGCGACATTGGCCATGGCCTCGATGCCATGCACTTGAACCGACTGCAGCACGGTCGCCCACATGTCGCGCACCAGATAGAGCCGCATCACGACGTTGAGCGCCAGGATCCAGGCGACGTAGCCCAATCCGACCAGCACCAGCATCGGTATGTTGTCAGACAGCGCCTGCACCTGAGGCAGGCCGTCGCTTCCCGGCCCCAGCAGTTTGATCATCAGCGCGGCGACGCCACTGAAATAGGCGCCGGAGGCGACCGACAGCAGAAACCACCAGCCGATCACCTTCCAATACAGACCATAGAACGCGTTGCCGGGCAGGTCCGATTCCAGACGCACGCCGCCGAAGCGGATGCCCGACAGCCACCAGCGCCACTCGATCGCTTTGAACTGCGCATAGACGAACGGAAACAACGGAAACAGCAGCAGCGCAAACGGCGCGATGACCCACAGATACCAGGCGCGCTTGAAGAACTCCCAGCCGCGTCCCTCGAAGTCGCCGCTGAGATCGCCATAGTGCGAATGCCGCATCTTGTAGCGCTCGAGCGCGGCGGCGCGCCACGGCCAGGCCAGCCCCAGCGTGACCACCGTCAACAAGGTCCACAGCATGGCGCGCCCGGCATAGGCCCAGCCCGAGCCGGTCATCCAGAATCGGATGCCGCGCCAGACCGTGCGCGTCAGGCGGTAGCGGCGCGCGCGGAAGATCGCGAACTGGCCGAAGGCGTAGAAGGCGATCACCAGCGGCACGCTGGCGAAGGCCTTGAAGCGCTCGGCCTCGACGCCGACGAGGAAGTAGGCAAGGTAGATCGGGACCAGGATCGCCATCGCGAACAGGAAGCCAATCAGGAGCTCCTTGCCGCGGCCGGTATATTCGGCGGCATCACCGTCGACGGCCGTGTTGACCCAGAGATGACGGCGGATGTCGGTCGCAAGCCAGAACCGGTAGAAGCCCAGCGTGATCAGTTCGATGGCCGCCCCGCGGCTGACCAGCCGGAAGAACTCGCCACGCGCACCCGAGAAGGTGGCGGTGAGAGGCGGAAGCGGCGGCGGCTGCTCCGGAACGTAGCTCATCTGGTTCACGGCTCAAGCCTCCGACACCCGCAAAAGATCTACAATATACCTCGATGGTTCGTCGCCGGGACGACTTCGAGGTTCGACGTATTTTCTACGCAAGTCGGCCGGAAAAAAACACCGGCCTCGACGAGGATGACTAAAATATCTGCATCCGGCCGGTTGGCGAACGCATGTCCCGCATACGCCAACCGCTTGGTCTGCGCCTCAAGACGTCTTCTCGAACAATTCCCGCCCGATCAGCATGCGGCGGATCTCGCTGGTGCCGGCGCCGATCTCGTAGAGCTTGGCGTCGCGCAGCAGCCGCCCGGTCGCATAGTCGTTGATATAGCCGTTGCCGCCGAGCAGCTGGATCGCATCGAGCGCACATTGCGTCGCCTTTTCGGCGGCGAACAGAATCGCGCCGGCGGCGTCCTCACGCGTCGTCTCGCCCCGATCGCAGGCCTTGGCCACGGCATAGACATAGGCGCGCGCGGCATTCATCGTCGTGTACATGTCGGCAACCTTGCCCTGCACGAGCTGGAAGGTGCCGATCGGCTGGCCGAACTGCTTGCGCTCGTGCACGTAGGGTAGCACCGCGTCCATGCAGGCCTGCATGATGCCGAGCGGACCTGCCGCGAGCACCGCGCGCTCGTAATCGAGGCCACTCATCAGCACGTTGACGCCGCGGCCGACCTGCCCCAGCACGTTCTCCTCCGGTACCTCGCAATCCTCGAACACCAGCTCGCAGGTGTCGGAGCCGCGCATGCCGAGCTTGTCGAGCTTCTGCGCGGTCGAGAAGCCCTTCATGCCCTTCTCGATGATGAACGCGGTGATGCCGCGCGGGCCTCCTTGCGGATCGGTCTTGGCATAGACCACCAGCGTCTCGGCGATCGGACCATTGGTGATCCACATCTTGTTGCCGTTGAGGACGAAGCGGTCTCCCTTCTTGTCGGCGCGGGTCTTCATCGACACCACGTCGGAGCCGGCCTGCGGCTCGGACATCGCCAGCGAGCCGACATGCTCGCCCGAGATCAGCTTCGGCAGATATTTGCGCTTCTGCGCCTCGTTGCCGTTGCGGCGGATCTGGTTGACGCAGAGGTTGGAGTGGGCGCCGTAGGACAGGCCCACCGAGGCCGAGGCGCGCGAGATCTCTTCCATGGCGATGCAGTGCTCGAGATAGCCGAGGCCGGAACCGCCATACTCTTCCTCCACCGTGATGCCGTGCAGGCCGAGCTCGCCGATCCTGGGCCAGAGATCGCGCGGAAACTGGTTGGAGCGGTCGATCTCGGCAGCGCGCGGCGCGATCTGCTCTTGCGAAAAGCTCGCCACCGTCTCGCGAATCGCGTCTGCGGTCTCGCCGAGATCGAAATTGAACATGCGCTGCGCGTTGGCGATCATGGGGCGGCCTCCTGCTAGTCTTCTGCTTTGCAACAATCGCCCAAAGCCATATTCCGTGACGTGGCGCTTGTCACGCCCGACGTCCGGACAAATACCAGCGTTGCGACGCAAGACCGGCCCGGCGGCCCCACTCCGCGCTTGCCCCGCGCTCCCGGGCAGGATGTAATCGCACCCAACATCGCCGGACAGCTCAAATCCGGCCATCAGGGAGACGTCCATGCACGGGACCACCACGACGGCCGAGGCACAGCGACACGCCGCAGCAGGCGAGCGCGTCGACGACGCGGCCGCCCGCCGCGCCGCATCGTTGCCGCTCGCCGAATTCGACCCCGGTCATCCGGAGTTGTTCCGTACCGACACGCACTGGCCCTATTTCGACCGGCTGCGTCGCGAGGATCCGGTGCACTACTGCAAGGAGTCGATGTTCGGCCCCTACTGGTCGATCACCCGATACGACGACATCATGGAGATCGAGACCAACCACGCGGTGTTCTCCTCGGCGTCCGCCCTCGGCGGCATCACCATTCGCGACGTCGATCCTGACCTGCGCCGCGAGAGCTTCATCGCGATGGATCCGCCGCGCCATGCCGCGCAGCGCAAGACCGTGGCACCGATGTTCACGCCGACACATCTCGACGAGCTCGCGATCAACATCCGCAAGCGCTCCGCCGAATGCCTGGACAATCTGCCTGTCGGCGAGGTGTTCGACTGGGTCGATCGCGTCTCGATCGAGCTGACCACGCAGATGCTGGCGGTGCTGTTCGACTTCCCCTGGGAAGACCGCCGCAAGCTGACGCGCTGGTCGGATATCGCGACCACGATCCCCGGCCCCGATGGGCTTGTCGCGACCGAGGACGAACGGCAGGCCGAACTGATGGACTGTGCGCGCTATTTCGCCCGGCTCTGGCAGGAGCGCGTCAACCAGCCGCCGAAGAGCGACCTGCTGTCGATGATGGCCCACAGCGAGGCGACCCGGAACATGGACCCGAAGAACTTCCTCGGCAATCTCGTGCTCCTGATCGTCGGCGGCAACGACACCACGCGCAATACCATGTCCGGCAGCATCTATGCGCTCAGTCAGAACCCTGATCAGTACCGCAAGCTCAAGGACAACCCCGCGCTGATCGACAGCTTCGTCCCCGAGGTCATCCGCTGGCAGACCCCGCTCGCCCACATGCGCCGCACCGCGCTGGAAGACATCGAGTTCCGCGGCAAGCAGATCAAGAAAGGCGACAAGGTCGTGATGTGGTACGTCTCGGGCAACCGCGACGAGGCCGCCATCGAGCGTCCCTACGACTTCATCATCGACCGTGTCAGGCCGCGCCAGCATCTGTCATTTGGCTTCGGCATCCACCGCTGCGTCGGCTTGCGATTGGCCGAACTGCAACTCAAGATCATCTGGGAGGAGATCCTGAAACGATTCGATCATATCGACGTGATGGACGAGCCGAAGCGGGTCTATTCGAGCTTCGTGAAGGGATATGAGACGTTGCCGGTACGGATTGCAGTGTGAACTGATTGCGGTGCAGATCAACTTTGCCGTCATGCCCCGCGCAGGCGGGGCATCCCGTATTCCGGAGAACGATATTGCAATATGATTGACGTCTCGACGTACTGGATCGTCCGCCTTTGCGGAGGATGACGTGAGTACGATCGGTACGGCAGCAAGAAACAGCAGCAAGAAAAGGACCACCCCATGACCGTCCAGGCCGCGCTTCGCTCCGATAAGGCCGATCTGCTGCGCGACGCGCGCCTCGAGGCCTACTCGACGCCGATCGAGGACTTCCATCCCGGCGCGCCCCGGCTGTTCCAGAACGACACGATCTGGCCGTGGTTCGAGCGGCTGCGCAAGGAGGCGCCCGTGCACTACTGCACCAAGGCGCCGATCGAGCCCTATTGGTCGGTGACGCGCTATCACGACATCATGCATGTCGATACCAACCACGCGGTCTTCTCGTCGGACGTCAGCAATGGCGGAATCATGATCCGCGACGTGCCGCCGGGCTATGAGTGGCCGAGCTTCATCGCGATGGACGAGCCCCGCCATGGCGAGCAGCGCAAGACCGTGCAGCCGATGTTCACGCCGGACCATCTCGACGAGATGGCGGTGCTGATCCGGCAGCGCTCGGCCAAGGTGCTGGATTCGCTGCCGCGCAACGAGACCTTCAACTGGGTCGAGAAGGTCTCGATCGAGCTGACGACACAGATGCTGGCGACCCTGTTCGACTTCCCGTTCGAGGAGCGCCGCAAGCTGACGCGCTGGTCGGATGTCTCCACCGCCCTGCCCAAGAGCGGCATCGTTTCGTCGGAGGAGGAGCGCCGCCGCGAGCTCGGCGAATGCGCCGAGACCTTCGGCCGGATGTGGAAGGCGCGTCAGGCCGAGCCCGGCCGCGACCTGATCTCGATGATGGCGCACAGCGAGGCGACGCGGCACATGACGCCGGACAATCTGATGGGCAACCTGATCCTGCTCATCGTCGGCGGCAACGACACCACCCGCAATACGATGACGGCATCGGTGCTGGCGTTGAACGAGAACCCGGCCGAGTATCAGAAGCTGCGCGACAATCCGGCGCTGATCGAGACCATGGTGCCCGAGGTGATCCGCTGGCAGACGCCGCTCGCCCACATGCGCCGCACCGCGCTGGTCGATACCGAGCTCGGCGGGAAGACGATCAAGAAGGGGGACCGCGTCGTGATGTGGTACGTCTCGGGCAACCGCGACGGGGAGGTGATCGAGAACCCCGACGCCTTCATCATCGACCGCAAGCGGCCGCGCATTCATCTCTCATTCGGCTTCGGCATCCACCGCTGCGTCGGCATGCGACTCGCCGAGTTGCAGCTGCGCATCGTCTGGCAAGAGATCCTCAAGCGCTTCGACCGCATCGAGGTCGTGGGCGAGCCGAAGCGGGTCTATTCCAGCTTCGTCCGCGGCTATGAATCGCTGCCGGTGCGGATCCCGGGGTGAGTTCCTGTTGCTCCCGCCACTCCACATGACGATCGCGTGGTCGGCCGCATGGGGCCTCATGGTTCGAGACGCGCCGCGAGCGGCGCTCCTCACCATGAGGGTGAGGAGCCGCGCACCGGCGTCTCGAACCATGAGGCCTCCCCAGCCGGACCACGAGGCCCTAGGCTGCCTATGAGAATCCGGCATGGCGGGTTGAACGAGATTCAATGGGCTTCGACGGTCGTTTCTGGCTAAATCATCCGCTGCACCATCGGTGCTCATGAACCTCAGGACGCCATGGCCGCTTCCGACACGCCCACCACCGACTGGCCGCTCGCCATCTACGAGACGCTGAAGGCGGCCGACGTCCGTCAGCTGTGCTACGTCCCCGACGCCGGCCATTCCCGCCTGATCGGCCTCGCCCATGACGATCCCACGATCGCCACCACGGTCCTGACCACCGAAGAGGAAGGTGTCGCGCTCTCCGCCGGCGCCTGGCTCGGCGGGCAGCGCGCAGTGCTGCTGATGCAGTCGAGCGGCGTCGGCAATTGCGTCAACATGCTGTCGTTGCTTCAGAGCTGCCGCTTCCCGTTCCTCGCCTTCGTGACGATGCGCGGCGAGTGGGCCGAGTTCAATCCGTGGCAGGTGCCGATGGGCAAGGCGACGCAGGCGGCCTTCGAGATCATGGGCGTCACGGTGTTCCGGCTGGAACGTCCCGAAGACGCCGGCGAGATGGCGGCCGCTGCAGCGAGGCTCGCGTTCGACAGCGATCAGCCGATCGCGGTGCTGATCTCCCAGCGCATGATCGGCGCCAAGAAGTGGACGGAGGCGAAGTGATGGGAGCACCGCTCGACCGCCGCACCGCCGTCAAGGCGCTGCTGCAGAACCGTGGCGACCTGCTGGTCGTCAGCGGCCTCGGCTCATCGTCCTACGACGTGTTCGCCGCGGGCGATCACGACGCCAACTTCTATCTCTGGGGCGCGATGGGCGGCGCGGCCATGATCGGCCTGGGTCTCGCACTGGCGCAGCCATCGCGCCCGGTCGTCGTCGTCACCGGCGACGGCGAACAACTGATGGGGCTCGGCAGCCTCGCGACTGCAGCCGCGAAGAAGCCCAAGAATCTCTCGATCGTCGTGCTCGACAACGCCCATTTCGGCGAGACCGGGATGCAGATGAGCCATTCCGGGCTCGGCGCAAATCTCGAGCTGATCGCGACCGGAGCCGGCTTTCCCTCCGTCAGCACGCTCGAGGACAGCGCGGCGCTCGACGCCTTCCGGCCAAAGCTGCACGCGTTCTCCGGGCCGCACTTCGCCCGCGTCGCGATCTCGACCGATCACGTTGACCGCGCGCTGCCCGCACGCGACGGTGTCTTCCTCAAAAACCGTTTCCGCGGTCATCTCGGATTTCCCGTCAGCTAGAACGTCGCCGCAGGCGGCCTGCTCTGTCGCTCCGGCAAGGCTGCTCGGCTGCAACGCTGGCATTCCAAGCTTGCCAAGCGTGACCCGCTTGGTCATAGGCTATCAGGAAACAAGTCCAGGGAGAGAGCCCAGGCCGCGTCACGGCGGCCGGCGGAGCAACACATGACAGACCAGCATCAGCACGACGATTACGCCGATATCCGCGACGCGGTGGCCAAGCTGTGCGCGCAGTTCCCTGGTGAATATTGGCGCAAGCTCGATCGCGAGATGGCCTATCCCTCGGCCTTCGTCGATGCGCTGACCGAGGCGGGCTATCTCTCCGTGCTGATTCCCGAGGAATATGGCGGCGCGGGATTGAAGCTGTCGGCCGCTGCGGCAATCCTCGAGGAGATCCAGCGTGCCGGCTGCAATGGCGGCGGTTGTCACGCCCAGATGTACACGATGGGCACGGTGCTGCGCCACGGCTCCGCCGAGCAGAAGGCGAAGTGGCTGCCTAAGGTCGCCAGCGGCGAGTTGCGGCTGCAGGCTTTCGGCGTCACCGAACCCACTTCGGGCACCGACACGACGTCGCTGAAGACGGTCGCGAAGCGCGACGGCGACAGCTATGTCGTCAACGGCCAGAAGATCTGGACCAGCCGCGCGGAGCATTCCGACCTGATGATCCTGCTCGCGCGCACCACGCCGAAAGAGCAGGCGCAGAAGCGCACCGATGGTCTGTCCGTCTTCATCGTCGACATGCGCGAGGCCAAGAAGGCCGGGCTCACCATCCGCCCGATCCGGACGATGATGAACCACGCCACGACGGAAGTGTTCTTCACCGACATGCGGGTGCCGGCGGAGAACCTGATCGGCGAGGAAGGCAAGGGCTTCCGCTACATCCTCTCCGGCATGAACGCCGAGCGCATCCTGATCGCGGCCGAATGCGTCGGCGACGCCAAATGGTTCATCGCGAAAGCCACCGCCTATGCCAAGGAGCGCGTCGTGTTCGGCCGGCCGATCGGCCAGAATCAAGGCATCCAGTTCCCGATCGCCAAGGCCTATGCGTCGATGCGCGCGGCCGAGCTGATGGTCAAGGAGGCCACGCGCAAATACGAGGCCGGGCTCGACTGCGGCGCCGAGGCCAATATGGCCAAGATGCTCGCGGCCGATGCGTCGTTCGAGGCGGCCAATGCCTGCATCCAGACCCATGGCGGCTTCGGCTTCGCCGAGGAGTACGACGTGGAGCGCAAATTCCGCGAGACGCGGCTGTATCAGGTGGCGCCGATCTCGACCAACCTCATTCTCTCCTACGTCGCCGAGCACGTGCTCGGCATGCCGCGCTCGTATTGAGGTCGGGCCATGCTGCCGCTTGAAGGGATCATTGTCGTCGCCGTCGAGCAGGCGGTGGCCGCACCGTTCTGCTCGTCGCGTCTCGCCGATGCCGGCGCTCACGTGATCAAGATCGAGCGGCCCGAGGGCGATTTCGCCCGCGGCTACGACGCCGCCGCCAAGGGTCAGAGCAGCTATTTCGTGTGGCTCAACCGCGGCAAGGATTCCGTCGTCGTCGACCTCTCAAGGCCGGAAGGTCGCGCCGAACTGGAGAAGCTGATCGCCGGCGCCGACGTGCTGCTGCAGAACCTGAAACCCGGCTCGATGGACAGAATGGGCTTTGCCCGTGAGCGGCTGCGCAAGGACTATCCGAAGCTGATCTGCTGCACCATCACCGGCTATGGCGACTCCGGTCCCTACGCCGATCGCAAGGCCTATGACCTGCTGATCCAGGCCGAGAGCGGGCTGGCCTCGATCACCGGCGGGCCGGACGGCCCCTCCCGCGTCGGCATGTCGATCGTCGACGTCGCGACCGGCGCGACGGCGCATGCCGCGATCCTGGAGGCGCTGATCAGGCGCGGCCGCACTGGCGAAGGCGCCGACATCAGGATCTCGATGTTCGACGTGATGGCCGACTGGCTCACCGTGCCGCTGCTCAACGCGGAAGCCGGCAATGCGCCGAAGCGCATCGGCCTCGCCCACCCCTCGATCGCGCCCTATGGCGTGTTCACCTCGAAGGACGGCAAGGACATCCTGATCTCGATCCAGAGCGAGCGCGAGTGGAAGACGCTGTGCGCCAAGGTGCTGGACCAGCCCACATTGCCGGACGATCCGCGCTTCGCCAACATGGTCGCGCGCGTGCGCAACCGCGCGCTGACCGACGGGATCGTTGCGGAGCGCTTCGCGGCGCTGTCGCGCGATGAGCTGCTGGCGAAGCTCGCCGCCGCCGATATCGCCTTTGCCGAGGTCAACAGCATGGCCGACCTGTCCGTTCATCCGCATCTGCGGCGCATCGAGGTCGACACGCCGAACGGCGTCGTCAGCTATCCCGCGCCGGCGGCGATCGTGGTCGGCGACGACAGGCATTACGGCGCCGTGCCCGCGATCGGCGAGGCCGCCTCGCCGCATCAGCGAAAGGGATGATCATGACGGACACGCTCGATCTCGATCACCTCCGGCAATGGGTCGGCCGCAGCGCCGAGGCCACCGACCTCGTCACCCCGCAGCTCACCAAGGGGCTGCGCGCGACGCTGTTCCAGGAGATCGGCGAACCGACAACCGGCGACATCGCGCCCTACACCGTGCACTGGTGTTTGGGCCAGCCGGTGTTTCCACACGATCAGCTCGGCCCCGACGGCCATCCGACCCGCGGCGGCTTCCTGCCGCCGGTGCCGCTGCCGCGCCGCATGTGGGCGGGCGGCGAGGTGCAGTTCATCGATCCCTTGCGCGTCGGCGATGTCGCGACGCGCCTTTCGACCATCACCGACGTCACCCTGAAGAGCGGCTCGACCGGCCAGCTCTGCTTCGTGTCGGTGGAGCATGTCGTATCGACGCCGCGCGGCGTCGCGATCCGCGAGCGCCAGGACATCGTCTATCGCGACATGGGTGGCGCCCAGGCTGCGCCGGCGAAGGCGCCGCCGCCTCCGCCGGTCGCGCAGCACAGCGAGACGCGCGTCTCCGATGCCGTGCTGCTGTTTCGCTATTCCGCCCTGACCTTCAACGGCCATCGCATCCATTACGACCGCGACTACGTCACCAGGGTCGAAGGCTATCCGGGCCTGATCTTCCACGGACCTTTGCAGGCCGCGCTGCTGGTCGAGTTCGCCGCCAGACTCAAGGGCAAACCGCCGGCCAAGTTCGCCTATCGCGGCGTGCAGCCCTTGTTCGAGGGCAGCGCGTTCTCGGTGAATGCGAATGACAAGGATGGCGGCCTGGAGCTGTGGACCGCCAACGCCGAGCGACAGCCGACGATGAAGGGCACCGCGAGTTGGTGACATAGACTCTGTCGTTCCGGGGCGGTGCGTCGCGACAGAATGGCGAAGCCATTTTGGCGCAGAGCATCGAACCCGGAACCTCGAGGTGAGGGAGAAGAACCGCTCGAGATTCCGGGTTCGATGCTTCGCATCGCCCCGGAATGACGACCCACAAAAAGCACCCGAGGGAACGCCTTTGGCCAAAACAACGAAAACAACAACCAAACCCGTCACCGTCAAGCAGGCCACCTTCGAGCTGCTGCGCGCCTTCGGCATCAAGAAGGTGTTCGGCAATCCCGGCTCGACCGAGCTGCCGTTCCTCAGCGACTGGCCCGAGGACATCGACTACGTGCTCGGCCTGCAGGAGGCTTCCGTCGTCGGCATGGCCGACGGCTATGCCCAGGCGACGCGCAATGCCGGCTTCGTCAATCTGCATTCGGCGGCCGGCGTCGGCAACGCGCTCGGCAACATCTACACCGCGCACCGCAACCAGACGCCGCTGGTCATCACCGCCGGCCAGCAGGCGCGCTCGATCCTGCCGCTGCAGGCCTTTCTCTATGCCGAACGCCCGTCCGAATTCCCGCGCCCTTACGTCAAATACAGCGTCGAGCCGGCGCGGCCCGAGGACGTGCCGGGCGCGATCGCCCGCGCCTACTACACCGCGATGCAGCCGCCTTGCGGGCCGACCTTCGTCTCGATCCCGATCGACGACTGGATGCATCCGGCGCAACCGATCACCGCGCGCAAGGTGAGCCGCGAGCTCGGCCCCGATCGCGCCGCCATGGACGAACTGGTGAGCGCACTTGCCGCCGCGAAGAATCCCGCGCTCGTGGTCGGCCCCGGCATCGACCGCGCCGGCTGCGTCGAACTGATGGTCGAGGTCGCCGAGAAGGCCAAGGCCGCGGTCTGGGTCAGCCCGTTCTCGGCGCGCTGCTCATTTCCCGAGCGCCATCCGCAATTCCAGGGCTTTCTGCACGCCTCGCCCGGACAATTGTCCGACGCCCTGAAACCGCACGACCTCGTCGTCGTGATCGGCGCGCCGGTGTTCACCTTCCATGTCGAGGGCCACGCCGCGATCTTCGACGGCGCCACCACGCTTTATCAGATCACCGACGACGCAGAAGGCGCCGCGGTGCCGCCGGTCGGCACCAGCATCATCGCCACGATGCGGCCGGCGCTGTCGCTGCTGCTGGAGCTGCTGCCGGAGACCAGGCGCGCGGCGCCGAAGGGCCGCGTGCTACCCGACGCGCCGAAGCCATCCGATCCGATTCCGGTCGACTATCTCCTGCACACGCTGGCGCAGGCGCTTCCGGCGGGCAGCGCCGTGGTCGAGGAGATCCCCTCGCACCGGCCGGTGATGCACAAGTACATGCCAATGCCCGGCGCGGAGTCGTTCTATACGATGGCGAGCGGCGGGCTCGGCTACAGCCTGCCGGCGGCGGTCGGCATGGCGCTGGGCCGTAACACCGGCCGCACGGTGTGCCTGATCGGCGACGGCTCGGCGATGTATTCGCTGCAGGCGCTGTGGACCGCCACGCAGCGCAGGCTGCCGCTGACGGTCGTCGTCATCAACAATTCCGGCTATGGCGCGATGCGCTCGTTCAGCCAGGTCATGCAGGTGCGCAACGTGCCCGGGCTCGAGCTGCCCGGCCTCGATTTCGTCAAGCTCGCGGAAGGCATGGGCTGCGACGCAGTGCGCGTGAACCATGCCGCCGATCTCGCCGGTGCGCTGACGCGAGCCCTCGCCCATGCCGGCACGAGCCTCGTTGAGGTGATGGTCGACGCCGCGGTCCCGCTGCTCTACGCCCAGAAGGGCTGAGCCGCCGTTCGCACAGCGGACGACTTTCACGACATATGCGACAATGCGTCGCATCTTCAATGGCGGCGGCATGGCTCGCCGCGAAATGCTCATCGGCCCGCCGCAACCGTGCAACCGGCGTTCCGACTGCAACCGTTTGTTTCAAAAGCTTTCTGTTCCCCTGCGCCATCTCGTCGCGGCCGGCTTGCCGCAAACATCGCGAAATCCTGCCGTCAGCTTGCAGGCAGACGCCTTGCTGCTTGCAAGGTCCGACCATTCTGCAAGCCAAAATCATTTTCAAAAGGTTCCATCATCCAATCCAGCGTACCAAGGGAGTTGAGCTGATGGCGGATAAGAAGAATCTTCAAACCGCGGCGTCGAGGACCGATCTCTATCGCCATGTCAGCGTGCTGGCCCTGATGTCCGCTCTGGCGGTGACGGCGCTGCCGCATCAGGCCAATGCGCAGGCCATGACCACCGCCCTTGCCACTTCGGCCACCACCAACGCCGCCGCGAAGGCGGCGCAGGAGGCGGCGGCGAAGGCCGCAGCCCAGGCAGCCGCCAAGGCGGCCCAGGATGCCGCTGCCAAGGCTGCAGCCGCTGCCGCCGCCAAGGCCGCGCAGGACGCCGCCGCCAAGGCTGCGGCAAACGCTGCGGCCAAGGCTGCAGCGAATGCTGCCGCGAAGGCGGCGACCGACGCGGCAGCGAAGGCCGCAGCCAGCGCCGCTGCGAAGGCCGCGGCCGGCGCCGCCGCCAAGGCTGCGAACACCGCTGCGACCACGGCCGCCACCACCGCCGCGGCGACCGCGGCGAGCACCGCCGCCAAGACGGCGGCCGTAACGACCGGCACGGCTGCGGCCAAGCCCGTCGCTGCCGTCGCCACGGCCGCGACGACCGCCGCCAAGCCCGCCGCTGCCGCCACCGCCGCAACGACGACGACCGGTGCGGCCAAGACCGCAGCCGCGACCAGCACCACGACGAGCGCGGCGAAGCCGGCCGCTGCGGCCGCCGCGGCAGCGACCACCACCGTCGCGGTCGCCAAGGCCACCGCGACACCCGCAGCCGCAGCGACGCCGGCCAAGGCGGCTGCCGCGGCGTCGAGCAGCACCGATGCCGTCGCCAAGGCCAACGCAGCGGCCGCGGCCGCCGCGCAGACCGCCGCCGCCGCCGAGGCGCAGGTCGCTGCCGACCGCAAGGCAATCGACGTCGCGCGTCAGGCCGAGCAGAACGCACGCGGCGCCGCGATCGAGGCCCAGGAGCAGGCCGAGAAGAACCCGACCGCCGCCAACCAGGCCGCGGCGACCGCGAACGCTGCGAAGCTGACGGCAGCCTCGGCCGCGCTGCAGGCCGCGTTCCAGAAGCTCGACAAGGACATCGACGTCTCCAACGAGGCCAAGGAAGCCGCCAACGCCGCCAAGGACACCGCGCGCGAGACGGCCGAGGCCGCCGGCAAGGCGGCCCAGCAGGCCGGCCAGGCGGCCGGCAACGCCAACAATGGCGGCAATGCCAACAATGGTGGTGCGGCGGCCGGCAACGGCAACAACAACAATAACAACAACCAGCAGAACCAGGCGGCCCAGGAAGCCGCCGAGCAGGCCGCGCTGCAGGCGGCGTTGAAGACCGGCGAGCAGGCACGCGCGGTCGCCCAGCAGAAGACCCAGGCCGCGCAGGCGGCTGCGACCCAGAACCAGAAGACGGTCGAGGCCGCGCTGAACCAGAAGATCGGCACGATCGATGCGACGGTGGAAGCGGCCGAGCAGAAGGTGAACGCCGACCGGCAGGCGCTGGAGCAGGCGCGTCAGGCCGCGCAGCAGGCCAAGCAGGACGCACAGGAGGCCGCCGAGGTCCTCGAACGCGCCAACAATGCGGCCAACCAGGCCGCACTGGCGGCGGCCCAGGCCAAGGCGCAGACCACCGCCAACGCCTTCAACCAGGCCAATGCGACGCTGAATGCCGACAATCAGGCCCTGACCCAGGCCCGCGAGACCGGCGAGCAGCAGGAGCAGGCGCTGCGGGCCGCGGCTCAGCAGCAGATCCAGGCCGGCTACACCGCCGCCCAGCAGGCCACCCAGGCCGCCTGGGCCGAGGCGCAGCAGATCGGCAACGCTGCCCTGGCCGCGCTCGAACAGTGAGACCGCTGCGCTCCGCGCCGCCTGTCGGCTTACGCCGGGCGGCGCGGACACGGATAACGATAACAAGACCATCACCAGCCGCATGCCGAACCAATCCGGGACGACCCACGCGTCGGCGACCTGACCTCATCCCGCCGCGTGAGACGCCCGGGTCCCCCCCCCACCCGACCGGCATGCATTGCCTTCAAGCCCCGTCCCCTGCGGGGCTTTTCTTTTGAGCGCGACCAGCCGCTTGTGGTCGATGCAGACCAGCCGCGTCGTTCGCAATCCGGTCAGACATCCGTCGCGGCGTCTGGGTCCCCGTCGGCGTCGCACCCGCGCTGTCGCGCGGCTTGCCCGGGACGACGGCGGAGATGCAGGGCGGCGAAGGTGCGCCACCGGACCCGGCCGCTGCTCAATATTGGAATCGCACGCCGACGACGCCGACCACCGTCATGAAGTTGTTGAGAGCGATGTTGGAGCGGGTCCATTCGGTCCGGACCTCGCTCTTGAGCTGAACGTTGCGGTTCATCTTGTAGGTGCCGCCGGCGGCGACGAACATGCGCTGGTCGACGCGGCCGATGCCGACGAACTGATCCTGGCCGTAGCCGCCGCGCAGCGTTCCGATCAGCCACGGCTCGAACTGATGGTCCATCTGCAGGATCACGTCGCGCGACAGGATGCCCGAGACGTTCATCGCCGGCGTCTCCGAGGCCTGCGAGCGCGCCACCAGCACGAACGTCGTGGCGTCGGTCGCGGCCCAAGCGAGCGTCGCATCCGCGATCACGCCGTTGATGTTCGGCATCAGCGGCGAGTCCATGCGGCGCGAGAGATAGCCGACCGAGGCCTCGCCGGTCAGCGATCCCATGTTGACGACGGCGCCGCCGCGCGCGGTGATGCCGCTGGAATCGCGGCGCTGGCCGTTGAAGTCGACCTGCAGATCGTGGTTGCGCCGATCGAAGCTCATGTCGACGAACGGCGAGATGTTCGGCGTGAGCACATAGGTGACGCGGACCTGCGCGCCCGGCTGGGTGTAGTTGCGGTCCTGCGTCCGCAACGGCACGTTGGCCAAGATCAGCGCGTCGTTGAACATGACGCGGTCGGCCGATCCCTTGAATGCGATCTCGGCGGGACCGATCTTCTGCAGCACGCCGGCGCTGCCGCCGAACGTCGTGGCGCGCGGCAGCTTGAGCGCGCCCGGAAGCGCCAATGCATCGTTGACGAAACGCGCCTCGCCGGTGATCGCGGTGCCCTCGGTGACGTCGTAGCGTCCTTGCGCCCGCGCCTCGAACGTCGGATGACTGAGCGAGCGGACGTTGCTGTCCTCGGTGTAGGCGCCGCGGAAATCGGCGTTGAGCTGATGCCGCTCCCATTGCGAGCGGACCGCGACCTCCGTCGCCACGATGGCGACCGGTGAGCCCTGCCCGCCGTTGCGCCGCGTGGGATTGGTGTCATAACCGGCCTGGATCTCGACGGCCGGTTTCACCAGGAACGCCCCGACCGTCACGCCCGTCGGATCATAGGGCTTCGCGTCGGCGGTCACCGGCTGCGGCTTCACCGTATTCAGGTTGCGATCGGGAAGAACGTCACGGTTGCGCAGCACGGCCGCGGGCTGGGCGGTTGCCACGGTCTCGTCTGGCTTGGCCGGCGGCGCCTCGGCGGCTGCCGCGGGCTTTGCCGCGATCTGCCGCGCAGCCGGTTGCGGCGCGGCGCGTTGAGCGTCTCCCGCCGGCTCGGCCGTGGCCACGCGCGCGCCACGGGCGGGCTGAAACGCGGAGAATCCGAAGCTGCCGACCGGCGCGCCGGGCCTGCCCGGCGCGGCCAGCGACGGCGCACCGGCCTCGCGCACCGGACGCAGCAATGCGCTCACGCCACGCGGGTCCTGGCGCATCATCAGCGTCCGGCTGTCGTTGGTGATCCGCGGAACGTTGTAGTAGATGCTGCGCGCCGTCACGTGACGAAAGAACAGCCGGTCGGCGCGTCCCGGGACGACGTCCGTCGGCTTGGCCTTGATGGTCTGCTGCGCGGACGCGCCGTCCACCACCATCACGGTCAGCAGCAGCACCTCGACGAGCGCGAGCGTGACCCCGCGGTGGGATCGCGTCACCATGAGCCGCTTGGTCCGCACCGCGAACGCGCCGGTCTTGTGTGGTGAATGAGCCTGCAAAGCAAATGCCGGGGTATGCCAATATCACGCGACGAGGTCGGGTCAGGGCGCCGTCGCGATGAATACGCAGCGCATGCACGCGAAGCCCCTTGCCTTGGAGATAGCCGGCAAACGTCGGCGGAAGTTTTGCCGAGCTGGGAACATTTCAGGCGAGATTGAGAGCTGTTCGCAACGAGCCGCCGCGGAGCGGCGCCTAAGCATCTTCGCGTTCGTAGAAAGCACTAATTAGTTGAAACGGTGACGATCGCTGCGCGGCTTCGCGGAAGCTGGCGAAATTCCGACTTCAGCATGAAGCTGTTTCGACCACGATCGCTCGCGTCCGAGACCGCTCGGCGATCGCGGGCCTTGCGCCATCGGCGACAGCCGACGCCTTTCAGATTCAGACCGCGAGGAAGCCGCCGTCGGCCGCCAGGACGTGGCCGACGACGTAGGGCGACGCGTCTCACCGCGATGCAGCTCGGCGCGGTCCTGCACCTGGAAAAATCCGGCGTCAGCCGCATGGTCCGCAAGCTGATCGACAGCGGCGAGTTGCAGGAGACAATCGATTCCGGCGACGCCCGCATCAAGCCGCTCTGCCTCACCGCGAAGGGACGGAAGAGGGTGGCCACGCTGCACGCCTTCGGCCGCCAGCAGGTCCGCGGCGCCCTGTCGGCCCTGTCGAAGACCGAGCGGCGCACGGTGCGCGAGGGCCTGTTGCTGTACGCCCGCGCGCTCGAAGCCTGGCGCGCGGCAGAGCAGGACATGCAACCGTCGGAGCCATGAGGGCGCCCGACGGGCAGATTGCGCATACACACCATGACGAAACTGCCCGTCGTGTTGAAATGCCGCAGCATGCGGCCTTGCGCCGTCGGGCAAATCAGGACGATCTTTCCGCGCATCCCGCCTCACCACGGAGGGGCGTTGCGCGCGATCGTCACGACACGCGAGGCGGGATGCGATGGCCGTGGCCATGCCGCAGCGTAGCTTGCTACGCGGACGAACGGCGTGGCCGCGGACGTGAAGTCGCAGCGTCCTGACACCCCGATGCTGGTGTTACGTTCGCGATGGCGCTGATGCACCGCGCGGACAATGGTGGCCAACAGCCCGGCGCACCAGGGAGACTGCGTATAAGCGTGAAGACCATCGCGCAGGGAATGCCGGTGATCGGCTGCACCTGTGGTACCTGCCGCCTGCATTTTTTGCTGCAGGCGGGCCATGGGTGAGGCCTTCACCCGGCATTCCCTGCGCCCTTCGAATCTTGAAGGGACAAGTCAACTGTACAGCTCGGGCATGATGTGCCGCGAGAAGGCGCAATGATGTCTATCGACGTCGGATCAAGTCCGCTGCCCATGATGTCCGCACGATCTCTCCTTAGCGTCATTCCGGCGAACGCCGGATCCATACGCCGCGGTCGAAAACCTCGGGCGAGATGGTCGACGCGCGTGGCTCGAACTGCACCCTGGGACTATGGGTCTCCGTGGTCGCGGGGACGACCGCGGAGGGCGTTGAGGCCGGGCGCCGTCACGTCGACCGACGATGGTCGCAGACCTACTTCCCGAACTCCTCGCGCATCTTTGCCTGGATCTTCGCCATGCCGCCGAGCCAGCGGTCGTAATTCTCGGTCTTCTTGCGCATGTAGCCGAGGACCTGCGGATGCGGCAGGATCAGGAAGCTCTCCTCGGCAAGGCCTTTCAGCACGTCCTGCGCGACCTGCTCCGGTGTCAGATCGCCGTCGCCGGATTGCGGGCCCTTCGGAATCGATCGCAGCATGTCGGTGTCGACGCCCTGCGGGCACAGGATCGAGACCTTGATGTTGTCGGCCTTGTGCGAGATCGCGAGATTCTCCGCAAATCCCACCGCGGCATGCTTGGTGGTGGAGTAAGGCGCGCTGCCGACCTGCGACAGCAGGCCGGCCGCCGAGATCGTGTTGAGGAAATAGCCGCCGCCGCGCGCCTTGTAGCGCGGGATCAGATGCCGCGCCGCGTAGACATGCGCCATCACGTGAATGGCCCAACTGCGCGCCCACGGCTCGTCGGAGGTGCCGCCGACATTGACCGACAGCGGGTCAAAGCCGCCGCCGATGCCGGCATTGGAGCAGAACAGCGCAATGGGCCCGAACTGCCGCTCGGTTTCCTCGATCACGTGCCGGATGTCGGCTTCCTGGGAGACGTCGCATCTGAAGGCGGCGGCGCCGATGCCATCAGCGACGGCCTTGGCGCCGGCTTCGTCGAGATCGGCTACGATCACCTTGGCCGCACCGGCGGCCGCGAAGGCCTCGCACAGCGCCTTGCCGATGCCGCGGGCTCCGCCGGTGACCACAACAATCTTGCCGGTCACCTGCATGCAAAGCCCTCCTCGTGGAATTTTCTAGGTCAAGACCAGGTCGAGCACTGCGGTATAATGAAAGCCGGCGCCCAGCAACACGAAACCATGCCAGATCGCGTTCTGGAAGCGCAAGCGCCGCCACGAGTGGAAGATGACGCCGAGGCTGTAGAGGATGCCGCCTGTGAGCACGCAGGCCAGGACCGAGGGCGGCATCACCGAGATCACCCGGTCGTACATCATGACGCCGCTCCAGCCGAGCGCGAGATACAGCCCGATCGAGAGCGCATCGAAGCGGCCCGGCCAGCGCAGCTTCAGCACGATGCCGAAGATGGCGACGCCCCAGACCCCGAGCAGCAGCGCGGCCGAGAACACCGTATCCTTCAGGGCGGCGATGAACGGCGTATAGGTGGCTGCGATCAGCACGTAGATGGCGGAGTGGTCGAAGCGGCGCAGCACCCATTTGGTCGGCGACACCGGCCACAGATTATAGGTTGCCGACAGCGTCAGCATCGAGAGCAGTCCCGCGACGTAGATCGACACCACCACGATGTCGACGGCGCTGGCATAGATCGAGGTCAGCACGACGAGCACGGTTGCGGCGACCAGGCCGGCGGCGATGCCGACGACGTGGACGACGCCGTCCGCGATCATCTCGACCTTGTCGTAGTTCCAACGCATCGCGCCGGTGGCGGCATGGACGGAGGTCGAGGCGAACTGCTTCAGTTGAAATACGGTCATGTCAGAACCTGGTGCCGGTTTTCCGGGACAATTGTGCCGGAAGGATTATGGTTTCCAGTGGTCAACGTTCCGTTCAAAGTCTGGTTCTATCCGGAAACGGGCCGGAATTGTGAGCTTGAATCCGGCGTTTTGCATCGCCACCTGTCAAAAATCGCTCACGCCCTTTTCAACTGGCGAATTCCCCTCCTCCCATGGTGACCTTTTCCGAACTCGTCGAGGAAGCGCGGCTGTCGGCCCGTGCCCTGCTCGATTATGGCGAGAGCTTCCTCAACCCGACCGTCCGCCTTGGCGTCACCGGGCTGTCGCGGGCCGGTAAGACCGTGTTCATCACGGCGCTGATCCACGACCTCGTTCGCGGCGGGCGCATGCCGGTGTTCGAGGCCTTGGCATCGGGCCGCATCGCCCGCGCATATCTGACGCCGCAACCCGACGACGGCGTGCCGCGCTTTGCCTATGAGAGCCATATGCGGGCGCTGGTCACCGAGCGACGCTGGCCGAGCTCGACCGTCGACATCAGCGAGCTCAGACTGGTGATCGAATTCCAGCGCGCCAATGGCGCCGAGCGGACGCTCACGCTCGACATCGTCGACTATCCCGGCGAATGGCTGCTCGACCTGCCGCTGCTGAACAAGAGCTATGAGCAGTGGGCGCGGGAAAGCCTCGCGCTGTCGCGCAGCGAGCCGCGCGCGCATGTCGCCAAGGACTGGCACGCGCATCTGGCGACGCTCGCCCCCGAAGGCCGCGAGGACGAGTCGGCGACACTTGAGGCCGCACGGCTGTTCACCGACTACTTGCGTGCCTGCCGCGACGAGCGCTTCGCCATGAGCCTGCTGCCGCCCGGCCGCTTCCTGATGCCGGGGAATCTCGCGGGCTCGCCGGCGCTGACCTTCGCGCCGCTCGATGTCCCGGCCGACGGCCAGGCGCCGGCCGGCTCGCTATGGGCGATGATGGCGCGCCGCTACGAGTCCTACAAGGACATCGTTGTCAGGCCGTTCTTTCGCGACCATTTCGCCCGGCTCGATCGCCAGATCGTGCTGGTCGACGCGCTGGCGGCGTTCAATGCGGGCCCCGAGGCGCTGCACGATCTCGAGGCCGCGCTGACCGG
Organism: Bradyrhizobium sp. HKCCYLS3070; assembly: GCF_051167575.1. Lineage (NCBI taxonomy): Bacteria > Pseudomonadati > Pseudomonadota > Alphaproteobacteria > Hyphomicrobiales > Nitrobacteraceae > Bradyrhizobium > Bradyrhizobium sp. HKCCYLS3070. Next base: position 110,082 of record NZ_JBNPTI010000004.1, read on the forward strand.
CATTCTCGATTGCTTCCGCGTCGGACGCGGAAACATGCTGACGGCGCTGTTTCGGCCGCGCATCGACCGCATCCTGTTCGCGGCGACCAAGGCCGACCATCTGCATCACACCAGCCACGACCGGCTCGAAGCTGTGCTGCGGCGCGCGGTCAACCGCGCGGTGGCCCGAGCCGAGAGCACGGGCGCCGCAATCGACGTGGTGGCGCTGGCCGCCGTCAGGGCGACGCGCGAGGCGCTGGTCGCCCGCGGCCGCGACAAGCTGCCGTCGCTGCTCGGCACGCCGGCGGCCGGCGAAAGCGCCAATGGCGAGATCTTCGACGGCGACACCGAGGTGGCAACCTTTCCGGGCGAGCTGCCGGCCGATGCGGAGGAGCTGTTCAAGGGCGGCGCCTATCGCGGCCTGTCGAGCGCCGCCGCCGACGGCACCGACTTCCGCTTTCTTCGCTTCCGTCCGCCTTTGCTGGCCCCCGATCCTGGCGGCGAGCCCGCTTTGCCCCATATCCGCATGGACCGCGCCCTTCAGTTCCTGATCGGAGACCGGCTGCAATGAGCGAACGCGCCAAGCATCGTCGTCCCCAGACCTTCCGGCTCGATGATCCCGACGTCGTCGTGGTCGATGCCGAAGAGGCCGCCCGGCCGGGCCGCGGCACCATCCAGGTCACGCCAGAGGCTGATCCGGCGCAATTGCCGGTGCCGGTCGAGACCGTCCTGCCGGCGCGGCGCAGCTTCGGCTGGGGCGCACTTTTTTGGGGCTCGGTCGCAGGCCTCGTCCTGCTCGGCCTCGGCCTCGGCGTCGTCAGACTGATCGAGGATCTGTTCGCACGCAGCGAGGCCCTCGGCTATGTCGGCGCGGGGTTCGCGGCCGCAGCCGCGATCGCATTGGCGGCCGTCATTGCCCGAGAGACTTACGGGCTGGTGCGTCTCGCCACCATCGAGAAGCTGCACCAGCGCGCGGCCGCGGTGCTGCTGTCCGACGATCGCGCCGAGAGCCGCGAAGTGGTCGCCGAGCTGTTGCGGATCGCACATGCCAATCCCCGCCTGGCGCGTCCGCGTGCCGCGCTCGCCGGCCACGCCGACGACATCATCGACGGCGGCGACATGATCAAGCTTGCCGAGCGCGAGCTGATGGCGCCGCTCGACAGCGAGGCGCGGCGTCTGGTGTCGGTTGCGGCGCAACGGGTTTCCGTGGTCACGGCCGTGAGCCCGCGCGCGCTGATCGACGTGCTGTTCGTCTTCGTGGCAAGCTTGCGGATGATCCGGCAGCTCGCGCGGCTCTATGGCGGACGTCCCGGCGCGCTTGGCATGATCAGCCTGTTGCGCCACGTCGTCGCGCATCTCGCCATCACCGGCGGCATGGCCGCGAGCGACAGCCTGATCCAGCAGGTGCTGGGCCATGGCATCGCGGCAAAACTGTCGCAGCGGCTCGGCGAAGGCGTGCTCAACGGACTGCTCACGGCGCGGCTCGGCCTCGCGGCCATCGACGTGACGCGGCCGATGCCGTTCGCCGCGCTGCCGCGGCCGGCGCTGGCGGATCTCGCCAAGGATCTGCTGCGCAAGCAGGACGACCAGTAATGAGGCTCAGGCCCGCGGCGTGGAATCGAGGACGCCGGCGAGCCAGCGCCATTGGTACAATGGCGAGTCCGGTGGCGGCGCCAGTTCGGGAGTCCAGCCCGTCAGCCTGCCGAACGCGTAACTGTCCATGACGCGGCCGCGCCAGCTCCGCTCGACGTGTCCGAGCGGCTCGCGGTGCGCGGTCGTGTCCGCCAGCAGCGGGCCGGTATTGTCCGGCTCGCGCACGACATAGAGGCCGGCATGTCCTGCGATCAGGTCCATGCCAGGATCACGGAAGCCGATGAAGCGGGCCCGCTCGTTGATCTGGAGCACCGGCACGCGGCCGCGAAAGAACCACCGCATCATCGCATAGGTGCGATAGTCGGAGGTCGCGATCCAGGTCGCGCCGGTCTTTTGCAGCTCCTGCTCGACCCGCGACGCCACCTGCTGATAGCCCGCCTCGGCGCCGATCGGATCGGCCCGCCCGAGAAAATTCCACGGCGCGACGACATAGTAGAGAAAGATCAGGACCACCATGGCAATGCCGCTGACGACGGCGATCCGCGCCCAGCGCACGGTCGATCGGACGAACCAGGCGGACGCGCCGTCCTGCGGCAGCTTGACGATGTTGATCGCGACCGCCGCAAACCCGATCGGCCACATGAACATCGGCCAGGTGTCGCCGATCCGCAAGGTAAACGATTTCCAGAGGAAGTAGAGAAACGGCACCAGCACCGCCGTCGACAGCAGGATGGCGACCGGCTCACGCGTGCGGTAGCCGCGCCAGGCCGTGAAACTCAGCGCCGACAATGTGACCGGCAGCAGGACGAAGCCGACCTGTCCGAACTGCAATCCGAGATAATCGCCAAGCGTCCGCAACGAAAACTCATGCGGCGCGGTGGCGCGAACGAACTGGAAGCGGAACGAGGCCCAGTCGTGCTGTACGTTCCAGATCAGCACCGGCGAGAACACCGCCAGCGCAATCAATGCTCCGCACCATGGATAGGGACTGAGAAGCCAGCGGCTGCGCCAGGCCGGAACGAGCAGGAACGCCGCCACGCCCGGCAGCAGCATGACCACCGTGAATTTGGACAACAACGCCAGTCCGCCGAACAGTCCGGCGGCGAGCCACCAGCGTTCATCGCCGCTCTCGGCGAGGCGCACCAGCGCCCAGATCACCGCGAGTGCAAACGGGATCGCCGCGACGTCCGGCGCCACCTTGGCCATCAGCAGGCCATAGTAGAGCGCGGCCTCGGGCAGCAGCACCGCGAGGATCACGGCCCGCATATCGTGAGTGGTACGGCGAACGATGTCGGCGAGCAGGAGCTGCGTCACCCCCATCGCGAGGATGCCGGCAAAGCGAACGCCGAGATTGGTATCGCCGAACAGGGCAGTGCCCAGCCGGATGAACCAGGCGATCATGGGCGGATGATCGAGGAAGCAGAGCTGCAGCTCCTTCGACCAGGTCCAGTAATAGGCCTCGTCGGTGCGCAGATCGAGCGTCCCGGCATAGACGATGCGGATGATCGTCATGCTTGCGATCACGGCCGCAGCCATCAGCCACGCAGCGCGCGTGGATCGAGAATTTGGGCTGTCGATGCCTGGGGAAATGGCCGTCACGCGGTGCTTTTCCCCGACTCCGGCGGGCGAGTCAACGTTCGCGCGCAGCTCGCGCCGCCGGATGACCACCGCCACCAGCCCTCTAGGACAACAGGGAATAAATCTCTAGCATTGCGGCTCCAGATCATACGGACCACATGACCATTTCGATTTACCATCGTTTGCGGTCGACCTGTCGCGGCATCGGTGTGCGGCAGGTGCGGCTGATCTGCGGCTTCATACTCTTCAGCTACCTGCTCAGTCATTTTTTCAACCATGCGCTCGGCAACATCTCGCTGCAGGCGCTCGCCGAGGGCGTGTCCTATCATGTGGCGTTCTGGCAGTTTCTTCCGATCGCCGTGCTGTTCTATGCGGCCGCTCTTACCCATGGCGGGCTCGGCGTGTGGGCGCTTTATCAGCGCCGGCAATTCAGCCGCAACACGATGGAGCCGCTGCAACTTCTGCTCGGCCTGAGCATTCCGGCGCTGATCTTCAGCCACATCGCCGGCGTCCGCATCGGACAGACCCTGTACGGACAGGAGAAGCTGTACCCGCAGGTTCTGTACTCGTATTGGACCGGCCCGTCCTGGCGGATCTGGTTGATGTCGGCAGCCCTGCTGACGTCATGGACGCATGGCTGCATCGGGCTGCACTTCTGGCTGCGGCTCAAGCCGTTCTACAAGCGCGCGGCGCCGTGGCTGCTCGCCTGCGCCGTGCTGCTCCCGGCGCTGGCGCTGCTCGGCTTCTACCGTGGAGGCCGAGACGTCATCGCCGCCAACGCAACACCGCAGTGGCGCGCCGAAAATCTTTCGTTGAGGCAGACCGGTACGCCATCTGAACAGGCGGTGCTGGAGACCATCATGAACGGCTTCCTGATCGGCTATGGCGGCCTGATCGGCTTGGCGCTCGCCGCGCGCGGCGTGCGAGCAGTCCATGAGCGACGTGGCGGCATGGTCACGCTGTCCTACAACAATGGCCGCTCCATCCGGGTGCCAAAGGGTTTGTCCGTGCTTGAGGCCAGTCTGCGCAACAACGTACCGCATGCCAGCATGTGTGGCGGCCGCGCGCGCTGCTCGACCTGCCGCATCAGGGTGATCGGAGATCCCGGCGCGCTGCCGCCGCCCTCGCCTCGCGAGGCCTTCGTGCTCGCGCAGATCGGCGCGGCGGACCCGTCGGTCAGGCTGGCCTGCCAGTTGCGCCCCACCGGCGATCTTTCATTCTTCCAGCTGTTCATGCCGAATCCGACACCCGGCGAGCGCGGCAGCTCGCGCGCCGGAATCGGGCAGGAGCGCTACCTCGTCAGCCTGTTCGTCGACATGCGCGGTTCGACCGGCCTCGCTGAGAAACGGCTGCCGTTCGACGTGGTGTTCATCGTCAACCGCTTCCTCAGCGCCGTCTCCCAGGCCGTGCTGGCGAATGGCGGGCAGCCCAATCAGTTCGTCGGTGACGGTATGCTCGCGCTGTTCGGACTAGCCACCGATTCACATGTCGCCTGCGGCCAGGCGATCCAGGCGGCGCGTGACATCGCGGCCAACATCGCCGAGCTGAACGCGTTCCTCAGCCATGATCTGCATGACCCGATCCGCTTCGGCATCGGCATTCACGGCGGCGAGGTGATCGTGGGCGAGATCGGCTATCGCGACCACATGGTGTTCACCGCGCTGGGCGACGCCGTCAACGTCGCATCACGACTGCAGGACATGACGAAGACCCTCGGCTGCCAGGTCATCATCTCGGACGAGGTCTACGCGCGGGCGCGACTCGGCTCCGACGTGCTGCCGCAGCGCGAGGTCGAGATTCGCGGCCGCGCCGAGCCGATGCGCGTCAGGACGGCCATGGACGCCGCTGAACTCGCAATGCTCTCGGACGAGGGGACGGCTGCATGACAAGTTGCGTTGAACCTGTTTGCAGCCTGCGCTGTCATACCGAGAACGGTTGCAGCGGGTCCGCGGTGACTGGCGGAACGGTGGCATTGCGGTCAAAAGCCGCAAAGCCGCCACGATATCGATCATTTCGGGCCAAAACCGCCCGCGGTTTGCGCTATCACGCCTGTCACAACCGCAGTAGTCTCGAATTCCGGGCCTGACGGTTTGCGGGGACCGCGGCTCGTACTCGGATTGGTCCCGCGGAGGCGACGTATGGCTAAAGGTACGGTCAAGTGGTTCAACCCGACCAAGGGCTATGGCTTCATCCAGCCCGCGGCCGGGGGCAAGGACATTTTCGTTCACATCTCCGCAGTGCAGAAGGCCGGGCTGGCGACCCTCAACGAGGGCCAGACCATCGAGTACGACGAGATTGCCAACCGCGGCAGGAGTTCGGCCGAGAACCTGAAAGTGTAGCGGATCAATTGGCGCGCCATTCCGCCTCGCGGCTATTCGGCGCGATCGTTTCCCTCACCAAGCCAGCATGGTTGTCGACACGTCGAAATAGACAGGAGCGGTGCCCGCTCCTGATCACATCTTTGCGTTTGTTTGTAGTTTCAGCTCCCTCCCCGCCATTGCCTCACCCGCCCGACCCGGGTCAAATGCGCCTCGAACCGCGCCGGCAACGTAATTCCAGCGCGCGGAAACAAGCGACGGGAGCGACGCAACATGGACGACAAGGGCATTTTCCATGGCCTGAAGGTGCTGGACTGCGCGAGCTTCATCGCGGCCCCCGCAGCCGCCACCGTTCTTTCCGATTTCGGCGCTGACGTCATCAAGATCGAGCCGCCCGGCGCCGGCGATCCCTACCGCAACCTGCCGAGCCTGCCCGGCTATCCGCGCAGCGAGCATAACTACGCGTGGTATCTCGAAGCCCGCAACAAGCGCAGCCTCGCGCTCGACCTGTCGAAGCCGGAAGCGCAAACCGTGCTGCAGCGGCTGGTAAGTGAAGCCGATGTCTTCATCACCAATTTCCCGCCGTCGGTCCGCGCCAAGCTCGGCCTCACCCACGAAAAGCTGGCGCCGCTCAATCCGCGGCTGATCTATGCGTCGTTTACCGGGTATGGCGAGAAAGGCGAGGAAGCCGACAAACCCGGCTTCGATAGCAATGCCTATTGGGCGCGCTCCGGACTGATGGACCTGGTCCGTGCCGACGAGAGCACGACACCCGCCCGCTCCGTCGCCGGCATGGGCGACCACCCCTGCGCAATGGCGTTCTATGGCGCGATCGTCACGGCGCTTTACCAGCGCGAGAAGACCGGCAAGGGCTGCCATGTCGCCTCCAACCTGATGGCCAACGGGGTCTGGGCGGCCTCCGTGCTTGCTCAGGCCAAGCTTTGCGGCGCGACCTTCGTCGAGCGGCGGCCGCGCGAACGCGCGCTGAACGCAGTCGCCAATCACTACAAATGCCAGGACGGCCGCTGGATCATGCTCTCGCTCCTCAATGAGGAGAAGCAGTGGCCGATCCTCGCCCGCTGCCTTGGCCGAGAGGAGCTGATCGACGATCCGCGCTTCGTCACCAAGGCCGATCGCCACGCCCGCTCGGTCGAACTGATCCACGAGTTCGACGCGGTGTTCGCGACCAGGCCGCTGGCCGAATGGCGCCGGATCCTCGACGGCAGCGGGCTCGTGTTCGGGGTGGTCGGGATTCTCGACGACATTCCAAACGACAGGCAGATGATCGAGAACGAGGTGCTGGTGCCGTTCGAGAACGACACCATGCTGACGGTCAACAGCCCGATCTTCATCGACGGCCAGCGCAAGGTCACCCCGCGCAAGCCGCCCGGCATAGGCCAGCACAGCGACGAGATCCTGCGCAGCGCCGGCTTCGACGACGAGGCCATCCGCGACCTGCGCGCGCGCGGTGCGGTGGCCTGAGCTAGCGCGTCGCGATGAAGCACATGCCGAACCGCGTCGCCGGGCCGGTCTGACAGGACAGGTTCGCGGCGCAGGTCCAGGTCGAGAAGCTCTTGTCGTTGTCCGCGGCCGCGGCGTGGCTCGCGTAGCAATGCCCGCCCCAGCCGTCATTGTAGACCGTGCCGGCGAGCTCATCGCTGCCGCGCAATTGCGGGCGGCTGGCGAAGCCGCGCGAGAAATCCGGAGTCCGCCCCTCGGCAAAGGCGGTGAGGATGTCGCGCCGGCGGACCTGGTCGCCGAAGAAGTGCGGCGAGCCCGGCACCACGACGGTGTTGGACGGCTTCTCCGCCATCCAGTCGACGCCGGGAAAGTGAAAGCCGCCGATGCCGCGGGTCTGATGGCAGCCGCCGCAGCTCGAATCGTTGAGGCGTCGCTCGAAGCCCGCGACCGACCGGATGTTCTGCAGCACGATGCCCTGCGCGGCCGCCTTCTCCAGCGCACCGACCACGTCGGCCTCGGTGAACACCGCGCCCTGCCCGGCCGCGCTCCCCTGCACCAGCCCGTAGGCCGGCAGCAGATCGGAATTGACGAATCCGACCGGGGTCGGCGCCACCGCAACCTTGGCCAGGAACTGCTCGGGGATCACCGCGGTGCCGCGGTCGAGCTCACCGAGATGGACGGGGTCGAGCAGCCAGGCCTTGAACTCGCGCGCCAGCGCGGCATCCGCCAGCAGCCGGTCGCGATCGACCTGATCCTCCAGCACCGCCTCCTCGAACGTCCCGCTCGCGGCCTGGTAGTCGAACACCTTCATCATGTAGTCGGTGCGGAAATCGCGGATCGCCGATTTCGGCGCATGCGCGATCTGCAGGTTGGTCTCGATGCGATGGATGTTCTCCGACCTGATCAGCGCCAGCGGGCCGTCCGGCGCCGTCAGCTTCGCGGCAAGCTCAGGCCCGGTCAGTTGCAGATCGGACGTCGCCAGCCACCGCTTGGCGATCTCGGCACAACTCGGCGAATTGCTCTTGGCCTCCGCATCGCTGCGCGCCTTGAGCACGATGTTGAGCGTCATCGGCAGCCGCGGCGAGGCGACCTCGCCATCTTTGGCCTCGGGCGGCGTGGTCCGCGTCAGGCGGTACAGCAGCCGCACCTCGCCGCAATGATCGGGATCGACGAAGGCGCGATCCATGCGATTGACGACGCCGGCCAGCACGAAGCGGGCATCGGGCGAATCGAGCACGGTGCGGTCGAACAGCTGGAACGCGTAGGACGTACCGATGCCGATGCTCTCGTTCGGCAACGTCGTCTTGTGCTTGTCGACGTAGCGGTCGAACTCCGTGTCGAGCGCCTTGCGTACGGGCATCATCGACGGCAGCGCAAACAACGCCGCGTCGGTCAGCGGCGCATCACTGGCGTGCGCAAGCATCTTCCCGAGGCCGAACGCGCCGTTGTCGAGCTCACGCAGCGCGAACGGCTCGAGGATGGCGGCGCCGCGCTCGACCGGCGGGCTCTCGTCCGCATGAGCGAGCGGGCCGCAGCACAGCATGACAAGGCCGAATACCGACAGTCGCAAGACGCGCCTCCTCACTTCCACGAACATGCAATTGAGGGCCTGCTAGTCCTCGAAGATAGCCGAAAGGCGGGCGGCTTCGGACAATTGTGCGACGAGGCGCCTCACGTCGCGGTGAGGCGCCTCGTCCAGATTCGTCTCCAAAAACAGATGGTCCGTCAGCGCGCGACGACAAGCCCCTTGGTGGTGACGACCACCCAGCGACCGTCCTGCTTGCGAATCGCGTCGACCTTGCCGAGGCCCGGCACGGGATCGCCGGCATAGACCTCGTAGAGGCCACCGCGGCCCTCGATCAGCGCGCCGCCACGACCGACGTCGCGCAGCACCCAGCCCTCGACGACCTTGGGCTTGGTGGCCTCCGTGCGGTTCGGCTCGGGGCGAGCGGTCTCCGCCCTGGCCGGCTCGGCCCGGCTCGCCTCTGCCCTTGCTGCTTCGGTCCTGGCTGCCTCGGTGGTCCTGGCCGCGTCGGCCCGGCTCGCCACGCCCGCGGGCGGCGCCGCCGCATTGATCGCCCCCACCGCCTGCGGCGCGGACGCGGCGCTGTCACGCGCGGGGGCTTGCGCGGTCGCGGACGCCTGCGCGGCGCGCAGCCGGTCCACGGCCTCGCTCAGACGCTGCAACTCGCTCGGCTTGGCCGACGATTTCGTCGACAGATCACCGAGGATCTTCTCGAGCCGGTCGAGACGCTCCGCGGACTTGTTGAGCTCGACGAGGCTCGTCTGATTGGTCTGGTCGAGGCTCGCCTTCAGCGCGGCGACATCATTGTCGATTCGCGCCACGGTCGCGCCAAGCGTGGAATCCGCAGCCTCGCCGGCCGTCGCATCGGCCGCGTCGCCGCCGCCGGAGCGCGTGACGAATTTGGCCGTGACCAGACCACCGGCAACGCCGCCGACAACCATCGACAGCAGCAGGATCGCAGCCATGGCCGGTAGGCCGAGCCTGCCGTTCACGGCATGCGGCGGCGGGGTCTGGCCCGGCTGCGGAGGTGGCAGCGTCGCTCCCGCAGCGGCCGTGCTGGCCGCCGTTGTGGCAGCGGCCGCCGGCTTGGACGCCGCATTGAACTTGAAGGGCTCGGTCTTGAACTTCGCTTTGGCCCAGGCCGCGGCCTTATCGACCGCGGCAAAAGCACCCGCCCTGGTCGCCGGTCCGGCATCCGCCTGGACTGGCGTGACCGGGCGCGTCGCGGACGCCCCGGGTTTGGCCGCGGATGCCTGCTTGGCAACGGGCTCCGACTTGGCATCCGGTTTGGCATCCGACTTGGCAACAGTCTCCGGCTTGGCAGCCGGCTCAGGCCGAACGACGGCTTCTGTCTTGGTGGCAGCCACCGACTTGATCGGCGCGTCCGGCTTGATGGCCGTCTCCGGCTTCGGCGCGGCCGCTGCCATCGGGCCGACTTTCGGCGCATTGGCCGCGAGCATCGACAGCTTTGGTGTCTCGACCTTGAGGAGCTCACCGGCCGCAGCCGTCTTGATCGGGTCCGACTTGACCGGCTCCGTCCTGATCAGATCCAGGATCGTCGAGGGAGGTTTCGCAGCACTCGATGCCACTGCAGCTTCGACTTTGCCCGGCGCCGCAACGTTGCCCCCCACCGCCTGGGGCTTGGTCAGCTCCGGCTTGACCTTGTCGGATTTGCCCTTGTCGGACTTGACCAGGTCGAGCCGCGCGGGCTCGGGTTTGGCTCGCTCCGGCTTCACCGCTTCGATCTTGGAGGGCTCGATTTTTTTCTGCTCGGCCGTGAGGGTTTCGACCTTGACCTGCTCGGGCTTGACCGGCTCGACCTTGGTCGTCCCGATCTCGGTGTCGGCCATCACCTCGGTCTTGATCTCGGACTGGCTGGCCTCCGGCTGTGGCTGGGGCGCGGTCACCGCTTCCACGATCTTCGCCTTCGGGTCGATGCCCGGACGGTCAGCCGCCGGCGCTTCGTGATCCGGCGCGATCATGGGCGGGGCGACGGTCGCGATCGCAGGCACGGCCAGGTCGACTGCATCGGGGACTGCGGATGTCTTCGGCATCGGGTCGACACTCGCACTGGCCTTGCCAGTGGTACCGGCCACGCCAAGGCTGGCCCGTTCGGGCTTTTGGTCGCTCACGTTCAGAGTCTCCGCATGACGTTGAGCACTTGGTAACCTTAGTTAGCGTTCGATTGATTGCCAAAATCTTACTTTTGGAAGGCTTACCTGAGTTTTAGGGATTCATACGGGGCGGATTTGCGCCGACAAAGTGGAGCAGATGTGGCGGACGGTGCCCGATTATTCAGCTCTGGCGGACGCGCCCCGGGGGCAGCAAGTTCGATCGGCACGCGGCGCAGCGCGGTCGACGCGGCGTCAAACGGAGCCGCTCTCGCGGCGCGATTGCGCCCGAGCTTTGCCGATCATTCCCTCCTCGTCAGTCGGAGGGCGCAGGGAAGGCCGGGTGCCGACTGGCACCCGTGGCCCCCGTGCGGAAAGATTGCACGGGGCAGGAACCACAGGTTCAGCCGGAGCGACCCGGCCTTCCCTGCGCGATGGTGTTACGGCTGCTTCGTAGTCTCCCCGGTGCGCCGGGCTTTCTGGTCACCGTCATCCGCACGAGGCGAAGCCTGCATGCGAACTTGGCATCGGCATCGGGATGCCAGGACCCTACGACTTGACCGTCCGTACCTCGCTTGCTCGCCGGCCCGCTCGCGCAGAGCCCCAAGCCTGATACGGCCACCGCTCCCCGCTGCTACGCCTCGTGACGATCGGCCGAGCCGCCCCTCCTCATCGCGAACGGGATGGCCGGGATCATCGTCGTGATTTGCCCGACGCTGCAAGGCGGCACACATGCGACAAACTGGCTCGACGGGCAGTTGGCGCATGGACGTATTGCCGGAATTGCCCGTCGGGTGGGTGGGCGATGGGCGACTGCAGGCTCGCGAATGTTGTAGTCCAGCAATGCAATCGACAGATGGAGGGCATGCACCGTCAGCGAAATCACCTCCGGCCGACGCGGCAACCACCGATTGCATAATGTCCCGTGCAGCCCGCTGTTTTCGATGAACGCTCTGGTTGCTTTCGTAGACTAATACCCTGCGTTCGGGCTATTTTTCATTTCCAGCATTTCAAGGGGAGCGCTCATGCGAAAGCTCATTTCTTCGATCGGATTTTTGTGCGCCGCGTTTTTGATCCTGGCCTCGCCAGAGGCTCACGCGCAGGCAACGCGGACCTGGGTGTCCGGCGTCGGCGACGACGTCAACCCGTGCAGCCGCACGGCGCCCTGCAAGACCTTCGCCGGCGCGATCTCGAAGACCGCAGCCGGCGGTGAGATCGACGTGCTCGATCCCGGCGGCTACGGCGCCGTCACGATCACCAAATCGATCACGATCGACGGCGGGGGAACCATGGCCTCGATCCTGGCGTCGGCGACCAACGGCATCAACGTGAATGCCGGCGCCAACGACGCCATCATCCTGCGCAATCTGAGCATCAACGGCGCCGGCACGACCCTCGGCCTCAACGGCGTCAATTTCCTCGCCGGCCGAAAGCTCGTCATTGAGAACTGTACGATCGAGAACTTCTCACAGAGTGCAATCTCGGTCGCGCCAAGCGGTGCGGCGCAGGTGGTGATCGCGGACTCCTCGCTCAAGGCGTCCGCGTTCGGCGTCACGGTCTCGACCGCGAATTCGAGCAGCGCGATCAGCGTGCTCGTCTCGAACACGAAGGCCATCGAAAATGGCAATGCCGGGATATCCGCCACGGTCCCGGCCGGAAAGCCGGGGATGGGCGTGTTTCTCGACCGGCTGACCTCCGAGTTCAACAACACCGGCGTTCTGGCGAGCGGCAGCGGCGCCATCGTGACGTTGGGAAATTCCGTCATCCAGGGCAATTCCAACGGCGTCGTCCAGACCGGCGGCGGCTCCGTCTCGTCCTTCAAGAACAACGCAATCAGCAACAACGGCGTCGACGGCACGCCGCTCACGGGGATCAGCCTGAACTAGCGACGCCGCCGCGGGAAGCCCGGCATTTGGCGAGCTGCGCCTGCCGGACAACGTGCAATCACATCAGTGAGGTCCCGTTGCCGGCGGGACCTCGCTCGATTGCGTCGATGCTGGCGCTCAAACGCCGGTGGCGGCCGCGTGCTGGGCCGCCATCTCGGCATCCGCGGCGGTGACGCGCTGGAACGCCGGACGCTGGGTGATGCGCTCGGCGTAACGCGCGAACACGTCCTTGCGCGGCACGACGCCGAACATCATGGTCCAGTTGAAGGCGACGCCCCACAACACGTCGGCGGCGGTCATGCGCTCGCCGAGGAGATACGGCCCCTTGGCGAGCTGCTGCTCCAGCGCGCCCAGCATCGTATCGTAGTCGGCATAGGGTGACTGCGTGATCGGGGCCGGTTCGCGCTTCATGAAATGGTCGATCACGGCGGGCTCGAACGACGCACCGTAATAGGCGATCCAGCGCAGATAGGGCCCGCGCAGGGCATCGTCGAGCGCCGGCGTCAGCCCCGCTTGCGGAAACAGATCGGCGAGATAGATGAAGATCGCGACCTGCTCGGTCACGATCTGGCCGCGATGCCCGATCGTCGGCACCTTGCCGAGCGGATTGACGGCCAGGAACTCCGGCTTGCGCTGCTCGCCCGCCTTCATGTTGAGGACATGCAGATCGTAGGGCGCGCCCAGCTCCTCGAGCAGGACGCGGGTGCCGGCGGCGCGGGTCTGCGGCGAGTAATACAGCGTGATCTTGTCGTCGGCGGTCATGATGGTGTCCTCCCATTGCCGGCTGCGGTGCAGGGCTTGTCGCACACCATACCTGACAAGGTGTGTCAGGTATGTTTAAACAACGTCATGCGCGCGAGCCGGCTGCTCTCCATCCTCACCACCTTGCAGGCCAAGGGACAGGTCACGGCGCCCGAACTCGCAGGCGCCTGCGAGGTCTCGGTGCGCACGATCTATCGCGACATCGACGCGCTCGCCGCGGCGGGCATCCCGGTCTATGCCGAGCGCGGCGCCGAAGGCGGGTTCCGTCTGCTCGACGGCTATCGCGTGCGGCTGAACGGACTGTCCCCAGCCGAGACCGACGCACTGTTCATGGCGGGCCTGCCGGGCCCCGCCGCCGCGCTCGGGCTCGATGGCGCGATGAGCGCGGCGCAGACCAAGCTGGTGGCGGCACTGCCGCAAAGCCTGCGCGCCAATGCCGGCCGCATGCAGGCGCGCTTCCATCTCGACGCGCCTGGCTGGTTCGGCGAGTCCGAGGAGCCGACGCATCTGCGCGCCATTGCCGACGCCCTGCTCCGCGACGTCATGGTCGACGTCCGCTATCAGACCTGGCGTGCCGAGAAGCGCCGCCGCGTCGCGCCGCTCGGCCTCGTGCTGAAGGGCGGCAATTGGTATCTCGCCGGGCAGGTCGAGCGCAGCGTGCGCACCTATCGCGTCGCGCGCATTCTCGACTGTGCCGTGACCGACGAGTGCTTCGCGCGACCTGCAGACTTTGACCTCGCCGCCTATTGGCGCGCCGCGACGGAGCGGCTGGAGGCGGAGCTGCATCCGAAGCAGGCGACGGTGCGCCTGTCAGCGCTCGGTGTGAAGCTGCTGGAGGTGTGGAGCCAGCCTTACGTGCGCGCCCGCACGCGCCTCGCCGACGACACCGATGCCGATGGCTGGCGCATCGTGACGATCCCGATCGGAACGACGCTGTGGCATGCCGCCGGCGAGCTGCTGCGCTTCGGGCCCGAGGCCGAGGTGCTCGACCCGCCCGAGCTGCGTGCGAAAATGGCCGAGCTGGCGCGGGCGATGGCGGAACGCTACGGCGCATGAGCTGCGACGGCGTGAGTTGCGGACGTATTTTCCATCCGCATCATTGGCGAGAGGGGTGCGCGCTCACGTCCAGCCGGGATGAGCGCGACCGGCAAGTGAGCGCGACCCGTATGATCGGAGCTAAAGCACCACTGGTGTGTCGGGCAGCTCGTTGGGATCGCCGGCATGCGGCGGGTAGTGCCTGGCGAGCTCGCGTGACACCGCGGCAATGCCATCGACCACGCCCCGCTCAAAGCGGCCTGCGCGAAACTCCGCTTCCATCGCGCGGCAGATCGTCTCCCAGCCTTCGGCGCCGACATGTCGATGAATGCCGCGATCGGCGATGATCTCTACGTCGCGATCGGCCAAGAGCAGGTAGATCAGGACGCCATTGTTGTGCGCGGTGTCCCAGATCCGCAGGTTGGAAAAGATGTCCAGCGCGCGCTCGCGCGGCGGCTGGTCGCGCCACAACGGCCGGCCGTCGAGCGCGCCCTCGACGACGAAGCGAAGCTGGCCGGCATGGGTGCGCTCGCCGTCCTTGATCGCCTGCTCGATGCGTGCCAGCACAGCCGGCGTGAAGATGCGCTTCAGCTGCCAGTGATGATGCAGGAGATGCCGGCCGATCCGCCTGATGCTCATGGTCGCGCGCCTCGTCCTCACCAGTTGCCCGAGGCGCCGCCGCCACCAAAACTGCCGCCGCCGCCCGAGAAGCTGCCGCTGTCGCTCGAGCTGCCGCTGCTCCAGCCGCCGGAAGACGAGCCGCTCGACCAGCCGCTGCCGCGGCGCCCGCCCGACGTCGGCATCGACGAGGACAAGCCGCCGGCGATGAAGGCAATGACGATGCCGGCCACGCTGGACAGCAGCGCAAGCGTGATCGATCCCACGAGCACCCAGGTCAGAATCCCCAGCGCGCCGCCGGTCGCAAGCGAACCCAGCAGCCGCCCGAACAAGGCCCGCAGCACGCCACCAATAAAGATCGCACCGAAGAAGGCGACAGGTGCGAACGAGGAGATGGTGTCGATATCAAGATCCGTGCCGTGCGAGGCCTGCGGCTGCGGCACCGGCAGACTCTCGCCATTGATCACGCCGATGATGCGGTCGACGCCGGCGTCGATGCCGCCGGCGAAATCGCCGCTGCGAAATCTTGGCGTGATGACCTCGTCGATGATGCGCCGCGCGGTGACGTCGGTGAGGCTGCCTTCGAGGCCGTAGCCGACCTCGATGCGCAGCTTGCGGTCGTTCTTGGCGATCACCAGCAGCGCGCCGTCGTCGACCTTCTTGCGCCCGATCTTCCAGGCCTCGGCGACGCGGAGCGAAAACTGCTCGATGGTCTCCGGCTGCGTCGTCGGCACGATCAGCACCGCGACCTGGCTGCCCTTGCGGGTTTCCAGGTCCTTCAGCTTCTGCGTGAGGCCTGCGATGTCCGAGGAGGACAGCGTGCCGGTCTGGTCGACGACGCGGCCGGTGAGCTGCGGCACCGCGACGTCCGCCAGCACGATCGTCGCGAGGCAGACGAACAGCGTCGCAAGCAGCGCCTTGAGGACCGGCAGCGCGCGCACGATTCCCTGCTCCGGCTATTTCGACGGCGCAGGCGACGGCGCGTTGAAATCGACCTTCGGCGCGACCGATATCTCGCGCTCGTTCTCGACGGTGAAGTTGGCCTTTTCCTTGTAGCCGAAGACCATCGCGGTCAGGTTGTTCGGGAAGGTGCGGATGCCGACGTTGTACTCCTGCACCGCCTTGATGTAGCGGTTGCGCGCCACCGTGATGCGGTTCTCGGTGCCTTCGAGCTGGGACATCAGGTCGCGGAACAGCGCGTCCGATTTGAGCTGGGGGTAATTCTCGGTGACGACCAGCAGCCGCGACAATGCTCCGGTCAGTTCGCTCTGCGCCGCCTGGAACTTCTGCAGCGCCGCGGGATCGTTGACGACGTCGGGCGTGGCCTGCACGCTGCCGACCTTGGCGCGGGCGTTGGTGACGCCGAGCAGCACGTCCTTCTCCTGCTGGGCAAAGCCCTTGACGCTGTTGACCAGGTTGGGCACGAGGTCGGCGCGGCGTTGATACTGGTTGACGACCTCGGACCAAGCCGCCTTGACCTGCTCGTCATTGGTCTGGATGGCGTTGTAGCCGCAATTGGTCAGGCTCAGCGTCATCAGTGCCGCCAGCACGGTCAGCAATCTCCGCATCGCGCGTCCCCCTCTTCATCCGGTTGTACCGCCTTCACACAGCACAGCTTTGGCGACGGCGCAATGACGGCAGCCGACCGCCGGACATGGGTCGCGGCGGCCGGTGCGTCGGTTCAGGGAGGTTCCGGGTCTGCCGCGGATGCGGGTCATTCGCGCGGAATGACCGGCGGAGAGAGGCAATGTCGTCTTTGCAGCGGGACTCGCGGCTGGATGATGGGCCTGCGCCAACCACACACCCCGTCATTCCGGGGCATCCGCGCGCCCCGGACGACACCATAGGCGCTTACGCTCAACTGCCCTTGCGGTCGCGTAGCTGGGTCACGAACATGTCCTGCCAGCTCGCCGGCTTGACCTTGATCGAGCCGACGCCGTGCATGAACTCGGCGATCTTCAGCACGCCCTCCGGCGTCGACGAGAACCAGGTGTCCTTGTCCTGCAGCATCTCCAGCACGTCCTCCTTGGTGGTCTTCACCTTGGCGGTGCGGGCATAGATCTCGGCTGCGGCAGCCTTGTCGTTGGCGATCAGCGTGCAGGCCTCGTCGAGCGCATCGAGGAACGCCTGCACGACCTTGGGATTGGCGTCGACGAAGCGCTTGGGCGCGAACACCACGTCCATCGTCATCCGTCCGAGCACGTCGGCGGAATTGGCAACGCGGCGAATCTTCGAATCCTTCAGCTCGATGTAGGAGAACGGCGGCGAGGTGAAATGCGCCGTGATCTCGGTCTTGCCCGAGGTGAGCGCCGCCAGCGCCTCCGGATGCGGCAGGCCGACGGTCATCGGATCGAGCTTGGCGTAGTTCTCCTTGCCGAACTCCTGCGCCGCCATCATCTGCAGCATGACCGCCGAAAGCGAGGTCTTGATGCCCGGCAGGGCGATCTTGTCGCTCGGCTTGAAATCCTTCAGCGACTTGATCTCAGGATTGTTGGTGTTCATCCACAGCGAGGTCGAGCTGAGGCCGCTGACGCCGACCACCTCCACCGCCGGAATGCCCTTGGCCTTGGCCCACAGCGTGATGAAGCCGGGCGCGCCGGTGCCGGCGATGTCGAGCGAGCCGGCCATCATCGCGTCGTTGATGATGTTGCCGCCGTCGAGCATCTGCCAGTTCACCTTGAACGGACCGAGCCCGGCCTTCTCCGCCTGCTTCTCCATCAGCTTCTGATCCTCCATCACGATCAGCGGCAGATAGAGGATGCCGTAGCCCTTGGAGAGCCTGATCTCCTTGACCTCGGCCTGCGAAGCGCCGGTGGCGCCGAGCAGCGCGGTGAGGCCGAGCGCGGCGGCCGTGAATGATTTGCTCCAGGACATGGTCGTCTCCTTCCCTGTTGTTGTGCTTATAACTCGAAGTTCAGTGCTGCATGCCCCAGCGCCGCACCGTCTTGCGCTCGATGGTCGCGAACACGACGTTCTCGACGACGAGGCCGATGAAGATCACGGTGAACAGGCCCGCGAAGACGTTGGCCGTCTCCAACTGGTTGCGGTTCTCGAAGATGAACCAGCCGAGGCCGCCGGAACCCGAGGATACGCCGAATACCAGCTCGGCCGCGATCAGGGTGCGCCAGGCGAAGGCCCAGCCCACCTTCAGGCCGGTGAGGATGGCCGGAAATGCAGCCGGGATCAGGATGAAGCGCACCAGCTTCAACCCGCGCAGGCCGTAGTTCAGGCCGACCATGCGCAAGGTGTTCGACACCGAGCGGAAGCCGGAATGGGTGTTGAGCGCGATCGCCCACAACACCGAATGCACCAGCACGAAGATGATGCTGCCCTTGCCGAGGCCGAACCAGATCAGCGCCAGCGGCAGCAATGCGATCGCCGGCAGCGGATTGAACATCGAGGTCAGCGCCTCCAGCATGTCGGCGCCGATCCGCGAGCCGATCGCGATCGTGGTCAGCACGGCCGCCAGCGCGATGCCGATGCCGTAGCCGATCAGCAGCGTCTCCAGCGACACGAGGGTGCGCGCAGGGATGATGCCGTTGCCGATGTTCTCGAAGAAGGCTGAGAGCGTGTCGGTGAAGGTCGGAAACAACAGGGGATTGCCGAGCCACAGGCCATAGGCCTGCCACAGCGCGGCGAGCGCCACCAGGATGATGGCCTTGCGGACCGCACCGATATGGTAGATGCGTTCCAGCCAGGACAGGCTCGCCTCGACCTTGACGTCGCCGAGGGGCGTGTCTGCATTGACGATTTCGGGGCGCAGCGCCAGCGTCTCGCTCATGGATGCTCTCCTCGTCTCAGTGTTGGCCGAACAGCATGTCGTTGATGCGCCCTTCGAGGGCGACCTGTTCGGGCGAGCCCATCGTACCCGGCGGCACGCTGTTGAGCTCGGCGCGGACGCGGCCGGGATGCGGCGACAGCAGCAGGATGCGGGAGCCGATCTTGATCGCCTCCTCGATCGAATGCGTCACGAACAGCACGGTGAAGCGGGTGTCCTGCCAGAGCTGCAGCAGCTCGTCCTGCATCTTGCGCCGGGTCAGCGCGTCCAAGGCGGCGAACGGCTCGTCCATCAAGAGCACGTCGGGCTCCATCGCCATGCCCCTGGCGATCGCGACCCGCTGCTTCATGCCGCCGGAGAGCATATGCGGATAGGAGTCGATGAACTTGGTGAGGCCGACCTTGTCGATATAGGACTTGGCCCGCTCGTTGGCTTCCGCGGTGCCGAGCCGGCCGCTGGCGGTCAGCGCGAACACGACGTTCTCGCGCACCGTCTTCCACGGCAGCAGCTGGTCGAATTCCTGGAATACCATCATGCGGTCCGGACCGGGCTCGCTGACATCGTGGCCCTTGAGGCGGATGCGGCCCTCGGTCGGCTTCAGATAACCGCCGATCGCCTTGAGAAGCGTGGATTTGCCGCAGCCGGAGGGGCCGAGCAGCACGAAGCGGTCGGAATCGAAGACCTTGAAGTCGACCCGGTAGGTCGCCGTGACCAAGGTGTCCGGCGTCTTGTACTGGAGCGTCACGCCCTCGACCGAGAGCAGCGGCTCGAACTGAGATGGCGATTGATGGACGGTCATCGTCCTCCCCTCCTTTATATTGCAATGCGAAATTTCGCTCGGTGCACTTCGGCGCCCTTATTCGAAGTGATAGAGGAGGAGACTGACGCGAACCTGACTCCGAGGCGGACAACAAGACCTTGCGCATCCTGCTGGTGGAAGACACGCCCGAGATCGGCGCCGCCGTGACCAGCCGGTTCGAACGGATCGGCTATGCCGTCGACTGGGAAAAGGACGGCCGCACCGCGAGCGAGCTGATCGAGGTGCAGACCTATGATCTTATCGTGCTCGACGTGATGCTGCCGAACATGGACGGCTTTGCCGTGCTCAAGCACCTGCGCAAGCGCGGCCTGCGCACGCCGGTACTGGTGCTGACCGCGCGCTCGGCGGTCGACGACCGCATCGGCGCGCTCGACCTCGGCGCCGACGACTACCTGATCAAGCCGTTCGACTATCGCGAGCTGGAGGCGCGGGCGCGGGCGCTGCTGCGCCGGGCCGCCGGCCAGTCCGACAATCTGCTGACCCTGGGGCCGCTGGTGATCGACCGCGCCGGGCGCACCGCCAGCGTCGCCGGCCAGCCGCTGGACCTGACGCGGCGCGAGCTGACCGTGCTGGAAATCCTCGCCGCACGCCCTGGGCGTTACGTCGCCAAGGAGGAGCTGGTCGAGCAGCTCTTCAGCTTCGACCAGGATCCGAGCCCCAACGCCGTCGAGCAGTTCGTCGCGCGTCTCAGGCGCAAGCTGGCGGCGACATCCGTCGAGATCAAGACCGAGCGCGGCCTTGGCTATCAGCTCCACGCTTCGTGACCTCAGGACCTCGCTGCGCGCGCGGCTGCTGATCGCGATCGGCGCGATCCTGGCCGTCGGCGCCGTCGTGCTGAGCCTCGCCGCCCGGCAATATGCCGCCACCGCCGCGCGCGACGCCTATGACAAGCTGCTCGCCGGCGGCGCCGTGCAGATCGCCGAGAACATCTACATGCAGGGAGGCGTCGTGACGCTGGATCCGCCGGCGGCCGCGTTTGCGACATTGTCGGCCTATGACCTCGTGTTCTATCGCGTCACCGATCCGCGCGGCGTCGTCGTCGCCGGCTATGACGATCTCGCCGTCACCGCGCCCGCCAGGGCGCTGCGTGAGGGCGTCGTGCTGCGCGACGGCATCTATCGCGACCAGGCGGTGCGCATCGCGGCCGTGGCGCGCAAGCTCGACGGCGCGCCCGGCGACGGCTGGAGCGAGATCGTGCTGGCGCAGACCTTGCGCGCCCGCGACGCGCTGACCTGGGACCTCGCCTCCAAGGCGATCGGCCTGATCGCTGCGATGAGCCTGCTGGCGCTGGTGGCGACTGCGCTGTGCCTGCGGCTGGTGTTCGCGCCGCTGACGCGGATCGAGGCCGAGATCGTCAAGCGACGGCCGGACGATCTCAGTCCGATCGCGATCACGCCGCCGCGCGAGGTGCGCGCGCTGGTCGGCGCGATCGACGGCTTCATGCAGCGCCTCGCCGAGCGCATCGCGCTGATGCAGCGCTTCATCGCCGACGCCACCCACCAGCTGCGCACGCCGCTGGCGGCGATCGATGCCGAGGTCGAGCTGCTGAGCGATCAGACCAAGGACCCGAGGGCGTTCGACAGGCTGCGCGGCCGCATCGCGGATCTCGCCCGCCTCACCAGCCAACTGCTCGATCACGCCATGATCCAGCACCGCGCCCAAGCACCGCGCTTCGCCGCGGTCGATATCAACGCGCTGGCGAAATCGGTGCTGTCGCAGAGCGTGCCGCTCTCTCTCGATCGCGAGGTCTCCGTCAGCTTCGTGCCATCGGAGGACGAGGTGATGCTCGCCGCCGACGCCATCAGCCTGCGCGAGGCGCTTGCCAATCTCATTCACAACGCGCTGGCGCATGGCGCGCGGACCCGGCTGATGGTGACGGTGGAGCGAGCGGCGGCACATGTCGCGATCGTCGTCTGGGACGACGGACCTGGGATCGCAGCCGACGCGCAGCAACGCCTGCTGACCCCGTTCCAGAAGGGCGACGGCTCCCACGGCTCAGGCCTCGGCCTCGCCATTGCGAGCGAGGTCGCGCAGGCCCATGGCGGCCGTCTGCGGTTCAGCGGAGTGGCAGGCGACTTCAGTGTGCGACTGGAGCTGCCGGTCGATCGGTCGACGGCAGTCGATCCACGTCCAGATTCACAGCTCAAACAGCAGCAGACATGACGTCGTCGTCCCGCGGCGGACCACGCCCGGGTCTTGCGATCGACATGCCCTTTCGAAGATCGAGAGCGCGCAGGGAACGCCGGGAGCCTTCCAGCGTGCACTTGCAAAGTGTAAAGGCTTGGCGGAATGAGTTGGCAGAATAGCGAGACCGTGGAATTCTGACACGAACTCCGTCGAGGATCGTTAAGCCCATCTTTTGGGAGAACCTCTCATGGCCTGGGTGATCTTATTCATTGGCAGCCTTTGCGAGGTGGGTTGGCTGATCGCTCTCAAATATTCCGAAGGTCTCTCGCGCCTGCCGTCGATCCTGGTCACCGTGGGTTTTATGGGCGCCAGCGTCGGTTGTCTTGGCCTCGCCGTGAAGACGATCCCGATGGGCACGGCCTACGCCGCGTGGACCGGCGCGAGCATCGCCGTCGCCACTCTCTTCGGAATCTATCTGTTCGACGAGCCGACGACCGCGACCCGGCTCGCCTCGATTGGTCTCATTGTACTTGGCATCGTCGGACTGCGCCTCGAGTCCGGATAGGCGTGCCAATCCTCAAAAATAGCTCTCGAGCGTCCCGCGCCGCCTGATGTCGAGTGTCGCGCAATGGAATGCTCCGCCAAATGCGGCGTAATGCAGGAATTCGCAGGGGATCGGCTCGAAACCCCATTGCTCGATCGCACGCATCGTTCGCACATGATGCGGATCAACGATGATGCGCTTTTCGTCCACCATCAGTACATTCATGTTGAGCCATTTTCCGCAGAGCGACGTGATATTGAGCAAGCGATCGGTGATCGGATCAGGCTCGGGAGCGACGAGAATGTCCCATTTCTTCAGTATGTCCGGGAGGCGGCTGACGTCGATGTATTCGGGATTGATCAGAAGCCTGCCCGGCCCCAGCGGCAAAATGGTCGTGTCGATGTGCATCGGGCTACGACAGCGGCTCTCGATCTCGTGGATGCGATAGCCGTCGCCGAGATGGCGGCGCAGCCATTCGATGCCGGATGCATTGGTGACATTGCTGAGGGTTACAAACAGATCGCGCCCGCAGCGGACGAAATCGGCAGCGTCGAACACCGGTTCGAATTCAGTCAGAATATACGACATCGGCTCACCGTTTTCGGGCCGTCTGAAATCGGCGTTATACAGTTCGTCCGTGAGTTGCGGCCGTGGCGCGGCAGTCCAGCGGGCGCCGCGACGGAAATAGTCCTTCAGGACCGGACGAAAGGAATGGGTCTCGAAATAGCGGCTGGGCCACGCCATAGGCGTTTCAATGATTTCGTCTCCGATCACCAGCATGCTATCGCGCGGGCAGGAGTTGCAGAAGCCGCGCGAAGACCATTCGGGCGTGCTGAAGCGCTTCTTGAAATCAGCCGGTTCCGGCCGGGTGACCACCACGCCAAGCGACTGCAACAGCGCAATAAAGCCGTCGAGCTCGCGCTGAGCCGGTTCAATCATCATCCTTGGATAGCGGAAGCCCCCGAGCAGCGCTTGCGCCCGTGCAGCCATTCCCGGAATGTTACAGGCGACGACCGGATGAGCGGATGGAATCGTCGCGCCTTCGAGCCTTCCGACAATCACTTCCTCGAGTGGATCCCACTCATTGTGCGAGTTGACCGGAGAAATCCTTACCTTGCGGTCGGAATCCGGGCCGCTGTCGTGCGTGATCATGGCATGACCAAAGCAAGAGGTGCAGATGTGGCACGAATACTCTAATGCGGTAGCATCGCCGGCGCATAGCCTCAGTGCAGCAATGCACCACAATCCGTCCTTAACAAACGGCGCGGCGCTTCCAGCCCAGTGCGGTGGCAGGGCTTCACGGCGAGCGCTCCGCAGTCATGTCGCGCGGCGTGCGAGCGCCACAACGCGGATATAAAGATGACGTTGTATCTGTCCGTAGGGCTCTGCCCTGTCAGGAGCCGCCTTTCTTGAATTCCAGCGGCGCGGCCGGCTTGAACTGGCTGCTCACCTCGCCGACCAGATCCCTGTCCGCCCCGGACAGGTCGAGCTTGCGGATCGGAGCGCCGACGGAAAGGTCCAACAGCGGCAAGTTGACCCAGACGATGTTCGGGCTGAGAGTCGATTCGAAGAAATAGAGCCGGTCGGTCGAGTCGGCGACGGCGCGCCAGATCGTATGCGACGCCTCCGGTCGCTTCGGGTCTGGCCGCACGAAAGGCTGCGCCACGTTGCGCATGACCGACAACATGCGGGCCACGGTCTGGCGAGTGTCCGACGGCTTGGTCTGGTTCTGGATGTAATAGGCGGCGCGGACGAAGCGGTCGGCCGCTTCGCTCGTCCCCGGCAGCGCTTCGGTGCCGCCAAAGACGTGGTATTTCTTCAGATTGGCGAGCTGCTCGGGGAAGGGCGGCGAGTTCGTCATGACCAGATAGCGGCGGTCGTGATGAACGCGCACCTTGCCGCCATCGACGATCTCGATGATCGCCGAATCGCCCGTCGCGTCCGAAAGCGACAGATGCACGGTCGCCGTCGCGTATCCGGGCATGCCGGCGGCGATGAGTTGATAGCGACCGGTTTCGATGTCGGCCACCGCCTCGGCAACGGTGGCAAAGTTGTCGAGGTTGTATTGCGCCCATAGCGACAGCGCGAGGCCGGGGCGCTTGAGATCGCGCTTTCCGTAATCGCTCTCGGAGAGCCACAGCAGGTTGGCGACAAGACCTTTTTCATTCATGCCGTCGGCGATCGCCAGATTATAAACCGCCCCGCCGACGCTGCCGTATTTCGACGTCCAGCTCAGTTCGTTGTCGTCGCCGCTCTCGCCTTTGCGCGCAAGGCCGCGCGGAAAGGCCCAGAGATCGGTGCGCATGTCTTCGGGCCAATCCATGTTGCGCCCGGTGACAACGGCCTGACCATTATCGGCCCAGAGGACGCGCGAACACGCGTCCGCCAGAGATGATCCAAACGCGACGATTGCCAAAGCCATCGCCCCGCTCATCACGCCCGCACACCGCATCACGCCCGCACACCGCCGCATGGTCAGGCTCCTCGTTGTGTTCAATACAATCTAGAGGCGAGTGCGAGTCGGCGACCTTGATCTGGGTCAATCATCGTCGGTCGCGGCGCCGCGACGATTCGCATGAGATCGTTGTCTTGCCTGGCGCGGCGGGGCGATCCGACAGCATCGTCCCCTCAGATGCACAATTGCACCGAAAATCTCGAGATTCCGGATTCAGCCCTGACGGGCTGGCCCGGAATGGCGGGCTATGACGCAGCAAGATCAGTCGCCGCTGCGCATGCAGGGGCGCGACCAGATGCGGGTGTAACCCTCGCCGCCCTCGTCACCGAACAGCTCGGCGCAGATCGGCGCGTTGAGCGACGCAACAGGAGCACGTCCGGCGCGGAAGCGTCCCGCGCGCTCGCTCAGGCCGACGCTTTGACCTTTGCCGCCTTCGCCTCGGAGATCGCCGCCCACACCTTCTCCGGCGTCAGCGGCGTCTGCAGGTTGGTGATCCCGAGCTCGAACAGCGCGTCCATCACGCCGTTGGTGACGCAGGGCGGGCCGCCGATGGCGCCGGATTCGCCGCAGCCCTTGGCGCCCAGCGGGTTGGTCTTGCACGGCGCGGAATCGTCGAGAGTGACCACGATCGGCGGCACGTCGTCGGCGCGCGGGATGCAGTAGTCCTGATAGGTGGCGGTCAGGAGCTGGCCGTCGGCATCGTAGGCGACGTTCTCGTACAGCGCCTGGCCGATGCCCTGCGCGACGCCGCCATGGATCTGGCCCGCCACCAGCATCGGATTGACCGCGACGCCGACGTCGTCGACCGTGGTGTAGCGCACCACGCGGCTGATGCCGGTCTCCGGATCGATCTCGACCTCGCAGACATGCGTGCCGTTCGGCCAGCTCGGACCGTCGACCTCGCCCTCGCTGTCGACCGACAGCTTGGCGCCCTGCTCCTTCCCGGCGATGTCGAACAGGCTGATGCGGCGGTCGGTGCCGACGACGGTGAGGAAGCCGTCGCGATACTCGATGTCCTCGACCGCGGTCTCCAGCAGGTTCGACGCCTTTTCCCGCGCCTTCGCAATCAGGTCGTTCGACGACACCGCCACCGCCGTGCCGCCGACGAACAGCGAGCGCGAGCCGACGCTGCCGAAGCCGGTGGCGAGATCGGTGTCGCCCTGCACGACGTCGATCTTGTCCAGCGGAATGCCGAGCGTATCGGAGATCATCTGCGTATAGGTGGTCTGCAGGCCCTGCCCCATCGCCATGGTGCCGGAATGCAGGATGACGCGGCCCTCGGAGGTCGCGTGCAGCGATACCTTCTCGGTGTGGGCGCGGCCGCCGGTCCATTCGATGTAGCTGGTCAGGCCGCGGCCGTAGAGCATGCCGCGCTTCTTCGCCTCGCGCTTGCGCGCGTTGAAGCCGTCCCAATCGGCAAGCTTGGACGCGCGCTCCAGCATGTGGGCGAAGGCGCCGGAATCATACACCTGGCCGACGGCGTTGGTGTAGGGGAGCTGCGCCGGCTTGATGTAGTTGGTCTTGCGGATGGCGCGCGGATCGATCCCGATCTGGCGCGCGGCCGCATCGAACAGCCGCTCGACGATGAACACCGCCTCGGGGCGTCCGGCACCGCGATAGGCGCCGACCGGCGCCGTATGCGTCATCACGGTCTTCACCTCGAAATGCACCAGCGGCAGATCATAGACGCCGGTCTGCACGAACGGCCCGAGCACCAGCGGGATGATGTTGGCCGCACCCGACGAATAGGCGCCGGTGGCGCCGATCGAGCGCACCCGATAGGCCAGCACCTTGCCCTTGGCATCGAGCGCGAACTCGGCGGTCGAGGTGAGGTCGCGGCCATGCGTGCCGCCGACGAACTCGTCGGTGCGCTCGGCGCGCCAGCGGATCTTCTTGTTAAGCTTGGTGGCGGCATAGGCGACGATGCCGTCCTCAGGATAGAGGTTGGTCTTCTGGCCGAAGCCGCCGCCGATGTCGCCGACCAGCACGCGCACACTTTCCTTGGGCCGCTTCAGCACGGCTTCCGCCAGCACGTCGCGGGTCGAGGCCGGGGTCTGCGATTGCACATGGAGCAGCAGCCGGCCGGTCTTCTTCTCGATCTCGGCGATGGTCGAGCGCGGCTCCATCGCCGAGGGCACCAGGCGCTGGCTGGCGATGTCGAGCGAGACCTTGTGCGGGGCGTTGGCGAAGGCCTCCTCGACCTTGGCGGCATCGCCATAGCTCATCGCGGCGACGATGTTGTCCGGCGCCTCGGCCCAGACCACGGGCGCGCCTGGCGCGAGCGCCTTCACCGGATCGGTCACCGCCGGCAGCACCTCGTAATCGACGACGATCGCTTCCGCGGCCTCCTGCGCGACCGTGCGCGAGGTCGCGACCACGGCGGCGACCGCCTCGCCGGTGAAGCGGACGATCTCATGGGCAAGCAGGCGGCGCGGCGGCACCGTCATCGGCTTGCCGTCAGGACGCTTGAAGATCGCCAGGGTCGGAATGGTGCCGACATCGTCAGCGACGAGGTCCGCGCCGGTGTAAATCGCCTGCACGCCCGCAATCTCGCGGGCAGCGGCGGTGTCGATCGACAGGATCCTGGCATGCGCATGCGGGGAGCGCAGCACGTAGAGCCACAGCGCGCCGTCCTCCGCCTTGTCGTCGATGAACTGCCCCTTCCCGGTCAGCAGCCGCTGATCCTCCAGACGCTTGAGGGGCTGCCCCGCACCAAACCGCATATTGTTGGGAAGAATGTTCATTCGTCAGTCCTTGGTCAGTTCAATGAATTTGGCAGGGTCTTAGCGGATCGGCATTGCGGTGGCCAACACGTGTTTAAGCTGGTGCGTCATGACGAACCGTCATTCCGGGGCGCGCGCAGCGCGAGCCCGGAATCCATAACCACGACCGGTAGTTTGGAGGCTCGATGTCTCCATGTCTGCCCACCCGAGAGGTCGCGGAGTATGGATTCCGGGCTCAGCCCTTTGGGCTGCCCCGGAATGACGATGAGGAGAGAGCGGGGGCCAAAGCCGGGGCTAGCTCACCCCAGGCTGCGCAGCACCTCTTCGACGACCTTGCGCTGCTCGGGCGAGAGCGGGGCCTGCGGCGGCACGGGATCGCCGACGTCGTAGCCCTGGATCGACAGGCCGGCCTTGATGCAGGCCGCGAGGTTGAAGCGGGCGAAGGCCTCGTTGACGCGCCACAGCTTCTTCTGCAGCAGCATCGCATCGTCCCAGCAGGACGCCTTGCAGAGATTGTAGAGCTCGACGCTCTGGCGCGGTATGATGCAGGCCGGCCCGGCCATCCAGCCCTTGCCGCCGATCAGCATCACCGCGGCCGGAATGTGTGAGGACGCCGCGAACACCTTGATGGCGTCGCCGCAGCGATTGATGATCGACAACAGCCGGCCGGTGTTGGTCGAAGCGTCCTTGATGTAGTTGATGCGCGGATGCTCGGCGAGGCGCGCGATGACGTCGAGCGACAGGTCGGAACGCTGGAACTGGGGATTGGTGTAGATGACGACGGGAACGTCGACGGCATCGGCAATCGCCCGGAAATACGCCTCGATACCGGCGTCGTTGACCGGGAAGTAGGCTTCGAGCACCGCCAGGATGCCGGTTGCGCCGCGCTTCTGGTAAGCCTTGGCCTGCGCCACCGCGTCAGCGGTCGCAGTCGAGGCCACGCCTGCAATCACGGGAACGCGGCCCTGGGCGGCATCGATGGTTGTCTCCACGACGGTCATGCGCTGGGCACGATCGAGATAGGCGAACTCGCCGGTGGAGCCGAGCGGCGTCAGGCCGTGCACACCGGCAAGGATCAGATCGTCGCAAAGACGCCCCAGCACCTCCGTACGGATCGTTCCATCCGCGCCGATCGGCGAGGCCAGGTAGGGAAAGACACCGTGAAATTCAGTCATGCGGCCGGTATAGCGGCCGGGCCGCTGGTTCCGCAAGGCGGCCGCCGAAGCGAGAGGCGCCCTTCTCAGGCCCGGCCTGTTGCCCGCAGCGACATCTGCCTCAGGGACCTGACACCAGCGGACAGGAGCCGGTGTGTAGCAGCGTCACGCTGCCGCGATGGAATGCGGGGTGTTGCCGCAAACCGACCTGCCAATCAGCTCACGTTAAATCCGGCTTCAAACTTTCTCTTCACCATAGGTGCATGTCCCGCGGCGGAGGCGGTCAGAGGGCCGCGATTCAATCTGGGATTGCGCGCACCGTGGCGAAGAAGGACGAGCGCTATGACCTCAAACACGGCAAAAATGGCTACGAACTTCGCCATTTTCAGTCATTTTTCCGCCGGATTGACCAACCATCATGCCAAGCGGAAAGAGTTAGTACGAGTGCTCCAGCGTAAATTCGCCGTAGGAATTTCGATCGGAGACGAGGGAAGCCTGCAGCGAGAACGACGATGAAGACGCTTTACGATTTACTCGGAGCTCTTCCAGACGATGACGCTGACGATATCCGGGCGGCCTTCCGCAAAGCGGTCAAAGAGAGCCACCCCGACGTCAATCCCGGCGATCCGGACGCCGCGCTGCGGTTTCGACAGATCATCCGCGCCAACGACATTCTCGGCGACAAGGAGCAGCGCACGGCCTATGACCGGCTGCTCGGCGCCGCGCAGGACGAGCATCAGCAGGATACCAAGCTGGCCGTCGTCGCCAAGGTCCACAAGGTTGCGTCCGGCGTGATGGCGCTGGCCGGTGCGTCCGCCGTGGCGCTAACCGGCTACCTGCTGTTCACCCACATGTCGTCGGCTTCCGTCGCGCCGCTCAAGCCGATCGTGGTTGCGACCAACAAGGTCAAGCCGAACGAGGTTCCCGCCAAACCGATCGATAGCGCCACTGAGGCGGCGACGGCCGGCGATGCGGCCGCGAATTCCGGCGGCGAGACGGCTGCCAGCGCAACGGTCGGCAGCGCATCGGGCAGCAATGCCTCGGTATCCGCCGATCCGCTTCCGCTACGCGTCAGCAAGATCGACACGGTCTATTCTGCCGAGCAGGAGCGTGCGCCCTGCGCGGCAGGCGCGACCGCGCCATGCACGGCGGATGCAATGCTCGCCGGGGGTACGGCTTCGAACGAGGCCCAGGCCCATCACGATCGCGGCATGGCCGCGTTCCAGAAGGGCGATTTCGCGGCGGCGCTGGCCGATCTCGACGCGGCGATCCAGCTCGATCCCCGCTATCATGAGGCCTATATCGACCGCGGCATCGTGTTCTATCGCATGCGCAAGTTCGACCGCGCCTTTGCCGACGTCGCGGCCGCAAAGCGCATCGAGAAGACGAACCGCGCCGTACTCGACGCGATGGCGAAGCGTCAGCCGCTGCGGCCGCTGAAGCTCGAGCCGCCAAAATCCGACATCAAGGCGGAGACGCCGAAGGCAGAGGCGCCGAAAGTGGCGACGGCGGCGCCGATGCCCTCGCGGATGTCGACGGCGACGCCGGTCTATCCAACCACCGACCCCAGCCGCGCCCCCTGAGCGATTGACGAAGATTTAAGGTAACTCCGAACCTTCGTCGCGCGAATCGTTCGCGCCCATCAACTGTTAGGAAAGGTGTCCCATGGTGTTCCCATGGGACATGGGCTGCTTTCCAGATTCATCCATCCGAACCCGGCGATCCGGCGCGAGCTCGTCGATCTGCTGTACACGTCTCTGCCGCAGGTCATGTCGATCAACGCGGCCGCCATCACCGGCTCGGTCACGCTTGCGGTCCTGCACGGCGATCCCGGCTACATCGCGATCACGTTCGCGATCATCGTCAACGCCATCGGTCGCGTGGTCAGCCTGCTGCGCTACAAACAATATGCGGGACGCCTGTCCGATCGCGACGTGATCCTCTGGGAGAAAGTCTACGCCGCGGGCGCCGCCGCCTTCGGCCTTGCGCTTGGCGCTCTCACCTTCCGCGCGTTCCAGCTCAACGATGCTCCGGGCGCATGGATCGCCTTCGGCCTGTCGATGTCCTATTGCGTCGGCATGGTGTCGCGCGCGGCGATCCGCCCGTGGGTCGTGCTGACGACAACCGCCGTGCTGCTCGCCCCGACGCTCATCGCCGGGTTGATGCGCCCGGAGCTGCCCTATCAGCTCGGGGCCGTCCTGCTGGTGCTGTTCTGGTTCTCGATCCGCGAAGCCTCGCGCCATCTCAGCACCGCGTTCATCGAGCGGCTCGAGGCCAAGCACGCGCTGGCCCGCCAGGCCAACCATGATTTCCTGACCGACCTGCCCAACCGGGCGGCCTTCCTGGCTGCGCTCGAACGCACGACCCGGACTGTCGCGATCATTGCCATCGATCTCGACGGCTTCAAGCCCGTCAACGACCGCCATGGCCACCACGCCGGCGACGACCTGCTGCGTCAGGTCGCAGCCCGACTGTCGAGCTGTGTCGGCCAGGGCGGTCTCGCCGCGCGCTTCGGCGGCGATGAGTTCATGCTGCTGAAGCCGGTGACGGGCGGCGCGGACGGACGCGACGAGGCGCTGGCGCTGGCGCGCGAAGCAATCCGCTCGCTGTCGATGCCATTCCTGCTGTCCGACATCCCCGTGGTGATCGGCGCCAGCGCCGGCCTGCTGGTGAACGACCGGCCGCTCACGGACGAGTCCATGGACGAGGTGCTGCGCCAGGTCGACAGCGCGCTCTATGCCGCCAAGCGCGCCGGGGGCGGCTGCTGTACCTGGGCCGAGGCCGCGGACGGCGCATTGCGGCAGGCGGGCTGACGCGCGGCCTTCGATCTCAGGCGACGATCACCTCGTGCAGCAGCGCGTCGATCTCGCCGGCGTCGAGCTCACCTTCGAGTCCGATCAGCACGAGCTGGGCCGTGAGGCCATCGGCGGGCGACACCGGCGACGGCGCCAAGGTGCCGCGCGTCGCCACCGACTGAAACAGGATCGGCTGTCCCGGATGGTCGGTGAACAGCAGGATGCCCTTGATGCGCAGGGTGCGCGGCGCGAGCTTTCCGATCACCTGCTGGAAGCGGGCCAGCGACAGCGGAGCACGGGAGGTCCAGGTGAGGGTTGCGAAAGGTTGCGACATCGTCGGCACCTGCTTGGGCAGCTCTCGCGGCGCGCGAATGTCGCGGCTGAACAGCAGGTCCGGCGCGACGACGCCATGCGCGATCTCGAAGATCGCCGATTGCGGCTTGGTGCCGCCGACGACGGCGCGGGCCGCATCGAGCGCGGCGCGGTCGAGCAGATCGGCCTTGGTCAGCAGCACGAAATCCGCGGCCCGTAACTGCGAGCGCCACAGCACATCCTGTTCGATCTCGGGATCATCGCGCAGCCGCTGCGGGTCGACCAAGGTGACGACGGTCTCGAGCGGCGCCACCTTGAAGATCACGGGATCCATCAGGCTGCGGATGATTTCGGCGGGATCGGAAATGCCCGATGTCTCGATCGCAATCGCGTCGGGTGCCGGATCGCGCTTGATGACGGAGGACAGCGTGCGCAGCAGGTCGCCCTGCAGCGAGCAGCAAATGCAGCCGTTCTTGAGGCTGATCACCTCCTCGGTGACGGTGCCGAGCAATTGCGCGTCGATGTCGACCGCGCCGAAGTCGTTGACAACAGCCGCGATACGCCGTCCGTCCGGATTGGCGAGCAGATGATTGAGCAGGGTCGTCTTGCCGGCACCGAGCGATCCGGCGACCAGCAGGACCGGGACGATCATGACAGGACCGGACGGCGTACCGCCTGCCCCGGCCTGACGTCGCGAACGAGCTCGCCATCGGTGATGACGGCGCGGCCATTGACGAGCAGATGCCGCACGCCCTCGGACGGCCGGTTCATGTTGAGGAAGTCGGCGCGGTCACGCAGGCTGGCGAGATCGAGCACGGCGATGTCGGCGTCGCAGCCGGCCTGCAGCCGTCCCTTCTTGCGCATCGCGGGCGTCGACGGTTCCAGAATCCGGGCCGGGATCAGCGTGCACTTGGCGAGGCCCTCCATCAGCGGCACCGCCTTGCGGTCCAGCACCCATTCGCGCAGGAATTTGGTGAACGTCGCCGATGAGCGCGGATGCGACACCGCGTCATCCGGCAGCGGCCAGGCGTCGCCGGTGTAGTCCGTGCCGTTGGACAGGATCCAGGGCATCGCATCGGAGGCGATGGCGCCGCCCGGAAACAGCACGGAGACATCGAGCAGGTCGCGGTGGCGCTGGTTGACGGCGACATCGAGGAAATGGATCAGCACCAATGCGCCGGGATCGTCCTGCTGCCGCGCGAGCAATTCGTCGCGGCTGCCGAGCCGATGGCGCTCGGCGACCATCTCGATTGCGTCATAGCCGGTGCCCATGCGCTGGCAGAACGCGGGATCGGCGAAGAAGCCGGCGCCGACCACGGTCGAGCCGGTGCCGTAGGGATAGGCTTCGGTCGTGACCTTCAGGCCTTGCTTCTGCGCGGTCTGCACCAGCTCGGCGCAGCGCTCGACATCCTGCAGGCTGGTGCTGTTGAAATGGCAGATGTGCATGTGGGCGCCGGTCGAGCCGGCCAGCCCGATCAGCCGCGTGTAGGCATCGACCGAGCTGCGCGGATCGACGTTCGACATATAGGCGATGTGCGTGTAGGTCGGCACGTCGTGCTTGGCCGCCAGGCTGCACAGCTCCGACAGCTCCTTCATGCCGGTGCCGGGCGCGTAGGCGTTCGGGAAGGCAATGCCGAGACCGCCCTGCTCCAGACCCTGCCGCGTGCGCTCGACGATCTCGGCGGTCTCGGCAGCCGTGGCGACCTCCTCGACCCAACGCTTGTCGCGCATCGCCTCGCCCATGCCGGCGATGTTGGACGCGGTCTGCTGCGTCGTCATCGTCGCGATCCGCGCGAACACCCAGCCCGACGCTGCGCCGTAATTCAGAAGGCGGCCGATCGCCGCCTGCTCGTCATACCAGCGCGCCACCGGCATCACGCCGATCTCGAGCTCCAGCGTCGTGGTGACGCCGTCGAAGGCCTGCATGCGGTCGGCCGGCAGCGACTGGCCATGGGCGTGCAGATCGATGAAGCCGGGCACGACGGCGAGGCCGGCCGCATCGACCACCTGAACGGCGACCCCGCCGACATCGCCCACGGCAGCGATCGCGCCATCCTTGATGGCGACATCGGCCGTGGCGTCGAGCTTCGTTTCCGGGTCGAGCACGCGACCGCCGCGAATGATCAGATCGTAGTGAGGCATGAAATCAGCTGGGCTCGCGAAGTGGAACTGCGCGCAGGCCTAACACAGATGCGCGGCGATGAGAACGCGGCGGGAGAGATCGATGCTCTCCGAGCCATGCGTGGCGCACTTATCAGTTCGTCGAACTGGGGCGCCGCTCTTCCCCTTGCGCAAAGGATCGGTCAGGATTGCGAAGAACGACCTCTCGGCATCCGCCGTTCGACAGAGGAGACCCGAATGGCTTCGCACACACGGCGCATCGCCGACTTCACCTGCGAGAAGCAGCCGGCGACGGGCTCGCGCGGCATGGTGGTGACCAATCATCCGCTCGCCTCCAGCGCCGGTGCCGAGATGCTGATGCGTGACGGCAACGCGATCGATGCCGCGGTCGCCGCACTGTTCGCGCTGACGGTGGTCGAGCCGATGATGGTCGGCATTCTCGGCGGCGGGCTGTCGCACATCCGCCTTGCGGATGGACGGCACATCGTGCTCGACGGATTGAGCACCGCGCCGCGGCGCGCCACGCCGGGAATGTATGATCCGGTCTCCGACGAGATCGCGCTGGCGCGCGAGACCCGCGGACGCCGCAACGTCGCAGGCGCGCTGGCGGTCGCCGTGCCCGGCGCGCTGAAGGGATGGTGCGAGGCCCTGTCGCGCTTCGGCCGGCTGCCGCTGGCCGAGGTGATGGCGCCGGCGATCCGGCTCGCCGAGCATGGTTTCATCGCCAGCCCCTATCTCAACGACTGCGTGCGGCTGGTCGCGGACGACCTCGCGGGCGATCCGCATCTCGCCGCGCTGTTCCTGCCGGGCGGCGAGCCCGTCAGTCCAGGCACGCGCGTGATCCAGACCGACTATGCGGCATCGCTGCGGCTGATCGCGGAGCAAGGACCGGACGCTCTCTATGGCGGGCCGCTCGGGATCGCGCTGGCCGACTACATGGCCGACAATGGCGGGCTGATCGATGCGAGCGACCTCGCCGCCTACAAGGTGATCGAACGCGCGCCGATCCGCGGCCACTATCGCGGCCATGAGATCATCGGCCCGCCGCCGCCCTCCTCCAGCGGCGTGCACATCGTGCAGATGCTGAACATCCTCGAGGGTTTCGACGTCGGCGGGCTCGGCTTCGGTTCGGCCGATGGCGTGCACGTGCTTGCCGAAGCCTTGAAGATCGCCTTTGCCGACCGGGCGGTCGCCACCGCCGATCCCGCTTTCGTCGACGTGCCGGTCGAGCGGCTGACGTCGAAGGCCTATGCCGCGCAGCGGCGGGCGCAGATCGACATGAGCCGGGCCCGGAGCTTCGGCCCGGGCCTTGCGCCGACGGAGTCCGCCAACACCACCCATGTCACGGTCGCCGATGCCGAGGGCAACGTCGTCGCGGCGACCCAGACCATCAACGGCCTGTTCGGCGCCTGCGTACAGATCCCGGGCACCGGCATGACCGCCAACAACTACATGTACAATTTCGATCCGCATCCGGGCCGCGCGCTGTCGATCCAGCCGGGCAAGCGCGTCTTCACCTCGATGGCGCCGATGATGGCGCTTCGCGACGGCCGCTTGCGCTATGCGCTCGGCCTTCCCGGCGGCCTGCGCATCTTTCCCTCGGCCTTCCAGGCGCTGGTCAACCTGATCGACCACGGCATGTCGCTGCAGGAGGCCGTCGAGGCGCCGCGGCTCTGGACGCAGGGCGGCGTGCTCGAGCTCGAGCCGGCGTTTCCCGACCATGTGGCGCGGGAGCTCGCCGCACGCGGGCACGAGATCAAACGCGAGCCGGTCGTGGCCGGCGGCATGAACGCGATCGCGTTCGGCGACGACGGCACGCTGACGGGAGCCGCGTGCTGGCGCGCCGACGGCACCCCGATCGCGATCTCCGGCGGGCGTGCCCGCGCCGGGCTTCGCTTCGCCATCGCGTGAGCTCTACAGGCGCTCTCGCATCATCCGCGCGATCGCCTCGCCGATCACGACGGTGGTGAAATGCGTGTTGGCGCGACAATCGGACGGCATGATCGAGGCATCGGCGACGCGCAGGCCGGCAATGCCCTTCACGCGGCCGTCCGGATCGACCACGCCGTCGCCATCGTCGAATCCGCTCATGCGGCAGCTCCCCGCCGCATGCTGGATGTCGCCGGTGACCTGCCGCAGCAGCGCATCGAGCTCGGCCTCGGGCAGCGCAGCCGCCTGCGGCAGCGTGAACTCCGTATCGCCGAGGCGAATCCAGTCGGCGATGTCGCGCAGCGCCGGCTGCACCGTGATCACGGCCAGCCGCTTCACCGCGTCCCGCATTCGCGCCACGTCGCGCGGATCGGCCAGCATGTTCTCTTCGACGATCGGATCCACGCTCGGATCGGTCGAGGCGAGCTTGAGCGTACCGCGCGAGAAGGCGTTGAACAGTCCGGCGCCGATCGCGCCGGGCACGCCGATGCCCCGATGGTTGAACGCGATCAGGATCATGTCGCGCTTGCCGCCGCCGGCGAGGCCCGACGAGTAGGTGACGCAGCAATTGGTATGGCGCGTGTCGCGGTCGGTCGGACGCAGCGCCTCGCGGAGCTGGATCGTGGTGCGGAACAGCGGATGATCGAAGAAGTGCCGGCCGACCGGAAGATCACGCACGACCGCAATTCCCATCTCCAGCAGATCGGTCGCAGGGCCGATACCCGAGCGCAGCAGGATCGCGGGGCTGTGGATCGCGCCGGCGCACAGCACGACCTCGCGCGCCGCGACGTTTTTCACGCCTTCACCTTCGATGTGGACGCGCACGCCGGTCGCCCTGCCGTCGCTGATCAGCAGCCGATCGACCAGCGCCCGCCCCCGGATCTCCAGGTTCGAACGGCCGCGGGCCGGCTCGAGATAGCCCTCATTGGTGGAGATACGGCGGCCGTTGCGGCTGTTGATCGGATAGCAGGCGACGCCCTCGCCGTCGGGCCCATTGAGATCGTCGCACCAGCGATAGCCGCTCGCCAGCGCGGCATCGCGCAAGCCACGGTCGATCGGGCCCCATGTGTCAGGCGGTGCGCGAGTGACCGGAAGCGGGCCGCCGCGACCGTGCCCCTCGCGATCACCGAATGCGAGATCGTCCTCGATCACCGCGAACAGCGGCATGATGTCCTTGGCCGACCATCCCGTGCAGCCATTGGCCGCCCATTCATCGAACGCATCGGCCACGCCGCGGATCGCGATCTGGCCGTTCATCATCGAGCTGCCGCCCAGCCCCTTTCCGCGCCAGTAGAAGCGCATGTCCTGCCCGGCGACGCGGCGGGACATCAACTCCGGCCACTGCCATTTCTCCTGGAAGGCGCGATCGTGGATGATCGGAATCGGGTTCGGCGTCACGATCTCCCACGGCGCGTCGTCCGCGCGCCAGTCCGCGCCGGCTTCGAGCAGCAGGACCCGCGTCCGGGGGTCTTCGGACAGGCGCGCAGCGACGACCGCTCCCGCGGAGCCGCCGCCGACCACAATGACGTCATACATGGACTGAATTCTCGCTTGTTCTCAGGCACCGCAACCATGACGGCCAGCTTGCGCTGCCGAGAGCGATCCGTGAAGCCCTTGAAAACTCAGGCCGTCAGCATGCCGACGCAGAGCTGCGGCGCATCCTCGGCAACGAGACAGGAGGCGACGGCGATCACCTCGCGCGCCGATTTCCAGGCGCCGCCGCCACCTGCCGGGCCATTGGTGTAGAGCGTCTCGACCTCGTTGCCGATGCGGATCGCCTCCGCCATCGTCTCGGTCCGCCCGGCGACACGAACGCGCACCTCGTAGGGCTCGGCGCCCTGTGCGCGATCGTCGCCATGCAGCGCATTCAACCCGATCAGGTCGCAGCGCAGCTCGTTCACCGCCACGCCGGTGAGCGCGAGGCGCTCCCTGACGACATCGAGCGCAAGGCGGCCGCGCGTGACCGCGCCAGGGCCGGCATAGGAGATCTGACCCTCGCCGACATAGGAATCGAGATAGCCGACCGAGGTCTTCAGCAGTCCCGTCTTCGGCCGGCCGCGACCGCCGACCACCCTGACCCGGTCCGGACCAAGCTCCTCGACGGTCACCTGCGAGAAATCCGCCACGACGTCGGGTTGGAAATATTGCACGGGATCGTGGATCTCATAGAGCAGTTGCTCCTTCACGGTCGCCGGCGTGACGCAGCCGCCGGAGCCCGCGACCTTGGTCACGATCAGTTCGCCATCCTCGCGCACCTCGCCGATCGGAAAGCCGAGCCGGGCGAGATCGGGAACATCCTTCGCTCCGGGATCGGCGAAATAGCCGCCGGTGATCTGTCCAGCGCATTCGAGCAGATGACCGACGACGGTGCCCTGCCCGAGCCGGTCCCAATCATCCAGGGCCCAGCCGAACTCGTGGATCAAAGGTCCGAGAAACAGCGCCGGGTCGGCGGCGCGCCCGGTGATCACGACATCCGCGCCGGCCGCGAGCGCCTCCGCGATCGCGCCCGCCCCGACATAGGCGTTGGCCGAGACGACCCGATTGCCGAGGGCCCGGATCGTGTCGCCGGTGTCGAGCACGACATCCGCTGTCTTCAACGGCTCCAGAACATCGTCGCCGGTCACGGCCGCGATCTTCAGCCCCGTCAGTCCAAGCCGGCGCGCGATGGTGCGGGTGGCTTCGGCCGCGGCGACCGGATTGGCCGCCCCCATGTTGGTGATGATACGGACCTTGTTGGCGCGGCAGATCGGCAGCACGGCCTGCATGCGCGCCGCCAGCAGCGGATCATAGCCGGCGGCCGGATCCTTCATGCGCGCCTGCTGCGCCAGCGCGATCGTGCGCTCCGCCAGGCACTCGAACACGAGATAGTCCAGGCCGCCCTTCGCCGCGAGCTCCACCGCAGGCTCGATCCGGTCACCGGAATAGCCCGCTCCGGCGCCGATCCTGATGCTCCGCATCGGCCGCTCCTCCTGACATCGTGCGCCGTTCGTCGGCTTCTGCCGGCCACATTAGCGGCCGCGGTCCGAGCTTGCCAGCGTCCGCGTGGAACGGTCAGGCTGCGATCGTGCTGCTAGTCCGCGAGCGCCAGCGTCGGCGCCTCGCTGCTCGCCGTGCATGCGACGGCAACGGCCATGTGCTCGTCGGCCCAGCACCAACGCTGGCCGCCGGCACGCTTGGCCGCATAGAGCGCGCGATCGGCCTGGTCGAGCAGCGCCTCGGTGTCCGCCTGCCGATCCTCGGTGACCAGGATGCCGGCGCTGGCGCCGATCTGAACGCGGGTTCCAGCCAGCGTGAAGGGTTGCGACAGCGCCGTCACCGCCGCTTGCGCGAACGCGAGAGCGGCGTCACGTCCCACTGCGGGCAGCAGCAGCATGAATTCGTCGCCGCCGAACCGCGCCGCCAGGCCCGTTTCGCCGAGGCAATCCTGCAGACGTGCGCCGACCTGGCACAGCAGCTCGTCACCGGCCTGATGGCCGAACCGGTCGTTGACGAGCTTGAAGCCATCGAGATCGACCGCGATGATGGCGACGGGGCGATCGCACCGGCCGAGCGCGGCGATGAACGCGGCGCGGTTCGGCAGGCCGGTGAGGAAATCGCGCAGCGCCTGCCGCGCCAAGGCCTGCTGCGCCGTGATCCGCTCGGTGAAGGCGGACGTGAGTCGATACGACGTGCCGCGCAGCGTGATCCAGAACAGCACCACCATGCCGGCGCCCATCCGGTACACCGGCTCGGGCTGCATCAGGCAGGCCACCACGGTCGGAATCAGCAGCACCGCCGAGGAGGTCATGACGATCCATGGGCTGACACGCGACACGATGCCGACGCAGAAGGCCATCGACAGGCCGAAGCACATCCAGATGCCGGGCCCGTCGCCGATCTGAAACGCGCGTGACGACAACGCACCGACGGCCAGACCGAAGGCGGCAGCGCCGAGGCCGTAGAGGCGTTCCCAGCGAATGATCGCATCGTGATCGAGCCGATCGAAGCGCGCCGCGAACATCCGCAGCTTGATCACACGAAGGGCACCGATCACCAGCAGCACCACCGTGATCGCGGCGTAGCCCGGATCGCGCGCAACCCAGGCCATCACGCTGCCGATCACGACGGCGGCGGCCGAGATCGTCCCGACCAGCGGCATCGAGCTGTACAGCAGATGCGCGAGATCGCGACGAATGTCCGGGTCCAATCGATGCATCGCAATTCCAGTTCGCCAAGCGCGCGCACTCTCGTACCCACGCCTTAACGAAATCTCGCTGCACCCGCGAAGGGCTGCCATGCGCCGCGGATGCTTAAGAGATCCTCACTGCGACGATGACAATGCAAGTGGATAGAATGCGAATGATGGTACGCGCACGCGCGCATGAGCGATGCAGGGCCGGGATCAGCTCGCCCAATTGTCTCGGAATTCGCCGAACAGCGTGATGCCGCCGCATGCATAGATCGTCTGTCCGGTGATGTAGCTCGCTTCGGACGAGGCGAGAAAGGCGAACACGCCGGCGATCTCTTCCGGGCTCGCCACCCGCCCCATCGGAATGTGGGACTCGACCGCCGCGCGCTTGGCCGGGTCCCCGGTCCAGGCCGCGTTGATCGGCGTGTCGACGGCGCCCGGCCCGACCGAATTGACGCGGATGCCGCGCCCGGCGAATTCGAGCGCCAGGGTCCGCGTGAGGCCCGCCATCGCGCTCTTACTGATCGAATAAGCGAGATAGCCGGGCTTCGGAATGATCTGGTGCACGCTTGAGGTGTTGATGATGTTGCCGCCGCCGCGCGTGACGAAATGCGCCAGCGCGTGACGCGCGCAGAGCACGGCACCGTTGAGGTTGACCTCGAGGATCTTGCGATACGTGTCGACGTCGAGCGCCTCGCTGGGCGATTCCCGCTGAAAGCCGGCATTGTTGACCAGGCAGTCGAGCCGGGGCCAGCGCTTCAGCACCGTCTCGAACATCTCGGCGATCTCGGCCTCGACGCCGATGTCGGCCTTCACGGCAACGTGATCACGCGAGCCGTGACCATGCGCGGCAGAGGCGGCCTGCACCAGCGCCAGGGTTTCGTCGCCGGACGGCGACGGGCCGCCGAAATTGATCGCGACATGCGCACCCTCCTCGGCAAACCGCACCGCGATCGCGCGGCCGATGCCTTGCGTTGCGCCCGTCACCAGCGCGTAGTGTCCGACGAGACGCGACGCCCGTTCGGCTGGTTGGTCAGATGGCTCCATGTCTCGACTCCGTGAAAATGATCTCGCCTCAGCACGCTGCGATGACTCGCGTTCGGATGACAAGGCTATCAGGAGTCTGGTATCGCTCCACTCCGTATCCGTCGTTGCGCACGCAGGCGTGAGACGTCATGTATCTCGGCATCGATCTTGGAACATCCGCGGTCAAGACGATCATCGTCGATGACACGCAGCGCGTCGTTGCGAGCCGCAGCCACGCCTTGACGATGGACGTGCCGCGACCGGGCCGGGCCGAGCAGGACCCCGCCGCATGGATCGGCGCGGTATTCGCCACGCTCGATGCGCTGAAGGCGGATCATCCCGGCGCGTTGGCGGCGGTGGACGCCATCGGCCTGTCGGGCCAGATGCATGGCCCGGTGCTGCTCGATGCCGCGATGAATCCGTTGCGGCCCTGCATTCTCTGGAACGACGGCCGGTCGGAGCGCGAATGCGCTGCGCTGGAGCAGCGCTGGTCCGCCTTGCGCACGATCACCGGCAACAAGGCGATGCCCGGCTTCGCCGCGCCGAAGCTGATGTGGATCGCGGCGCACGAGCCCGAGATCTTCGCGGCCACGCGGCTGGTTCTGCTGCCGAAGGCCTATGTCCGGCTGGTGCTGACGGGCGATGCGATCG
Source organism: Bradyrhizobium sp. HKCCYLS3070 (assembly GCF_051167575.1). Lineage (NCBI taxonomy): Bacteria > Pseudomonadati > Pseudomonadota > Alphaproteobacteria > Hyphomicrobiales > Nitrobacteraceae > Bradyrhizobium > Bradyrhizobium sp. HKCCYLS3070. The sequence goes on from NZ_JBNPTI010000004.1 coordinate 151,551, forward strand.
AGGACATGTCCGATGCGTCCGGCTCGCTCTGGCTCGATGTCACCAGGCGCGACTGGTGCGACGAGGGCCTCGCCGCCACCGGCCTCACCCGTGCGCAGATGCCGCGCCTCGTCGAAGGCTGCGCGCCGGCAGGCCGGCTGCGCAGTAACCTCGCGGAACGCTGGGGCATGACGAAGCGCCCAACCATCGCGGGAGGCGCCGGCGACAACCCGGCCGGCGCCATCGGCATCGGCGCGATCCGGCCGGGCGCCACGTTCATCACGCTCGGCACGTCCGGCGCCGTGATCTCGCCGGTCGACGCCGTCACGGCCAATCCCGAGCGCGTCGTTCACACCTTCTGTCATGCCATCCCGGCGATGTGGCTGCAGGCTGGCGCGATGCTGTCGGCGGCCTCATGCCTCGCCTGGGTCGCGCGGCTGCTCGGCGCGAGCGAGACCGAGCTGCTCGCCCCGCTGGGCGCGGGGCCCGCCGCGCCGTCGCCGGTCAGCTTCCTGCCCTATCTCGCGGGCGAGCGCACGCCGCATGACGATCCCCATGTCCGCGGCCTGCTCGACGGCCTGAGCCACGCCACCGACCGCAACGCCATCGTCCAGGCAGTGCTCGAGGGCGTTGCCTTCGCACTGGCCGACTGCCGCGACGCGCTGACGGAAACCGGGCTCGTCATTGCCGAAGCGGATGCGATCGGCGGCGGATCGCGCTCGGACCTTTGGCTGGCGATCCTGGCGAATGTGCTCGGCATTCCCGTTCATCGGCTGGCCGAGGGCGAGACCGGCGCCGCCTTCGGCGCGGCGCGGCTGGCACGTCTTGCCGTCACCGGTGAGGACATCGGCGCGGTCTGCACGCCGCCGGCGCGCGTGCGGACCTTCGCTCCGGACGTCGCGCTGTCGGCAGCCTATGCCGAGCGGCGGCCGCGCTGGCGACAGCTCTATCGTCGGCCGAGCTAACCGGATCTCCGAAAGGCATTCGTCGCGGCGACGTGTTGCGGCGGCGTCTCTTTCATATTGTATTCGGCAACAGCCTCTAGTTTAATGGCTTCCCGCGCCAGCGATCAACGAGCCGCGGACGACGAGACGACGTGCATTGGGAGGCACGATGAGCGGTCCGATCCTCGAGATGCGCGGGGTGTCGAAGTCATTCTTCACCATCAAGGCCCTGCACAAGGTCGACCTCACCGTCTACGCCGGCGAAGTCCATGCGCTGATGGGCGAGAACGGTGCCGGCAAATCCACGCTGATGAAGATTCTCTCCGGCGCCTATCGCCCGGATCCCGGCGGTGAGATCCGCATCGAGGGCCGGCCGGTGCGCATCGAAGGGCCGATGGGCGGCCGCAACGCCGGCATTTCGATCATCTACCAAGAGTTGTCGCTGGCGCCGAACCTGACGGTCGCCGAAAACATCTATCTCGGCCGCGAGCTGTCGCAGAGCGGCCTGCTCGCGCGCAGCACGATGCGCGAGGGCGTCGGACCGATCCTGGACCGGCTCGGCGCCGATTTCACGGCCTCCACCTTGGTGGCCGAGTTGTCGATGGGCCAGCGCCAGCTGGTGGAGATTGCCCGCGCGCTGCATGCACGATCCAAGATCCTGATCATGGACGAGCCGACCACCTCGCTGTCGGCCGGCGAGAGCGAGAAGCTGTTCGCGCTGATCCGCCAGCTCCGCGCCGAAGGGCTCGCCATCATCTACATCTCGCATCGCATGGACGAGGTCTATGCGCTCGGCGACCGCGTCACCGTGCTGCGCGACGGCCGGCTGGTCGGCTCGCTCGACAAGCCGGAGATCCGCGCCGACAGCATCGTCCGCATGATGGTCGGTCGCGACGTGTCGTCGTTCTACAAGAAGGACCACGACCCGCACGCCAAGCGTGATCGCGCGGTGCTCAGCGCCGTCGACCTCGGCGACGGCCATCGCGTCAAGAATTGCTCGTTGACCGTTCATGCCGGCGAGGTGGTCGGCCTCGCCGGGCTGATCGGCGCCGGACGCACCGAGCTCGCGCATCTCATCATCGGAGCCGCGCCGAAGACGACCGGACACATCGAGCTCGACGGTGAGAAAGTCAGCATCGACACGCCGCGCGATGCGCTCGATGCCGGCATCGCCTATCTGACCGAGGACAGGAAGGCGCTCGGGCTGTTCCTCGACATGTCCTGCGCCGACAACATCAACCTCGCCGTGATCGGACGGGACGCGAAGCCCGGCGGCATTCTCGACCGCGACAAGGCGCGCGCACGCGCCGACGAGGCGTTCAGCGCGCTCGGCATCCGCGCTCCCAATCCTGGCGTCACCGTCGGCGGCCTGTCGGGCGGCAATCAGCAGAAGGTGCTGCTGTCCCGCCTGCTTGCGACCGCGCCGAAGGTCCTGATCCTGGACGAGCCGACCCGCGGCGTCGATGTCGGCGCCAAGTCCGAGATCTATTCGATCATCGACAATCTCGCCAAGTCCGGCACCGCGATCCTGGTGATCTCGTCCGATCTGCCGGAGATTCTCGGCATCTGCGACCGCGTGCTGGTGATGCGCGAAGGGCATCTGGCCGGCGAGTTGCAGCAGAGCGCGACATCCCCCATCACCCAGGAAGACATCATGGCGCTGGCCACCGGGACGGAGCACGTCGATGCCTGACAACAGTTCGTCGCAAGCCAAGACCGCGCCTTCATCCGGCCTGCCGTCCGCATCGGACAACAAGCAGCAGCGGCTACGGCTGATGATCCGCGCCGCCGGCATGCTGCCGGTGCTGCTGATCCTCTGCGTCGGCTTCCACATGCTGTCCGACGGACGCTTCTTCTCAGGACAGAATCTCGGCATCGTGCTGCAGCAGGCCGCCGTGAATACCGTGCTCGCCGCCGGCATGACCTTCGTCATCCTGACCGGCGGCATCGATTTGTCGGTCGGCTCGATCCTCGCCGCGGCTGCCATGGCCGGCCTGACACTGTCGAAGATGCCCGATCTCGGCGCACTGTGGCTGCCGGCCGCGGTGCTGACGGGCCTTGCCTTCGGCGTCGTCAATGGCGCGTTGATCGCGCTATTGCGGCTGCCGCCGTTCATCGTGACACTCGGGTCGCTCACGGCGGTGCGCGGTCTCGCCCGCCTGATGGGTGGCGACACCACCGTGTTCAACCCATCGATTCCCTACGCCTTCATCGGCAACGCCTCGCTGACGATCATTCCCGGCGTCGTCTCGATCCCCTGGCTGTCGGTGATCGCGCTGCTGGTGATCCTGGGCTCCTGGCTGATCCTGCGCCGGACCGTGCTCGGCGTGCACATCTATGCCGTCGGCGGCAATGAGAGCGCCGCGCGACTCGCCGGCATCAAGGTCTGGGCGGTGCTGATCTTCGTCTACGGCATGTCCGGCCTGCTCGCCGGCCTCGGCGGCGGCATGCAGGCGGCGCGGCTCTATGCGGCGAACGGTCTGCAGCTCGGCCAGTCCTACGAGCTCGACGCGATCACCGCCGTCATTCTCGGCGGCACGTCGTTCGTCGGCGGCATCGGCTCGATCTGGGGCACGCTGGTCGGCGCGCTCATCATCGCGGTGTTGTCGAACGGGCTCATCTTGGTCGGCGTGTCCGACATCTGGCAATACGTCATCAAGGGCCTCGTGATCATCGGCGCCGTCGCGCTCGACCGCTACCGGCTGCAGGGCTCGGCCCGCACCTGAGACAACATGGCGGGCGCCACCGGGGCCCGCCACAACGCATTCTTCCACGGCCACTGGTCCGCCGTGCGTAGACGAACAGGAAGGACCAGGGAGGAAACACATGGTCAAGTCGATGTTATCAGCCGGTGCCGCGCTGGCGCTCGTGATGAGCTCCGCGCCGTCATCGGCCAAGGAGCTGAAATCGATCGGCGTGTCGCTGGGCTCACTCGGCAACCCGTTCTTCGTCGCGTTGTCGAAGGGCGCCGAGTTCGAGGCCAAGAAGACCAATCCCAACGTCAAGATCACCGCGGTCGGCTTCGAATATGATCTCGGCAAGCAGGTCACCCAGATCGACAATTTCATCGCCGCCGGCGTCGACATGATCCTGCTCAACCCGGGAGATCCCAAGGCGATCGGCCCGGCGATCAAGAAGGCGCAGGCGGCCGGCATCCTCGTCGTTGCGGTCGACACCGCCGCCGAGGGCGCCGATGCCACCGTGACGACCAACAACGTGCAGGCCGGCGAGATCTCGTGCCAGTACATCGTCGACAAACTCGGCGGCAAGGGTGACGTGATCATCGAGAACGGGCCGCAGGTGTCGGCGGTGATCGACCGCGTCAACGGCTGCAAGAGCGTGTTCGCCAAGGCCCCCGGCATCAAGGTTCTCTCCAGCGACCAGGACGGCAAGGGCTCGCGAGAGGGCGGCCTCACGGTGACGCAGGGCTATCTCACCCGCTTCCCGAAGATCGACGCCATCTTTGCCATCAACGATCCGCAGGCGATCGGCACCGATCTCGCTGCGCGTCAGCAGCAGCGCACCGGCATCATCATCACCGCGGTCGACGGCGCCCCCGACATCGAGGCGGCGCTGAAGGATCCGGCCTCGCAGCAGATCCAAGCCTCGGCCTCGCAGGATCCGTTCTTCATGGCCCGCCGCGCCGTGCAGATCGGCGTCGGCCTGCTCAATGGCCAGAAGCCGGCCTCGACGGTCGAGCTGCTGCCCTCCAAGCTGATCACGCGCGACAATGTCGGCGAGTACAAGGGTTGGACCTCGGAGCGGAAGGAATAGAGTTCGATCGTCGACCCGCATCTGATTGAAAGCATCGAGAAGCGCCGCCCTCTCTGGGGCGGCGTTGTGCTTGGAACCACATTCTGTCTCGTCGGCGTGCCCTCAACGACCGATCGCCGCGGACTCGCGCGTCGATGGCAGATGTGGCAATCAACGTTCTCGACGGCGGAATTCAACCTGCGCTGGTGGCATTGGAGCTGGCGGTTCCTCCCGGGGATGGCTGCCAAGCTCGACGATCTCGGCCGCGGCCTGGTGCGGGCGCAGGGCCTGTTCCATTCCACAGCAGGAATTCCTCGCCGCGCTCGGCCGCGCATAGGACCGCGCTCAATCAGCGCCCTGTCGCGTTTGCGACAAGACTCCCCTGTTTGTCCCCGCTTTCCGCTGGTCCGGAACTTGCGTGGGCCTGCCTGACGGCATCAATCAGCAGGCGATCCGATGGCTTTCACCGCAGTCTGTCCGACAAGCGCCATGACCGAAGGCGGCATGGGCCTGTACCAGGTCGGCAAGAAGAGCGTGCTGCTGCTCTGGCCCCGTGGCGGCGAGCTGAAGGCCTATCGCGGCCGCTGCCCGCATGCCGACGTGCCGCTGGCGGAAGCGACCTTCGACGGCCGGACGATCACCTGCCCGCACCATCAATGGGGCTTCGACGCCACCCATGGCAAGTGCGTCACCCATCTCGTCCGCAATGCGCTGCACGCCTACCCGCTGCAGGTCGAGGGCGATGAGATCCAGGTGGATGTCGGGCCGGTGAAGCCGGCGCGCGCCGCGAGCTGATCGGGCCCAGGCCGGCCGCGGGGCGCTCGACGGTCGCGCGGCAGACACCTGCCCGCACGCCGCCGCAGCTATCCCGTTGCCATCAGCCGCTTCATGAACTGGTCGACCTCGCGACGCAGCGTCTCGACCTCACCATGGACCCGCTCGGAGGCATTGTTGACCCGCGCCGCGATCCGGCCGGTGTCGGCGGCAGCGCTGCTGATCGCGCCGACATTGGACGCGACCCGTGCCGTGCCGGACGAGGCTTCCTGAACGTTGTGCGCGATGTCTCGCGTCGCCGCCGCCTGCTGGTCGACCGCGGCCGAAATGGCGGAAGCGATCTCGTCGATCTCGGCGATCGTTCGCGCGATCGCCTCGACCGACGCGACCGACGTGGAGGTCGAGTGCTGCATCTCGTTGACCTTGGCGCTGATCTCTTCGGTCGCCTTGGCGGTCTGATCGGCAAGACTCTTGACCTCGGCCGCAACGACGGAAAAACCACGCCCGGCGTCGCCGGCCCGCGCCGCTTCGATCGACGCATTCAGCGCCAGGAGATTGGTCTGTTCAGCGATCTCGCTGATCAGCTTGACCACGTCGCCGATCCGGACCGCGGCATCGGCAAGTTCGCGGATCTCCCCGCCGGCACGATTGGCCTCGCTGACCGCACGCCCGGCACTTTCGGTGGAGCGTGAAACCTGCCGGCCAATTTCGGCGATCGAGGACGCGAGCTGATCGGCCGCGCCCGCCGCCGTCTGAACATTGGACGACGCGCGCCCCGAGGCGGCGATCACATCCTCGGTCTGGCGGCTGGTTTCCGTCGCGGCCGTCGCGACGTGGCCGGCATCGGACTCGAGATCCTCCGCCGCACCGACGAGGCTGACGACGATCTGATCGAGTTGGGTGCCGAACTGCCGGGCCAGACCCGCAATGTCGACCACCCGGCGGCCCAGGCTGTCGGTGCCCTGGTTGATGATCGCCGCGGACCGGCGGAATGCGCCAGGCAGGCCTCGCGCCATGATCTTGCGGAAATGCTTGCCGCGGCTGGCATAGTCCATCGAGGCCGACGCTTCGCGCACGAAGGCGTCGGTGATGTCGAGCATGTCGTTGATCGATTTCTGCAACAAACCGATGTCGCCGTGCTGGCGCCGGCTCAGCACCCGCGGCTCAAGGTTGCCTTTGGCCGCGCTGTGACACACCATGGCCGCCTCCGCGACCACGGCGGCCGCCAAGCGCAGCTGCCACAGGGCAAGGCCGAGCAGCAGCGCGACCGCGATGAGCAGCGCTCCGCCTGCCGCGGGCGGGGTCGCGCCGGCGACGACGAGCCAGGCCAGCGCGCCAAGCGCCAGCAGCGCAGCGGCCGCGATCGCGATCTGCGCCTTAGAGAGAGAGCACGAACTCATCATATTCAACGCCTTGTTGTTTGATCACCGCGACCATCATGTCAAAGCTTGCGCGCAGGCCGTCCTTGGCATTGGCGTGGCGCGCCTCTTCGTCGCACAGCGCCTTGTAGATGGACTTGAGCCGCTCGATCGGCGCACGCTCGGGTCTGCGGCGGTTGGAATGGTAGCCGATGATATTGCCCTGGTCGTCCAGCGTCGGCGTCACATGGGCGAGCACCCAATAATGGCTGCCGTCCTTGGCCAGGTTGACGACATAGGCGAAGATCTCGCGCTTGGCCTCCAGCGTGTCCCACAGCAGCTTGAAGACGCAGCGCGGCATCTCGGGATGGCGGATCAGGCTGTGAGGCGCTCCCAGGAGCTCGTCATAGCTATACCTGGCCATGCGAACGAAGACGTCGTTGGCGTAGGTGATGCGTCCCTTGCGGTCGGTCTTCGAGACGATCAGGTCTTCTTCGCCGAGCATGTGCTCGATTCCCGTCGGCTTCACAACGTGGGCCATGGCTGGTCCTCCTTGCGGTCATCACGATGCGGGGCGGACAGACGGGATGTCCCGGCCTTCACGGACGGTCCGGTCGACGCGCTGGCGGAACCGGCGTCGTCCGGCATGCGGCCGGGTGTCGCCGAGACCCCCATCGACCGGCTTTCGTCGGCTCAGGAAAAAGGCTGTCCGCCTCACCGGCCTCAATCTGACGTTAACTGTCAAACATCGCGTTAACCGGGAGGTCCGCCAAACGACAGAGACCGCCCGCGGCAGGGACGGGACGCGCCGGCTCGATGGTCGGCGTTGGGTCTGGACCGCTGGCCGGAGGATCGCATCGGCCGTCGCCTTGTCGGAAGATGTGGCACAAGGACCAGGAGGTGCGTACGTGACGCCACGCAACCTCGTGAGACGCGCACGGGCCGGTCGGGGCGCTCATGCCCGACCGGCCCGGCGCCCCCTGCCTCAGAAGAAGCCGAGCTTCTTCGGGCTGTAGCTGACCAGCATGTTCTTGGTCTGCTGGTAGTGGTCGAGCATCACCTTGTGGGTCTCGCGTCCGACGCCGGACTGCTTGTAACCGCCGAACGCCGCATGCGCCGGATAGGCGTGATAGCAGTTGGTCCAGACGCGCCCCGCCTGGATGTTGCGGCCGAAGCGGTAGCATGTGTTGGCGTCGCGGCTCCACACGCCGGCCCCCAGGCCGTAGAGCGTGTCGTTGGCGATCGCCAGCGCCTCGTCCTCGGTCTTGAAGGTCGTGACCGAGACGACGGGTCCGAAGATCTCCTCCTGGAACACGCGCATCTTGTTGTGTCCCTTGAACACCGTCGGCTTGACGTAATAGCCGCCGGCGAGATCGCCGCCGAGCATGTTGCGCTCGCCGCCGATCAGGAGCTGCGCACCCTCGTTCTTGCCGATGTCGATGTAGGACAGGATCTTGGTGAGCTGCTCCGAGGAGGCCTGCGCGCCGATCATGGTGGCGGGATCGAGCGGGCTGCCCTGCACGATCGCTCCGACGCGCTTGAGCGCACGCTCCATGAAGCGTTCATAGATCGATTCATGGATCAGCGCGCGGCTCGGGCAGGTGCAGACCTCGCCCTGGTTGAGCGCGAACATCACGAAGCCCTCGATCGCCTTGTCGAGGAAGTCGTCGTCCTCGGCGCAGACGTCCTTGAAGAAGATGTTGGGCGACTTGCCGCCGAGCTCGAGGGTAACCGGGATCAGGTTCTGCGACGCGTATTGCATGATCAGCCGCCCCGTCGAGGTCTCGCCGGTGAAGGCGATCTTGGCGATGCGGTTCGACGATGCCAGCGGCTTGCCTGCTTCGAGGCCGAACCCGTTGACGACGTTGAGCACGCCCGGCGGCAGCAGGTCGCCGACGATCTCCATCAGCACGAGGATCGAGGCCGGTGTCTGCTCGGCCGGCTTGAGCACGACGCAGTTGCCGGCGGCGAGCGCGGGCGCGAGCTTCCAGGCCGCCATCAGGATCGGGAAATTCCACGGAATGATCTGGCCGACGACGCCGAGCGGCTCGTGGAAGTGATAGGCGATGGTATCGTGGTCGATCTCGGCGATCGAGCCTTCCTGCGCGCGGATCACGCCGGCGAAATAGCGGAAGTGATCGATGGCGAGCGGGATATCGGCGGCGGTCGTCTCGCGGATCGGCTTGCCATTGTCCCAGGTCTCGGCGAGCGCGAGCTTGTCGAGATTGGCCTCCATGCGGTCGGCGATCCGGTTGAGGACCATCGCGCGCTCGGTGACGCTGGCGCGGGCCCAGCCGTCCTTGGCGGCATGCGCGGCGTCGAGCGCGGCCTCGATGTCAGAGGCATCGGAGCGCGCGATCTGGCACACCGGCTGGCCGGTGATCGGCGAGATGTTGTCGAAATATTTGCCGGCGTTGGGGGCCTTCCAGGCGCCGCCGATGAAATTGTCGTAACGCGCAGCGAACGGCGGCTTGAACGCCGCATTGACGTCAACCTTGGTCATCTGTCTCTCCCATTCACGCCGATGCACACGGCGTTGGAGACAGGCTCGATCAAACCGACGCAACAGACCAGAGGCCGGAGCGAGCGCGTCCGAGGAAGTGTCGCAGTTCTGCGACATCTTGGCTGCGATTCGACAGCCGCGGCGCGTTCACCGCTCGAGCCCGAGCCGCTTCATCTTCCGGTGCAGGGTGGCGCGCGACATGTCGAGCTCCTTCGCCGCCTTCGAGACGTTGCCGCCGGCGCGCGCCAGCGCGCGCTTCAGAACAGCACGCTCGGCGGCGTCGATGTCGTCGCCCTCGGTGGTTGCGTCCTTGATCAGGTCGCCGGCTGGCACCGGGCGCGCCAGCGCGGACGAAGAAAGGTTGAGCGCACGGCGCGCCGCCCGTGTGGCACCGATGACGAGGTCGTTGCGATCGACTGCCAGCAGCGAGTTGATCTCGCGCTCGCTGTCCGGCGTGAGCACGATGCGGGCGTGCGGAAAGGCCTGGCGGAAATTCTCCGCCTCGATCAGGCGCGCGGCATCCGCGACGGTGGTCGCGATCAGCCGGCTGAAGCCTTCGGTCAGATCGGCACGACAGGAGGAGACGTCGAGCGCGGCCTTGAGCTGACCGTGCTCGTCGAAGATCGGCGCCGTGGTGCAGAACAGGCGCGCGTTGCGCGACAGGTAGTGCTGATCTCGGTCGATGGTCAGCGGCCGCTTCTCGACCAGGCAGGTGCCGATGGCGTTGGTGCCCTCGCGCCGCTCGCTCCACACCGCGCCGGTCCACAGGCCCCAGGATTCGAAGGTGGCGTCGTCCCCGCGGGCGCCGCGGCGCTCGAGCACGGTGCCGTCGGCATCGGCGAGCAGCACCGAGCAGCCGACGCCCCCAACCGCCAGGAACAGCCGGTCGAGGCTCGCCTGCGCGATCGCGAGCAGCCGCCCGAGCCGCGCGCGCGCGTCCGCGATTTCGGCGGCCGTCAGGCGAGCCGGCAGCTTCGGCGTGGCGGGATCGAGCGCATGGAGATGGCCGGAGCGGCGCCATGATGCCGCGAGCGCCGAAACCGCCGGCGCGCCTCTGTCGGCTCTGCTGTCAGCGTCAGCCTTCGCATCCCCCTTGGCCAAGGCCTCAAGGACGCGATCCGAATGGGCATTCCCGGGCGAACGCCCCATGTCCCTCCTCCCGGCTCTCCCCGCGTTGGCGCGGCTTGTTGCTAGACTAGCGCAACTACAGCACCGCGGTTTGACCGGCGTCAAGGAACGCCGACCAGGCTGCAATCCTTCGCTCGCCGCCGGGGCCGCGACCGATGCCTCACTTTCCCCGGACGACTACGGAGGTGTCGCAACACTGCGACACTCCCTCGCCTGAACTGGTCCGTGCGCCCTGAAATGGAGCCGGTGCCTTAAAGCACATTAATCCTCAGTCCGGATGGTTCCCGCACGCGCTTCGCACCGACGAACGTCATTGCCGGTGTCGCGAGGCAACCATGAGAGGGAAACATGCGCCTATCCTTTGCGGCAATACGCTCCATCCAGACCAAGATCGCCTTGATCGCCGGCTTCTGCCTGGCGCTCACCTGCGTCATCCTGATCGGCTACGGTCTGTTCTCGACGCAGAGCATGAACCAGTACGTCAACCACGAGGTGATGCAGCTCGTCGATCGCCAGACCAAGGAAAGCCTGATGAACCGGGCCTCCACCGAGGCCAACGTCATCAAGGCCGAGCTGGAGGTCGGGTTCGACGCCGCGCGCACCCTGGCGCAGTCCTTTGCGGTGTTGGCGGACGCCAAGAACGGGACCGCCACGAGCGCCCGCCGCGCGCAGCTCAACGCCGTGCTGCGGCATGTGCTGGAGCTCAATCCCGCCTTCAACGGCACCTACTCGGCCTGGGAGCCCGATGGGCTGGACGGCAACGATGCGGCCTTCAAGGCCAACAAGGAAATGGGCTCCGATCACACCGGCCGCTTCCTCCCCTATTGGACGCGAAGCGCCGGCGGCGCAATCGCCGTGCAGCCGCTGGTCGAATACGACAGCAGCGAGCGCCATCAGAATGGCCTCGTGAAGGGCGCCTGGTACATCAACCCGAGCACCACGGGGAAGGAGAACATCCTCGGACCGCTGCCCTACATCGTCCAGGGCAAGCCGGTGTTCCTGGCCACGATGTCCGTTCCCGTCATGATTGACGGCAAATTCCGCGGTCTCGCCGGCGCCGACTACAATCTCGACTTCGTGCAGAAGCTGGCGGTCAAGATCAACACCTCGCTGTTCGACGGCAAGGGCAAGGTCGTGATCCTCAACGACACCGGCCTCGTCGTCGCCGACAGCGCCGACCAGAACGTCATCGGCAAATCCGCCGCCGAGGCCGACTCGCGCTGGGCCGACAGCGCCGCCATCGTTCGAACCGGCAAGGGCACCGTTCTCGACGAGCCCAACAATCCCAACGTCGACATCTACGCCCCGATCACATTCGGTCTCACCGACACGCCCTGGTCGGTCGTGATCTCCGTCCCGCGCGACGTCGTTCTCGCCTCTGCACGGCAGCTCGACGCCTCGCTCAGCGGCCGCTCGACCAACAACACGCTGTGGCAGCTCGGGGTCGGAACGCTGATCACGGCGCTTGCGATCTTCCTCATCTGGGTGGCGGCACGGGGCATTGCCCGTCCGATCCAGGATTGCGCCGTGTTTGCCAACGGCATCGCCAAAGGCGACTTCAACCAGACCCTCACCATCGAGCAGGCGGACGAGGTCGGAGCCCTCGCCACCTCCCTGAAAGCCATGCAGGGCGACCTGAAGCAGAGCATCGCGCAGCGCGCCGAGGACCAGGCCGCCGCCGACGCCCAGCGCCGCCACGCGATGAGCCAGATGGCGGATCAGTTCGAGGCGTCCGTCGGCGGCATCGTCGAGACCGTGTCGGCTGCCTCGAGCACGCTGGAGACGTCGGCCGGCTCGTTGAGCGCCACCGCGGAGCGGGCGCAGACGCTGGCTACGACGGTCGCCGTGGCATCGGAGCAGGCGTCCACCAACGTGCAGTCGGTGGCGTCGGCGACCGAGGAGATGGCCTCCTCGGTGACCGAGATCAGCCGCCAGGTGCAGCAGTCCGCGCGCATGGCCAACGAGGCCGTCACGCAGGCACGCTCCACCACGGGGCGGGTCGGCGAGCTGTCGAAGGCGGCCGCGCGGATCGGCGACGTCGTCGAGCTCATCAACAGCATCGCCGGCCAGACCAACCTGCTCGCCCTGAACGCCACCATCGAGGCGGCACGGGCGGGCGACGCCGGACGCGGCTTTGCCGTGGTCGCCACCGAGGTCAAGGCGCTTGCCGAGCAGACCGCGAAGGCGACCGGGGACATTGGCCAGCAGATCGCGGGCATCCAGACCGCCACCCAGGAGTCCGTCGGCGCGATCCGCGAGATCAGCGAGACCATCGAACGCCTGTCGGAGATCTCGGCCACCATCGCCGCCGCAGTCGAGCAACAGGGCGCGGCGACGCAGGAGATCTCACGCAACGTCCAGCAGGCGGCCCAGGGCACGCAGCAGGTCTCCTCGAACATCACCGACGTGCAGCGCGGCGCAAGCAGCACCGGGACTGCGTCCTCCGAGGTGCTGTCGGCGGCGAAGCTGCTGTCGCGTGACAGTGGCCGCCTGAGGGACGAGGTCGGCAAGTTCCTGAGCTCGGTCCGCGCGAGCTGAGCGCCGGCCGACCAAGACCGAAAAGGCCGCCTGGATGAACCAGGCGGCCTTTGTCGTGTGGGATGCAATGCGTCTGCTGCTGATCTCAGCGGCCGCCGCGCGACAGCATCTCGAAGCGGTAGTTGACGCCGACCATCGCCGTGTGGAGCTGGGTCTTCTGGCTGACGACGTTCGGCCCTCCGGTGATCGCGGCGGCGCCCGGCAGCGTGCCGGTCACGGTGCCGAAATCGGCGTAATCATATTCGGCGAAGGCCGACCAGTTGCGGGCGAACATCCACTCGACGCCGGCGCCGACCGTCCATCCGCTGCGATTGAACGCCACGCTCGCCGACTGCCCGGTGGCGGTGTTGACGACCGAAACGTTGGTCCGAGTCCACGCCGCACCACCGCGCACGTAGGCCAGGATCTCAGGTGTCACGAGATAGCCGGCACGCACCGTGGCGGTGTAGAGGTTGCTCGTCCGCGTGTTCATCGTCAGCGCCGGCCCGAGCGGGCTCGATGCGTTGATGATGCCGATATCGGCCATGGCCTGGATGCCGACGACGAAGCGGTCCATCTGATAATCGCAGCCGAGCTGCAGGCCGCCGATGACGTCGCTGCCATTGCTCGAGATGGCGGTCGGAATCTGCACGGCAGCGACGGGCAGCGGCGCCACGTTGCCGCCGCCTGCCACCGGCGGCTGGTTCTGCGGCGGCGGGTTGCCATTGTTGCCCTGCGGCGGCGGGTTCGGCTGGCCGCCGCCATTGTTCGGCGGCGGATTCTTCGGCGGCCAGGGCTTGTCCGGATGATACGGCCATCCGCCATGATGGTAGTTGCCGCCCTGCTGCTGCCAATGATCCTTGTCGGGCTGCTTGTCGCCATAGCCGCCCTTGCCGTCATCATTGTCGCGCGGCTTGCCGCCCCAGCCATAGCCGCCATGCTTGTCGTCGTCGCGTTGATCCGGCTTCAGCCAGGCGTAGCTGTCACGCTCGCTCTTCAGCGGCTGCTTCGACCAGCCGAAACCGAGTGGCTTGTCGTATCCGTCGTCCTTCTTCCCACCCCATCCGGAAGCCGGCTTGTCGTGATCGTCCTGCCGATCACGGTGCAGCCAAGCCGATCTGTCGGAGTAGCCGTTTGAATGCAGCTGCGACCAGCCGCTCGACTTGTCATGGTCGTCGTCGTGATGCTTGTCGAACCAGCCGCCACCATATTTGACGTCGTTGTAGTTGTTGTCCTTGTTCTTGGATGGCGCCGACGGCCAGGACGACTTGTTGTCGCCGCCTTTCGATCCAACCTTTGGCCAGTCGTGATCCTTGTCGCCGTACGGCTTGCCGGGCTGCCACCAGCCCTTGTCGCCGCGCTCACAGATCGGGGGCTTTTGCGGCGGCTTATGCGGCGGCTTCCACCCGCCGTTATTCCCGCCGGGGTTGTTCGACGGCGGCGGGTTCGGCGCAGGGTTTGCAACCACAGGCGGCTTGACCACAGGCGGGTTGTTCGCATTGCCGACCGGTTGCTGCACGGGCTGAACGGGCGCGGCGGCAGCATTGGCGACCTGACTCCACGTCTGCTGCTGGCGTGACCAGGCCATCCCGGCATTCGCGCCGGCATGGCAGCCACTCCACCTGTAGGCGAAGACGTCGGGCGGCGGGAGCGGGGGAGGCAGGGCGAGATCAGTCGCCCAGACCGATGTCGTACTTCCTGCGAAAGTAGATAGGCAAAGGCATACGCCAAATACGCGACGCATCGAACTCACAACTCCTGAACACGTGCCGCAACAAACGGCGGCCGCATCAGGAGGGTGAGATTGTGTCGCGAACTGAATTGAAAAATGTCATTCGGAAGGAATGCAGATCGGGCCCCCGACGCGATCGAGATTCGGCTTTGACTGTTGCACGCAAGATGCAGGATTCTGGCGAAAAGAAGCAGCGCGCGACACGATTGCGACAAACGGCGCGATGCGCGATGCCGTCGCGGTTCATGAGTTCATTCGTAGACGAACGTGCGCACCGAACTCGCTGGATGCGCAGCGCGCGGCGCCGCGCTCGACGGCATGCTTCCTGATCGCGCGCACTTCGCGATCGTCGTCCTTCACATCTACTACACGCCTCGATTGCATCACATCGAGCAGGGCGGCACATCGGCTGCACGGTCGCCATCGTCTTCGACGCGCCGACGCTCGGCGGTCCATGCGTGTCGACAACCCCTGCTCTTGGTTTCGCCGTTATCGCGCAGCCTGTGCGACGTCATCGATCGGGAGAGAAAGCGGCGGACGCCGCCGCAATCGCACCGAATGAGGCGTGGCTCCGTCAACGTTGCGGCAACTCATCGGGGGCGCGTGCCGCGAAGCATCCATAATTGCGGCCGGTTGTATCGTGCTCACTCGCCGGGCTCGAAGGCCCCGCAGAGGGCGCCGATCCGATCCTGCACTCCGCAGAGATGCACCCATTTCCGCTCGTTCCGGATTTCGATCAGGATCGAACGAAGCTAGGTCACGGCCGATCGCGACCGGAAATACGGATTTGAGCTCGCCGCCAAATCGTCCGGTCATCAGCACAAGCGCCGCCTGCGGCGCGCAGCATCATGGCGGGGCTCGCCTCGGCCATGACGACAGACTGAGGCCCGTCGGGCGGATCAGCGCAGCGTGATCCGCCGCACCGCGCGGTGCGCACGGCACATGGCGTGTCATGCCACCATCATCACGGATTGCGCCGGGAGAACGAGATGGCATAGGCGCCGTTGCGGATGTCGATCATCGGATCGTCGGAGGCCTCGATGCCGTCGGTGAGCTGGCCCGGCAGGAACAGCAGCTTCTTCTGCGCGGCGTCACTGTCTTCGACCGCCTTGTCGATCGTCAGCACGCCGAGCTCGACCAGCTTGCGATCGTCAGGCCACGGCTTTGCCGGATCCTTGGTGTCGTCGCCGGCCGCGGCGAGCTGCGCCTTGAAGCGGAACGTCACCGGCCCCTGCTTCAGCCGCGCCGGCAGCTCGGCCATCAGGAAGTCCGGCGCGCGTTTCGCCGCGTCCTCCTGGTCGATATGCACGACCTTCTCCGGCAGCATCTGCCAGCGCACCGCCTGCTTCTCGCCGGCCTTGTTGACGAGGACGAAGGCGTTGACGCCGAAATAGGCCTCGTCGGCAAGACTGTCCGGCGTCGCGATGGTGCCGAGCGCCGCCGGCACCGAGGGATGGCTGGCGACGAACTGCTCGAGCCTGGTCGGCTTGGCCGCGTTCGGTCCAGAGTCCGCGATCGCCAGGAACAGATCGCGCAGCTCCGCACCGGTCGAGACGGGGAAGAATTTCAGCGAGTTGATCACGAGGTCCATGTCGCTGCCGTCGGCGAGATGAAACTTCACCGCCATGCCGTGCGGATTGGCGTCGCCGGATCCGTCCGGCAGGTTCGGCACGCCGGTGGAGTCCGAGAACCGCACCGTCACCGGAATCTCGCCGCCGCTGAACAGCGACGCCTTGCTCAAGGTCGCCGCCTCGGTCGACGGCTTGAACTTGCCCTCGACCACGACGCCCTTGGCGTGATTGGCGCGAAAGCCGGCGTGCACGCCGAACACCTTGTTCATCGCATTGACGAGTTGCTCCTCGACCGGCGGTTCCTGCGCGAGGGCAGCGGCGGGCAACGCGAGAGCAATCCCGGCCAGCGCGGCAACGAGTGTGCGTATCGTCATGAGCGGCGTCCTCCTGTATGAGCGATGCAGGATAGCAGCATGAATTGACGCGTGAGCGATTTTCGAGCGCGGCCGATTGGGCGCCCATCACAGCGGCATGATCCACCTTGCGGTCTGACAGGAGCCATCACGCCCCATCACCGCTCCTTGCGGCGAGATGGCGAATGTCTCTATTGTAGCCACACGTGCCCGGTCTGCCTCCCTCCGCCCTGCGGTGCGGATCCGGGGATCGTGCCCCCTCCGACCCTGACGCCGGACGGCGCGCCCACGACGGAGTTTCGACTGTGTCCGCACCGGAAAGCTTCCCCATCGACAAGATCCACATCCCCGACAAGAAGCGCAAGGCGCTGAAGCAGGACGCGGTCGACGCGCTGGCCGAAAGCATTTTGGAGGTCGGCCAGCGCGAGCCGATCCTCGTCCGCCGCGACAAGGACCATTTTGTCCTGGTCGAAGGTCTGCACCGCCTCGAAGCCTGCAAGGCCCTCGGCGAAGGCGCCATCATGGGTCTGCTGATCTCCGCCGAGGAAGCCCGCCAGCGCGAGCTGCCACCGCCGCCCGTCGATCCGGAGCGCGAGAAGATGGAGCGGCTGCGCAAGCTGCGGCTGGAGAAGGAGGAAGCGGAGAAGCTCACAACGGCGCCGAGGGGCGTCTCTGGCGCCCATGCCGCGACGCGCCCGCGCGCGCCGACGGAGACGACGAACCGGAGCAACAGGCCTGCCACAGCGAAACCATCGCGCCCCGGACAAGGATCGTCGCCCCGGACCTTGTCGGATTGGATCAAGCAACAAGAGCGCAGCGGCGGGCGATACTGACGGTTTCAACGCGCGAGTTCTTCCCCGGCCACGGTCTGATTGAGCGGCAGTCCGTCTGGCGGGTCAGCGCAGCGTGATCTGCCCGGCGGCCTCTCCGATGCGCCTTGCGCAGCGGGATCACGGCAGGCTGCATGCAGATCGGACCGGCCTGGTTCTGCCCGTAGGCGCCGCGAGTCCGTCCCGCATGTTGCTCCGCGGAGGACGGTGCGGGACGGGATCGCTAGGCAACTCGGATCAAGCCCGTCCGACTCAGCGCGACGCGAGGGAGCGCGGCAATCACTGCGAGCATGCCAAAGGCTGCGACGTTGGCCCCCACGTCCCTCGCAGCCGCCTTCGGCTGAAAAAGTCTATTCTCGGAGAAGATGCTCGCCGTCTGGATCATCGACTTTCTGCGCGCTTACGGGTTCGGACGCCGTTTCCGGTATTTCCCGATTGCGCCGATGCGAGGTCTGTCGCTCGGCCAGGGGCTTATCGCGGCCGCCAAGGCCGATACGATTTCGATCGCGTCTTGGCCGGTCGGAATGCACGGCTTCACACTTGCCATTTCCACGGCCTCCGACACGTGCTCGGCACGCGACTGGAGGTCTACGGCTCGTGAAGGTCAGCAGCCCGGAGTTCCGTGCTCCTGGGTTCCTCACTTCCCACCCGGCGAACCGGTGGCTTCTGACTCGGGGCTCGAAGGAGAAGAAGTAGCGACCTCCGCGGCCGATCGAGGCCCGTTTGGTATTGAGCTGCGGATTGTCTCACGCCCCCCGCTATACCGACAGTGCCAGAGATAGTCCGCCATGCGCCGAGGAATTGGGTTGGCAAACCGGATGGGGGCCCTTCTCGGCCCCGAACGGGTACGGATGCGGCGCGTGGAACCCCTGCTTCGACGAGACATTCTTTTCTCGTCCGTTGAATCACCGCCGCTGCCCCGCGCTCGTCGGCCATGAATCTTGGAGCGTTGACTTGACCTCATCTGAGCAGAGGCCGCTCGGCCCGATCATCATCCTCGTGGCAGCCGCCGCCGGCACGCTGCTCGGCCTCTACGACTACCTAGCTCCTTTGACCGGGGTCACTGGCGCCCCGGGCGCGTTGCTCGTCATCGGATCCAGTCTGGCACTCGTCGTCGACGCCTTCATCCTGTGGTTTGGTCGACGCGGGTGGCTCTTCTGGGTGTTCTGGTCCCTCGGGCTGCTCGGCGCGCTCGGCACAATAACCGCCGCCTGCTTTCTGCATGCGTGGTGGCTGGCGGCGGCCACGGTCGTCGCACTCGTCGGATTGATTGTGACGCTTGCCGCCCCACCCCAGCCAAGAAGAGCCGTCGCATGAGAATCCGTTCATTCTGCCGTAGCGCCCCATTTGCGGCGCTCACGCTGGCGGTCATGGTCGCGCTGCCGCCGGCGATTGCACAGAACGACACTGCTCATCCGGCTGCCACCCCCGGAAGCATTCCAGGCCCAGAGCAGCGTGGGCCTTCGAGCACTGGCTCGGAGCAGCCCCACAGCAATGCCGGTCGCGCATCGTCAGCACCGGGCAACGAGCCATCGGGAGCTGCCGACGCAGGCGCTCAGCTGCCGTCCGGCAGCTTGCCCACGCCGAAGCCGATCCCGCTCGTCCCGACCCATGCCGTCTGGAATACGTTTCACGGTCAGCTCAATGCCCAGAAGTACTCTCCTCTGACCCAGATCACAGCCGACAATGTCCGATCGCTGGTAAAGGTGTGGGAGTATCACACCGGCGACGTTTCGGATGGATCGGGCAAGCTGCCGACCAGCGTCTGGTCCGCCACGCCGATCTTTGCCAATGACACGCTCTACATCGGCACGCCGTTCTATCGCGTTGTTGCGCTGGAGCCCGCGACCGGAAAGGTCAAATGGACCTTCGACTCCAAATCGACGCTCAAGGCTTTGACCCAGCCGGCGCTGAAGAACCGCGGGGTCGCCTATTGGGAGGCAGCGAATCCCGTCGCGGGCCAGCCGTGCCAGAAGATCGTCTATCTCGGCACCATGGACGCGCAGCTCTTTGCCATGGACGCGGATACTGGCAAGCTCTGTCGTGATTTCGCGAACGGCGGCGTCCTCAACGTCGATCAGTGGAACGACGTGAACAACAAATATCCGCTTTCGTTGCTTCAGCCGCCGACGGTCGCGGGCAATCACGTGATCCTGGGCTGGGCCGGCAAGGACTGGGCCTATGCTGAAGCACCGCCCGGCACCGTATTCTCGCTCGATCCGCAAACGGGCGAGCGACAATGGTCCTTCGCTACGCTGCCGCCGAAGATCGCGTCCCGCACCGGCACCGCCAATGTGTGGACGGGCATGTCGGTCGACGAGGGACTTGGATTGGTCTATCTCCCGGTCTCCAGCCCCTCCCCGAACTACTGGGGCGGCAACCGCACCGAGCCGATCCCGTTGGCCACATCGACAACGGCCCTCAACCTCGAAACCGGCGAGGTCGTTTGGTCTCGCCAGTGGGTGCACCATGACATCTGGGACTACGACATCAACTCCGCGCCGACGTTGATGGACATCACCGTCGATGGGAAGCAGATCCCAGCGCTGATGCAGGCAACCAAGATGGGGTTCCTCTTCGTCGTCGACCGACGCACTGGCAAGGACGTCTGGCCGATCGAGGAGCGCAAGGTGCCTGGTGGCGACGGCTCGATCCAGGGCGAAATCTACGCGCCGACGCAGCCGTTTCCGATCAGGCCGGCGCCGCTGCTCGACCAGTCGAAGAAGCCTCCCATCTGGTGGGTCGCCGACGCCCTCGGGCTCGGCCAATGCTCGAGGCTCTGGAAGAGCCTCAATTACGCCGGCATGTACTCGCCGCCGACCCACAAGGACAGCGGCGTGCTCGCCTATCCCGACTCGGCCGGCGGCGTGCAATGGGGCGGCGTAGCCTTCGATCCGCGCGGCAAGACCGCGATCGTCAACTTCTCGCACGTGGTGCAATCCATCAAGCTCTACCCCCGGAAAGAATATGAGCAGCGCGCAGCCGGCTCGGGCAACGAGCAAGGCTTCTATCCTCAAGAGGGTGCGCCATACGGCATGTCACTCGACAACGCGCTGAACTGGCTCGGCATGCCCTGCTGGAAGCCGCCATTCGGCGAGATCGCCGCCATCGACATGACCACCGGTGACATCAAATGGCGCCGTCCCATCGGCGCCTCCCAGAAGTGGGGCTTCTACATGCCGGAGTCGATGGGATCGGTGACGATCGGCGGCCCGGCGGTTACGGCCGGAGGCGTGATCTTCATCGGAGCCTCGATGGACGCCAAGGTGCGGGCCTACGCGCTGGCCGACGGCAAGGAGCTCTGGTCCGACATCGTCCAGGCTCCCGCGGTCGCCAATCCCGCCGTCTATGAGTACAAGGGCCGCGAATACGTCGCCTTCATCGCGGGCGGCAACACGATCCTCAAGGACCAGGTCGGCGATCAGGTCGCCGTCTACGCTCTACCGTAGTGCGGCGGTGCTCGCCAGCTGGCTTGCGCTGAACCGGAGCAATGGCTTCCGTGCCTACGCCGCGGCGATACAGCTGCCGTCGCATTCGCTGCGCAAATGGCGCGGCCGACTGGACCGCGGCGAGGTCGCGATCGCCGGCGGGCGCATCCTCATCCCTTCGCCCGCCCACCGTTAGGACGTCTTTAGGCGAGGTCCGCCTTCATCAGGTCGCGCAGCGCTTTCGGTATGGGCTGCGCCCTGCCGCCGCTGATGAACGCAACTCTCACGTCGGCCTTGACGAGCACCTCCTCGCCGCGCCTGACCTCCTGCGCCAGCGTGATCGACGCGCCCTTCACCGCCACGGGCCAGGTGACGACGTCGAGCACGTCGTCCATACGGGCCGGCCGCAGGAAGTCGAGCGTCATCGAGCGCACCACGAAGGCGAAGCCCGGGGCTTCGCTTGCCGCCTCCGCGAACAGCGCGTGCTGCTCGGCGCCCATCAGCCGCAGATGATTGGTGCGGCCGCGCTCCATGAAGCGGAGGTAGTTGGCGTGATAGACGATTCCGGAGAAATCCGTGTCCTCGTAGTAGACCCGCACCTGCATGTGGTGGCGGCCGTCGCGGATCGCGCCGTCGAGATGTTGTTGGGTCAAGGGAAGCCCTCGATAGCCGGAAATGGCGATCGTTTCGCCCAGTTCAACGGCCAGCGCAAGAGCAGGCCAGCAAGAGCCGGCTAGGACGTCACCTCGACGGGTTCCCTGCCGACGGTGACCAGCACGATCTCCGGCGGCATGCCGATCCGGACTGGCATGATGCTGCAGCCGAGGCCGCCGGAGACGATCACGTCGCATTGGGTGCGGATGTGGCCGTAGGCCAGATTGACGCCATTGCGCGCGGGAACAGCCGGAGACCAGCCGAGCACGCGGATCTGGCCGCCATGCGTATGCCCCGACAGCTGCAGCGCCACGCGTGGTGGCACCCGGAGCGCGACGTCGGGCTCGTGCGCCAGCAGAATTACCGGGGCGCTGTCCGTCACCTTGCGCAGCGTCCCTGCGAGATCATCGATGCCGATCCGCGGCATCGGCCGGAAGCGCCGCGCTGGCATGTAGGCCAACTGATCGCCAAGGCCGGCAAGCCAGAAGGCATGGCCATTCTTGGTGAGACGCACGACGTCGTTCTCGTAGACGGGAATGCCGGCGGCCTCGAGC
This sequence comes from Bradyrhizobium sp. HKCCYLS3070, assembly GCF_051167575.1. NCBI lineage: Bacteria > Pseudomonadati > Pseudomonadota > Alphaproteobacteria > Hyphomicrobiales > Nitrobacteraceae > Bradyrhizobium > Bradyrhizobium sp. HKCCYLS3070. The sequence goes on from NZ_JBNPTI010000004.1 coordinate 173,629, forward strand.
GCCTTCTGGGCATACGGCGCGCCGCGGCCGTCGCGCTGCACGGTTCGATCATCCCAATAATCATGATTGCCCAGGATGGCGTGCACGCCCAACGGCGCCTTCAGGCCGCCGAGCACCGGCGCCCAGGCATCGGCGTCGATGCGTCCGATGTGATGACGATGACCGGCGACGTAGTCGCCGAGCAGAACGATCAGATCCGGCTGCAGCGCGTTGGTTCGCTGGACGATCCCGTCGATATGAGCGAGCGACATCCAGGGATCGCAGGCATGGATGTCGGCGATGGCCGCGATCTTCAGTCTTAGCCCAGCCGGCCAGTTGCGTGGATGGATGTGATAGTCGGTGACGCCCAGGCGGAGCGGCTCGACGCCGACGCCGTAGGTCGCGGTCGAAAAACCGGTGGCGGCAAGACCGCCTGAGAATGACAGAAAGCGACGGCGTGACAGCATCGATAAACTCCTCGCAGCGGCTCCCTTCTCCCTGATCATTGCAACCGATTTCGGGTGCGTCTGTGCAGATTGTCAGCAGTTTCGTTAATCATCGTCCTCGCTGCCGAACAGACCGAACTGGCCGGGATCGCGGTTCGAGGGCTCGGCCAGGCCGAGATGCCTGAACGCGTGCGACGTCAGCAGCCGGCCGCGCGGCGTACGCTGCAGATAGCCGCATTGGATCAGATACGGCTCGATGATGTCCTCGATGGCATCGCGCGGCTCCGACAGCGCTGCCGCCATGGTCTCGACGCCGACCGGCCCGCCGCCGTAGTTCAGCGCGATGGTCGAGAGATAGCGCCGGTCCATCGCGTCCAGCCCGGCGGCATCCACTTCGAGCGCGCTCAGCGCGTGATCGGCGATGGCGCGATCGATCGCACTGGCGTTGGCGGCCGACGCGAAGTCGCGCACGCGGCGCAGCAGCCGGCCGGCGATCCGTGGCGTGCCACGGGCGCGCCGCGCGATCTCGTTGGCGCCGTCGGCGGTCATGCCGACCCCGAGCACGCGGGCACCGCGCGTGACGATGCCTTCGAGCTCCTCCACCGTGTAGAAGTTCAGTCGGATCGGAATGCCGAACCGGTCACGCAACGGATTGGTCAGCAGGCCTGCGCGCGTCGTCGCGCCGACCAGCGTGAACTTCGACAGGTCGATCTTGACCGAGCGGGCCGCGGGGCCTTCGCCGATGATGAGATCGAGCTGGAAATCCTCCATCGCCGGATAAAGGACCTCCTCGACCGCCGGGCTGAGACGATGGATCTCGTCGATGAACAGCACGTCGCGCTCTTCGAGATTGGTCAGCAGCGCGGCGAGATCGCCGGCCTTGGCGATGACCGGGCCCGAGGTGGCGCGGAAGCCGACGCCGAGCTCACGCGCCACGATCTGCGCCAGCGTCGTCTTGCCAAGTCCGGGCGGACCGACGAACAGCACATGGTCGAGCGCCTCGCCGCGCTTGCGCGCCGCCTCGATGAAGATCGAGAGGTTGGCGCGCGCCTGCTGCTGGCCGACGAACTCCGACAGCTGCTGCGGACGCAGCGCAGTGTCGCCGACATCGTCGGAGCGCCGCTCCGGACTGACCATGCGCGCCGGCGGCTTCATTCGTTGCCGCGCCTGTATTTGTTCGGCAGCAATTCGCCGATGGTCACCGCCGCAGGCCCCTTGCCGTTCGACGGCACGATGACGCGCGCCTTGGCATCATAGTCGTGGATCAGCTCGCGGCAGGTGCCGCAGGGCGAGACCACGGCGACCTCGCCGGGCTCGCCGGGCTTGGGATGGCGCACGGCAACGATGGTCTCGATGCCGTGGTCGCCAAACTCGGTGATGGCGCGGCCGATCGCGATGGCCTCGGCGCAGACAGCGTTGCGGCCGAGATAGGCATCGATGTTGACGCCGGTGATGATGCGGCCGTCGCGCGTGCGCATGGCGGCGCCGACCTCCTGCCAATCGTTGCGATAGCGGCTCTTGACCGCTGATGCGGCCGCCTCGATCAGCTCCTTGTCCTTCTTGCTCACCATGGGGAAACGGATGTCCTTCTGCTCGCCCGGCCGGGCGACGATAGCCTATTTCGCCAGCTCCTTGAGGCCGAGGCGAATGAGTTGCGCGGTCTCGGCCTTGTCGCCGGCCGCGCGTGACGCGGCGGCAATGGCGGCAGCCGCCTGCGGCTGGCCATAGCCGAGATTGATGAGCGCGGAGATCGCGTCCGCGATCGGCTGCGGCGCGCGGGATTCTTCGATGGCGCCGGACAGCCTGACGACACCGGGATCGACATCGGCGAACGCCGGCGCCTTGTCCTTCAGCTCGGTGACGATGCGCTCGGCGACCTTGGGGCCGACGCCCGGCGTGCGCGCCACCGCGGCCTTGTCGCGCAGCGCGATCGCATTGGCGAGGTCCGCCGGCGGCAGAGTGCCTAGGACCGCGAGGGCGACCTTGGCGCCGACGCCCTGCACCGTCTGCAAAAGGCGAAACCATTCCCGTTCGACATCCGAGCGAAAACCGAACAGCTTGATCTGGTCCTCGCGCACATAGGTCTCGATCGACAATGTGGCGGCTTCACCGGGCGACGGCAAGGCCTGCAGCGTCCGCGCCGAGCAGTGCACCTGGTAGCCGACGCCGCCGACGTCGAGGATGACGAAATCCTCCGCGTAGGAATCGATCAGCCCCTTCAGCTTGCCGATCATAGCCCGGCCACCTTCATGCGCAGCGCCTGGCCCTGGCGGTGATGGGCGTGGGTGATGGCGATGGCAAGCGCGTCCGCCGCGTCGGCCGATGGCGGCTCGGCCTTCGGCAGCAGGATCTTCAGCATCACCGCGATCTGGCCCTTGTCGGCATGACCGGCGCCGACCACGGTCTTCTTGACCTGGTTGGGGGCGTATTCGGCGACCGAAATTCCGAACATCGCCGGCGCCAGCATGGCGATGCCGCGGGCCTGGCCGAGCTTCAGGGTGGCGACGCCGTCCTTGTTGACGAATGTCTGCTCGACCGCAGCTTCCATCGGCGCGAACCGGCCGAGCACCGCCGAGAGCCCCTCATGGATCGCCAGCAGCCGGCTCGCCAGCGGCAGATCATCGGGCGGCTCGACCGAGCCGCAACCGACATAGATCAGCCGGTTGCCCTCGCTCTCGATCACGCCCCAACCGGTGCGGCGGAGGCCGGGATCGATCCCGATGATGCGGATTGCTGCGCGAATCGGCTGGGCTTTCATGGATTAGAGATAGCCTCGCGCCGCACCGATGGAAACATAAACGGAACACACGAACGACGTGGTTGAGCGTCCGTCAACCGCCCATCTTCGCCATCAGGGCGTCCGAGATCTCGAAATTGGCGTAGACGTTCTGAACGTCGTCGTGTTCGTTCAGGAGGTCCATCAGCTTCAGCAGCTTCTCGCCGGTCTCGTCGTCGACCGCGACCGTGTTCTGCGGCTTCCAGGTCAGCGCCGCCTTGCGCGGCTCGCCGAACTTGGCTTCGAGGTTCTTGGCGACTTCATGGAAACTGTCCGGCGAGGCATAGACCTCGTGGCCGCCCTCGCCCGAGATCACGTCGTCGGCGCCGGCCTCGATCGCGGCGTCCAGCACGGCATCGTCGGAAGCGACGCCGCGGTCGAATTCGATGATGCCGACGCGGTCGAACATGAACGAGACCGAGCCGGTCTCGCCGAGGTTGCCGCCTGATTTGGTGAAGAAGGAGCGGATGTCGGACGCGGCGCGGTTGCGGTTGTCGGTCAGCGCCTCGACGATGACGGCGACGCCGCCCGGGCCGTAGCCCTCGTAGCGGATCTCGGCATAGTTGTCGCCCTCGCCGCCGAGTGCCTTCTTGATGGCCCGCTCGATGTTGTCCTTGGGCATGTTCTCGGCCCGGGCGGCGACCACGGCGGCGCGCAGCCGCGGGTTCATCGCCGGGTCGGGCGTGCCGAGCTTGGCGGCGACGGTAATTTCGCGCGCCAGCTTGCCGAACAGCTTGGACTTCATCGCATCCTGCCGGCCCTTGCGATGCATGATGTTCTTGAATTGGGAATGGCCGGCCATGCGAGGTCTCTTGCAATCGTAGGGGATCAGGTGGGGAAGCGCGGCCTTATAGGCCGGGAATCGTCAAAATCAAAGATTTGAGGTGGTTTCAGGGTGGCTGCCCCCTCCTCGGAGAGCCAGTTGGCTGCCCCGCACCATAAGCCAAATGTTAACCATGGCTTCACAGTCAAGTGCAACGATGCCGCCCCTCTGCACCTTTTCACCCGCACCGGGGCCTACCCCATGGCGTTTGGTTTCTTTGCAAGACGAGCCTCTGCGCCCGAGCCGGTGGCCGAACCGAAGCCGGTAGCCGCGCCGGAGCCGCTGGCGTCGTCGGATGCCGATTCGGCCAAGGCCATCCTCGACCTGCTGGAGCTGGAACTCGGCGGCATGATTCGCCAGCTGGAGCGCGCCGCCGATGCGGTCGCCAGCGGCGCCGAGGCGACGGCGGGGACGCTGACGGACATTCGCCAGCGCGCCGATGCGCTGAGCGGACGCAGCAGCACCGCGCAAGGAACGGCGGCGACGTTCGCCCACGCCGCAGAGAAGGTGACCCAATCCGCCCACGGTATCCGTGCCCAGGTCCAGGACGCCGGCCAGCTCGCCGACCAGGCCAGCGCCGCCGCCTCGGAAGCCCGGGCCAACGTCGACCGCCTGCGCGAATCCTCGGCGGCGATCGGCAACGTCGTCAACCTGATCTCCCAGATCGCGCGCCAGACCACCTTGCTCGCGCTCAACTCGACCATCGAGGCCGCCCGCGCCGGCGAGGCCGGCCGCGGCTTTGCCGTAGTGGCCACCGAGGTCAAGGCGCTTGCCGTCCAGACCCAGAACGCGACCGAGGAGATCACCCGCAAGATCGAGGCACTGCAGAAGGACGCCGCCGGCTCGGCCGACGCCGTCCACCGCATCGCCCAGGCGATCGAGGCGATCCGCCCCGTCTTCACCAACGTCAACGGCGCCGTCGCCGAGCAGAACCAGACCACCGGCGAGATGTCGAACAATGCGGCCCAGGCCTCGCAGTTCATATCCTCGGTGGTCGACAGCGCCGCCGACATCAGCAGCGCCACCCAGCAGGCCGAGAGCTATGGCGAGCGCGTCACGAACGCCGGCCGCGCCGTGACGATGTACGCCCAGAAGCTGAAGGCGCGCTGCGCCGTGCTGCTGCGGCAGGGCGATCGGCCCGTGCGCAGCGGCAGCGAGCGTCTGCCCTGCCACCTCAAGCTCGAGATCAAGTCGGGCGCACGCACGATCGGTGCGCCGGTCTATGAGATTTCCAACGACGGCCTTCTGATCACCGGCCCGGATGCGAGCCGCCTGCCCGTGAACGAGCGTCTCGACGCCGTGCTGGAGGACGTCGGTCCGTGCCGCCTGCGCGTCACCGAGCAGGTCAAGGCCGGCGCCCAGGCGCGGTTCGATGCGCCAAGCGCCGAGCTGCGCGAGAAGATCGAGGACAAGCTCTGGGCGCTGCACGAGGAGAACAACGAGTTCGTCACCCGCGCCATGGAAGCCGGCACCGAGCTGAACCGGATGTTCGAGAGCGCCGTTGCGCGCGGCGAGATCACGCTCGAGGACATGTTCGATACCAACTATGTCGAGATCCCCGGCACCAATCCGCAGCAGCACCGCAGCCGGATCCTCGACTGGGCCGAGCGCGTGCTGCCGTCGTTCCAGGAGGCCTTCCTCGCCAAGGACCAGCGCATGGCGTTCTGCGTGGCGATCGACCGCAACGGCTATCTGCCGGTGCACAACCGGATCTATTCGCATCCGCAGCGGCCGGGCGACACGGCCTTCAACACCGCCAACAGCCGCAACCGCCGCATCTTCAACGATCCGGCCGGGCTCGCGGCAGGCCGCAGCCAGCGGCCCTATCTGATCCAGAGCTACGCGCGCGACATGGGCAACGGCAACACCGTCATGATGCGCGAAATCGACGTGCCGATCCGGGTTCGCGGCCGGCACTGGGGCGGCTTCCGCACCGCCTACAAATTGTGAGCCAAGCCGTGATTTTCTGATCCTTTCAAGCCCGGGAGTCTGGACATGTCGGTCGCGCAACGCGCCATTCTGGAAAGTCACGACGCGCGCACCGGCGCCGAACGGCTGATGGACGAGATCGCCGACCGCATCGGCGGTCTCGGCGTCGAGCTCGCCGATGTCGCCGGCAACGTCCAGGAGGTCGCCAACCGCGTCAGCTACCAGTCGCAGCGGTTCGGGCATCTCCAGGCCACCGCCAAGACCATGGTCGCGGCCAATCACGACATCGCCACCGCCTCGCAGGCGGTGCAATCGGCCACGACCGCCGCGGTCGGCGACATCGCCCAGTCGCGCAACGTGGTCGACACCGCGGTGCGGCACATCGCCGAATTGGTCGAGTCCGTCGAGCGCATCGAGCAGCGGCTCGGCTCGGTCGGCGATGCGCTGTCGCAGGTCGCCAAGGTCTCGGTCGCGATCGAGGCGATCGCCAAGCAGACCAACCTGCTGGCGCTGAACGCAACCATCGAGGCGGCCCGTGCCGGCAGCGCCGGCCGGGGCTTCGCTGTCGTCGCAAGCGAGGTGAAGTCGCTCGCCGAGGCGACGCGGCAGGCCACCCAGGAGATCGGCGATACCCTGCGCGGGCTCGACTCGCAGGTGAAGAGCCTGCTCGGCGAGAGCGGCCAGGCCTCCTCCCGCGCCAAGACCGCGGGTGAAGGCGCCCAGCAGATCGGCGGCATCATCGTCCGCGTCCAGGACGGCTTCACCAGCGTCGGCCAGGAGATCGACGGCGTGGCGAAGGCCGCGACCTCCAACCTCGCGCATTGCGACGCCGTGATCAGCGAGCTCAACGAGCTCGCCAAGGGCGTCGACCAGTCCTCGGTCGAGCTCAAACAGGCCGACAGCCGGATCGCCAAGCTGCTCGATCATTCCGAGGCGCTGATCGGGCTGATCGCCGAGAGCGGCGTACAGACCGCGGACGCGCCGCTGATCAAGACCGTCGTCGACACCGCCCGGCAGATCTCGGCGACCTTCGAAACGGCGATCGACCGCGGCGAGATCACGCTCGCCGACCTGATGGACGAGAGCTATCGCGAGATCCCCGGCACCAATCCCAAGCAGTACATGACGCGCTACGTCGAATTCACCGACCGCGTCCTGCCGGCGATCCAGGACCCGATCCAGGGCAGCGATCCGCGCATCGTGTTCTGCGTCGCCTGGGCGCGCGGCGGCTACCTGCCGACGCACAATCCGAACTACCGCAAGCCGCAGGGGCCCGATCCGGTCTGGAACAACGCCAACTGCCGCAACCGCCGGCTGTTCGAGGACCGCGCGGTGAAGAAGGTCGCCGCCGCCAGCAACAAGCCGTTTCTGCTGCAGACCTACCGCCGCGACATGGGCGGCGGGCAGTTCGTGCTGATGAAGGACCTCTCGGCGCCGATCTTCATCAAGGGCCGGCATTGGGGCGCGTTCCGGATGGGTTTTCGGCTCAAGGCCTGATCCAGGCTCTCATCCTCCCCAGAACGAAGGCTTCGCCGGCGACAGCCGGCCGCCGATGCGCACCGGCGCGATCTTGATCGCAAGCCCGGTGCCGTTGTCGGTCTCGACCGCCACGCCGCTCAACGTCGCCTCGCCGGAGGCCGGCTCGAAGCGCGCCGACGGGATGCCCGACTGGAAGCGGCGCAGCGGCTCGTCCTTCTGCATGCCGATGATGGAGTCGTAATCGCCGGTCATGCCGGCATCGGTCATGTAGGCGGTGCCGCCGGGCAGGATCTGGTGATCGGCCGTTGGCACATGCGTATGGGTGCCGACGACGAGGCTGGCGCGGCCGTCGCAGAAATAGCCCAGGCCCTGCTTCTCGCTGGAGGCCTCGCAATGCACGTCGACCACGATCGCATCCGCCGCCTCGCGCAGCGGGCAGGCGCCGAGCTCGCGGCCGACAGCCGCGAACGGGTCGTCGAACGGCGTCATGAACACGCGCCCGAGCACGTTGACCACCAGCGCGCGGGCGCCGTTCTTGGCGTCGACCAGCGCCGCGCCACGGCCGGGCGTGCCCGCCGGATAATTCGCAGGGCGCACCAGGCGCGGTGCGCGCTCGATGAACACCAGCGCCTCGCGCTGGTCCCAGGAGTGGTTGCCGAGCGTGACCGCGTCGGCGCCGGCATCGACCAGCTCCTGATAGATCGCCTCGGTGATGCCGAACCCGCCGGCCGCGTTCTCGCCATTGACGATGACGAGATCGAGCGCCCAATCGCGGATCAAGCCTGGCAGGTGGTCCGAGACGGCGCTGCGGCCGGCCCGGCCGACGACGTCGCCGACGAAGAGAATTCGCAACTCAATTGCTCCGGAAATCCAAGGTCTCGCGCTCGGTTAGCACATAATCCAGCGCCGCGTCGTGGGCCAAGGCCGGGATCGCCTCGGTTTCCTGCACGGCAAAGCCGAGGCCGACGCCGATGAGGTGATGCGATTTACGCAAGTGCGAGAAGGTGTAGTCGTAGTAGCCGCCGCCGTAACCGATGCGATGGCCGGTGCGGTCGAAGGCGGCGAGCGGGACCAGCATCACGTCCGGCACCAGCTCGGCCGCAACGGGCGACGGCTCGGGGATACCGAGCGAGCCCAATGTCAGCCGATCACCCGGCGACCACGCCCGGAAGGAGAGCGAATGGCCGCGCGCCAGGATGACCGGCAGTGCCAGCCGCGCGCCCTTCGCCGCCAGCACGCGCATCAGCGGCACCGGATCGAGCTCGTTGCGAATCGGCGCATAGCCGGAGACCACCTGGCCCGGCTCCAGCGCGAAGGGGAGCCCGCGCGCCGCGATGGCCTGCGCGGCGGCGCTGCGCGCCTCGTCGCTCAGCGCGTCGCGCGCGGCGAGGGCTGCAGCCCGCAGCTGCTGCTTGGTGTGCTGGACGGCCTTCATCGGCATGCGGCGGGATCTCCGTCAAGAGCTCGCGGACGCGGGCACTCCAACGTTCTCAGAAACGCAGCAGATCGGCAATCAAGGGGACAGAACAGAGGGAGAGAGACAAGCGCGAAGCCGCAATCGCCGTTGAAACGCTCGATCCCGGAGTTCCCTACGAAAGTAGGTGGGCACCATATGTCCAGGTCCACGGACCTGGCCAGGGACAGTTCCCTAAAGGATCGATAAGGCCCCGGGGATATGTTGGTTCCGGACGCGCGTCGCAGCCTCGCTGACGCAATGTAACCATGGCGGGGTGATTTTGCCAGCGGTGGAAGCGGATTGACGCGCGCTGCCGTTGTCCAACCTCGGCGTCGTCGCCCGGCTTGACCGGGCGCCCCCGTACGCCGAGGCAGCAGTGGTTGAGCCGACAGGCCGCGGCGTACCGGATCGCCCGCTTTTCGCGGGCGATGACAGTTGTCGGGTGGTAGGAGCCGGGCCGAACACGGCAGAGCAGATCAGAATAGGCATGGCATCGCGTCCTCGTGGCGCTCGGCGTCCGAGTTGTTCATTTGGCTCGCCCTCTCGACACAGAGGGCACAGGGAAGGCCGGGCGTCGGCTGACGCCCGTGGCCCGCCTGCGTAAAAAATGCAGGCGGCAGGTACCACAGGTGCAGCCGGAAACACCCGGCCTTCCCTGCGCGACGGTTTGAACGGCTGCTTCGCGATCTCCCTGGTGCGCCGGGCTTGTTGGCCACCATGCGCGACAACGCGCTTGCGCGCGTTGCGCGGGACACCAGCATCGGGGTGTCAGGACCACGCGACTTGACCGTACGTGCATCGCCGTTCGTCCGCGCGATCAACTCACGCTGCGGCAATCCACGCCCATCGCATCCCACTGCCAACGCCTCGTGACGGTCGCGACACGCCCCTCATGCGGCAGCAGGACGAGCGGAAGCATCCGCCTGATTTGCCCGACACGGCAAGCCCTGCGGCCTGCGACATCGTAACGCGACGGGCAGTTTACGCATGATCGACATGCGCGGTTTGCCCGTCGTGCAGTTTACGACGTGCATCTGCTCCCGTGCCGCCAGCTCAACATTCCGCCGTCGTCCCGGCCTCGCGCGCCCTTGCGCCGAGGCAATTCAGGATCTCTCCGCAGATGCAGCCTGGATTGCTTCGCCTCGCCACTGCGCTCGCAATGACGCCGTGGTGATGACGGCGCTCCCGCGGCAGCGCCGCGTCGGCAGCGCATAGTCTTGCCACGATTCAGGCTCATCGACTTGGAGCTGAGGTTGTGGCAGATCATGCCTACATCCCAATGCCCTGTATCGTACATTGGAGTCCTGGCATGCGCTTCGATCTCAAAACCGTCACGGCCGCCTGCGCGCTACTGATCGCGTCGGCTGCTGCGAGCCTCGCCGCCGACGTCAAGATTCATCGCGTCTCGATCCAGGTCGATCAGAACGATCCGGCGATCATGAATCTCGCGCTGAACAACGCCACCAACATCATGGAGACGTTCAAGGAGAAGGGCGAGGAGGTCGAGATCGAACTCGTCACCTATGGACCCGGGCTGAACATGCTGCGCGAGGATACCTCGCCGGTGAAGGACCGGCTCAAGCAGATCGCCGAGCTCAGCTTTCCCGCCAAGATCAAGTTCTCCGCCTGCAACATCACCAAGCGCGGCATGGAGAAACGCGAAGGACATCCGATTGCGATCGTCACCGAAGCGAGCCTGGTGCCATCGGGCGCCGTCAGGCTGATGGAACTGCAGGAGAGCGGCTGGAGCTACCTGAAACCTTAGGTAGTTTCTGCCCCAAAACTGCCAGCTTTAGGGCTCATTGAGATACGACCTTGGATTGAGCTGTGTCATCAGTCTGCTCGGGGGATGGCGAGCAGACGCGATCGGGGACTAGTCACATGCACAGAGTACTCGCCCGGCCGGCGCTGCTGGCGCTGGCAACGCTTTCGGCTGCCTTGCTCACCCCCGTCGGCGCGGTGCTTGCGCAAGGGCAGTCCGCCGCTCCGCTCTCGATCAAGCCTGCGCGCGCGTCGGAACGGCGGGCCGTCGAGCCTCGGGTCTCCGAGACCCGCGCGCCCGAGCCACGGAGCGCCTCGGACGAAGCCGCCATCAAGACGCGCATGAACCAATGGACCGTCGGCCTGGCCGCGGGCCTGCCCGACGGTGGCTTCGTGCGCTTCGCCAGCGAGATGGCGCGGACCATGGACGACGGCGACAACATGCGCCTGATCCCGATGGTGACGCGCGGCACCACCTCGAACATCGCCGACCTGCTCTATCTGCGCGGTGTCGACGTCGCGATCACCTATGCCGATGCATTCGACTTCTATGCCAGGCAGGCAGGCCTTTCCAACATCAACGACCGCATCCGCTACGTGCTGCGCTTCTTCATCTCCGACGTGCACATCTATGCGCGCGAGGAGTTCAAGTCGCTGCAGGACCTGAAGGGCCAGAAGGTCGCGGTGGGCACGGCGGGCGTGGCCGCCGCCCACACCGGCCCACTGATCTTCCGGCGCCTCGGCATCGACATCGAGCCGGTCGCGGTCGGTGGCCCCGTCGCACTGGAGAAGCTGCACAAGGGCGAGATCGCCGCGATGGTATATGTCGCCTCCAAGCCCGGCGAACTGTTCAGCGGCAAGAAGGCGGATCCTGGATTCCACTTCGTGCCGGTGCCGTACACGCAGCAATTCTCGGACTTCTACTATCCGACCAGCATCAAGGCCGACACCTATCCAGGGCTGGTCGCACCCGACACCGCCGTGGAAACCATCGCCGTGCCGTCGGTGCTGGCCGTCTACAACTGGAAGCCCGGCAGCGACCGCGCCGACCGCGTCAACCGCTTCGTCGACACGCTGTTCACCAACCTCGCGCGGCTGCAGCAGCCGCCGTTCCATCCGGGCTGGAAGGATCTCAATCTCGAGGCCCAGGTGCCGGGCTGGCAGCGCTATCCGTATGTCGACGCCGTGCTGGAGCGGATGAAGAAGGAGGCCAATGTCGGCCTGCCGCCCGCCGCGGCCGGCAGTCTCTCGCAGCAGGAGCGCTTCGATGCCTTTCTCGAATCGCAGGCCAAGGCGCCGACCTCGAAGGCGGAGAAGGAGGAGCTGTATCGCTCCTTCCTGGACTGGAGCCGCAAGCGGCAGAAGTGAGCAGGCGATGGGCTGATGACAGCGGGCGAGGTGGTGGGCTGTCGACCATAAGTTCATTTGCATTCTCGCCCTAACGCTGGCGTGTTGCGAGACGCTGAAAAATAGTGAGACGAGATATGGCGGCTCGGGCAGTCAGCTCTCTCTCCCTGTTCTCGCGGGGAGAGGGTTGGGGTGAGGGGCCGACGCACGGGGAGTGCACGTCGTGAGACCTGTACTCCCTCACCCGGATTGCATCTGACGATGCAATCCGACCTCTCCCCGCAAGCGGGGCGAGGTACACCGAGCAAGCCGCCAAAGCGATCTTCCGACCCGCGACGATCAGCTCAACAACAACGCCATCCCCGGATCCCCCTTGGCCATCGCGCGCTGATAGGCCGGGCGCGCAGCGATGCGGGCGAGATAGGCGCGGATGTTGGGGAAGGGTCCGAGATCGTAGGGCAGGAAGTAGCGCATGGTGGTAAGCGAGAACACGGTCATGATGTCGGCGGTGGTGAGCGCGTTTCCCGCGAGATAATCCACCTCGCCGCAACGCGCCTCGACCAGCGCGAAGGCACGGTCGAGCCTCGCCCTGATGGCGCCGAGAACCGGATTGTCGTCGGGCAGATGCAGCCGGTTGAGGATCATCAGTCGGCCCATCGCCGCCTGCAACGTACCGTTGGCGAAATGAAGCCAGTAGAGGAACGGCGCGAAGCTGGGATCATCAGGCCCAGGCCGCAAGCGGTCTTGGCCGTAGGTCGCGGTAACGTAGTCGACGATCGCGCCGGATTCGGCGAGCACGAGATCGCCATCGGTGATCACGGGCGCCGCGCCGATCGGATGCAGCGCCTTGTACTCGGGCGGCGCCAGCATCGTCCGGGCGTCGCGCGTGTAGCATTTCAGTTCGTACGGAATTTCCAGCTCCTCGCAGAGCCAGACGATACGTTCGGACTGCGACTTGCCGAGGTGATGAACCGTGAGCATGCGCTATTTCACCATCGCGCCATAGACGATGTCCTGCACCTGCTCGCGATAATATTTGCGCAAGTCCCCGGGCGCCGCCGTGCCGACCACGACGACGAGACGCTCCCTGGGATCGCAGAAGAACTGCGTGCCATAGGCGCCGTTCCAGCTGAACTCACCGGGATTGCCGGGCACCGCCGACAGGCCCTCGCTGACGCGCACGGCGACGCCGAGCCCGAAGCTGAAGCCGGCGCGATGCGGCTCCACATTGGCGACGGTGTTCTTGATCTCGGGCCCGAGATGGTTGGAGGTCATGTGGTGCACCGTCTTCGGACTCAGGATGCGCGCGCCGTCGAGCTCGCCGCCATTGAGCAGCATCTGGCCGAAGCGGACGTAGTCGCCGATGGTGGCGAACGAGCAGACGCCGCCGCAGTCCGACTTGGTCGGCGTGTCCAGCAGCTTGATCGCCTGCGGCTTGCCGGTCAGCGGATTGTTCGGAAACGGATGCGCCAGCCGCGGGCGCTGTGCGTCGGTCGGCGCGAACGTCGCATCGGCCATGCCGAGCGGCTTCCAGAGATTGGCCGACAGATATTCCCCGAGCCGCTGCTCGCTGACCTTCTCGATCACGGCGCCGAGCACGTCGATGGAGAAGCCGTATTCGAACTGCGTGCCGGGCTGATGCGCCAGCGGCAGCTTGGTGATGCGCTCGATGAACGCCTGGGTGTCGCCTTCGATCGCAGGCGCGGTGCCGTCGGGATAGAGCCGCGCCACCGCGCTCGAGCTGTCCGGCCGGCCGCCATACATCAGGCCCGAGGTGTGGCGGTAGAGATCATGGATCAGGATGGGGCGGGCCTGCGGCACCAGCAGCAGCGCTCCGTTCTCCTGGGTGACGCCGACCTTCATGTCGGCGAATGCCGGATAGTAGTCGGCGAGCCTGGCCTGCAGCGGCAGCCGCCCCTGCTCCATCAGCATCAGCCCGCCGACCGCAGTCATCGGCTTGGTCATCGAGGCCAGGGCGAAGATCGCGTCGAGCGGCATCGGCGTGCCCTTGACCGGATCGAGCTGGCCGTAGGCCTTGTAATGCACGAGCTTGCCGTCACGCGCGATCGCCACGACGGCGCCGGGCACGCGCTTGGCGGCGATCTCGCGAGCGAAGAAATCATCCATGCGTGCGAGACCCGCCGGCGAGAAGCCGACCTCGTCGGGCTTGGCTTCCGGCAGCGGCGCGGCCGCGAGCTGCGTGATGATCATGGTGAAGGCTGTGGCTACGGCCGCCTTGAGCAGCGTCTTCATGGGCACTCCCTGATGCGCGGGCGATCCCGTTTGTCGCCACGGGATTCAATGGCTCCGCCTGGACAATGAGTAGAGGACACAGGGAGGAACGACAAGCGGTCGCAACACGATCGCATCGCGATGACGTGATCGGCTTCGCTGCCGCACAACGGCGTATCCGCGCGACCAATCGGAGGGGACGGGTGAGACCGCTGACACGCGAGATCACGCATGCTGAGGACAATCGGACTCATCCTTCACACGCTCTGGGCCATTTGTACGCTTGCGACCGGAGCCTTCGTCGGCGCAGCCGTCGGCTTTCACTATCATGGCTGGATCGGCGCCATTGTCCTCGGCGTCATCGGCCTGGGCGTCGGTAGCCTGGCGGCGGCCTACCCGCTGGAGACGATCGCGACGCTGTTGGAGGGTCTTTGACGCGAGGGCCATGTAGCCCGCATGAGCGAAGCGACGCCCGGGAAAGCGCGGGCACCGAGATGGTCTCGGATATCGCTGACCTTCATTGAGGCTACGGGCTGGGAACCGCCATGCCGGCCCCGTGTTGTTCGATGCAACGCGTTCGTCCAAACAGCCGCGCCATGACCGGACCCGAGCTCGCCAATCACTATCGCGGCTATATCGTGTGCCTGAATGCGCAGGCTTGGCCGCAGCTCGGCGATTTCGTGCACGAGCACGTCGTTCACAACGGCCGGCAGCTCGGACTCTCCGGCTATCGCGACATGCTGATCGGAAACTTCGCCGACATTCCCGATCTCCGTTTCAACATCGGCCTGCTGCTATCAGACCCGCCCCGCGTCGCGAGCCGGCTGTACTTCGACTGCACGCCATCCGGCGAATTTCTCGGGCTCGCCATCGACGGCCAGCGCGTCGCCTTCACCGAGAACGTGTTCTACGAATTCCGCGAGCGCAAGATCGTGGAGGTGTGGTCGGTCATCGACAAGGCCGCAATCGAGGCGCAGCTGTGAATGCGAACGCGTGGCGGCACCAGCCGCCCCAATGGGCTCAAGGCCGGGACGACACCTTGGATGAGGCGGCAGGTCAGACAATCGCTGATGGAGAGACCCACAACACGATGATACGTTGTCGCGAGGGCTTGAATCGTCTCACCCGATCGCCACACCACCGCCGATGGTGCGGTTCAGCACCTGTGTGGTGCGCTCGATGCGCTCGGCGGCGGCGTTCAGCGCCTTCGCCACCGCGACCTGCGTGGCACGGGCGCGGTCGCTGGCCTGGTTGCGGACGTTGCGCAGGCCTTCGAGCTCCTGCTCCAGCACCTGGACGCGCTGATTGGCATCGATCAGCTCATCGCACACGGTGAGCGCCGCCATCACGGTGAGTCGGGCGTCGCCGATCTCGCCGAACTTGCCGCGCAGATTGGTGATGCGCGTCTCGAGACTCTCCGCGAGCTTCAGCAGCCGCAGCTCCTGGCCCTCCTCGCAGGCCATGCGATATTGACGGCCGTTGATGGTGACGTTGATGTGGCTCATTCCTCGTCCTCATCATCATGCGCGGCGTCCTGCCCGTCGCCGCCAGCGAGCACCGCGCGGATGGTGCCGATCGCGGTGTCCAGGCGTTCGGCGATCTCGCGGTTGGTGCGCTCGAGCCGGCGCGTCTTCATCAGGGAGCCGTCGAGCTCGTCGGCGAGACGCGAGCGGTCGGCGCCGAGCGCCTGGATGCGCGTCGCCAGCTCGTCCTCGTCACGATCCGCCTCGCGCCGCCGCTCGACCGCGCTCTCCAGCGCGTCGAGGGCCGTCATCAGTCGCCGCGTCGCCGCCTCGAGATCGGCGGCGCCGGGTTCCACCTGGCCGGTAAGATTGGCAGGGTGATCGTTCATGGCACGGATGCGAGGCCCTCGGAGCAAGCGGGATGCGACAAAAGCGCTGTCCGGCAAGCGGTTACGGGCAAAATCTTACGTGGTGGGCGAGCCAAGCGCAACGCTCGGCCGAAACTATGCACTACTAAGCAACTTTTGGGAGGTTCCCGGCGTTGCAGAACCTTTGATTCCCGGAACCGAGGTGCTAATCAGCCCGCAAAATCCCGGCCCGCCAGCAATACCGGCGGCGCTCCTGTCATCAGCATTTCACGTTTGGACGGATTCCAGCATGACGCAGGTCGATCACTCCCGCATGGCCAACGCCATCCGCGGGCTCGCAATGGACGCCGTCGAGAAGGCCAAATCGGGCCATCCCGGCCTGCCGATGGGCGCGGCGGACGTCGCCACCGTGCTGTTCACCCGCGTGCTGAAATACGATGCCGCAGCGCCCGCCTGGCCGGACCGCGACCGCTTCGTGCTGTCGGCCGGCCACGGCTCGATGCTGCTCTATGCGCTGCTGTATCTGACCGGCAACGAGGAGATGACGCTCGACCAGATCAAGCGCTTCCGCCAGGTCGGTTCGCTCACCCCCGGCCATCCGGAGAATTTCCGCACCAAGGGCATCGAGACCACCACCGGCCCGCTCGGCCAGGGCATCTCCACCGCGGTCGGCATGGCGCTGGCCGAGAAGATGCTGCAGGCGGAATACGGCAAGAAGATCGTCGACCACCACACCTATGTGCTGGCCTCGGACGGCGACCTGATGGAGGGCATCTCCCAGGAAGCGATCGCGATGGCCGGGCACTGGAAGCTCAACAAGCTGATCGTGCTGTGGGACGACAACGGGATCTCGATCGACGGCCCGCTGTCGATCGCCGACTCGGTCGACCAGGTGAAGCGCTTCAAGGCGTGCGGCTGGGCCGCCGAGCTGATCGACGGCCATGATCCCGAGGCGATTGCGGGCGCGATCGCGCGGGCGCAGAAGTCGTCGAAGCCGTCGCTGATCGCCTGCAAGACCACCATCGGCTACGGCGCGCCGACCAAGGCCGGCACCTCCAAGGTGCATGGCGAGGCGCTCGGCGCGGAGGAATTGAAGGGCGCCAAGGAGAAGCTCGGCATTTCGCAGGAGCCGTTCTCCGTGCCCGACGACGTGCTCGCCGCCTGGCGTGAGGCCGGCCGCCGCGGCGCAACCGCACGGGCGGAGTGGGAGACCCGGCTCGGCGAGATGGGCCCGCGCAAGCGCGCCGAGTTCGAGCGCCGGCTGCGCCACGAGCGGCCCGCCGCGCTGGCGAAGGCGCTGAAGGACCACAAGAAGGCGCTGCTGGAGACCCCGCTCAACGTCGCCACCCGCAAATCGTCGGAGGCCGCGATCGAGGTGATCGCAGCCGCCATGCCGTTCGAGTTCGTGGCCGGCTCCGCCGACCTCACCGGCTCCAACAACAACAAGGCGAAGTCGGCCGTCTCGTTCTCGGCCAAGACGCCGAAGGGGCGCTTCATCCATTACGGCATCCGTGAGCACGGCATGGCCGCCTGCATGAACGGCATCTTCCTGCATGGCGGCTTCGCGCCGAACGGCGCCACCTTCCTGGTGTTCTCGGACTACGCGCGCGGTGCTATCAGGCTGTCGGCGCTGATGGGCGCGGGCGTCGTCTATGTGCTGACGCATGATTCGATCGGCCTCGGCGAGGACGGCCCGACGCACCAGCCGGTCGAGCATCTGGCCGCGCTGCGCGCGATCCCGAACATGCGCGTGTTCCGGCCGTGCGACGCGGTCGAGACCGCCGAATGCTGGGAGCTGGCGCTGAACCGCACCAACGGCCCGACGGTGCTGGCGCTGACGCGGCAGAACCTGCCGCAGCTGCGCACCTCCGCGCCGGCGGACAACCCCTGCAGCCGCGGCGGCTACGAGCTCGTCGCCGCGCAGGGCGAGGCCAAGGTCTCGCTGTTCGCGACCGGCTCCGAGGTCGAGATCGCCGTTGCGGCGCAGAAGCAGCTCGCCGAGCGTGGCATCCCAGCCCGCGTCGTCTCGGTGCCGTCGCTGGAGCTGCTGCTCGAGCAGCCGGCCGAGGCCAGGGCCAAGATCATCGGCAACGCTCCGGTCAAGATCGCCATCGAGGCCGCGGTGCGCTGGGGCTGGGATGCGGTGATCGGCCAGGACGGCATCTTCATCGGCATGCATTCGTTCGGCGAGAGCGGCCCGGCCAAGGAGCTCTACAAGCATTTCGGCATCACCGCCGAGGCGGCTGTTGCGGCGGCCGTACAGCGGCTGGCGTAAAGCCCGCTCGCTCCTCCGCGGCGGTTCACCAAATCAGGAGCGCCGCGCGAACATGATTCGCGACGGTTGAGCGAGCGCAAAAAAAGGACTACGAAAGGGCCATATCGTCCGCTCGCGCCCGGCAGAACCGGGCGTCAACAGGTCCAAACCCTCGTAGAGCCCTTGCCAGGGGCCGGCTACGAGGGACGAGAAACGTCATTGAAGGAGACGAAAATGGCAGTCCGGGTCGGGATCAACGGGTTTGGCCGCATCGGCCGCAACGTTCTGCGCGCCATCGCGGAATCGGGTCGCAAGGACATCGTGGTGGTCGGCATCAACGATCTCGGCCCGGTCGAGACCAACGCCCACCTGCTGCGCTTCGACAGCGTGCACGGCCGCTTCCCCCATACCGTGACCGTCGACGGCGACACGATCGATATCGGCAACGGCAAGATCAAGGTCACCGCCGAGCGTGATCCGTCGAAGCTGCCCTGGAAGGACCTCGGCGTCGACATCGCGCTGGAATGCACCGGCATCTTCACCTCCAAGGACAAGGCCTCCGCGCATCTGACCGCCGGCGCCAAGCGCGTGCTGGTCTCGGCCCCGGCCGACGGCGCCGACGCGACCATCGTCTACGGCGTCAATCACACGACGCTGACCAAGGATCACCTCGTCGTCTCCAACGGCTCCTGCACCACCAACTGCCTGGCGCCGATCGCCAAGGTGCTGAACGACACCGTCGGCATCGAGACCGGCTTCATGACCACGATCCACGCCTACACCGGCGACCAGCCGACGCTCGACACCATGCACAAGGATCTCTATCGCGGCCGCGCGGCGGCAATGTCGATGATCCCGACCTCGACCGGCGCGGCCAAGGCGATCGGCCTGGTGCTGCCCGAGCTGAAGGGCAAGCTCGACGGCGTCGCGATCCGCGTGCCGACGCCGAACGTCTCGGTGGTGGATCTCAAGATCGTCGCCAAGCGCAACACCGACCCGAAGGAGATCAACGAGGCGATGAAGCGCGCCGCCGAGCAGGAGCTCAAGGGCGTGCTCGGCTACACCACCGCGCCGAACGTCTCGATCGACTTCAACCACGATCCGCACTCCTCGACGTTCCACATGGACCAGACCAAGGTCATGAACGGCAACCTCGTGCGCGTGATGTCCTGGTACGACAACGAGTGGGGCTTCTCCAACCGCATGGCCGACACCGCCGTCGCGATGGGCAAGCTGCTCTAACTCTCGCCCAGTCATTCCGGGGCGCCTTGCAGAGAGGCCCCCGGAATCTCGAGATCCGGGTGCGGTCCTGCGGACCGCCCCGGAACGACGGCTGAGGAAGCGCGATGACCCTTCCCAACTGGCTTGGAATCCCCGGCGCGCTGCTGCTGATCGGCCTGATTGCCTATGGTTTCCGCCAAGGCATGCGGGTGACGACGAAGCAGGAAGGCGATCCGCCGGAAAACACCAACGGCTACAATCAGCCCTGATAGTCCCTCGTTCAACGGTGGCTTCAATGAAACAATTCCGCACCCTCGACGACGTCGACGTCAAAGGCAAACGCGTGCTGCTGCGCGTCGACCTGAACGTGCCCATGGAGAATGGCCACGTCAGCGATGCGACGCGCCTGGAGCGCGTCGCGCCGACCATCAATGAGATCGCGACCAAGGGCGGCAAGGTCATCCTGCTCGCGCATTTCGGCCGGCCGAAGGGGCGCGATGCCAAGGACTCGCTGAAGCCGGTCGCCACTGCGCTCTCGCAGGTGATCAAGCGTCCTGTCGCCTTTGCCGACGATTGCATCGGCGAGCCGGCGGCGACCGCCATCGCCGCGATGAAGGACGGCGACGTGCTGTGCCTGGAGAACACGCGCTTCCACAAGGAGGAAGAGAAGAACGATCCGGCGTTCGTCGCCGAGCTCGCCAAGCTCGGCGACATCTGGGTCAACGACGCCTTCTCCGCCGCGCACCGCGCCCACGCCTCGACCGAAGGCCTCGGTCACAAGCTGCCGGCCTATGCCGGCCGCACCATGCAGGCCGAGCTCGACGCGCTCGACAAGGCGCTGGGACGGCCGGCCAAGCCGGTCATCGCGATCGTCGGCGGCGCCAAGGTCTCTACCAAGATCGACCTGCTGGAAAACCTCGTCACCAAGGTCGATGCGCTGGTGATCGGCGGCGGCATGGCCAACACCTTCCTGCATGCCCAGGGCGTGCAGATCGGCAAGTCGCTGGCTGAGAAGGATCTCGCCGCCACCGCGCTCAGGATCATGGAGAAGGCCGAGGCCTCGAACTGCGCCATCATCCTGCCGGTGGATGCCACCGTCTCCTATCACTTCGCGGCCAACTCGCCGTCCTTCGCCTATGGTCTCGACGCCATCCCGCCGGACAGCATGATCCTCGACGTCGGCCCGCAGTCGACCGCCCGCATCCATGCCGCGATCGACGACGCCGCGACGCTGGTGTGGAACGGTCCGCTCGGCGCCTTCGAGCTGACCCCGTTCGACCGCGGCACGATGGTCGCCGCCAAGCACGCGGCCGAGCGCACCAAGGCCAAGAAGCTGGTTTCGGTGGCCGGCGGCGGCGATACCGTCGCCGCGCTCAACCAGGCCGGAGTTGCCTCGGACTTCACCTATGTCTCGACCGCCGGCGGCGCCTTCCTGGAGTGGATGGAAGGCAAGCCGCTGCCGGGCGTCGAGGTGCTGAAGGCCTGATCTTTCCACGCTTGTCGGCCATGGATGTTTCTGTTATGTTCCTTCCATGGCTGACACCCCGATAGACGCTGTGCACTCGATCCTGATCAAGATTCAGGAAAGCATCGTTGCGCTCCGGGCTGAGTTTCGATCTGAGCTTGGGTCGTTTAGGCAATCGACCGAGACGCGGTTCGATAGCTTGGAAACCTTGATCCGCAAGCAGCGTCGCGATTCCGCTGGCATGCTGGTCATGATGCGCGCGGCGGCGAGCGACTTCGACGAGCGGGTCAGCGAGGTCGAAGAGCGCATCGCGGCTCTCGAAGCCAGGAAGACCTGAGCCCCACCGCGCTACCCGTTGCGACGGATTTCACCGCCAACCTCAGCGGCGCCCGATGGTGCTGCCTGGTCGCCTGCGTCGCCCGCAACCCTTGGAATCTCCCGACCACCGCGTTATGCACGGTGCAGCAGTTTCGACGCGTGCGTCAGCCGCCGCACGGTCCAATCCTTAATCTCAGGGAGTTCCAGCCATGGCTCGTATCACGTTGCGTCAATTGCTTGATCACGCGGCGGAGCACGATTACGGCGTCCCCGCCTTCAACATCAACAACATGGAGCAGGCGCTGGCGATCATGGAGGCCGCGAATGCGGTCGACGCGCCGGTCATCATCCAGGCCTCGCGCGGCGCCCGCTCCTATGCCAACGACGTCATGCTCAAGCACATGATGGACGCGGTCACCGAGATCTATCCGCACATTCCGGTGTGCGTGCATCTCGATCATGGCAACGGTCCCGACACCTGCATGACCGCGATCCAGTCCGGCTTCACCTCGGTGATGATGGACGGCTCGCTGAAGGCCGACGGCAAGACCCCGGCTGACTGGGACTACAATGTCGGGGTCACCAAGACGGTCGCCACCATGGCGCATCTCGGCGGCATCTCGGTCGAGGGCGAGCTCGGCGTGCTCGGCTCGCTCGAGACCGGAATGGGCGACAAGGAGGACGGCCACGGCGCCGAGGGCAAGCTGTCCCACGACCAGCTGCTGACCAATCCGGACGAGGCCGTGAAGTTCGTGCGTGAGACGCAGGTCGACGCGCTCGCGATCGCGATGGGAACGTCGCACGGTGCTTACAAATTCACGCGCAAGCCGGACGGCGACATCCTCGCCATGAACGTGATCGAGGAGATCCACCGCAAGCTGCCGAACACGCATCTGGTGATGCACGGCTCGTCCTCGGTGCCGCAGGATCTGCAGGAGATCATCAACACCTATGGCGGCAAGATGAAGCCGACCTGGGGCGTGCCGGTCAGCGAGATCCAGCGCGGCATCAAGAACGGCGTCCGCAAGATCAACATCGACACCGACAACCGCATGGCGATGACCGGCCAGATCCGCAAGGTGCTGTCGGAGCACCCGGAGGAATTCGATCCGCGCAAGTACCTGAAGCCGGCGATGGAGGCGATGGCCAAGCTGTGCAAGCAGCGCCTGCAGGAGTTCAACACCGCCGGCCAGGCCTCGAAGATCAAGCGCGTGCTGACGACGGCCGAGATGGCCAAGCGCTACGCCAACGGCGAGCTCGCCCCGAAGGTCGCGTGAGCGTTCGTCGTGTAGTTCGACCTTCGCCCTGAACTCGGTGTGCTCCCCTCCCCCTTGCGGGTAGGGCTATCGCATCTGGCGCTTTACGTCTTGCGCCCGCCTTTTTCCACTTCGTCATGGCCGGGCTTGTCCCGGCCATCCACGTCGTCCGGCGACCTTGGAACGACGCGGATGCCGGGGACAAGCCCGGGCATGACGGAGTCGCTCGTTGGCAGCAGTTCGTGCCGCGATTGCCGAATTTCGTCAAATGCGATCGCCCTGCCCGTGCGGGGAGGGGAGCCGACTGCCGCTGAGTTGACAAGGTTGCCCCATCAGCAACCTCCCTTTCACCTCTCCGAGAGTCCGCCTCACCTGCGGCCAATGTTTGCTCGGCAACCGCCCGAGAACCGTCTATTTTGATGGGCAGGGCAGGTGCGTCTGGAGCCAAGCATGAATCTCTCCGCACTGAACACCACGGCCCTTGCCATGGTCGCGCCGGGCAAGGGCATTCTCGCCGCCGATGAATCCACCGGGACGATCAAGAAGCGCTTCGATGCCATCAAGGTCGAATCGACCGAACAGAACCGCCGCGACTATCGCGAGATGCTGTTCCGCAGCGCAGGCATGTCGTTCATCTCCGGCGTCATTCTCTATGACGAAACCATCCGGCAGAACGCCGCCGACGGCACCCCGCTGGTGAAGCTGATCGAAGCGGCCGGCGCCATTCCCGGCATCAAGGTCGACGAGGGAACGCAACCGCTGCCCGGCTGCCCCGGCGAGCGGGTCACGGCCGGGCTCGACAGGCTTGCGGATCGGCTGGCGACGTACTACGCGCTGGGTGCGCGCTTCGCCAAATGGCGGGCCGTGATCGATATCGACAAGGACAACATCCCTTCGATGACAGCGATCCATGTCAACGCGCATGCGCTCGGCCGCTATGCCGCCCTGTGCCAGGCCGCGAACATCGTGCCGATCGTCGAACCGGAGGTGCTGATGGACGGCGATCATGACATCGCTCGCTGCTTCGACGTCACGCGCCGCATCCTGAACGAGGTGTTTCGTGAATTGCGCATCCAGCGCGTCGCGTTGGAAGGCATGATCCTGAAGCCCAACATGGCGGTCCCGGGCAAGCAATCGCCGGACCAGGCCGGGGTGCAGGAGGTCGCCGAAAGGACCGTCCAACTGCTGAAGGAATGCGTGCCTGCGGCGGTGCCCGGCATCGCCTTCCTGTCCGGCGGACAATCCGACGAGAGCGCGACCGCGCATCTCGACGCGATGAACCGGCTCGGTCCGCTGCCCTGGAGGCTGACCTTCTCCTATGGCCGTGCCTTGCAGGCCGCGCCGCAACAGGCATGGGCCGGCAAGGCGGCGAACATCCCCGTCGGCCAGCGGGCCTTCACCCACCGCGCTCGCATGAACGCGCTTGCCAGCCGCGGCCAGTGGACCGCCGCGCTCGAGAAAGAGGCCGCCTAGTGTCCGGCAAGACGACATCCGCGCGGCCCGCGCCGCGCCTGTATCTGGCAACGCCGGTCGTAACCGACGCAGCGGCGCTGGCCGCCGGCCTGCCGGCGATCCTCGCCAGCGCCGATGTGGCGGCGGTGCTGGTGCGGCTGAAGGAGAGCGATCCCCGCAGCATGATCACGACGGTCAAGACGCTGGCGCCGGCGATCCAGGGCGCCGGTGCGGCGCTGCTGATCGACGGCCATCCCGACATCGTGGCCCGCGCCGGCGCCGATGGCGCGCATCTGACCGGCGTCGCCGCGCTGGAGGAGGCGCTGCCCGGCCTGAAGCCGGACCGCATCGCCGGCTGCGGCGGCCTGTCGACACGCCATGATTCGATGCGCGCCGGTGAGCTCGGCGCCGACTATGTGCTGTTCGGCGAGCGCGACGCGCAGGGACGGCGGCCCTCGCCGGATGCCGTCAATGAGCGCCTGGCCTGGTGGGCCGAGCTGTTCGAGCCGCCCTGCGTGGGCTATGCGATTTCGCTCAAGGAAGCCGCGGACTTCGTCGCCGCGGGAGCCGATTTCGTGCTGGTCGACGACCTCGTCTGGAACGACGCCCGCGGTCCGGCCCCTGCTCTTGACGAGATCAGCGCCGCGATCCGGAGCGCGCATACGGCCGTGCCGGCCGACGCGCCGGGACAGAGCTGAACCGCTGCCAATGACGATCCTGCGCTTGACATGTCTTGTTGCTGCGCTCGCCATGGCGACGACGGGCGCGGCCGCGCAGATCTCGTTGACGCCGCCTGCTCAGCAGCCGCCGACGGAAAAGCCCAAGCCGGTCGAAAGGCCGGCGGAGAGGCCCAAGCCGCCGGCACCGTCCGCTGCGAAGAAGCCTGCTCCTGCCCCGCCGGCCAAGCCGGCCGCCCCGGCGCCGACCGCGACGCCACAGCCCGCCGCCAATGATCCCAATGTCGACGTGGTCTACGGCGCCTATCAGCGCGGCCAGTACAAGACCGCCTTCGATCTCGCCACGCCGCGGGCGCAGGCCGGCGATCCCAAGGCCATGGCGATGCTCGGCCAGCTCTACGAAAACGCCATGGGCATCCGCCGCGACTACGACAAGGCGGCGATCTGGTACAAACGCGCCGCCGAGGCCGGCGACCGCGAAGCGATGTTCGCGCTGGCGATGATGCGGCTGGCCGGGCGCGGCGGCCCTGTCGACAAGCTCGAGGCGGTCAAGCTGCTGGCCTCCGCCGCCAAGCTCGGCGAGCCCAAGGCGGCCTACAATCTCGCGCTGCTCTATCTCGACGGCCAGACCTTTCCGCAGGACCTCAGACGCTCGGCCGAGCTGCTGCGCCTTGCTGCGGATGCCGGCAACGCCGAGGCGCAATACGCGCTGGCGACCTTCTACAAGGAAGGAACCGGCGTGCCGAAAGACCTCGAGAAGGCCGCTCGCCTGCTGCAGGCCGCGGCGATCGCCGACAATGTCGACGCCGAGGTCGAATACGCGATCGCGCTATTCAACGGCACCGGCGTGCCGAAGGACCAGCCCGCGGCGATCGCGCTGCTGCGCAGGGCCGCGCGGCAGAACAGCCCGGTCGCCCAGAACCGACTGGCATGGGTGCTGCTGTATGGAATCGCCACCCAGATGGACAAGGTCGAGGCCTACAAATGGCACCTGGTGGCCAAGACCGCCGGCAAGGGCGACCCCAAGCTCGACGAGAAATTCGCCGACATGCCCCCCGAAGACCGCGCCAAGGGCGAACAGGCCGCCAAGCGCTGGCTGGGCACCATCAAGTGACCGGCCGCTGATCCGGCCTTGACGCGGCGGCCCCGGCAGGGCACCCACAGCCAGCCATTTCACCCGCCTTCGTCCGCTTCCGGGGAAGGCGCGCACCGCGAGGTGCGGTCAGCCCAGCGCATCGAGCTCATGATCCATTCCGCCCTCATCAATGTCATGGTCAAGGCCGCGCGCCGCGCCGGCCGCAACCTCAAGCGCGATCTCGGCGAGATCGAGCACCTGCAGGTGTCGCTGAAGGGACCGGCGAACTTCGTCTCGCGCGCCGACAAGAAGGCCGAGGAGATGCTGTACGAGGACCTCTCCAAGGCCCGGCCCGGCTACGGCTTTCTCGGCGAGGAAGGCGGCAAGCGGGAAGGCAGCGACAAGTCGCACACCTGGATCGTCGATCCGCTCGACGGCACCACCAACTTCCTGCACGGCATCCCGCAATTCGCGATCTCGATCGCGCTCCAGCGCGAGGACACCGTGATCGCCGGCGTGATATACAACCCCGCCAATGACGAGCTCTACATCGCCGAGCGCGGCAAGGGCGCGTTCCTCAACGACCAGCGGCTGCGCGTCGCCGCACGGCGCCAGCTCCATGAATGCGTCATCGCCTGCGGCCTGCCGCATATCGGCCGCGGCGACCACCAGCTGTTCCTGCGCGAGATGACCTCGCTGCAGGTCAAGGTCGCAGGGCTCCGCCGCTTCGGCGCCGCCTCGCTCGACCTCGCCTTCGTCGCCGCCGGTCGCTTCGACGCCTATTGGGAACGCGACCTGCAGCCCTGGGACATCGCGGCCGGCCTGATCATGGTGCGCGAGGCCGGCGGCACCGTATCGGGCATCGACGGCAAGGAGGACGCGCTGGCGACTGGGCACGTCGTGTGCGGCAACGAGGTCATTCACCGCGAGCTCGTGAAGGTGCTGAAGGCGGCGGCGTAGTTTTGATTCTGCGCGGCCACGCCGTTCGCCTTCTTATAGAATGCCACACCGCTCGCGTCACATACGGTGTCGTCCCGGCCTTGAGCCGGGACCCATAACCACCGGCTGTTCTGATGGAGCGAGATGGGGCGACCTGCGCGCCTCAAACATCTCCCTGGGGGTATGGGTCCCGGATCTGCGCGCGCATACGCGCGCTTGTCCGGGACGACGCCGAGGATGGAGTTGGCGGCCGAGCTCTACCGCCGGAAAGCTATCTACAGCCTGAACGCTATCTGCGCCCGCTGGTGAACGCCTGCGGCGTCGCGCCGGGCAATGCCGGGGAATTGATGTCGCTGTCGATGCGATCGGACGACTGGCCGGCATAGCTGAAGCCGAGCGACAGGCTGACATTGGACGTCGGCTTGAACTCGACGCCGCCATTGATCGCGTAGGCCGGCGTAGACGTCGAGCGTCCGTCGAATGTTGCGAACGGGCCGCCCAGGCCGGGATTGTATTTCAGCGTGTCGAAGCCGCCGTAGAGGCTGACCCCGCTCTTGAACGTGTAGCCGTACTGCGCGCCCTCGGTGGTGTACGAGCCGAGCGCCCCATAGCGATTGACGATGTTCGAACTCAGGCCGACTCCCGAAAGCGCCGCCCAATTGTTCGTCACGCTGTAGCGCCGCGCGAAGAAGCCGCTGTCGCTGCCGTTCGTCGTGAAGCTCGGAAAGTTGCCGTAGGAGTCGAGGCTGCCGGCATCGCTGAAGCCGACCGGCCAGCCCGGCAGCCAGTATTTGACGGGACCTGATTGGCCGTGAGCCGCGTGGCTGACGAAGGAGAGACCAGCAAGCGCGATTGCGAAGACAGATTTGCGAGAGACCATCGACATGCCGTGACCGTTTAGATGCTGTGGGAGCATACACGCGGAGAGTGGCGAACTCCAGCCGGCGTCGGTGGAGTTCCGTTCTCCCGGCACGAGCGGTGTGCTCCCCTCCCCCTTGCGGAGAGGGGAGCGGACCGCCTGCGAGGCAAGACCGCAGCACAATCCTCCGAAAAAGGCCTATTCGACCTCACTCACGGCTTCGCCGGTGCCGGCGGCCCATAAGCCTCAAGCTCCGCCACCGGCTCCGTCTTCTCCCGATCCCCCGCGAGCACGCGCTGGACCGAGACGAAGAACACGGGGACCATCAACAGCGCCAGGATCACCACCGCGATCATGCCGCCCATCACATTGGTGCCGAGCGCCTGCTGGCTGGCACCGCCGGCGCCCGTCGCCATCGACATCGGAAGCACGCCGCAGACGAAGGCGAGACCGGTCATGATGATCGGGCGGAAGCGCAAGGAGCAGGCCTCGATCGTCGCCGCGACCAGCGGCTTGCCGTGGGCGCGCAGATCCTTGGCGAACTCGATGATCAGGATCGCGTCCTTGGCGGCGAGACCGATGATGGTGATCAGCGCCACCGTGAAGTACACATCGTTGGACAGGCCGCGCAGATTGGCGGCGACGACGGCGCCGAGGATGCCGAGCGGCACGGTCAAGAGCACCGCGAGCGGGATCGTCCAGCTCTCGTAGAGCGCAGCGAGACACAGGAACACGACCAGCGCCGAGAGACCGAGCAGCAGCGGCGCCTGCGAACCCGACAGCTTCTCCTGCAACGACTGTCCGGTCCATTCATAGCCGAAGCCACGCGGCAGCTTGCCGGCGAGGCGCTCCATCTCCTTGAGCGCGTCGCCCGAGGTGTAGCCCGGCTTGGCCTCGCCGGAGATGCGGATCGCCGGATAGTAGTTGAAGCCGGCGATCTGGCTCGGTCCCTTGGCCCATTGGATGGTCGCGAACGACGAGAACGGCACCAGCTGCCCCTTCGCGTTCTTGACGCTGTAGTTGAGGATGTCGTCCGCGTTCATGCGGCTGATGCGGTCGGCCTGCACGACGACGCGCTGCATGCGGCCGCGGTTCGGGAAGTCGTTCACGTAAGTAGAGCCGAGATTGGTCGAGATCGTGGTGTTGATGTCCTCGAAGGTGACGCCGAAGGCGCCGGCCTTCTCGCGGTCGATCATCAGATTGACCTGGGGTCCCGGCGGCAGACCCTCGACATAGACCTTCTGCAGCACCGGGCTCGCATTGGCCTCGGCGATCAGCTGGTCGGCGGCAGCGATCAGCGCAGCATAGCCCTTCTGGCCGCGGTCCTGCAGGCGGAAGCTGAAGCCCGAGGAGTTGCCGAGATTGTCGATCGGCGGCGGCTGCAGCGCCGTGATCTTGGCGTCGCGCAAGCCGGCGAGATCGCGATTGATGTCGGCGACCAGCGCCGCGGCACTGTCACGCTTGCCGCGCTCCGACCAGTCCTTCAGCGAAATGAAGGCCTGGGCGGTGTTGACGCCCTGACCGGCATAGCTGAAGCCGGTCAGGAAGGTGACGTCCTCGATCCCTTCGCGCTTGGCGAGATACTTCTCGACCGCCTCCACCGCGGCCTGCGTCCGCGCGTAGGACGAGTCCGCCGGCGTCTGGACGTCGGTGGTGATGAAGCCCTGGTCGTCGACCGGCAGGAAGCCGCCGGGCAACTGGATGAAGGCGAAGGTCAGCCCGACCAGGAAGATCGCATAGATCAGCATCAGCCGTCCGGTGCGCTTCAGCGCGCCGCCGACCACGCCGGTGTAGCGGTTGCGGCTGTTGTCCATGAAGCGGTTGAACCAGCCGAACACACCCTTCTTTGCGTGGCCGTGGCCGGCCGTGACCGGCTTCAGCAGCGTCGCGCACAACGCCGGGGTCAGCGACAGCGCCAGCAGCGCCGAGAAGCCGATCGCCGCCACCATGGTGACCGAGAACTGCCGATAGATGATGCCGACCGAGCCGGGGAAGAACGCCATCGGCACGAACACCGCCATCAGCACCAGCGTGATGCCGATGATGGCGCCGGTGATCTGGCCCATCGCCTTGCGCGTCGCCTCCTTCGGCGACAGCCCCTCCTCGGTCATGATGCGCTCGACGTTCTCGACCACGACGATGGCGTCGTCGACGAGGATGCCGACCGCGAGCACCATGCCGAACATCGTCAGCATGTTGATGGAGTAGCCGACCAGCATCAGCGTTGCGCAGGTGCCGAGCAGCGCCACGGGCACCACGATGGTCGGAATGATGGTGTAGCGGATGTTCTGCAGGAACAGGAACATCACCACGAACACCAGCACCACGGCTTCGACCAGGGTCATCAGCACCCGCTTGATCGACGCCTTCACCACCGGCGTGATGTCGTAGGGAATCTCATAGCTGATGTTGGAGGGGAAGAAGCGCGACAGCTCCTTCATCTTGGCCTCGACCGCGCTCGCGGTCGCCAGCGCATTGCCGGTCGGCGACAGCAGCACCGAGAGACCCGCAGTCGGCCTGCCGTTGAGGCGGGTGTTGAACTGATAGCTGAGGCCGCCGATTTCGACGCGCGCGACATCGCGCAGCCGCACCGTCGAGCCGTCGGGATTGGCACGCAGGATGATCGATCCGAACTCGTCGGGCGAATCGAGCTGGCCCTTGACCAGCACCAGCGCCGAGGTGCGCTGCGAGGTCGTCGCGGGCTCGGCGCCGATGCTGCCCGAGGCGACCTGCGCGTTCTGCGCGCCGATCGCCTTGGTGACGTCGTCGGCAGTGAGGCCGTAGCCGATCAGCTTGGCGGGATCGAGCCAGACGCGCAGCGAGCGCTCGGTCGAATACAGCGTGGCGCGGCCGACGCCGGGAATGCGCCTGACTTCGCCGAGCACGTTGCGGATCATGAAGTCGCCGAGGCCGACCTCGTCGAGGCTGCCGTCGGTCGACTGCAGCGTGATGATCTGCAGCACGGCGGCGGAGGCTTCCTCGACCAGGATGCCCTGCTGGATGACGGCGCGCGGCAGCCGCGCCTCGACACGCTTGAGGCGGTTCTGCACCTCGACCGAGGCGTCATTGGTCGACGTGCCCGGCACGAAGTTCGCGGTGATCTCGACCTGGCCGAGCGAGTCGCTGGTGGATTCGAAGTTGAGAATGCCGGAGGCGCCGTTGAGCTCCTCCTCGATCAGGCGCGTGACGCTGTTGTAGAGGTTTTCGGGCGAGGCGCCGGGATAGCTGGTCGAGATCGAGATCGAGGGCGGCGCGATGATCGGATATTGCGCCACCGCCAGCAGCGGAATCGCGATCGCGCCGATCAGGCAGATGAACAGCGCGACCACCCAGGCGAAGATCGGCCTGTCGATGAAGAAGCTCGGCATGGCGACTTACCGCGTCGCCGACTTCGATTCGAGCTGCGACGCGGCGCTGACCTCGGTCCAGAGCTGGGGCGCGACCCTGTCGCCGGCGGCGAACTTCTGGAAGCCGTCCACCACGACCTTGTCGCCGGCGCGCAGACCGTCGGTGATCAGCACCAGGCCATCCTGAGTCGGACCGGTGCGCACCGGCCTGGCGATCGCGCGGTTGTCGTCGCGGATGACGTAGACCTCGGACCCGCCGGCCGCGTTGCGCTGCACCGCCTGCTGCGGCACGCCGACGGAGTCGCTGTCGATGCCCTGCTCGATGCGGACGCGGACATACATGCCCGGCAGGAGCTCGCGCTTCGGATTGGCGAACTCGCCGCGCAAGGTGACCTGACCGGTGGCGGCATCGACCTTGGCGTCGGAGAACAGCAGCTTGCCCGGGATCGAATACGGCGTGCCGTCGTCGAGCACGAGACGAACCTTGATCGCGTCGGACGCGATCTGGTCGAGGTCGCCCGACTCGAACGCTCGGCGCAGGCGGTTGAGCTCGCTCACCGACTGGGTGAAGTCGGCATAGATCGGATCGAGCTGCTGGATCGTGACCAGCGAGGTCTCGTTCTGGACCGCGATGGCGCCCTCGCTGACCTGGGCCGCGCCGACGATGCCGTCGATCGGCGCGCGCACGGTCGCATAGTCGAGATTGAGCTGGGCACGCGCAAGATCGGCCTTGCGGGCCTCGATGTCGGCCGCTGCCTCGCGCTCGGTCGAGATCGCCTTCTCGTTCTCGACCGCCGGGGCTGCGCGCTCCTTGAACAGCAGGCTGATGCGGTGGGCCTGCTGCACCGCGCGCTCATGCACCGCCTCGGCCTTGGCCAGCGCTGCCCGGCTCGACAGGATCTCCACCTCGAACGGCTTAGGATCGATGCGATAGAGCGGATCGCCCGCCTTGACCTCGCTGCCCTGGCGGAACAGCCGCTCGACGATGATGCCCGAGACGCGCGGACGGACGTCGGAGACGCGGGTCGGCGCGATGCGGCCGGGCAGCTCGCGCACGATCGCTCGCGCCTTCTGCTCGACGGTCACGATGCCGACGTCCGGAATGACGATCTGCTCATTGGCGGAGGCCTGAGCCTGGATGGGGTCGTTACAGCCGGCCAGCAGCGGCGCGGCGGCCGCGAGCATCAATGCACTGCTGACCAGCGACGCGCGAAAACGTGACATGCGTGGAGGAGCCCCCTCGATGATGATGATGATGATGATGAAAACCAGTCGACTGGATGGCCCAGTCATGGCGCCATTCTGGCGCTCGCCTTGCTGCAACATAGAAAAGAGCTGCTGCGACGCAACGCGAAACCCGGGCGGCTTGATGTCACACGAACTACATAACTGATAGATCAAGCTTTTTCGGGACTCACCTAATTGTGAGTACTTTGTGGCAGCAGGTTCCCAGCAGGTTCCGCGGAGCGAAACGCGAATCCCCCTCCAGCACTGCGGCATCCCGCCGCAGCGAACAAATTAGTTCGCCGGCCGCAGGCGGTAGTGACTGACGCCCCATTCACGGCCTTCGTCGTGCCCGAACAGACCCGCGGTGGCGAGGAAGAACCAGCGCCAGCGGCGCATCCACAGCGCCGTGTCGTCGCCATAGACCGGCTGCAGCACCTGCAGGATGCGGTTGTAATCGGCATCGAAATTGGCGAGCCAGTCCCGTGCCGTGCGCTGATAATGCGTGCCGCTCCAGCGCCATTCCTTCTCGACCGCGAACAGATCCGCGTACTGCCGGATCAGGCCGTGGCTCGGCATGATGCCGCCGGTGAAGAAGTGCTGCGCGATCCAGTCCTCGCGATCGTTGCGGTCGAACAGGTAGGATCCGGTGCGGTGGGTGAAGATGTGCATGAACAGGCGGCCGTCCGGCGCGAGCCATGATCTGACCCGCGACAGCAGCTCGCGCCAGTTCATCATGTGCTCGAACATCTCGACCGAGACGATGCGATCAAAGCGCGCGTCGGGAGCGAACCCGTTCATGTCGGCGGTGACGACCCGCAGGTTGAGCAGGCCGCGCGCGGCCGCCATCTCCTCGATCGCGCGGCGCTGCGAGTGCGAGTTGGAGACCGCCGTGATCTTCGCACGCGGGAACTGCCGGGCCATGAACAGCGACAGCGAGCCCCAGCCGCAGCCGAGCTCCAGAATGGTCTGGCCATCCTGGAGATCGGCATTGGCGACGGTCTGGCGCAGCGCCTCCTCCTCCGCCTCCCGCAGGGTCGAGACCGGCTCCTTGTAGAAGCAGCAGGAGTATTTGCGGTTCGGCCCGAGCACGCGGGCGAAGAACGCCGCCGGCACCTCATAGTGCTGGCTGTTCGCCGCGTCGGTATGCTCGGCGATCGGCCGCGTCGTCAGCAGGCGGGCGAACTCTGGGTCACCCATCGCATCGGCCCCGCCGAGCCGCGCCGCCGTGCGCGAGCACAATTCGGAGATCGCGGAGCGGATGACGGCATCGGGCAGCGGCACGCGCTCGGCGGCGCCGATGATGGTCGAGATGAAGCTCATGCGGTGGCTCCGTTACTTCGTAAAAGGATTTGGCGGCAGGGGAAAGAACGCGCTGGTGCGCGCCTGATAGGCCCGGTAGCGATCGCCGCGCGAGCGCAGCATCTGCTGTTCCAGCGGCGGGATGCCGGTGACGTGGACCAGGATCCAGTACATGAACAATGGCGCGAGCAGGCTGGCGAGGCCCCACGGATGGTCGAACGACAGCGCGATGACCGGATAGGACAGCCAGCACACCCACTCGAAGAAATAGTTGGGATGGCGCGACCAGCGCCAC
Organism: Bradyrhizobium sp. HKCCYLS3070; assembly: GCF_051167575.1. NCBI lineage: Bacteria > Pseudomonadati > Pseudomonadota > Alphaproteobacteria > Hyphomicrobiales > Nitrobacteraceae > Bradyrhizobium > Bradyrhizobium sp. HKCCYLS3070. Next base: position 207,372 of record NZ_JBNPTI010000004.1, read on the forward strand.
AGGCCGACGTCGCACACCTTGCCCTTGTTGGCAGGATCGGCGCGGAACGCCTTGAGCTGAGCGTCGGCGACGCCCTCGCCGGCGATGCCTGCGAACAGCACGAGGATGCCGAGATAGTCCTGCAGCCGAAGCTCGGCGGCCGGCGCATGGGCGGCGACGAACATCGCGAACACCAGCGGGATCGAGCCCCAGGCCTGCTGCTGCAGGAACAGGAACATCTTTCGCGGTGCGGCCGCACCCCATTGCCGGGCAAACTCCGCGTAGCGCGGATCGTCGGAGATGCCGCGGCTGCGCGCTGCGACATGGCCGCCGAGCCGCAGCGACCAGACCGCCACCAGCACCGCGACCAGCCACTGCCGCGCGTTGGGGGCGGCGCCGCCGGCGGGCCAGATCGCGCCGGCGGCGCCGACCAGCCCGACGGAAAATGTCCAGATCGTGTCGACCCAGCCGGAGTTGCCGGTGCGCTGCTGCACGACCCAGGCGAGCCCCATCAGCACCGACATCGCCACGGCCATCGCCAGCAGCGCCTGCAGATATTCAACGACGGTCATGACAAAGCCAGGGCGTTCCCGTTAGATATGAGCCACGGGACTAACTACGCCGCGGATGCCCGCCGGTTTCAGCCATAGTTCCGCGCAGGGACGGGATTGCGCTGATCGCGGCTTTTTTCCCGCTGCTGCTGTGCCATAGTGGATTTCAGGGACCGGTCCCCGCAACGGATGTCATCGACAATGCCTCAAGGCTCCCCTTCCCGCTCCGCGATGGATCTCGAACCGACCAAGCTGTCCACGCCCCGGATCTTCCTGGTGCGGATGCTGGTCTTCCTGGTGCTGTGCGCCCTGGTCGGTGTCGTGCTGTACAAGCAGATCATCCTGGCGTTCTTCGCCAATCCCGGCCTGAACGCGCTGATCGGGGCGGTACTGTTGATCGGCGTCATCCTGGCGTTCCGCCAGGTGGTCCGGCTCTATCCGGAAGTGTCCTGGGTCAACAATTTCCGCATCGCCGATCCCGGCCTGGCGGTGCCTCGCCACCCGGTCCTGCTGGCGCCGATGGCCGCGATCCTCGGCCGCGAGCGCTCGGGGCGAATGTCGATCTCGCAGCAGACCATGCGGCACCTGCTCGACTCGATCGCCACCCGGCTCGACGAGGCCCGCGACATCTCGCGCTACATGACCGGCCTCCTGGTGTTCCTGGGCCTGCTCGGCACGTTCTGGGGCCTGATCGAAACGGTCGGCTCGGTCGGCAAGGTGATCGAGGGGCTCAAGGTCGGTGGCGACGCCGGCGCGCTGTTCGATACGCTGAAGGGCGGCCTTGCCGCGCCGCTGGGCGGCATGGGCATCTCGTTCTCGTCCTCGCTGTTCGGCCTCGCCGGCTCGCTGATCCTCGGTTTCCTCGACCTGCAATCGAGCCAGGCGCAGAACCGCTTCTATACCGATCTGGAGGACTGGCTCGCTGGCACCGTGCGGGAATATGGCGGCAGCGGCGACACCGGTGCCGACCTCTCGGTTGCCATCGAGCGGCTGCGCACCGCCTTGGAGGACGGCTCCAACCGCGGCGCCACCGCGGCGATGGCCAACCTCGCCGAGGCGATCCAGGGCCTGGTCGGGCACATGCGCACCGAGCAGCAGATGATCCGCGAATGGGCCGATGGCCAGGGCGAGCAGAACCGCGAGATCAAGCGGCTGCTGGAGCGGCTGGCGCGGCAGACCGAGAAGAGTTGAGCTGCTCCGCCGGCCGGCCGAAGACGAACTAGGAGACGCTGAATGGCGCTTGCCCGTACCCGCCGTGGAGATTCCGGCCTCAACTACTGGCCGGGCTTCGTCGATGCGCTGTCGACGCTGGTGCTGTCGATCGTGTTCCTGCTGACCGTGTTCCTGGTGGTGCAGTTCTTCCTGTCGCAGGAGGTCACCGGCAAGGACAAGGCGCTGGAGCAACTCAACGCCAAGATCGCGCAGCTCAACGAGATGCTGTCCCTGGAGAAGCTCGGCAAGCTCTCGCTGGACGACCAGGTTGCGCAACTGCGCGCCGGGCTCGCAAGCGCCGAAGCTGAGCGCGACCGCGTCAAGGGCCTCTATGACGGGCTCGCCAATGCCGGCAGCAATGCCGCCGGCCGCGCCAACGAACTCAACCGGGCACTCGACTCCGAGAAGCAGGTCACGGCGCGGGCGCTGGCCCAGATCGAGGTGCTCAACCAGCAGATCAGCGCACTGCGCCGCCAGCTCGCCGCGCTCGAGGATGCGCTCGATGCCTCGGAGAAGCGCGACAAGGAATCGCAGAGCCGCATCGCCGATCTCGGCTCGCGCCTCAACGTCGCGCTGGCGCAGCGGGTCCAGGAGCTGACCCGGTACCGCTCGGAGTTCTTCGGCCGGCTGCGCGCCATCCTCGGCAACCGTCCCGACATTCGCGTCGTCGGCGACCGCTTCGTGTTCCAGTCCGAGGTGTTCTTCGACACGGGGCAAGCCACCCTGCTGCCCGAGGGCCAGCAGGAGCTGAACTCGGTGGCGACGGCGCTGGTCGATCTCGACAAGCAGATCCCCGCTGAGATCTCCTGGGTACTGCGGGTCGACGGCCACACCGACGTTCGTCCGATCAACAGCCCGGTGTTCAAGTCGAACTGGGAGTTGTCCTCGGCGCGCGCCATCTCGGTGGTGCAGTATCTGATCTCGCTCGGCGTGCCGGCGCAGCGCCTGGTCGCGGCGGGCTTCGCCGAATTCCAGCCGCTCGACCCCGCGAACACAGAGGACGCCTTCCGCCGCAACCGGCGTATCGAGCTGAAGCTGACGGAGCGGTGACGTCGAGCTCCACCCTGCGCCCCTATCGCGCCGACGACGAGGACGCGGCAATCGCGCTGTGGCAGGAGACGTGGCAGCTCGCCTATCCCGCCATCGACTTCGCCGCGCGCGTTCCGTGGTGGCGCGAACGCTGGCGCAGCGAGCTGGTGCCGAAGGCCGATGTGATCGTGGCCGAGGCGGAGGGCGTGCTCGCCGGGTTCGTCACGATCGATGCGACGGGCTATCTCGATCAGCTGGTCGTCTCGCCCGAGCATTGGGGCTCGCCGCTCGCTACTCAGTTGGTCGATGCAGCGAAGGAGCGATCACCTCACGGCATCACGCTGCTTGTGAACAAAGACAACGCGCGCGCGATCCGCTTCTACAAGCGCAACGGCTTCATTGAAGCCGGCGAGGACGTCAACCCGACCTCGGGCCGTCCCGTGCTGCGGATGGTGTGGATGCCAACACAATCTGTTGAATCCGAGATGGTGCCGCAATGACGCTGCGCTCCCTCTCCCCGTTCTTACGGGGAGAGTGTTGGGGTGAGGGGCAGCCACGCGCACCGACCGTGCGGAGAGCCCCCCTCACCCGGATTGCATCTGACGATGCAATCCGACCTCTCCCCGCACGCGGGGCGAGGTGCACCGAGCGCGCCGCGATTTCTATTCACACAATTGCTGGCGCAGGGAGCTAACGACTTCTCTGCTCGACCCGTTTCGTATTGTCCTCAAACGCCGCGAAACAGCACACCGATCGTCAGCACCACGAACGCGATCGCCAGCGCGTCGAAGGCGTGGGCGGCCGACAGCAGCGGCACCGAGGCGTGCATGTAGTGCGCGAGCATCGCGACGAGGGCGAGCACCAGCGCAATTGCGAAGATGACGAACGAGGGCGGCGTGAGGGCAAAACTGCCACGACGATAAGGCATGTCCGTTGCTCCTGTTGGGACCCGGCACGCCTGCTACGAGCGGCGCGCCATCTGTTCCGGCAGGGAACGTACAAGGCGGGAGAAAGGTTGCAGGGTCGGGAACGAGAATTCCGAGGGTGTTGCCGGCCGTCCACGGTGTTGCAGGAACTACACGCCCTCGAACTGCAGCCGGGCCAGCCGCGCATAGAGGCCGTTGGCCGCAACCAGCGACGTGTGGGTGCCCTGCTCGACGATGCGGCCGCGATCCATGACCAGGATGCGGTCGCAGGACAGCACCGTCGCGAGGCGATGCGCGATCACCAGCGTGGTACGGTCCTTCATCAGCCCCTCGAGCGCGGTCTGCACCAGCGTCTCGCTCTCGGCGTCGAGCGCCGAGGTCGCCTCGTCGAGCAGCAGCAGCGGCGCATCGCGCAGGATGGCGCGCGCGATGGCGATTCGCTGGCGCTGGCCGCCCGAGAGCGTGACGCCGCGCTCGCCGAGCGAGGTGTCGAAGCCGTCCGGCAAGCGGCGGATGAATTCGCTGGCATGAGCGAGATCGGCGGCGCGCTCGACCTCGGCGTCGGTCGCCTCCGGCCGGCCGAAGCGGATGTTCTCGCGCGCACTGGCGGCGAACACCACGGATTCCTGCGGCACCAGCGCGATGCGCTCGCGCATCCTGCGCGGGTCGGCCGCGCGCACCGGCACACCGTCGAACGAGATCGAGCCGGAGGCGGGATCGTAGAAGCGCAGCAGAAGATGGAACAGCGTGCTCTTGCCGGCGCCGGAGGGGCCGACGATCGCGACCTTCTCACCGGCGCGGATCGCAAACGAGACGTCATCGAGGACGCGGACATCGGGGCGGCCCGGATAGGCGAAGCTGACCCGCTCGAAGCCGAGGTCGCCACGCGCCGGCTCCGGCATCGGGCGCGGCTGCGCGGGCGCCGTGATTTCCGGCTGCACGTGCAACAGCTCGAACAGCCGCTCGGCGGCGCCGGACGCCGCCGACACTTCGCCCCAGACCTCCGAGAGCTGGCCGAGCCCGGCGGCGGCGAAGGCCGCGTAGAGCACGAACTGACCGAGCCGTCCGGCGCTGATCGCACCGGTCAGCACGTCGTGGGAGCCGACCCAGAGGATCGCGACGACGCTGGAGAACACGATGAAGATGATGATCGCGGTGAGCACGCCGCGCGCCTGGGTCGAGACCCGCGCCGCCTCGTAGGCCTGCTCGACCTCGCCGCCGAAACGCGCCGCCGCGAGCCTCTCGCTGGTATAGGCCTGCACCGTCCTGATCGAGCCGATCAGCTCGGACGCATAGGCCGAGGCGTCGGCGAGCGTGTCCTGGGCGTTGCGCGACAGCCGCCGGACCCAGCGCCCGAACGCCACCAGCGGCAGCACGATCAGCGGGATCGCCAGCAGCACGAAGCCGGACAGCTTCGGGCTCGTGATCACCATCATTGCGGTGGCGCCGATGAACAGCAGCAGATTGCGCAGCGCGATGGAAACGGAGGCGCCCGCCGCCGATTTGATCTGGGTGGTGTCGGCGGTGAGCCGCGACACCAGTTCGCCGGAGCGGGCGGAATCGAAGAAGGACGGCGACAGCGACATCAGATGCGCGAACACGTCGCGCCGGAGATCGGCGACGATGCGCTCGCCGATCGTCATGACGAGGTAGTAGCGGGCCGCGCTTGCCAGCGCGAGCACCGCCACGACGGCGATCATGACGCTGAAATAGCTGTTGATCAGCTCGATGCCTTTCGGCGTGAAGCCGAAATCGATCATGCGGCGGACCGCGATCGGCACCAGAAGCGTGGTCAGGGCCGCGACCGTGAGCGCGATCAGCGCCAGCAGGGCGCGGCCGCGATAGCGCAGGACATAGGGAGACAGCGCCAGCAGCGGGCGCAGCTTCGAGCGCCGCACAGGGCTTGCCGGCTCGGCCAATGCCTCGACGGCCGCAACGGCGTCTCCAACCGGATCCTGCCCTGGGGCAGCGCCCTGCCGCTCGTCAAGCCGTTCCACTGCGCTCATGGGCCACCTGAGAATTCTTCCAAATACCGATCTGCCGTCCTGATAGGCCCGCCGGGCCGGGCTTGGCAAATCCGGAAACGTACCAAGGTGTTCATCCGCGACCTTGGCTTGTTTTAGGCAGAACCTTGGGCTATAGAGCCCGCCAATTGTCCCCCTTCAGTGACGACAGGATCAGGCGCGGCCGCGTCGCATCATGTCTTCGCATCGTGCCGTAGGATCAGCCATGAAAGCCGACATTCACCCGAATTATCATACGATTACGGTCGTGATGACCGATGGCACCGAGTACCAGACCCGCTCGACCTGGGGCAAAGAGGGCGACAAGCTCAACCTCGACATCGACCCCAAGTCGCACCCGGCCTGGACCGGCGGCACCCAGCAGATCATGGATCGCGGCGGCCGTGTCTCGCGCTTCCAGAAAAAGTTCCAGGGCTTCCTCAAGAAGGATTGATGCCTTCTTGCCCTCGGCACCGGCCTTCCTGGCCTGCGCCTGATCGACAGCTCACAGCAAAACGCCCCCGGAAACGGGGGCGTTTTTGTTTCTGAGCTGGTCGCAACGAGACCTTCGGCTGGGGGAGCGGCCCCGGCGGGGGCCGTCCGATGCCGGGGCCTACTGCTCGAACGCGGCCTTCAGCCGGTTGAGATGCGGCACCAGCGGATTGCCGATCGCGCTCTGGTCCGGCGGCGGGGAATGAATGGTCGAGTCGAGCCGGCGGACCCGCACCTGCAAGCTCATCGAGCGCGAGATCAGGCTCTGCAGCTGCTGCGGCAGCTTCTCCAGCAGATCATCCGGCCCGGGATCTGCGGCGGTGAGCTTGACCTTGGTCTTCTCGCGGTTGGCCTGGCTCAGGGTCATCTCGCCCTCCTTCACCGCGCGGTGCAGGAGCAGCCAGGACGCCAGTTGCATCAGGCGGGTGGTGAGACGCATGCTCTCGGTCGCGTAGGTCAGGCTGACGGCGCGGTCGAGCGCCTTGGCCTCGTTGCGGCCGTCGCCATCGAGATAGGCGGCGGTCTCCTCGACCAGATCCATGCCTTCCCGGAACAGCGCGCCGAATGCAGCAGAATTGGTGAGCCGCTCGTTGAACTGAACCAGAGCGCCATCGCCCAGCAAACGGTCCGACATGGTTAACGCCTCTTAAACGCGACTGTTTACGCAACCCGGCAACGTCGCCGGTATGATGAACAAATCATTGCGCGGCCGGTTTCGAGAGTCCAGCAGCAACGCCTTTTATGGTTTCCACGGCGTGGGCCATGCCGTGCCCTCGTACCATTTGCGACTGCAACACGGCCGATCGCGGCCGAGTCGCACGATCAGCTCAACTAGCAACCATGATCACGGCAATAGTTTGCAGTCGTCGAAACGAGGATCGTCACGCCTGCCGCGGCGCACAGGATTTTCGCGCCTGACCTGCTGGCGACCGAAGACCGGCACGGGCGCAATGAGCCGGCACGACGTTCGTTCCACGATCGCCGCCTGCGCATGGGGGAGCGCGCCACGGGCGACCGCCCGGTTCGCCCGGCTCGGCGCGGGCGCAAAAAAAGAGCCGCCGTTTCCGGCGGCTTTGAAGTTGATAACAGGGAGGCGTCAAACAGAGTGGACAGGAGCCACTCGGTGTCCAAACGAGGACGGTTCCGGTTGTAAACGCGAAAGCTTAATCAACCGTAAATGGCGAAAATTTTTCAATCTTCGTTAGCCATGTCGGCCACTGGCCGACCGCGTTTCTACGGCTGCGAGGTTCACGACTTGAAGATGCTGGCGGCGGCATCACGCGAGGCGCGCTTTTTCGCCACCGCCTGCTCGATGCGCTCGATCTCGGCCCGGAGCAGCGCCACCCGGCTGGTCAGCTCCTCGACCGACAGCATCGACAGATCCTGCCCGATCTCGTGCGAAACGGCCTTGCGGGGCCGATCGTCGTCCTCGTTCGCCATCTCACCCTCCTCCCGGTTGCCAGCCATGCCCCGGCTGGCTTAAGCACGCGGCAGCACCCGCTTTCAGCCCTCGCCGAAGGATTTCTCATGGAACAGCTGCCCGCGCAAATGACCGTGGTCGCCATCAGCCAGCCGGGCGGACCCGAGGTGCTCAAGCCGGAAACCCGGCCCGTGCCCAAGCCCGGCCCCGGCGAGATCCTGATCAAGGTGAAGGCCGCCGGCGTTAACCGTCCCGACGTCGCCCAGCGCTCCGGCAGCTATCCGCCGCCGCCCGGCGCCAGCGACCTGCCGGGGCTGGAAGTGGCCGGGGAGGTCGTGGCGCTCGGCGAGGGCGCCGTCCGGCACAAGCTCGGCGACACCGTGATGTCCTTGGTCGCCGGCGGCGGCTATGCGCAATACTGCATCGCACAAGATGCGCAGGCGATGGCGGTGCCGCCGGCGCTGTCCCTCCTGGAAGCCGGCGCCCTGCCCGAGACCCTGATGACGGTCTGGCACAACGTGTTCGAGCGCGGCGGCCTGAAGACGGGCGAGACCCTGCTGGTGCATGGCGGCTCCTCCGGCATCGGCACCATGGCGATCCAGCTCGGCAAGGCATTCGGCGCCAAGGTGCTGGTCACCGTCGGCTCGCAGGACAAGGCCGACGCCTGCGTGAAGCTCGGCGCCGACCGCGCCATCAACTACAAGACGGAGGACTTCGTCGCCGTGGTCAAGGAAGCGACCGGCGGCAAGGGCGCCAACGTCATCCTCGACATGGTCGGCGGCGACTACATCGAGCGCAACTACGACGCCGCGGCCACCGATGGCCGCATCGTCCAGATCGCCTTCCTCGCCAGCCCCAAGGCGTCAGTCAATTTCGTCAAGCTGATGGTGAAGCGCCTGACCCATACCGGATCCACGCTGCGCCCGCGCAGCAACGCCGACAAGGCGGCGATGGTGGCGGCGATCGAGGCCAAGGTGATGCCGTTCCTGCGCGAGGGCCGCATCAAGCCATTGATGGACTCGACCTTTCCCCTCGCAGATGCAGCCAAAGCGCATGCACGCATGGAGACGAGCCAACATATTGGCAAAATTGTGTTGGAAATCTAGGCGCAGTCTAAACACAGCGTGTTTGGAAACTCTTTGATTCTCCTCGCTTTCGTGCCAATGATCGCGCACAGCTGAACCGTGCCTGGAACGGCTCCAATTAGCCCGGCGACGACCTCTTTCGATTTGGCTTGTTTCGCTTTGGATTGGTGTCGAACGCGGAGATTTGACATTGCGTCTGATCAGGTGCCTCGCGTCGTTGGCGGCGCTGGGCCTCGTGATGTGTGGTGCCGCTGCCCCCGCTCAGGCCGTTGACGCCGTCAGCGTTCGCAGCGACGCGCCTGCGATCGACCTCACGGGCATCCTCGATCATCAGCGCAGCGAGAACGACCGCATCCAGGTCTCGACCGCGCCCGGCACCGACGGCATCGTCCGCCGCATCGAGGTGCGGGCCCGCGAGGGCGGCCAGAACTGGATCGTGTTCGCACTGGCCAACAACACCGACGACCAGCTCGACCGCCTGATCGTGGCACCGCACTACCGCGTGGTCGGCTCCGGCGTGTTGTGGCCCGATCTCGGCCTGTCGCGCATCGCCACCATCACGCCCTCGGTCGGCGACCTGCCGGAGCGGCAGGAGAGCCCGACCGCCGACGTCTTCCGCGTCACCCTCGATCCGGGCTCGGTCGTCACCTTCGTGGCCGAGCTGCGCACGGACAAGCTGCCGCAGCTCTATCTGTGGGAGCCCGAGGCCTACAAGGACAAGGTCAACTCGTTCACGCTGTACCAGGGCATCGTGATCGGCATCTCCGGTCTTCTCGCCCTCGTTCTCACGATCCTGTTCGTGGTCAAGGGCAGTATCATGTTTCCGGCGGCCGCGGCGCTGGCCTGGGCGGTGCTGGTCTATATCGGCGTCGATTTCGGCTTCTGGGGCAAGGTCCTGGACATGTCGAACAATGCCGAGCGCGTCTGGCGCGCGGCGGGCGAGGCGATCCTCGCCGCGACCCTGCTGGTGTTCCTGTTCGCCTATCTCAATTTGTCGCGCTGGCACGTTCGCTACTCGCACATCACGCTGGGCTGGCTGTTCTTCCTGGGCTCGCTGGTCGCGGTGGCGCTGTTCGACCCGGCGGTGGCCTCGGGCATCGCGCGCATGTCGTTGCTCTTGATCGCCGTGCTGGGCTTTGCGCTGATCGTCTATCTCTCCAGCCACGGCTTCGACCGCGCGGTGCTGCTGATCCCGACCTGGTTCCTGCTCACGGTGTGGGTCGCCGCCGCCGGCATGACGGTTGCGGGCCAGGTCACCAACGACATCGTCGGCCCGGCGCTGCTCGGCGGCCTCGTGCTGATCGTGATGCTGATCGGCTTCACCGTGATGCAGCACGCCTTCGCCGGCGGCGGCGCCTCCACCGGCATCGTCTCCGACGTCGAGCGCCGCGCGCTGGCGCTCGCCGGCTCCGGCGACCTGATCTGGGACTGGGACGTCTCCGCCGACAAGGTGTTCACCAGCCCGGAGACCGAGAGCCTGCTCGGCCTCAAGCGCGGCACGCTCGAAGGCCCGGCCGCGAAATGGCTCGAGGTACTGCATCCGCTCGATCAGGACCGCTTCCGCGCCGCCCTCGACAGTGTCCTCGACCAGCGCCGCGGCCGCCTGGTGCAGGACTTCCGGCTGCGCACGCCCGATGGCCATTTCATGTGGTTCGCGCTGAAGGCGCGCCCCGTGGTCGGCTCCGACGGCGAGGTCTCGCGCGTGGTCGGCACCTTGACGGACGTGACCGAGTTCAAGAATGCCGAGGAGCGCCTGCTCCACGACAGCGTGCACGACAATCTGACCGGCCTGCCCAACCGCAAGCTGTTCATCGACCGTCTTGCTGCCGTCGCCAATTTCGCCAAGTCGATGCCGGCCATGCGGCCGACCCTGATGGTGATCGATCTCGACCGCTTCAAGCAGGTCAACGACTCCGTCGGCATCGCGGTCGGCGATTCCATCCTGCTGACCCTGGCGCGGCGGCTGTCGCGCATCCTCAAACCCCAGGACACGCTGGCGCGGCTGGCCGGCGATCAGTTCGGCCTGATCCTGCTGTCCGAGCAGGACCCCGCCCGCATCACCGCCTTCGCCGAGACCATCCGCAAGACCATCCGCGCGCCGATCGCCTTCAACGAGCGCGAGATCTTCCTGACCGCCTCGATCGGGCTCGCTTTGTCCGATCCGCAGACGCAGCTGTCGGAGGACATCATCAAGGATGCCGAGCTTGCGATGTACCATTCCAAGCGCATCGGCGGCGACCGCATCGACGTCTACAAGCCGGCGATGCGCGCGCGCAAGAACGACCGCCTGACCCTGGAGAGCGAGCTGCGCCGCTCGATCGAGCGCCAGGAGATCACCATCCTTTACCAGCCGATCGTGCGGCTGGAGGATCGCTCGATCGCCGGCTTCGAGGCGTTGGCACGCTGGGACCATCCGAAGCTCGGCCGGATGTCGCCGATCGAGTTCATCACCATCGCGGAAGAGATCGGCCTGATCGTCGATCTCGGCACCTTCGTGCTCGACCAGACGGCGCGGCAGCTCTCGGTGTGGCAGCGCGCGACACGGCTGCGCGAGCCGATCTTCGCCAGCGTCAACGTCTCCTCCCGCCAGCTCCTGCGCCACGACCTGATCCACGACATCCGCTCGGTGCTGGCGCGCTCTTCGGTGGCGCGCGGCTCGCTCAAGATCGAGCTGACGGAATCGCTGGTGATGGAAAACCCCGAGCACGCCGCGCAGATGCTGGCGCGCATCCGCGAGCTCGGCGTCGGCCTGTCGATCGACGATTTCGGCACCGGCCATTCCTCGCTGGCCTATCTGCAGCGCTTCCCGTTCGACACCTTGAAGATCGACCAGTCGTTCGTGCGCACCACCGCGCGCGGCACCCGTCCCGTCATCCTCAAATCGATCATTGCGCTGGCGCACGACCTCGGCATGGACGTGGTGGCGGAAGGCGCGGAGACCGACTCCGATGCCGTCGAGCTCTATCAGCTCGGCTGCGAATACGCCCAGGGCTACGCCTTCGGCGAGCCGATGGACGCCGACGCCGCGATGCGGCTTCTCACGGAAGAGCGGCTGGAAGCGGCGAGCTGAGGCTGCAATGCATCCAGGACGGCAACAGCCTCAGGATGCATCTTTCATTTTGCTTCGTTTGAGGTAGATTTACCGCGGTACCGCGTAAAGGGTGCCGTGTGAGTGATGACCGATGCGTGCTTGCGGGGCAGAAGGCTCGCGACATGGCCCGTTCGCGACGAGCCTAGTCCGTCTCGAACTGCGACAGCGCCGTGAGCGCGCGGCGATAATTGTCGCCCCCGAGCCGGCGTGCCACCCGCTTCTCGTGCGCGGCGACCAGTGCATTGGCCTTCTTGAGAATCAGGCGGCCACGCGGCGTCAGGCCGAGCGCATGGGCCCTGCGGTCGTGCTCGGAGCGCTCGCGCACGATCAGGCCGGCCTGCTGAAGGTCGTCGAGCAGCGCGACCATGCGCGCGCGCTCGATGCCCAGCGCGCCGGCGATCGCGATCTGCGCGGCGCCGGGATTGGCCGCGATCGTCTCCAGGATCGAATAGAGGATGACGTCGAGGTCGATCGTCGCGAGCGCGGCGTTGACGTCGCGGAAAATCCAGTGCTGCAGGCGGCGGACGAAATAGCCGAGATGGTTCTCGAGCTCACCGAGACCGATCCCGGAATCCTGGCTGGTTGCGTGTCGCTGCGCTCCGGTGCTCGCGCTCTTGGGCATGCTGGCTCGCTGACATGAGGCATCCCTGCCTAGACCGATGCCGTCGCAGGGGCAAGCCGCTCCAATCGGTCACATCCACAATAATTGCAAAGTACAACCATTCTGTTAGTCTCGCGGTCAACGAATACAACATGGGAGGGAAACGCATGCCGTCATCGATGGCGATGGTTGCCTGCATTGCAACCGCAATGCGGCAGCGCATTACACCCGATCGCGGCGCTCGCCGCGCAGCGTGTTCCTCCCGCACTGCAGCTTCAGCGATCACCTCCCGCAGCCCGGAGACGCGCCATGGCTGATGCAGAACGCCGCGCCTCCGAGCCTGCGATGTTCGCCGAGCCGTCGATCGAGGCTGTCAGGCGCGACGACGGCGCGATCATCCTGCGCTCGCGCATGCCGCTGCAGCCGGCCGCGCGCTGCACCGGCGAATGGCTGGAGCATTGGGGCCGCCATTTTCCGGATCGCACGTTCCTGGCCGAACGTCGTGGCGACAACTGGACCTGGCTCACCTACGGCGAAACATTGATGCAGGTCCGCGCCGCCGCGGCCTGGATGCTCGCGCAGGGCCTCGGTCCCGAGCGTCCGCTGGCGATCCTGTCCGACAACAGCATCGCGCATGCCGTGCTGGCGCTCGCCGCGCAGCACGTCGGCATCCCCGTCTGCGCGATCTCCCCGGCCTATTCGCTGATGTCGACGGACCACGAGAAGCTGCGTGCGATGATCCGTCTGCTCGATCCCGGCGCCATCTTCGTCGCCCAGCGCGAGCCGTTCGCGCGCGCGCTCGCCGCCGTCGACGGCCTGCATCGGGCGACGGTCATCGCCGGCGACGGCGATGCAACGAGCGCGCTGTCGCTGCAGGCCCTGCTCGCGACAAAGCCCGGGCCGGAGGTCGACCGCGCCTTCGCCGCGGTCACGCCGGACACGGTGGCCAAGCTGCTGTTCACCTCCGGCTCGACCGGGCAGCCGAAAGCGGTGATCAACACGCACCGGATGCTGACGATGAGCCAGCAGGCCAAGGCGCAGTTGTGGACGTTCCTGCGCGAGGTCGAGGGCGGCCCCGTCATCGTCGACTGGCTGCCATGGAGTCACACCTTCGGCGCCAACCACAATTTCAACCTGGTGCTGAGCCACGGCGGGTCGATCTACATCGACGGCGGCAAGCCTGCGCCGGGCCTGTTCGAGACGTCGCTCGCCAATCTACGCAGCCTGGTGCCGACGGTCTATTTCAACGTGCCGCGCGGCTTCGACATGCTGGTCGCGGCACTCAGGTCCGACGACGATCTGCGCCGCAGATTTTTCTCCGGCGTCAGGTGCATCCTCTATGCGGCCGCGGCCTTGCCGCAAAATCTGTGGGATGCGCTCAACGAGATGAGCCGGGCCACGATCGGCCGTCCTGCACCGCTGGTGTCGGCGTGGGGCGCCACCGAGACATCGCCGCTCGCGACCGACTGCCACTTCTTCGCCGAGCGCGCCGGCAACATCGGCGTGCCCATCCCCGGCACAGAGCTCAAGCTGGTGCCGACCGGCGAGAAGCTCGAGGTCCGCGTGCGCGGGCCGAACGTGATGCCGGGCTATTGGAAGGCGCCCGAGCTCACGGCCGCGGCTTTCGACGAGGAGGGCTTCTACAAGATCGGCGACGCCGTGAAGCTTGCAGATCCCGAGCATCCGGAGCGCGGCCTGTTCTTCGACGGCCGCATCACCGAGGATTTCAAGCTCAGCTCCGGGACATGGGTGAACGTCGGCGCGCTGCGCGTCGCCGGCATCGCGGCGCTGGCGCCGTTGGCGCAGGATATCGTGATCGCCGGCCACGGCACCGACGAGGTGCACTTTCTCATCGTGCCCAACATCGCAGCGTGCCGCGGCGCTGCCGGGATGACCGAGGCCGTCCCGGCCGGCGACGTTCTGGCACATCCATCGGTGCGCACCGCCATCGCGCGAGGATTGGCCAAGCTTCGCACCGAGGCGGTCGGCTCGTCGCGCTATGCGACCCGTGCGCTGTTGATGGCGGAGCCGCCCTTGCTCGATGCCGGCGAGATCACTGACAAGGGCTATATCAACCAGCGCGCAGTGCTCACCCGCCGCGCCGATCTGGTGGCACGACTGAAGGATGAAACCGCGACCGAGCTGATCAGGCCCGACATGTCCTGACCCAGAACTACGTAACTACTCAACTCACTCACAAGATGGCGCCCGTATTAATACGGGAACGCCTCGCGAGTGCGGAAATTAATTACCATCCACACTTAACCGGGCATCAACTGCGAATCCTTAAAATCACTCGCATCTAGCTCCCTCATTTGCCCGGACCGCCCCATGGCTCAGCCGCGTTTCTCTCTCGCTTTCCGCATCTACGCGATCATCGGCCTGTCGTTCTGTGGACTTGTCGGGCTCGCCGCAACGCAGAGCCAGAACCTCGAGACCGCTCTCAAGGATCAGCGGCAGAGCGAGCTGAGCCATCTGGCGCAGACGGCAGTCAGCATCGCCCGCGAGGAATATGACGCGATCGCGCGCGACAAGGTGGCGCCCGAGGTCGCGCAGAAGAAGGCGGCCGAGCGGATCGGCAAGCTGCGCTACGGCAGCGGCGACTACTTCTGGATCAACGACATGGGTCCGAAGATGGTCATGCATCCGATCAAGCCGGAGCTGAATGGTCAGAACCTCGCTGACAACAAGGACCCGACCGGCAAGCGGCTGTTCGTCGAAATGGTCGACGTCGTCAAGCGCCAGGGCGCCGGTGTCGTCGACTACATGTGGCCGAAGCCCGGCAAGGATGCGCCACAGCCGAAGATGTCCTATGTCGCCGGCTTCGAGCCCTGGGGCTGGATCATCGGCACCGGTGTCTATGTCGATGATCTCGAAGCCCAGATGTGGGAGAGCAAGCGCAGCGTGTTCATTGCCGCCATGCTGGTGATGCTGATCATCGGATCGATCACGCTGATCATCGCGCGGCGGATGTCGTCGGCGCTGGCCGCGATGAGTGGCGCGTTGACCGAGCTCGGCAATGGAAACTTCGACATCAAGCTGCCGGGCCAGAACCGCAGCGACGAGCTCGGCGACATGGCGCGCTCGATCGAGCAGTTCAGGCAGAAGACCGAGGAGAAGGCGCGGCAGACCGCGATGCTCGAAGACGAGCAGCGCCAGGTCGCAGAGCGCATCAAGTCCAAGGCGCTGCAGGAGATGGCCGAAGCCGTCGAGCAGGCCGCCAGCAGCGCGGTCGGCGAGGTCGCGCAGGGGACCGGCCACATGGCCGACAACGCCAAGTCGATGACCGACAGTGCGCTGACGCTGGAGCGCAACTCGAGCAGCGTTGCGGCGGCGGCCGAGCAGGCCCTCGCCACCACCCAGACGGTCGCCAAGGCGTCGGCCCAGCTCGCCGCCTCGATCTCGCAGATCTCCAGCCAGGTCAGCTCGTCGCGCGAGCTCACGCGCAAGGCCGTCGCCGCCTCGTCCGACGCCCAGGCCACCATCGCGAAGCTGTCGGAAGCCGCCGACAAGGTCGGCGCCGTGACCAGCCTGATCAGCGAGATTGCCGGCCAGACCAACCTGCTCGCGCTGAACGCCACCATCGAGGCCGCCCGGGCCGGCGATGCAGGCCGCGGCTTTGCGGTCGT
This sequence comes from Bradyrhizobium sp. HKCCYLS3070, assembly GCF_051167575.1. Taxonomy (NCBI): domain Bacteria; kingdom Pseudomonadati; phylum Pseudomonadota; class Alphaproteobacteria; order Hyphomicrobiales; family Nitrobacteraceae; genus Bradyrhizobium; species Bradyrhizobium sp. HKCCYLS3070. Next base: position 223,390 of record NZ_JBNPTI010000004.1, read on the forward strand.
CGCCTCCGAGGTGAAATCGCTTGCCGAGCAGACCGCCAAGGCGACCAGCGAGATCGCGCAGCAGATTGCCGAGATTCAGGACTCGACCCGCGCCTCGGTCACCTCGATCGGGGCGATCGGCGAAGTCATCCGCAACGTCGAAGCCGTATCCTCCGGCATTGCCGATGCGATCCAGGCGCAGAACAGCGTGACCATCGAGATTTCCCGCACGGTCGAGGAGACGTCCGCCGCCGCGCGCGAGGTCGCCAGCCAGATCGCCGAGGTCTCTCGCGAGGCCAGCGAGGCCGGCCGGCGCTCGACCGACATCCGCGACGGCTCGATTGTTGTCGCCGACAAGGTGCAGCGGCTGCGCACCGAACTGGTACGGGTGATCCGGACGTCGACGGCCGACGTCGATCGCCGGCTGTCGACGCGGCTCAACATCAACCGCCCGGGCACGCTGCAGGTGAACGGCGAAGCGATCCCTGTCACCGTGCGCAACCTCTCGCTCGGCGGCGCCCTGCTCGAAGCCGTTCCGGTTCGTCTGACGATGAACACGTCGGTGACGCTTGCCATCACCGGCATGGTATCCGATCTGCCGGGGACCGTGACCCGCGTCGGCGACCGCACCGCGTTGGTCCAGTTCGCACTGAACCCGGAGCAATCGGCGCGGCTGACGGCGCTGGTCTCGGACCGTCAGGCGGCGTAACGCGCCGATCTCCGCCTCAACGGAAATGGCAGGCGACGAGATGCCCCTCGGCGCTTGCCTTCAATGGCGGCACTTCCTTGCTGCAGACGTCCTTGGCGATCGGGCAGCGGGTATGAAAGTGACAGCCCGATGGTGGATTGATCGGGCTCGGCACCTCGCCCTTGAGCCGCACGCGCTTGCGCTTGACACTCGGATCCGGGATCGGCACCGCCGACAGCAGCGCCTCGGTGTAGGGATGTTTCGGCGTCGAATAGAGCTGGCGTGACGGCGCGGTCTCGACGATGCGGCCAAGATACATCACCGCGACGCGGCGGCTGATGTGCTCGACGACCGAGAGGTCGTGGGCGACGAACAGATAGGCGATGCCGAACTTCTGCTGCAGATCCTCGAGCAGGTTGATGACCTGGGCCTGGATCGACACATCGAGCGCCGACACCGGCTCGTCGCAGATGATCAGCTTGGGCTCGACCGCGATCGCCCGCGCGATGCCGATGCGCTGGCGCTGGCCGCCCGAGAACTCGTGCGGATAGCGCGTCATGTGGTCGGCCTGCAGGCCGACGGTCTCCAGGAGATGAACGATGCGCGCCTCGTATTGCTGGCGTGAGGTCGCCAGCCCATGGATGGTCAGCGCCTCGCCGATGATGGCGCCGATGGTCATGCGCGGGTTGAGCGAGGCATAGGGGTCCTGGAAGATGATCTGAATGTCGCGGCGAAGCGCGCGCAGGCTTTCGCCGGACAGCGCGATGACGTCCTTGCCCTCGAAATTCAGTTCGCCCGAGCTCGGCTCGATCAGCCGGAGGACGCAGCGCCCGGTGGTCGATTTGCCGCAGCCGGACTCGCCGACGAGGCCGAAGGTCTCGCTCGGCTCGATGTCGAAGTTGACGCCGTCCACGGCCCGCACGCTGCCAATCTGGCGCTTCAAGAGCCCGCCCCGGATCGGGAACGCCTTGGTCAGGTTGCGTACGCTGAGCAGCGGCGCGGGTACGACGGGGGTGGCAATGGCAGCTTCGGTCATCACAGCAACGTCTCTTCGGCGCGGATGCACGCCACCTTGTGGCCGGGCTCGATCTCGCGCAGCAGAGGCTGCGCGGTCCTGCAATCGGGAATGGCGAAGCGGCAGCGAGAGGCGAAGCGGCAGCCCTCCGGCGGATTGACCAGCTTCGGCACGCTGCCGGGGATGCTTTCCAGCCGGCTCTTCCTGACCGCGTCGAGATCGATCCGCGGGATCGAGCGGATCAGGCCCTGCGTATAGGGATGGCGCGGATTGGCAAACAGCCGCTCGACCGGCGCCTCCTCCGCGACCCGGCCGGCATACATCACCACGACGCGCTGCGCGACTTCGGCGACGACGCCCATCGCGTGGGTGATCAGCATGATCGACATGCCGAGCCGCTCCTTCATGTCGAGCAGCAGATCGAGGATCTGCGCCTGGATCGTGACGTCGAGCGCGGTGGTCGGCTCGTCGGCGATCAGGAGCTTCGGGTTGCACGACAGCGCCATCGCGATCATCACCCGCTGGCGCTGGCCGCCGGAAAAGTGATGCGGGTAGTCGTGAATGCGGGCTTTCGGATTGGGAAGCTGCACCAGCGCCAGCATCTCCGCCGCCCGATCCATCGCCGCCTTCTTGGACAGGCCCTGATGCAGCCGGATCACCTCGGCGATCTGGTCGCCGACGGTGTAGACCGGGTTGAGCGAGGTCATCGGCTCCTGGAACACGATCGCGATCTCGCTGGCGCGGATCTTGTTCATCTCGGACGAGCCGAGCGGCACCAGGTCGCGGCCCTGCCACAGGATCTGGCCGCCGGCGATGCGGCCGGGCGGCATCGCGATCAGCTTCAGCACCGACATCGCGGTGACGGTCTTGCCGGAGCCGGACTCGCCGACCACGCACAGGGTCTCGCCGCTGCCGATCGAGATGTCGACGCCGTCGACGGCCTGGACCTCGCCCTCGTCGGTGTTGAAATAGGTCTTCAGCCCCTTGATCTCGAGCAGCGGAGCCACGCGCGCGTCCATCACATCACCTTCCGCGGATCGAGCGCATCGCGCAGGCCATCGCCGATGAAGTTGATCGCGATGACCGTGAGGAAGATCGCGCCGCCGGCGAACAGCGCCCAATGCGGCGCGATGTCGAGATAGTCCTTGGCGTCGAACAGCAGCCGGCCCCAGGTCGGAATGTCCGGCGGGAAGCCGAGACCGAGGAACGACAACGTCGATTCCGCGATGATCGCGGCCGCGACGTCGATGGTGCCGGCGACGATCACCGGCCCCAGCGCGTTCGGCAGGATGTGGCGGACGACGAGACGGGTGTTGGAGGCGCCGAGCGCGCGCGCCGCCTCGACGAATTCCTTCTCGCGCAGCGACAGGAACTGGGCGCGGACCAGACGCGCCACATGCATCCAGCGGAAGCCGCCGATCACGAGCACGATGAGCACGAACACGCCGCCTTCCGGGCCGAGCCAGCCCTTGAGGAAATCGCGGAACAAATAGATGATCAGGAGCAGCAGCGGCAGTTGCGGCAGCGACAGAAACAGATCGGTCAGCCACATCAGCGCGGCATCCACCGGTCCCTTGGCCGAGCCGGCGATCGCACCGACGAGAATGCCGACGAACAGCGCCACGCCCATCGCGGCAAAGCCGACCGCAAGCGAGATGCGGCCGCCATAGATCATGCGCGCCAGCAGATCCTGGCCGAGATCGTCCGTGCCGAACGGGTGCTCCCAGGACGGCGGCGCGAGGCGTGCCGTGAAGTCGATCTCGTTGATCGGAATCCGCCACAGCCACGGGCCGAGCAGGATCGAGAGCGCGAGCAGCAGCAGCACGACGATGCTGGCCGCCGCGAGGCGGTGACGGAGGAAGCGGCGGAGCGCGTCGCGGCCCGGCGAGAAACGCCGTTTGGGCGATGCGACGACCGGCACCGTCTCAACGGAAGGAGATGCGTGGGTCAAGCCAGCCATACAGAATGTCTGCGATGAGGTTGAAGAGGACGACGAGGCAGGCGAACACGAAGGTCACCGCCATGATGACCGGCGTATCGTTGGCGAGGATCGCGCTGATCAGGAGCGAGCCGATGCCGGGAATGCGGAAGATCTGCTCGGTGACGATGGCGCCGCCGAACACCGTCGGCATCTGCAGCGCGACCAGCGTCACCACCGGGATCAGCGCATTGCGCACGACGTGCTTGACGATCACCTTGCGCTCGTCGAGGCCCTTGGAACGCGCGGTCGTGACGTAGTCGAGCTTGATGACGTCGAGCACGGCGGAACGGACATAGCGCGTATAGGACGCCGCCTGGTAGAGGCCGAGCACCATGACCGGCATGATCGCCTGCTTGATGCTCTCCCACCACCATTGCCAGCCGGTCGCCTGCAGGTCGGCGCGATAGACGAACGGCAGCCAGCCGAGATTGACGCTGAAGATCAGGATCAGCAACAGGCCGGTGAAGAAGGTCGGCAGCGAGAAGCCGATGAAGGCGAAGGTGTTGGCGATCTGGTCGAAGATCGAATACGGCCGCCGCGCCGCGAGCACGCCCACCGGCAGCGCCACCGCCAGCGCCAGGATCTGCGCGGTGCCGACCACGTAGAGCGTGGTCGGTATCCGCTGCAGGATCAGCGTGTCGACGTTGACGCGGCTGGCGAAGGAGAAGCCCCAGTCGCCCTGGAACATGGCGACCAGCCAGTGGACATAGCGCAACAGCACGGGATCGTTCATCCCGAACTTGATGCGCAGCGCCTCGCGCACCTCGGGCGGCACGTTCGGGTTGCTCGCGAGCTCGCCGAATGGATCGCCCGGTGCCAGCGCGAGCAGCACGAACAGAATGAGACTGATGCCGAGCAGGCTCGGCACAGCGACGATGAGGCGCCTGAGAAGATAGTTTCCCATCGCTCCACCCCTACAATGTCTGGCTGGTCATGCTGGCCGCGCGTCAGCTCGCCCGATACCAGGTGGCGATGAACGCCAGATCGTTGTCCCAGCCGCTCTTGTACAGCACCATGCCGTTCTTCACGCCGATCGCATTGAGCCGGTTGATCTCCGGCAGGACGTAGTTGTCACGCACGACGAGATCGTTGAGCTTGATGAACAGCGCGGCGCGCTTGACCGGATCGAGCTCGCTCTGGGCCAGCATGTAGGTCTCGTCATACTCCTTGTTCTGCCAGCGGCAGATGTTGCGGCCCTGCCACTTGTTCTCCTTGGTCGCGGCCTCGGTGGACACGAACTGGTTCATGAAGAACTGCGGATCCGCCTGCGGCATCGTGGTCTGATACATCTGCATGTCGCAGTAGAAATGCGAGTAGGTGTCGGGGTTCGCGACGTCCGAGGAGAAGAACACCGACGCGACCACCGACTTCAGCTCGACCTCGATGCCGGCCTTCTGGAACGCCTGCTTGATGATCGCCTGGTTCTTCTGGCGCGGGCCGTTGATCGAGGTCTGGAACACGAATTTGAGCGGCTTGCCGTCCTTCTCGCGGATGCCGGAGGCGCCCTTCTTCCAGCCGGCGGCGTCGAGGATCTGGTTGGCCTTCTCGATCGAGAACTCGAAAGTATTGTTCTTGGAGCGGAAGCGCTCGGGGTTGTTGAGAAAGTTGGGCGTCGCGACGCCGGCGCGTCCATAGATGAATTTCTGCACCGACGCACGGTCGATCAGGAGATTGATCGCCTTGCGCACCTCGGGATCGGAGAACAGCGGGTGCTTGGTCTTCAGGCTGGCGCGCTCGCCGTCGACCTCGACATTGGGGTCGGTGACGTTGAGGCCGATATACTCGATGTTGCCGGTCAGCGTCAGCTCGGTCTTGCCCTGGCCGCCCGCCTCGAGCTTGGTCAGGATCTCGTCCTCGACCTGCAGATTGTAGGCGTAATCGTATTCACCGGTCTGCAGCACTGCGCGCGCAGCGGAGACCGCGTCGCCGCCGCCCTTGATCTCGACCGTGTCGAAATAGGGCTGCGTCGGCACGTGATAGTCCGGAAAGCGCTTGCCGGCGACGGTGTCGCCCGGCTTGAAGTCCACGAACATGTAGGGACCGGTACCGACCGGCTTCAGGTTCGCCGGCGCCTCGCGCGACTTCGCGCCGATATAATCCGCGAAGTGATGCTTGGGGATGATGCAGCCGAACGAGGCGACGAAGGCATCGGCCCAGAACGGCGTCGGCTGCGGAAAGATCAGCTTCACGGTCAGATCGTCGATCTTCTCGATCGACTTGACGTTCTTGTAGCTGCCGATCGAGACCGCCGAGGTCTCGGGGTTGTTGGCGTATTCCCAGTTGAAGACGACGTCGTCGGCGGTGAACGGCTTGCCGTCGTGCCATTTGACGCCCTTCTTCAGCTTCCAGGTCACCGACATGCCGTCGGCGGCAAGACCGCCATTCTCCTTGCTCGGAATCTCGGCCGCGAGAATCGGCACCAGATTGCCCTCCTTGTCCCATCCGGCCAGCGGTTCGTAGAACAGGCGGCTGGCCTCCTGGTCCTTGGTGCCGATGGCGAAATGCGGATTGAGCAGCGTCGGCGCCTGCCAGAGCAGCAGCTTGAGCGGACCGCCGCCACCGGCCTTGGTCGGCTTGTAGGGGATGGCATCAGCAGCGACCGCGGCACCTGAGTAGGAGAGCATCGCGCCAGCCATCGGCGCGGTCAGCCCCACGGCAATCATCCGCTGCACAAATTCGCGCCGTGACAGGCGTCCTGCTTTGACATCAGCGATCTGGCTACGGAGGTCACGCTCGTTCATCCATCGACTCCAAAGGTGGTGCTGAATGCCAAAAACGCGTCCCCGTCCTGGATCGATCGGGAACTGCATAAAATTGGATCAGCCTTCGAAGCGACTGTCAAAGCAGAATCCGGGCCAATTCCGCAATAAAGAACGGATCGATTGTCGCACTTCGCAGATGCGGAAAGATTGACTGCGAGTCACATCCCGGAAAATGGAACTACGTCGCTCGCGACGGTCGCCACACACCGGAATGTTCTGCTTCGGAATGAACGCTCTTGATGTGCGCTCAGCTCTCGCGACACCAGTTCGGCAACTGCCAGATGTCATTGTCCCATTCCGAGGAATGGCTCGACAAACCTTTGCGGATGCCGCTGACGCGCGGACCCGGCGACGCCATCGTTGATCATCAGCATCTCCATGTCGCAGTAGACGTGCGTGTAGGTGTCGGAATTGGCGACGTCGCTGGAGAAGAACGCCGAGCCACCACCGACTTCGGCTCGAGCTCGATGCCCGCCTTCTGGCAGGCCTACGTGACGATGACATGGTTCTTCGGCCGCGGGACGTTGGTGGAGATCTGGACCACGAGCTTGAGCGGCTTGCCGCCCTTCTCGCGAATGCCGCTCGCGCCCTTCTTCCAGCCGGCGTTCTCCAAAACCTCGATCGCCTCGTCGACGTTGAGCGCGAAGCACTACCGCCGGAAAATCAGGACACAGCCCCAGTGCCGCGGACACAGATGCAGCTCAGCGCTCCGGCTTCAGCTTGCGGAAGCGGACGCCCTTGCCATCGGGCAGCCGGGTCGCGACATAGCCTGCCGCCAGGCAGGCCTCGCGCTGCGGCATCTTCTCCTGCGGACTTCGCAGGCTGTCCCACCACGAGGCGCGCTGCGCGGCGCGCGGCAGGCCGTCGCCGATCAGCTCCTCGATCTCGTCGAGGCTGAGCACCAGCTCGGGGCGGGTCTGCCGCTTGAGATAGTCTCGAAGCGCATCATAGTCCGGCAAGTCTCGACTCCATCGTACCAGCGCGTGTGCGGCCGCCTTGACGACAGGCGCGGCGAACGCAACGACTCGTTAACCTAACATGCGTTACTTCGGCTTTATCCGTCAGTCTACGGACGGGACTCCACGGGGGACGGGACGATCCGATGCGCTGGACACGCCGAACGGGCCGGGCGACGCAGCCTTGGCGGCTCTCGGCGCGCACGCTGATCACCTGCTCCATCTCGACCATCATCGGTTTCTCCGCCATCTGCGCCAGCGTCATGATCGACCTGCGCCGGAGCGAGGAAGTCCGCGCCCGGCAGGCGCTGGAGAACATGGCCGCCAGCATCGGCGCCGACATCAGCCGCACCGTCGAGCTCTACGATCTCTCGCTGCGGGCGGTGGCCAGCAACATGTTGCTGCCCGAAATCAACGAGGTCAGCAAGCACGTCCGCCAATTGATCCTGTTCGACCGTTCGTCCACCGCGAAGAATTTCGGCACCATCCAAGTCTTTGATGCCCGCGGGCGGCTGTCGCTCGAGTCGTCGACGCTCGACCCGCTGCCGGAGGACCGCAGCGACGCCGATTTCTTCCAGGTGCATCGCGACCGGCCCGACACCGGGCTCTATGTCGGGCGGCCCGCTCAGCATCATGGCCAATATTCCATCGTTCTCAGCCGCCGCATCTCGACGCCGGACGGACGCTTCGCCGGCGTCGTCGCCGGCTCGATCCGCCTCGGCTATTTCCGCGACCTGTTCGCAAGGCTCACGCTCGGGGCGGGCGACAACATCACCGTGCTCCGGCGCGACGGCACCGTCATCGTCAGCGCGCCGTTCGATTCCGGCGCGATCGGGCGCAACCTGGCGCGGGCGCCGGCCGTGACCCGCGCGCTCACCGAGCCGGCCGGCTGGTCGAGCAGCTATGGCGCGCTGGACGATCTGCCGCGGCTGCTGGTCTGGCGCAATGCCAATGAGCCGCTGGTCGTGATCGCCAGCAAGTCGTGGGACAGCGTCTATGCATACTGGCGCCATGAGGCTGCAGAGATCGGGGCGATGATGCTGGCGCTGATCGTGTTCGTCCTGGCCGCGACGCAGGTCGCCGCGCGCGAGATCCAGCTCCGGGCGAAGGTCGAATCCAGACTGGAGCAGCTCGCGACCACGGATCCGCTGACGGGCCTGAAGAATCGGCGCAAGTTCGACGAGACCATCGAACTCGAATGGCGGCGGGCGCAGCGCGCCGGCGCGCCGCTGGGGCTGCTGATGATCGATGCCGATCACTTCAAGAGCTACAACGACACCCATGGGCACCAGGCCGGCGATCAGGTGCTGGTCGGCATCGCCGTGTGCATCTCCGATTCGGTGCGGCGCGCCGGCGACTGCGCCGCGCGTTATGGCGGCGAGGAGTTCGCGGTGCTGCTGCCGGGGACCTCGGAAGCGGATGCGCTGCGCGTCGCGGAGACGATCCGCAGCAAGGTCAAGCTGTGGGCGGGAGAAGCGTGCACCACCTCGATCAGCATCGGCGCCGCCAGCGTCACGCCGTCGCGCGACACGGACTGGACCGGCCTGCTCAATGCCGCCGACCGCGCCCTATACATGGCCAAGGCCGCGGGCCGTAACCGCTGCGCCAGCGCAGCGGTGCGTCATCCGTCACCCGCGGCTTCGCTGGCGGCGTGATGCCGCCAACCGCCTCGAAGGCGCGGCATTTCGCGCCGGCTTGGCCTCAGCCCTTGCCTTCGAGATAGCGCTTCATGTCCGCGCGCAGGCCATCGCGCAGGTCGGCTCGCGCCATGGCGAAGGCGATGTTGGCCCTCAGGAAGCCGGACTTCGAGCCGCAATCATGCCGCTCGCCGTCGAAGTCCACGCCGTAGAATTTCTGCGTCTTCGACAGACCGATCATCGCGTCGGTGAGCTGGATCTCGCCGCCGGCGCCGCGCTCCTGCGTCGCGAGGATCTGGAAGATCTCCGGCTGCAGGATGTAGCGCCCGGTGATCGAGAAGTTCGACGGCGCGGTGCCCTTGGCCGGCTTCTCGACCATGCCGTCGACCTCGAACATCTTGCCGTCGCGCTTGCCGACGCCGCAGATGCCGTATTGATGGGTCTGATCGGCCGGCACCTCCTGCACGGCGAGCACGTTGCTCTTTTCCGGCAGCTTGCTGGCGGCAGCAATCATCTGCGCCAGGCACCCCGGCGCGTTCAGCACCAGCTCGTCGGGCAGCACCACCGCGAACGGCTCGTCACCGACGATGTCGCGCGCGCACCACACGGCATGGCCGAGCCCGAGCGGCGCCTGCTGGCGGGTGAAGCTGACCGCGCCGGCCTCCGGCTGGTCGCGCGCGAGGATTTCCATCTCGGTCTTCTTGCCGCGCGCCGCGAGCGTCGCGTCGAGCTCGTACATGCGGTCGAAATGATCCTCGATCGCGGTCTTGTTTCGCCCGGTCACGAACACGAAATGCTCGATGCCCGCCTCCTTGGCTTCGTCGAAGACGTATTGGATGAGCGGCTTGTCGACGATCGTCAGCATTTCCTTCGGCATCGCCTTGGTGGCGGGCAGGACGCGGGTGCCGAGACCGGCGACCGGAAAAACGGCTTTGCGGATCTTCATGGGGATGACTAGACCTTGTGGCGATATGAATGCGAAATCGATCGCATTTTAGGTAGCTCGTTTGCAGCCGAGAACAAAGGCGGATGTTGGTCCAGTGTTCCGCTCGACACGGACCGAACGGCTAAATTTCGCTGCGGAAATCGTTAACCTTGTTAATCTCCCGTTAAGCAGGACCGGGCCTCGTGGAGGCCGATCTTCCATGCGATCTGGATCGAGACATGATGCGACGGAACGTGATGCTGACAGCTCTGAAGGCCGGTGCTGGCGCGGCGGTTCTGGTCACGGCGTTGACGGTGGTGTCTGGTTCCGCTGTCGCGCAATCCTCAGGCGGGCCGCTGAACTTTCTCGACGGCCTGTTCACGGGCACCCTGACGAAGGGCGACCCCGCCCCCAACCAGCCCCCTGCCGCCGGCGGGCCGCAGCCGTGGAGCGGCCAGGACGGCGCCTCCGGCCATCCGCTGATGACGGCGGCGGCGATCCGCGAAGCCGCCGGCAATTTCGACAATTGCGTCGCCGGCATGTGGCCAGATGCCGCACGGCGCAACATCACGCAGGACAATTTCCAGCGCTTTACCGCCGGCCTGTCGCCGGACCTGCGCATCATGGACCTGCTCGACGCGCAGCCCGAATTCACCAAATCGATCTGGGACTATCTCGACATCCTGGTGAACGACAACCGGCTGGCGAAGGGCCGCGAGGTGCTGGCGAAGTACAAGCCGCAGTTCGATGCGGCCGAGCGTACCTATGGCGTCGACCGCTACATCGTCGCTTCGATCTGGGGCATCGAGTCCAACTACTCGACCCAGATCGGCGACCGCAGCGTGCTGCAGTCGACCGCGACACTCGCCTGCATCGGCCGCCGCCAGGCCTATTTCAAGGATGAGTTCCTCTCCGCCCTGGAAATCCTCAATCGCGGCGATTTGCGCCCCGAGCAGTTGCGCGGCTCCTGGGCAGGCGCCTTCGGCCCGACCCAGTTCATGCCGACCGCGTTCAAGCGCTTCGCCGTCGATGCCGATGGTGACGGCCGCCGCGACGTCGTCGACAATCCGGCCGACCTGATCGCCTCCACCGCCAACAATCTGAAGAAGGACGGCTGGCAGAGCGGCCAGAGCTGGGGCTACGAGGTCGTGGTGCCCCAGGGCTTCAACTACATGCTCGCCGACCGCGCCAAGAGCATGAGCTTCGCCCAGTGGGAACAGCTCGGCCTGCGGCGGGCCAACGGTCAGCCGTTCCCGACTGGCGCCGAAAAGGCCTATCTGCTGGCGCCGGCCGGCGCCCAGGGCCCCGGCTTCCTGATGCTGCAGAACTTCCGCGTCATCATGAAATACAACCCTGCGGAAGCCTATGCGCTGGCGATCGGACACTTCGCCGACCGCCTCCGCGGTGCACCGCCGTTCGTTCAGGCCTGGCCGCGCGAGGAGCGAACGCTGTCGCGCGGCGAGCGGCTCGAGCTGCAGCAATTGCTCGCCGAGCGCGGATTTTACCGCGGAACGCCGGACGGCCAGTTCGGCGGCCAGACGCGCGAGGCGCTGCGGAACTTCCAGGCCTCGATCGGGGCGCCGGCGGACGGATTTGCCACCTCGGATGTGCTCGAACGGCTGCGGACGCGCTGATCGCAGCCCCAATCTGCCCTGCCGGTAACCTTCTGGGGCGATTACCGGCGCCGTCAACACCATCCGGTGAATGCCCGTTTGCGGCCTGATTCGCGTCCTATTATATGAATCGTCACGATCACGCCGCGCGACGGGTGCGCATGTCAAAGCTGAAGTCCATCCTCAAGCTGTTGAACGAGCCCGGCCCGCTGGTCGTGCTGGCGGTCGTCATCGCCATGCTCGTCGGCATCGCCGGTCCCGCCTCGGCCCAGTTCTTCAACTTCAACCCGTTCGCTTCGCCCCGCCCGGCACCGCGCGGCGGTGGAGGTGGCGGAGGTTGGTTCGGCGGCGAATTCTTCGCTCCGTTCCCGCAGCAACAGCCGAAGAGGGTGATCCAAGACTATTCCAAGGCGCCGCCGCCGGAGAAGCGTGATGGCGCGCCGGACCGCTACGTGCTGGTGCTCGGCGACGCCATGGCCGACTGGCTCGCCTATGGCCTGGAAGAGGCCTATGCCGAGCAGCCCGACATGGGCGTGACCCGCAGGATCCGGACCACGTCGGGCCTCATCAAGTATCAGCCCAGGGGCGAGCCGGCCGACTGGGCCGCCGCCGCCAAGGGTATCCTGGCGACCGAACGCGCCGACGCCATCGTCATCATGCTCGGCCTCAACGACCGCATCTCGCTGCGCGAGCCCGCGATCGAGAAGACCGACGACAAGAAGGGCGACAAGGCCAAGAAGGATGCCAAGGCCAAGCCTGGTGAGACAAAGCCTGGTGAGACCAAGCCGGGCGAAGCCAAGCCGGATGGCAAGGCCGACACGGCGGCCAAGCCCGACGACAAGGCTGCCGATACCGATCTGCCGCAGGACGAGGCCGACAACGACACGCCCGCGGTCGCGGCACCGGAGAAGGCCGCCCGCTCGCCGGGCGGCCTCTACGAGTTCCGGGACGAGCGCTGGGTCGAGCTGTATACGAAGAAGATCGAGGAGATGATCGCGATCGCCAAGAGCAAGGGCGTGCCCGTGCTCTGGGTCGGCCTGCCCGCGGTTCGCGGTCCCAAGGGGACGGCGGACACGCTGTTCCTCGACTCGCTGTATCGCGATGCCGCCGGCAAGGCCGGCATCACCTATGTCGATGTCTGGGACGGCTTCGTCGACGAGGCCGGCCGCTTCCTGCAGAAGGGCCCGGACTTCGAGGGCCAGATCCGCCAGCTGCGCTCCTATGACGGCGTCTATTTCACCAAGCCGGGCGCGCGCAAGCTCGCCCATTATGCCGAGCGTGAGATCAACCGGCTGCTCGCGGCGCGTTCCGCGCCGCTCGAGCTGCCGAACGAGCCGGCCACGCCGGACGCCAATGCCGTACCGGGCCAGCCGGCGCCGCGGCCGGTCGCCGGCCCGATCCTGCCGCTGGTGGCGTCATCCGTCGGCACCGATCAGTTGCTGGGCGGCCCCGGCTCCCGACCTGCGGCGGTCGACGCGCTGGCGGCCCGAACCCTGGTCAAGGGCGAGGCGCTGAGCCCGCCGGCCGGCCGCGCCGACGATTTCGTCTGGCCTCGCCGCGAGGTCGGCCGTGAGCAGGCCAAGGAGCCGCCGAAGGAGCCGACCCGGCCCGAAGCGCCGATGGCAGCGACTTCGCCGGCGGAAGCGACGCCGGCAGCACCTGGGCCGGTGTCGCCGCAGCCGCGGCAAAGGCGGCTGACCACGCCGGGGGCGCCCACCCAGCAGCCGCCAGCCCAAACGCCGCAGCCAAATCAGGGCGTTCGTGAGTTTTTTGGCTTCGGCGCGCCTCAGCAGCAACAGCAGCCGGCGCGGCCGCCCGCCGCGCGCAATCCGAACGCGCCGCCGCGGCCGCCAGGATTGGTCGGCCGCTCGGCAGCATCGCTGGAGACCCAGGGCCGCTGATCGTGACCACATTTCGGCGCTGAGGGCGATCGCCGCGGATCATTCCGGACCAAGGTACCAATGACAAATCGGCCTGCATTCGAGAGCGAATGCGGGCTGATTGTCATCTGATCGTCAGCGGGTCTTTGCAGGCTCAGTAGCGCCAGCGCTGCGGCGGCTGCGGCCGGCTCGGCGAGCGCATCAGCATCGCCAGCAGGAAGCCGATGCCGCCGGCGACCAGCAGCGCGCCCATCGGATTGTCCTGAACCCGCTTGGTCAGCGCCTGCGTGCCGTCACGCAGCGTCTCGGAGCCGTTGCCGAACGTATCCTTGGCGAAATCCATCGCCGCATCGCCGGCCTCGCGCGCCGCGTCCTTGGCCTGGCCATACATGTTCTGCACGACGCCCGAGGCCTCGCGCGCACGCCCCGACGCCTGCGTGCTCTTGTCGCCCAACATCTCGCCGACGCCGCCTTCGATCTTGCCTGCGACATCCTTGGCCGTACCGGTCAGCCGATCCTGATCCATTGCCGCTCTCCTTCTCTGCATTGTGCGGGATTGCTGGCCTGCTAACCGGCCAGCACGGCGCAGGTTCCGGACGACTACAAAATCAGGCCGCCGTCGACGACGAGGGTCTGGCCGATGATGTAGGACGACAGCGGCGAGGCCAGGAACAGCGCCGCACCGGCCATGTCCTGCGGCGTCCCCAGCCGCCGCAGCGGAATGCGCTGCAGCGCGCCCTCGAGGCGCTTCGGATTGGCGGTCGTCACCTTGGTCATCTTGGTGTCGACGAGCCCGGGCGCGATCCCGTTGACGCGGATGCCGTCTTCCGCCCACGCCTCGGCCAGGGTTCGCGTCAATCCCATCGCGCCGGTTTTCGAGGCGTTGTAGGCCGGATTGCCCATGGTCGAATGATAGGCCGCGGTCGACGAGACGATGATGAGCGCGCCCCTGGCATCGCGCAGCAGGCCGTGAAATTTCGTCGCACAGGCCATCAGGCTGATGAGGTTGACCTCGACCACCTTGCGAAAGCCCTCCATGGCGAATTCGCCGCGCCGGTACAATACCGCGCCCTGCGCCAGCACCAGCACATCGAGCCGATCGAGCCGCGGCGCGAAGCTCTCGATCGCGCCGGGATCGCTCACATCGAGCTGATGGTAGTTCACCCCTGCGAGATCGGAGCCCTCACCTTCGGCATAATCGGCGGCGCTCGCCCGCGTGCCGCTGACGTCGACGCGCGCGCCCTGCGCGCGAAACGCCTGCGCGATGCCGTTGCCGATGCCGCTCGATCCGCCGATCACCAGCACCGAGCGTCCCGTGAAATCGAGCGCGTTCATCTCCCCACTCCTTCTCTTGTTGTTTGTCGGATGGTGTGGGGATCGGCGCAGGCCCTGTCAACGGCATCGCGGGCTGTGGCGACCCCGGCATCGGCGCCTTCGCATCAATGCTGCTGCGCAGCTACTTCATCGGTGTCAGCCGCAGCAGGCGGCCGGGCGAGTCGTCCTCGATGACCCAGACGGCGCCGTCCGGCGCCACGGCGACGTCGCGGATGCGCTCGCCCATGTCCCAGCGCTCGGCCTCGTCAGGCTGACCATCGGTCCGGAAGGCAACGCGGACCAGCGCGTGCACCCGCAAGCCTCCGATCAGCGCCGATCCCTTCCATTGCGGAAACATCGGACCATCATAGAAGACCAGGCCGGCCGGCGCGATCACAGGATCCCAATAGAGCGGCGGCGGCGCGAGGTCGGGCCGCGTCGCATGCCGCGGGATCGGCGTGCCGTTGTAATTGTCGCCGTTCGACACCAGCGGCCAGCCGTAGTTCTTGCCCGGCTCGATCAGGTTCAGTTCGTCGCCGCCGCGTGGTCCCATCTCGTGCAGCCAGAGCTTGCCATCTGATGCGAAGGCGAGCCCGTAGGGATTGCGGTGGCCGGTGGTCCACGTCTGGGCCGGCACGCCCTTGTCCTCGGCCATGGGATTGTCCGACGGAGTCGCGCCGTCGAGATCGAGCCTGAGCACCTTGCCGCGCGCCTGACGTGGATCCTGGGCGCTGTTCGGCTGCATGCGGTCGCCGACCGTCAGGAACAGATGCGTTCCCGACGGATCGAACGCGATGATGCCGCCGGGCTGCCCGCCGCCGCCGGCGGGCGTCTGGCGCCAGATGACGGTGGGGTCGGTCAGCGTGGCGTTGTCATTCGAAACCGACAACACGGCACGGGTCAGGACGAGCCGGCTGCCTTCGCTGCTCGGCTCGGTGTAGGTGAGATAGATCTGCGACGTCGTCGCGAAGCTCGGCGACACCGCAATGTCCAGGAGGCCGTTCTGTCCGCGCGCCGCGACGGCAGGCACGTTGCCGATCTGGATCTTCTGCCCACCTTGCGTGACGAGAAAGATCCGGCCTGGCTTCTCCGTGACCAGCATCCGCCCATCCGGCAGGAAGGCGATGGCCCAGGGCGTATCGAACTCGGCAACGCTCCGCGCCTCGAACGGGCGCACGGCGCTTGCCTTGCGATCGCCGGCATTGATGCTCTCGGCTCGCGCGGCCGTGGTCGCAACGAGTCCCATCACCAATGCCAGGCGCAGGAAGGTCGTGGAGAGCACCATGATCACTCCGGTTTGTTGATCCGTGTCGTCGGCAACGAGAATTCGGCCATGCCGGATCGGTGCCTACCGAATGCGTCCGATCAGTGATAATCCCGACGGCGAGCATGCGATCCGCATTTTTCCGTGAGCCGCAAATATGCACCAGCACAGGCAACTCAGCCGCTCGGTCAAGGGATTGACCGTCCTGATCACCGGCGCCGCGTCGGGGATGGGGCGCGCGACCGCGCGCGTGTTCGCCGATGAAGGCGCCAGGGTCGCAGTCACCGATGTCGATGAGAACGCGGCCCGCGCGGTGGCGGCAGACATCGAGGCCAGCGGCGGAACGGCGCGCGCCTGGCGGCTCGACCTCGTCGACCGCAACGCCATCGCGGCCGTCGTCGGCGATGCTGCGACGCATTTCGGCGGGCTCGACGTCATCGTCAACAATGCCGGCATCTCGGTGCATGTCGCGATCGACGACGAATCCTACGACGAGGCCTGGGCAAGAGGGCTTGCCATCATGCTGACGGCGCAGCAGCGCGTCATCCGTGCCGCGCTGCCGCATCTGCGCCGCTCGAACAGCCCGCGCATCGTCAACATCGCTTCGACCGAGGCGCTCGGCGCAACCGCGCGGCACAGCGCCTATTCGGCTGCAAAGGCCGGGGTGACCGGATTGACGCGCTCGCTCGCGGTCGAGCTCGGCCGCGATCGCATCACCGTGAACTGCATCTGTCCGGGCCCGATCACCACGGCGATGACCGCGCGCATTCCAGATGAGCAGAAGGCGGTCTACGCACGGCGCCGCACCGCGCTTGGCCGCTACGGCGATCCCGAAGAAGTCGCGCACATGACCTTGAGCCTGTGCCTGCCGGCGGCCTCGTTCCTCACCGGAGCGGTGATCCCCGTGGACGGCGGGCTGATGGCCCGCAATGCATGACGTCTGACGCGCCGGCATGACAGCCGTGCGGTCGGCGATCCGCGCCTTGCGTTGACTTCGCGCATCGCCGGCGTAGCCTCTTCCATCAGAAGAAGCGGACAGGAGTCCGCCCTGATGAGGACGCGAGGAGGAGACCATGGCGATCGCCATCCGGCAGTTGCATCGGCATTTCGTCGGCGAAGTATCCGGTGTCGATCTGCGAAAGCCTCTCGCTCGGGACGAGGTCGCGCAGTTGCAGGCCGCGATCGATCACTACGCCGTTCTCGTATTTCACGATCAGGACGTCACCGACGAGCAGCAGCTCGCCTTCGCGCTCAGCTTCGGCGACCGCGAGCAGGCGCGCGGCGGCACCGTCACCAAGAAGGAGGATTACCGCCTCACCACCGGCCTCAACGACGTCTCCAATCTCGGCAAGGATGGCAAGCCGCTGCCATCAGACCATCGCACGCATCTGTTCAATCTCGGCAACTGCCTGTGGCACTCCGACAGCTCGTTCCGGCCGATCCCGGCGAAATACTCGATCCTCTCGGCGCGGATCGTGAACCCGAAGGGCGGCAACACCGAATTCGCCGACATGCGCGCCGCCTATGACGCGCTCGACCGGGAGACCAAGGCCGAGATCGAGGATCTCGTCTGCGAACATTCGCTGATGTATTCGCGCGGCGCGCTCGGCTTCCTCGACTACACCGACGAGGAGAAGGAGATGTTCAAACCGGTCAGGCAGCGGCTGGTCCGCATTCATCCTGCCCATGGCCGCAAGTCGCTCTATCTGTCATCGCATGCCGGCGCCATCATCGGTATGAGCATGCCGGAAGGCCGGCTGCTGCTGCGCGACCTCACCGAGCATGCCACCCAGCCCGAGTTCGTCTACGTCCACAAATGGACGCTGCACGACCTGATCATGTGGGACAACAGGCAGACCATGCATCGCGTGCGCCGCTACGATCAGTCGCAACCGCGCGACATGCGCCGCGCCACGGTGGCCGGCACCGAACCGACGGTCGCGCAGCAGGCGGCGGAATAGTTCTGCCTTCAGCAGAGATGCGCGGCCTCATCCCTCTCCATGTCGTCATTGCGAGGAGCGAAGCGACGAAGCAATCCAGACTGCATCCGCGGGGGGACATTCTGGATTGCTTCCGCCTACGCTCTCAAAGCTTCGGCGGACAAGTCGCTGCGCTCGCAATGACGGCGGAGAGGCAGAGCGCCCCATTAAGCCTTCTCTGATCCCAGCGAGCGCGGGGGCTCCAACCGGACAATAAGGCCTATGCGTGCCCGGCGGCGTTGGACAGCATGCCGGGATCGATGCCGATCTTGCGCAGCGCAAGATCGTATTTGGCGTCGACATTGTCGCCGAAGATCAGCTCCGGATCGGCGTCGCAATGCAGCCAGCCATTGTCCTGGATCTCTTCCTCCAACTGGCCGGCGCGCCAGCCGGCATAGCCGAGGGCGAGGATGGCGTGCTTCGGACCGTCGCCCTTGGCGATCGCCTTGAGGATGTCGATCGTCGTCGTCAGGCAGACGCCGTCGTTGATCTTCAAGGTCGCGTTGGCGATGAAGTAGTCGCTCGAATGCAGCACGAAGCCGCGCCCGGTATCGACCGGGCCGCCGCTCAGCACCTTCATCGTCTCGGCGCTGTCGGGCAGGCTGATCTGATCGCTCTTCTCGATGATATTCAGTTGCATCAGGAGCTGAGGGAAGTCGATGCTGCCCGCCGGCCGGTTCACCATGATACCCATGGCGCCCTCGGCCGAATGCGCGCAGAGATAGATCACCGAGCGCTCGAAACGGGAATCGCCCATCACGGGCATCGCAACCAGCAGCTGACCGTCGAGGTAACCACCGTGAGAGGTGTGATCCCCGATCCCTGTCACTTTGCGGCGAATGTCGCTCAGCCTTTTTGCCTCAGGATTCATCCGCAAGGACTCTCATGATCATCGATATCCTGATATTGGGATGCGCATCTGTCAATCAAGGTTCAGGTCCTCGCGAGGAAATCTGCTCACAAGCATTTCAATGGTTTGCGCCCGAACCGCACTCTAAAGACGTCTCATGTCCGCCTTGGTTCCTCACCACTCTGCCACACTGCTCGTCGCGACCGTCGTATCATCCTGCCTTGCGTTCGGCGCGCAGGCGCAGGATTCCTCGCCCTGGCAGCGCGACAGCCACTCCGCGGTGCGCCTGCTCGCGGGCTCGCGCAGCGGTCCGGTCATGCTGGGCGGCATCGCCTTCGCGCTGCAGCCGGGATGGAAGACCTATTGGCGAACGCCCGGCGATTCAGGCGTGCCGCCGCGGTTCGACTTTTCCAAGTCGGAGAACGTCGAAGCGGTGACGGTTCTGTGGCCCGCGCCGACAAAGTTCGACGACGGCGCCGGCGGGCACTCGCTCGGCTATCATGATCAGGTCGTGCTGCCGCTGCGCATCGTCGCCAAGAACCCCGACAAGCCGATGACCTTGCGCGCCGACGTCAGCTACGCGGTCTGCGAGAAGATCTGCATTCCCGTCGAGGCAAAGGCCGAGCTCGCCTTCACCAGCGTCGCCAGCACCGAGGATACGGCGCTCTCGGCGGCCCTCGACACGGTGCCGAAGCCGGCCACTGTCGGCGACGCCATCCCCTTGACGATCCGCGACGTCAAGCGCGACGGCCCGAAGGACGTCGTCGTCGACGTCGCCGTCGCCGATCCGCGCGGCGTCCAGCTCTATGTCGAGGGGCCGACGCCTGACTGGGCACTGCCGATCCCGACCGTGCGCGACAGCGGCATGCCGGGCATCAAGCGCTTCGCCTTCGAGTTCGACGGCGTTCCGCCGGGCGTGAAGCCGGACGGCGCGGCCCTGAAATTCACGCTGGTCGGCCCCGACAAGTCTTACGAGTTCAACTTCACTCTGCCGTGACGGCTGTAGCGCCGCGCGACCGACGCGGCGCCGGCCCAACTCAATCTTAACGTTGCGTTGATAGGGAAGCACCATCGCCGCCATCCGCGCGGCCGTGGAGCCGGACCCCGCCGTGGCCGTGATGGATGCCCGCAACGCCCCCGCATCGACCGGCCTCGCGGCCCGCCTGAAGGCGCGCCTGGCCGCGCTCGGCGGCAGCGGCGAGGCATCGCTGACGCGCCGCCTGGCCGGCACCATCTTCCTGATCCGCGTGCTCAGCGCGGGCCTCGCCTATCTCAGCCAGATCCTGCTCGCGCGCTGGATGGGCGGCTCGGACTACGGCACCTATGTCTATGTCTGGACCTGGGTGCTGCTGCTCGGCAGCATGCTGGATGTCGGCATCGCCTCCTCGGCGCAGAAGATCATTCCGGACTACCGCACCGCGGGCCAGCAGGCGCTGCTGCGCGGCTTCCTCTCCGGCGGACGCTGGCTGACGCTGGCGACGTCCACCGCTGCGGCGCTGCTGCTCGCCGGCCTGATCGCGCTGCTGTCGCCCTGGATCGACGCCGGCGAGCGCATGCCGCTCTACATCGGCTGCCTCACCTTGCCAGCCTTCGTCGTCGCCAACACCCAGGACGGCATCGCCCGCTCGCACGACTGGATGACGCTCGGCCTGATGCCGCAATTCATCATCCGCCAGACGCTGATCATCGGCTTCACGGCGGGCGCCTTCGTGCTCGGCCTCGATCTCGGCGCCACCGCTGCGATGGCCGCGAGCGCGGCCGCGGTGTGGCTTGCGATGCTCGGCCAGATGCTGGTGCTGAACAACCGGCTCCGCGGCCACGTCGAGCCAGGTCCCAAACAATATGATCTCCGCGGCTGGCTCGCGATCTCGCTGCCGATCCTCATGGTCGAGAGCTTCTATCTGCTGCTGTCCTACACCGACGTGCTGGTGCTGCAGCAATTCCGCTCTTCCGAGGAGGTCGGCATCTATTTCGCGGTGGTGAAGACGCTCGCGCTGGTGTCGTTCATCCACTACGCGATGTCGGCGACGACGGCGCATCGCTTCGCCGAATACCACGCGCTCGGCGACAAGGCGCGGCTGTCGGCCTATGTCGCGCATGCGATCAAGTGGACGTTCTGGCCCTCGCTCGCGGCGACGCTGGTGCTGCTCGCGCTCGGCAAGCCGCTGCTGTTTCTGTTCGGCGCGCAGTTCACCGCCGGCTACGACATCATGTTCATCGCCGCAATCGGGCTCGTCGTACGCGCCGCGATCGGACCGGTGGAGCGGCTGCTCAACATGCTGGGCCAGCAGCGCGCCTGCGCCATGGCCTATGCGGCGGCCTTCGTCATGAACCTCGTGCTCTGCATCCTGCTGGTGCCGCAGTTCGGCGGCCACGGCGCCGCGGCGGCGACCTCGCTGTCGCTGGCCTTCGAGACCGTGCTGCTGTTCCGGATCGTCAAGCAGCGGCTCGGGCTGCATGTCCTCGCCTTCGGCAAGGCATCTTGAGGAAACCATATTGACGCATCTGTTGCGTCATCTTGGCCTCGCCTTGGCGGAACTGCGAGCGTCGTGCCGCCACGTCTCGTCTCGCCCGGCGATCACGCAAGTGTTGGGTGCAACGCCTTGATATTGGCGCGATCCTCCGGGCACATGATTTGAATGCGCGCTGGGGGAGAATGAGATGTCGAGACTGGGGGTCGCACTATCGCTGGCCGGAACCGTGATGCTGGCCGGCTGCATGGAAGCGACGCTGTCGCCGACGTCAGACGCGGCGTTGACGCCCCGCGACCGTCAGTTGCTGGCGCACGCGCCCTATGTCGAGGCGCAGATCCCGCAACAGTTCCAGCGCCACATCGTCGACTACACCCGGCAGGAACAGCCGGGCACGATCGTCGTCGATACCGATGCGCGCTTCCTGTACTACGTGCTGCCCGACCGCAAGGCGATCCGCTACGGCGTCGCCGTCGGCGAAGAGGCGATGGCCTTCTCCGGCGTCGCCACCGTCGGCAAGCTCGCGGAATGGCCGGACTGGGTTCCCACCGCCGACATCCAGGCGCGCCTCGGGCCGTATCCGAAGCGCGTCGCCGGCGGCCCGGCGAATCCGCTCGGCGCCCGCGCCATCTATCTGTACGAGGGCAACAAGGACACCCTGTACCGCATCCACGGCACCAACCAGCCCGAATATATCGGCCAGGCGATCTCGTCAGGCTGCATCCGCATGACCAATACCGACGTCGCCGACCTCTACAACCACGTCCAGCTCGGATCGACCGTGGTCGTGCTGCCGCCGGGCCAGAGCGTCGCGTCCACCACCGCGAACGTGTTCGCCCGCCGCAGCTGATCGGCTGAGGTTTCCTAGCCGTAGCGCAGCTTCAGGCCGAGGATCGCCGCCACCAGGCCGAGCGTGATCGCGTTGGCGACGACCAGCGGCAGGTCGCTGATCAACGCGCCGTAGAGCAGCCACATCGAGTTGCCGGTGGTCTGCAGAACGAACATGCCCATCGAGATGTCATGGGTCGAGCGCGACCGCCAGGCCTTGATGACCTGCGGCAGGAACGAGCTCGTGGTGCAGATGGCGGCGCCGAGGCCGATGATGGTGGTCAGCAAGGTGGAGGATCCGTGCGCTGGTCGTGGAAACGCACGCTTGTAGAATGGACCGCGCCGAAGCGAAACCCGCCTCGGCGCGAAACTGGTGCCTTGTTCAGCGCTCCCTGCGATCGTTACGCCGCCGTCCAACCGCCGTCGATCGAGAGGTTGGTGCCGGTGATCTGCGCCGCATCGTCGCCGCACAGGAACAGCGCCAGCGCCGCGACCTGCTCGGAGGTCACGAACTCCTTGGTCGGCTGCGCCGCGAGCAGCACGTCGTTGATGACCTGTTCCTTGGTGAGGTTGCGCGCCTTCATCGTATCGGGAATCTGCTTCTCGACCAGCGGCGTCCACACATAGCCCGGCGAGATGCAGTTGCAGGTGATCTTGAAGGTCGCGAGCTCGAGCGCCACGGTCTTGGTGAGGCCGGCGATGCCGTGCTTGGCCGAGACATAGGCCGACTTGAACGGCGAGGCGACCAGCGAATGCGCGGACGCCGTGTTGATGATGCGGCCCCAGCCGCGCTTCTTCATGCCGGGCACCGCGGCGCGGATGCCGTAGAACGCGGACGACAGGTTGATCGCGATGATCTGCTCCCACTTCTCCGGCGGAAAGTCTTCGACCGGCGAGACGAACTGGATGCCGGCATTGTTGACGAGGATGTCGACCGAGCCGAACGTGGTCTCGCCGAGCGCGATCATGCCGGCGATCTCGGCCGGCTTGCTCATGTCGGCCGGCGAGTGCACGGCCTTGACCTTGAAGTCGCTCTCGATCGCCGCACGCTCCTTCTCGATGTCGGCTGGCGCGCCGAAACCGTTGAGCACGATGTTCGCGCCGGCGGACGCGAAGGCGCGCGCATAGGCCAGCCCGATGCCGCTGGTCGAGCCGGTCACGACCGCGGTCTTGCCCTTCAGATTCGTCGTCATTGCTTCACTCCTTCTTGGCGGCAGCGAGACTGCCGTCCTGCGTGAGATCGTAGGTGACCATGGTCTCGCCGGACTGCGGCCGCTCCAGCCAGTCCTTGTGGCGCATCGACTGGTGGACATCGCGCACGCCCGCTTCCCAATGCTCGACCATCGCGACATGGGAAAAATCGTAGTCCTTGGAGGACGTCTCGTAGTTCTTGCTGCGATAGATCAGGTGCACCACCGTGACGGTGTTTTCCTGCGCCGCCTTGCACAGGACCTCGAGCGAGGGATCGTTGCGCAGCTCGTCGGGCAGCTTGGCATAGAGCTCGCGCAGCGCCTTGCGCGTGTTGTGGATCATGCGGTTCTTGTCGGTGTTCATCCGCGTCCGGCTGGAATAGCGGATGTCCTTCTCGCGCTCGGCGGCCTCCAGCAGCGTCCGCGGCAGATCGCCGCGCGCGGAGAACAGATCGACCTGGAAGATCAGCAGATCACGATCGGTCTCGGTATCGAGCACGTAGTCCAGCGGCGTGTTGGAGGCGATGCCGCCGTCCCAATAGTGCTCGCCGTCGATCTCGACCGGCGGGAAGCCGGGCGGCAGCGCGCCCGACGCCATGATGTGCTCGGGCCCGATCCGCTTGCCCTGCTTCCTGAATTCGACATTGTCGAAATAGGTGAAGTTGCCGGTGGTGACGCCGACGGCTCCGACGGAGAGCCGCGTCTTCAGATCGTTGATGCGGTCGAAATCGACCAGCCGTTCCAGGGTCCGCTTGAGCGGCGCGGTGTCGTAATAGCTGACCGATTGCAGCGTGCCTGACGGCCACAGCGGCGCCGGTGGGAAGCGCGGCGTGAAGAAGCCGGGCACGCCGAACGCCGCGATCAGCCCGGCGCTGACTTCGTTGAAGGCCGAGCGGTGATGATCGCCATTGAGCAGCGGCTTCCACGGCACCGGCGACGACACCATCTCCCAAAATTCCTTGAGACGGCCAATGCGTTTCTCCCGGTCGTTGCCGGCGATGATCGCGGCATTGATGGCGCCGATCGAGATACCGGCGACCCATTCCGGTTCGAAATCGAAATGGCACAGTGCCTGATAGGCGCCGGCCTGATAGGAGCCGAGCGCGCCGCCGCCCTGCAGGACGAGCACGCGTTGCGATTCGGCGGGGGTTGCAGGCAGCGGGGGAAATGGATGTTGCGTCATTACCGCGGTCATTAGCAAAGCAAGGCGCCACCGTGGCGTCACTTCGCGGTGACGTCAATCCACCCCAAGGGCTAGGCCGGCCTGACTCGCGCGCGAGCCATGCGCACGCGGCCTGCGCAGGGCGGCGGCAGCCCAGCCTGTCAGGAGGGCTTCTTGCCGTCCGGCGCGGCCAGGATCATGGTCCAGAACACTTTGTACTTGGTGTTCGGAGCATAGCTCGCTGCGATGCCTATTTTTGTGACACCGCTCTTGAGCATGTTGGCGCGATGCGGCGGCGAGTCACGCCAGCCGGAAAACGCTTCCGCCAGCGTGTGATAGCCGGCCGACACGTTCTCGACCGCGACGACAGCGTCATAGCCGGCACCCGTCAGGCGCTTCGCCAGCGGGGCGCGCACGTCATGATCGAGCTTGTTCTTGTCGGCCATCGCCTGCGACTGCGATTCCGCCAGCCGCATCAGCTCGGGGTCGACCTCGACCGTGCCGAGCCCGTTGTTCTGGCGGTATTGCGAGATCATCGTCGCCGCAGCCACCGCATCGAGCTTGGCGCCCGCGACCGCCATATCGGCATACATGGTCGGCGCCTGCACGACCGGCGTCTCGGCCGCACAGCCGGCGAGCAGGAATGCAATGGAGAGAGCGAGAGCCAGACGCTTCAATGAACCAATCCCTATGCCGATGCGAGAGGCGGGTTGTTGCACATCAACCGTGGCTGAAAGGTGAATCGGCGGTAAGTTCCGTCGCGACAATTGCGGCCATTCCTGCCGGCAACCGTTCGTCAACCATAGGAGCAGTTCGGTCAAGCCAGGAACGGCACGACGCCCTCGGTGTCGTCCTGGCCTTGAGCCGGGACCTTACTCCGCAGCGGTCGTGGTGAGACCCGATGCCGCTCCGGCGTGCCTCAAGCAAGCTTCACGGCGTATGGGTCCCGGATCAGCGCCCGCCAACGCTTTCGCGTTGCCGGGCTTGTCCGGGACGACACCGCATGTTTGGCAGCGATCCGGGACGAGCCCGAGCAGCCCCTACCCGGCCGCGAAAATCCGATAATGCCGCGGCTTCAGGCCGATGCGGTCGCCGATGCGGAGCTCGCGGTCGCGGGGGGCGTCGATCTCGATGGTCGAGCCTTCAGTCAGCGCGATCTCGGCGCGCTGCACTGGGCCGAAGCTGCGGACGTGGGTGACGGCGCCGTGCAGCGTGCCGCTGTCCGCGGAGCCGATCAGCATGTCGTGCCGGCGCACGAACAAGGTCGAGGCGCCCGCGGCCACGCCCTCTGCAGCCAGGTCCAGCGGCCGCCCGTTCAGATGCACGGCGCCGCCGGAGATCTCCACCGGCAGCATGATCGATTCGCCGATGAAGCCGTGCACGAAGGCCGTCGCCGGACTGTCGTAAACGTCGCTCGGCGAGCCGACCTGCTCGATGCGGCCCTTGTCCATCACCACGACGCGGTGCGCGACCTCGAGTGCCTCCTCCTGATCATGCGTCACGAAGATCGAGGTGACGTTGATCGAGTGATGCAGGGTGCGCAGCCATTGCCGCAGCTCCTTGCGCACCTTGGCGTCGAGCGCGCCGAACGGCTCGTCGAGCAGGAGGATGCGCGGCTGGATGGCGAGCGCGCGCGCCAGCGCGATGCGCTGGCGCTGGCCGCCGGAGAGCTGGCTCGGATAGCGATCGGCGAGCCAGTCGAGCTGGACGAGGTCGAGCAGCTCCTTCACGCGCGCGCGGATCTCAGCCTCGCTCTTGCGGATGCGGCGCGGCTGCACGCGCAGGCCAAAGGCGACGTTCTCGAACACGTTCATGTGCCGGAACAGCGCGTAGTGCTGAAACACGAAGCCGACGTGACGCTCGCGCGCGCCGCGATCGAGCGCGCTCTCGCCGTCGAACAGGATCTCGCCGGAATCGGGCCACTCCAGCCCGGCGATGATCCGCAGCAAGGTCGTCTTGCCCGACCCGGACGGGCCCAGCAGCGCCAGCAATTCGCCGTCGGCGACCTTGAGATCGACGCCGTCGAGCGCCTTGAACGTGCCGAACGTCTTGACGACACCCCTGACTTCAATGGTCACGCGGACCTCCCTCATCGAGTTGCCGTTCGAGGACGGTTTTGACGACCAGCGTGATCAGCGCGAGCATCGCCAAGAGCGAGGCGATCGCGAACGAGGCGACCATCTGGTATTCGTTGTAGAGGATCTCGACCAGCAGCGGCATCGTATTGGTCTCGCCGCGGATATGGCCGGACACGACCGAGACGGCGCCGAACTCGCCCATCGCGCGCGCGTTGCAGAGCAGCACGCCATACAGCACGCCCCATTTGATGTTCGGCAGGGTGACGCGGAAGAACGTCTGCAGGCCGGACGCGCCGAGCGAGATCGCCGCCTCCTCCTCCTGCGTGCCCTGCTCCTGCATCAGCGGGATCAGCGCGCGCGCCACGAACGGGAAGGTCACGAACACGGTCGCCAGCGCAATGCCGGGAAAGGCGAACAATATCTGCAGGCCATGGCTCTGCATCCACGGACCGAAGAACCCCTGCGCGCCGAACAGCAGCACGAACACGAGGCCCGATATCACCGGGCTCACCGAGAACGGCAGATCGATCAGGGTGATCAGGAACGTCTTGCCCGGAAAGTCGAACTTGGCGATCGCCCAGGCGGCGCACAGGCCGAACACGAGATTGGTCCCGACCGAGACCAGCGCCACCAGCAGCGTCAGGCGGATCGCGTCCCACGCCTCGGCGTCGGCAAGCGCGGTGAAATAGGCCGCGATGCCCTTGCCGAACGCTTCCACGAACACGACGATCAGCGGCAGCACCACGAACACCGACAGGAACGCCAACGCCAGCGTCGTGATAACGATGCGGACCAGGCGCGGCTCGGTGCGCGGATCAGGGCGGCCGGCCTGCGCGACGTGCGGGCTGGCCGCGGACGATGCCACGGATGGCGCCTGCAGGGTCATCTCCACGCTCATGTCGGGTCCTAGTTCAAGGGCGCCCGGCTCTGCGCCCAGCGCTGCAACCGGTTCACGGCAAA
Source organism: Bradyrhizobium sp. HKCCYLS3070 (assembly GCF_051167575.1). Classification (NCBI taxonomy): domain Bacteria; kingdom Pseudomonadati; phylum Pseudomonadota; class Alphaproteobacteria; order Hyphomicrobiales; family Nitrobacteraceae; genus Bradyrhizobium; species Bradyrhizobium sp. HKCCYLS3070. The sequence continues at coordinate 250,922 of NZ_JBNPTI010000004.1, forward strand.
GATGATCAGGAACGCCACGACGAGCATCACCACCGCGATCGCGGTGGCATCGGCGTAGCGGAATTCGGACAGCCGGATCACGATCAGCAGCGGCGCGATCTCGGAGACGTTCGGCAGATTGCCGGCGATGAAGATCACCGATCCGTACTCGCCGACCGCGCGCGCAAAGGCGAGTGCGAAGCCAGTGAGCAGCGCCGGCGTCAGGCTCGGCAGGATCACGCGGGCCACGATCTGCCAGCGCCCGGCGCCGAGGCTCGCCGCCGCCTCCTCGATCTCCGGATCGAGATCGATCAGCACCGGCTGCACGGTGCGGACGACAAAGGGGATCCCGATGAAGATCATCGCAACGAAGATGCCGAGCGGCGTGAACGCCACCTTGATGCCCATTGCGGCGAGCGGCGCGCCGAGCCAGCCCTTCTGTGCGAACAGCGCCGTCAGTGCCACGCCCGCCACCGCCGTCGGCAGCGCGAACGGCACGTCGACGATGGCGTCGAACAGGCGGCGCCCGGGAAAGCGGTAGCGCACCAGCGCCCAGACGACGATGGTGCCCATCACCAGATTGACGCAGGCGGCGGCGAAGGCGAGCCCGAACGAGATCTTCAGCGCGCTCAAGGTGCGACGGCTGGTGACGATGCCCCAGAACTGCTCCAGGCTGAGATCGGTCGAGCGGACGAACAGTCCCGCCAGCGGAATCAGGACGATCAGCGACAGCCAGGTCAGCGTCAGCCCCATGGTGAGACCAAAGCCCGGCAAGGTGCTGCGACGTGGTGCAAGTACGTTCAAAAAAAGGCCTGGTCCGTTGATGATCGGTGTCGATGGGCTTCAATCGATTGTGGTGTCCGCCCGCCGCCCCCAGCCTCGTCTCGGCAATCGAGACCGGGGACCGCGTCTCATGCGCGATATCGCAGATCGCCGCAACGCCAGCTTCTTGCCTTGTTGTCTCGAAGCCGTATCAGACCTGCGGTCACCAACTCGTTCCTTCTGATTCGATCAATTCTTGTAGATTTGATCGAAGATTCCGCCTTCCCCAAAATGCTCTTTCTGGGCCTTGGTCCAGCCGCCGAACACCTCGTCGATGGTGAACAGATCGACCTTGGCGAAGGCAGCCTCGTACTTCTTGGCCACCTCGGGATCACGCGGACGGTAGGAGTTGCGTGCGGCAATTTCCTGACCTTCCTTTGTATACCAGTATTTCAGGTAGGATTCAGCCACACTTCGCGTGCCCTTCTTGTCGGTCACCGAGTCGACCACCGCAACTGGCGGTTCGGCCAGGATCGACAGCTGCGGCGCGACGATCTCGAACTTGTCCTTGCCGAACTCACGCAGGGCCAGATGCGCCTCGTTCTCCCAGGCGAGCAGGACGTCGCCGACACCGCGCTCCACGAAGGTCACGGTGGCGCCGCGGGCGCCGGTGTCGAGCACAGGGACGTGCTGATAGAGGTCGCCGACGAACTGCTTGGCCTTGTCGGCCGAGCCGAACTTCTTCAGCGCATAGCCCCAGGCGGCCAGGTAGTTCCAGCGCGCGCCGCCGGATGTCTTCGGATTGGGCGTGATGACGTCGACGCCCTTCTTGAGCAGGTCGTCCCAGTCCTTGATGCCCTTGGGATTGCCTTTGCGCACCAGGAAAACGATGGTCGAGGTGTAGGGCGAGGCATTCTGCGGCAGTCGCTTTTGCCAATCCTTGTCGAGCAGACCCTTGCCCGCGATCGCGTCGATGTCATAGGCGAGCGCCAGGGTCACGACGTCGGCCTGCAGCCCGTCGATGACGCTGCGGGCCTGCGCGCCGGAGCCGCCATGCGACTGCTTGACCTCGACGCTCTTGCCGGTCTCCTTCTGATACGCGGCTGAAAACGCCTTGTTGAACTCGACGTAGAGCTCGCGGGTCGGGTCATAGGAGACGTTGAGCAGACTGATGTCCGCGGCATAGGCCGATCCTGCCCATGCCAGGCCTGCGACCGCTGCCAGAAGACGTCGCATCTTCATCCAAGCTCTCCGTTCCATTCACCGCCCAAAATGTTGCAGGCGCGCACTGCAGATCGCCAAATGTTCACGTCGGAGTCAACGGAACCGGATTTTCTTGTTTCCGGCCGGACATAGGCATTTTGCTACGAAGCGCTCGGCGTTGGGATAGCTGTTCTTGCCGCGGCACAATGTCGTCATGGGCTGCCAGGTCAGCCGGCCGGTGAGTTTCGAACTACACCGTCGAGGTCGCGACCGTGTGGATGCCGCATTCGGTCTTGTCGCGACCGCGCCAACGGCCGGCCCGCTCGTCCTCGCCGGAGTCGGCGCGGCTTGTGCAGGGCATGCATCCGATCGAACGGAAGCCGGCGGCGACCAGCGGATGCTGCGGCAGATCGGCAGAGCGGTAGATCGCCGCGATCTCCTCGCGGGTCACATTGGCGAACGGATTGAATTTCACCCGCACGCCGTCCTGCTCGACGACCGGGATCGCCGCCCGCAAGCCGCCTTGGAAACGCTTGCGGCCATTGATCCAGGCGGCGAACGGCGCCAGCGCGCGTGCCAGCGGCTCGACTTTGCGGATGCGGCAGCAGGCGTCGGGATCGGAGAACCACAGATCGTTGCCGGCGTCCTCGCGCTCGAGCGTGGCGGCGTCCGGCTTCATCGAGCGCACGTCTTGCAGGCCGAGGATCTCGATGAGCCGGTCGCGATAGGCCAGCGTCTCCGCGAACATGTGCCCGGTGTCGAGGAAGATCACCGGGATCGCCGGATCGACATCGGACGTCACCTTCAGGAGCGCGGCCGACTCCGTTCCAAACGACGACACCACCGCCAGCCGCTCGCGACCGATCGCCGCGAGAGCAGCGGCAATGACCTCATGCGGCGCGGCGGTGCGCAGCGCGGCGTCGAGCGCCGCGACCGGGATCTCCGCAACGGAAGGCGATGCAGCCAGCGTGCTCACAGCCCGGCACTCTCCGAATGGCGCAGTTGCAGGCGCTGATGCAGCGCCGAGATCCGGCCGTCGCCGGTCGGCTGGTAGAACACCGAATAGCGCTTCACGGTCTCGGTGAAGGCCTCGGCATCCGCCTGCTTCTTGACCTCGAAGGCGTCGAAGCCGGCGCGCAGCATGAACACGAACTGGTCACGCAGCACCTGCCCGGTCGCGCGCAGCTCGCCGCGGAAGCCATGGCGCTCGCGCAACAGGCGCGCCTGGGTGTAGGCGCGGCCGTCGCGAAAACTCGGAAACACCAGCGCGACCAGCGCGAGCCGGTCGAGATACGGCACGAGATCGTCGACGTCGCGATTGTTCGGCCAGATCACGCCGAGCTTGCCGGTGGCGCGGCCGACCAGCCCGTCGGGGCCGGCGAGGAAGCGCGTCTCCGAGACGAGGATCGCGCCCTGCGCCGGCAGCTCGGCATCGTCGGTGAGGCGGACGAACGCGTCCGCAATGATGTGTCCGCCCTTAACGAGTGGCATAGACCCGCTCCCTGAATGGTTCGACCCCGAGCCGCTTCACCGTGTCGACGAACAGCTCCTCAGGGCTCGCGCGCAGCGCAAGATAGGCTTCGACGATGTCCTCGACGACATCGGCAACTTCGGCATAGGGCACCGCGGGTCCGATCAGGGTGCCGAGCACGGCGTCCTCGTCGGCGCGGCCGCCGATCGTGATCTGATAGAATTCCTCGTTGTTCTTTTCGACGCCGAGGATGCCGATGTGACCGACGTGATGGTGGCCACAGGCATTGATGCAGCCGGAGATGTTGATGTGCAGCCGGCCGATCAGGTTCGCCGTGTCGTGATTGGCGAAGCGGCGCGTGACCTCCTGCGCGATCGGGATCGAGCGCGCGTTCGCCAGTGAGCAGTAGTCCAGGCCCGGACAGGCGATGATGTCGGACACGAGGTTGACGTTGGGAATCGCGAGGCCAATGGCCTCGAGCGCCTTCCACACCGCCGGCAGGTCGCGCTTGCGGACGTGCGGCAGCGCCAGGTTCTGCTCATGCCCGACCCGGATCTCGCCGAACGAGTATTTGTCGGCGATGTCGGCCAGCGCATCCATCTGGTCGGCGGTCGCATCGCCAGGCGGCTTGCCTATGGGCTTCAGCGACACGGTCACGATGGCATAGCCCTGCACCTTGTGCGGGAAGACCGAGTTCTTGCGCCATGCCTCGAACTTCGGATCGTGCGCCGCCTGCTTCAGCTCCTCCGGCATGTGCGGCAGCGTCTCGTAGGCCGGATAGAAGAAGCGCGAGCGGATGTCCTCGATGATCCCCTGATCGAGCTTGAGCACGCCGTCGCGGATCTGCTGCCACTCCTCCTCGACCTCGGCGGCGAACTTCTCGATGCCGAGCTCATGCACCAGGATCTTGATGCGCGCCTTGTAGATGTTGTCGCGGCGGCCGTACTGGTTGTAGACGCGCAGGATCGCCTCGACATAGCTGAGAATGTCGTGGCCGTGGACGAACGGCTTGATGGTCTTGGCGATGAACGGCGTGCGGCCAAGGCCGCCGCCGACCAGCACCTCGAAGCCGGTTTCGCCCTGCTCGTTCTTCTTGAGACGCAGGCCGATGTCGTGGATCTTGATCGCGGCACGGTCGTGGTCGGACGCCGTGATCGCGATCTTGAACTTGCGCGGCAGGAACGAGAATTCCGGGTGAAGCGTCGTGAACTGGCGCAGTAGCTCCGCCCAGATCCTGGGATCCTCGACCTCGCCCGGCGCGACGCCCGCCCACTGATCCGAGGTGACGTTGCGCATGTTGTTGCCGGAGGTCTGCATCGACTGGATGCCGACCTCGGCGAGGTCGGCCATCGCATCCGGCAGCTCGGCGAGCTTGATCCAGTTGAACTGGATGTTCTGCCGCGTCGTGAAGTGACCGTAGCCGCGGTCGTAGCGGCGCGCGACATGGGCCAGCCGGCGAAGCTGGTTCGACGCCAGCGTGCCGTAGGGGATGGCGATGCGATACATGTAGGCGTGGAGCTGCAGATAGACGCCGTTCTGCAGCCGCAGCATCTTGAACTCGTCCTCGGACAATTCGCCCGACAGGCGCCGCTTCACCTGGTCGCGGAATTCGGCGACGCGCTCGTTGACCAAGGTGCGGTCGATTTCGTCATAAGCGTACATGACAGGCCTTCAGACTTGAGCCGGGAGCGCGATGGAGGCGCCCGTGAGCCGGATGTGTTCGCGCATGTTGCCGGGCTTGACCGCACCGTCGGCGCCCACCTCGACCGGCGCGATGTAGGGACCGATCGCACCGAGATCGTCGGCCACCGCTTCCGACAGCAGGGCGCGCGCCTCGTCGGCGGTGCGCACGATCGCCGCATCGGAGAGCTCATCCGACCAGCTCTTGGCGCCGGTGCGGTAGATCACCGCGCCGTCCCAGGTCCGGTTCGCGGTGATGATCGAGGGACCGGTGATCTTGATCTTCTGTTGCAGCGGGGAGGTCATTCAGACGGGTTCCAGGAGTTGTGCGATCACGCCACTGATAGTCTGCTGACGCCACGGCGCGGAGTGCGCCACGACGTCACCGATGATGAGGATGGCCGGACCGCCATCGATTTGGCCGACGAGATCCGGCAACTGATCGAGCGTGCCGACCGCCGCCTGCGCATCGGGGCGCGTCACCTTCGCGAACACACCGACCGGCGTCTGCGGCGAGCGGCCCGCCGCGAGGAGCCCTGCGCGCACCGCCGGCGCCGCGGTCATGCCCATGTAGACGACGACGGTCATCTTGGTGTCAGTCAGCGCCGACCAGTCGACCGCCTCGGCATCGCGCTCCTTGTGCGCGGTGAGGAAGGTGATGCGCAGCGCCTTGCTGCGGAAGGTCAGCGGCACCTCGAACTGCGCGGCGGCGCCGAGGCCGGCGGTGATGCCGGGCACGATCGTGTAGGACACGCCCGCCTTGCGCAGCGCATCGACCTCCTCGCCGCCACGGCCGAACACGTAGGAGTCGCCGCCTTTCAGCCTGACCGCGCGCTTGCCCTCGCGCGCCGCCCCGATCAGGAGTTCGTTGACGGCGTCCTGGCCGATGCCGGGCTTGCCGACCCGGCGGCCGACCGGCACGCGCGCGGCGTCGCGGCGGATGCGGTCGAGAATCTCAGGAGTCACCAGTTCGTCGTAGTAGACGACGTCCGCGTCCTGCAGCGCGCGCAGCGCCTTGACGGTCAGAAGATCGGGATCTCCCGGACCGGCGCCGACCAAGGTCACATGGCCGTTGCTGCGGCCGGCATGATCGGCGCCCGCAAACGCCGCGGGATCGGCAATGCCATGCAGCGCCGCCTCCGCTTCCTGCTTGCGGCCCGCCAGCACCAGTGCACCGATCGGGCCGTCGACGATGCGCTCCCAGAAGCGGCGGCGCAGCGTCATCTCGGCGATCTGCGGGTTGATGGTCTTGCGGAAGTCGCCGATGAAGCTCGCGAGCTCGCCGATCCGCGCCGGCAGCAGCGCCTCGATGCGTTCGCGCACGCGGCGTGCCACGACGGGCGAGGAGCCGCCGGTGCCGATCGCCACCACCACGTCGCCGCGATCGACGATCGCCGGAAAGATGAAGCTGGAATGCGCGAGGTCGTCCATGACGTTGACGGGCAGACCAACGCTGCGCGCCCGCGCCGACATCGCAACGCCGATGTCACCAGCGCCCGCGCACAGCACGGCGATGACGCCAGTGAGATCGGCGCTCAGCGGGTCGCCTTCGGCGCGCTCGATCTGGCCGTGCTGATCGCGCAGACCCGCGAGATCGAAGTCGCCGTCGGTGGCGAACCAGCGAATCCGTGCGCCCGCGGACAGCAACACGCGAAGCTTGGCGCGCACGAGCTCGCCCGCGCCGATCAGCAGCACGGGGCCGGTCTTCAGATCGAGAAACACCGGCAGATATTGCATTGCGTTCTTCAGCTTCGGCACTTGGGGGTTGACTGGAATTATTTTCTATATAAGTGTCCCGCCTACGACGTAAAGAGAAAATTATTCCTTGGCTCCGCCATAGAATTTTCTCCCAGGCAGGCGATGGCTGATAGCATGCACATTCTCACCAACGACGTTTCCAGAGATCGGTTACCCTCCTCCGAGATCGAGCAAGCATCTTCCATGCCGCGCGTCCTCAACGCCGCACCGACGATGGACCATCTCGACGAGCTGGAGGCGCAGAGCATCTACATCCTTCGCGAGGCCTTTGCACGGCTGAAGAAGCTGGCGCTGCTGTGGTCGCTGGGAAAAGATTCCAACGTGATGATCTGGCTGGCGCGCAAGGCGTTCTTCGGCCGGGTGCCGTTTCCGGCCATGCATGTCGATACGGCCAAGAAGTTTCCCGAGATGTACGCCTTCCGCGACACCTACGCGAAGGAATGGGGCCTCGATCTCAAGGTCGAGCCGTGCCCGCCGATCGATGCCGTCGATCCCACCCTGCCGCCCGCCGCACGCTCGGCTGCGCGCAAGACCGAAGGCCTGAAGATGGCGCTCGCCAAGCATGGCTTCGACGGTCTGATCGCGGGCATCCGCCGCGACGAGGAGGCGACGCGCGCCAAGGAGCGCGTGTTCTCGCCGCGCGGGGCCGAGGGCCATTGGGATGTGCGCGACCAGCCGCCGGAATTCTGGGATCACTTCAACGCCTCGCCGCCGCAGGGCGCTCACTTGCGCATCCATCCGATCCTGCATTGGACCGAGGCCGACATCTGGGCCTACACGGCGCGCGAGAACATTCCGATCATCCCGCTGTATCTGTCCAGGAACGGCAAGCGTTATCGCTCGCTCGGCGATCAGGACATCACCTTCCCGGTCGCATCGAACGCCTCGAACATCCCCGAGATTCTCGCCGAACTCGAAAGCACCAAGGTGCCGGAGCGTGCCGGCCGCGCGCTCGACCACGAGACCGAGGACGCCTTCGAGCGGCTCCGCGTCGCCGGCTATCTGTGAGGGGGGATAAGGCGATGAACATGCGAGTCCCGTCAGCCGCCCCCGCCACGCCGAACGGCACCACCCGTCCGCAGGTCCGCATCGTGATCGTCGGCCATGTCGACCACGGCAAGTCGACCTTGGTCGGCCGCCTGCTGCATGAGACCGGAAGCCTGCCCGAGGGCAAGCTGGAGATGCTGCAGGCCGTCTCCGCCCGCCGCGGCATGCCGTTCGAATGGTCGTTCCTGCTCGACGCGCTGCAGACCGAGCGCGACCAGGGCATCACCATCGACACCACGCAGATCCGCTTCCGCACCAATGCGCGCGAGGTCGTGCTGATCGACGCGCCCGGCCACGCCGAATTCCTGCGCAACATGATCACCGGCGCCTCGCAGGCCGATGGCGCTGTGCTGATCATCGACGCGCTCGAAGGCGTGCGCGACCAGACCCGCCGCCACGGCTATCTCCTGCATCTGCTCGGCGTGAAGCAGGTCGCAGTCGTCGTCAACAAGATGGACCGCGTCGATTTCGGCGAAGACCGCTTCGACGCGATCAAGGCCGAGATCTCGGCGCATCTCGAAGGCCTCGGCGTCAAGCCGGTCGCCGTCATCCCGATCTCCGCGCGAGACGGCGACGGCGTCGCCGAGCTGACCTCGCGGATCGGCTGGTACGACGGCCCGACCGTGGTCGAGGCGCTCGACGGGCTGGAGCCGGCCAAGCCGCTGTCGAGCCTGCCGCTGCGCCTGCCGGTGCAGGCGATCTACAAGTTCGACGACCGCCGCATCGTCGCCGGCCGCGTCGAGGCCGGCGAGTTGCGCGCCGGCGACGAGATCGTGATCATGCCCGCCGGCAAGATCGCCAAGATCAGGACCGTCGAGGGCTGGCCGCAGACCCCGGTGACCACGGCGCAGGGCGCGGGCCGCTCGGTCGGCATCACGCTCGATCGCGAGCTGTTCATCGAGCGCGGCGACGTCATCGCCCATGTCGGCCGCGAGCCGCAGGCGGCGCGCCGGCTGCATGCCCGCATCTTCTGGCTGCACGACCAGCCGCTGTCGAAAGGCGACAGCATCCTGGTCCGGCTCGGCACCCGCGAGGCGCGCGGCAGCGTCGTCGCGATCGCGAAGGCGGTCGACCCGGGCTCGCTGTCCAACGAAGAGAACGCTTCGATCGCGCGCAACCATGTCGGCGAGATCGAGATCGCACTGACCCAGCCGGTCGCCGTCGATCCCTACACCGAGAATGCGCGCACCGGCCGTCTCGTCATCGAGGTGCAGGGCCGCATCGCCGGCGGCGGGCTGGTGCTGTCGATCGCCGCTGGCAAGCGCGCCGCACCGGTCGACATCATGCCGGTGGAATCGGCGCTGCAGCCGCAGGAGCGCGCCGATCGCTATCGCCACAAGGGCGCCGTCGTGTGGATGACCGGCCTGCCCGGCGCCGGCAAGTCGACCCTGGCGCGCGCGCTGGAGCGGCGGCTGTTCAGCCGCGGCGGCGCTCCGGTGCTGCTCGACGGCGACACCGTCCGCGCCGGCCTCAACAAGGATCTCGGCTTCACGCCGGAGGACCGCGCCGAGAACATCCGTCGCCTCGCCGAGGTCGCGACCCATCTCGCCCGTAACGGCCACATCGCGATCGTCGCCGCGGTGTCGCCCGCGCGCGAGGACCGCGCGGCTGCGCGCCGCGTCGCCGGCGACCTGTTCCGTGAGGTCTACGTCGCGACGGCCGCCGAGATCTGCGAGAGCCGCGACCCCAAGGGCCACTACGCCAAGGCCCGCGCCGGCAATCTGCAGAACTTCACCGGCATCGGCACCGACTACGAGCCGCCGCTCGATGCGGAACTGGTGATCGACACCGCGACGCGCGGGATTGCGGACGCCACCGACGAGCTCGAGGCGCTGCTGTCGCGGACATCCGTGCTGTTCGACGACATCGCCGATCTCGGCGCGAATATCTGACGTCTGCTTCCAGACTTGTCATGCACCCCGTCATTCCGGGGCAAGGCCGCAGGCCTTGAACCCGGAATCTCGACATTGCCTTGCGCTCAATCCCCAATCACTTCGAGATTCCGGGTTCGATCGTCAACGCACAGCCGCTTCACGGCTGCGCATTGTCAATCGCCCCGGAATGACGGTGAAGCGCGACCCAGCTCAGCCCGAAGCTACAGCGCGCCGACATAGGCGGTGAGATCGTCGAGCTCGGCCTCGGTCGGCAGTCGCGTCTCCATCTTCTTGGCATAGAACTCCCACATCAGCTTGACGGCGTCGCGCAGCGACGCCGTGCGGCCGTCGTGGAAATACGGCGCGGTCGACGCGGCCGCATGCAGGGTCGGCACCTTGAACTTGCCGCCGGTGCCGATGTCGTCTTTGCTCTTCTTGTCGAAGCTCGGCAATTGATGGCAGGTGCCGCAACCGCCGTCGCCGATATAGAGCTCATAGCCGCGCCTGACGGCCGCGCTGGCATCCTCCCTCGGCGTGCCGTCCCCCTTGACCTGCCAGTTCGCCGGATAGTTCAGCGTGCGCACATAGGCGACCAGCGCCGCCAGGGTCTCCGGCGACGGCTCCGGCCCCTTCATGCGATTGACGATGATGCCGCGGATGCTGTCCTCCAGGGTCGGCGCCTGGCCGGCCCAGCCGAACACCGCACGCTCGCCGACACCCCACAGCGTCGGCGTATTCCGGCCATTGGGATCGCCGTCGGCGACCACGTCGAGGCCGACATAGGTCTTGTTGTTGGTATGCCCGGTCGAGAAGTGGCAGGTCGCGCAGGACGCCTTGCTGCCGCCGGAGAGGCTCGCGTCGTTGAACAGCTCCAGCCCCTTGGCGGCGAGTTCGGCTTCGGAGAGCTGGGCCGGTGGCGCCACGGCGGCGCCGACCGTGGTGGGCTCGGCCACCGGCGCCTCGGTCACGGCAGCTGCTGACGGCGCCTTCGGCTGCTTCCTCACCGCCGCGGTGGCGTGGCGGATTCTCGGCCTGTGCTCGGACGACGCCGCGTGCGCCGATTTCGGCTTCAACGCTGAAGCCAGCATTTGCAGCAAGGTCGGCTTTTGCGGAGCTGCCGCGAGATAGGGCGCTACAGATTTGTCCGCCGCAAGCGCGGGCAGGGCGAGCAGGCCAAGACACAAGACGACCGACCGCAGCCCCGTGAACGACATCGCCCGTCTCCCCCGACATCCCCTTGATGCAAATCGTTATCGATAGCTTTTACGTCCGAAGTGGGACTGTGCGGGGGCAATGAATCGGCGCAGGCGGGATTGAGCGGCGTCAGTGCACGGCCTGACCGCCATCGGCGGACGCGATGCCGGCGTGCGTCGAGAACAGCCGGCGCGGCGAATGTGAGAACCTGTCGCCTCCATCGACGACGGCGCGCCGGCGCGTCAGGCGCTGCGCGCATCCTGGCCGGAGAACTACGGAGGAGTGCGCCGGCTCGTGCCTGGACAGCAGTTTGCCCACGGCGCGGCCGCCGCATCGGCAAGCAGAAATTAGCACTTGATCCGCACAGTTCACGCCACCCGCAGCAACGCGGTCGAGGCGCATGATGGAGCATCTGGCGGCCTATTGGTCGACGGCCGAACTGGAGACGAACGGGATTCTGCTGCTGCACCTGATGGGTGCGGCGGCCGTCGGCCTGCTGCTGGGCTACGAGCGCACCTATCACGGACGCGCGGCCGGCATGCGGACCTACGCCCTGGTTTGCGTCGCATCGACCTTGCTGACGGCGATCAACGGCTTTCCCGGCAGCTGGTATGGCGGCATGGCGGTGTCGCCGACCGTCTCCGATCCGACGCGCGTGATCCAGGGCCTGATGACCGGCATCGGCTTCCTCGGCGCCGGCGTCATCATCAAGGACGGCTTCACCATCCGCGGCGTGTCGACGGCCGCCTCGATCTGGATGACGTCGGCGATCGGCATCATCATCGGCATCGGCTTCTACGGCACCGCGCTGTGTGCCACGGCATTGTCGCTGGCCGCGATGACCCTGCTCGGCCAAGTCGAGAAATGGCTGCCGCATCAGACCACGCTGTCGCTGTCGGTCGTCTACCGCCACGGCCTGCAGCCGAGCGAGGCAGAACTGCGCGAATGCATGCGGGCCTATGGCTTCGACGTGCTGGACTGGTGCTACGAATACAGCGAGGCGAAGCGGCAATTCCATTTCGAGCTGGTGCTGCAGGCCGCCGGCCGGTTCGAGACCGCAACGATGGCGCGCGACCTGTCCACGGCCGAGGACGTGGTGGAATTCCGGCTGGCGCCGTCAAGGGCGTGAGGGGAGCAGCGTTGCTGCGGTCATCGCTGTCCATCGCAAGATCCTCCCGACCTGCCTCTGAATCTGCTCCATTGATCAGACCCAAAGGCTGATGCCGAGAGTTCGAGCGCGGTCTCGAAGCACGGTTCCCGTCCGGCTCGAAGGTGGTATGCTCAATCGTGAGCGATCCGACGGAGGGCCAGAGCCGATGTGGAAGGCGCTTTGGAGAAAATGGACCATCGATCAGCCAGCTCTCCTTGGCGATTGGCTGTGGGACGTTTTCGTCGTCCAGTTCGCCGCCTTCCTGGACCGGCTGACACTGAGGCGGATCGTCGCCTTCCTGCCGGTCATCATCCTCGGCCTGGCCTATTATCATAGCATCCCGATCCCGCCCGAACTGATGCTCGTCGGCGATATCCTGGCCTATATCGATATCTTCTCCGTCCTGCTTCTCGTCGGCATCCTCAGTCGCGTCACGACGATCCTGTTTCTCATCAAGCAGGCGACCGCATCGATCGGACGCCTTGCCAACAGCTTGACGACGGTAGCGAGGCGCTTGGATCGTCGCCATCGGCGCGAGCGCGGCGCACAGGTCCGCAGGCGCGTGATTGAGGGACCCAACAAGGAAAGCGACCGTCCTGCGATCGTGATCGGCATGGCGTGGGCATAGCTCCGCAGTGGCGGAGGGAGGCAATGCGATGCCGCAGGCGGCGTGTACTCACCGCGCCGAGCCGACCAAGCGCATGCATGGCATCCTGCTCGAAGAGCGTGGCGAAGAGCCGACACACAGCCGCGACCAACATTCGAGCTCACCCTGCGTTCGTTTGCAGCCTCCATCTCGTCACGGCTGCACGCCGGCATGATTCCTGTGCACCAAGAAACGAATTCTTTGGGTCCCATCAAGCTGCGCGCGCCGTCCAATCCTCCCGCCCAAAAATTCTACTTTCTTTTTTTCAGAAATCATGATAGGTCTATGTTCATCCCGTCCCACACGAGGGACAGTTCGCGACCGTCACGGACGTCGGGTGCGGGATGCGGTGGGCGCTTTGGGCTGCGGCGTGAGCAATCATGTCGACGGACAGTCCCGAGGCGCACGGCCAAGCCGTGGGGTCCTGGCATCCCGACGCTGATGCCACGCAAGCTGCGACGCCGACGCGTCGCGCGGGCAACGGTGACCAGAAAGCCCGGCGCACCGGGGAGACCACGGAGCAACCGTAGAGCCATCGCGCAGGGAAGGCCGGATGTCCGGCTGAACCTGTGGTGACTGCCGCCTGCATTTTTTTCTGCAGGCGGGCCATGGGTGCAGCCTGCACCCGGCCTTCCCTGCGCCTCTCGTGACCGAGAGGCGGCAAGTGTGCAAAGCTCGGACGCGAACAGGCGCCGCGAGGACGAAGTTGCATGAGCCATCACCACCACGAGCGATCACCTTCGTTGAGTTGTCCGCAGCCGTTTGGTGTACGTCGAAACGCCATTTGCGGCACGCTGTGCGTTGTCACCCTACCCTGGAGGGGGAGGGTCGGCGCGCGTCGCGGCAGCGATGCGCGGCGGGGTGGGGTGATGCCACGGGCACCGGCGCTCGTGGAGAGATCACCCCACCCCGCCTCGCATCTCGCTTCGCTCGTTGCGAGTCGACCCTCCCCCTCCAGGGGAGGGTGGCAGCGTGCCCGATCCGAGGGCTCTGCACGGCTGTGGGCTCGCGGCCGAACTCTGAGGCGGTCGTGCGAAATTACTTGTCATCACTCCGCCCGGAACCAGCCCGCCTGTCCGCTGCCCTCCCCCGACCAACTGCGATACCCCTCCCCCCTTCCTTGGCCCCCGCTTTGGCGCTAAATGCACTGCACACGCCGCCTTCGAGGCGGCCATTTCAGCACGCCCAAGACACGCGCAACGTCGCCCTATTCGAGAGAAACGTCTCATCATGACCCGTATCGACGCCCATGGACTGAAGATCGCCCCCGTTTTGTTCGACTTCATCACCAAGGAGGCCGCGCCGAAAACCGGGATCGATCCGGACGCGTTCTGGGCCGGCCTTGCCACGATCCTGCGCGATCTCGGCCCTAAGAACCGCGAGCTTCTCGCCGTCCGCGACGCCCTGCAGGACAAGATCGACGCCTGGCACCTCGCCAACAAGGGCAAGGCCTTCGACCTCGGCGCCTACACCGCATTCCTGAAGGAGATCGGCTACCTGCTGCCCGAGCCGGCCACGCACAAGGTCGAGACCGCCAATATCGACGAAGAGATCGGCAAGATCTGCGGGCCGCAGCTCGTGGTGCCGCTCACCAACGCCCGCTACGCGCTGAACGCGGCGAATGCGCGCTGGGGCTCGCTCTACGACGCGTTCTACGGCACCGACGCCATCCCGCACGATCCGAGCGAAGCGGGCAAGGGCTACAACAAGGCCCGCGGCGACAAGGTGATCGCCAAGGCCAAGGCCTTCCTTGACGCCGCCGTGCCGCTCGCCACCGGCAGCCACACCGACGTCACCGCCTACAGCGTCATTGCCGGCCAGCTCTCGGCCAAGCTGAAGAGCGGCAACGCCACTGCGCTCAAGAACGCCGACCAGTTCGCCGGCTATCAAGGCTCGGCCGACGCGCCCTCCGTCATCCTGCTTGCCAACAACGGGCTGCATGTCGAGGTCGTGATCGACCGCAGCCATGTCATCGGCAAGGACGATCCGGCCGGCGTCTCCGACATGATCCTGGAAGCCGCGGTCTCGACCATCCTCGACATGGAGGACTCGGTCGCCGCCGTCGACGCCGAGGACAAGGTGCTGGTCTACCGCAACACGCTCGGCCTGATGAACGGCACGCTGTCGGCCGACTTCGAGAAGGGCGGCAAGACACTCACCCGCGCGCTGAACAGCGACCGCAGCTACACCACGCCGTCCGGCGGCAGCCTCACGCTGCACGGCCGCAGCCTGCTGCTGATCCGCAATTGCGGGCATCACATGTTCACCGACGCGGTGCTCGACTCCGAGGGCAAGGAGGTGCCGGAGGGCATTCTCGACGCCGCCGTCACCGGCCTGCTCGCGATGCACGACCTCAAGGGTCTCTCCAAGGTCAGGAACAGCCGCACCGGCTCGATCTACATCGTCAAGCCGAAGATGCACGGCCCGGACGAGGTGGCGCTGACGGTCGAGCTGTTCGCGCGCGTCGAGAAGATGCTCGGCCTGCCCGAGAACAGCATGAAGGTCGGCATCATGGACGAGGAGCGCCGCACCACGGTGAACCTCAAGGCGTGCATCCAGGCCGCGTCCAAGCGCATCGTCTTCATCAACACCGGCTTCCTCGACCGCACCGGCGACGAGATCCACACCTCGATGGAAGCCGGTCCGATGATCCGCAAGAACGAGATGAAGGCGCAGCCCTGGATCAAGGCCTACGAGGATTGGAACGTCGACAACGGCCTGACCTGCGGCCTGCCTGGCCATGCCCAGATCGGCAAGGGCATGTGGGCCGCGCCGGACAAGATGGCCGACATGCTGTCGCAGAAGATCGGCCACCCGCAGGCCGGCGCCACCACCGCCTGGGTGCCTTCGCCGACCGCGGCGACGCTGCACGCTTTGCACTATCACCAGGTCAACGTTCACGCCCGCCAGGCGGAACTCGCGAAGGGCGGCCCGCGCGCCAAGCTCGGCGACATCCTCACCATTCCGGTGTCGCAGTCGAACTGGGCGCCCGACGACGTGCGCCAGGAGATCGACAACAACTGCCAGGGCATTCTCGGCTACGTCGTGCGCTGGATCGACCAGGGCGTCGGCTGCTCCAAGGTGCCCGACATCCACGATGTCGGCCTGATGGAGGACCGCGCCACCTTGCGCATCTCGAGCCAGCATCTCGCCAACTGGCTGCACCATGGCGTGGTCAGCAAGGAGCAGGTGATGGATTCGCTGAAGCGCATGGCCGTCGTGGTCGACAAGCAGAATGCCGGCGATGCGCTCTATCAGCCGATGGCGCCGTCGTTCGACGGCGTGGCGTTCAAGGCGGCCTGCGACCTCGTGTTCGAAGGCCGCACCCAGCCAAACGGCTACACCGAATACATCCTCACGGCGCGCCGCCGCGAGGCGAAGGCAAGCGCCTGATGCGAAAAGCCCCGGCCATCCGCCGGGGCTTTTTTTGATCTGCCGGAGGTAACATGATGCCAGATCATATCACCGCGATGAATCGAAGCAGCGAGATCACGCCGAGCACGATGACGATCACGCGGCAGATCTGCTTGGCCCGGCCGTCGATCGGCAGCAGGTTGATCAAATAGAGGATGAGGATGACGACGAGAAAGGTGACGAGAGCACTGACGAGCATGAATGAGCCCCTGAACGAGAGGAGGATGCGCTGGCGGTGATCAGCTAACACGCTCGGCGGCTGGTAGTTCCACTCCCGGAACCTGAGTGCTCAACGACTGTCTCCGTAGTTCAACGGAGCCAGCCCTCATCCAGATTTTTACGGGTCTGCGGTCAAATGCGGTGAATCGGAGATCAACATGCTGAACCGCCTGACCATTTCCACGACGTTGAAGGCCATCATCCTGGTGACGGCATGCCTGTTTGTCGGCCTGTTCGCCTCGCGGGCCTACAATTCGTGGCAGCAGCTCAAGCTCACCGCGCGCATCAGCTCGATCGTCGATGCCTCCGAAAGCATGTTCAAGGCGATGGACAAGCTGCGGGCCGACCGCTCGACCTCGAACCGCATGGTGACCGTGGACGAGAAGGTCGAGCCAGAGACCGAGCGATACGTCCGCGGCCTGCGCGACGTCGCCATGCCCGCCATGGGCCGCGCGCTGGGCACCCTTCCGGGCATCGAGTTTGCTGACAAGGCGGCGCTGCTCTCGCAATTCCAACAACTGCTGACAACGCTGAGCGATCAGCAGAGGGAATTCTGGCAGGAGGTCGCCAAGCCGAAGGCGTCGCGCCGATTGGCGCTCGGCAAGGAATACATGCAGACCGAGGACAGGCTGCTGGAGACGCTGGAGAAGATCCAGGCCATTCTCGCCGCCGAGGTCAACCATGCGGATCCGACCATCGATCAGCTGTTGCAGATCAAGCAGATCGCATGGCTGCTGCGCAACACCGCCGGCGATGCCTCCTTCCTGGTTTCGAACGGCCTCGCCGCAGGCAAGATCACGCCCGAGGCGCGGCTGAACTATACCAAGGCGGTCGGCGGCGCCGAGGCCGCATGGAAGGCGCTCGAACTCGCGACCAGCGGCGCAAAATGGCCGGCCGCGATGACGGCCGCGCTGGAGGCCACGCGCAAGGCCTATTTCGAGACCGAGTACACGGCGCTGCGCGATCGCCTCGTCAACGCGCTCGCGAGCGGCGAGACGCCGGAGATGGTCGCCAACAAATGGAGCCCGTTCACGGTCGGGCGCCTCAATGCGGCGGTTGCGGTCGCCGAGACCGCACTCGAGACCGCAAGGACCTATATCGAGGAGCAGCATGCGGCGGCCATGCGGACCCTTGGGGTCGAACTCTGCCTCCTGATCGCGGCGACCGTGATCGGCGGCACCGCGCTGATGCTGGTGAGCCGCCGGGTGATCCAGCCCCTCAACAGGATGCGCGATGCCATGCTGGCGGTTGCGGGCGGCGACCTCAGCGTCGAGACGGGCTACATGCAGCGACAGGACGAGATCGGTGCGCTGGCGGGCGCGCTCGAAACGTTCAAGCAGCAGGCCAAGGACAAGCTCGCGATCGAGGCCCAGGAGCGCCAACGCAACGAAACGACGGTCGCGCGCCAGCGGGCGATCGAAAGCTATGTGAGCGAGTTCGAGGGGCTGGTCCGCGACTCGCTCGAGCAGCTCGGCCGCGCCTCCACCGACATGCAGGCGACGTCCGCCGGACTGACCAACGTCTCGCGGCAGACCAATGCCCGCGCCGAGGAGGCCTCGAAGGCCTCCAGCGATGCGTCGACGAGCGTGCAGACGGTCGCCTCGGCCGCGGAGGAACTGAACGCCTCGATCGCCGACATCAGCAAGCAGGCGTCGCATGCGGCCGGAATCGCCAGCCGCGCGGTGGAGCAGGCCCGCATGACCGACGGCACGGTGCAGGGGCTGGCACAATCGGCCAATCGGATCGGCGAGGTGGTCGGGCTGATCAACAGCATCGCCTCGCAGACCAACCTGCTCGCGCTGAACGCGACCATCGAGGCAGCGCGCGCCGGCGAGGCCGGCAAGGGTTTTGCGGTCGTCGCCTCCGAGGTGAAGACGCTGGCGAGCCAGACCGCGAAGGCGACCGACGAGATTTCCGAGCAGATCGCCGACATCCAGCGCGTCGCCAATGACGCGATCGACGCGATCAAGCGCATCGGCGGCATCATTGGCGAGGTCAACGAGGTGGCGACTGCGATCGCCGCGGCGGTGCAGGAGCAAGGGGCGGCGACGCAGGAGATCTCACGCAGCACCCAGTTCGCCGCCGACGGCACCAAGAACGTTTCCGACAACATCACCGGCGTCAAGTCGGACGCCGATGCCGCTGCGGCGGCGGCCGACGACGTGCGCACGGCCTCAGAGACGCTGGAGAGCCAGAGCAGGAATCTCGGTCATCAGGTCAGGGACTTCCTCGGCAAGATCCGCGCCGCCTAACGACCTCGCAGGATCAGTCGGACGCCGTCACCGGCGCGCGCTCGTATTTCGCGCGCAACGCCGCGGGCGCCGGCGAGAAGTTCAGCTCGGCGCGCTTGCCGCTGCCGGTCCGGTTGGCGACCTTGAGGCCGTCGTCGCTGGCGACGACGTCGCCCTTGCGCAGGGTCGGATCGTTGTCGATCGACACCTTGGCAAGGCCGAAATGGTCCTTGCCGTTGCAGGTGCAGCCGTCGACGATCTCGGTGCGATACTTGAAGGCGTTGGGCAGCGCCGAATACGGCTTGCCGCCATCGGTCTCGGCACCGTCGATCGAGCTGCCATAGACAATCTCGGTCTTGGCCGCCGGGCAGAAGCTGTTGCAGGCGGCTTCCTTGCTCTGGTCGCCGGTCGCGCCGAGCGGGAAGTAGCGGCCATCACAGGTGCGGACACACCAGGCGACGCTGCTGCTGCCGCCGCGATAGGTGACGTCGCCCCGCGGGGCCGGCCGTGGCGCCGGTGGCGCCTCGTCGGCGAACGGCATCCGGATATAGGGCGCCTGACGCTGCGGTGCGTTGAAGCCGCCGAACAGCGCCGAGAAAAAATCCTGCGCGCCCGCTGTGGTCGGCGCTGCCAACGCACCCGCGGTTGCCATGGTTGCCACTGCAATGGCGGCGAGTGCACGTCGACCGTTCATCATTCCGCTCCCATATCAATTGACGGCCGAGACGGGCAGCGACATCGCCTGCCGCCCCGACGGCAGCGACGTCACGCGCGGCGTACGGCCGGCATTGGTGCGCGCCTGCAGCGAGCCGGCCTTCGGCAGCACCACGACCTTCGTCCCCACCTGCACGCGGCTGAACAGGTCGGAAACATCCTCATTGGTCAGGCGGATGCAGCCCGACGACACGAACTTGCCGATCGTCGTGGGGTCGTTGGTGCCATGGATGCGATACTCGCTGGACCCGAGATACATGGCCCGGGCGCCGAGCGGATTGCCCGGGCCGCCGGCCATGAAACGCGGCAGATAGGGCTGGCGCGCGATCATCTGCGCCGGCGGATGCCAGTCCGGCCATTCCGCCTTGCGCGTCACCGTCTGGACACCCGACCAGGTGAAGCCCTGGCGCCCCACGCCGACGCCGTAACGCAGCGCGCGGCCGCCGCCGAGCACGTAGTACAGATAGGTATTGCCGGTATCGATGATGATCGTCCCCGGCGCCTCCCGCGTATCGAGATTGACGATCGTGCGCCGCAACCTGTCGGGCAGCCGGCTGTCCTCGTCCTGCTCCACGGCGGGTGCAGTCGCCTCGTCCGGCGGGAAGGCCTGCTGCTGTTCGACCGACGCATATCCGAGGCTCTGTGCGTGAGACGCGGTGGGACCAGCAACAAGAAGAACCGCGACGCAGGCGATCAGCGAAGCGGTCCGCGCAAAGCTGCGGTGATCGGAAACGAGCTGTGTCATGGAGTGCCCCTGTCAGACGAGCATCGCGGTACGATGCGTGATTGCTTTCCAAACGCCGAACGTCTCGCCGTAGTTCCGGCCCGGTGTGGTCGCCCTGCGTCAGTCAAGCGTATGAGTTCTCACGTTTGCGCGACGGAACCGGATGGCCCCTCGGCTGTTGGATGACGAGAACGTCACCACGCGAGCTGTGCGCGAACGACTCGATCGGGAGATTCATGGTGCGTGTACTTCCCACCGAGCGGCTGCTCGCCAGCGGGAACGACGATTCAGCCTTGAATGAAAGTCACCAAGAAGTACCGCCCGTGATCAGGCGGGCTGACGTCGTCGCCATCGCTCTCGTCATCCTCACGGCCGTCTGCGTGACGGGTGTCCTCTATGTCGCCCGGGGGTTTTTCCTGCCGATCGTCATGGCCTTCGTGGTCGGCACCATGCTGTCGCCGGCCGCCAACTTCCTCGAACGCCATCACGTGCCGCGCGGCGTCGGCGCCGTGTTGATCGTGATCGCCGTTGCCACCGGGCTCGCCTTCATCATTGGCCTGATTTCGGCGCCTGTGCTCGACTGGACCAATCGCCTTCCCGAGCTTGCCACGACGCTCAAGGCCAAGCTGCACGTCTTCGATCGACCGCTGGCGCTGTGGCACGAAATGCAGGCGGCCGTCGGCGGCGGAAGCGCACAAGCCTCGGCCAGCCTGGAGCTCCCCAAGTTCGATTGGGTTCAGCCAACGATCGAATTCCTGTCGCCGACCTTCACCGAATTCCTACTGTTCTTCGCGACGCTCGTGCTGTTCATCGCAAGCTGGCGCGATCTCCGGCGAGCGCTGATCATGACCTTTGGTGATCACGAGGCACGGCTGCGGACGCTGCGCATCCTCAATGAGCTCGAGCTGCACCTCGGCAACTACCTCCTGACAGTGACGCTCATCAACACCGGTGTCGGTATTGCAGCCGGCCTCGCCTGCGCCCTCGCCGGCATGCCCAATCCCGCCGGCCTCGGGGCGCTTGCGGCAACGCTGAACTTCATCCCCATCATCGGGCCGATCGCGATGTTCGCGGTGCTCGTCCTGGTCGGCGCAATCGCATTCCCGACCTTGAGCGCCGGCATGGTCGCGCCCGCCATCTTCGCCGTGATCACCTTCATGGAAGGCCACTTCGTCACGCCGACCATCATCGGCAGGCGGCTGGCTCTCAACGCACTCGCGGTGTTCATCGCGCTGGCATTCTGGACCTGGCTGTGGGGCCCGATGGGAGCCTTCCTTGCCTCGCCGCTCCTGATCGTCGCCCTCATCGTCAAGGAGCATCTGCTGCCGGACGATTCGCCGCAACTGCCGGCAGACTAATTCGGTTTCCACCGTCGGAACTTCGGCTGAGACCCCGCGTTTGTCGAGCAGACGCAATCACCTTGCTCCGGGAGCTTGCCATGCCACCGACTGACGGTGAGACCGCCCTGAAAGATCTCGTCGACAAAGCGAACTACGAACGCCTGCAGAAGGATGTCCACGCCGTGAAAAACGATATCGCAGCTCTCACCGAACAGATCACCGACGCGCTCAATGCTTTCGCTGGGCAGGCCAGCAAGCAGGCCCGCAGCGGCTATCGTCAGGCACGCGAGAACGTGGACCAGACGTTCGACGACATGTCCGAGCGCGGCACTGCGATGTTTGGTGCAGCCCAGGATGCCGCAAACTCGCTGGAGGAGCGCCTCGAGGACGTGATCTCCCATCGCCCACTCGCCACCGTGGGTCTTGCGCTCGGACTCGGATTTCTCATCGGCGCCGCCTGGAGACGCTGAGGGTTGGCCCCTGAAATCCAGAGGTCGTCTTGTTTCGGCGCCGCGTTATCGGCGCCGATTTGAGTTTGTTGCGCAGATGAACGAGACGAGGAGGAGAATGACATGCTGCAGCGCCTGATTGCGGACTTCCAGGAATCGACCGGGCATGCCGTTCGGCTCACATCGCTCGCAATCGCTGCAGCGGTCGGACTGTTCGTAACCACGAGCTTTCTGTGCGCCGCAGCTTTTGTCGCCGTCCTGGATCGTTACGGGCTCGTGGCCGCGTGCCTCACAGGTGCCGCCATCTTCTTCGTGGTGACGTTGATGGCCGCAATCAGCTACATGGCGCGCAAGCGCGCAATCGAGAGTCGTGCCGCGCGGACCGCGGAAACGGCGCGGTCGGCAGTCCAATCTGCTTTCGCAGACCCGATGTTGTTGGCTAGCGGCCTGCAGATCGTCCGCATGATTGGCATCAAGCGGCTGATTCCCATTCTGGCTTTGGGCGGTCTGGCGCTCGGATTCATGGTCAGCCGCCCAGCCGCGGAGGAGCAAACTCCCGCAGAGTGAGGACTGCCCCTGACCGTCATCGGACGGCTTTTATCATTTGCCAGGCGTTGATCCGCCGCTTGAGCCGCGGGCCTGGTGCGAGGGGCTGTAACTAAGTCACACACCGTCCCGGTTGCAGGCGCTTGGCGATCTCCGTCAGCACGGACACCGACGGCTCGCACGCCACCGGATGCTTGACGGCCTGCCGCTCGTTGCCGGTGGTGATGAGCTGCGATCCCTGCGGCGATGGTAACGAGCCCGCGCTTACACCCGTGGGGTTGAAGGGAAGCCGCACCAAGAAGGAGGTCTCCGCGAAGGCTGCCAGCTTGATCGACACAGTCTGCGACGGCGCCGCAGTACCGTTTTGTTTGGCGCGGTCAGCCTTGGCGGCCCGGTTCACGTCATTCGCGGTTGCGACGATCGGCTGGGGAGAGGGGCTCTGAACCGGCAGGTTGGCGCCAAGATCATGGCCTGAAGCCAGTTGCATTGCGCCCACGAGCATCGCGGAAGCCGCAAGCGAACCCAAAACGATAACCTTCCTGGTCTGCGACATGTCTCTGCTCCCCTCGCCGTAAGGCGATCGGCATACCAACGTAAGTCGCAGGAACTGGGTTCTCGGTTGGGCAAATCACTTAACCGTGTGTAAACTGCGGCGGTATTCTTCAATTTCATGGCGCCAAAAAATTCGATCTCACGCGGAACGACTTTTCGGGTCGCGCGTCATCTCGGCAGCCGGTTATTCCCCCTGCCCCATTGACCGGCGACGCGGGGCACCGCCGTGGTGATGCCGGCGGTGCCCCGCATTCTTTCCTGATCCACCCTTCCGGTCAGATCGCGGCCCCGACATTCGCGGCGCTTTATCCCCTTTTCGTCCCGGTTATATGTTGAAGCAGCGCGGCTGCGTTCATGGTCCGCGCACGTGGGGGCAGGGATGCTGAGCTCGCTGGATCGCGTCGGCGTATGGAGAGGGTTTGGACTGGCGCTGGTTCTCGTGTGCCTGTTTCCCGGGATTGCAGCGGCCTACGGCGCCAGGGAAACTTGGATCAAGAACCTCGTCGCACAATTGAAGGTTCAGCGTCGCTATCCGCCGCAGGCCTCGGATCAGGGCGGGACGGCCAAGGTCCTGTTTCACATCGACCGCGAAGGCCACCTCATCTCGGCGGCGCTGGCCGAAACGACCGGTGACCCCGCGCTCGACCGGGAAGCGCTCGCCATGGTGGAGCGAGCCCAACCATTTGCGCCACCGCCGCCGGAACTGGCGGACGGCGATCTCACTTTTCTCGTGCCGATCGTGTTCGCGCCTCGACGGACGTCCGCAATCATCCGGCTTGAGGAGACAACGTTGAAGCTCCAAGAGACCAAGCCGAATGACGCGACGCTGAAGGCACGGCTCAACGGCGTGTGCCGCGGCTGCTGATCTCGTCTTCGATGCTGCAACGAAATCCGGCGCGCTCCGTGAGGAACGCGCCGGGGCGACGTTGTGCGCGCGGCTTGATCAGGCCGCCGGCTTGGGCATCCTGTTGCGCGAGTTGCGCTGGAAGAACAGAGCCTGGCTGGCGACTGCCGACACCATGGCCGGCTGGAACGGCTTTGAGATCAGGAACGCCGGTTCGGGCCGCTCACCCGTGAGGAAGCGCTCCGGATAGGCGGTAATGAAGACCACCGGCACTTCGAAGGTGCGCAGCAGCTCGTTGACGGCATCCAGGCCGGACGAACCATCTGCGAGCTGAATATCAGCCAGGATCAGACCGGGCTTCTTGTTCTTGGCCAGAGCCACCGCGTCGGCATGGGTGCGGGCCACGCCGATCACGTTGTGACCGAGATTCTTGACGAGGCTCTCAAGGTCCATCGCGATGAAGGTCTCATCCTCGATGATCAGGACATCGGTGGCGATCTCGGCGGCGAGCTCACGTCCGGCTGCATCCGCCAGCCGGCGGGTTTCCGCGACGTCGATGTCGAGGATGAAGGCCACTTCCTCCTCGGGAAAACCCTCGAGCGAGAGCAGCAGGAAGGCCTGGCGGGGCAAGGGGGTGATGTTGGAGAGGCGCCGCTCCGGCGGCATCGGCAGAGTCGCCACTTCGGCGTCGTCGTTGAGCGCCACCGAGTTCCAGATCTGCGTGAACAGCCTGAACAGCGCAGCCCGCGGGCCATAGCGCTCGTCCAGCAGAGCGGGATCCTGAATCAGCGCCTCGAGCATCGCTCCGACATAGGCGTCTCCGGAACCCTGGCTGCCGGTGAGGGCCCTCGCATACCGGCGCAACAGCGGCAAATGTTCAGCAACAAGCTGTGATCGGCTCATCCCCACTCCATTCGGTCATCTGGGCTTCCCGCCCGGGTTCCATGATGGGCTGATTACGCCCGAACCGACGAAAAGTTCCCCAAACGCGTGGAACTTTTATCGCCCCGTCGCATTAGTTCCCGACAGACCCTCTCGGTGGCGAGAATAATTCTTGAAGCTTCAGGGACTTAACTCTCGGGGAAACGTGGAAAAGGTCATGAAAGATGTAAAGTCTCAAGCCAGCAAGAATGCGGCACCGCGCAAGCCCGGCGGACTGAACGCGGAAATTCAATCCAGAATCGGTCATCAACTCCGCGCGATGTACGACGACGTCGTCCGTCAGGGAGTGCCGGACCGCTTCGCGGATCTGGTGCGGAAGCTTGATGCGCCGGCAGCACAGTCCCACGTGGAGAACGGCGGGGGATCCAACGACCAAACCGACGGGAGGGAGTGAATGCCTCTCACTGATTCCTTGCGGGACGATATCCTCGCGGCCGTCCCCAGCCTTCGCGCATTTGCGATTTCCTTGAGTGGTAACAGCGATCGTGCCGACGACCTCGTGCAGGAAACCCTGCTCCGGGCGCTGGCCAACATCGACTCGTTTCAACCGGGATCGAATCTGCCTGCCTGGCTGTTCACGATCCTGCGCAACCTGTTCCGATCCGACTACCGCAAACGCCGGCGCGAAGTGGAGGATGCCGAAGGGAACTACGCCAAGACGCTCAAGACGCATCCCTCGCAGGGCGCGCATCTCGAGTTCGAGGAGTTCCGCGCGGCGCTCGAGAAGCTGCCTCAGGACCAGCGCGAGGCGCTGATCCTGGTCGGTGCATCGGGCTTCTCCTACGAGGATGCGGCAGCGATCTGCGGCTGCGCGGTGGGCACCATCAAGAGCCGCGTGAACCGCGCGCGCTCGAAGCTGGCAGCGCTGCTCTATGTCGAAGGCGCCGAGGATTTCGGCCCGGACGAGACCGTGCGGGCGGTGATCGGCGGCAGCGGCGGCTGATCAGCCAAGCCGTCGCAAACGAACCAGCAAAGAGGCGGCTCGCGAAAGAGCCGCCTCTTCTTGTTGTTGTTGATCACTTGCACTCGGGCATCGTGCGCCCTGGCATCCTGTTTGCCGACGAGCGCTGCGGCTATCGCGCCGGATGCACCGGCGCGGAGAACTGCTCGGTGCGATCGCGCTCGGTCATGTCGATCACCGTCTCCATCGGAGCGGTCAGCTCATACACATAGCTCGCCTCGGTGAAGAAGCGCTTTGACGTGCCGCCGAGCGCCTCCGGTGCCACGCGATCGAGCAGGATCAGTCCGAAATCGCTGTCCGGCCGCCGCGTTGCTTCACTGGTGTTCAATTCCTCCCAACGGAAGTGGAAGACGGCATTCGGCTCCTCGCCGGTCACCTCCCATTTGGCGGTGATGTGCGGGTGCTTTCCCACGAGCGAGAGGCCTTCGTCCGAGTGCGAGGCGAGTTCGAAAAACAGCAGCGACAGGCTCTGCGCGGCACGCGCGCTCACGGTGATGTCGGGTCCGTTGACCGCAATCCTGTCCGCATGCGGGATCGCGCGAGCTTCGAACAGTCCGCGCAATTGCACGCCTTGCCATTGGCTCTCGCTGAGCAGCGTGACGACGTTCGACATCGCATGGATCCGTCCGATCAGCAGCTCGCGTGCGACGTCCATGTCGCTGCCATGACGCAGCGTGCGCGTCACGATGGACTGGATCACCGCCAGGATGTTCTTGACCCGGTGGTTCAGCTCGTCGATGACCGCCGTCAGTCGGCGCTCGAAGCCGATCCGCACCTGGATTTCGCGGCTCAGGCGCAGATTGTTGTAGGCGACGTAGCCGAACAGGCCGCAGATGATACCGGTCAGCGCCATCCCGATGACGCCGACGATCGCCGCGGTCTGTTGCGCGCGCCGGACCGCATTGCCCTTGGCGTAATAGACCAGCGACCAGTCGTGATTGCCGAAGGCCACGGTGCGGGTCGACGACGGAGCAGGATCGTCCGGCCTGCGGGTCCGGCTCGTCACCGCCCCCTGATCGTTGGCAACCAGCTCATCCGAGGCGTTGCGCGGATCCTTCAACGCCACCGAGAACAACGACAGATCGTCATTGGTGAGCAGCAGTGGCCCGATCTCGTAGGAAAACGTCACGAAGCCCGCCGGCGCAGTGGCACCTTGCGGGACGACCGGGGCTGCCAGCACGATCCCGATCGGACCATCGCTCCGCACCAGCGGAGTGGGATCGGATGC
The DNA here is from genome assembly GCF_051167575.1 of Bradyrhizobium sp. HKCCYLS3070. Taxonomy (NCBI): domain Bacteria; kingdom Pseudomonadati; phylum Pseudomonadota; class Alphaproteobacteria; order Hyphomicrobiales; family Nitrobacteraceae; genus Bradyrhizobium; species Bradyrhizobium sp. HKCCYLS3070. The sequence continues at coordinate 277,850 of NZ_JBNPTI010000004.1, forward strand.
GACCGGCTTGCCCTCGGCCATGGCACGCGCGAGCATCGGTCCGACGATCGGCTGCCGGTCGAGTGCGATACCGGGAAGCTTCGAGGTCTCGGCATTGCGTGGCTCGAGATCCATCAGAACGTCCAACGGACGATCGACGTTCGGCCCGAGCGGCATGTCGTCGAAATTGCGAATGGTTGGATTCGGGAAGCCAGCCTGACGCAGCTCGGCTTGCGCGATGGGGAGCTCATCCGGCCGCAGCCGTGCGATCCACGATGCCACCACGAAGTCGGTCTTGAACGCGTAGATCGACGATCGCAGCGGCTCCAGCATATTTGCCTTGATCACGGAGGGAGCGCGGAACAGCCCGGAGGCCACCCGGGCCAGCAGCTCACGTTCGGTCAGCCGGTCCTGGACGAGGCTGGCATGGACGTCGATGGCACGGGCCAGCGCAATGCGATCGAGCGCCAGCTCCTGGTCGTGTACGCGATAGGCGGCCAAGCCGGACAGCGCCGTCCCGACCAGCGCGATCAAACCGATGATGACACCCAGCCGGAGCACTCGTTCACTCTGAAGTAAAGGGTTGGCGAAGGAGGAGACGAGTCATCCAATAACCGGGCCTGCAACTCAAGGACGCACCTCGGGGCGATCGGAAGTGATCGGAGCGATCAGCGGATAGCGATCCCAGGATACCGGTGCATCGGCGCCGAGACGCCTTGGGCAAGGCGCACCCCGGGTCGAGGCAACACCCGAGGGCTCAAGTTGTTCCGGCCGGATGAGGCTTTTTTGCGTCGGTCATTCCAGCAGACGCATCGAGCAACGAAGAGCCGTGCGACGCAGATCCGTCCCCGCGCTCAGGCCGACGGCTTCAGACCGCCCTTGGCTTCGATGAAGCCGATGATCCGGTCAAGCCCCTGGCTCTTCTTCAGGTTGGTCATGACGAAGGGCCGTGAGCCGCGCATGCGCTTGGCATCCGTCTCCATCTTCTCCAGAGAAGCGCCCACATGGGGTGCCAAGTCAATCTTGTTGATCACCAGAAGGTCGGAGCGGGTGATACCCGGTCCGCCCTTCGACGGGATCTTGTCGCCCGCCGCGACGTCGATGACGTAGATCGTGATATCGGCGAGTTCCGGCGAGAACGTTGCGGCGAGGTTGTCGCCGCCCGACTCGATCAACACCAGGTCGAGTCCGGGAAACTTGGCTCGCATGTCGGCCACGGCGGCGAGGTTCATGGACGCGTCCTCGCGGATCGCAGTATGCGGGCAGCCGCCGGTCTCCACGCCGGCGATACGATCCGGAGTCAGCGATCCCGAGCGAACGAGAAACTCCGCGTCCCACTTGGTGTAGATGTCGTTGGTGATCGCAGCGATGTCGTAGTGCTCCCGCATCGACTTGCAGAGCAGATCCATCAACGCAGTCTTGCCGGACCCGACCGGGCCACCGACGCCAACGCGGAGCGGACCGTGAGACGATGCCATGTCATTTATCCTTCTGCCGTGCGCGCGACCGCGCGGGGCCGTGATCGAGCAGCCGTTGCCCCGCTTCATCACGACCGAAACAGCCTTGTATATTGCGTCTCGTGATGAAGGCTTGCGAGATCGGAGCGGAACGTTGCGCCGCCGATGTGATCGAGCGAGGCGAGCAGAGCGCGGTCCGCCGTCGCGGCGACGACCGGTTCCAACGCGGCGAGCACGCGCTGGCTGTCGGTCTGCCCCAACGGTACGAGACGACTGCCGGCGGAAATCCAGTTCGACGTCAGGGCGTGCAGAAAGCCGTGCAGCAGGGGTCCCAGAGGAACGCCGTGAAGCGCGCCGACCAGCCCCACGGCGACCGGATAGACGATGGTCTCACAGCGCGCCACCGCCTCGTCGAGGCCTGCGCAGTTCCAGGCGGACCGCGCGATCTCGATGAAGGCCCGGCCCTGCGCGGTGGTCTCGAGCTGACGCTCGCGCGACGGTACGAACGCGGCCGCAAGCTCGGCCACCTCGCGGAGGCTGGCCATATCGTCGAGCTCGACCGCGCGATACGCGTGCGCGAGGAAAGCCGCGTCGCAGAAGCCGGAGCCGTTGGTCAGCATCGTCGCGAGCCAGCCGCGCAGCTCCCCCGCATCGCCGATGTCGCCTGCCTCCACGGCCCATTCGATGCCGCTCGAATAGGAGAAGCCGCCGATCGGAAACGCCGGCGACAGCCATGTCAGCAGCCGATACAGCGCAGCCGAATCCGCGGCCCTGATTGCAGCCGGCCGAGCCCCCTCCTCATTTGTGCCCATGAGCATGGGAATGACCGTGATCGTGATGGTCATGGCCGCAGTGCTCGTCATGCACGTGATGATCATGTGCATGGCCGTCGTCGTGGCCGTGATGCGCGTGATCGTGCCCGGCATGATCGTGATGATGATCGTGGCCATGGTGATCATGATCATCATGGCCGTGCGCATGGCTGGGCTCGGCGTAGGCGCCGCCTTCCGGATCGAACGGTGCCTCGATCTCGATGACGCGCGCGCCGAGACCCTTGACCATGGCCTCGATCACGTGGTCGCGGCGGATCCGCAGGCTCTTGGCCATGATCTGCGTCGGCAGGTGCCGGTTGCCGAGGTGCCAGGCCAGCCGCACCAGATGATGCGGATCGGAAGCCCGGATCTCGAGCAGCGGCTCGGCCGCCGCCACGACCTCGATCAGCCGGCCGTCCTCCAGCACCAGGGCATCGCCACCGCGCAATGCGGTAGCGTGCTCGAGGTCCAGCAGAAACTCCAGCCCACGCGTTCCGGTCATCACCAGCCGCCGCCGGTGCCGGTCATCGAAATCGAGCAGGACGGAATCGGCGGCAGCCTCCTTCCAACGATGCTGCCCGAGCACGCGTGTCGCGCGGATCATGCTGAAACTCTCATTCTCTTATTGCGCTCACTCTTATTCCGCTCAGCGGACATCGACCTTCTCAGGCGTGATGATCTCGATCTTCGGCGGGGCCGACATGCATTTGACCGCGACGCGCCCGAACGTCTTCATGTGCTCGGTCGCGCGGTGCGGCACCAAGGCCTCGGCGTTCTCCCACTGCTCGACGAAGACCATCTTGCTCGGGTCGGTGACGCTCTCATGCAAATCATAGGCGATATTGCCGGGTTCTTTGCGGGTCCCCGCAATGCAGGCAGCCGCAGCGGCGATGAATTCCGCACGGGTTTCGGGCTTGATGGTCAAGGTGGCAACGACATAGATCACGAACTCGTCCTCCCGGTACTTTTCTGGTTCTGGTACCGGGCGGAAGCTTAGTACATGAAGTAGCGCTGCGCCATGGGCAGCACCTCGGCCGGCTCGCAGGTCAGGAGCTCGCCGTCGGCCCGCACCTCGTATGTCTCCGGATCGACCTCGATGTTGGGCGTCGCATCATTGTGGATCATGCTCTTCTTCGAGATCCTGCCGCGGGTGTTCTGCACCGCGTAGAGCTTCTTCGAAAGGCCGAGCTTGCGGGCGAGCCCGCCGGTGATGGCCGCCTTCGAGGTGAAGATCACGGACGAAGCCGTCAGCGACTTGCCGAACGCGCCGAACATCGGCTGGTAATGCACCGGCTGCGGGGTCGGGATCGAGGCGTTCGGATCGCCCATGGGCGCGGCGACGATGGTGCCGCCCTTGATGACGCAGTCCGGCTTGACGCCGAAGAAGGCGGGCGACCACAGCACGAGGTCGGCGAGCTTGCCCTTCTCGACCGAGCCGATCAGCTTCGACACGCCATGCGCAATCGCCGGGTTGATCGTGTATTTGGCGATGTAGCGCTTGACGCGGAAATTGTCGTTGTCCTTGCCCTTGTCCTGCGGCAGCGCGCCGCGCTGCTTCTTCATCTTGTCGGCGGTCTGCCAGGTCCGGATGATGACCTCGCCGAGCCGGCCCATCGCCTGCGAATCCGATGACATCATCGAGAGCGCGCCGAGATCGTGCAGGATGTCCTCCGCCGCGATCGTCTCCTTGCGGATGCGGCTCTCGGCAAAGGCGAGATCCTCGGCGATCGACGGATCGAGATGGTGGCACACCATCAGCATGTCCAGATGCTCGTCGATGGTGTTGCGCGTGAACGGACGCGTCGGGTTGGTCGAGGACGGCAGCACGTTCTTCAGCCCGGCGACCTTGATGATATCAGGCGCGTGCCCGCCGCCGGCGCCTTCGGTGTGGAAGGCATGAATGGTGCGGCCCTTGAAGGCCTTGATGGTGTCCTCGACGAAGCCGGATTCGTTGAGCGTATCCGAGTGCAGCATCACCTGGATGTCGTGATCGTCCGCGACCGAGAGACAATTGTCGATCGCCGCCGGCGTCGTGCCCCAATCCTCGTGCAGCTTCAGCGCACAGGCGCCGGCCTTGACCATCTCAACCAGCGCGGCCGGGCGCGAGGCGTTGCCCTTGCCGGAGATGCCGAGGTTCACAGGGAAGGCGTCGAACGACTGCATCATCCGCCCGATGTGCCACGGGCCGGGCGTGCAGGTGGTCGCGAAGGTGCCGTGCGACGGGCCGGTGCCGCCGCCGAGCAGGGAGGTGACGCCCGACATCAGCGCGTGCTCGATCTGCTGTGGGCAGATGAAATGGATATGGCTGTCGAAACCGCCGGCGGTGAGGATCTTGCCCTCGCCCGCGATCACGTCGGTCCCGGGGCCGATCACGATGGTGACGCCGGGCTGGATGTCCGGATTGCCGGCCTTGCCGATCGCGCTGATCATGCCCTCTTTGATCGCGACGTCGGCCTTCACGACACCCCAGTGATCCACGATCAACGCATTGGTGATGACCGTGTCCGCGGCGCCCTGCTTGTTGGTCGCCTGCGACTGTCCCATGCCGTCACGGATGACCTTGCCGCCGCCGAACTTCACCTCCTCGCCATAGACAGTGAAGTCCTTCTCGACCTCGATGATCAGGTCGGTGTCGGCGAGCCGGACCTTGTCGCCGGTCGTGGGACCGAACATGTCGGCGTAGACGGAACGCTTGATCTTGACGGACATCGTTGGCCCCCAATTAGCTCTGCTTGTCGTGATGTCGAGACACCGGCGATCCGCTCACAGCGTTCCTCGCGCATTCGCAACCGTCTCATCGAACAGCACATCGAGCCGCGCGTTGACACCGCGGCAGCCGGCGACGACCTGCTCGGCCCAGCCGAGATACTCCATCAGCTCGAGCTGCTGCTCCAGGTCCGGCTCGAAGAAGATTCGGGCGCGGATGTTGCTGATCTTGTCGGCGATCTTGATCTGCTTGGCACCAGCGGACTTGCCGGGCGCGGCGATGACCTGGACCTGGCGCCGCTCGCTCTTCGGCAGGGTCATGTCATCAGTGACTTCCACGACGAGGTCGGCGACACGACACCCAAAGCGCTCCGCCAGCTCATCAGCGGCCGTATCGGTGTCCTCGATGGTGTCGTGCAGCCAGCCTGCCGCGACGAGCTCGGCATCCTCGCCGTCGCAGGTTGCCGATAGGATGTTTGCGACCTCGGCGAGATGATTGATGTAAGGCTCATCGTCGCGGCCCTTGCGCTGCTGGCCGGCGTGACGGCGCGCCGCCAGCTCGGCGGCTTCGGAAACGAGGCACAATCCGGTCAGCATCGGCTTACAACTTGCCCATGACGTCGCCGCGGAAGCCATAGACCATGCGCTTGCCGGCGAGCGCGACCAGTTGCACGTCGCGGGTCTGGCCCGGCTCGAAGCGCACGGCCGTGCCGGCCGCGATGTCGAGCCGCATGCCGCGCGCGCGTCTGCGGTCGAACTTCAGCGCCGGATTGGTCTCGAAGAAATGGTAGTGCGAGCCGACCTGGATCGGCCGGTCGCCGGTGTTCGCGACCGACAGGGTCACGGTCTTGCGGCCGGCATTGAGCTCGATCTCGCCGTCCTGGATGAAGAGTTCGCCGGGGATCATTTCGCTTTTTCTCCGTCATTCCGGGGCGGTCCGCAGGACCGAGCCCGGAATCTCAAACGATTGTTTTCAAGCCACCTCTGGATTCCGGGCCCAGCGCTGCGCGCTGTCCCCGAATGACGTGCAATGACTTAGCGGATCGGCTCGTGCACCGTGACCAGCTTGGTGCCGTCCGGAAACGTCGCCTCGACCTGGATGTCGTGGATCATCTCGGGGATGCCGGGCATCACCTGGTCACGGGTCAGGACCTGCGCGCCGGCCTGCATCAGCTCGGCCACGGTGCGGCCGTCACGCGCGCCTTCCAGGATGAAGTCGGAGATGATCGCGACCGCTTCGGGGTGGTTCAGCTTGACGCCGCGATCCAGCCTGCGGCGGGCCACGATGGCGGCCATCGAGATCAGGAGCTTGTCCTTTTCGCGGGGAGACAGGTTCATGCGGACTCTCTGGTGATGGTCTTTTGGTAGTCATCAGTTGGTAAACGTCTAGTTGAGCCACAGCCGCGGCAGCGGTCCGGCCGATGCGCAGCCGAGCACCGCCATCATGTCGGCGCGCAGGCTTGCGGCATCTTGGGCACAGAAGCGGGCCATTGCAAATCCATTCCAGGCCGATAGCCCGGCCTCTCCCCGGAAGGCCGGCAGGCTCTCCCGGATACGCTCGACCAGCGCGGCGTCCCCGGGCGCGATCAGCGCGGTCCCGATCGCCGCGCCGCCGTTGGCGATGGCGGGCTGCGCCAGCTTGTCGCCGATGTCGCCGTCGAGGCGGACCGTCTCGGCGAACACCAGCTTGCCGCCGCGCCGCACCCGCCAGCGATCGACGAACTCGCCCTCGCGCATGCGCTCGCCCATGGCCGTGCGGCCGAACACGACGATCTCGCACAACAACAGCGAGGCGGTATCGGCAAGGTCGATGTCGATCCGGCGATGGATGCGAGCGCGGTCGAACAGGATGGTCTCCTGCGGCAGCCAGGAGATGTGGGCACCCGCATGGACGGTCAGCGCGATATCGAGCTCTGCGGGCTTGCCAGCGGCGCGATAGACCTTTTCGGCCGCGGCGCTCGACAGCGTGACGCGGCTGCCCTCGCCGGCCGCGACCTCGATCGCAAAGCGGTCGCCGCCGGCGATGCCGCCGGCCGTGTTGACGAACATCGCCGACAGGCCATCGTCCTCGGGCGAGGGAAAGCGCACCCGCAGCGAGCCGGATTCATGCAGATGATGGCGCCGCGTCACGCCGTCCTGCAGCCGCACGTCGAAGCGCACCGCGCCTCGGGCGCGGTTGGCCTCGAAGATGTCGGCAGCGGCGCTGGCGGGATCGGCCCGCATCGATCCCCTCCCCTGGGACCAGACGCGGGCGAGACCGCGTCGAGAAGCTACGTGATGATCACAGCGCCATTTGGCGGCTGATCTCGGCCTGATCGAGATTGGCGCGGGTGCAGGTGAACTTCACCGCGCCGCGATCCATGACGGCGAAGTTGTCGCCGAGTTCGCAGGCAAAGTCGAGATACTGCTCGACCAGGACGATCGCGATGTTGCCGAGATTGCGCAGATACGAGATCGCCCGGCCGATGTCCTTGATGATCGAGGGCTGGATGCCCTCGGTCGGCTCGTCGAGAAGCAGGAGCTTTGGCCGCATCACCATGGCACGGCCGATCGCAAGCTGCTGCTGCTGGCCGCCGGAAAGATCGCCGCCGCGGCGGCCGAGCATCGATTCCAGCACCGGAAACAGCGAGAACACGTCGTCCGGGATGCTGCGATCGCTGCGCTTCAGCGGTCCGAAGCCGGTCTTGAGGTTCTCCTCCACCGTGAGCAGCGGGAAGATCTCGCGCCCCTGCGGCACGAAGCCGATGCCCTTGCGCGCCCGTTCATAGGGCTTGAGATGGGTGATGTCGGCGCCATCGAAGGTGATGCTGCCGGAGGCCAGCGGATATTGTCCGACCAGCGCCCGCAGCAGCGAGGTCTTGCCGACGCCGTTGCGGCCGAGCACGCAGGTGACCTTGCCGGGCTCCGCCGCGATCGAGACGCCGCGCAGCGCCTGGGCGGCGCCGTAATAGAGGTTGATGTCCTTGACGTCCAACATCGCCTAGCGCCCCAGATACACTTCGATCACCCGATCGTTCGACGACACCTGATCGATGGTGCCCTCGGCCAGCACCGTGCCTTCGTGGAGGCAGGTGACCTTGACGCCGAGCTCTCGCACGAAGGTCATGTCGTGCTCGACGACCATGACGGTATGATCCTTGTTGATTTCCTTGAGCAGCTCAGCCGTCTGATGCGTCTCGACGTCGGTCATGCCGGCGACCGGTTCGTCGACCAGCAACAGCTTCGGGTCCTGTGCCAGGAGCATGCCGATCTCCAGCCACTGCTTCTGGCCGTGCGACAGGCTGCCGGCGAGCTTGCGTCTGGCATCCTTGAGCCGCACGGTTTCGAGCACCCGGTCGATCTGCTCGGACTCGCTCCTCGAGCCGCGCCAGAACAGCGTGCCCTTGACGCTGTGATCGACATTGAGCGCGAGCAGCAGGTTGTCCTCGACCGACTGGCTCTCGAACACCGTCGGCTTCTGAAACTTGCGGCCGATCCCGAGCTCGGCGATGCGGGTCTCGTCGAGGCGGGTGAGATCCGTCTTGCCGTCGAACAGCACCGTGCCCTCGTCGGGCTTGGTCTTGCCGGTGATGATGTCCATCATCGTGGTCTTGCCGGCCCCGTTCGGACCGATGATGGCGCGCATCTCGCCGGGCTCGAGCGTCAGCGACAGATTGTTGATGGCGTGGAAGCCGTCGAAGGAGACGTGCACGCCGTCGAGATAGAGCAGCGACGACGTCGCGCGGGTGTCCATCACGTTCATGCGCTCACTCCGCCATCTTGGGTTCGGTGACGCCGTCCTCGCGGGCGGCGCTCTCGGCGTTCAGCCTCCTGCTGCCGAGCTGATCCCACCAGGAATTGAAGGTGCCGATGATGCCTTTGGGCAGCAGCAGAGTGACGAGCACGAACAATGCGCCGAGCATGAACAGCCAGTACGGCGCCAGCACGCCCGAGGTGAAGAACGTCTTCGCGTAGTTCACGACGACGGCGCCGAGCGCAGCACCTACCAGCGTGCCTCGGCCGCCGACCGCGACCCAGATCACGGCCTCGATCGAATTGCCGGGCGCGAACTCGGACGGATTGATGATGCCGACCTGAGGAACGTAGAGCGCGCCTGCGACGCCGGCCATGCACGCCGACAGCGTGAACACGAACAGCTTGTAGGACTCGACACGATAACCGAGGAAACGCGTCCGCGACTCGGCGTCGCGGATCGCGATCAGCACCTTGCCGAGCTTCGACGACACGACGGCCCGGCAGATCAGGAACGCCAGAATGAGCGCGAGACAGCTCAGCGCGAACAGCGCGGCGCGGGTGCCTTCCGCCTGGACGTTGAAGCCGAGGATGTCCTTGAAGTCCGTCAGGCCGTTGTTGCCGCCGAAGCCGAAATCATTGCGGAAGAAGGCGAGCAGCAGCGCGTAGGTCATCGCCTGGGTGATGATCGACAGATACACGCCGGTGACGCGCGAGCGGAAGGCGAGCCAGCCGAAGCAGAAGGCGAGCAGGCCGGGCACCACGAGCACCATCAAAGCCGCGAACCAGAACATGTCGAAGCCGTGCCAGTACCAGGGCAGCTTGGAATAATTCAGGAACACCATGAAGTCCGGCAGGATCGGATTGCCATAGACGCCCCGGGTGCCGATCTGGCGCATCAGATACATGCCCATCGCATAGCCGCCGAGCGCGAAGAACGCGCCGTGACCGAGCGAGAGGATGCCGCAATAACCCCAGATCAGGTCGATGGAGAGCGCCAGGATCGCGTAGCAGACATATTTTCCCCACAGCGCGACCAGATAGGTCGGCACCTGCAGCGCCGAACCGGCCGGCAGCAGCAGGTTGGACAGCGGGATCAGCACGCCGCAGGCGGCGACGACGAGCACGAAGACGGTCGCAGCGCGGTCCAGCGACCGGGTGAGGACGTGCGGCATCATGCTTCCACCGCCCGGCCCTTGAGCGCGAACAGCCCGCGCGGGCGCTTTTGAATGAACAGGATGATCAGCACCAGGATCGCGATCTTGCCGAGCACGGCGCCGGCGACCGGCTCCAGGAACTTGTTGGCAATGCCGAGCGTGAAGGCGCCGACCAAGGTGCCCCAGAGATTGCCGACGCCGCCGAACACCACGACCATGAAGGAGTCGATGATGTAGCTCTGGCCGAGATTCGGACTGACATTGTCGATCTGCGACAGCGCCACCCCGGCGATGCCGGCAATACCGGAGCCGAGCCCGAAGGTGAGCGCATCGACCCGCGAGGTCGCGATGCCCATCGACGCCGCCATGCGCCGGTTCTGCGTCACTGCACGCATCTCCAGGCCGAGCGCGGTGTAACGCAGCATCGCCAGCAGGATGGCGAACACGGCCATCGTGAAGCAGAGGATCCAGAGCCGGTTGTAGGTGATGGTGATCTGGCCGAGTTCGAACGCACCGCTCATCCAGGAGGGATTGCCGACCTCGCGGTTGGTCGGACCGAACGCCGTGCGCACCGCCTGCTGCAGGATCAGCGACAGGCCCCAGGTGGCGAGCAGCGTCTCCAGCGGACGCCCGTAGAGGAAGCGAATGATGGTACGCTCGATCAGCACGCCGATCGCGCCGGCCACCAGGAAGGCGAGCGGGACGGCAATCAGCAGCGAATAGTCGAACAGCGCCGGGTAGCGCGTGCGGATGACCTCCTGGACGACGAAGGTGGTGTAGGCGCCGAGCATCACCATCTCACCATGGGCCATGTTGATGACACCCATGACGCCGAAGGTGATGGCAAGGCCGATGGCCGCCAGCAGCAGCACCGAGCCGAGCGACAGGCCGTACCAGGCGTTCTGCACGCCGGACCAGATTGCGAGCGAGCTCTGGATCGACGAGATCGCGCTCGCCGCGGCCTTGGCGACGGTTGCCGGCTGGTCCGCGCCGCCGATCTCCGTCAGCAGCGCCAGGGCTTCCTGGTCGCCGCGCGCCCTCACGGTGGCGACGGCTTCGAGCTTGTCGACCTCGCTGGCGTCAGACTTGAACAGGAGGATGGCGGCACGCGCCTCGGTCAGCGCCTGCTTCACGGCGCGATTGGTTTCCTTGGCGAGCGCCGACTCCACCGTCGGCAACGTCGCCTCGTCATGCGACTTGAACACCGATCTTGCGGCGGTCAGGCGCGTGTTGGTATCCGGCGACAGCAGCGTCAAACCACCGAGCGCGGCATCGACGCTGCGGCGCAGCCGGTTGTTGAGGCTGACGGCGGCGGCATTGTCGGGCAGTTTGTCGACGGCGGCGCCGGTGGCAGCATCGATGATCCTGCCGTCGGCCTGCTTGATGAAGACCTTCTTGGTGTCGGCATCGAACATCAGCCGCTCGTCCTGGAGCGCGCTGATGATCGGGAAAGCCAGCGGGTTGCCCGACACGGCGATCTCGCCGACGGCCTCGTCCGTGTCCGAGAAATCATCGTTCGCGAACTTCGCGACGGACTCTTCGAAACTGGCTGCGAAGGCGGGAACGGAAACGGCGATCAGGGCGAGCAAAACAAGCAGACGGCGAATGATCGCCAGAAAAAGAGCAGGCACTGGACAACCCCGGCAGGAGTTCAGGAGGTCAGGAGAAGGCGGCAACATCGCCGCCTTCTCCTGTCGTCATGGTCGCGTCAGGTCGAGATCAGGAGCCCGAGCCCAGGCACTTGTTGGTCTTGACGTTGAAATTGCCGCACTTCTTGCCGACCCAGTCGCCGATCAGGTCCTTCGAGCCCTCGAGCTCCTTCGACCAGGCGTCGCCGGGGACGAGGTCCTTGGTCTTGTAGACGACACTGAACTGGCCATCGCCCTTGATCTCGCCGATGAACACCGGCTTGGTGATGTGGTGGTTCGGCAGCATCTTCGACACGCCGCCGGTCAGATTCGGCGCCTCGGTGCCCGGGAGAGCGTCGATGACCTTGTCCGGATCGGTCGACTTCACCTTCTCCACCGCCTTCACCCACATGTTGAAGCCGATCACATGCGCTTCCATCGGGTCGTTGGTCACGCGCTTCGGGTTCTTGGTGTAGGCCTGCCAGTCCTTGATGAACTTCTCGTTCGCCGGGGTCTTGATCGACTCGAAGTAGTTCCAGGCGGCGAGATGGCCGACCAGCGGCTTGGTGTCGATGCCGGCGAGCTCTTCCTCACCCACCGAGAATGCGACGACCGGAATGTCCTTGGCCTTGATGCCCTGGTTGCCGAGCTCCTTGTAGAACGGAACGTTGGCGTCGCCGTTGATGGTCGAGACCACGGCGGTCTTCTTGCCGGCCGAGCCGAACTTCTTGATGTCGGCGACGATGGTCTGCCAGTCGGAATGACCGAACGGCGTGTAGTTGATCATGATGTCGTCCTGAGCCACGCCCTTGGACTTCAGGTAGGCTTCGAGGATCTTGTTGGTGGTGCGCGGATAGACGTAGTCGGTGCCGGCCAGCACCCAGCGCTTCACCTTCTCTTCCTTCATCAGGTAGTCGACCGCCGGGATCGCCTGCTGGTTCGGCGCCGCACCGGTGTAGAACACGTTGCGCTCGCTCTCCTCGCCTTCGTACTGGACCGGGTAGAACAGGATGCTGTTCAGCTCCTTGAACACCGGCAGCACCGACTTGCGCGACACCGAGGTCCAGCAGCCGAACACGACCGCGACCTTGTCCTTGGTGATCAGCTCACGCGCCTTCTCGGCGAACAGCGGCCAGTTCGAAGCGGGGTCGACCACGACGGCCTCGAGCTTCTTGCCGAGTACGCCGCCCTTCTTGTTCTGTTCGTCGATCAAGAACAGGATCGTGTCCTTCAGCGTGGTCTCGCTGATGGCCATGGTGCCGGACAGAGAATGCAGAACGCCAATCTTGATGGTGTCGTCAGCGGCCTTGGCCGGGCCAAAGCCGGCTGCGCCGAGCGCCAGGCCGGCAGCAGCAGCCAGCCAGCGACGGCGGCTGAACGGCGCCGTTAATTCCTGAGTGAGTCGAGTAAGCATGAGGTAATATCTCCCTGACGCAGACATGCTTCGCAGCCAAGGCGGCCGGCGGTCTGCGCAGGAAGAATCGCAAGAAGTGTGCCATGCCGTGCACATCTGGTAAGGCATTGACACAAAAGTGGAACTTGGCGTTCTCGTAGAGAGGCGCCGCGGCCTTCTGCTGCCGGATTGAGCAAGCCCGATGATTAATCAGATGGCATACAGCGCAGGATTTGTGCACTTTGTTTCGAATGGCTAAATTTAAAGCAGCCGAGTACCACCCGGAAAGCCAATCCGTTGCGCACCGGCCTTGAAAGTGCCGTCCATCTGTTCCATATAGCTGGTAGATCAAGGCGAATCGGCCGGATCTTTGCAAGCCGCGTGTTCTTTAGCTCGACCAGAGCTTCTGGCTTCGCATTCTCACCCATCCAATCTAGGCGCTCCAAACACGCGGGTGTCTCTCAACCACCCACCCGCGTCCGGCTGCCTGCCGACACGGGCCTTATCCTCTTATGGAAAGCCCCATCTTTTGACATCCTTCCAGGATTTTAACCTCGCCGACGCGCTGACGCGCGCGCTGAAGGAAGAGAACTACACCACCCCTACCCCGATCCAGGCCCAGACCATCCCGCTCGCGCTCGAAGGCCGCGACGTGATCGGCATCGCCCAGACGGGAACCGGCAAAACGGCCTCGTTTGCGCTGCCGATCCTGCACCGCTTGCTGCTGAACCGGATCAAGCCGCAGCCGAAGACGGCACGCGTGCTGGTGCTGAGCCCGACCCGCGAATTGTCGGGTCAGATCCTCGACAGCTTCAACACCTATGGCCGGCACATCCGGCTGAGCTCGGCGCTCGCGATCGGCGGCGTGCCGATGGGGCGCCAGGTCCGCGCTATCATGCCCGGCCTCGAAGTGCTGGTTGCCACCCCTGGCCGGTTGCTCGATCTGGTTCAGAGCAACGCTTTGAAGCTGACCCATGTCGAGTTCCTGGTGCTCGATGAAGCCGACCGCATGCTCGACATGGGCTTCATCAACGACATCCGGAAGATCGTGGCCAAGCTGCCGATCAAGCGGCAGACGCTGTTCTTCTCGGCCACCATGCCTAAGGACATCGCCGAGCTCGCGGACGCCATGCTGCGCGACCCCGCGCGAGTCGCGGTGACCCCCGTCTCCTCGACGGTCGAGCGCATTGCCCAGCGCGTCATCCACGTTGACCACTCGGCCAAGCCGAACCTTCTGGCTCAGTTGCTCAAGCAGGAGCCGGTCAACCGCGCGCTGGTGTTCACCCGCACCAAGCACGGCGCCGACAAGGTCGTGAAGAGCCTCGAAAGAGCCGGCATCCCCGCCCAGGCGATTCACGGCAACAAGTCGCAGAACCACCGCGAGCGCACCCTGGCGGCGTTCCGCACCGGCGAGATCCGAACCCTGGTCGCAACCGACATCGCGGCCCGCGGCATCGACGTCGACGGCGTCAGCCATGTCGTCAATTTCGACCTGCCGAACGTGCCCGAGACCTACGTCCACCGGATCGGCCGCACGGCGCGCGCCGGCGCCGAGGGCGTTGCGATTTCGCTCGTGGCCGGATCGGACGAGCTGTCCTACCTTCGCGACATCGAACGGCTGATCAAGATCTCGCTGCCGCGCGACGATCGCCGCACGCCCGGCCTCCGCGAGGCCGCTGCACCGGCCAAGCCGCCTCAGCGCGGTGGCCGTCCTGGCATGCAGAATGCGCGGACCAACGACGGTGGCACCGCCGCAAAAGGCCCTCGCCGTCACCGTCGTTCCAATGCTAAGATGGCGTCTCTGCCAGGCAATCGTCAGGAGCCCCAGCGGCCGTCGCAAGGCGGCGGCAAGGCCGGGTCGATTCAAGGCGTTGCTTTCCTGCATCGCGAGGGCAGACCCAAAAACCACGCTCAAAACCGCAACCAACGGCCAAACTAGACGTCTATCGATCTGGAGAAAGACATGGCTAAGGAAGAGCTGATCCAGTTCGAAGGGCTGGTCACCGAAATCCTTCCCGACGCACGCTATCGGGTACAACTCGACGCGGGGCACGAGATCGTCGCCTACACCGCGGGCAAGATGAAAAAGAATCGCATCAAGACGCTCGCGGGAGACCGCGTGACGGTCGAGATGTCGCCCTACGACCTCGAAAAGGGCCGGCTGATCTTCCGCCACAAGGACGAGCGTCCCAGCTCGCCCGGCGGTCCTCCGCGTGGCGCAGCGCAGCGCGGCGGCCAGTTCCGTCGGCGCTAGGGGCATTGGGCGGAGCAATGTTCCGCCCGGCCCGGCGGATTGATCAAGCCTTGCGCAATCAGCGACAATTCAGCGCGTCGGCGTCGAGCCGGCGCGTCAAAAAATCATGCACTCTCGCGCAGCTCAGGATTGTTTTGCGCGGGCATTTCCAATAATATATCCCGCAATCGATTTTCGGCCGGACGAGATTAGCTATTACCGGTACAGCCGGTTCAGACGCTGACGACCCTTCCAAAAATTCGATCTAACCAGCCCAGGAGACTGGGCTACGCATTTGGTATCTGAGAAGGGAACTACCCCGTGAGCATGGGAACCGTGAAGTGGTTTAACGCAACCAAGGGCTATGGCTTCATTCAGCCGGACGACGGCGGCAACGACGTGTTCGTGCACATCAGCGCCGTCGAGCGCGCTGGTCTCGGCACGCTGCGGGAAGGCCAGAAGATCTCCTACGAGATCGTGGCGGACCGCCGTTCGGGCAAGTCGTCGGCCGACAATCTCCGCGCCGCCAATTGAGCGACGCCGGGCGATCGCGCATGCGATTGCCCATCTGGACAACGAAAGGCCGCCTTGCGCGGCCTTTTTTATTGCCTTGATTGTTTGCCGCCGAGTTCTGCTCGTCCAAATGACCGTAGTGTCGGTCGCTCCGGTTCGCAGGCGCGTATGCGACTGCGGCCCCGGGGCCGGGCGGGCTCCGTTGCGGCAGCCCTCACCTCAGCAGGAAGTCGCCGGGCTATACATCACACAGGTCGACTGCCGCGGGCGGGTATAGGCGACGTCGCTG
This sequence comes from Bradyrhizobium sp. HKCCYLS3070, assembly GCF_051167575.1. Lineage (NCBI taxonomy): Bacteria > Pseudomonadati > Pseudomonadota > Alphaproteobacteria > Hyphomicrobiales > Nitrobacteraceae > Bradyrhizobium > Bradyrhizobium sp. HKCCYLS3070. The sequence continues at coordinate 293,749 of NZ_JBNPTI010000004.1, forward strand.
AGATTGACGCCCGTCTTGCCCATGACGTAGCCGATCGTCGGAACGTACTGGTAGTTCACCTCGCTGAAGATCAGATAGGTGCCGGACACCAGCAATTCAGCCGGCACGCCGACCGTCATGCCGACGGTTCGCGGCGTCGATCCCTTGCTCCACTTCACCGTCGCCTGCTTGGTGGTGGGATCGACATAGAGCTCGGTGATCGTCGCATTCACCGGCGTCGTGGAATACGGGTACATGATGCCGGTCGAGGCGGCGAAGAAGTTCGACATGTCGCTGTCGCCGACCGAGGTCGATTGCGAGGTCAGATCCGACAGGGTGCGCGCCATCAGGGTGACCTTGCGGTCGACGGCGATGGCCGAGCAGAATTCGACCGTGCCGAAGAACATCACCAGCATCAGCGGCACGATGAATGCGAACTCGGTGGCCGCGACACCGCGACGATCGGCAGCGAAGGCGTCGATGCGACGCCACAGGCGCAGGCTCGAAGACATACCCGGCATTCTTCCCAACGGCATGATGAATTCCTGGTGTCCCTCAGACGCAGCTCGCGAGGTCAGTGTTATGAATACGGCTCGTTCTTGAATGCGGCCGTACCCACCAGCAGCCGCTTACTGCCGCTCAGATTGGCGATGTTGTAGCCGAGCCCCGTCACGAAGATCGGCCATTGATAGAACAGCCTGACGACGACGATGTCTCCGGCCGCGCCCGGGCTGTAGGTCATGTTGTTGACGAAGTTGCCGCTGTTGTCGATCTGGTTGCTGATGGAGACGCTCCCGAACGAGGAGTAGCTCTTCACGTCGATATAGATCTTGTTGCAGTCGAACAGCGCGGGAACCTGGGTGCAGACGTAGCTCGCGAACTGCGACTGCGTATAGGCGCCCTGTTGCGCCTGTCCGGTCAGGATCATGCGCGCCGAGTCCTGCGTGATCGTCTCGAGCACCTGGCCGGCAAAGAACATCAGCGCCGTTTCGATGATCGCGAACAGCAGCGCAAAGAAGACCGGCGCGACCAGCGCGAATTCGAGCGCGGCCGATGCCCGCCGGTTGCGCCGGAAGCGGCGCAACAGCCGGCGCATCGAAGCGGTCAAGGAGACGGGGGCTTGCATGGGGTCATCCGGACTGGGAAGGCACATCAACCTGGGTGAAACGAATAGCGGAAACTCCTTGGGAAAGAGTTTCCTACAATACGGACAGTATGGCCCGCCGCATCAACGTCCCGCTAACCATGCTTGGGGGGTCGCTCGCAGTCGGCCCCTCCGAGGCAGCGCGCCACCTGCCCGACCCGATCATCGAAACCAAACGAACCAGGCGATCCAGCCGCAGCACCGGCGGCGAGGCTCACCGCATCGTCGGTGCGGAGGCGCGTGGAGATGCGGTCAGGCGCTGCCATCGACCCGGCCAAGCATGGCCAGGCCAGCGTTCAGTTGGTCTTCGAGGCCGCTGCCGCGTTGCCGCTCGCCGTGCTGGACATCGTTCCAGCCTGGTCGAGCACCGATTTGAAGTAGTTGTCGCCGTCGCCCAAGGTCACCCGGCGCTGGCAGATCGGCATGCAGCTATAGGTCTCGCGATCGACGCCCCGATACACCGTCACGAGCTGGTCGGTGGGTCCGGCGACCTGGATCTGGCGATCGATCAGCACCTGTCCACCGCGATCCATCGCAATGAAGTTGGTGGCACCGTAGCTCTTGCCGGTGACGACGATGATGCCGCCGCTCTGCAAGGTCACATCGGCGATCATCGGATTGCCGACGACGAGCGTGGCGACCCGGTCGGGCAACTTGACCAGCTTGGCCTGGTCGACATTCACGGCGATGGCGGGATCAGGCTCCGCCGAGGCGGCAGCCGGCCACAGCAGCACCGCGGCGACGGCCGCCCGCAATGCGAAGGAAACACTAGGACGACGCGACACAAAGAACGACATACTCAACCCCGGGACATTGACGAGCCGTCTCAAGCGATACGCAGCGGTGACGGCGCCCGACGCGGCAAATCTGCGCTCAATTGGTGAATGATCTGCAAACGTCGCGACGAAGCCTCGGGCGGTTGCAGAACACGTCATCTTCGGAACGGAAACGCGAGCTGACCGCCGAACTCACCGGGCATCGTCGCCTCGTCCTTGCCGTAGGCCATGGGCAACTGCCCCTCCGGCATCCGAAACGTGCCGAACAGGATGTCCCAGATCGGGAACGTGCCGGCGAAATTGGTGTTGCCGCCCTGCTCCATCGACGTGTGGTGCCAGCGATGGAAGACGGGTGTGGCGAGGACATATTTCAGCGGGCCCAGCGTCCAGTTGAGATTGGCGTGGACGAAGGCCGAATGGAACGTCGTGAACGGTCCGACCCAGATCATGACGTTGGGCGAGATGCCGGCCATCAAGAGGAGGACGTCGACCGCGATCGTGCCGAGGATCAGGTTGATCGGATGGAAGCGGGCCGCCGAAATCCACTCGAGATCCTCCGACGAATGGTGAACCGCGTGGTATTTCCAGAACTCGCCGCCATGGAACAGACGATGCATCCAGTACAGCATGAAGTCGGAGAGCACGAGGAAGAGCACCCCCTGCAGCCATTCGGGAAGCTGCGCCAGCGGGCCGTGCCCGTTTTCATAGAAGGCGATCAACTCGTCGGCGTCGCGGATCTTGAAGACAACGCTGGCGCCGAGCACGAGAAAGCCGATGCGGAGCACCCGCGCGAACACCGGTACGAAGAACCAGTAGACCACGTCGGTGACGAGCTCGCGCTTCTGCCACCACGGCTTTCCGGGATTGCAGGCCCAGAAGTGACTGAGCACCGAGAACACCACTGCCAGCATCAAGGTGATCGGCAACACCTTCTCGATGGTCTGGCCGAGCATCAGCGCGACTTCCCATGGCAGACCGGACATCACATTCCTCATCTCATGAACTGTTCCGAGGGGTACTCCCAGGCGCTTAAGGAGCCGTGAACCTGCGCGCCCGCAGAACCGCCCTGCCGATCGGCCCAGCGCGATCGACATCGAGCCACATGCTCCACCAGCCAGGTCGACACGGCCCCATGCATATAGTGTGGAATGCGGAGCAGGCCCGGCGATGGATGGGGCCGGGCATGACGGCCCAAACCCTGCGCTCGTCTTTCAGCGAGACCGACTGCGGCGTGGCCATGCGTTATTTCGAATGGTCGTGCCGCGCTTCATCCAATGTTTACTCTGCACAATAACAGCCATTTGTCGCCGTGTTTCGGCGACCGAATTAACTACGCCGAAATTCCTGCCCCCTACGGTGGCCGCATGGTCACGGTGCTGAGAACGCCGCAACGACCAGAGTTTGTTCGACCAGCCACGTGTACATGGAGTTACCTATGAAGAATCTTCTTGCTCGCTTCGTGAAGGATGAATCCGGCGCGACCGCGATCGAATACGGTCTGATCGCCGCCGGCATCTCGCTCGCGATCATTGCCGCGGTGAACGGTCTCGGCTCCAGCCTGAGCTCCAAGTTCGGCGCGATCAACACCTCGCTGAAGTAAGCGGTCGTCACGGCCGAGCAAAAAAGGCCCCGGACATCCGGGGCCTTTATCATTTCCACATTCAGCTTCGCGGCGTTCAGTGATGCGTAACCACGTTTTGTCCGCAGCCGCGTCCCGGCCTCCGTCCAGCGGGGCCGACGTCGCCTTGCGCTGGATCTGCGGCGGCCTCGGCCTGTCCATCCTCGCTCTGGCGGCCCGCATCGTCAGCGTCTGGTGAGAACGACAACCAGCCGGCCATTCCGGCTGTTTCCCGATCGTTTATTTCTTGCAGCTAGGCTCTGGCGCAGCGGCGCACCCATGCCCGCGTCGATGCCATTGAGAGCCCATGACCCTCGATCTCGCGCGCCTTCTGCTGTTTCCGGCCCTGATGGCCTTTGCCGCGGCGAGCGACCTGTTCACGATGACCATTTCGAACCGGGTCTCCCTGGCGCTCGTCGCCGGCTTCCTGGTTCTGGCGCCGCTGAGCGGGATGAGCATGGCTGACATGCTGATGCATCTGGGCGCGGGCGCGACCCTGCTGGTGATTGCTTTCACCTGCTTTGCATTCGGCTGGATCGGCGGCGGTGACGCCAAGGTCGCATCCGCCGCCGCCCTGTGGTTCGGCTTCGCCCACCTGATGAACTACCTGTTGTACGCCTCGATCTTCGGCGGCGTGCTCACCCTCGCCCTCATGCAGTTCCGGCAATGGCCGTTGCCCTACATGCTGGCGGGGCAACCCTGGCTTGCACGCCTGCACGCCAAGGAGAGCGGCGTGCCCTATGGCATCGCGCTCGCCCTGGGCGCTCTGATGGTCTATCCGGAGACCGATTGGGTGAAGGCGATCGACGCTGCGCGCCTTGCATTGCTCTGAACACACCGTGTCAACGCGGTGTTAAGGCGATTTAGATACGCCTCATTAACCATGCTTTGACGAATAACTGCTCAACTCCCATCACGGCGGCGGAAACGTCGCGGCGTCATGTGGAAAGTGAAGCGTATGAATACCGCACGCATTGTGGTTCTGACCATCGCTGTAGGCGCTGGCGGCGTGGCCGCATATCTCGCGAGCGGGTCCGACGACCGGCCGGCTCAAGTCGCCGCGCCCGCGCCGCAGATGCCGACCGTCGACGTTCTCGTCGCCAAGGGCGACATCGCCCTCGGCCAATCCCTCAAGCCCGAAGATCTGCAGTGGCAGAGCTGGCCGGCGGCCACGGCCAGTGCCAGCTTCATCCGCCGCAACGAGCGGCCTGAAGGACAGACGCAGATAACCGGCACGATCGCGCGGGCGCCGTTCATTGCCGGCGAGCCCATCCGCGAACAAAAGCTCGTCAAGGCCGACGGCTCGGGCTTCATGGCCGCGATCCTGCCGGCCGGCATGCGCGCCGTTTCCACCGAGATTTCTCCGGAGACCGGCGCCGGCGGCTTCATCCTGCCGAACGACCGCGTCGACGTGATCCTGTCCAAGCGCGAACGCAATCCGGATCAGCCCAACGCGGGCGACGTCGTCAGCTCCGATATCATCCTGTCGAACATCCGTGTGCTGGCGATCGATCAGGCCCCCAAGGAAAAGGACGGCCAGACCACGGTGGTCGGCAAGACCGTCACGCTGGAGCTGAAGCCGGAACAGGCCGAGACGCTCGCGCGTGCCCGTCAAACCGGAACGCTGTCCCTGGCGCTCCGCAGCATCGCCGACGTCAACGTGGCCGAGCGCCGCACGGACGAGACCAGCCGCAAGCGCAGCGACAGCGTTGCCGTCGTCCGCTTCGGCATTCCCAGCACGATGACGACGCAGAAGTGAGCAAGAGGACCACCCAGATGACCTGCAGCGAAAATCAGCGGAAGATGCGGACCCTGCTGGTCCGCGCGCTGTCGTTTTCGGCCGCCGCTGCGCTGACCCTCAATCCGGCGATCGCGCCGGTGATCGCGGCAGACTATCGCCCGGCGACTGCAGCCGCCGCCGCGGACGGCCAGATCAATGCACGTTTCCTTGCGCTCGGCATCGGCAAGTCCGTCGTCATCGATCTGCCGCGCGACATCAAGGACGTTCTTGTCGCCGATCCGAAGATCGCGAATGCCGTCGTGCGCTCCTCTCAGCGCGCCTACATCATTGGTGCGGCGATCGGTCAGACGAATATCGTCTTCTTCGACGCGCAGGGCCAGCAGATCGCGGCCTACGACATCGCGGTCAAGCGCGACCTGAACGGCGCCCGGGCGGCGCTGAAGCAGTTGCTGCCGAATGCCGATATCCAGATCGAGGGCCTCGCCGACAGCATCGTGCTGACCGGCTCGGCGTCGAGCCAGATCGAAGCCCAGCAGGCCGGCGAACTGGCCGCCCGGCTCGCCGGCGGCGCCGACAAGGTCGTCAACTCGATCACCGTGCGCGGCCGGGACCAGGTGATGCTGAAGGTGACCGTCGCCGAGGTGCAGCGCTCGGTCGTCAAGCAGCTTGGCATCGATCTCTCCGGCCAGCTCAACTACGGAACTGCTGTCGTCAAATTCGCGAACTCCAATCCGTTCACCGCCTACGGTAGCAATCTCGTCTCCAACAACGCCGTGACCGCAGCGTTGGGCGGGGCGACCCCGACGGTGCAGGCGACGCTGCGCGCGATGGAGAACGCGGGCGTGATCCGTACGCTCGCCGAACCCAATCTGACCGCCATCTCGGGCGAGTCCGCGACCTTCATCGCCGGCGGCGAGTTTCCGGTTCCCGCCGGTTACTCCTGTGATCCGACGACCCATGTCTGTACGACGCAGATCAGCTTCAAGAAGTTCGGCATCTCGCTCAACTTCACGCCCGTCGTGCTCAGCGAGGGCCGGATCTCGATGCGGGTGATGACCGAGGTTTCGGAGCTCTCAAACGAGAACTCGATCACGCTGTCGCAAGCCGTCAGCTCGACGACGGTCAACTCGTTGACGGTTCCATCGATCAAGACCCGGCGCGCCGAGACCACGCTCGAAATTCCGTCCGGCGGCGCCATGGCGATGGCCGGCCTGATCCAGCAGCAGACCAAGCAGGCGATCAGCGGCATGCCGGGCCTGATGCAGCTGCCGGTCCTCGGCGCGCTGTTCCGCAGCCGCGACTACGTCAACAACCAGACCGAATTGATGGTTCTGGTGACGCCGTTCGTCGTCCGCGCCGTGGCACAGAAGGATCTCTCCCGCCCTGACGACGGCTTTGCGGCCGCGTCCGACCCCCAGGCCGATCTCCTGGGTAGCATCAACCGCATCTACGGCGTACCCGGCCGGGTCGAACCCGGACGCAACTATCGCGGCACCTATGGCTTCATCACGGACTGAGCCGGGACAAGGACCTGCAACGATGACCACCACATCCAGCCCCGCCCGATACCGACGCCTGCCCCTTGCCGCAGCGCTCGCCGGAGCCGCAGCCCTGCTCGGCGCCTGCAACTACACCAGAGACGCCGCCACCACGGCGAGCATCCCCGACGACTACCGGCTGCGCCACCCGATCGCGATCCAGGAGGCCCCGGACTCCCTGGTGGTCTTCGTCGGCCAGGGTCGTGGCGGCCTGACGGCCGAGCAGCGCGCCGACGTGATGGGACTGGCCCAGAGCTGGATTCGCCAAGGCACGGGCGCGATCAGCGCCGACGTGCCGAGCGGCACCCCCAACGCACGGGCGGCCGCCGACTCGATGCGGGAGATCCACTCCCTGCTGGCCGCCGCCGGCGTCCCGCCGCACGGCATCACCGTACGCAACTATCAGCCGAAGGACCCGCGCCAGATGGCCGCGATCCGGCTGAGCTACCCAAAAATGTCGGCCACGGTGGGGCCCTGCGGGATCTGGCCGGATGACCTCGGGCCGTCGATCAAGAACAAGAACTGGTTCGACAACAAGCCTGACTGGAACTACGGCTGCGCCTACCAGCGCAACATGGCGGCAATGGTCGCCAACCCGTCGGATCTCGTGCAGCCGCGATCCGAAACGCCGTCCTATACCACCCGGCGCACGGCATTGTTCGACAAATATCGCAAGGGACAATCAACCGCGATCACGTATCCAGAGGCCGACAAGGCCAAACTCAGCGACACAGGCAAATGATCAGCTACGCCCGACAGACCCAAGAGGAGCAGCCTGACGTCGTGCCGCCGCCGGCCGACGATCACATCGCGCCCGCGCCGCGCGTGTCCGTGCAGGCGTTCTGTGAGACGGTGGAAACCGCCGCGACGGTCCAGGCCGCCGGTGAGGACCGGCGCCTCGGCAAGGCCCATCTGAAGGTTCAGATGGGTGGCATGGCGGCGGCGATCGAGGCCTACCGGTCTGCCCCGACCCCGAACGTCATCATTCTGGAGACGGATGCACGCACCGACATCCTGGCCGGCCTGGATCAGCTCGCGACGGTTTGCGACCCGGGCACGCGCGTCGTCGTGATCGGCCGCGTCAACGACGTCACGCTGTATCGCGAGCTCGTTCGGCGCGGCGTCAGCGACTATGTGCTGTCGCCAGTGACGCCGATCGACGTCGTCCGCTCGATCTGCAACCTATTCTCCGCGCCGGAAGCCAAGGCCGTCGGGCGCATCGTTGCCGTCGTCGGCGCCAAGGGCGGCGTCGGAGCCTCGACCCTGGCCCATAACATTGCCTGGGCGATCGCGCGCGACCTGTCGATGGACTCCGTGGTGGCAGATCTCGATTTGGCGTTCGGCACCGCCGGCCTCGACTACAACCAGGATCCCGCGCAGGGCATCGCGGACGCCGTCTTCTCACCGGACCGGATCGACATCGCCTTCATGGACCGGCTGTTGTCGAAATGCACCGATCATCTGAGCCTGCTGGCCGCGCCTGCGACGCTCGACCGGGTCTACGATTTCGGCGCCGAGGCATTCGATGCGGTCTTCGACACGCTGCGGGCCTCGATGCCATGCATCGTGCTCGATGTTCCGCATCAATGGGCAGGCTGGACCAAGCGGGCGCTGATCTCCGCGGACGACATCCTGATCGTCGCGGCGCCGGATCTCGCCTCGCTGCGCAACACCAAGAACATGTTCGATCTCCTCAAGGCCGCCCGGCCGAACGATCGCATGCCGCTCTACTGCCTGAACCAGGTCGGCGTTCCCAAGCGGCCCGAGATCAATGCGAGCGAGTTCGCCAAGGCGATCGAAAGCCCGCCGATCGCAACGATCCCGTTCGAGCCGCAGATCTTCGGCGCGGCCGCCAACAACGGCCAGATGATTGCGGAGATGTCTCCCAGCCATCGGACGACGGAGATGTTTCTCCAGATCGCGCAGCGGCTCACCGGCCGCAGCGAGACAAAGAAGCCGAAAGGCTCCTTCCTGTCGCCTCTGCTGGACAAGCTGAGGGCGAAGTAAGCACGCGTGGAGTTCTAAGTCGTGTTTGGTAAGCGTAGCGGATTGGACAACGATACCAGGGCCCTCAGGCCGGCCGCGCCGGCGCCCGAGCCGGCGCCGGCTGCACCACGCGCGGCGTCTCCGGCCGTGCCGTCGCCACCTCTAGCTCCGACCCGGCAGGCTCCGCCGCCGCCACCACCGGTTGTCGAGGCCCGGCGTTCGGACAGTTACTATCAGGTCAAGGCGACGATCTTCGGGGCGCTGATCGAGGCGATCGATCTCGCTCAGCTGGCCAAGCTCGACGGCGAATCCGCGCGCGAGGAAATCCGCGACATCGTCAACGAGATCATCGCGATCAAGAATATCGTGATGTCGATCGCCGAGCAGGAAGAGCTGCTCGACGATATCTGCAACGACGTGCTCGGCTATGGCCCGCTGGAGCCGCTGCTGTCGCGTGACGACATCGCTGACATCATGGTCAACGGCGCCGGTACGGTCTTTATCGAAGTCAACGGCAAGATCCAGCGCACGGGCATCCGGTTCCGCGACAACCAACAGCTCCTGAACATCTGCCAGCGCATCGTCAGCCAGGTCGGCCGCCGCGTCGACGAATCGTCACCGATCTGCGACGCGCGTCTCGCTGACGGCTCGCGCGTCAACGCCATCGTTCCGCCGCTGGCGATCGACGGCCCCGCGCTCACCATTCGTAAGTTCAAGAAGGACAAGCTGACGCTCGATCAGCTCGTCAAGTTCGGCGCGATCTCGCCGGAGGGCGCGGAGATCCTGCAGATCATCGGCCGCGTCCGCTGCAACGTGCTGATCTCCGGCGGTACCGGTTCGGGCAAGACCACGCTGCTGAACTGTCTGACCAATTATATCGATCACGACGAGCGCGTCATCACCTGCGAGGACGCCGCCGAGCTCCAGCTGCAGCAGCCACATGTGGTGCGCCTCGAAACCCGGCCGCCCAACATCGAGGGCGAAGGCCAGGTGACGATGCGCGAGCTGGTGAGAAACTGCCTGCGTATGCGGCCCGAGCGCATCATCGTCGGCGAGGTCCGCGGACCCGAGGCCTTCGACCTGCTGCAGGCCATGAACACCGGTCACGACGGATCGATGGGCACGCTGCACGCCAACAACCCGCGCGAGGCGTTGTCCCGCTGCGAATCCATGATCACGATGGGCGGCTTCTCGCTGCCGTCGCGGACCATCCGTGAGATGATCTGCGCCTCGATCGACGTCATCGTCCAGGCGGCACGCCTGCGCGACGGCTCCCGCCGCATCACGCACATCACCGAGGTGATGGGCATGGAAGGCGACACCATCATCACCCAGGACATCTTCCTCTACGACATGATCGGCGAGGACGCGAACGGCAAGATCATCGGGCGCCACCGCTCGACCGGAATCGGCCGGCCGCGGTTCTGGGAACGTGCGCGCTACTACGGCGAAGAGAAGCGGCTTGCGGCTGCACTCGATGCCGCCGAAGTTGCGAGCAAGGACTGAGGAGAGACCCCATGAAGCTCCAGGCTCTCGCCCTTGCCTTCCTCGCCGCCACCGCGATCGGCGGCATCGCCTGGGTGTTTCTTTATCCCCTGCTGTCGGGTGAGCGGAAGGCCGAGCAGCGGCGCAGCACCGTCGCCAAGTCCGAGCCGGTGGTCCGACAGGCCGAGCGCAGCCAACGCTCGCGCCGCGAGCAGGTCGAGTCCTCGCTGAAGGATCTCGAGGCGAAGGCCCAGAAGCAGAGCAAAGTCCCGCTGAACATGCGGATTTCGCAGGCTGGACTCGACTGGACCGTGCAGAAATTCTGGATCGTTTCCGGTGTCCTCGGCTTCGTCGTCTGCGCCGTTGCCTTCTTCGCCGGTGGCGGCCCGCTCGGCGCGCTCGGGCTCGGCTTCGCCGCCGGTCTCGGTCTGCCGCGTTGGATCCTCGGCTACCTCAAGAAGCGTCGCGAGAAAAAATTCCTGGCGGCATTGCCGGACGCCGTCGACGTGATCGTGCGCGGCATCAAGGCGGGCCTGCCGCTGTTCGAATCCATCAAGGTCGTCGCCGCCGACGCGCCGGAGCCTTTGCGCAGCGAGTTCCTCGGGATCATCGAGACCCAGGCGATCGGCATGCCGCTCGGCGAGGCTTGTGCGCGGCTCTATGAACGGATGCCGCTTCCCGAAGCCAACTTCTTCGGCATCGTCATCGCGATCCAGCAGAAGTCGGGCGGCAATCTCTCCGAAGCGCTCGGCAACCTCTCGAAGGTGCTGCGCGACCGCAAGAAGATGAGCGAGAAGATCCAGGCGATGTCGATGGAGGCCAAGGCGTCCGCGGGCATCATCGGATCGCTGCCGCCGATCGTGATGCTGCTGGTCTATCTGAGCACGCCCGACTACATCTCGTTGCTCTGGACCCATCCGACCGGCCAGTTGATGCTGGTCGGCTGCGTGATCTGGATGTCGATGGGCATCCTGGTCATGAAGAAGATGATCAATTTCGATTTCTGAGGTGGACCATGGTCGACATTCTGGTCTCCAAGCTGCACGACCCGCACTTCATGACGATGTTCTTCGCCGCCATCGCGGCGACGGCCACCGTCTATACGCTGATCATGCCGCTGTTTGCAGGCGAGAACCTGAACAAGCGCATGAAGGCGGTCGCCAGCGAACGCGAGCGGATCAAGCAGCGCGAGCGCGAGCGGTTGAACGCCGGCGAGAAGGTCTCGTTGCGGCAGACGCCGAAGCAGCTCATCTCTCGTGTGGTGGAGGATTTCAACCTCACCAAATGGCTCGCTCAGGAGGCGGCCCGCGAGAAGCTCATCATGGCGGGCTACCGCGGCCAGGCGCCCTACATCACCTTCCTGTTCGCGCGCCTGGTGACGCCGCTGGTTCTGTTCGTCGGTTCCGTGCTGTACGTCTTCGTGATCGCGCATCTGCAGAAATCGATGCCGGTCAAGATCGGCATCTGCGTCGGCATGGCCTATCTCGGCCTGCAGGCTCCGATGCTGTTCCTGAGCAACGCGATTTCCAAGCGGCAGCTGTCGATCAAGCGCGCGTTTCCCGACGCGCTCGACCTGCTGCTGATCTGCATCGAATCCGGCATGTCGATCGAGGCCGCCTTCCGCCGCGTGGCGATCGAGATCTCGAGCCAGTCGATCGCGCTGTCGGAGGAGTTCACGCTGACCACCGCGGAGCTCTCCTACCTGCAGGACCGCAAGGTGGCCTACGAGAACCTCGCCCGGCGCACCGGCCTCGAAGGCGTGAAGTCGGTCTGCCTCGCGCTCCAGCAATCGGAGCGCTACGGCACCCCGCTCGGGCAATCGCTGCGCGTGATGGCGCAGGAAAATCGCGACATGCGCATGAACGAGGCCGAGAAGAAGGCGGCCGCGCTGCCGCCGAAGCTGACGGTGCCGATGATCCTGTTCTTCCTGCCGGTGCTGTTCGTGGTCATTCTGGGACCGACCGGCATCAAGGTCGCGGCCATGCAGTAGAGGTAGACCGCTCGCGAAAAATTTCGCTTGCGGTCGCGGCTCTACGCTGGAAGCTAGGCGGCGCATGATCGAGGTCTCCGCCTGATGTCCGACAAGCTCCGCCGCGCCGATGGCGCCCGCGTCCTCGCCGATCTGAACGCACTGCGCGCCTTCGGCACCTACAAGACCGGCGTGCACCGGCCGACCTTCTCCGACGCCCATCGTCAATCGCTCGCTTGGCTCGCCGAGCGCCTGCCCGACGCGCAGCTGACGCCTGATATCGACGGCATCGGCAACGTGCTAGGCACCAGCGCCAAGCCAGGCCCCAAGCTGCTGGCCGGATCGCATCTGGAGAGCCAGAACCAGGCCGGCTGGCTCGATGGCCCGCTCGGTGTCGTCTACGCGCTGGAGGCGGCGCGCGTGCTCAATCCCGATCCGTCCATTGTCGGTGCGGTGGAGGTCGCCTCCTGGTGCGACGAGGAGGGCCATTTCGGCAGCATGCTCGGCAGCCGGTCCTATGTCGGCGACGTCAGCGAGGCCGAAATCGATGCTGCCCGCGACCGCAGCAGCCCGCGTACGATGCGGGAGGCGCTTGCCGAGATGGGCCTCGCCGGACGGCCGCGCCTGCAGGCCGAGCGCGGCCGGCATATCGGCTATCTCGAAGCTCATATCGAGCAGGGCGACACGCTCGAGGCGAGCGGGCTCAAGATCGGTGTCGTCACCTCGATCGTCGGCATCTGGCAATACCGCATCACCTTCACCGGCGAGCAGAACCATGCCGGCACGACGCGGATGGCGGTGCGCAAGGATGCCGGGCTCGCGCTCGCCAAGTTCTGTGTGGCGATCGATACGCGCTTTCCGGCCGCCTGCGGCCCGCGCACGGTGTGGACCACGGGACGCATCACGCTCGATCCGGGCGCACCGAGCATCATCCCCGGCCAGGCCGAGATGCTGTTCCAGATCCGCGACGACAATGCCGCCGTCGTCGACCGGCTCGAAGAGCTGCTGCGTGAGATGGCTGCGCAGGCGTCAGCGGCAGGTCCATGCCAGGTCGTGGTCGAGCGCATCCGGACCGGCGCGCCGGCCATGATGGACGGCACGTCCCAGGATGCGATCGAGGCCGCCAGCCGCGATCTCGCCGCCGGCAAGTCGCTGCGGATGCCGAGCGGCGCCGGACACGACGCGCAGGTGCTGGCCACCATCATGCCGGCGGGCATGCTGTTCGTGCCGTCGATCGGCGGCATCAGCCATCACTGGACCGAGAACACCTCCGATGCCGACATCGTCACCGGCGCCGCCGTGTTCGTCGACACCTGCCGCCGCCTGCTGACAGGAGCGACACGATAGGCCACGTCATCAGCGAGGCACGTCGTCAGTCCGGCTGGTTGAGCGCGGCCATCGGCGCGGCATTGCGCGCCTTGCCCTTGCCCTGGCTCTGCCCTTGAATCATCTGCTTGAGATAGGCGACGTTGGCGGCGGCCTCGTCCGGCGGCAGATCGGCCCGTGCGATCTGCTCGGCCTCCGCAAAGCGTCCCTGCAGGCCGACGACGAGCGCGAGGTTCTGGCGCACCCGCGCGTCCGCCCCCTGCGAGCCGTAGGCCTGCCGCAGCACCTCCTCGGCCTTCGGCAGCTCCCGCGTCAGCATGTAGGACAGGCCGAGATTGGACAGCACCGAGGGCTCGCCGGGCACGATCTTCAGCGCGCTATCGTAATAGCGCCGCGCCTCCTCGTGGCGGCCCATCTGGTCAAGCACCGTGCCCTGCACCGACAGCAGCTTCCAATCGGGATTGTCCGGCGAGTGCGCGCGCGACAGCACGTCGAATGCGAGCTTGAAATTGCCGTTGTCGGCCAGCGCTCGGCCATAGGCGGCGAGCACGGTCTTGTTGCCGGCGTTGGCGAGCGTCGCCTGCTCCAGCACCGCAACCGCCTGCTCGCGCTGGCCGTTGTTGCGCAGCGCCTGGCCGTAGGCGACCGCGATGGCCGCATCCTTGGGGTTGGCCCGGTAGCGCTCGCCATACACCTCGACCGCGCGCTGCGGGGTCGCGGGCGGCGGCGGCTCGGCCCGGCTGCGCAGCGAGCCCGTGACGTCGGACATGGTCTGGCAGCCGCCGAGGCCCGCAGCGACGAGCGCGGTGAGGGCAACGGACGCAAGCAGCCGGGGAATGGAAGACGATTGACGCATGTCACGTGGACTCGAACGAGCGAATTGAACGCGCCAGCAATAAACTGTTAACGCTAACAGCCGGTTAATGGCGCGATCCAGGCGCAGTCGTCACATCCGCGTCGGTTTGCGGGCCAGGCGGCCGGCGTGATTGCAGCGGCCTTCAAACTCTGCGAAGTCTGGCTGCCGCGCGCCAGTTAGGGAACCATTAGGCATGCCGTCGATGTTCGAGACCGCCTCCACAACGTCCGCCATCCCGATCACCTTCGTAACGAAGGCGAGCTGGCCGGGGATCAAGGAGAGCCTGTCGGCTGAAGCACGCAACTTCGCCGAGGCCAACGTCTACACCGCAAAGCCAGGCAGCTATCTGGCGTTGCCCGCCGCCGACGGCCACATCGCGCAGGTGCTGTTCGGCCTCGACGACGACGCCAAGCACCGTGACCTGTTCCGGCCGGGCGCCCTGCCCGGCCTGCTGCCCGCCGGCACCTACCGCTTCGCCAATGCGCCGCATGATGCACGGCTCGCCGCGCTCGCCTTTGCGCTCGGCAGCTACCGTTTCGGCCGCTACCGCAAGACCGAGACGCCGGAGGTCCGCCTCGTTCCGCCGGATGGCGTCGACGCCGCCGAGCTGAACCGCCTTGCCGACGCGGCGACATTGGCGCGCGACCTCGTCAACACGCCGTCCAACGACATGGGACCCGAGGAGCTCGAGGCCGCGGCGAAGCAGGTCGCCGACCGCTTCGGCGCGCGCTTCACCAGCATCGTCGGCGACGATCTGCTGCGCCAGAACCATCCGCTGATCCATGCCGTCGGTCGCGCCTCGACCCGCGCGCCGCGGCTGATCGAGCTCGTCTGGGGCGATCCATCGCATCCCAAGGTGACCCTGGTCGGCAAGGGCGTCTGCTTCGACACCGGCGGGCTCGACCTGAAGCCGTCGAGCAGCATGCTCTTGATGAAGAAGGACATGGGCGGCGCCGCCAACGTGCTGGCGCTGGCGCAGATGGTGATGGACGCCAAGCTCAAGCTGCATCTGCGCGTGCTGATTCCAGCGGTCGAGAACGCGGTCGCCGGCAACGCCTTCCGTCCGCTCGACGTGTTTCCCTCGCGCAAGGGCCTCACCGTCGAGATCGGCAACACCGATGCCGAGGGCCGGCTGGTCCTGGCCGATGCGCTGGCGCTGGCCGACGAGGAGAAGCCCGACCTGCTGATCGACATGGGCACGCTGACCGGCGCCGCGCGCGTCGCACTCGGTCCCGATTTGCCGCCGTTCTACACCCAGGACGAGGCGCTCGCCGCGGACGTCGCGCGCTGCGCGGCCGCCGAGAACGATCCGCTGTGGCGGATGCCGCTATGGGCGCCTTACGACTCGTGGCTCGACTCCAAGGTCGCGACCATCAACAACGCGCCCTCGGGCGGCTTCGCCGGCTCAATCACCTGCGCGCTGTTCCTGCAGCGCTTCGTCGAGCACGCGAAGAGCTGGCTGCATCTCGACATCTTCGCCTGGACGCCGTCGGCCAAGCCGGGCCGGCCCGAAGGCGGCGAGTGCCAGGCCGCACGCGCGCTCTACAAGCTCCTGAGCGAGCGCTATGGCTGATCCGCGCCTCACGCCCGCGCGCGGCGACATCGCGGCGAAGCATCTCCAGGGACAGGTGACGGCCGCGCGCTTCGTCGAGGGCGAGGCGCTGGTCGTCATCGATCCGATCGCGCCGCTGCGCCAGCAGCCATATTCGGGCGCCGAGCTGGCGACGCAGGCGCTGAAGGGCGAGCGCGTCATAGTCTACGATCGCAATGGCGAGGGCTGGGCCTGGGGCCAGCTTGCAGCCGATCAGTATGTCGGCTGGCTGCCGGAGGCGGCGCTGGCAACGCCGGCTGCGGCGCCAACGCACAAGATCAGCGCACTGCGCAGCTTCGCGTTCCCGGGTCCGTCGATCAAGCTGCCGCCGGTCGCGACGCTGCCGATGGGGTCCGCTGTCGCGGTGGTCCGCGAGGACGCGAGCTTCGCCGTGACGGCCGAGGGCTGGTTCGTGCCGAAGCCGCACGTGGCGCTGCTCGGTGCCATCGAGCCCGATTATGTCGCGGTCGCCGAGCGCTTCGTCGGTACGCCCTATCTGTGGGGCGGCAAGAGCAGCCTCGGCATCGACTGCTCCGGCCTGGTGCAGGTGTCGTTGAATGCTGCGGGTGTGCCGTGCCCGCGCGACAGCGACATGCAGCTCGCCGCGCTGGGGCGCTTGCTCGACGGGGGAGAGCCGCTTCGCCGCGGCGATCTGATGTTCTGGAAGGGCCACGTCGCCATCGTGCGCGATGCTGACACGATCGTCCACGCCAACGCGTTTCATATGGCCACGCAGATCGAGCCGATCGGCGAAGCGATTGCCCGTATCAAGGCGAGCGGGAGCGATGTGCTCGCGATCAAGCGGCTGGATTGACTCGCCTCATCGCGCTGGCGCGTCCTCCCGATGAGGTTTTGAGACGCAGGCTCCCTCCTCCGTCATTGCGAGCGTAAGCGAAGCAATCCAGAGTCCCGCCCACGACTCTGGATTGCTTCGCTGCGCTCGCAATGACGCGGAGAGAGCGGCGCAAGAGTCCGATATACCTATCAAACAGCAACAGGCCGCGCCAAACAGCAGGGCAAGCATCCGCATTCTCGCGGCCGCATCGGTCCGAGTCCTGCTGCAATCATCCGCCCTCGGCAACATGAGAGGGCGCAGGGAAGGCCGGGTGCCGACCGCACCCGTGGTTGCGTGCAACAAGCACGCGGTAGTCACCACAGGTACGGGCCGAACATCCGGCCTTCCCTGCGCGATGTTTTGCGACTTACTTCGTGATCTCCCCAGGGACCGGCTTTCTTGCCCCTGTCGGCCGCAGGCCTCATCGGCTCCCGCGACCTTGACGCCAGCATCGGGGCGCCAGGACCACACGACTTCGCCGTCCGCATGACGCCGTTCGTCGGTGCGCACATGCACACTGCAACATCATCGCGGCCATCGCATCCCGCACCCGACGTCCGTGACGACGCGTACGTCCCTCTCGTGGGGCAGGACGGGGCGGAGTATGCACGATTTCCGAAAAAAAGAAAGATGAATATTTTTCGCGAGAGGACTGGACAGGCGTTCGCGGACCGCGCCCGTCGGCCAAATCACCCGCAATCGCGTGGGTTCTCGCCGCAGCCCAAGAGAGCTGAGATTCTGACTGTCGGCGCTTTTGGTAATTCGCCCGATCTCGAGAGTATAGCGACAGATTCGTGGCCCGGCAGACGATTGCCGCTTCTGTGAAGGGTTTCGGATGCCGGCCGCACGATTGACGGCGCGGCATGTTCGGGCGGCCGGCGTCCGAAAGCTTCCAAGGGAGGAAGCCGCGCATGGTGGGCAGGACTGGTGCGGAGGCGCTTTCCACCGTGGCCGGTCGATGAGCGGCGGGCACGACGAGCAGCTTTGCAGAACGGCGGTCGTGCGGTGATGAGGTGTCGATCCTGATGGCGCCGGTTGGCGCAGTCGGTCGATGGCGCGGCTGCCGTCGCCTCTGTTGATCTAGCGCAAGGCTGGAATTGAGAAGAACGCCCACGTTGATGCGACAGAGGGGCGGACCATGGTGTGCGCAGGACGCTGGCGGGTTCAAGGAGCGGCCATCGTCGCCGCGATGATTCTGCTGGCATCGCCGGCGCGGGCGGGCTGCAGTCCAGAAGACATCGCGGATGCCTTTATCGGGACGCTGTCCGCCGCATATGAGTGCAAGTCGGTCTATGAGAATGACGCAAGCCGCTACGCAGCGATTGCACTGACCGCAGCACTCAGCGGCGTCGCCTTGTCAGGGTCGGACACGGGGAAAGGGCAAGCCCTGGTCAATCAATTCTGCGCAGAGGCGCAGGGCAACGCCGACCAAGTCGTCAGCAAGCTGAACACGATCTTTGGCAACGCGATCGCGGAAAATGTTCTCGGCGATCTTTCCAAGGAGCTCGCAGCCATTGGCGCGGCCGCAGACGTCGTGAAATGCGCCTGCAAGAGCGAGCAGAGCACCGTTGGATTGGGTTCCGAAATCGGCTCATGTCTTCAGGAGGCGCTGTGCTGGGGGCAGGAAAAGCTTGGCATGCAGTCCTGCGGGGATTGCGAGGTCCTTCCGCCTGTTCAAGCCACATGCGCAGCGATCAACGCGACGTGCGAAAAAGTACCTTACATGGAGTGGTGGAGGTACCCGGAATGTCAAGGCATCGGCGGTCCCGGCTCGATCTTCAGCCCTTCCAGCAAAGGCGTCTATCAGGATCAATACGATCGATATGGCGTGGGCATGGTGGAAACCGGCGACGGGACGCTGGTGGTCACGGATCCCGGCGCCTATGCCTGCCACACAGGGAGCAGTTACTGCACCTGTCCGAAACCGATGGTGCCGCACTGGCAACAGGTCCCCAACCCCGGATCCGGCGATAGCAAGTACGTGTTCTCGTGCGATTGCCCGAAGGACACCCATCCCGGCGCGTTGAAGTCGGACGGGCTCTCCGAGTGCCTGTGCGACGACACCAACCAGGTGGCGGTCTTCGGCTTTGCGCCCTACGGCATGTGTCCGCCCGCGGCCTGCCCGGCCGGACAGACAAGACTCGGCGGCGACAAGAACAGCCCCTGTGTCACGCCCTGCTCCGACAAGAGCCAGGGAATGGCCTTTGACGGGAGCTGCTGCAATCCCGCGCAGATGACCAATTGTGGAGAATGTTGCCCGCCGGACACCGTGCCCAACGTCAAGACCGGCTCCTGCGAGCCGCGGCCCAAGCAGCCGAAATGAGGCGGACCGACATGATGGAGCTTGGCCGACAGACGTCCATGACAGCCGCCGTCCGTGCGATGCGGCACCTCGCCTGGCTGCTGATCCTGCCTCTCGCACTCGGGGGGCCCGCGTCGGCGCAAACGCCGCCCGGCGTTTACACCCCCGGCGATGCTGCAGTCACCGGATTCTCCGGGGCTATTCGCCCGTTCGAGATCGAGCCCGGTCAGGATCCCGACGTTCGGACCATCATCAATCCTGGAGGGCCGTCGCTGCGCATCGTCGATCTAAGACGCATGGGCGGTCCGCCCCAGGCGCAATTGGTCGGTGCGCCGAAACCGTTCACCGTCAGCGCGAAGTCGATCGGGCAGGTGTTTGGCGTCGCTCTGGACGACAGTTCCCCCGCCAACATTTACGTCGCGGCGACATCCGCCTATGGTCTCTCGATCGTCGCGCCGGGACCTGAAGGTCGACCGCAACATGTCAGGCTCGGGACTAGCGGCGCGACCTTCATGCCGGCACAATGGGGTCCGGGCGGCGGTCCGGGATCGATCTGGAAGATCAATGGCGCCACCGGCGCGGTGACGCTGTTCGCGAATGTCACCACGGGCGACAAGGCCAATTCGGGCGCGGCGCTCGGGGGATTGGCCTATGATCCGGCGACCAAGTCTCTGTTCGTCGCCGACCGTGAGACCGGGCTGATCCATCGCTTCGGCCCGAACGGCGTCGACCTCGGTGTCTATGATCACGGCGTCGCCGGCAGCGCAGCCGCGGAACTTCCAACGGCGCCGGCGCCAGCCGGGCCAGGCGTCGATATTACGAGTCCTCAATTCGACAGCGCGCAGCCCGAGACCTGGGGCTACGCGGCACCGGATCGGCGAGTGTTCGGCCTCGCCATTCGCGACGGCCGGCTCTACTACGCGGTCGCCGAGGGCTTGCGGGTGTGGTCGGTCGGGCTCAACGCGAACGGCTCGTTCGGTGCGGACGCCAGAATCGAAGTCGTCGTACCGTCCGCCGCCGGTCCCACCGAGATCTCCAGGATCACTTTCGACGATGAGGGACGGATGTTTTTGGCCGAGCGGCCGGCGCCGACCGGGGCGCAGGATTTCGAGGCCTTGTCCGCGCCGTCGATCGGCCGCGTGCTGCGCTATACGCTGATCGGTGTCACTGAGATCAAGCAGCCGATCTGGCAGCCCTTGCCGGACGAATATGCGGTGGGATTCCCCGAACGTTTCCGCAATGGCAATGGCGGCGTCGCGATCGGCTACAGCTACGACATGGGCGGGACCATGAATCCGGCCTCCTGCGGCGGCTTCGTCTGGACCACCGGCGAACAATTGCGCAACGCCACCGATCCCAAGCTCGTGGCTCAACTCGGCCAGAACGACGCGCTTGCGATCGACGGACTGCAGGGGAATCCGATCTGGCGCATCCGCCGCGGCGATGAGCCACCGCTGCTCAGTTACTTCATCGACTATGCCGACGCGCCGCCCGATCTATCAGCTCGCGGGCACATGGGAGATATCGCCATCTTGCGCGCGTGTACAAGGGAAGCCGCACGGATACGGCTGGCGCCTCGTCCAGCCGGCGCGCCGCCTCCCGCCGGCATGCCGAGGCCGCCGGGTCTGCAGACCTGCAAGACCCATGTCTGCGGTTCGGACGGATCGGTTTGTCCGCCCAATCAGATCTGGATCATCAAGACCAAGAGCTGCGCGTCGAGCTGCGCCCCGCCCAATGTTCTGGTCAATGGCCAATGCTGCTCGCCCAAAGACCTGCAGCCGGGGGGCATCTGTTCGAACAACAATCCGTCGACTGATATCGCCAAGCCGATGTGCGGCGTCAACCAGACGGCGATCGGCCCGAACAATGAATGCTGCGAGAACAGCCAGATCTATTCCGGCCCGATTGGCCAACAACTTTGCTGCGGGACGACCGTGGTGAACGGCGTGTGCGATCCGTTGAAGCCGAAAATTCCGGACTGGAAATGCCCCGGCTGCTGTGCGCCCGGCTATATGAAGATCGCCGGCAAGTGCTGTCTCAAGAGCCAGGCGACATCGAAGGGACAGTGCTGCCCGGCCGGCCAGATTGCGAGCCCCGACGGCACGCTATGCATACCGCTGCACTGGCTGCCGAGACTTTCACAGTGTTGCGCCTCGGGCTTCGTGCCGACTGCGAATAGCAAATGCTGCGCGTCCGCGAATCTGACGACGAGCGGCGAGTGCTGCGCGGCCCCGGTCGACCCAAAGGATCGAAGCCAGTGCTCCAAGACGATCGAGAAGAAGTCCACCACGGTCGTCCCCGTGATTCCGAAGCTGCCGACGACGTGCCAACCTGGTGAGCGGCGCAATGCCGACGGCGTGTGCGTGGCCCGCAAGCCGGGGGTGACGCGGGACCGGCAGGCGCCGGATGTCGGTCGCCCGATCGTCTGCCCCCCCGGTTGGATTCCGGGGCCGCTTGGCGCGCGCTGCCGGCCGACCGGCCGATTTGCGCCGCGCATGCGGGGGGTCAGACCGGTCCCCCCGCCCGGCATGATGATGCCGCGACGATGAAGGAAGCAGCGATGCACGAGGACACGAATTCGCAAATCATTGCTGCACGCCAACTGCGGAAGTCGGCAGCCATATGGAGGATGACCGATGACCAATTTGATCCGTAGCGTTGCCACGGCGGCTGCCGTCTTCACGCTGTCTTTGCTTTGCGTGCAGCCCGGCCGAGCGGAGAGTTCGCGCAGCGACATCGAGGCGATCGTCAAGGACTACATAGCGACCCATCCCGAAGAAATCGAGCAGGTCGTGAAGGACTACCTCGCCAAGCACCCCGAAGCCGTGCAACAGGCCATCTCCGACCTGATCAAGAAGCGGCAAGCCGCGATGCCGGCGGCAGCGCCCGGCTCCGACAAGACCGCACTGGTCAAGCAAAATGCGCCGGCCTTGTTCGCGTCCGCGCACCAGGTCACGCTCGGCAACCCGCTGGGTGATGTCACCCTGGTCGAGTTCTTCGATTACAGCTGCGGCTACTGCAAGCGCGCGCTCGGCGAGATACTCGAATTGTTGAAGAGCGACCCCAAGCTCAAGATCGTGCTCAAGGAATTTCCGATCCTCGGCCCCGGCTCGCTGGAGGCGGCGCGCGTCGCGGTAGCGGTACGCATGCAAGACCCGACGGGCGCGAAATACCTCGACTTTCATCAGCGGCTGCTCCAAAGCAGCGGACCCGCCGACAAGGCGCGCGCGTTGGCCATCGCGCAGACGATCGGTCTCGACGTTGCTCAGCTTGAAAAGGACATGGACAGCCTGGAGGTGCGCCAAAGCCTCGATGAGAGCGGCAATCTTGCGCAGAAATTGGGATTGAACGGGACGCCGAGCTATGTCATCGGCGGCAATGTCATCGTCGGCGCGGTCGGACTTGCCACGCTGAAGGCCAGAATTCAGCAGGCTCGCCAGTAGTACGCTCCGATCGCGAAGATATGCATCGACGCCCGAGGTCTCGATTTGTGCAGCGCGCGAGTCCGCTGCTGTGAAGGGCTTCGGATGCCGGCAGCATGATTGACGGCGCGGCACATTCGGGCGGCCGGCGTCCGAAAGCCTCCAAGGGAGGACACCACGCATGGTGGGCAGGACTGGTGCGGCGGGCTCTATGGGGATTTGAGCGCCGCAGGCGATCTGGCTGATTGAGCTCGAAATGATGCAGCGAGCTTCGCGACGATGGCGCCGCGTTGCGCCTCGCGTGAAGTCGGTCTGCCTCGCGCTCCAGCAACCGGAGCGCTACGGCACCCCGCTCGGGCAATCGCTGACGACGCGTACGTCCCTCTCGTGGGCAGGACGGGGCGGAGCACGCACGACTTCCGAAAATAAGAAACAGAAATATTTTTTCAGGAGGGGCTGGACGGGCTTTCGCAGACACGACCCGTCGGGCAAATCATCACACCTATCCGCCGTCGTCGCCGGCGGCTTGGCTTTGATGGATCATGACTGCCCTGGCCGCGATCAGGCGATCCGCTTCAGGACGACCCGGAAGTGACATTCTGTCGGTGACGACTTCGGTGAGATAGTTCGCGATCGACTCGGCATCGGCACCATCGTCAAGCATGCTGAAGACCTGCAGAGCGTAGCGGTCATATTCGTCTTCGGCGCCCTCGCAGCCCGAAAGGCCGATCGGGTCCCACTCGGACAGCAGAAGAGCTCTGATGAGATCCAGCTTGGATGGCATTGTCTCGCGATTGCTCGGCTGCGGAGGTCCGCTGATCCTCTACGAAGCCGCCGCGCCGTTCCCCGCCGTCTCGTTCCGGAACGCCGCCGCAAACAGCGCGCGAGTGTAGTCGGTCTTCGGCGCCTTGAACAGCTCCACCGCCGGCCCCTCCTCCACCACCTTGCCGTGGCGCATCACGATCAGGTGGCTGGCGAGTGAGGCGACCACGCGCAGATCATGCGAGATGAACATGTAGGTGAGATCGAGCTTGCGCTGCAGGTCGCGCAGCAGCGCGACCATCTGCGCCTGAAACAGCATGTCGAGCGCCGAGGTCGGCTCGTCCAGCACGACGAAGCTCGGCTCGAGCACGACGGCGCGCGCGACCGAGATGCGCTGGCGCTGGCCGCCGGAGAATTCGTGCGGATAGCGGAAGCGCGTCGCCGGATCGAGCCCGACCTCGTTCAGCGCCTTGATGACCTTGGCCTCCCGCTCCTCTTCGCTGAGCCTGGGCTGATGCACGCTGATGCCCTCGGCGATGATGTCGCCGACCGACATGCGCGGGCTGAGCGAGCCGAACGGATCCTGAAACACGATCTGCATGTCGCGGCGGAACGGCCGGACATCCTTGAAGGACAGGCCCTGGATCTCCTTGCCCAGGAACACGATCGGACCGTCGGAGGAGATCAGCCGCAGCAGCGCCAGGCCCAACGTGGTCTTGCCGGAGCCGGACTCGCCGACGACGCCGAGCGTCTCGCCCTTGCGCACGGCGATGCTGACGCCGTCCACGGCCTTGATGTGGCCGACCGTGGAGCGGAACAGGCCGCGCTTGATCGGAAACCAGACCTTGAGGTCCCTGGCCTGCATCACGACCGGCTGATCGGGCCGCGGCGGCGCCGGGTCCGGCTTCGGCTCGGCCGCGAGCAGCGCCTTGGTGTAGGGATGGGAGGGCGCGGTGAACACCTGCTCCACCGGCCCCTGCTCGACGATCTTGCCACCGTTCATGACGCAGACGCGATCGGCGATGCGCCGGACGATGCCGAGATCGTGGGTGATGAAGAGCAGGCTCATGCCGAGCCGCGCGCGGATGTCGGCGAGCAGCGCCAGGATCTGTGCCTGCACGGTGACGTCGAGCGCGGTGGTCGGCTCGTCGGCGATCAGCAGATCCGGCTCGTTGGCGAGCGCCATCGCGATCATCACGCGTTGGCGCTGGCCGCCGGAGAGCTGATGCGGATAGCTGCCGAGCCGCGTTTCCGGCTCGGGGATGCCGACCTGCGTGAGCAGCTCGAGCACGCGCGCCCGCGCCGCGCCGTTCGAGATCGGTCGATGCAGATGCAGGATCTCGCCGATCTGCCGCTCGATCGTGTGCAGCGGATTGAGCGAGGTCATCGGCTCCTGGAAGATGATGGAGATGTCGCTGCCGCGGATGCCGCGCATCTCGCCCTCCGACAGCGGCAGCAGATCGCGGCCGTTGAAGCGGATGCTGCCCGACGGGTGCGAGGCGACCGGATAGGGCAGCAGCTTCAGCACCGACAGCGCGCTGACCGATTTGCCCGAGCCGGATTCGCCGACGAGGGCAACGCACTCGCCGCGCCTGATGTCGAACGAGACGTGGTCGACGGCGGTCGACACGCGGCCCTGCTGGTGGAAGGTCACCGAGAGATCGCTGACCGAGAGCAGCGGCTGGCTGATCGCATCCATGTCGGTCACCTGAACGTCTTGCGCGGATCGAACGCGTCGCGCACGGCCTCGCCGATGAAGATGAGCAGCGACAGCATGATCGCGACCGAGAAGAAGCCGGTCAGGCCGAGCCACGGCGCCTGCACATTGGCTTTGGCCTGCGACAGCATCTCGCCCAGCGACGGCGAGCCGGGCGGCAGGCCGAAGCCGAGGAAGTCGAGCGCGGTCAACGTCATCACCGAGCTCGACACGATGAAGGGCAGGAAGGTCATGGTCGCGACCATCGCGTTCGGCAGGAGATGCCGCCACATGATGACGGCATTGGAGACGCCGAGCGCGCGCGCGGCCTGGATGTATTCGAAATTGCGGCCGCGCAGGAATTCGGCGCGGACCAGGCCGACCAGCGACACCCAGGAGAACAGCAGCATGATCCCGAGCAGCGTGAAGAAGCCGGGCACCAGCACCGCCGACAGGATCAGGAGCAGATAGAGATAGGGAATCGCGTTCCAGATCTCGATGAAGCGCTGGAACAGGAGATCGACCCAGCCGCCGAAATAGCCCTGCACGCCGCCGGCGGCGATGCCGATGATCGAGGAGAAGAACGTCAGGGACAGGCCGAACAGGACGGAGATGCGGAAACCGTAGATCAGCCGCGCGACGACGTCGCGACCCTGATCATCGGTGCCGAGCCAGTTGTATTCGAGATCCCGGCAGCTCTTCAGCCCCTTTCTCTCGACCACCGCCTTGCACTGCGATTCCTTCAGCATCCAGGTCGGCGGCGACGGCGCGGGCGTCGGCAGGTCGAGATTATGCGTGGCGTAGGAATAGCGGATCAAAGGCCAGATCACCGTACCGCCCTTGTCGGCGATCAGCTTCTGCAAATAGGGATCGCGGTAGTCGGCCGCGGTCTCGAAGTCGCCGCCGAATGCCGTTTCCGGATAGGAGACGAACGCAGGGAAGTAAAGGTGGCCGTCGAACTTGATCAGGAACGGCCGGTCGTTGGCGATCAGCTCGGCGAACAGCGACACGACGAACAGGAACAGGAACAGCCACAGCGACCAGTAGCCGCGGCGGTTGGCCTTGAAGTTCTGCCAGCGGCGCTGATTGAGCGGCGACGGCCGGAAACGATGCCGCGTCGGCGGCACGGCCTCGCCGAGCGGGGCCTGCGTCGTGGTCTCGACCGGAGGGGGGGCTGTGATCGTCATCAGACCTCCCGCGCCTCGAAGTCGATCCGCGGATCGATCCACATGTAGGTCAGATCCGAGACCAGGTTGATGGCGAGGCCGAGCAGCGAAAAGATGAAGAGATTGCCGAACACAACGGGATAATCACGATTCAGAATGCTCTCGAACGAGAGCAGGCCGAGCCCATCCAGCGAGAAGATGGTCTCGATCAGCAGCGAGCCGGAAAAGAACGCGTGGATGAAGGTGCCCGGAAAGCCGGCGATCACGATCAGCATGGCGTTACGGAAGACGTGGCCGTACAGCACCTGGTTCTCGCTGCAGCCCTTGGCGCGCGCAGTCATGACATATTGCTTGCGGATCTCGTCGAGAAACGAGTTCTTGGTCAGCAAGGTCATGGTCGCGAAGGCGCCGAGCGCCATCGACACCAGCGGCAAAGTGAGATGCCAGAAATAGTCGATGATCTTCCAGTACCACGGGAAGTCCGACCAGCCATCCGAGGTCAGCCCGCGCAGCGGGAAGATGTTGAGGAACGAGCCGCCAGCGAGCAGGATGATCAGCAGGATCGCGAACAGGAAGCCCGGAATGGCGTAGCCGACGATGATCACGGCCGAAGTCCAGACGTCGAAGCGCGAGCCATCCTGCACCGCCTTGCGGATCCCCAGCGGAATCGAGATCAAATAGGTCAGCAAGGTCATCCAGATGCCGAGCGACATCGACACCGGCAGCTTCTCCTTGATGAGCTGCAGCACTGACGTGTCGCGGAAATAGCTCTTGCCGAAATCGAAGCGCGCGAAGTTCCAGACCATCAGCGCGAACCGCTCCGGCGCCGGCTTGTCGAAGCCGAACTGCTTTTCGAGCTGCTTGATGAAGGCGGGATCGAGCCCCTGCGCGCCGCGGTATTTCGAGTTCAGCTCGCTGCCGGATCCCACCTGTCCCGGCGGCCGCGCGCCGAAATCCGAACCGCTGCCGCCTGAAATCCGCGAGGTCCCGCCGGTGTCGGCGCCGGTCAATTGCGCGATGACGCGCTCCACCGGACCGCCCGGCGCGAACTGCACCACGACGAAGGAGATGAAGAGGATCCCGAGCAGGGTCGGGAGCATCAGCAAGATGCGACGGGCAATATAGGCAGCCATGAACTACTTCGCCTGCTCCAACTTTGCGGCCTTGGCGGCATCGTACCACCAGATGTCGGGAGCGCCGACGCCCGAGGCGTATTTCGGCGGCTTCGGCGGATGGTCGAACTGATCCCAATAGGCAATCGGGTGGGTCTGGCGATACCATTGCGGTATCCAGTAGTGGCCGGCGCGGAACACGCGGTCGAGCGCCCGGCAGGCCAAGGTCAGCTCGCTGCGCGTCTCCGCGGCGATGGCCTTGGCGACCAGCGCGTCGAGCGCGGGATTGCTGATCCCGGCGAGATTGTAGGAGCCCTTGGTCTTTGCCGTGTCCGAGGTGAAGTAAGCCCGGAGGCCGTCGCCGGGGGTCGGCGACATCGACATCCGCTGAATGGCGATGTCGAAATCGAAATCCTCGACCCGCGCGCGATATTGCACGGCGTCGACGATCCGCAACTCGGCGTCGATGCCGAGCGTCTGCAGGTTCTTGATCAGCGTGCCGTGGTGCGGCTTGAACGAGACCTCGTCGATCAGGAACTCGATCGCGAACACCTCGCCGGACGGCAGCAGCCGCTTGCCGTCCTTGACCGGCAGGCCGGCCTGCTGCAGCAGTTGCGTCGCCTTGCGCAGCAGCGCGCGATCCTGGCCGGAGCCGTCCGAGACCGGCGGCACGAACGGCTCGCCGAACACATCGTCGGGCACCTGGCCGCGGAACGGCTCGAGCAGCTTCAGCTCCTCGGGCGAGGGCGGCCCGACCGCGACCATGTCCGAGTTCTGGAACGGCGACACCGTGCGCGCATAGGCGCCGTACATGATGGTCTTGTTGGTCCACTCGAAGTCGAACGCGTAGGTCAACGCCTGGCGGACGCGGGGATCCTTGAACTTGTCGCGGCGGGTGTTGATGAACCAGCCCTGCCCGCCGGACGGCGTCTCGTCCGGCAAGAGCTCGCGCTTGACGCGGCCGTCCTTGATCGCCGGGAAGTCGTAGCGCGTGGCCCAGATGCGGGCGGTGAACTCCTCGCGGAACAGATAGCTCTTGGCCGTGAAGCCCTCGAAGGCGACGTCGCGGTCACGATAGAACTCGTAGCGCACGATGTCGAAATTATACATGCCGCGGCTGACCGGCAGGTCGGCCGCCCACCAGTCCTTGACACGCTCGAACTCGACGTAGCGGTTGATCTCGTATTTGCCGACCTTGTACGGCCCCGAGCCGAGCGGCACGTCGAGCGGACCCTCGTCGAACGCGCGGTTGGCGTACCAGGCCTTGGAGAAGATCGGCAGGGTCACGACATAGAGCGGCACGTCGCGCGCGCGCTTCTCGACGAAGCTCACCACGACGGTCGCATCGTCGATCGCCTCGGCCTTCACGAAGTCGCGCAGCTGAACAACGATCAGTGGATGGCCCTTCTCCTTCAGCGTGTTCAGCGAGAAGGCGACGTCTTGCGCGGTGATCCTGCTGCCGTCATGGAAGCGCGCCTCGGGCCGCAAGGTGAAGCGGTAGGCCAGCTTGTCCGCGGAGATCGCCACGGATTTCGCGACCAGCCCGTACACCGCGTCCGGCTCGTCGCTCGCGCGCACCATCAGGGTCGCGAACGTCATGTCCATGCCCTGCGCGCCCTCACCTTTCAGGACGTAGGCATTGAACGAATTGAAGGTCTGATAGGACTGGTTATAGGCGCGCACCGAGGGGATCAGCGAGAACAGCCCGCCCTTCGGCGCGTCCGGATTGACGTAGTCGAAATGGCGGAAGTCGGCCGGGTACTTCAAGTCGCCGAAGGCCGACATGCCGTGCGACTCGGCACCGAACTCCGCCGCCAAAACCGGCTTCAGAAGGGGAACGCTCAACGCGCCCAGGCCGAGCCCGAGCACGCTGCGACGGGACAGATCGCGATGGGTGCTCAAGAGCGTCCACCCGTCTTGGCCGCCTTCGCAGCGTCCCACCACCAGATGTCGGGAAACCCCGATAGGCCGAACTTGGGCAGTTGATCCGGGCGACCAAATCGGTCCCATCGTGCCGCCCGCAGTTTCGGGTAATTCCATTGCGGCACGACATAGTGATTCCACAGCAGCACTCGATCGAGCGCGCGCGTGGAAGCGATGAGGTCATCACGGCTCTTGGCGAAGATGACCTGTTCGATCAGCTTGTCGATCGCTGGATTCTTGATGCCAATGTAATTTTCAGACCCGCTGGCGTCGGCCGCCTGAGATCCCCAATATTCACGCTGCTCGTTGCCGGGCGAGAGGGACTCGCCCCACGAGTGGAGCGCGAGCATGTCAAAGTCGCGATTGCGCAGGCGATTTTCATATTGGATGGCATCGACGGCGCGAACGGAAACCGAGAAGCCAAGACGCTCGAGCGAAGGCTTGTAGAACAGCGCGACGCGTTCATACGCCGGATCATCGGTCAACGTGAGCAACTCGATGCTCATGGGTTGCCCCGTCTTCGCGTTCACGAGCTTTCGCTCGCGAACCTCATATCCCGCATCCTTCAGGAGGCGCAGGGCCTCCAGAAGGTTACGCCGAACGGCCTCCGGGCTGCCGCCCACCGGATTGCTGTATTCCGTCGTGAAAACCTCCGCAGGCACGTCGCTGCGGACCATCTCCAGAATCTCAAGCTCGCGCCCTTGCGGAAGCCCAGAGGATGCGAGCTCCGTTCCGTCGAAGTAACTCGATATCCTCTTGTAGGCGCCGTAGAAGAGTTGCTTGTTCATCTCCTCGAAGTCGAAAGCGAAATTGAGCGCCCGCCGGACACGAGGGTCCGTGAACTGACTCCGGCGGGTATTCGGTACAAACGCCTGCATCACGCCGGAGCTGCGATTGGGAAACTCCTCCAGCACCACACGCTTGTCCTTGACAGCCGGAAAGTCATAGGCCGTCGCCCAGTTCTTCGCCGAGCTCTCGGTCCGCCAATCGCATTGATCGCCCTTGAACGCCTCCAGTGCCACTAGGCTGTCGCGCACGTAGTCGAAGCGCAGCTCATCGAAATTATAACGACCGACATTGACGTTGAGGTTGCGAGCCCAGCAATCATTCACGCGCTGCAGAACGATCGTACGTCCGGCGACGAACTCCTTAATCCGGTAAGGCCCGGATCCGAGCGGCGGCTCCAAAGTGGTTGCGGAGATATCACGCTTCTGCCCGTTGCTGTTTGACCCTTCCCACCAATGTTTTGGCAGCACCATCAGTTCACCGACAATCTGCGGCAGTTCGCGATTGCCCGGTGCATCGAAAGTGAACTTTACGTCACGCTCGCCAACGGCCTCTGCTCCCACGACATGCTTGTAGTAGGCGCTATAGCGTGGATGGTGTGTCTTGAAGGATTGTAGCGAAAAGATCACGTCGGCTGGCGTGACCGGCCTCCCGTCGTGCCATTTGGCATCCGCCCGCAGACGGTAAATGACCCAGGAGTAGTCGCTGGGGTACTGCGCCGCCTCGGCCAGCAGTCCATACTCCGTGGCCGCCTCGTCGAGAGAACGCGCCATCAAGGTCTCGTAGATGTAGGCCGTGCCGACCCCGAGCGAACCTTTGACGCCCGAAACGACAGGATTGAAGTTGTCGAATGTTCCGGCCGGCGCCAACCTTACGGTGCCGCCCTTTGGGGCGTCCGGATTGACGTAGTCATAAAGCTTAAAGTTCACCGGATATTTGACATCCCCAAACAGCGACAGAGCATGCCGCCAGGCTGGATCTTCGCCGGCCTGCGCCTGCGCGGCGTCGAGCGGGGCAAGGCTGGCGGCGGTGCCGAGCGCCGGGGTCATCGCAGCGAAGACGCTGCTCTGCAGGAGCTGTCGTCGGGTAATCGTCAAATGAGACTTCCTCTGAATAAGACCGCTTGAAGCAGGTGGTCGGCCGTGGCCGCTGCTGCTCCCAGATCCAACGTTCGATCGTAACCCAATTCGCAAGGGCAGGTTTCGCCGGCCTCAGCCAGGGTGCTCCGGCCCCGCGAACCCGTTCCATTCAGGGGACCAATATACGGCAAGGTTTCGACCAATAACCTTGCTTTTTCCTCATGATACCGGGTTGTGAACGAGGTGGATGCGACCAAAGGTCCCAAATGCGGCGAATTTCGTCCCGCAAAGCAAAACGGCCGGGCTTGAGGCCCGGCCGTCGGAAATTGGGGGGTTAGCAGCCGATCACTTGGCTGCGGTCGGCAGCGGCGCCGGATTGTCCGACAGCGAGTTCAGGTAGGCCAGCACGTCGGCGCGCTCCGAGTCCTTCTGGATGCCGGCAAAGCCCATCGCGGTGCCCGGGATGTAGCCCTTCGGATTGGCGATGAAGTGGTTGAGATCCTCGATCGTCCAGGTGCCGCCCTTGGCCTTCATCGCGGCCGAGAAGTTGAAGCCGCGGCCTTCGCCGATCTTGTCGCCGACGATGCCGTAGAGGTTGGGGCCGACGGCATTCTTGCCGCCCTTGTCGAAGGTGTGGCAGGCCGCGCATTTCTTGGCGGCGGCAGCGCCCTTCTCAACCGAGGCGGTTTGCAGCAGCTTCTCGATCGGCTCGGCCGCGGCCGGCGCAGCGGCTTCCTTGCCTGCGCCCTGGGCCTCCTTCACGGCGATCTCGAACCCCGGTTTCTCCGGCATTTTCGGCGCGAAGATCGCGCCAGCGGAGAAGCTCGTGACCAGCACGACCAGACAGGCGGCCAGAACGGCGCCGAGGATTTTGTTCAGTTCGAAGGAGTCCATTTTGGAATCAGGCTCCGAGGGCGGATTTCATTGCTTGGAAGGCCGCGGGGCCGCGACCGTGAATCGCCCCAGGATTCGTCAAGGCATCGAGCGGAATCGAGCCGTCGCGCCTCCCCCTGCGGCAGAAGTGAGATATCGGTTTGCCCGTGCTCTGGCAACCCGTATAAGCGGGCCGCCCCTGCTGTCCCCATCCAGTCCGGCCCGCGCTGTTGCGACCGGCTCCGACCTGCCGTTTCCCGGATGACCAAGTCCAAAATCCTCGTGCTGATCCCTGCCCGCATGGCCTCGACCCGCCTGCCCGGCAAGCCGCTGCTCGACATCGCCGGCCAGCCGATGATCGTGCAGGTGCTCCGGCGCGCGCAGGAGGCCGCGATCGGCCGCGTGGCCGTGGCAACCGACACGCTGGAGATCGCGAACGCCGTGACGGCGGCGGGTGGCGAGGTGGTGATGACCAAGCCCAATCATCCCTCCGGGTCGGACCGCATCTACGAGGCCATGTGCAAGCTCGACCCTGCGCGCGAGGCCGAGATCGTGGTCAATCTGCAGGGCGATTTCCCGACCATCGACCCGCAGAACATCAGCGACGTGCTGCCGCCGCTGGACGATCCCGCCGTCGACATCGCGACCCTTGCCGCGCAGATCCATACCGAGGAGGAGAGCCTCAATCCGAACGTCGTCAAGGCGGTCGGCTCGCCTCTCGGCGGCCGGCGCATGCGCGCGTTGTATTTCACCCGGGCCACGGCGCCGTATGGCGACGGACCGAGGTACCATCACATCGGGCTTTACGCCTACCGCCGGGCGGCGCTGGAGCGCTTCGTCAGCCTGCCGCCGTCGCCGCTGGAGCAACAGGAAAAGCTGGAACAGCTGCGGGCGCTGGAAGCCGGCATGCGCATCGACGTGATGGTCGTCGACGCCGTGCCCCGCGGCGTCGACACCCCCGCCGACCTCGAAACCGCACGCCGGCTGCTGTCCAAGTCCTAAGCTGCTGCTACAAGGCCCCTCATGAGCAAGATCTTGAAAATCGCATTCCAGGGCGAGCCGGGAGCCAATTCCCACATCGCCATTTCCGAGGCCTATCCGACCGCCGAGGCCATGCCGTGCGCGACCTTCGAGGACGCGCTGAGCGCGATCTCCTCCGGCGAGGCTGACCTGGGCATGATCCCGATCGAGAATTCGGTCGCCGGCCGCGTCGCCGACATCCATCACCTGCTGCCGGCCTCCGGCCTCTACATCATTGGCGAGTGGTTCCTGCCGGTCCGCCACCAGCTGATGGCGCTGAAGGGCACCAGGCTCGCCGACATCAAGACGGTCGAGAGCCACGTCCATGCGCTCGGCCAGTGCCGCCGCATCATCCGCCAGCTCGGCGTCCGGCCGATCGTCGCCGGTGACACCGCGGGCAGCGCCCGGGACGTCTCCCAGCGCGGCGACAGGAGCGTCGCGGCGATCGCCTCGCGCCTCGCCGCCGAGATCTACGGCCTCGACATCCTCGCCGAGGACATCGAGGACGAGGCCCACAACACCACCCGCTTCGTCGTGCTGGCGCGCCAGGAGCAATGGGCCGAGCAGAACTCCGGGCCGTTGGTCACGAGCTTCGTGTTCCGCGTCCGCAACCTGCCGGCTGCGCTGTACAAGGCGCTCGGCGGATTCGCGACCAACGGCGTCAACATGACCAAGCTCGAGAGCTACATGGTCGACGGCAATTTCTTCGCGACGCAGTTCTACGCCGACGTCGACGGCCATCCCGACGACAAGGGGCTGGCCTTCGCCCTGGAGGAATTGAAGTTCTTCTCGCGCGAACTGCGCATCGTCGGCGTCTATCCGGCGCATCCGTTCCGCGCGACCTTCAGCGAGCGGATGGAATGATCGGACCGTCATCCCGCGGCTCCACATAGGCCGCCAGCTCGGCCGGCGTTCCCACCGGGAATGCCTGCTTCAGATGGTCGAGAAAGGCGGAGACGCGCGCGCTCAACAGCCGCCGCGACGGATACAGCGCCCACAGCGCAACCGCTGGCGCGTCCAAATCGCCCCAATGCGCCAGCCGGCCAGCCGCCAGATCGTGGCTGACGAGCGAGAGCGGCAGGCATGCGGCACCGACGCCGGCACGGACCGCATCGCGCACCATGATCAGCGATGACAACCGCAGGATCGGATCGATCGCGATGCGCGACGATCCCGTTGCAGCCATGACGTCCCACGCTGCGATCTGCTCGGTGCTACGAACAACCGCAGGAACGAGCGCGCCGTCCGCCGGCCGCGTCAGGCTTGGGCTGGCCACGACCACCAGCCGATCGCGCAGGAAGATGCGGCCGACGAGGCTCTCATCGGGATCGGGATTGACCCGGATCACTAGGTCATAGCCCTCCTCGACCATGTCGACGGCGCGGTCGTCGGTCGTCACCTCGAGCCGGACCTCCGGATATCTGAGCGCGAACGTAGCGGCGAGCTTACCCATCGCGGTCTGCGAGAACAGCAGCGGCGCGCTGATCCGCAACCGGCCGCGCGGCTGATCGCCGCCTGAGGCTATCGCACCGACGGTCTCGTCGAGCTCGGTCAGCAGCGCGCCCGTGCGCTCGAACAGCGCCCGCCCTTCCTCGGTCAGCCTCAGTGTGCGCCCGCCGCGCTCGATCAGCCTGATGTCCAGGCTCGCTTCGAGCTCCGCGACGCGGCGGGACAGCGTTGCCTTCGGACGACCGCTGGCGCGGGCGGCCCGGCCGAAGCCGCCGTGGCGGGCGACGAGCGTGAAATCGGCGAGCGCGAGCAGATCCATCTGTTCCATCAATGAGACGACATGTCCAAATATAGCGCCTATTGGCTCGCGTTTGGATCGATATCTTCCGGGTGTCTCAACACCAACCCCGGAGTGATCCCATGACCATCCTCGTGACCGGTGCCACTGGAACCGTCGGCCGTCGCGTCGTCGAACAACTCGTCAGGCGCGGGGCCGATGTCCGCGCCCTCGTCCGCGATCCTGGGAAGGCCAAGCTTCCGGCGGGCGTTCAGATCGCCCAAGGCGACCTGCTCGACGTCGATTCGCTGCGCGGCGCGTTCTCGGGCGTCTCGACCCTGTTCCTGCTCAACGCCGTCACGCCTGATGAATTCACTCAGGCGCTGATCGCGCTCAATCTGGTCCGCGAGGCCGGCATCGAGCGCATCGTCTATCTGTCGGTGATCCACGGCAACGTCTACGTCAACGTGCCGCACTTCGCCGGCAAGTTCGCCGTCGAGCGGATGGGCCTGAACGCCACCATCTTGCGCCCCGCCTACTTCATGAACAACGATCTCGCGATCAAGGACGTCGTGCTCGACTACGGCGTCTACCCGATGCCGATCGGAGCCAAGGGCCTCGCGATGATCGACGTCAGCGACATCGGCGAGATCGCAGCGATCGAGCTGATCCGCCGCGAGCAGTCAGCCGTGCCGCTGCCGCTCGATCGCATCAACCTGGTCGGTCCGGACACGCTGACCGACGCTGATGCCGCTGCGATCTGGTCTGACGTGCTGGGCCGCACGATCGCCTATGGCGGCGACAACACCGCGCAGTTCGAGACCAACCTCCGGCAGGTCATGCCGAGCTGGATGGCGTTCGACATGCGACTGATGGCCGAGCGCTTCCTGACCGACGGCATGGTGCCGGGCGAGGGCGACGTCGCGCGCCTCACCACGCTGCTGGGCCGGCCGCGGCGCTCGTACCGCGACTTTGTCGCCGAGATCTCGGCCACGGCCTGAAGCCGAGCCGCTCATCATCCCCCGAAACCAAATTGCGCGGCGCGCTTCCGCGAATGCGCCCCCTCCATGGAGATCATCATGACCAGTCAAGATAGCAATGTCACCACACCCAAGTCTAACATCCTCGTGCTTGGCGCCACCGGCGGCACCGGACGGCTGATCGTGCGCGACGCGCTGGCGCGCGGCCATCACGTCACCGCGCTGGTGCGCTCGCCCGACAAGGCCGGGGACCTGCAAGGCGCGCAACTGATCGTCGGCGATGCGCGCGACGAAGCCACGCTTCGCAAGGCGCTCAAGGGACAGGATGTCGTCATCAGTTCCTTGGGCACCTCGCTCAGCCCGTTTCGCGAGGTCACCACGCTCTCGACATCGACGCGGGCGCTCGTCAAGGCGATGGAGGCCGAGAATGTTGCGCGCCTTGTCGCCATCACCGGGATCGGCGCAGGCGACAGCCGGGGACATGGCGGCTTCGTCTACGACCGGCTGATCCTGCCGCTGCTGCTGCGCAACGTCTATGCCGACAAGAACCGGCAGGAGGCGATCATCCGCGATAGCGGGCTCGACTGGGTCATCGTCCGTCCCGCCATGCTCAACGACAAGCCGGGCGGCCAGACGGTCCGCGCGCTGACGGACCTCACAGGTTTTCACGGCGGCACGATCGCGCGGGCCGATGTCGCGCGCTTCGCGGTGGACCAGGTGAGCGACGACAGCTTCCTGCGTCGTTCGCCGCTAATCACGTGGTGAGACCGGCACGGCGCGCTTCGAAGTCCCGATCACGCCATTGTTCGCCTCAACTCTCTGCACGAACTCCGTTCGTCCAAGTGGGGGCTAGTTCGAGCACACATCTTCGCGGCGACGGGATTTTACCTCGCCCCGCTTGCGGGGAGAGGTCGGATTGCATCGAAAGATGCAATCCGGGTGAGGGGGGCTCTCCGCGAATGCGGTGCTCGCGGAGAGCCCCCCTCTCCCCGCAAGCGGGGCGAGGGAGCCCACCGTCCGTGCCTTGAAGTGACTGGATCCGACTTCGAGATGCGTGCTCACGCTAGCCCCGTCGGGGAGAGCTGAATCTTGATGCTGCACGATCCAGAACTCATCGGCTGCTGGGCTCGTGCGGGACTACGCCGCCGCCTTCCGCTCCAGGCCGAAGGCGTCGGCAAGCAGGCTGTAGGAGCGCTTGCGGGCGTCGTGGTCGAAGGTCGCCGTGATCACCATCAGCTCGTCGGCCTGGCTTGCCGCGATCATCGGATCGAGCTTGGCTCGCACCGTCGCCGGGCTGCCCACGAACAGCCGCGACCGGTTGCGTGCGATCGAGGCGCGGTCGGCGTCTGTATACATGTACGCCGCGGCCTCCTCGGGGCTCGGCAGCGGCAGGAACTGGCCGCGGTCGCGCCTGAGGCGGTTGAGGTCCATCGACGACGCCAGCCGCTCCGCCTCGGCGTCGGTCTCGGCCGTCACCACCGCGACCGCCAGGATCGCATGCGGCTGTGTCCGCCAGCGCGACGGCGTGAAATGGGCGCGGTAGGTTCGCATCGCGTCGACGGCGTCGTGGCTGGCGAAATGATGTGCGAAGCCGAACCCCATGCCGAGCTGCGCCGACAGCTCGCTGGAATAGTCGCTGGAGCCGAGCAGCCAGATCGGCGGCAATGGCGCGTCGTCGGGCATGGCGATGACGTTGTTGTAAGGATGACCGGCAGGGAACTCGCGGGTCTCCCACAGCATCAGCTCATGCAGCCGCTCCA
The DNA here is from genome assembly GCF_051167575.1 of Bradyrhizobium sp. HKCCYLS3070. Classification (NCBI taxonomy): domain Bacteria; kingdom Pseudomonadati; phylum Pseudomonadota; class Alphaproteobacteria; order Hyphomicrobiales; family Nitrobacteraceae; genus Bradyrhizobium; species Bradyrhizobium sp. HKCCYLS3070. The sequence continues at coordinate 331,200 of NZ_JBNPTI010000004.1, forward strand.
GGAAGTCGTCGCCCTCGCGGCGGTCGAGCCGGCTGCGCAGCGCATAGGCCGTGGTGCCGTCGGTGCCCGGCGCGCGGCCCAGGCCGAGATCGATCCGGCCGGGAAACAGTGCCTCCAGCATCTTGAAGCGCTCCGCGACCACCAGCGGCGCATGGTTGGGCAGCATGACGCCGCCGGAGCCGACGCGGATGTGCTGCGTCGCTGCCGCGATCTGCCCAATCATGATGTCGGGCGACGGGCTCGCCACCGACGGCAGGCTGTGGTGCTCAGCCAGCCAATAGCGGACGTAGCCGAGCTGATCGACATGGCGGGCCAGATCGATGCTGTTGCGCAGTGCCGCCGAGGCAGGCGTGGCGGTGGTCGTGACGGAGAGGTCGAGCACTGAAAGCGGGATCATGGCTTCAACCTAATGACTGCGCGGCGTGCCACAATGGGCCAACCGCGGCGGAGCCCTGCTGGAAATGCAGGGATCGACATCATCCCGAGTTGGGACGCGGACATTGTATACAACGTCGCCCTCGAAACATCCCACACTCGATCTCGATCAAATCCGTTCACCCACAGCCAACACACATTGAAACATCAACATTTTATCTGCCCATCACATGATCGATGATAGCGGACAAAAGTCATCAAAATACATACAAGTGGGCTAAATCCCATTTAGGGTGGGCTGTCTATTGCGACGCACTTCCCTTATCTTCCCACATCCAAAGAGCGATCCCCTCTTGAGTTGAAATTTACGCGCCACCGGGAACCTGCGCTGCCATGACCGACCTCGCCACCGCCATCGCCGACGGCCACTCCGCAATCATCCGGCCGAAGATCTCGTTCGAGTTCTTCCCGCCGAAGACCGAGGAGATGGACCGGACGCTGTGGGCCTCGATCGAGCGCCTCGCCCCTCTGGAGCCGAGCTTCGTCTCGGTGACCTACGGCGCGGGCGGCTCGACCCGCGAGCGCACCCACGCCACGATCGCGCGCATCCTGAAGGAGACCGCGCTGCTGCCGGCGGCGCATCTCACCTGCGTCGGCGCTTCGCGCCACGAGATCGACGAGGTCGTCGACCGCTATCACGAGGTCGGCGTCCGCCACATCGTGGCGCTTCGCGGCGATCCGCCCGGCGGCATCGGCACGCCCTACTACACCCATGCCGAGGGCTATCAGAGCTCGCCCGAGCTGATCGCCGGCATCAAGAAGCGCCATCCCGACATCGAGGTCTCGGTCTCGGCCTATCCGGAGAAGCACCCCGAGAGCCGCGACTTCGACGCCGACATCGACATGCTCGAGGCCAAGGTCGACGCCGGCGCCACCCGCGCCATCACCCAGGTGTTCTTCGACAACGATCTCTACTTCCGCTACCTCGACCGTGTCCGCGCCCGCGGCATCACGATCCCGATCGTGCCCGGCATCATGCCGATGCACAATTTCAAGCAGGCGCGTGGCTTCGTGACGCGCGCCGGCACGACGGTGCCGGACTGGCTGGCCGAAAAATTCGACGGTCTCGACGACGATCCCGAGACCCGCAAGCTGGTCGCGGCGACCGTCGCCGCAGGCCAGGTGCAAAAGCTCGCCAAGCATGGCGTCGACACCTTCCATTTCTACACCATGAACCGCGCCGACCTCGTGTTCGCGATCAGCCATCTGCTCGGCATCCGTCCGAAGTCCGCCAACAAGGCTGCCGCCTGATGTCCACCCCTGTATCTCCAGCGCGTACCGCCTTCCTTGCCGCTGCAGCCAAGCGCATCCTGATCCTCGACGGCGCCATGGGCACGATGATCCAGGCGCTGCAGCTCGACGAGGCCGCCTTCCGCAGCGAGCGGTTCAAGGACTTCCATCGCGACCTCCGCGGCAACAACGACCTGCTGATCCTGACGCAGCCCGACGCCATCGAGGACATCCACGCGCAATATCTGCGCGCCGGGGCCGACATCGTCGCCACCAACACCTTCTCGGCAACCTCGATCGCGCAGGCCGATTACGACCTCTCCGACATCATCTACGAGCTGAACCGCGAGGGCGCCCGGCTCGCCCGCAATGCCGCGACCCGCGTTGCGGCCGAGGACGGCAAACAGCGCTTCGTCGCCGGCGCAATGGGCCCGACCAACCGCACCGCCTCGATCTCGCCCGACGTCTCCAACCCCGGCTACCGCGCCGTGACCTTCGACGACCTCCGGCTCGCCTATGGCGAGCAGGCGCGCGGGCTCCTGGACGGCGGCGCCGACATCCTGCTGCTCGAGACCATCTTCGACACGCTCAATGCCAAGGCGGCGCTGTACGCCATCGCCGAGCTCTGCGAGGAGCGCGGCATCGACGTGCCCGTGATGATCTCGGGCACCATCACCGACAAGTCCGGCCGCCTGCTCTCGGGCCAGATGCCGGAGGCGTTCTGGAATTCGGTGCGGCATGCCAGGCCGCTGACCATCGGCTTCAACTGTGCGCTCGGCGCCGAGGATCTGCGCGCCCATGTCGCCGACATCGGCCGCGTCGCCGACGCGCTGGTGTGTGCCTATCCCAATGCCGGCCTGCCCAACGAGTTCGGCCAGTATGACGAGACGCCGGCCTACATGGCGCGACTGATCGGCGAATTTGCGCGGGACGGCCTCGTCAACATCGTCGGCGGCTGCTGCGGCACCACGCCCGAACATATCGCGGCGATCGCCGCCGCCGTCGCCCCGCACAAGCCTCGCGCCGTGCCGGAGATCGCGCCGCGGCTGCGGCTGTCGGGCCTCGAGCCGTTCGAACTCACGCCCGCCATTCCGTTCGTCAATGTCGGCGAGCGCACCAACGTCACGGGCTCGGCCAAATTCCGCAAGCTGATCACCGCCGGCGATTACACCGCGGCGCTGCAGGTCGCGCGCGACCAGGTCGAGAACGGCGCCCAGGTCATCGACGTCAACATGGACGAGGGCCTGCTGGATTCGGAAGCCGCGATGCGGACCTTCCTCAACCTCGTCGCTGCCGAGCCGGACATCGCCCGCGTTCCCGTGATGGTCGACTCCTCGAAATTCCACGTCATCGAGGCCGGCCTGAAATGCGTGCAGGGCAAGCCGGTGGTGAACTCGATCTCGCTCAAGGAAGGCGAGGAGAAGTTCATTCACGAAGCGAAGATCGCGCGTCGCCACGGCGCCGCCGTGGTCGTGATGGCGTTCGACGAGACCGGCCAGGCCGACACCTACAAGCGCAAGACCGAGATCTGCGCCCGCGCCTACAAGATCCTGGTCGAGCAGATCGGCTTTCCGCCTGAGGACATCATCTTCGATCCCAACATCTTCGCCATCGCGACCGGACTTGAGGAACACAACAATTACGGCGTCGACTTCATCGAAGCGACACGCTGGATCCGGCAGAACCTGCCGCATGCGCATGTCTCGGGCGGCGTCTCCAATCTCTCCTTCTCGTTCCGCGGCAACGAGCCGGTGCGCGAAGCCATGCATTCGGTGTTCCTGTATCACGCCATCAAGGCGGGCATGGACATGGGCATCGTCAATGCCGGCCAGATGATCGTCTATGACGACATCGATCCGGAGCTGCGCCAGGTGTGCGAAGACGTCGTGCTCAACCGCGACCCCGGCGCCTCGGAGCGGCTGCTGGCGCTGGCCGAGAAATTCCGCGGCCAGGGCAAGCAGACCAAGGAGGCCGATCTGGCCTGGCGCGAATGGCCGGTCGACAAGCGGTTGAGCCACGCGCTGGTGCATGGGATCACGGAGTTCATCGAGCAGGACACCGAAGAGGCGCGCGCCGCCTCGACGCGGCCGCTCGACGTCATCGAAGGCCCGCTGATGGCCGGCATGAACGTGGTCGGCGACCTCTTCGGCGACGGCAAGATGTTCCTGCCGCAGGTCGTGAAGTCCGCGCGCGTGATGAAGCAGGCGGTGGCCTATCTGATGCCGTTCATGGAGGCGGAGAAGGCTGCCAACAAGGGCCGGGCCAACGAGCGCTCCAACGCCGGCAAGATCGTGCTCGCCACCGTCAAGGGCGACGTCCACGACATCGGCAAGAACATCGTCGGCATCGTGCTCCAGTGCAACAATTTCGAGGTCATCGACCTCGGTGTCATGGTGCCCGCGGCCAGGATCATCGACACGGCCAAGGCCGAGAACGCCGACATCATCGGTCTCTCCGGCCTGATCACGCCCTCGCTCGACGAGATGGCGTATCTCGCCTCGGAGATGGAGCGCCAGGGTCTCAACGTGCCGCTCCTGATCGGTGGCGCGACGACGAGCCGTGTCCATACTGCGGTCAAGATCGATCCGAACTACCAGAATGGCCCGGTCGTTCACGTCAACGACGCCAGCCGCGCCGTCGGCGTCGCCTCCTCACTGCTGTCGCCGGAGCGCAAGGATACCTACGCCACGGAGGTTCGCAGCGAGTATCAGAAGATCGCCGCTGCGCATCTGCGCGGCCAGGCCGACAAGAAGCGGCTGAAGCTCGCGGACGCCCGCGCCAACGCGCCGAAGATCGACTTCGCCAAGGTGAAGCCGGTGAAGCCGACCTTCCTCGGCACCAAGACGTTCGTCGACTACGACCTCGCCGAGCTCGTGCCCTATATCGACTGGACGCCGTTCTTCCAGACCTGGGAGCTTGCCGGTCGTTTTCCTGGCATCCTCGACGACGCCAAGGTCGGCGAGGCCGCGCGCGCGCTGTATGACGACGCGCTGAAGATGCTCAAGCGCATCGTCGACGAGAAGTGGTTCACGGCCCGCGCCGCGATCGGCTTCTGGCCGGCAAATGCGGCCGGCGACGACATCGTGCTCTATGCCGACGAGGGCCGCACCAAGCAGATCGCGACGCTGCACACGCTGCGCCAGCAGCTCGAGAAGCGCGAGGGTCGCTTCAATACCGCACTCTCCGACTTCATCGCGCCTGTGGGTTCCGGCGTGCCGGACTATGTCGGCGGCTTCGTCGTCACGACAGGCCTCGGCGAGGATGCCGTCGCCGACCGCTTCAAGAACGCCAATGACGACTACTCCTCGATCCTGGTGAAGGCGCTGGCCGACCGCCTCGCCGAGGCGTTCGCCGAGCGCCTGCATGCCCGCGTCCGCCGCGAGTTCTGGGCCTACGCCCCGGACGAGGCGCTCTCGCCGGACGATCTGATCCTGGAGAAGTATCACGGCATCCGTCCCGCGCCCGGCTACCCGGCGCAACCCGACCACACCGAGAAGGCGACCTTGTTCGAGCTGCTCGACGCCGAGAAGAATGCCGGCGTGCGGCTGACCGAGAGCTTTGCGATGTGGCCGGGCTCGTCGGTGTCGGGCCTCTATTTTGCTTCGCCGGAGAGCTTCTATTTCGGCGTCGGCAAGATCGAGCGCGACCAGGTCGAGGACTACGCCGCGCGCAAGGGCATGACTGTCGCCGAAGTCGAGCGCTGGCTGGCGCCGATCCTGAACTACATTCCGGCAAGGGGCGGCCAGCAGGCCGAGGCGCCTCGCGCAACCGCTGCGCCCGCTCCCGCCGCAGCCAACGACGCCGCCCCTGCCGAGCTCGCCAGCCACCCCGCGGGCTGCACCTGCGCGGTGCATCTTGCCTGGCGCAAGAAGGCGGTTGGCGCGAAGTAGCCGGCGCGGTCGCCCCATCCACAGCTGTCGTCCCCGCGAACGCGGGGACCCATACCGCGTGATCTACCCGTCGTCCGCGGTGGCTGATATCGCGCAAAACGACATCTCCCTGTGGTTATGGGTCCCTGCGTTCGCAGGGACGACAGCGGTTATGACGCCCCCTGCTCGGCTCACACGCTGCACTTGGACGCCCCTCCTCCGTGTCCCCCGCGCCACGGCCGCCGCGAATGACAAAGCGCCACAGCCGGTGCCATGCGATGCAGCGTGGACTTATCCCCGGTAACCGGCTGAAATGCCGCCGGGGCCTCCGGGTGGTTTTTCGTTCATGTCGTTGCAGTTCAGGCTTGCGTCCCGAAACCTGTTCCATGACAGGCTTCGCTTCATCGCGACCATCATCGGCATCATCTTCTCGATCGTGCTGGTAACCGTGCAGATGGGTCTCTATGTCGGCTTCCGCCGGATGGTCACGACCATGATCGATCATTCCCCGGCCGAGCTGTGGATCATGCCGGTCGGCACCAAATGCTTCGAGGACCCCTCGCTGCTCGACGAGCGGCAGCGGTTCCGCGCGCTTGCTGTTCCCGGCGTGGCGGAGGCGACGCCGCTGGTGATCGGCTATGCGCAATGGCGGCTGCCGCAGGGCACCACGACGCCGGTCTTCGTGGTCGGCTCGGAACTGCGCGGGCTCGGGCTGCATCCCTGGAACGTGGTGGAGGGACGGCTGGACGACCTGTCCGTGCCGGGCGCGGTCGCCATCGACCAGACCTATTTCGAGCGGCTCGGCATCGGCGGCGCCGGCCAGGCTGCGGAGCTCCGCGACCAGAAGGTGCAGGTGATGGCTGTCACCAAAGGCATCCGCTCGTTCACGACAACGCCTTACGTGTTCACCGACGTCGACCGCGCCCGCGCCTATACCGGCATCGCCTCGAACAAGGCGTCCTATCTGGTGGTCAAGCTGGCGGCCGAGGCCGACCTCTGGACCGTGCAGCGGGCGCTGCGCGACAGCCTGTCCAATGTCGACGTGCTGACCGCAGCCGAGTTCGCGAGCCGCAGCCGCTCGTTCTGGCTGTTCGGCACCGGCGCGGGTGCCGCGCTGTTCGCCGGCGCCCTGCTCGGCCTCATCGTCGGCACCGTGATCGTGGCGCAGACGCTCTATTCCAGCACCAAGGATCACATCAACGAGTTCGCGACCCTGCGCGCGATCGGCTCGTCCAGCCGCTACATCTACACCGTCATCATCTGGCAGGCGCTGCTCAGCGCCATCGTCGGCTTCGCCGGCGCTGCGGCGATCGGCAGGATCGTGGCGGCCGCGACCGCGGAATCGGCGCTGCCGGTCATCATGACCCCGACGCTGACGGTCGCGCTGTTCGTGCTGACGGTGACGATGTGCGTCGGCTCGGCGATCGCGGCGATCCTCAAGGTCATGCGCATTGACCCGACCCTGGTGTTCTCGCGATGACCGACACCGTGCTCGAGGCCACCGATCTCGTGCATCACCTCGGCCAGGGGGCCGGCCGGGTGCAGGCGCTGAAGGGCGTGAGCCTGTCGTTGAAGGGCGGCGAGCTGGCGCTGCTGATGGGCCCCTCAGGCAGCGGCAAGACGACGCTGTTGTCGATCCTGGGCTGCCTGATGACGCCGGATGGCGGTGCCGTGCGGGTTGCCAACCAGCCGGTCGCGGGGCTCGATCCCGAGGCGCTGGCGAAGCTGCGCCGCGAGCGCATCGGCTTCATCTTCCAATCCTATCATCTGTTTCCGACGTTGAACGCCGAGGACAATGTGCGGCTCGCGCTCGACGTGCGCGGCGAACGCGCGCGGGCCGCGAAACTGGCGGCGCGCGAGGTGCTCGAGCGGGTCGGCCTCGGCCCGAAGAAGCGGTCGTTCCCGCGCCAGCTCTCGGGCGGCGAGCAGCAGCGCGTCGCGATCGCCCGCGCCATCGTCGGCAAGGCGCAGGTCATTCTCGCCGACGAGCCGACCGGCGCACTCGATACCGCCAACGGTCAGGCGATCATGACCCTGCTCGCCGATATCGCCAAGGATCCGTCGCGCGCGGTGCTCGTGGTGACGCACGATCCGCGCATCCTGCCGTTTGCCAATCGCGTCATTCACATCGAGGACGGCCGCATCGTCCGCGAGGAGAGCGGCGGCGAGTCCATGAAGAAAGTCTCGCACGCATGATATCGGGAATTCCAGAACGCGCTCACCTGCTCGGGCTCGTCGCCGCGGCTGCATTGGCTATCATCGTCACGCCGACCTCGATTCCACCGACGGCGCGTGCCGCCAATGCCCAGGAGGAACGCTGGCTGGCCGTCGCACCCGGCCGGGTCGAGCCGGCATCCGGCCTGATCAAGCTCGGCGCGCCGGTGGTTGGGCTGATCCAGGAGGTGCTGGTCAGGCCAAACGAGACCGTGTTCGCCGGCCAGGTCCTGGTGCGGCTCAGCGATGGCGAAGCTCGCGCGCAGCTCGCCAGCGCCGAGGCGCAGGTCGCGATGCGCAAGCGCGTGCGCAACAAGGAGTCGACGCCGTCTGGCGCGGGTCCCCGGCGCCGCGCCGAAGACGGCCTCGCCGATGCGCAGGCGGCGGTGTTCGACGCGCGTGCTGCGCTCGACAAGGCCGTGACCGAGCGGCGCGCCGGGCGCGGCACCGATGCCGATGTCGACACCGCACGCACGCAATTGACAGCCGCGCAGGCGAAGCTGGAGCAGCAGGCCGACGAGCTGCGCAAGGTCACCGCTGATGCGCCACTGCCGATCAGCGCCGAGGGCCAGCTCAACGTCGCCCGCAGCGAACTGCAGGGCGCCCGCGCCACGTTGGAAAAGCTCACCATCCGCGCGCCGCTCGACGGCACGGTGCTACAGGTCAATGCGCGCACCGGCGAGATCGCTTCGCCGCAGACGACGCCACCGCTGGTGCTGCTCGGCGATACGTCCTCGCTGCGCGTGCGCGCCGAGCTCGACCAGCGCGACCTCGACAAGATCAAGGTCGGCCAGCAGGCGGTGGTCCGCTCCGACGCCTTCCGCGGCCGCGACGTCGCCGGCAAGGTCGCCGCCATCGCCCCGCTGGTCGAGAGCAGCCGCACTGCTGCGCTCAGCCAGCGCAACATGACCGACGTCGACGTGGTGGAAGTGCTGGTCGATCTCGCCGAGCCGGGCCCGTTCGCGGTGGGTATGAAGGTGGACGTGTATTTCAAGCCGTGAGGGGCGCGCCGCTCGGCCCACGCCTCTTGCGCTGCTGCCCACCCTCCCCTGGAGGGGGAAGGTCGCTCGCACGCGCAGCGGGCGAGCGGGGTGGGGCGAAGCCACGAGCACTGCTGCTGATGGAGAGATCACCCCACCCCGCCTCACGTTTCGCTTCGCTCATCGTGAGGCGCCCCTCCCCTCCAGGGGAGGGTGAGCACCGAGCAAGCGGCACGGTCTGGCGTCTCGATGGACTCCATCAATCCCCGCTCGGAGGGGCCAGCGGCTGGACGATCTCCTGGAATGGCGGCAGCGCCTCGCACCTTGCGGCCTGGGCCGCCAGCGCCGGATAGCGCGCGGCGTCGAACAGATGCGGATGCGCCTCGCGTGTGAAGCGCAGCACGCAGGCGACGGCGATGTCGGCGTGGCCGATGTTGTCGCCATACCAATAGGAGCTCGTCACATCTGCGCGCTCGGCCTCCAGCATTGCCAGCACGCCGGAGATCTGGGCCTCGCAGCGCGCGACCCACAGCGCGAGGCGGTCCTTGCGCAGCACGCGCTCGTAGATCAGGCTGACGGCCTTGTCGCCGAGACCGGTCGCGAGCGCGATCGTATGCAGCTGCCTGCGGCGCAGCGCGCCGCTCCGCGCCAGCATCGCGCGCTCGGGCCCGACGGTCTCGTCGAGATGATCGAGGATCGCCACCGAGTCGATCAGCGCCTCGCCGTCATCCAGCACCAGCACCGGCACGCGCAGCAGCGGATTGTACGGCGCGATCTTGTCGGCATCGCCGAAGGTCGACCAGGGCTTGTGCTCGAACGGCACGCCGTAGAGCTTGAGCGCGATCGCGGTGCGGCGGACGAAAGGCGAGTCGTATTGGCCGATCAGGAACATCGGTTATCCTCCTGTGCGGCGCATTGAAGCGCCGTTCGGCGCCGTTGTCAGCTCCGATGTTCAGGCCAACAGCGGCACATGCGCTGCGACGTCGCGCGGCAGCGTGCCGTCGAGGCGCGGGTCGGGGGCGATCTCGATCTGGCGGCGATAGGGGCGGAAGCCGGAGCGCTGGTAGAAGACGAGCGCGCGGGGATGATCGAAGCTGCAGGTGTGGACCCAGAGCCGCGTCAGCGGCTGCGCCCAGGCGCGGCGCAGCGCGTGGTTCATCAGCAGCCGTCCGGCGCCGGTGCCGATCAGCTTCGACGTGACGCCGAACAGCACCAGCTCGCAATCGGTCTTCTTGCGGAAGTCGAGCTCCAGCAGGGCTTCATCACCGCCGCCATGCGCCAAGGTGTAGATCTCGACTCCGTCAGCGCGAATCGTCTTGGCAAGCTCCGCATCGCTCATCCGCGTGCGCTGCGACCACAGCCACTCCCAGCCGACACGGGCATAGAGGTCGCGGTACCAAGCGAGATCGGGCTGCGCGACGCGGCGAATGCTCCAGTCGCCGACCGGATCGGGCGGCAGCACTGGCGGTGCCAGCATTTCCAGCGAGGTCACCACGGCCGCGACCTTGCCGGGCGGGACGTCGACATATCCGTCGGGAATGGTCACTCAAGACGACCTGATTGAAGGGTGATCGGCAACCAGCTTACCCCGGACGTAATTGGAACCGCATAAGGGTCCCGGCATGGTCGGCGCATTCAACATCAGGAGCCATGCCCATGCAACGACGAGACGTGCTGCTGACCGCGGCAGCAGCCAGCTTCGCGGCGACGGGACCGAGCCTCGCCGCCGCACCGACCGCGGCGCGCCCCCGTATCCGCTGCAGCGACGGCGTGACGCTCTATCACGAGGAGTGGGGCAGCGGCCGGCCGGTGCTGTTCGTACATGCCTGGGCGCTGACCAGCGCGATGTGGACCTACCAGATCTCCGATCTCAGCCAGCGCGGGCTGCGCTGCATTGCCTTCGACCGCCGCGGCCATGGACGCTCCGACGTGCCGGGCAGCGGCTACGAGCTCGACCGCCTGGCCGACGACATCGCCGAGGTCATCGCGCAGCTCGACCTTGATGATGTCGCGCTGGTCGGCATGTCCATGGGCTGCAACGAGATCCTCAACTACGTCGCGCGGCACGGCACGGGACGCATCTCGCGCATCGCGATGCTCGGACCGACGACGCCGTTTCCGCTGCAGACCGCGGACAATGCGTTCGGCGCGCCCCACGGCTATTTCGAGCAGTGCTGGGCCGCGTGGCAGAGCGACTTTCCGAAATGGATCGAGGACAACAAGCTGCCGTTCTTCACGAAGGACGCCTCGCCGCAGATGATGGAATGGGTCGCGGCGATGATGCGCCAGATGCCCATTCCCGTCGCGGTCGCCACCAACCGCGCGCTGATCGCGACCGACCTGCGGCCGGTGCTTGCGAAGATCGACCGTCCCGTGCTGATCCTGCACGGCGACAAGGACGTCTCAGCGCCGCTCGACATGACGGCACGGCCGACCGCCAAGGGCATCAAGGGCGCCGAGCTGAAGGTCTATCCCGGCGGCCCGCATGGGCTATTCGTGACCCACATGAAGCAGGTCAATGCGGACCTTGCTGCGTTCCTGGCTTAGCTGCTGTGGGAGGCGAGCGCCCTACTCGCCCTCGCCGCTCGCCAGCACCCCCTTCACGGCGCGAGCCCAGCCGGCGAGCTTGCGCTCTCGCGTCGCCGCGCTCATCGCCGGCCGGAAGCGGTGCTCGAGCCGCCAATTGTCGGCGAACTTTTCCGGCTCCGGATAGACGCCCGCGTGGAGGCCGGCGAGATAGGCGGCGCCGAGCGCGGTGGTCTCCTGGATCATGGGACGGTCGACTGGTGCGTCGAGCAGGTCGGCGAGACGCTGCATGGTCCAGTCCGAGGCGGTCATGCCACCGTCGACGCGCAGCACGATCGTGGCGGCGGACGCATCGGGCCAGTCGGCGCGCATCGCGGCCCACAGATCGTAGGTCTGGTAGCACACGCTCTCCAACGTGGCATGCGCGAGCTCGGCCGGGCCGGTATTGCGGGTCAGGCCGAACAGCGCGCCGCGCACGCGCGGATTCCAATACGGTGCGCCGAGGCCGACGAAGGCCGGCACCAGATAGACCGACTGCATCGAGTCGGACTTGTCGGCGAGCGGGCCGGTTTCGGCGGCATGCTTGATGATGCCGAGCCCGTCGCGCAGCCACTGCACGGCCGAGCCGGCGACGAAGATCGAGCCTTCGAGCGCGTAGGTCCTGACGCCGTTGAGCTGATAGGCGATCGTCGTCAGCAGCTTGTTGTTCGATTTCACCGGCGTGGCGCCGGTGTTGAGCAGCGCGAAGCAGCCGGTGCCGTAGGTCGACTTCATCATGCCCGGCGTGAAGCAGGCTTGGCCGATGGTGGCCGCCTGCTGGTCGCCGGCGATCCCCGCGACCTTGATCGGGCCGCCGAACAGATCGGGCGTGGTGGTGCCGAAATCGGCGGAGGAATCCTTCACCTCGGGCAGCATCGAGCGCGGCACGCGCAAGAGCTTCAGCAGCGTCTCGTCCCACGCACCGGTGTGGATGTTGAACAGCAGCGTGCGCGAAGCGTTGGTGGCATCGGTGGCATGCACCTTGCCGCCGGTCAGCCGCCACAGCAGGTAGCAATCGACGGTGCCGAACATCAGTTCGCCGCGTTCGGCGCGCTCGCGCGCGCCAGGGACGTGGTCGAGGATCCAGGCGACCTTGGTGCCGGAGAAATAGGGATCGATGATCAGGCCGGTTTTGGCGCTGACATCCGGCTCGTGGCCATCGGCCTTGAGCTTGGCGCAGATGTCGGCGGTGCGGCGGTCCTGCCAGACGATGGCGCGGTGGACGGCCTGGCCGGTGGCGCGGTCCCATACCACGGTGGTCTCGCGCTGGTTGGTGATGCCGATCGCCGCGATGTCCTTGGCCGTCAGTCCCGCCTTCTCAAGCGCATCGCGGCAGGTCATCACCGTCGAGGTCCAGATGTCCTCCGGCTCGTGCTCGACCCAGCCGGAGGCCGGGAAATGCTGCGGGAATTCCTGCTGCGCGACCGCGGCGATCGAGATGTCGGAGCGGAACACCATCGCGCGCGAGGACGTGGTGCCCTGATCGATGGCCAGCACGAAGGACATGGGTTTTCTTCCCGGTAGGTTGACGACGTTGGGCCGACAAGCAAGCGGATCGGGCGGGCGAGGTCAAGGTGGAGCGGCACGTGTCTATCCACCCTCCCCTGGAGGGGGAGGGTGGATCGCCCGCGCAGCGGGCGAGCGGGGTGCGGTGAGCCACGGGCGATGGTGCTTGTGGAGAGATCACCCCACCCCGCCTCACGTCTCGCTTCGCTCGTCGTGAGGCGACCCTCCCCCTCCAGGGGAAGGTGAACACCCGCGATCAGCACCGCCGCTCGGATACGAAGGCTACACCGCGGCCGTTGTCACGCCGCCGTCGACGACGATGGTCTGGCCGGTCATGAAGGTCGACGCATCCGAGGCGAGGTAGGCGACCGCGCCGGCGATCTCGTGCGGCTCGCCGATGCGACGCAGCGGGGTGGTGGCGCAGCGCTGCTTCAGGCGGGCTTCGTCCTCCCACAGCGCGCGGGCGAAATCGGTCTTGATCAGGCCGGGCGCGACGCAATTGATGCGCACGCCGTGCGGCCCCCATTCGCCGGCAAGGCTGCGGCACAACGCGAAGTCGGCGGCCTTGGAGATGCCGTAGGCGCCGATCACGGTCGAGCCGCGCAGGCCGCCGATCGAGGAGACGATGATGACCGAGCCCTTGCCCCGCGCGGCCATCGGCGGGATCGCCTTGGCGCAGAGCCAGAGATTGCTCTTCACGTTGGAGGCCATGATCTTGTCGAAGGCCTCGTCGGTGATGTCGAGCAGCGGACCGTAATACGGGTTGACCGCAGCATTGCAGACGAGGATGTCGATCTGGCCGCAATGCTTCACGGCGCCGTCGATCAGCGCGTCGACCTCGACCCGCCGGGAGATGTTGCAGGGGATGACGTGGGCCTCGCCACCATTGGCGCGGATGGCGCTCGCGACCTCCTCGCAAGCGTCGGCCTTGCGGCTGGAGATCACCACCTTGGCGCCGAGTTGCGCGAGCAGCTCCGCCGACGCCCGGCCGATTCCGCGGCTCGAGCCGGTGATGACGGCGACCTGGCCGGAGAGGTCGAAGGGATTGGGGGTCATGTCTGCTTCCTCCGCGTCATTGCGAGGAGCGAAGCGACGACGCAATCCAGATCAAGCATACCGCCCTGGATTGCTTCGCTTCGCTCGCAATGACGGCTCGATCGATCAAATCACTCCGGAGCCGGTCGACACCGGCAGCGTAGCCCTCTCAAATCCGTCATGCGCGGGCTTGACCCGCGCATCCATCTTCAGAAAGCGATGGGTTGCCGGGTCAAGCCCGGCAACGACCAAGCTTTCTAGATCAACCCGCCCGCCTCGCTGACGCGGCGCATGTGGTAGTCGGTGTCGCCGAAGGTGCTCTCGATCATCGTCAGACGCTTGAAGTAGTGGCCGATCTTGGCCTCCATGGTCATGCCGATGCCGCCATGGAGCTGGATCGCCTGCTGGCCGACGAACTTAGCCGACTTGCCGATCTGCACCTTGGCCGCGGCGATCGAGGTGGCGCGCTCCTTGGCGTCGTCGAACTCGGCGGCCATGGTCGCGAACATCGACATCGAGCGGGCCTGCTCCAGCGCGACGAACATGTCGGATGCCCGGTGCTGCAGCGACTGGAACGAGCCGATCGCGACGCCGAACTGCTTGCGCGTCTTGATGTACTCGACCGTGGTCTTCAGCGACTCGTCCATCAGGCCGACGGCCTCCGCGCACAGCGCGATGCGGGCCTCGTCGACGACGCGTTCGATCAGCGGCAGGGCGTTGACCGGATCGCCGATCGCGGCGTCGGCGCCGATTTCCACACCGGTGAAGGTGATGTCGGCGGCATGCAGACCGTCCTGGGTCGGATAGCTCTTGCGGGTGACGCCCTTGGCGTCGGCCGGCACGATGAAGACGCCGATGCCCGACTTGTCGCGCTGGCCGCCCGAGGTGCGCGCGGTCACGATCAAGGTGTCGGCGTTCTCGCCGTTGAGCACGACGAACTTTTCGCCGTCGATGACCCAGCCATCGCCCTTCTTCTTCGCAGACGTCGCAACGTCGAACAGGTCATAGCGCGACTGCTTCTCGAGCTGGGCGAATGCAAACGTCCTGCTGCCGTCGATGATCCCAGGCAGATGCGCGGCCTTCTGCGCCGCCGAGCCGCCATGACGGAGGAAACCGCCGGCCAGCACCACGGTTGCGAGATACGGCTCGAGCACCAGCGCGCGACCCATCGCCTCCATCACGATCATGGTCTCGACGCCGCCGGCGCCGAAGCCGCCGTCGTCTTCCGAGAACGGCAGGCCGAGCAGGCCCTGCTCGGCGAGCTTGGACCACATCGCGCGGCTCCAGCCGCCCTTCTCCTTCATGTACAGCTTGCGCTTGTCGAAATCGTAGGCATCCGCCAGCAGGCCGTCGATGCTGTCCTTGAGGAGACGCTGCTCCTCGGTGAGATCAAAATCCATGCTCTCTATCCTCGTACCCGGAATTCATCATCGGCGTCATTCCGGGACGCGCCGCAAGGCGCGGGCCCGGAATCCATACTCACGATGGTGGTTATGGATTCTCCGACGCGCAACTGCGCGTCGTAGCTCGCCGCTTCGCGGCGCCCCGGAATGACAGCAACTCAAAGCCCCAGCACCGCCTTGGCGATGATGTTGCGCTGGATCTCGTTGGAGCCGCCGTAGATCGAGACCTTGCGGTTGTTGAAGTAGCTCGGCGCGATCTGCGCGGTCCAATCCATGGTCTCGTTGCTGCTGTCGTCGTCACCGTGGACGTCGTAGGGCGCGGCGAACGGACCGATGACCTCCATCAGCAGCTCGGTGGTGGTCTGCTGGATCTCGGAGCCCTTGATCTTCAGCACCGAGGAGGCCGGGTTGGGCTTGCCCTTGCCGTGCTTGCCCTCGTCGGCGACGACGCGCAGCTGCGTCAGCTCCAGCGCCTTCAGCTCGACCTCGCAGGCCGTGAGCTTCTCGCGGAACGACGGGTCCTCCAGCACCGGGCGGCCGCCGGATTCGATCTTGGCGGCGAGCTCCTTGATGCGGCGGATACGCTCCTTGGAGACGCCGACGCGGGCGATCCCCGTGCGCTCATTGCCGAGCAGGAACTTGGCGTAGTCCCAGCCCTTGTTCTCCTCGCCGATCAAGTTCTCGATGGGCACTTCGACGTCGTCGAAGAACACCTCGTTGACCTCGTGGCCGCCGTCGATGGTCTGGATCGGACGCACCGTGACGCCCTTCGACTTCATGCTGAACACGATGAAGGAGATGCCCATCTGCTTCTTCGCGGACGGATCGGTGCGGCACAAGCAGAAGATCATGTCGGCGTGCTGCGCGAGCGTGGTCCAGGTCTTCTGGCCGTTGATGATCCACTTGTCGCCGCGGCGCTCGGCCTTGGTCTTCAGCGATGCGAGGTCGGAGCCCGAGCCCGGCTCGGAGAAGCCCTGGCACCACCAGTCGTCGACATTGGCGATGCGCGGCAGATACTTCTTCTTCTGCTCCTCGTTGCCGAAGGTGTAGATCACCGGGCCGACCATGCTGACGCCGAAGGCGAGCGGCTGCGGCGCCGGATAGGCCTGCAGCTCCTCGTTGAAGATGTAGTGCTGCACGGAGGTCCAACCGGTGCCGCCATATTCCTCCGGCCAGTGCGAGACACCCCAACCCTTCTTGTTGAGGATGCGCCACCAGGTCACCATCTCGTCCTTCGACAGATGGCGGCCTTCGATCATTTTGCGCCGGGTCTCCGGCGGGACATTGTCCTTGAAGAACTGCCGGACTTCCTCGCGGAACGCCTGCTCTTCCTTCGTGAATGCAAGATCCATCGGATCCTCCCGTGTGTATATATTCGTCGACAAATCGAGCTGTCATTCCGGGGCGCCTCGAAGAGGCGAACCCGGAATCCATAACCACCATCGTGAGTATGGATTCCGGGCTCGCGCGCCCCGGAATGACGAAGACCTATTGCAGCACCTCGAACAGGCCGGCGGCGCCCATGCCGCCGCCGACGCACATCGTCACCACCGCGTACTTGGCCTTGCGGCGGCGGCCTTCGATCAGCGCGTGGCCCGTGAGCCGCGCGCCCGACATGCCGTAGGGATGGCCGACCGCGATGGCGCCGCCATTGACGTTGATCTTGTCGGGGTCGATGCCGAGCTTGTCGCGGCAGTACAGCACCTGCACGGCGAACGCCTCGTTGAGCTCCCACAGGCCGATGTCGTCGACGGTCAGCCCGTGGCGCTTGAGCAGGCGCGGCACCGCGAACACCGGGCCGATGCCCATCTCGTCGGGCTCGCAGCCATGCGCGACGAAGCCGCGGAAGATGCCGAGCGGCTGCAGGCCGCGCTTCGCCGCGGTGGCGTCGCTCATGATGACGCAGGCGGAGGCGCCGTCGGAGAGCTGGCTGGCATTGCCGGCGGTGATCGAGAAGCCGTCGCCGCGCACGGCCTTGAGGCCGGCGAGACCTTCGGCCGTCGTCTCGGGACGCGGACCTTCGTCCTGCGACAGGGTGACGTCCTTGAACGAGACGTTGCCGGTGGCCTTGTCGGTGACCGCCATCTTGGTCGAGATCGGCGCCAGCTCGTCGTTGAACTTGCCGCCCTGCTGCGCGGCAGCGGTGCGGCGCTGGCTCTCCAGCGCATATTCATCCTGGCGCTCGCGGGAGATGCCGTAGCGCTTGGCGACGATCTCGGCGGTGTCGATCATCGGCATGTAGACGTCGCCCTTGATCTCGAGCAGCGCCGGATCGGTGGCCTGGAACGTGTTCATCTTGTCGTTCTGGACCAGCGAGATCGATTCACCGCCACCGCCGACCGCGATCTCGACGCCGTCGAAGATCACCGAGCGCGCCGCGAGCGCAATCGCCTGCAGGCCGGAGGCGCACTGGCGGTCGATGGTGGTGCCGCCGACCGACACCGGCAGGCCGGCACGCAGCAGCGCCTTGCGCGCGATGTTGCCGCCGGTCGAGCCCTGCTGCAGGGCTGCGCCCATCACGACATCCTCGACCTCGGCCGGATCGACCTTGGCGCGCTTGACGGCCTCGCCGATGGCGTGGCCGAGCAGCGTCGCGCCGCCGGTGGCGTTGAGCGCGCCGCGATAGGCCTTGCCGATCGGCGTGCGGGCGGTGGAAACGATGACGGCATCGGTCATGGGCGACCTCCTGTTGTTGTTACGGATGTTTGCTGTGAGACGTGGGTGATTGCTGCTGGCGCAGTTCGTGACGCGACAGCTTGCCGACCGGCGTGCGCGGCAGCTCGTCGACGAACTCGACCGCCGCCGGCAGCTCGTGCTTGCCGAGCTTGCCGGTGAGGAAGGCACGGAGATCCTCGACCGGGAACGGCGCGAAGCCGTCGCGCAGCTTGATGAAGGCCTTGGCCGCCTCGCCGCGATAGGCGTCGGGAATGCCGATCACGATGACCTCCTGCACCGCCGGATGGGTGTAGATCGCCTGCTCGATCATCTGCGGATAGACGTTGAAGCCGCCGGAGATGATCATGTCCTTCTTGCGGTCGACCAGGAAGTAGAAACCGTCGGCGTCGACATAGCCGATGTCGCCGGTCAGGAAGTGATCGCCGACGAACGACTGCGCCGTTTCGTCCGGCCGGTTCCAATAGCCCTTGGTGACGTTCGGCCCCTTGATCCGGATCTCGCCGACCTCGTTCACGCCGAGCACCTTTGCGGGATCCTCGAGCGACACGACGTCCATCTCGATGCCGGGCAGCGTGATCCCGATCGAGCCGGGCTTGTCCGGGCCACCCTTCGGATGGGCGGTGCCGGGCGAGCAGGTCTCGGTCATGCCCCAGCCGCTCTTCAGCTTCATGCCGACGCGGCGCTCCAGGATGCGCGCGACCTCGACTGGCAGCGGCGCGCCACCGGAGCCAACGCTGGTCAGCGACGACAGGTCGCGCGTGTCGAGATCGGGCAGGTTGGCGATCGCGATCCACATTGTCGGCACGCCGGGAAAATAGGTCGCGCGCTTGACCTCGATGTCGCGCATCACGGCGTCGAGATCGAAGCGCTGGTGCAGCGAGATCAGGCTGCCGAGACGCAGCGAAGTCAGCAGCACCACCGTCAGTGCATAGATGTGGAACAGCGGCAGCACGCAGATGACTCGGTCGGAGCCGTTGCCGTTCGCGCGCGTCGCGCGGCCCCAGATTTCGGCGATCGACACCGCCGAGGTGAGATTGCCATGGGTCAGCATCGCGCCCTTGGGCAGGCCGGTGGTGCCGCCGGTATATTGCAGCAGGGCGATGTCGTCGGGCGAAATCGAAGGCCACTCGGCAGGCGGCACGGCGCCCTCGACGAAGGCGCGGTGGGTGATCACGGCGGGGCTATCCGGCAGCGCCGTCTGCGACGTACCGACCTTGCCCCAGTGATCATCCTCGCAGACGATCAGGCGGTCGAGCAGGCCCTTGGCGAGGAACTTCAGCGCGGTCGGCAGCAGCGCCGACAGGTTCGAGGTGACGAGAATGCGTGCGCCGGAATCGCTGAGCTTGTGCGACAGCGCGATCTCGCCATCGAGCGGCGACAGGTGCACGACGCGGGCGCCGGCCTTGAGCGCGCCGAAGAAGTTGATCGGATGATCCGGCGTATTGCCGAGGAACAGCGCGATCGACGCGCCCTTGCCAAAACCGGCACGCAGGAACGCGGCGGCAGCCTGGTCGACGAGCGCCGCGAGTTGCTTGAAGGTGATGGGGCGGTCGCGGAATTCCAGCGCGTCACGATCGCCGAAGTCACTGACCGCCTTTGCCAGCAGATCTGGCAAGGTGCCACGCGCGATCGGCGCGTCCCAGCGGACGCCTTCGGGATAGAACTGTTCGCCAGGATGGGTCATGCGGACTCTGTGTTTCTTGCCGTAAGGCGGCCCCGCTCTTCCCGTTCCCTCTCCCCTTGTGGGGGAAGGCCAGGGAGGGGGGTGGCTCCGGGCGAGACTGCTGTTGTGGACCCCCACCCCCAACCCCTCCCCGCAAGGGGGAGGGGGGCGCAGCTGTGCACGGAGCTAGGGCAAAGCCTCAAGCGGCCTTCCCCTGCGCCAGCGAGGCGAACGTCTTGCCTTCCTCCGCGAGCTGCTTCAGCAGCGGCGCCGGCTCGAGCGAGGGATCGTTGGTCTCCTTGGCATAGAACGCCAGCCGCTCGGCGATGTGCTTCAGGCCGACGCTGTCGGCCCAGTACATCGGGCCGCCGCGATAGATCGGCCAGCCATAGCCGTACAGCCAAACCACATCGATGTCGGACGGACGCGCGGCAATGCCTTCGGCGAGGATCTTCGCGCCCTCGTTGATCATCGGATACATCATGCGCTCGAGGATCTCCTCGTCGCTGACCGCGCGCCGCTTGAGGCCGAGCTTGGCGAGCGTCTCGCCAATCAGCTTCTCGACATCGGGATCCGGCAGCGGCGCGCGCGAGCCCGCCTCATATTTGTAATAGCCCTTGCCGGTCTTCTGGCCGAAGCGGCCGGCCTCGCACAGCGCATCCGCGATCTCGCTCTTGATGCCGCGGTCCTTGCGCGAGCGCCAGCCGATGTCGAGGCCAGCGAGATCGCC
The DNA here is from genome assembly GCF_051167575.1 of Bradyrhizobium sp. HKCCYLS3070. NCBI lineage: Bacteria > Pseudomonadati > Pseudomonadota > Alphaproteobacteria > Hyphomicrobiales > Nitrobacteraceae > Bradyrhizobium > Bradyrhizobium sp. HKCCYLS3070. The sequence continues at coordinate 351,506 of NZ_JBNPTI010000004.1, forward strand.
CATCGCGAACGGGCCCATCGGCATGCCGAACTTGGTGACGACCGCATCGACCTGCTGCGGCAGCGCGCCTTCGAACAACAGCTTCTCGGCCTGCTTGCCGCGCTGCGCCAGCATGCGATTGCCGACGAAGCCGTCGCAGACGCCGACCACGGCCGGCACCTTTGCGATCTTGCGCGCGATCGACACCGCGGTGACGAGCGCATCCGGCGCCGTCTTCTCCGCACGCACGATTTCGCACAGCTTCATGACGTTAGCCGGCGAGAAGAAATGCATGCCGAGCACGTCCTGCGGCCGGCTGGTCTCTGCGGCGATGGCGTCGATGTTCAGATAGGACGTGTTCGAGGCCAGCACCGCGCCCGGCTTTGCGTATTGATCGAGCTTGCCGAACACTTCCTTCTTCACCGCCATGGTCTCGAACACCGCCTCGATGACGAGGTCGGCGTCCTTGACGTTCTCGAGACCGACCTTGCCGTCGATCAACGCCATGCGCTTGGCCGGTGCATCCGCCGGGATGCCGCCGCGCGCGGCGGTCGCCTCCCAGTTCTTCTGCATGACGCCCATGCCGCGCTTCAGCTGCTCCTCGGCGGTCTCGATCAGCGTGACCGGAATGCCAGCATTGGCGAACGACATCGCAATGCCGCCGCCCATGGTGCCGGCGCCGATGATCGCGACGCGCTCGACCTTGCGGCCCTTGGTGCCCTCGGGCACGCCGGCGATCTTGGCGGCCTCGCGCTCGGCGAAGAACGCATAGCGCTGCGCCTTGGACTGATCGCTGGTGAGCAGCTTGAGGAAACCTTCGCGCTCCTTCTTCAGGCCCTCGTCGAACGGCAGGTCGATCGCATAGCCGACCGCGTCGGCCGCTGCGAACGGCGCCTCGAGCCCACGCGACTTCTTGGTGATCGCCGCCACCGCACTGGTGAAGATCGTGCGATCGGCCTTGGCGGCCGCCAGCTTGGAATCGTCATCGCGCAATTTGCGCAGCGGACGGTTCTCCGCCACCACCTTGCGCGCGAAGGCTTCGCCGCCCGATGCCGGCCCCTCGACGATCTCCTCGATCAGGCCCGCCTTCAGCGCTTCCACTGCGCCGATCGGGTCACCGCCGACGATCATCTTGACTGCGAGCTCGGGGCCTACGGCGCGCGGCAGGCGCTGGGTGCCGCCCGCGCCCGGCAGCAGGCCGAGCTTCACCTCGGGCAGTCCGAGCTTCGCCTCCTTGGTGGCGACACGATAATGACAGGCGAGCGCCACTTCGAGACCACCGCCCAGGGCCGTTCCATGAATCGCCGCAATGACCGGCTTGGGGCTGTTCTCGATCGTGCTCAGCACGTCGTTGAGCGCCGGCGGCTTCGGTGGCTTGCCGAACTCGGTGATGTCGGCCCCGGCGATGAAGGTACGGCCGCCGCAGGTCAGCACGATCGCCTTGATCGCGGGATCGGCGATCGCCGCCTTGACGTTGTCCAGGATGCCGCCGCGAACTGCGGCACTCAGCGCATTGACGGGCGGGCTGTCGATGGTGACGATGCCGATGATGTCATGACGGTCAAGCTTTGCCACTTCGCTCACGCGTAAGCTCCTTGGGATGTCGTTTCTTTGCGGCCGGTTAACGCACCGGCCAATTCTTGGCTCTTCATTTGCGCAGAGTATCAGCCTTGCTTGCGTCTACCCGCTGCCGAACATCAATTCCGCAGTGCGAAATCTAATTCCACATCTTGACATCCAGGGTTATTTTGAAGCACGAGCGTTGTCAACGAGGCTCATCAATCAACAGCCGATGACATGAAACGCCCAGGGAAGAAACCCGCGACCGATCGGAGCTTCGTCGTCGCGCTGGCGCGCGGCCTCGACGTGCTGCGGGCGTTCCGGCCGAATGACGGCCTGCTGGGCAATCAGGAAATCGCCGCGCGCACCAACCTGCCGAAGGCGACGGTCTCGCGCCTCACTTACACGCTCACCAAGCTCGGCTATCTCACCCCGGTGCCGCGCTTCGAGAAATACCAGCTGGCCCCAGCGGCGCTGGCGCTGGGCTACGCCGCGCTCGCCAATCTCGGCATCCGCCATCTTTCCGAGCCGTTCCGCGAGCAGCTGATGCGCGAGACCGGCGGCGCGGTGGCCATCGGCGGCCGCGACCGGCTGAGCATGATCTATTTCGGCCAGAGCCGTCACGGCGTCATCAACGTTCAACTCGACGTCGGCTCGCGCATTCCGATTGCAACGACCGCGATGGGCCGCGCCTACATCTGGGCGCTGCCGGACGAGGACCGCGCCGCGTTGATGCGGGAGATGCGCGAGCATTACGGCAGCCGTTGGCCGAAGATCCGCGACGGCATCGAGCGCGCCGGCGAGACCGTTGCGAAATATGGCTTCACGATCTCCGCCGGCGAATGGCAGGACGACGTTCATGCGGTCGGCGTCGCGTTGCGGCTGAACGACGGAACCGGTCCCTACGCCGTGAATTGCGGAGCACCGGCATTCCGCTTCACGGAAGAGCGCTTGCGCACCGACATTGGACCTCGTCTCGTCGCGATGGTAAGGAACATCGAAGCGGCGCTCGGCGGCCTCGCGCCGTCAACTAATCAAACAAGCAGCCCATCAAACAAAGAACTCAATAAAAAGCCGAAGCCAGGAGGAAAAGTTGCCCGTGTTGCCGAGGGTATCAGATAGCCTGCATCATCGCGGTCGGCTGGCGCCGCGTCCTGACCTGAACGATTTGGGGAGGGGCGAGACGAGATGACGCAGGCACAACTCGCCCAGACCAACGATCCGCTGCTCGTCGTCCGCGACGTCAGCGTCGTGTTCGGCGGCATCGTGGCGCTGAACGGCGTCTCGTTCGAGATGCGCGAGGGTCAGATCCTCGGCCTCATCGGCCCGAACGGCGCCGGCAAGACCACCCTGTTCAACTGCCTCAGCCGGCTCTACCAGCCGAGTTCCGGCGACATCCTGATGGAAGGCCACAGCATCCTGAAGCGGCCGCCGCACCGCATTGCCGAGATCGGCATCGGCCGCACCTTCCAGAATGTCGCGCTGTTTCCCAATCTCTCCGTGCTCGACAACGTCCGCGTCGGCACCCATGCGCGCACCTCCAGCGACATCATCTCGGATTCGCTGCGTCTGGCCTGGGTCCGGCGCAGCGAGAATTCCGTCAACACCAAGGTTCACGAAATTCTCGCCTATCTCGACCTCGAGGAGGTCGCGCACAAGACCGTGTCCGGGCTGCCGTTCGGCACCCAGAAGCGCGTCGAGCTGGCGCGCGCGCTCGCCGCCGATCCCAAGATCCTGCTGCTCGACGAGCCCGCCGGCGGGCTCAATCATGAGGAAGTCCATGTGCTGGGCGATCTGATCCGGCGCATTCGCGACGACCGCAAGGTGACCGTGCTGCTGGTCGAGCATCACATGGGACTGGTGATGTCGATCGCCGACCACGTCGTGGCGCTGAATTTCGGCCGCAAGCTCGCCGAGGGCACGCCCGCCCAGGTGCAGGCCGATCCCGACGTCATCAAGGCCTATCTCGGGAGCAAGGATCAATGACGCCGCTGCTCAACGTCAAGGACCTGCGCGCCTATTACGGCCAGGTCCAGGCCCTGCACGGCCTCTCCTTCTCCCTCAACGAGGGTTCGCTGACGACCCTGCTCGGCGCCAATGGCGCCGGCAAGACCACCACCCTGCGCGCCATCTGCAACATGGTGCGCTCGACCGGTGCGATCGAGTTCGAGGGGAAGCCGCTCAACAACAAATCGACCGAGAGCATCGTGCGCTTCGGCATCGCGCACGTGCCGCAGGGCCGCGGCACCTTCACCAACATGACGGTGGAAGAAAACCTGCAGCTCGGCGCCATCACGCGCAGCGACAAGGCGGGCATCGTCGCCGACATCGAGCGGATGTACTCCTACTTCCCCAAGCTGAAGGAACGCCACACCCAGCAGGCCGGCACCTTATCCGGCGGCGAGCAGCAGATGCTGGCGGTGGCCCGCGCGCTGATGCTGCGACCCAGGCTGATGCTGCTCGACGAGCCGTCGTTCGGCTTGGCACCGCTGGTGGTCCGCGACCTTTTCGGCATCCTCGGCAAGATCAACCGCGAGGAAAAGGTCTCGATCCTCGTGGTCGAGCAGAATGCGCAGCTCGCGCTCGAGCTCGCCGATCGGGCCTATGTGATCGAGACGGGCCGCATCGTCATGTCGGGCGCGGCCTCGGACATCGCGAAAGACGAGAACGTCCGCAAATCCTATTTGGGCTACTAACGGAGGCGGGACAATGGAGCTCTTCACCAACCAGGTCCTGGCCGGCATTGCGACGGGCGCGATCTACGCCTGCATGGCGCTCGCCGTCGTGATGATCTACCAGGCCATCGACCATCTCAACTTTGCGCAAGGCGAGATGGCGATGTTCTCGACATTCATCTCCTGGCAGCTGATGCAATGGGGCCTGCCCTACTGGGTCGCCTTCGTGGTGACGCTGGCCTTCTCCTTCGCCGGCGGCATCGTGATCGAGCGGGTGCTGTTCAAGCCACTGACCAAGGCGCCGATCCTGACCCAGGTCGCCGGCTTCATCGCGCTGTTCTCGATCATCAACTCCTGCGCCGGGCTGATCTGGGACTTCACCATCAAGCAGTACCCGACGCCGTTCGGCTCCTCGCCGTTCCTGGGCAGCCAGCTGATCTCGACCCATCAGGCCGGCATGATCGGCATCACCCTGCTGCTCCTGATCGGGCTGTACTTCTTCTTCCAGTACACCCGTGTCGGACTTGCGATGCGCGCGGCCGCAGCCTTGCCGGAATCGGCGCGGCTGGTCGGCATCAACACCTCCTGGATGATTGCGCTCGGCTGGGGCATGGCGGCCGCGATCGGCTCGATCGCCGGCATGCTGATCGCGCCGGTGGTGTTCCTCGAGCCCAACATGATGGGCGGCGTGCTGATCTACGGTTTCGCCGCGGCCGTGCTTGGGGGCCTCACCAGCCCCTTCGGTGCGGTGCTCGGCGGCTTCCTGGTCGGCATCTTCGAGAATCTCGCCGGCACCTACATTCCCCACGTGGGCAATGAGATGAAGCTGCCGATCGCACTGGCCCTCATCATCTCCGTCCTAGTCATCAAACCGGCCGGCCTGTTCGGCCGCAACATCGTGAAGCGAGTCTGATCATGAGCGCAGTCGAGGACATCGCATCCCAGGCGCCCGCGGTCGATGCCGTTCCGAAGCGGGCCATGACCTTGAGTTCCGGCACCACCTTCGTCGTCGTGCTTCTGCTTCTCGTGGTTCCGCTGTTCGTCAAGAACTTCATCATCTTCCAGATGACGATGCTCCTGATCTACGGACTCGCCGTGCTGGCGTTGAACATCCTGACCGGCGGCTCCGGACAGTTCTCTCTCGGGCAGAGCGCGTTCTATGCGGTCGGCGCCTATACGTCGGCGATCCTGATGGAGCAGTACAATGTCAACTACGCGCTGACCCTGCCGGTCGCCGGCGTCATCTGCTTCGGCTTCGGCTTCCTGTTCGGCCAACCGGCGCTGCGGCTCTCGGGCGTGTATCTCGCGCTCGCCACCTTCGCGCTCGCCACCGCGATGCCGCAGATCCTCAAGCTCGGCTTCTTCGAGGAATGGACCGGCGGCGTGCAGGGCCTCGTCGTCACCAAGCCGGACGCGCCGTTCGGCCTGCCGATGTCGCAGGACATGTGGCTGTACTACTTCACGCTGGCGATCACGATCGCGATCTACGTGTTCTCGGTGAACCTATTACGCTCGCGTTCGGGGCGGGCTTTCATGGCGATCCGCGACAACGAGATCGCAGCGTCCGCCATGGGCATCGACGTCGCGACCTACAAGACGCTGGCGTTCGGCGTCAGCGCCGGCATCACCGGCGTCGCCGGCGGCCTCGGCGCCATCGCCGTGCAGTTCGTGGCACCCGACAGCTACACGATCGTTCTCGCGATCTCGCTGTTCCTCGGCATGGTCGTCGGCGGCGTCGGCTGGCTGCCCGGATCGTTCGTCGGCGCGGCCTTCATCATCTTCGTTCCCAACATCGCCGAAGGCATTTCGAAGGGCCTGTCCGGCGCGGTGTTCGGCGTGCTGCTGTTCCTCGTCATCTTCCTCGTGCCGCACGGCTCGCGGCAGGTGGCGATGGTGGCGCAGCAGCTGCTCGGCAAACTCAGAAAGAACTAAGGAGGAACTCTTGCAGGTCGTTCAACAACTACGAATCGCCGCGATCGCGACGGCGGTCATCGCCCTCACCTCGGGCGCAGCACTCGCCCAGAAGAAATACGACGCCGGCGCGTCGGATACCGAGATTAAGATCGGCAACATCATGCCCTATAGCGGGCCGGCGTCCGCCTACGGCGTGATCGGAAAGACCGAGGAGGCGTATTTCAAGAAGATCAACGCCGAGGGCGGCATCAACGGCCGAAAGATCAACTTCGTCAGCTATGACGACGCCTATTCGCCGCCCAAGGCGGTCGAGCAGGTGCGCAAGCTGGTCGAAAGCGACGAGGTCCTGTTCGTCTTCAACCCGCTCGGCACGCCCTCGAACTCGGCGATCCAGAAATATCTCAACGGCAAGAAGATCCCGCAACTGTTCGTCGCCACCGGCGCAACCAAGTGGAACGACCCGAAGAACTTCCCCTGGACCATGGGCTGGCAGCCGAGCTACCAGAGCGAGGGCCGCATCTATGCGAAGTACCTGCTCAAGGACAAGCCCGGCGCCAAGGTCGGCGTGCTGTTCCAGAACGACGATTTCGGCAAGGATTATCTGAAGGGCCTCAAGGATGGCCTCGGCGACAAGGCCGCGTCCATGATCGTCATGGAAGAGAGCTACGAGACCTCCGAACCCTCGATCGACGGCCACATCGTCAAGCTGAAGGCCTCCGGCGCCGACGTCTTCTTCAGCGTCACGACGCCCAAGTTCGCGGCGCAGGCGATCAAGAAACTTGCCGAGATCGATTGGCATCCGACGCATCTGGTCGTCAACGTCTCGGCCTCGGTCGGCAGCGTGATCAAGCCGGCCGGCTTCGAGAACTCGCAAGGGATTCTTTCGGCCGCCTATGCCAAGGACGCTGCGGATCCGCAGTGGAACGATGATCCCGGCATGAAGAAGTTCTTCGACTTCCTCGCGCAGTATTATCCCGACGCCAACAAGCTCGACAGCTCGACCGTCTATGGCTACGGCGCCGCACAGACGCTCGTGAAGGTGCTGCAGATGTGCGGCGACGACCTCACCCGCGCCAATGTGATGAAGCAGGCCGCCAGCCTGAAGGACTTCGCGCCCGACACCTTGCTGCCGGGCGTCAAGATCAACACCTCGGCGACCGACTTCGCGCCCATCGAGCAATTGCAGATGATGCGGTTCAAAGGCGAGAAGTGGGAGCTGTTCGGCGAGGCGATCAGCGGCGCCATCGAGTAATCGTGCAATCGAGCATCGCCGCCGAGAGCGGTGCCGATCTCAACCTCGCCCTCCGCGCCATCCGCGCGGAGGGCTTTTTCGTAGGTCGCACCGACGATGCCATGAACGGTGGACAGACACCGTTTAGCTGATCTCAGGCTGTTCTCGCAGAGCAATCACCCGCCCAAATTGTGCGCGCTTCTCGCAACTGCGCAGATGTTGCGCGGACGCGGACCGATAAAACACGGACCGTGCCGTGATGTCGCAACCACGCCGCGGCGGCTCTGCTATAGTCCCCCGACACACGAGAGCTTCCGTCAAGGAGGCCACGGCACGTCATCCAGAACCAACACGGGAGAAACGCACCATGATGATCACGCGACGGGCCGCCCTTGCCTCGGCTGCCGCCATCGTTCTCGCCTCGAGCTCCGCAATCGCCGCCGACAAGAAATACGATACCGGCGCCTCCGACACCGAGATCAAGATCGGCAACATCATGCCCTATAGCGGGCCGGCCTCGGCCTACGGCATCATCGGCAAGACGGAAGCGGCCTACTTCAAGAAGATCAACGCCGAGGGAGGCATCAACGGTCGCAAGATCAACTTCATCTCCTATGACGACGCCTATTCGCCGCCGAAGACGGTTGAACAGGCGCGCAAGCTGGTCGAGAGCGATGAAGTGCTGTTCATCTTCAATTCGCTGGGCACGCCGCCGAACTCGGCGATCCACAAGTACATGAACTCGAAGAAGGTCCCGCAGCTGTTCGTCGCCACCGGCGCCACCAAGTGGAACGATCCGAAGGATTTCCCCTGGACCATGGGCTGGCAGCCCAACTACCAGAGCGAATCCCGAATCTACGCAAAATATCTGCTGAAGGAAAAGCCGGACGCCAAGATCGCGGTGCTGTATCAGAACGATGATTACGGCAAGGACTATCTGAAAGGGCTGAAGGATGGGCTTGGCGCCAAGGCCGCCTCAATGATCGTCATGGAGGAGAGCTACGAGACCGCCGAACCCTCGATCGACAATCACATTGTCAAACTCAAGTCCACCGGGGCCGACGTATTCGTGAACATCACCACGCCGAAATTTGCGGCGCAGGCAATCAAGAAGGTCAAGGAGATCGACTGGAAGACGCTGCATATCCTCAACAACGTCTCCGCCTCCGTCGGCAGCGTGCTGAAGCCGGCCGGCTATGAGAATTCGCAGGACATCATCTCGGCGGCCTATCTCAAGGACGTCTCCGATCCGCAATGGAAGGATGACGCCGGGATGAAACAATTCCTCGACTTCATGGCAAAGGATTTCCCCGAGGGCGACAAACTCGATGGCGGCACCGTCGTCGGCTACAGCGTGGCCCAGACGCTGGTGCAGGTGCTGAAGCAATGCGGCGACGACCTCACTCGCGAGAACGTCATGAAGCAGGCCGCATCGCTGCGCAACTTCCGCACCGAGATGCTGCTGCCTGGCATCACGATCAACACCTCGGCGACCGACTTCGCACCCGTCAGCCAGCTGCAACTGATGCGCTTCAAGGGCGAGAAGTGGGAGCTGTTCGGCGACGTGATCTCCGCGGACGTCGGCGGCTAACGACGAGACGCAGTTGAAACCGCCGCCTGCGGCCTCGCGCCGCAGGCGGCGCTCTCTCCAAGCATCTTTGCTGTCTTTGCCAAGAATTTCTTAAGCTAGGAGTTGAAAGAGAGGCGGTCATGCAGCGGCGGCGGTTACGCCGAGCGCGCGGCTGCGCTATGGGGACTCGTCCAGAGTGAAACGAGTCGCCCGCCTTGCGGGCGGATCCAACAACAAGGCCAAGCTCCAAGGCCGAGAAGGAGTCCCCAAGTGACCAGTGCCCTCACCCGCCGCACCGTCTCCAGCATGCTCGGTCTCGCCCTGGCTAGCGCAGTTGCCGGCAGCGCTCATGCCGACAAGAAATACGACACCGGCGCCAGCGACACCGAGATCAGGATCGGCAACATCGTGCCCTATAGCGGCCCCGCCTCGGCCTACGGCTCGGTCGGCAAGGCGATGTCGGCAGTGTTCAAGAAGGTCAACGACGAGGGCGGCATCAACGGTCGCAAGATCAATTTCATCTCCTACGACGACGCCTATTCGCCGCCGAAGACGGTGGAGCAGGCACGCAAGCTGGTCGAGAGCGACGAGGTGCTGTTCCTGTTCGGTGTGCTCGGGACTGCGCCCAACACGGCGATCCAGAAATACATGAACGCCAAGAAGGTGCCGCAGCTATTCGTCGCCACCGGCGCCACCAAGTGGAACGAGCCCAAGACCAATCCGTGGACCATGGGATGGCTGCCGAGCTATCAGTCGGAAGCCCGCATCTATGCCAAATATCTCACCGCGCAGCAGCCGACCGGCAAGATCGCAGTGCTCTACCAGAACGACGACATGGGCAAGGACTATCTGAAGGGTCTCAAGGACGGCCTTGGCGACACCTCCCGTGTGGTGCTGGAGGAGAGCTATGAGATCGCCGAGCCCACGATCGAGTCGCACATCGTCAAGATGAAGTCGGCCAATCCGGACATCGTCGTGCTGTTCACCACACCGAAATCCGGCGCACAGGCGATCAAGAAGCTCGGCGAGATGAACTGGAAGCCGCTCACCATCATCTCGAATGTCAGCGCCTCGACCGCGGCGGTGATGCGGCCGGCCGGCGTCGAGAACTCGCAAGGGGTGATCTCGGCCGCCTATGCCAAGGATGCCTCCGATCCGCAATGGGCCAACGACCCCGGTCTTGGCGCGTTCAGGGAGCTGCTCGCCAAATATCTGCCGGAAATCAACCCCGTGGATTCGTCGGCGCTGACCGGTTACAACATCGCCACCACAATGGTCGAGGTGCTGAAGCGATGCGGCGACGAACTGACCCGCGCCAATGTCATGAAGCAGGCGGCAGGCCTGAAGCAGTTTGCGCAGGGCGGGCTGTTGCCCGGCATCACGCTGACCACCGGTCCGGACGACTTCCAGCCGATCGAGCAGCTGCAGCTGATGCAGTTCAAGGGCGAGCGCTGGCAGTTGTTCGGCGAGGTCATGAGCGGCGAGCTGAAATAGGCTCTGCACGGCAGACGGGCGGCGCCGCATGACCAGCCGCCGTCCGTTGTTGCGCTCGATCTTCGATGCCGCCGTCGCCGCGGCGCATCCCGACGTCGTGCTGCCGGCATTCCTGCCGGCGGCTCCCAAAGGACGAATCATCTGCCTCGCCGCCGGCAAGGGCGCGGCCGCGATGGCGCTCGCGGCCGAGCGCCATTACCTGGACACGCTCGGGTTCGATCCCGCGAAGCTGACCGGCATCGCAACCACCCGCCACGGCCATGGTGTGCCGACCCGGCGGGTGAAGGTGATCGAGGCCGGACATCCGATGCCGGACGAGGCCGGGCTGAAGGCCGCCGACGAGACGCTGCAATTGGCGGCAACCGCCGAGCCCGGCGACCTGATGCTGGTGCTGCTCTCCGGTGGTGGGTCCGCCAATTGGGTCGCGCCGGTGAACGGTGTCAGCTTCGCGCAGAAGCAGCAGCTGACCCGCGCGCTGCTCCGCTCGGGCGCACCGATCGGCGAAATGAATACGGTCCGCAAGCATCTGTCGCGAATCAAGGGCGGCCGGCTGGCGCGGGCCGGGCAGAAGGCCGAGATCGTGACGCTGGCGATCTCCGACGTGCCGCATGACGATCCCTCGGCGATCGCATCGGGTCCGACGGTGCCCGATCCGACCACGCTGGCCGATGCCCGCGGCATCGTCGCCAAATACAAGCTCGAGGTCGACCCGGCGATCGGTCGGGCGCTCGATGATGCCGCCAATGAGAGCTGCAAGCCCGGCGATGCCGCCTTCGCCCGCGCCTCGTTCGAGCTGATCGCGCGCCCCGCCAGCTCGCTGGAGGCGGCCGTGGCCAGCGTCAAGGCCGCGGGCTACGACGTGCTCGATCTCGGCGCCGATCTCGAGGGTGAGGCCCGCGAGGTCGCGGCCGATCACGCCAAACTGGCACGCGAGGCCCGCGCGCTCGGCCGCCGCATGGCGATCATTTCCGGCGGCGAGCTCACCGTGACGGTGCGCGGCCAGGGCCGCGGCGGCCCGAACCAGGAATATGCCCTGGCGCTCGCCGACCTCCTCAAGGACATGGAGGGCGTCGCGGCGCTCGCCGGCGACACCGACGGCGCCGATGGCGGCGGCGGCAGCGCCTCCGATCCGGCCGGTGCGCTCGTCGATGCCGAGGTCATCGCCGCGATGCGGGCGCAGGGGCTGGATCCGCAGGCCTATCTCGCCAACAACGACGCCACCGCGTTCTTCGCCGCGACCGGCGGCCTGCTGCAGACCGGACCGACCCTCACCAACGTGAACGACGTCAGGGTCATCCTGGTCGATTGAGGGGCGCGACTGCGTCCTTCAGAACTCCTCCGCGATCTTGGTGAGCATCGCCAGCAGCGCGTCGCGACCATCCGGGCCCAGCAGCTCGTTGAGCCGCGCCTCATGCTTCGACACCACCAGCTTCTTGGCGCGGGCCAGCACGGCGCGGCCCTTCTCGGTCAGCATCAGGATGTGCGAGCGCCGGTCGTTGGCCGAACGCACCCGCGCACACAGGTCGCGGCTCTCGAGGCTGTCCAGCAAGGACACGAAGTTCGGCCGCAGGATGCCCAGGGTGTTGGCGATCTCGGTCTGGTTACGGCCCGGATTGGCGTCGAGCAGCAGCAGCACCGAGAACTGGGCCGGCGTCAGTTGCAGCGGCGCGACGCAGCGCAGGAAGTCCTCGAACACCTTCAACTGCGCCCGTTTCAGCACATAGCCAAGCAGATCCGACAGCTCGCCGAGCTGGACCGCTTGCGTCTCGTCGGCCGCTACGGCAGCTTCCTTGCGGCTTTCCCTCTTGCTGACGGGCTTGGCGCTATCGGCCATCACGGTCCGCCAAATTCATCGCATTTGCTTCCATCCCTGGTCTCGAATGCCGCAGCCGGAACAGCGGCCTTGAGATTATAATCGATAATTGTTATCCACTATATCAAACACGGGCAGCCCAATTCAACTGCCCAAGACCGGCGGACGGCGCAGGGCGCCGGCCGCGCCCGGTCACCACAGAGGGGGAGCGTCCTGTCTTGAACACAACGATCTTGCTGTTCCTGTTGCAGGACGGCATTACCAATGGCGCGATCTACGCGCTGCTCGGGCTGGCGCTCGTGCTGGTGTTTGCCGTCACCCGGGTGATCCTGATCCCGCAGGGCGAATTCGTCACCTACGGCGCCCTCACCTATGCCTCGCTCGCGGCCGGCCAAATGCCGGGCACCGCGAAGCTCGCCGTCGTGATCGGGCTCGCGGCCTTCGCCTTCGACCTCTACGCCATGCGCAAGACGCTGCACGCGCCGAAGATCGCGCGCACCTTCGGCCTCAACGTCGCCCTCCCTGTCGTCATTCTGCTCGCCAGCATGTGGGCGGCGAACCAGCGCATGCCCGCCGGCGTCAGCCTGGTGCTGTCGCTGCTGATCGTGGCCAGCATCGGCCTGTCGCTCTACCGCATCGTGTTCCAGCCGCTCGCGCACACCTCGGTGCTGGTGCTGCTGATCGCCTCGGTCGGCGTTCACCTCGCACTGCAGGGCCTCGGCCTGCTGTTCTTCGGCGCCGAGGGCCAGCGTGGCCCGACCCTGCTCAATGCCACGGCGACGCTCGGCTCGCTGCGCTTCACCGGGCAGGGCATGGCGGTCTACGGCATCACCATCGCCTTCATCGTCGGCCTCTGGCTGTTCTTCGGCCTGACGCTCTACGGCAAGGCGCTGCGCGCCACCGCCGTCAACCGGCTCGGCGCCCGCCTCGTCGGCATCCGCACCACGCTGTCGGGCCAGATCGCGTTCCTGCTGGCCTCCACCATCGGCGCGCTCTCGGGTATCCTGATCGTCCCGATCACGACGCTCTATTACGACACCGGCTTCCTGATCGGCCTCAAAGGCTTCATCGCCGCGATCATCGGCGGCCTGATCAGCTATCCGCTGACTGCGGTCGCCGCGCTCGTCGTCGGCATCGTCGAGGCGTTCTCCTCGTTCTATGCCTCCAACTTCAAGGAGGTGATCGTCTTCACGCTGCTGATCCCGGTTCTGCTGCTGCGTTCGCTCGCCGCGCCCGCGGTCGAAGAAGAGAAGGATTGAGCCGTGCGCGAGCGTTGGCCTCTCATCATCTTTGCCGTCATCGTCGCGGCGATCCCGTTCATCCCGGGCATGCCGCCGTTCTGGATCGTGCTGCTCGACAATATCGGCCTGTCGGCGCTGGTCGCGATGGGGCTGGTGCTGCTGACCGGCGTCGGCGGTCTGACCTCGTTCGGCCAGGCCGCTTTTGTCGGCTTCGGCGCCTACACCACTGCGGTGCTGTCGGCCAATTACGGCGTATCGCCGTGGCTGACCCTGCCGCTGTCGCTGCTGGTGTCGGGCCTCGCCGCCGTTCTGCTCGGCCTCGTCACGGTCAGGCTGTCCGGCCACTATCTGCCGCTCGGCACGCTCGCCTGGGGCCTCGGCCTGTTCTATCTGTTCAGCAAGCTCGCCTTCCTCGGTCGCAACGACGGCATCTCCGGCATCCCGCCGCTGTCGATCGGCAGCCTCAAGATGCTCGATCCCGGCACGATCTATTTCGCGATCTGGGCCGCCGTTCTGATCTCCGCACTGTTGACGATGAACCTGCTGGACTCCCGCACCGGCCGCGCCATTCGCGCGCTGCGCCGCGGCCACATCGCGGCGGAAGCGTTCGGCGTCTATGCACCTCGCGCCAAGCTGCTGGTGTTCATCTACGCCGCCGTGCTCGCCGGCCTCTCGGGCTGGCTCTATGCGCACTTCACCCGCGCCGTCAACCCGACGCCGTTCGGCGCCCAGGCCGGAATCGAATATCTGTTCGTCGCCGTGGTCGGCGGCGCCGGCTATGTCTGGGGCGGCGTGCTCGGCGCGGCGATCGTCGTCGTGCTGAAAGAGGTGCTGCAAAGCTACCTCCCGCTGCTGCTGCATGGCGAGGGCCAACTCGAGACCATCGTGTTCGGCATTCTCCTCGTCACGCTTCTCCAGCTCGCCCCGACCGGCCTGTGGCCGTGGCTGACGGCGCGGCTGCCTTTCAAGCCGGTTGCCAAGCAGCCGGACACGTCGGTCAAACTGCCGGCGCGGGAGCGATCTGCGACGACTCCAAACGTGCTGCTCCAGGTCGACAACGCGCGTAAGCAGTTCGGCGGCGTGGTCGCGGTCAACAACGTCTCGTTCGATGTCCAGTCCCGCGAGATCGTCGCGCTGATCGGCCCGAACGGCGCCGGCAAGAGCACGACCTTCAACCTGATCACCGGCGTGCTGCCGCCGACCTCCGGCAACATCTCGGTGCTCGGCAAGGCCGTCGGCAACGCCCCGCCGCAGGACGTCGTCAAGCTCGGCATTTCCCGTACCTTCCAGCACGTCAAGCTGGTGCCGGACATGACGGTGCTCGAGAACGTCGCGATCGGCGCGCATCTGCGCGGCCATTCCAACGCGCTCACGAGCATGTTCCGGCTCGATCGCGGCGACGAAGCCAAGCTGCTCGCGGAAGCCGCGCGGCAGATCGAGCGCGTCGGGCTCGGCGACCAGATGCACCAGCTTGCCGGCTCGTTGTCTCTCGGCCAGCAGCGCATCGTCGAGATCGCCCGCGCGCTGTGCGTGGATCCGATGCTGCTGCTGCTCGACGAGCCGGCCGCCGGCCTGCGCCACATGGAGAAGCAGCGCCTCGGCGCGCTGCTGCGCGACCTCCGCGCCGGCGGCATGTCGGTGCTGCTGGTCGAACACGACATGGGATTTGTCATGGACCTCGCCGACCGCATCGTGGTGCTCGATTTCGGCACCAAGATCGCCGAGGGCACACCTGCCGCGATCAAGACCAATCCGGAGGTCATCAAGGCGTATCTCGGAGCCACCGCATGAGCACGCTGCTGGAAGTCACCGACGCCCATGTCTCCTACGGCAAGGTCGAGGCGGTCCGCTCGGTCTCGCTCACCGTGGCCGAGAACGAGATCGTCACCATCATCGGCGCCAATGGCGCCGGCAAGACCACGCTGCTCAGTGCCATCATGGGCGTGTTTCCGCTGAAGGGTCGCGTCTCCTTCCTGGGCGAGGACATGGCCCGGCTGGAGATCGAGGACCGCGTCGCGCGCGGTCTCTGTCTGGTGCCGGAGCATCGCGAGCTGTTCGCCACCATGAACGTCGAGGACAATCTGCAGCTCGGCGCTTTCAGAATGTCGAAGGCCCACGCCGCACGCGGCTTCGAGCACGTCTACACGCTGTTTCCGAAGCTCAAGGAGCGGCGCAAGCAGCTCGCCGGCACGCTCTCCGGCGGCGAGCAGCAGATGCTGGCGATGGGGCGCGCGCTGATGGGCGCGCCAAAGATGCTGATGCTGGACGAGCCCAGCCTTGGCCTGGCGCCGATCATCGTCGCCGGCATCTTCGAAATCGTCGCCAAGCTGCGCCAGGAAGGCGTCTCGGTGCTGCTGGTCGAGCAGAACGCCAAGGCCGCGCTCAAGGTCGCCGACCGCGCCTATGTCATGGAGCTCGGCGAGTTCGTGCTCAACGGCAAGGCCAGCGAGATCGCCACCGACGAGCGCGTAGCGGCGAGCTATCTCGGCTTTGCCGAGGCGGCTGCGAGCTGAGCCTGATGTCGATGGGGTGAGGCGCTGCTTCAGGAGGGCGCCTCCTTCGACAGCAGGAAATCGACCATCACGCGCTCCAGCGCCCGGTACATGTCGGTGCCGGTCGCCGTCAGGCAGCCGCGCTGGCGCGCAGCGGCGATGAAGGGCGAGACCTCGGGCCGGGTGATGACACAGCCGCAATAGGCCGACGGGCTGACGGTCGTCATGTCGACCGGCAGAGGATCGCCGGGCTGCATGCCTGCCGGCGTGACGTTGGCAACCATGTCGAAGCCTGTTGCGTTCATCGAGCCGACAAAGGCGCGGCCTTTGCCCCGCTCGTTGAGGCGCGCGATCAGCACATCGCGGCGTCCGGCATCGCTGTCGTGAATGGCAAGCTCGCGCACGCCGGAATCGATCAGCGCCAAAGCGATTGCCGAGCCCGCACCGCCCGCGCCAATCTGTAGCACGCGGCAGCCTGCAGGATCGAAGCTCGCCCCCTTCGCAGCGCCGATGAAGCCAAGGCCGTCGACCATGTCGCCATGCCAACGGCCGTCAGGACCACGCCGCATCAGATTCACGGCGCCGATGAAATGCGCGCGCTCGGTGGCCGTCGCACAGGCGCGGTAGCAGGCGAATTTGTGCGGGATGGTCGCGACGATGCCGTCGAGATTCTTCACCCGTGTCATCGTCGCCAGGAAGTCAGTCAGGTCACCCGGCGCGACTTGGACCGCAACCAGGATCGCATCGCTGCCGCGCTCCGAGAACGCCTGGCTGACGCCGGCCGGCGCGCGCACCTGCGCGACGGGATCGCCGATGATGATGTGGAGCCGCGTGGCTCCGCTGGGGGCGGGAATCATGGTGGGGCTTCCAAAACGACAAAGATCATCGTCCAAATGGCCGAAAGGCCGGCTCACCGAGCCGGCCTTCCTCACTCGAAGATATCGTCCGTCCGGTTACTTCGCCGGGACGTATTTGCCATCCTTCACCGTCAGGATGATGCGGGCGCGGTCGTCGAGGCCGGAGCGGTCCTTTTCGGTGAAGTTGTAGACGCCCTGCGAGGCCGCCAGGTCCTTCTCGGTCAGCAGCGCCTGGCGGATGGCCTCGCGGAACTCCGGCGTGCCGGGCTTGGCGGTCTTCAGCGCCACCGGGATGATGCGCTTGAGGATCTCGAACGCGTCGAACGAATGGCCGGCGAACTGGCTGCGGCTGTTCGGGCCATACTTGCCCTCATACGCCTTGTTCAGCTCCATGCCCGGCTTCTTGGTCAGCGCGCTGTCGTCCTGCGTCTCCGGCGACATCACCGGACCTGACGCCATGATCACACCCTCCGCCGCCTTGCCGGCGATGCGGATGAAGTCCATGCTCGCGGCGCCATGGGTCTGATAGATCAGGCCGGTGTAGCCACGCTCGCGCAGCTCGGTCTGCGGCAGCGCCGCGGCGGTGCCGGAGGCGCCGACCAGGATGGCGTCCGGATTGGCGGCGACCAGCTTCAGCACCTGGCCGGTGACCGAGGTGTCGGGACGCGCAAAGCGTTCCTCGTCGGCGATGGTGATGCCCATCGGCACAGCCTGATTCTTCAGATCGTTGAACCAGAGGTCGCCGTAGGAGTCGGAGTAGCCGATATAGCCGACGGTCTTGATGTTGTGCGCCTTCATGTGCTCGTACAGCACCTTGCCCATGATCGGCACCGGCTGCGGCATCACAACCGACCATTTCATCCGCTCCGGCGTGACCGGGAACGGCGCCAGGCCGAAATGCGGAATGCCGGCCTCGTTGGCGACGTTGGACACCGCGATGGTCGGCGGCGTCAGCGCCGAGCCCATGATGATATCGGCCTTCGATTCCGTCACGAAGCGACGGGCGTTGGTCGTGGCCGTGGTCGGATCGCCGCCGTCGTCGAGCACGATCACCTTGAGCGGCACGCCGCCGATCTCCTTCGGCACGAACTCGAGCGCATTGCGCTCGGGGATGCCGAGCGCCGCGCCCGGCCCCGTCGTCGTCGTGGTGATGCCGATGGTGATCTCGCTGGTCTGCGCCAGCGCCGGCGCTGATGCCAGCATCGCGATGACGCCAGCCGCCGCCAGATAGGCCTTCCTCATAAAATCCTCCCTCAATCTTTTCGGTTCAGCTCGTGATCCGCCGATCCTGTTTGCAGTCGCGCCCCCGTCTGGGGCATCTTCCAACACGACCGGCCGATATGTGTCCAAACGTGATCATAGCATTGAACACGAGAAGATCACTCCTCACCAGTCGACCAAAGCACGACAGCTGAACATCCTTAAGACGGCCGCATGTCGCACCCATTTCCGCGCCTCATTCCCCGAGAAACTTGGCTCGCATCTCCTCCGGGAAAGGTGCCGATTTCAGCTTGTCCGGGTCGGCCGGATCGCGCCCGACCAGCACCCGGGTCTCGAACCCTTCGATGGCCAGCGCCTCACCCTTGAACACCTTGTGGGTGACGTCGAAGGACGAGCGCTTGATGCTCTCGATCCGGCTCTCGATCGTGATCCAGTCGCCATAGGTCGAGGGGATGTAGAACTTGGCGCGGGTGTCGACCATGGGGATGCCGACCAGGCCGTAGCGGCGGACGATGTCCTGCTTGGAGAACCCGGCCGCCTCGAACATCACCGAGGTCGCATCATCGAACATCGCGAAATAGCGCGGGTAGTAGACGATGTTGGCGGGATCGCAGTCGCCCCACTGGATCTGCACGTCGCGGCGGTGAACGAACATGTCTTGAAAGCCTCACACCATCGCCGATAGCGATCTGGAGAGTGGGCAACGGCGCGCAGCGCCGAGCCCACCATTTTCAGCGGCGGTGGGCACGCTACGCTTTGCCCACCCTCCGTTTCTCTACGTCGTCATTCCGGGGCGCGCGGAGCGCGAGCCCGGAATCCATCTCTCAGCAGTGCTAGACGCCGAATGGATTCCGGGCCCGACGCTGGCGCGTCGTCCCGGAATGACAACCACGTGGACGTCGGCGCGCGGCACTTACTTCGGCGCCATGCGCAGCGAGCCGTCGAGGCGGACGACCTCGCCGTTGAGGTAGGCGTTCTCGACCATGTGCAGCGCCAGCGCGGCGAACTCATCGGCATGACCCAGACGGCGGGGGAACGGGATCGCGGCGGCGAGCGAGTCCTGGGCCTCCTGCGGCAGGTTGGCGAGCAGCGGCGTCAGGAACAGGCCCGGCGCAATGGTCAGCACGCGGATGCCGAACTGCGCGAGCTCGCGCGCGATCGGCAGGGTCATGCCGACGATGCCGCCCTTGGAGGCCGAATAGGCCGACTGTCCGATCTGGCCGTCATAGGCGGCGACGGACGCGGTGTTGATGACGACGCCGCGCTCGCCGGTCGCCTGCGGCTCCAGCTTGGTCATGCCGTTGGTGACCAGACGCAGCATGTTGAACGAGCCGATCAGGTTGACCTTGATGACCTTCTCGAAATCGGCCAGCGGCATCGGGCCGTCACGTCCGACGACGCGCTTGGCGACGCCGATGCCGGCACAGTTCACCAGCACGCGCGGCTGCTGGCCGAGCGCCTCGACGGCCTTGGCAACGGCCGCTTCCGCGCCGGCGGCGTCCGAGACGTCGCAGACCACCGGCACGCCCTTGATCTCGGCCGCGACCTCCTCCGCCAGCTTGGCATTGAGATCGAACACCGCGACCTTGGCGCCCTGCGCAGCGAGCTTGCGGGCGGTGGCGGCCCCGAGGCCGGAGGCGCCGCCGGTGACGATGGCGGCCTGGTCCTTCAACAACATTGTCGTTTCTCCCTTGGATGCGTCGATCAGCCGGCGATGATGATGTCGTCGTCCGGCGTCGCGGCGTAGATGCGTTCGATCAGGTCCTTGCGGTTCTCCAGCACGGCGCGCTGGTTGATCGATCCCTTGTCGGTGACCTCGCCCTTGTCGATCGACAGCGGCTCGCCGAGCAGGACGGCGCGCGTGATGCGCGTCGACGAGCCGGTCGCGGTCTGCAGGAATTTTGCGAAGCGCTGACGGAAGGCCTCGATGATCAGCGGATCAGCCGCCGTGGCGGCGAGGTCGTCGAACGGCAAGGTCGCGTTGATCAGGCGGCAACCATCGAGATCGAGCACGACGATTGCGGCGATCTCGTCGCGGTTGATGCCGGCGATGATCACGTCGCGCGCCAGCGGCGCGCACGCAGCCACGAAGCGGGCCCGCAACGGGCCGACGGAAACCCAGGTGCCGCTCGCCAGCTTGAAGTCCTCGGCAACACGGCCGTCAAAGTCGAAGCCGGCATTGAAGTCGTCGGGATCGACGGGCTTCAGCGCGTCGCCCATCTTGTAGTAGCCTTCGTCATCAAAGGCCGCGGCCGAGACCTCCGGCAGGCGCCAATAGCCCGGCGTCACGTTCGGCCCCTTGGCGCGCACTTCCATCTTGCCGTTGTTGGGAACGAGCTTGGCCTCGTTGCCGGAGACCGGCAGGCCGACATGGCCGGAGCGGCTGGTGCGCGGATTGACCGACATGAAGAACGGCGCGGTCTCGGTGGAGCCGAGGCCCGTCAGCATCGGCACGCGAGTGCCCGTCTCGGCCACCGAGAGCTCGTCGAGCTCGTTCCAGACATGCGGCGCCAGTGCGGCACCGGAGAAGAACATCGCGTGCAGCCGCTGGAAGAAGGACTTCCGCAGCGCCGGGTCCTCGCGGAAATAGGGCAGCAGCGACTCGTAGCCCTTGGGGACGTTGAAATAGACCGTCGGCGAGATCTCGCGCAGGTTTCGCACGGTCTCCTCGATGCCGCCGGGCACCGGCTTGCCCTGGTCGAGATACATCGAGCCGCCGTTGAACAGGGTCAGGCCGATGTTGTGGTTGCCGCCGAATGTGTGATTCCAGGGCAGCCAGTCGATGATCACAGGCGGCTCGTCCTTGAGGAAGGCGAGCGTCTCGCGGATCATCACCTGATTGGCGCAGATCATGCGCTGGGTGTTGATCACGGCCTTCGGATTGCCGGTCGAGCCCGAGGTCAGCAGGAATTTCGCGATCGTGTCCGGGCCGATCTTGTCATGGGCGGCGTCGAGGCCAGGAAACAGCGGCGATGCGATCAGATCGGCGAGCATCGTGATCTTGCGGCCCGGCACCGAGCCGAACGACGCCACGATCTCGGTGCCCTCGGGCACGTTGGCGATGAGCGCGTCGGCGAACTTGTCGGCGTCGTCGACGAAGACGAGGCCCGGCGTCAGCAGCTTCATCAGGTAGGCGAGCTTGCCGTAGTCGCGCGACACCAGCGAATAGGCCGGCGACACCGGACAGAACGGCACGCCGGCATAGAGCGCGCCGAACGCGACCAGCGCATGGTCGATCGAATTGCCCGACAGGATCATGACCGGCCGGTCTGGCGACAGCCCGCGCGCGAGCAGCCCGGACGCGATGTGCCGGCTCGCCGCCAGCAGCGTGGCATAGCTCAGCTCGCGCCAGCCCTCCGGGCCAACGCGCTCGGCCATGAACACGCGCTCGGGCGTGGCTTTGGCGAAGTGATGCAGCCGGTCGGTGATCCGCGGCGGATAGTCGCCGAGCGGCTGCTTCGGACGGAGATAGATGGTGCCGTCGTCTCGGCGGTCGACCGTGACGACCGGGTCGTTGAACGAGATCGCGCGCAACGGATGAACACTGGCGCGGCGCGCCGTGTCGTCCGTTCCTCCCTGTGTGCTTGTTATTGTTTGTGCGGTCATGTCACGTCGGCTTCACTTTGGCGGTCTTGTGATCGAGGAAGGCGCGGATGCGATTCTTGGCCTCCTTGTCGCTCTGCGCGACGGTGGCCATCAGCGATTCCATCAGCAGGCCGGTCTGCGGATTGGCCTCGGCGATCATCGGCAGCGCCTGCAGCACCGCGAAATTCGTCAGCGGCGCGTTGTTCGCGATCTTCGCCGCCAGCTCCATCGCCTTGGTCATCGAGGCGCCGGCCTCGACCAGATATTGCGCGAAGCCGTAGGACGAGCCTTCGGTCGCCGAATAGACCCGGCCGGTCAGCATCATGTCCATCATGCGGGCGACGCCGATCAGGCGCGGCAGCCGCACCGAGCCGCCGCCGCCGACGAAGATGCCGCGCTGGCCCTCGGGCAGCGCGAAGTAAGCCGACGGCTCGGCAACACGGATATGCGCGGCGCAGGCGAGCTCGAGACCGCCGCCGATGACGGCCCCCTTCAATGCGGCGATCACCGGCACGCGGCAATACTGGATGCGGTCGAACACGCGATGCCACATCTGCGAGTGCACCAGGCCTTCGGTGGCGTCACGTTCGCGCAGCTCGGAGAGATCGAGGCCGGAGGAGAAATTGTCGCCGATCCCGTGGATCACGATGCAGCGGACGCCGTCAGGCAGGCTGGTGAAGCACTCGCCGATGGCGAGGATGATGCCGTCATTCAGCGCGTTGCGCTTGGCCGGGCGGTTGAGCCCGATCGTCAGGACGGCGCCCTGCTGTTCGATCTGCAGCAGAGACGGATCGCCCGCTGGCGTGGCGGTGTCGGCGTTTCCCATCGCTTGATTGTGTCCTGTTCAGAATAGTTATGTTTTATAACGATCTCGGCAGGAGTCAATAAGCGGTGGCCGAGATCGTATTGTGCAATGCGAAACGAACGGCGCCGGAATGAACGATGCGGGGGCGGCGCATGTCGCATCGTAAGGCGCGTCAGCACAAAGGCAAATGACATGATGCGGCGTTCCCGCGGCGGATTCGCGCCCGGGGCTTGCTGATCACGTTCACCCTCAAATGCAGAGGGCGCAGGGAAGGCCAGGCGCCGGCTGACGCCTGCGGCCCGCCTGCTGAAAAAATGCAGGCGGCAGGTACCACAGGTGCAGCCGGGAACGCCCGGCCTTCCCTGCGCGATGGTCTTCACGCTTATACGCAGTCTCCCTGGTGCACCGGCTTGTTGGCCACCATGATCCACGCGGCGCGTTGGCGCCATCGCGAACGTAACACCGGCAACGGGGTGTCAGGACGCTGCGACTTCACGTCCGCGTCACATCGTTCGTCCGCGCGCCCGAAGACACGCTGCGACATGATCGCGGCCACCGCTCCCCGCCCCGCGTGTCGTGACGATCGCGCGCTACGCCCCTCGGCTTGGGACGGGATGGCGGAGATAAGATCACAAATTCTGAAAATACGCAAGGCCTTTTCTTTTTTGCAGAATCGAACTCAGCCATAGCGGCCGTTCGCACTGCGTCGGATTCGCGATCCGTCGCTCCGTTCGATCGCGAGCGCAGTAGATCAGCTTCTGGCCGCCGCCGCGCGACACCGTGCCAAGTCTTGCAAGAGTTGCTGCGTCGTGACCCGCTGCTCGCCCGCCTCGGACGAGTCCAGAACGTCCACGATCAGAACCGACTCTCCATCGGCCTGGAGGGACAGTTCAAAGCGATTGAACTCGAAGTGCCATCGAGATGCCGAAGCCTCGGCCATTGCGCGCGTCAAAAGATCCTTCACATGGGGTGTGCATTCATCCGTCAGAAACTGCTCGAGGAGACTAGGGGGGCCTTTGATCTGCCTGAGCATCTCAGCGGCCGACTGTTGTTCATCACAGTCGCGCTTCGGGCCGAGTTCAGTTGCAAGCTTCCTTGCCATCTCGACCGACCCGCCTGCATGGAATAAGACGGATATGCGCTCATCTTCCCACGCGGGTCCATTGATATAGACGGCCCAGCGCCATTGCCCGTCGTCACAGGTCCCGATGATGCGTCGTCCATTGATTGGGTGCGTGACGCATAAGGGCCCCTCCCACCAGATTTCGTCTTGCATCGCGCGACCCGCCGATTGAGATCGTTCTTATAGCATCTCGCTCCGACGATGTCGTCCGCCTGCCCAGGTCGCGTGGATGCCGATTCCGGATGTCCAGGCGGAAGACCGCTTATCGCGGCCCACCGCTCCGCAGTCCTCATGCTGCAGCAACGCGATGTCAAAAGTGAACGGCCGGCAACGTCGCATTCAGCGTGGCTTCAAAGCACGCGCTGTAGAACGTTGACCGTCACCACACTTCGCAATGGAGGGGACCATGGTTTCGCTGAAGACATCTCTCGCCGGCGGCGTTGCCGCGCTCGCCGTGACCGCAACCCTGTTCGCCGGCGCGGCGCCCGCTCAGGCGCATGATGGCCGCAACGCGGCGCTCATCGGCGGCCTGGTGGTCGGAGCTCTCATCGGTGGTGCGCTGGCGTCGGACGCGCAAGCCTATGAGCCCGCGCCGGTCTACCGATCCCACTACCGCGACGCGGCGTATGACGGCTACGGTTACGAGCGCTACCGTTACGTGCCGGCTCGCCACTACCGCCCTTGCGACCACGACGGCTACGGCCGGACGTCGAGCTGGGACGACGAGGACTAGTCGTCAACCTCACAGGAATTCGGGCGTCCCGGTTGTCTTGCTGAACGCCGGGGCGTCCGGACGGCGCTGCTCCAAGCTCCGCCGTCGTTTGTGGCGACCGCCCGCGGCCACAAATTCCGCTGTCGTCCCTGCGGACGCAGGGACCCATACCGCGGAATTTATCGGTGAAGCATAACTGCCAGTCATCGTCCCATTGAAGCCAGTGGTTATGGGTCCCTGCGTCCGCAGGGACGACGGCGGTGATTGGAGCGACATCTCGCGGCATACCGTCATTGCGAGGAACGCAGCGACGACGCCATCCAAGGCTCGGGTGGGATTCTGGATTGCTTCGCTGCGCTCGCAATGACGGAGTTTGTCGCAGGCAGCCGGGCCTACAGCACCACATGCACGTCGATGAGGACGCGATCGGCGTGGCGGGCGGCGGAGCCTATGAAGACGTGCTCCATCAGCCAGCGATACTTCTCGTGGCCGGTCTCGAAGCGCGGGTGGGTGCGGAAGTAGATCAGCCTGGGGTCCACCGGCTCGCCGCGCTTGAGCTTCTGCAGCAAGTCGACCGGCCCGAAGCGGATGCCGCGGTTCTCGACGTAGATGGTCGCGCCGTCGTCGGTCTCGAAGGCGTATTTGGCCTCGAGGTCGATCAGCTCGTTGGGGCGGATGATCTGGAAGTCGGCGCCGAAGTTGCAGATCCTGCCGCTGATGCCCTCACCGGCGCGGCCGGGGCCCTTCATCTCGCCGCCATGGATCGGGATGATCCGGCGCACGCCGATGCCGGTCTCGCCGGCACTGGTGACGTCGCCGATCATCACGGTGAGGGTGAAGACGTAGCGGGTCTCGAGGATCGGAGTCGTCATCAGCGGGCCATCATCTGTTGCGGCAGCCAGGTGGCGAGCAGCGGGAAGGCGATCAGGATCACCAGCCGGATCAGGTCGGTCGCGACGAACGGCAGCACGCCCTTGAAGATGGTCGAGAACGACACGTCCTTCACCACGCTCTTGATCACGAACACGTTCATGCCGACGGGGGGATGGATCAGGCCAAGCTCGACGGTCATCACGATGATGACGCCGAACCAGATCGGATCGAAGCCGAGATGCGAGATCACCGGGAAGATGATCGGCACGGTCAGGATGATCATCGCCATCGCGTCCATCAGGCAGCCGAGGACGAGATACATCACCATGATCAGCGCCAGCACCCCGTAGGGCCCGAGACCGAGACCGGTGAGGAACTCCGTCACCTTCTGTGGCGTCTGCGTCACCGTCAGGAAGTAGCCGAAGATCAAGGCGCCGATCAGCACCGTGAACACGGCCGCCGCGGTGCGCGTCGCCTGCAGCAGCGAAGCCAGGATCTTCTCCTTGTTCAGCCGGCCGGTGAACACGCCGATCAGGAACGCGCCGGTGGCGCCGACGCCGCCGGCTTCCGTCGGCGTGAAGCGCGGCAGGAACGGAAGACCATAGAGACCGCCGATCACGAACAGGAACAGCAGCACCGGCGCCCAGATGCCCTTCAGGCCCGCGATGCGCTCGCGCCACGGCGGCGCCTCGCCCCTGGGCAGGAAATCCGGCCTGACACGGCCGATCACCGTGATGGTGATCATGTACATGGTCATCGCCAAGAGGCCGGGGATGATGCCGGCGATGAACAGCTTGCCGATGTCCTGCTCGGTGATGATGCCGTAGACGGCGAGCACGGTCGACGGCGGCAGCATCGCGCCCAAGGTGCCGCCAGCGGCGATGACGCCGGTGGCGAAGGATTGCGGATAGCCGAAGCGGCGCATCTCCGGATAGGCCACGGCCGAGAAGGTCGCGGCGGTCGCCACCGACGAGCCGCAGATCGCGGCGAAGCCGCCGCAGGCCGCCACCGTGGCGATGCCGAGCCCGCCGCGCAGATGGCCGACGAAGCCGTTGGCGGCGCGGAACAGCTCGCGGCTCATGCCCGAGTTGGACACGAACGTTCCCATCAGCAGGAACATCGGGATCACGCCGAACGTGTAGTCCGTGACCGTGCGCATCGAGGTCTGGCCGACCAGCTTCAGCGCCGCCGTACCGTTGACGAGATAGGCGAAGCCGGACACGCCGACGAGTCCCATCGCCATGCCCACCGGCACGCGCAGCAGCATCAGCGCAAACAGCGCAACGAAGCCGATGACGGCAACCGCATCCGTGCTCATGCGGCGCTACTCCGTGGGCTTGACTTGAGGGTCATGAATCTCCTCGGGGTGGAAGATCAGGCGATAGGTCCGGATGGCGATCAGGAGCACCGCCGAAACGTCGCCGATCCAGGCGACGGCGAAGAACGGCCAGGTCGGCATGTGCAGATCGAAGGTGAGGACGTTGTCCTCATAGGTGCCGCGCACCTTGTCGAACAGGGTCCAGGTCTGCACCGTGACGACGAACAGCAGTACCAGCGTTGCGAAGATGTCGATCCAGCGCTGATAGCGCGGGCCAACATTGCCCCAGATGAGATCCACGGTGATGTGGGTGCCGCGGTATGACGTCGCAGCGATGCCCCAGAAGATCAGGATGCCGAGCAGCATGCGCCCGATGTCGAAGGAATCGGGGATCGAATAGTTCAGCGTGTTGCGGAGCAGCACCGACAGGAAGATGTCGAGCGCGACGATGCCGACGAAGAACGCGGCGATCCACTCGATCCCGTCGATGATCCGGTCCATGAAGGCGCGCTGCATGGCGTCCCCGTGTCAGAAAGCTTGGTGGTTATGGTGGATGCGAAGCGAGCTGCTGCGTAGCGGGCGGTTCTTAGCCTCTCCCCGCTCCCGGGGAGAGGCCGGATTGCATCGTAGATGCAATCCGGGTGAGGGGCTCTCCGCACGGTCGGTGCGTGCGGCTGCCCCTCACCCCAACCCTCTCCCCGTAAGGAACGGGGAGAGGGAGCGCACCGTCCGCCGCGCAAGAGCTTGGGTATGAAAAGAAGCTACTGTGCCAGCGCCTTGTACTTGACGAGCGAGGCCTTCAGCTCGGTCATGGCGGCCTCGGCATCGACGCCGGTCTTCTTGACGCCATCGGCCCAGGTCTTGAACAGCGGCTCGGAGGCCTTTTTCCACAACGCGGTCTGCTCCGGCGTCAGCTTGTAGACCTCCTGGCCGGACTCGGCCTTGATCTTGTCGACGCCGGCGTCCTCGAACTTGCCCCAGGGCTCGCCGACCTTGCCGGCGGCCTCCGTGTTGCAATTGTCGTCGATCGCCTTCTTCTGCATCGCCGACATCTGGTTGTACTTGTCCTTGTTCATGACGAACACGAAGGTCGTCACGTAGAACGGCGCATCCATGTGGTACTTCGTGACCTTGTCGACTCCGAACAGCACCAGCGAGCCCGCCGGAAAGGTGACGCCGTCGGCGACGCCGCGCTCGATGATGTCGCGCACTTCCGGCGCCGACGACTGCACATTGGTGCCGCCGAGCAGGGTGACGAAATTGGCGATCGTCGCATCGGCCGGGCGGATCTTCATGCCCTTGACGTCCTCGGGCACGACGACCTTCTTGGTGCGGGTGTGGAAAGCCGACGGCGTGTGGACGAAGGCGAGGCAATACTTGACGTCCTTCATCTCCTTCTCGGCATATTTGCGATACCACGCGTCCAAACCTTCCGAGCCGCCCTTGGCGTCGGAAATCAGGAACGGCAGCTCGCCGGCGCCGATGATCGGGAAACGGCCAGGCTGATAGCCGGGATTCACATAAGTGACATCGGCGATGCCGTCGCGCGCCATGTCGTAATGGTCGAACGCCTTGCCGAGCTGCTGGGCCGGGAACACCTTGCCCTTGATGGTGCCGCCCGAGGCCTTTTCGACCGACGCGGCCCAATCCTCCAGCGCCTTCTGCAGCGGATGGCTCGCCGGCACCCAGTGCGAGATCTTCAATTCGAATGTCTTGTCCTGCGCGAGCGCGGGGGTCACACCGGCGGCCAGAGCCAACGCCAGAAGCGTCTTCCTCATCGGGATCGTCTCCTCCATCAGTGGGCCTTCGAGGGCCCTTTGCTTCATTGTTATAGCATATAAGCATCATTGCAAGCGCGGCGGCAGGTTGGCCACCAGTGCACGCGCCAAGCGGAGCCTAGCGCGCCCGCCAGCGCAAGTCTGGCAGACGAAAGTTGCAGGCCCGTGGCCATTTCATTAACACGTTAAGGATCTCGCCTGCACCCGAAATTGCACGGCGGGAGCATCGCACCACGAAATTGCCGCAGGGCCGCACCGGACGCCCGGCGACATCGCGCGCGCCCCATCCGCGTGCATCCGATGCGCAACGTGTCAAACGCCCGCGCAAAAGACGTTTGAAACTTTGTAGGCGGTGCAAAATCCGCGCTGATGTCGTTGACTGCGGACATCGCCAGCAACGATCGAGACACGCATGAGCAGCGTCCCCGCCGGATTCGAACCGCATTTCCGCAAGAGCCCGTTCACCGATCCCTGGGAGCCGCTCTACGCCAAGAAAACCGACAAGGCCATCATCCTCGGCCTGCGGCTCGCCACGCCGCACACCAATTCGCGCGGGCTGATCCATGGCGGGCTGATCGCATCGCTGGCCGACAATGCGATGGGCTATAGCTGCGCCCAGGCGCTTGGCTGGAAGGCGTCGCTGGTGACGATCAACCTCGCGGTGGACTACATCGGCAGCGCCGGGACCGGACAGTGGCTCAGCGTCGAGAGCGACGTCATCAAGAGCGGACGCACCGTCTGCTTCGTCCAGAGCCTGGTGCTGGCCGACGACGCCGTGATCGCGCGTGCAAACGCGACCTTCCGGGTGGTGCCGAAGAAGGGGTGATCGAAACCGCCGATCTTTCGCATCAAGACCAGTGCCGCACCAAGGTCGGCGCAATCGCATCCACTCGTCATTCCGGGTTCAAGGCCTTCGGCCTTGCCCCGGAATGACGGGGTGTGGCGTCGTAGTCGCTTTCAGTCGAAACGCCAGTCGCAGGTTGCGGTGATCAGGTCGATGAAGGCGCGCACTTTGGCGGAGAGCAGGCGGGAGCTCGGAAATACGATGTGGATCGGGAGCGGCGGAGGCTCGTATTTCGCCAGCACCCGCTTGAGACGGCCGCCGCGCAGCGTGTCCGCGGCCTGATAGGCCATCACCCGTGTCACGCCGCCGCCCGCCTCGGCATACTGGATCGCGGCGTCGGCATTGTTGGTGACGAGCCGCGGGCTGACCGCCATCCGCAGTTCCCTGCCGTCCTTGATGAAGCGCCATTCGTCGGACGGACCGAACTGGATGGTCTGGTGCTTCGTCAGCGCCTCGGGCGTCCGAGGCTCACCATGGACCTTGAAGTAGGCGGGAGCTCCGACCACGATCCGGCGCATGCTGCCGACCTGGCGGGCCACGAGCGACGAATCGCCGAGATGCCCGATACGAACGGCACAGTCGACGCCATCCTCCACCAGATTGATCTGGCGGTCCTCGAGGCGCAGCTCGGCCGCGACCTCGGCATAGCGGCTCAGATACGCGGCCATGACCGGACCGACATGGAGCCGGCCGAAGCCGACGGGCGCCGAGACCACCAGCCGCCCCACCGGCTGCAGGCGCTCGCTCTCCGCGGCGCGCTCCGCCTCCGCCAGATCGGCCAGGATGCGGCTGGCGCGGTCGAGATAGCGTCGTCCGGAATCGGTCAGCGTCACCGAGCGCGTCGTCCGCTGCAGCAGGCGGACGCCAAGATGCGATTCGAGCGCGGCGACCAAACGGGTGACCGCCGATGGCGACAGCTTGAGCCGGCGCGCCGCCGGTGCGAAGCCGTTCAGCTCGGCGACGGTGACGAAAGCCTGCATGGCATCGATGCGGTCCATGGGATTATTGCAGCATCTGCAACGATCCAATGTCAACTGGCCAGATTATTTCCGAAGAGGATTGGGACCATATTGGCTCCACGGCGGCAGTCACTGCCGCAGCGACAAGGAGTCATTGCGATGACCCAGACAACCATCCAGGCACCCGGCGACGTCATGTTCTCCCCCGCCGTCAAGGCGATCCAGGCGCGCAAGGGGTCGCGCGAGAGCTACGCGCATGTGGAGCAGAGCCGCGGCTTTCGCCACGAGGTCGACGCCGATCTCGCCGGCCGCCTCGCCGAGGCCACGAGCTTCTATCTCGCGACCGCCTCGGCCGACGGCCAGCCCTATATCCAGCACCGCGGCGGACCGAAGGGCTTTCTCAAGGTGCTCGACAGCCACACGCTGGCCTTCGCCGACTTCAGCGGCAACCGGCAATATATCACCCAGGGCAATCTGTCGGAGAACCCGCACGCCTACATCTTCATCATGGACTACGCGCATCGCCGCCGGGTGAAGATCTGGGGGACGGCGCGGGTGGTGGAGGATGATGCCGCGCTGACGGCCACGCTGATGCCGAGAGGCTACAAGGCGCGGCCCGAGCACGTCATCCTGTTCACGATCAGCGCGTGGGACACCAACTGCCCGCAGCACATCCCGCAGAAGTTCGACGCGGCCGACGTCGCGGAAGCGCTGGCCGTTCGCGATGCTCGCATCGCGGAGCTCGAGACCGAACTGGCGCGGTTGAAGGGCGAGAGCAAGCCCTCCGCCTAGGTCCTGCGCGCTGCGGGCTATGCCTTTGGCTTGTTAGTCATTCCGGGGCAGTCGCCAGTGCGCAGCGGCGCACTGGCGATTGAACCCGGAATGACGGTGAGTGGGACTCGACTGATCAGCTCACGCCGCCTCGGCCGCCCTGCCCCATTCGAACTCCGGAAAATATTGCGCCATCATGCGCTCGGCATAGGCGACCAGATTGCCGAAGCTTTCGGTGCGGCGGCGTAGCTCGGACTCGAAGAACGGCGTGAGGATGCCGGCGACGACGGCGAACGCCGTCGCGTCGGTGCCGCAAGGACGATCGCCCATCAGATAGGGCCGGTCGCCGAGCTGCACCGACAGCGCGCGCAGCGAGCGTGCGGCGAGATCGACGTCCTCGTCCGGCGCGTGGCGGCCGAGCCCGGAGATCAGATAGTTCTCGGCGACGCGAAACTGCGCGTCCTCGCGCAGCTTCTCGCGCTTGTCGGCCGGCACGCCGTCGAAGAAGTGGGCCGGCCCCTTGGCGAAGTTGACCGGATCGACCCAGCGCGCCCCGACCAGCGCGAAATACAGGTGATGCTCGATCATACGCTCGAACCCCCAGGCCTGCGCCCGCGCGCGCACGTCGAGCCCATGATCGAAGTCGAAGCCATATTTGCGCTCGACATGGGCGCGGATGAAGGTCGAATCGGCGATCAGCTCGCCGCTGTCGTCGATGAAGGGCAGCTGCCCCTTCGGCGATGCCGGCGGCATCGCCCGCTGCTTCCGAAAAGCGAGGCCCGCCATCTTCAATTGCACCTCCGTCTTGGTGACGAAGGGGCTGATCTCCGGCAGGCCGAAGCCCGCGCCCAAACCGAACAATGTGATCATGACAGCACTCCCGACTTCCTGAGCAGACGCCGGACGCTACGAGCATGCTGCTGCCACCATGGTGTCAGCAGCGGCAGTAGCGTGGTGGCAAGGCCAAGGCCATAAAACATCATCATCGACATCACCCCTTCAATCTCGTTGTTGGCCCGGTATAAGGACAGGCTGCTGCCAGCATCCTGTCAGCATCGGCGGGGGTGCTCGCCCATGCAGGACACACCATGAGACGCGCCGACCGGCTATTCCAGATCATCCAGGTGCTGAGACGCACGCGCCGCCCATTGACGGCGGATGCGATCGCGGCCGAGCTCGAGACCTCGAAGCGCACGATCTATCGCGACATCGCCACCCTGATCGGCCAGCGCGTGCCGATCCGCGGCGAGGCCGGCATGGGCTACATCCTGGAGAAAGGTTTCGATCTGCCGCCCTTGATGCTGACGCCGGACGAGATCGAGGCGGCGGTGCTTGGCGCGCAATGGGTCGCGGTCAACGCCGACCCGGTGCTGGCGCGCGCGGCGGAGGACCTGATGGCCAAGATCGCCGACACCGTGCCGGAGCGGCTGCGGCCATTCGTGCTGGAACCGGCGAGCCGCGCGCCGCGGCCGTGGATGCGCGAGCCGGACCGCATCGACATGTCGCGCACGCGCTCGCAGATCCACGAGGGACGCAAGATCAGGCTGCGCTATCGCGACGAGCAGGGCCGCGACAGCGAGCGCGTGATCTGGCCGATCGCGATCGGCTATCATGACGCGGTGCGCATCCTCGCCGCCTGGTGCGAGCTGCGCCGCGACTTCCGCAGCTTCAGGACCGACCGTGTCGTCGAGGCGGATTATCTCGACGATAAATATCCCGAAAGGCGCGAGGCGCTGCGCGCCAAATGGCGGCGCAGCCTGGTGTGGGAGGTTCCCAAGGATGTCTGAACCGATGTCTGGCGAGACTGACAGCAGCCCCTGTCAGAGCTGCGGCGCGTGCTGCGCCTATTCGTCGAATTGGCCGCGCTTCACGATCGAGGAGGATGCCGCGCTCGACCTGATCCCGGCCGAGCTGGTCAACGAGCGGCTGTCGGGCATGCGCTGCGACGGCAACCGCTGCTGTGCGCTCGATGGCGAG
This sequence comes from Bradyrhizobium sp. HKCCYLS3070, assembly GCF_051167575.1. NCBI lineage: Bacteria > Pseudomonadati > Pseudomonadota > Alphaproteobacteria > Hyphomicrobiales > Nitrobacteraceae > Bradyrhizobium > Bradyrhizobium sp. HKCCYLS3070. Next base: position 384,298 of record NZ_JBNPTI010000004.1, read on the forward strand.
ATCGCGCGCGCCGTGGCGTGCCGGATCTACGCGATCCGCCCCGAGGTGTGCCGCATTTGCATGCCGGGTGACGCCGAATGTGCGATGGCCCGGCGCAAGTTCGGGCTGCCCGTGCTCGCCTGAGCAGAGGCAAGGAAGACGGGGAGTCAGGCCGTGACCGGCTCGGGGCTGTCGTCGAGATCGTCCTCGAACGGCTTCATCACCGAGAGTGGCTTGGTCGACAGCGAGATCGGCTTGCGGCTCGAGGTCGCGCCGGCCGGACCCGCCCGACCGCCGCGGGACTGCGCATACAGCGCCGATCCGACCCGGCCACCGAACTGCGACAGGACCTGCTCGCTGCACGTGGATGCAATCGCAAGCGCCAGCGGGTGAAGATGCGTGCGCCGGTAACAGAATAGCGCCAGCATGGCCCTCACATCGGCGGAGACGCTCTCGACCAGCGCGGGTAGCCCGTTGGCGTCGGCACGGTAGAGTTCACCGAGAAGCTCGTCGCCGACCGGGCACGAATCGCTGTCGAACGCATCGCGGCTTTGAAGCATCGGTTTGATTGCCATGACGCGACGATGCAGCGCGAATCGCTAATGACCGGTTAACCAAACCGAACGGTCGTCCCACCCCCGGCTTGACACGGGACTGCCGCGGTCGGTGCGGCTTCGCCGCGACGCACCGTGGCCGAACGCTCAGCCATTTGCGGCCATGAAGATCGAGAGCCCGAATCCGGTGAGGTGATGCAGCGCCTGGTCGACGCCGATCAAGGTCCAGAACCAGGGGTGCTCGGTGTTCATGCCGAACCGCGACGAGCAGATGCCCTTGATGCGATCGATCGTGATGTGAATGGCGAAGTCGATCACGGCGACGAACCAGAATCTTGGCGCGACGATCAAGATCAGGACCATGGCGACGGCGAGATGGATCAGGCAGTGCACCAACAGCGGCAGCGCCCAGCCCTTCCGCTGGTCCTTGCCATAGGCCATCCAGGCGTTCTGCAGCACGAAGTCGCCAATGATGTGCTTGAAGGTCAGCAGCAGCATCCAGCCGACCAGCGCACCAACCGGAACCTGCGACGACAAAGAGGGAAAAGACAAAGCTGACGCTCTCGCTACGACTAACCCTTGGAACCAACCTTGGACGCACGGGGAACTGGAGGCGTTCAGCGCAATCTGATGAGAATACCCGGCCAATTCGACGCGTATGCGACGCTTATGACATCTCCGGTAGCGAATTGCACGCGAAAGGGAACTTCAAATCGCACCTTGCTACCCTTCGCGGCAATCCCGCCGGGGGTAAGGTTACCCACGCCGCGCGGCGCATCCGGCGGCAACCGTCGCAGCGGCGGCGTCATTCCGCGGCGTTGGTCTTCGGCACTGAGAGCGCCCTCGCCCGGATCTGCGCGATGGTCCGCTTCAGCGCCCCCTGTCCCGGCTCTGCCAGCGCAACGGCGCGCGCCTCGGCGATGGCGGAGGCGAGATCCGAGATCGGCAGGACGCCATCGAAGGTGGGCTTGGCCAGGCCATCGATGATGGCATGCCAATCAGCGAGACCCTGCCGGTAGCCGTCGCCCTGCCCCTGGATCATGGTCGCCGTCGCGATCACGGCGGGCGCCGCCGCAGGCTGCTTGTCCAGCGCGCGCGCGATCATGTGCAGCCACCGCTCGGCCCAGGCGCGCTCCTCGCCATAGCGCACCGACTGCAGCCGCCAGCGCCGCAGGCCGGCCATCAGCTTGAGGCGGCGAATGGCCAACCGCGATCGGACCGAAAAGCGGACCTTGACCCGGCGCCGACCTAACCAGCCGATCTGCTCGAAGGCTGCCAGCAACGATTCCGCCACGGCTTGCGGCAGCGCACCGATCAGCTCGTCGAGGCGAAACCTCCTGACGTCGTCGCTCTCGCGTCCCTCCGGCCGCTTCCCCATGTCGAGGCTGATCAATCTGAGCTGGGCGATCCGGATCGGATCCTCGTAGGCCATGCGGGCAGCCAGCAGCTGCGCGATCTGAGACAGCATGCCGGCATCGACGTTCGATCTGCGCACGAACCGCTTGATGCGATCGACATAGAGCTGCGCGTAGCTCGCGCCCTGATACTCCATCAGCAGATGGATGCCATCGCTCACCGCCGGCACGGCGGCGTCAGGAAGGCCCTGAGGCAGAAAAGGCGGCTCGCCATCGTCGACGCCGATGACGTCGGCGAACAGATATCGCAGCGAGGACCGGACGCTTTCCACTGGGCTTCAGGCTCCCCGGATCACGCCGGCTTGGCGACGGGCGCCGGCGCGGTGGTCTGTTGCGCCAGCCGCCGCTCGAGCGTTTCGATGTTCTGGAACAGCCGGGCGCTGGCGAGGCGCAGGAAGTAGAAGGCGAAGGCGGGGTTCTGGACGTAGAGCTGCTCGACCTGGTCGTAGGAGACCGACAGGATCAGACCGCCCTCGACGCATTCCAGCGTCTGCGTGCGCGTATTGGACGGCGAGATCATGCCGAACTCGCCGACGATCGCACCGACCGGCAGCTCGATACCGGATTCGACCAGGCGGAAGCGGCCGCTGACGATGTAGTACATGCTGTCGGCCTTCTCGTCCTTGTAGAACAGCACCTCGCCTGGACCGCATTTGCGCTCGGTCATGAACGGCTTCAGCCATTCCATGGAGAGGTCGCTGTTGACCGACTGCTTCACGTCGCGGACCAGCTGCAGCATCTGGTGGAGCCGGTAGCTGTTGAGCGGCAGCAGCACCCCGTGCAGGATCAGGACCGGGTAGTTGTGCATCGGCACCGCGGTCGCGATCAGGACGATATTGGTGAGGATGGCGAATACCCGCAGCGGAATCATCGTCCGCATCGACAGCGTGGCGACCACGAAGATCGAGGCGAAGAGGCTGCCGGCGGCGCCCGCATGTTCGGCCAGGTGTGAGGTATCCATCGGGATCAACCAGACTCTTGGGACGCAGGAGGGCGGACGCTCGGTTCCGAGCCTCCTTTTGCCTAATTTAGCGTGTCCATGCCGACCTCTGATATACGGCGAACAGACGACGTTTGAACCGGTATTTGAGCCGGTACGGAAAAATTCCCCGGTCGAAGTAGAACGGTTGGACCTGCCGGATGACGCTGCAAAACCGATCCACCCGCATCGTTGACGGGATTCCCCCGATCGGGGCACCTTGACGCCGCCGCGATCTCCTGCGGCTCTGAGATCAGCGACTGACGCCCGCCCGCAATGACCAAACCGCAGCACCCTGCCCTGGCGGCATTCGTCACCGCGCTGACCGGACGCAACATGACCAGAGCGGCCTATGTGGCCGTGGCGCTCGGCATGAGCGCCATGGTGTTGTTGACGATGGACCCCGCCTACGAGGCCGGGGGGCGCTGGATCATCGCCCTGCTGTGGGGATGCCTTGTCTTTTTCGTCGTCGAATGGGCCGCTCGGGTTCAGCAGGCGGTGCGGGCGCATCGCGCCGCCACCTACCTGATGTCGGGCCGGGGACTGCTGGACACGCTCTCCGCCCTCGCCGTGCCGGTTGCGCTGGTCTCGGGCATGGAGTCGCGCGCCGCGTGGCTGCTGGCGGTCATCTGGGTGCTCAAGGTGATCCCCGGCGTGCCTGGCCTGCGCCAGCTCCGCCGGGTGCTCGTGGTCGAAGCACGCCCGCTGCTGTCGGTGCTGGTGCTGTTCCTGCTGGTGCTGTTTCTCGGATCGGTCGCCGAATACGCGCTCGAACATGACGAGCAGCCGGCCACCTTCGGCACCATCCCCTCCGCGCTATGGTGGGCCGTCGTGACCCTCACCACCACGGGCTATGGCGACGTGGTGCCGATCACGCCGCTCGGGCGGGTGGTTGCCGCCACGGTGATGATCTCCGGCCTCGGCGTGTTCGGCCTATGGACCGGCATCCTGGCGACCGGCTTCGCCGCGGAAACCCGGCGCGACAACTTTCTGAAGACCTGGGAATCGGTCAGCAGGGTACCGTTCTTCGCCAGCCTCGGGCCCGCCACGATCGCCGACGTCGCGCAGATGCTGCGCACCATCGACCTGCCGCCGCGCGCCACCGTGATCCGCAAGGGCGAGCCGGGGGACTGCATGTATTTCATCGCCGCCGGCGAGGTCGAGGTCGACCTTCCCGGCAAGAAGGTCCGGCTCGGCGAGGGCGCGTTCTTCGGCGAGATGGCGCTGCTCGGGAACAACCTGCGTTCGGCCGACATCAGCACGACCGGACTGTCGAAGCTGCTGGTCCTCGACCTCGTCGATTTCCGCGTGCTGATGGCACGCCACCCCGATCTGGCGCAGAGCATCGATGCCGAGGCCAGGCGCCGAACCATGGAGAACAGGACATGACGACAGGACGGACCACCCAGGCCGATGACGCACCGAGCATGCCGCTCCTGACCATCGACGGCGCACGCGCCACCATTCGGCTCAATCGTCCGCAGCATCTCAACCGGCTCCAGCCGGAGGATCTCGGCGAGCTGCTGGCGCTGTTCGACCGGGTCGAGGCCAACGCCGCCTTGCGCGTGCTGGTCCTGACCGGCACCGGGCGGGCGTTCAGCGCCGGCTTCGACCTTGGCGCCATCGGCGCAACGCCGGCGGATACGGCCGAGGCTTCCAGCCCGGCATTCGAGGAGGTCGTCGACCGGCTGGAGGACCTCGCGCTGCCGACGATCTGCCGGCTCAACGGCGGGGTCTATGGCGGCTCGACCGATCTGGCGCTGGCCTGCGATTTCCGGATCGGGGTCGATACCAGCGAGATGTTCATGCCGGCAGCGCGGCTCGGGCTGCACTACTACCCGAATGGCATCAAGCGCTACGTGTCCCGCCTTGGTATCGACAATGCCAAGCGTCTGTTCCTGACGGCGGAGAAGATCGACGCGGCCGAGATGCTGCGCATCGGCTATCTCACCGGCGTGGCGACGGCCGATGCGCTCGACGCGGAGGTCGACCGGCTGGCGGCCATTCTGGCCGGCAACGCCCCGCAGGCCATGCGCGGCATGAAGCGCGCCATCAACGAGTTTGCACGCGGAGCCCTCGACGATGCGGCGGCTCGTCGCAGGCATCGGGACAGCATGAGCGGCGCCGAAATCCAGGAAGGCATGAAATCGTTTGCAGAGAAGAGAACGCCGAAATTCTGAGCGCAGCCGCGCCCCGAACTGATAAATTTTGCATGCAAACGTCTGTATCCAGCCGGTGTTCTGACACACGCTCAACGAACTATCGACCTGAATCTCCAATTTGCGGTTGACAGCCTTTTGTCCGTGGCTAGCTTGAACCACGGGCGGAGACTTTCACATGCAAGTGATGGACGCGTATTGGGGACGACGAGCTCTGGAGTACGTCGATGCGATCGAAGCGTCGAAGACCAGCGCGAGCGTGCTCTCCCAGTTCGAGAAGATGATCAGCAACCTGGGCTTTCACGCCTACATCATGGCCGGCGTGCCGACCTCGGGCCAATCGCTGCAGCAAACCATTCTCGCCAACGGCTGGCCGCGGGAATGGTTCGACATGTATGCGCGCGAGCAGTTTCACCGCTGCGATCCGATTCCGCGGCACTGCATCTCGACATTGAATCCATTTGCGTGGTCGGAGGCTCCCTATGACCGCGAGGACGAGCCCGGCGCGCACGAGGTGATGACGCGCGCGAAGGACTTCCGATTGAACGAAGGCTTCTGCGTTCCCATCCACTACGACGATGCCGTGGGCGCCGTCAGCATTGCAGGCGAAAATCCGAATCTCGCTCCCGATGCGCGGGGCGCGCTGCACCTGATCAGCATCTTCACGCACAGCAGGCTTCGCGCACTGGCGCGCTCCGCCGCGAGCAACCAGAGCCGACGCCTGTCGCGAATCGAGGCCGAGGTGCTGGGCTGGGCGGCGCGCGGCAAGACCGCGTGGGAGACGGCGCGCATCCTCGGTGTCTCCGAACGCAACGTCCGGTGGCATCTGGAAGAAGCACAGCGCAAGCTAGCAACCAAGAACAAGACGGCGACGGTTGCGACCGCTCTTGTCAACGGCGAGATCTCGATCTGATCTGTCGTTTCTCCCACTGGATCAATTCGAGCGCATCGGCAATCTGCAAACCCCAATTTGATTCAGACGACCGGGGGTTTCGATGCCTGAGATTCATGTCGTTCGAAAAGATAATCGCGCTCTGTACGAGAAATATTTCGATCCGTATTACCGGCTGCGCCACGAGATCTACGTCAAGCAACGCAAGTGGATGGCACTCGATCGTCCCGACGGGCGCGAGATCGATCAGTTCGACACCGAGGATTCGGTCTATCTGTTCTGCATCGACAACGGCCAGTTGATCGGCTCGATGCGCGCGGTGCCGACGCAGTTGCCGACGCTGATGAGCGACATCTTCCCGTATCTGAATCTGCGCGGCCCGATCCAGCGCCCCGACGTCTACGAACTGTCGCGCATCTTCGTGATCCCGGAGCGCCGCGGCGAGCATGCCGGCCCGCGGATCGACATGCTGCTGCTCACCGCAATCATGGAGTACGGCATCTCGATCGGGTTGACCGGCTTTTCGATCGTGCTCGAAACCTGGTGGCTGCCGCGGTTCGAGAAGTGCGGCTGGAAGGCGCGGCCGCTCGGCGTACCTCACATGATGGACGGGATGTCGGTGATGGCCGTGCTCGTCGACTGCGACGAAACGACATGGAAGTCACTCTGCGAGCAGATCGGCCTGACGCGGCCAACCCTCACGTGGCAGGGGCTCGAAGACGTCAGCCGCCAGGCCCTGCCGGATATCTTTCTTCATCTTCCACCAGCCGCTCAGCCAGCGCAATGATCTGTTCCCTGTGCCGCTTCAGCCTGAGCTTATGGAAAGCCTTCAAGAGGCGGTGACCAAGGAGCGTCGCCTCGTCCACCTCGAGGGCATAAAGGTTGGACGGCGTGTTCATGGAATCCATCGCTGACACTTCAGGTTTTGAGCCGTGACTGAACCTTCAATCGAGAAGATCATCGAGCGTCTGCAATTTTGCATCGTTGACGCTCGGGCGATGCAACTCAAAATGTTAGAGAGAATTTTGTCAATATCATTGCTTGAAGCCCACGAGCTGAAGGAAAAGTGCGCGCCCAATTCGACCAACAGCAGCCATTAGCGCTCCTGCACCGACTCTCGCAACACGTCCGGTCCTGCAGCGGCGCGTCTCGACTGGTGCATCGCAGACACAAACTGTTGATTTCAGGGCGGCTTTCGATGTGAAGGTCGGACAGGAGAGCACGAGCATCGTTGCCGAAACGCGCTCGCCGAACGTGGACGACACCTCGGCAAAATCATGGCGCCGCCGCCGGAGCTGCTCCCTGTTCAGCAAACTCGGTTTACAAAAATGGACTCGTGGGGCGTCTCGCCCCTCCGGAGTCCCGGATAACGGAACTCCGCCGGCAACAAATACGCGCGTGCGACCGACGGACGGGAAGTCATTCGTCGTGAAAGCGGACCGTTTCGGCGACCGTGGCGCGGCTGGTGCGGTAGGAGTTGGCCTTGTCACCGAGATCGGGACAACCGAACGAGATGCCGCAGACCACCTTGCGGTCGGCGCCAAGCCCGAAGTGCTGCCGCACCACGTCGGAGTGAAACGCGAGCGCCGCCTGCGGCACGGTGGCAATGCCGAGCGCCTGCGCCGCCAGCATGAAGCTCGTGACGTAGCCGCCGCAATCGATCGCGCCATAGGTGCCGAGCGCCTCGTCGCTGTGGATGACCGCCACATGCGGCGCGCCGAAGAAATTGTAGTTCTCCAGCGCCTGCCGGGCATAACCCGCCTTGTCGCCGCGCGGGATGTCGAGCGCGTTGTAGAGCTGGAAACCGCTCTCGCGCCGCCGTTCCAGATAAACGCCGGTGTATTCGCGCGGGAAAGGAAAGTCGCCCGACGCCGCCTTGCCGCTGGAGGCCGCCGCATACATCACCTTCCGGAAAGCCTCGGTCGCCGCACCAGAGGTGATCTCGACACGCCACGGCTGGCTGTTGCACCAGGACGCAGTTTTTTGCGCCGCCGTCAGGATGCGCTCGATGGTCGCGCGCGGCACGGGCTCGGGCCGGAACCTGCGGCAGGAGAAGCGCGCGGCCATCAGCTCTTCGAGAATGGTGATGGGATCCTGCTCTGACTTTGGCGCCGCAGATGACATGACAACCTTCCGTACGACCGGCGACGCTCGCTTTGTGCTCGCCCTCCACCCCCCGTCTTTCCGGACCGGTCGCCACAGCGACCGCCCCCGGAAGACGGCCGTCGTGATGCCGTCGGATCAGCTGCGCCCCTTGGTCGGCACCTTGTTGAACGGCACGTCCTTGTCGACCCGGATGTCACCGGGCAGACCGAGCACGCGCTCGGCGATGATGTTGCGCAAGATCTCGTCGGTGCCGCCGGCGATGCGCATCGAGGGCGAGGTCAGCAGCATCTGCTGAAACTGGCCCTGCGTCACCGTCTCGTCCGCGCCGGTCAGCACGCCAGCGCCGCCTTCGAGATCCATCGCGTAGGTTGCGATATCCTGCAGCATGACGCCGGCGACCAGCTTGCCGATGGAATTCTCAGGTCCGGGCCGCTCGCCCTTGGACAGCGCCGAGATCGCGCGGTAGCTCGTGTATTTCAGCCCGCTGGCCTTGACCGCCCACGACGCCAGTTTCGAGCGCGTGGCGCGATCGTCGATGGCGAGTCCGCTCTCGGTCATCAGATTGGCGCAGAACTCGAACATCTCCGGGAAGCCGGTGGCGAGCCGCGCGCCGATCGACATGCGCTCGTTCATCAAGGTGGTCAGCGACACGTTCCAGCCGTCGCCGACCGCGCCAAGGCGCTGCGAGTCCGGGATCACGACGTCGGTGAAATAGACCTCGTTGAACTCCTGCATACCGTTGGCCTGCTTGATCGGGCGGACCTCGACGCCCGGGCTCTTCATGTCCAGGAAGAACATCGTCAGGCCCTTGTGCTTGGGCACATTGGGATCGGTGCGCGTGATCAGCAGGCCGTAATCCGAGTAGTGCGCCCCCGACGTCCAGATCTTCTGGCCGTTGATGAGCCAGTCGTCGCCGCGCTTCTCGGCGCGGGTGCGCAGGCCAGCGACATCGGAGCCGCCGGCGGGCTCGGAGAACAGCTGGCACCAGATCTCCTCGCCGGAAGCGAGCTTCGGCAGATAGCGCCGCTTGTGCTCTTCGCTGCCATAGGCCATCACGGTCGGGCCGCACATGCCCTCGCCGATCTGGAACGGCTGCGTCAGCTTGCCATAGACGCCCTCCTCCTGCTGCCAGATCACCCGCTCGATCGGCGTCGCGCCGCGGCCGCCATACTCCTTCGGCCAGTGCAGGCAGGCCCAGCCGGCATCGGATTTCTTCTTCTGCCAGGCCTTGCCGACCTCGACGATGTCGGCGTGCTTGAGCCGGATGCGGCCGAGCGAGGAGCTCGCGAGCTCCTCCTCCAGCTCCCTCGGCGCGTTGGCCGCGATCCAAGCGCGCGCGGTGTCGCGAAAAGCGGCTTCCTGCGGGGTGTCGTCAAAGTTCATGCCTGACCCTCACTTGATATGCGTAGGGCGGGGGTTGGCCGAAGGCGTAACCCGCCACTTGATCAGCGTTGTACGAGCTAGCGGCGGGTTACGCTGCGCTAACCCGCCCTACGACTGCACTTGTTAGCTTCGTCCCTTGGTCGGAACCTGGTTGAACGGCAGGTCCTTGTCGACGCGGATGTCGCCAGGAAGACCCAGCACGCGCTCCGCGATGATGTTGCGCATGATCTCGTCGGTGCCGCCTTCGACGCGGGTGCCGGGCGCGCGCAGCAGCATCGCCTGGAATTTTCCGGCGAGCTCGGCCTCGGGACCGCTGAGCACGCCGGCGGCGCCCTGCAGGTCGAGCGCGTAGGTCGCGACGTCCTGGATCATCGGTCCTGCGACCAGTTTACCGATCGAGTTCTCAGGTCCCGGCCGCTCGCCCTTCGACAGCGCCGAGATGGCGCGGATGCTGGTGTATTTCAGCCCGCTCGCCTTCACCGCCCAACTCGCGAGCTTCGAGCGCACGTTGCGGTCCTCGATCGCGGGACGATCGTCCAGCATCAGGTTGGAGCAGAAGTCGAACAGCTCCGGGAAGCCGGTGGCGACGCCGGCGCCGATCGACATGCGTTCGTTCATCAAGGTGGTGAGCGCGACGTTCCAGCCGTCATTGACCGCGCCGAGACGCTGCGAGTCCGGGATCACGACGTCAGTGAAATAGACCTCGTTGAAATCCGAGTGCCCGCTCGCCTGCTTGATCGGCCGGACCTCGACACCCGGGCTCTTCATGTCCAGGAAGAACATGGTGAGGCCCTTGTGCTTCGGCACCGTCGGATCGGTACGCGTCAGCAGGATGCCGTAGTCGGAATAATGCGCGCCCGAGGTCCAGATCTTCTGGCCGTTGATCACCCAGTCGTCGCCGCGCTTCTCGGCGCGGGTGCGCAGGCCGGCGACGTCGGAGCCACCGGCCGGCTCGGAGAACAGCTGGCACCACACCTTCTCGCCCGAGGCCAGCGGCGGCAGATACTCTCTCTTATGCTGCTCGGAGGCATAGGCCATCATCGTCGGGCCGCACATGCCGTGGCCGATGATGAACATGCCGGACAGCTTGCCGTAGGGCCCCTCCTCCTGCTGCCAGATCACGCGCTCGATGGGTGAGGACCCGCGACCGCCATATTCCTTTGGCCAGTGCAAGCAGGCCCAGCCGGCCTCGGCCTTCTTCTTCTGCCAGGCCTTGGCGACGTCGAGAATGCTGGCGTTCTTCAGCGCGGTGCGGCCAAGCGAGGACGCGCGCAGTTCGTCCTCGTACTGCTTCGGCGCATTGGCGGCGATCCACGCGCGCGCCTCGGCGCGAAACGCGGCCTCCTGCGGAGTGTCATCGAAGTTCATGAGAATTCCTTTCAGATCGTCATTCCGGACGACCCGCAACGCGGGTCGATCCGGAATCCAGAGGTGAGTCATCTCGAGATTCCGGGTTCGCTCACTCCGCGCAAAATGGCATGGTCATTTTGTCGCGCGCGAGCGCCCCGGAATGACGGGCTTGGGTCACGCCGCATTGCGCTTGCGCATGCGGTCGATCAGTTGGTCTTCCCAGTAAGAGAGGCTGCCGAGGCCGAGCGCGAGCGCGTTGGCGCGTCGGTAGTACATGTGACAGTCGAACTCCCAGGTGAAGCCCATGCCGCCATGGACCTGGATGTTGTTCTTGGCGCAGTGTTGAAAGGCTTGCGTCGCGCTGATGCGCGCTGAGGCCGCGGCCTCCGGCAATTCCGGCGCATTGGTCGAGAGCGCCCAGGCGCCATAATAGGAGTTGGAGCGCGCCAAGGTCGCCGAGACGTACATGTCGGCCAGCATGTGCTTGACCGCCTGGAACGAGCCGATCGGACGGCCAAAGGCGATCCGGTCGAGCGCGTAGTCGCGGCCCATCTCCAGCGCGCGGTCGGAGCCGCCAACCTGCTCGAACGCCGTCAGCACCGCGGCGCGATCGAGCACCTGGGTGATGATGCTCCAACCCTCGCCGGCGGCGCCGAGCGGCTCCGCCTTGCAGTTCTTGAAGGTGAGCTCGGCCTGGCCGCGCGTCGGATCGAGATTGGTCAGCGCCTTGGCTTCGACGCCGCCCGCCTTGGGGTCGACCAGGAACAGCGAGATGTCGCCGTCGCGGCCGGTCGAGCCGGTACGCGCGGCAACGATGATGAGATCGGCGATGGCGCCGTCGGCGACCGGCTTCTTGGTGCCGTTGAGCACGCCGTTGGCGGCCTCACACTTGATCGCTTTGGGCGACGGATTGCCGGTGCCCTCGAACAACGCCAAGGTGCCGATCGCCTCGCCATTGGCGATCTTCGGCAGCCAGGCCTGCTTCTGCGCATCGCTGCCGGCCAGCATCAGGGCCTCCGCGGCAAGATACACGGTCGACGAGAACGGCACCGGCGCCAGCGCGCGGCCGACCTCTTCGGCGATCACGCAGAGCTCGAGATGACCGGCGCCCGCGCCGCCGTACTCCTCAGGAATGGCGACGCCGAGGAAGCCCATCTCGGCGAAGCCTTTCCACAGCGCTCGGTCATACGGCTCCTTGCCATCGAGCACGACACGCACCGCCTTGGGCGGACACTTCTCGGCGAGGAATTTCCGCGCCTGGTCCCGCAACTGCTTCTGGTCGTCGGAGAAATCGAAGTTCATGGCCTCACCTGCTTCCTGATCGTCATTCCGGGGCGATGCGCAGCATCGAACCCGGAATCTCGATCTGATTTATCTCTGGATTCCGGGTTCACTCGCTTCGCGAGTGCCCCGGAATGACGGTTTCAAAATGCGTCGTCACAGCACGATCACGTCGCTGTCGGGCTCGGCCGCGTAGAGCCGCTCGACCAGCGCGGCACGGCGTTCGAGACCGGCGCGCTGGTTGATGTAGCCCTTGTCGGTCAGCTCATGGCCGTCGATCGAGGGCGGCTCGACCATCAGCATGGCGCGGCCGATGCGCCGGCTGGTCGCGCCCTCGCACTCTTTATTATGGGCTTCGAGACCACGGCGGACGCAGTCGATGACGGCCGGATGCTTCACCACGTCCTCGAACGTCGCGTTGGGATCGCCGACCAACTGGCGGCAGGCGTGCAGATTGGGCCAGGCCAGGAGACCGACATATTCGCGGTCCTGCCCGGTCACCAGTGCATCGTGGATCGCCGGCGTTGCGGCTGCGATCGCATCGGTGCGAAGCGAGCCGACATGGACGAAGGTGCCTGTCGTGAGCTTGAAATCCTCGACCACGCGGCCGGCGAAGATGATGCCTTGCGCCGGGTCATTGGGATCGACGAACACGCCGGCATCGCCGATGCAGTAGAACCCTTCCTCGTCGAACGCCTTCTTCGTCAGCTCGGGCTGGCCGAAATAGCCGGGCATCACGTTGATGCCGCGCAGGCGCAGCTCGTATTTGTCGCCGGTCGGCACCATCTTCAGCTCGACGCCGGGGAACGGCAGGCCGATGAGCCCGACCCGCTCCGTGTTCCAATAGGTGCCGGTCGAGGTCGGCGCCGTCTCGGTCGAGCCCCATCCGGTGTAGAACACGATGCGCTCGCCGGTGGTCTTGACCGCCAGCGCCTGCATCCGCTCGTACAGATCGTCCGGCAGCCGCGCGCCGCCATAGGCCATGATGCCCAGATCCTTGAAGAAGGAGCGGCACAGCGCATCGTCCTTCTCCATCGCCGCCGCCAGCGCCGCATAGCCGGCGGGCACATTGGCGTAATAGGTCGGCGACACCTCGCGCAGGTTCCGGATGGTCTCGTCGAACATGCCGGGCATCGGCCGGCCGTCGTCGATGTAGAGCGTGCCGCCCTCGATCAAGAGCGGATTGAACAGCGCATTGCCGCCCATGGTGTGATTCCATGGCATCCAGTCGAGCACCGTCGAGATCGGCGCATCAGGCCCGCGCGGCCGCGTCTGCATCATCATCGCTGCATTGGCGCACATCATGCGCTGGGTGTTGATGACCGCCTTGGGCATGCCGGTCGAGCCGGAGGTGAACAGGAGCTTGCCGACCGTGTCCGGTGTGATCTGCGCAATCGACGCGTCGACCGCGCCGGTGACCGGCGTCGCGGCGAGATCAGCGAAGCTGATGCTCGCAATGCCCTCGCACGGACGCGCGACATGAACGACGGTGACGCCGTCGAGATCGAGCGCCTTGAGCGCCTTCTCGAAGGTCGGGCCGTCCTGCACCATGACCACGCCCGGCTTCACGAGGCCGAACAGATATTTGAGCTTGAGATGATCGTGGCTCATCAGGGAATAGGCCGGCGACACCGGAGCGGCCGGCGAACGGGCCTGCATCGCGGCCATGGTGATGAGCGCATGCTCGATCGAATTGCCGGAGAGGATGGCGACGGGGCGGCCGTCCAGCTTCAAATCGAGCAGGCCCTGCGTCAGCCCATCGACGGTGCGCTTGGCCTCGGCATAGGACAGCTTGCGCCATTGCCGCTCGGCTCCGCTGCGTTGCGCGAGCCAGGTCCGCGTCGGCGCCTCCTTAGCCCAGCGGGCGAGCGGCGCCGCCAAATGCGGCTCATAGGCCTGCAGCGGAATGCGCGATTTGATGACGATGACGCCGTCACCGCGTCTCTCGATATCGATGTCGCGCGCCAGCCAGTTGACCTTGCGGAATGCCGGCTTCTCCAACACCTTCGCTGCCGTCCCGTCCATTTTGCGTCTCCCGAAATATCGTCCTTTGCGGATCTTGATATCTAGCGGTTGGTATAGACCGGCTTGCGCTTCTCGAGGAAGGCTTGAATGCCCTCCTTGAAATCCTCCGAGCGGCTGCACAGCACCTGGTTGCGATCTTCCATCGCGATGACGGCTTCGATCGACGACGCATCGACGCTCATGTTGAGACATTCCTTTGAGAGTCGAAGTCCGACCGGCGAGGCCGTCATCATCGCATCGACGAAGGGCGCAGCCGCGCCCTCGAGCATATCGTCCTCGACGATTTCCGACACCAGCCCGACCATGAGCGCGCGCTCGGCTCCGATGAAGCGGCCGGTGAGGATCAGCTCCGATGCGACGGAGACGCCGACGAGGCGCGGCAGGAAATAGCTGGTGCCGATGTCGCAGCCCCCTAAGCCAAGCTTGATGAAGGCACAGTTCATCCGCGCCGAGCGGCTGGCGATGCGGATATCGGCCGCGAGCGCCAACGCAAAGCCGCCGCCGGCGGCTGCGCCCTGCACCAGCGCAATGATCGGCTGCGGGCAACGCCGCATCAGCATCACGATGTCGGCGATGCGGCGCTGCGAGTCCAGCGACTCGGTCACGCTGGGCGGCTCATTGACGCCGCCGCGCCGCTGCATCGCGGCCTTCAGATCGAGCCCCGCGCAGAAGTTCTTGCCGGCACCCTTGAGCACGACGACTCGCGTGGTGCGATTGCGCTGCAGGCTTTCGAAATAAGTGTTGAGCGCGTCGATCAGCGCCGGGTCGAGCGCGTTCAGGCTCTCCGGGCGATTGAGCGTCACCCGGTCGACGCCATTGTCGTGTTCGATCAGCAGCGGTTGGGACATGGCGCGCGCTCCACCCTCAGTGTCATCCCGGCGAACGCCGGGATCCATAGCCACCGGCTTGATTGGTAAGAGTGCGGCGTCTGCCAGTCTGCCTATCACAGACGCCGCGGAGTATGGGTCCCCGCGTTCGCGGGGACGACGGCGGAGGTTGCCGTCAGCGCGGGGCCATGCGGATGGCGCCGTCGAGGCGGATGGTTTCGCCGTTCAGCATCGGGTTCTCGACGATGTGGACGGCGAGGTTACCGTACTCGGAGGCGTCGCCGAGCCGGGCCGGATGCGGCACCTGGGCGCCCAGGCTCTTGCGCGCTTCTTCGTTCAGTCCCATCAGCAGCGGTGTCAGGAACAGGCCGGGCGCGATGGTGTTGACGCGGATTTTCTGGCTGGCGAGATCGCGCGCAGCGGGCAGGGTCAGGCCGACGACGCCGCCCTTCGAGGCCGAATAGGCGATCTGGCCGATCTGGCCTTCATAGGCCGCGACGCTGGCGGTGTTGATGATGACGCCACGCTCCTCGCCGACCGGCTCGGCGGTGACGAGGCGCTCGGCAAACAGCCGCAGCACGTTGAAGGTGCCGATCAGGTTGACGTTGATGATGCGCGCGAACTTGGCGAGCGGATAGACGCCGTCCTTGCCGACGATGCGCTGCGAGCCGCCGATGCCGGCGCAATTCACCAGCACGCGGGCGATGCCGTGGGCCGCCTCGGCCTTGGCGAGGCCGGCCTTGACCTGATCCTCATTGGTGACGTCGGCATGCAGCGCGACGCCCTTGATCTCGGCGGCGATCTTCTCGGCGTTTTCCAGGCTCTGATCGAGCACGGCCACCTTGGCCCCCTTGGCCGCCATGGCGCGCGCCGTAGCTGCGCCGAGACCCGAGCCACCGCCGGTGATGAGAACGGCAACGTTGTTCAACTGCATGTCAGGTTTCCTCCCTAGACGTTTTTGCTTGCGAATAGCGAATAGGGAGTAGCGAATAGAGGCTTCCCCCATTCGCGACTCCCTATTCGCCACTCGCCCGTTTCAATATTCCACCGCAGATCAGCGCCTCCATATGGGCGATGTACTGACGGCAGACATCATCGGTGACCGGGCCGACGCCGATCGCGCGCGACATCGCGTGGCGGCCGAAGAACAGGTGATCGCAGGCGCCGATCAGGCTGGTGTAGAACAGCACCGGATCGACGGCGCGAAACTCGCCCCTGGCGACGCCCTCCTCGATGAGCCGGCGATGGAAATCGAGCAGCGGCGCCACGAAGAACTTCGACACTTCGTCGGCCGCCTCCGCGCTGCTCTCATGCAGCAGATAATGGATCAGCCGGTTCATGTAGGGAAACCGGTGATAGGCGCGGATGATGCCGCTGATGTGCAGCTTCAGCTTCGCCGTCGGCGGCAGCGGCTGCGCCAGGAGATATTCGAGATTGGCCACCTCGGTCGCCGCGTCGCGGGCGAGCAGCGCCAGCAGCAGGCCGTCCTTGTTGCCGAAATGATATTTCACCAGCGCTGCATTAGAGCCGGACTTCTGCGCGATGTCGCTGAGCGAGATTTCGATCGAGGACCTCGCGATCATCAGCTCGCTGGCGGCGTCCAGCAGCTTCTCCGCCGTCGCATTCCGCCCCGCGGGAAGTTTCTCTGGCACGCTGTTGTGAAGCTGAGGTCCCAAGACATGTCTCGCGCTTGATCGAGGCAGATAAGCCGAAGCCGGAGTTGATCTCAAGAGTTAATTGATCGATTGACTAACGCTCGATCGGGCATTTAAATCGCCGCCAATCACGAACACCAAGTCTAGGGAGGATACGTCATGGCGGAAGCCTACATCGTCGCGGCCGCACGCACGGCCGGCGGCCGCAAGGGAGGACGGCTGGCCGGCTGGCATCCGGCCGACCTCGCGGCGAAGGTGCTGGACGCGCTGGTCGATCGCTCCGGCGCCGCGCCGGACCAGGTCGAGGACGTGATCATGGGCTGCGTGATGCAAACCGGCGAGCAATCGAACAACATCGCGCGCAATGCGGTGATGGCCTCGAAGCTGCCGGAGAGCGTGCCGGGCACCTCGATCGACCGGCAGTGCGGCTCGTCGCAGCAGGCGCTGCATTTCGCCGCGCAGGCAGTGATGTCGGGCGCGATGGATGTCGTGATCGCCGCCGGCGTGGAGTCGATGACCCGGGTGCCGATGGGTCTCTCCTCCACGCTTCCGGCGAAGAACGGCTTCGGGCACTACAAGAGCCCTGGCATCGAGAGCCGCTATCCGAACATCCAGTTCAGCCAGTTCACCGGCGCGGAAATGATGGCGGAGAAGTACGGTCTCTCCAAGGATGAACTCGACGAATATGCCTATAACAGCCATCAGCGCGCGATTGCCGCCACGCAGGCAGGCCACTTCAAGGACGAGATCATCCCGCTCGAGATCACCCGTGCCGACGGCTCGACCGACACCCACCACATCGACGAGGGCATCCGCTTCGACGTCAGCCTCGACGGCATCAAGAGCGTCAAGCTGATCGCCGAGAACGGCAAGCTGACGGCGGCCACGGCCAGCCAGATCTGCGACGGCGCGTCCGGCGTCATGGTCGTCAACGAGCGCGGCCTGAAGTCGCTCGGCGTCAAGCCGCTGGCCCGCGTCCATCACATGACCATGATGGGCGGCGACCCCGTCATCATGCTGGAGGCGCCGCTCCCGGCGACGCAGCGCGCGCTGCAGAAGGCCGGCATGTCGATCGACGAGATCGATCTCTATGAGGTCAACGAGGCGTTCGCTTCCGTGCCGACCGCCTGGCTGAAGACCATCGGCGCCGATCCGAACCGCCTCAACGTCAATGGCGGCGCGATCGCGCTCGGCCATCCGCTCGGCGGCTCCGGCACCAAGCTGATGACCACGCTGCTGCATGCGCTGAAGGCCCGCAACAAGCGCTATGGGTTGCAGACGATGTGCGAAGGCGGCGGCATGGCGAATGTGACGATCGTGGAGCGGCTGTAGATCGCGCAACAACAACGGTGTCGTCCCCGCGAACGCGGGGACCCATAACCACCGCGCTACGTTTTGCGCGAGCTGTTGCGGCAGCTCGTTATCACCACAGGATCCTGTGGTTATGGGTCCCGGCGCGAGGCCGGGACGACACCTTGTTCCTGATCAGCGGTGAGCTCTCATGACCCACCCCTCCATTCACGCCCGCAGCCATCCCGACAAGATCGCCTATCAGATGGCCGGCACCGGCAAGGCCATCACCTATCGCGAGCTCGACGAGCTCTCGAACCAGGGCGCTCATCTATTCCGTGCGCTGGGGCTCAAGGCCGGCGACCATATCGCCTTCCTGATGGAGAATCGGCTGGCGTTCATGGAAATCGCCTGGGCGGCGCAGCGCTCCGGCCTGTACTACACCGCGATCAGCCGCTATCTCACCAAGGACGAGATCGCCTACATCATCAGGGATTGCGGCGCCAAGGTCTTCATCACCTCGCCGAAATGCGCCGAGCAGGTGCGCGATCTCGCGACGGCCAAGGACGGCCCGCTGTTCTTCATGATCGACGAGCCCGAGCCCGGCTTCCGCTCCTGGGACAAGGAGGCCGGCGCCCAGCCCAAGACGCCGATCGCCGATCAGGTCGCCGGCTACGACATGCTGTATTCGTCGGGCACCACCGGACGGCCGAAGGGCATCAAGAAGGATTTCGAAGGCAATCCGATCGATCAGCCGAACCAGTTCCTGCGCGTGCTGTGCGCCGACATGTGCGGCATGAATGCCGAGAGCACCTATCTGTCGCCGGCGCCGCTCTATCATGCAGCTCCCTTGCGCTTCAACATGATGGTATCAGTGCTCGGCGGCACCTCGATCATCATGGAGCATTTCGACGCCGAAGACTTCCTGAAGCTGGTCGAGAAGTACAAGGTCACGCAGTCGCAGCTTGTGCCGACCATGTTCGTGCGCATGCTGAAACTGCCGGAGGACGTGCGCAAGCGCTACGACGTGTCGACCCTGAAGGGCGCGATCCATGCCGCTGCGCCCTGCCCGGTCGACGTCAAGGCCAGGATGATCGAGTGGTGGGGTCCGATCCTGATCGAGTATTATGCCGGCTCCGAAGGCAACGGCGTCACCGTCTGCACCTCGAAGCAGTGGCTGGAGCATCGTGGCAGCGTCGGACGCGCCGTTGTCGGCAAGATCAAGATCCTCGGCGAGAATGACGAGGAGCTGCCGACCGGCGAGATCGGCACGGTGTATTTCGCCGACGCGCCGGTGTTCTCCTATCACAACGATCCGGAGAAGACGAAGCGGGCCTACAACGACAAGGGCTGGTCGACGCTCGGCGACGTCGGCTATCTCGATGCCGACGGCTTCCTCTATCTGACCGACCGCAAGTCCTACATGATCATCTCCGGCGGCGTGAACATCTACCCGCAGGAGACCGAGGACGTCCTCATCACGCATCCCGACGTCGCCGATGTCGCCGTGTTCGGCGTGCCGAACGAGGAGATGGGCGAGGAGGTCAAGGCGGTGGTGCAGCCGCACGACATGGCGCGCGCCGGCAAGGCGTTCGAGGAGCAATTGATCCTGTTCTGCCGCCAGCATCTGTCGCCGATCAAGTGCCCACGCTCGATCGATTTCGAGCCGGAGCTTCCGCGTACGCCGACCGGCAAGCTGGTCAAGCGCCACCTGCGCGAACGCTACTGGCCGAAGAAGGGCGCGGCCTAGCTCCAATAACGGTAGCTGTCGTCCCGGCCTTGCGCCGGGACCCATAGCCACCGCAGCCGATGATGCGAAGGGTATAAGCTCCAGCTTGGCGCCACATGAGCGCCTGTGGTTATGGATCCCGGCTCGCGCTCGCTTCGCTCGCTTGGCCGGGACGACGCGAGGAGAGTGCACGCCATGTCCCAGTCCTTTCCCCCGCTTCCCCTCCCACCCACGATCCGGTCCCGCTTCGTCGACGGCATCAACGGCCTGCGCATGCACGTGCTCGAAGCTGGCTTCGAGACGCCCGGCCGTCCCTGTGTGCTGCTGCTACACGGCTTTCCCGAGCTGGCCTATAGCTGGCGCAAGGTGATGCCGGCGCTGGCCGCCGCCGGCTACCACGTGCTGGCGCCGGACCAGCGCGGCTATGGCCGCACCACAGGGTGGAGCGCCGACTATGACGGTGATCTCGCGCCGTTTCGCTTCACCAATCTGGTGCGCGATGCGCTCGGCGTGGTCTATGCATTCGGCCATCGCCATGTCGCGTCTGTCGTCGGCCACGACTTCGGCAGCCCCGTCGCGGCGTGGTGCGCGGTGATCCGCCCCGATGTCTTTCGATCGGTCGTGATGATGAGCGCACCGTTCCCGGGGCCACCCGCAGCACCGTTCGACATCGCCAGCCATCCCCTCGCGGCGCAGGAGGATCCCGTGCATCGCGAACTGGCTGCGCTGCCGCGTCCGCGCAAGCACTATCAATGGTACTACGCGACGCGGCAGGCCAATGCGGACATGCATCATCCCCCGCAGGGGCTGCATGAATTCCTGCGCGCCTATTACCATCACAAGAGCGCAGACTGGGCGGCCAACGCCCCTTCTCCTCTGCAGGCCTGGGACGCGGCCGAACTCGCCAAGCTACCGACCTACTACGTCATGGACCTCGACAAGACGATGGCCGAGACCGTCGCCGAGGAGATGCCGGATGCGGCGGCGATCGCGGCGAATCGCTGGCTGCCGGACCATGAGCTCGCGGTCTATACCGCCGAATATGAACGAAACGGCTTCCAGGGCGGGCTGCAATGGTACCGCTGCGGCACGTCTGGTCTATTCGACGCTGAATTGCAGACCTGGTCGGATCTCACGATCGACGTTCCGTCCGCATTCATCTCCGGCCTGCAAGACTGGGGCATCTACCAACGGCCCGGTGTGTTCGAAGCGATGCAGTCCCGAGTGTGCACCAACATGATCCTGTGCGAGCTGATCGATCGCGCCGGACATTGGGTGCAGCAGGAGCAACATGAACGAGTCAATGAGCTCCTGTTCACGTTCCTGAACAAATCGACAGCCTGATTTCGGACGCCGTTCCGACGTATTAGGCGAATCGAGGAACGAACATTCGGGGTTGACGTTTTTGCATCCGGGCAATGCGCATCAGGAGAAGATTTATGGATAAGAAGATCGCAGGCTTGTTGGGCGCGGTCGCCGCTGTCGGCGCGCTCGGCACGGCGCAGACGTCAGCGGCTCCGGCCCCGAGCGACGTGCTGAAGGCCAACTCCTACGCCGATCTGCTCGAGCCGATCCCGAATGCGGCCAAGGTGCTGCAGGCGCTCGACGAGCAGGCGCCGCCGGAGGCCGAACCGAAGGTGCAGCTGGCGCAGTGGTACCATCACCACCACCATCATCACCACCATCACCATGGCTACTGGCGCGGCTATGGCTACGGTCCTGGCTATGGGTACGGCTACGGCCCCCGGGTCTATGTGGTGCCGCGCCGGTACTACCATCACCACCACCATCATCACCATCACCACTGGTACTACGATCGCTACTGATCGTTGAGAGGTGAAAGCTCAGGGGGCGCCGACCGTGAGGTCGGCGCTCTTTCGTTTGAGGAAGACGGAAGCGTCAGGACTTGCGCGCCTTGTCCTTCGCCGCGCGATGCAGGTGGCGGTAGGTGCCGTCGAACACCGTGTCGGTGCTCGACACCCATTCGGTCTCCTTGGCGAGCACCGGACGGCTGGCGTGGATGCGGCGCGACTGCAACTCGCGCTCGGCCGCCTCGTCCGGAGTCATGGGCTCGACCGTGAAGTTTGCCTCCTCCGGAATCACGATCACCTGAGCGAACGGCTCGCCCGGACGGAAGATATGCGTCCGCCCTTCCGCGGGCGCCTTGAACACGCAGAAGAACAGCATCGGCCAGAAATTGCGCACCAACGCCGGCACCGCGATCGGGCAGGTATCGCTGCGGTCGGTATAGAAGCGCGGATGCGGCTCGGTCCGGATCGCGAAGCCGTTGGGCACCTTGAGATCGAGCAGGATCTGGTAGGTGTAGAAGGCATCGCCAAAATTGCGGAACGGCGGCCATTGCAGGCTCGGGCTCGGCGGCTCGCCCCAGTCGCCGGACAGCTCCAGCTTGCCGTCGCGCGTGGTGACGTGCAGCTCGAAGTCGTACGGATAAAATAGCTCGATGCCATATTGCGCACCTTCCGAGAATGGTACGCAATGCCAGACCTGCTCATGCGAGCCATTCGCTCGTGGCTGGCGTTCGCCTGCCCAGCCCGGGATATCCATCCGGGTGCGGCGCGGCGCCAACCCTGGATCGTTGAGCCGATATTTGACGCTATCCATGAGAACTCCTTAGGTGGCTGAGCGGAACGCGAACGACGGACTATCCTCGCAGTTCCATGACTGGAGCTTGAATGCGCTGTCACCAAAGGGTTTCGCGACCAATCAGCGGCCGGAGTTTGACCGCGGTGCGGCAAATCCATATAGACTTTAGAAACGTTCTAAACACTCGAATGTTGAGAGCGAGAGATCCGGGGACCTTGGAATGAAGAACTTCGCCGACCTCACCGAGCGCGAGATCCTGGCAATCGCGATCTCGGCCGAAGAGGAAGACGGCCGTATCTATATGAGCTTCGCGGAGGATCTGGCGGAACGTTATCCGGATTCAGCCAAGCTGTTCGAGCAGATGGCCGAGGAGGAGAAGGGCCACCGCCACATGCTGCTCGAACTCTATGAGGAGCGCTTCGGCAAGAACCTGCCGCCGATCCGGCGCGAGAACGTCAAGGGCTTCATGCAGCGCCGGCCGATCTGGCTGACCAAGAACCTGTCGCTCGACGCCATCCGCCGCGAGGTCGGCACGATGGAGTTCGAGGCCGAGCGCTTCTACGCCAAGGCGGCCGAGCAGGCCAAGGACGTCGGCGTGCGCCGGCTGCTCGGCGATCTCGCCGAGGCCGAGAAGGGCCACGAGAAGGTTGCGGCGAAACTGACCGACAAGATCCTCAGTCCGGATGTCCGGCACAAGGAGGACGAGACGCGGCGGCGCGTGTTCGTGCTGCAATATGTCCAGCCCGGTCTCGCCGGCCTGATGGACGGCTCGGTCTCGACGCTGGCGCCGCTGTTCGCCGCCGCCTTCGCCACGCATCAGAATTTCCAGACTTTCCTGGTCGGTCTGGCCGCTTCGATCGGCGCCGGCATCAGCATGGGCTTCGCCGAGGCGCTGTCCGACGACGGCTCGCTGACGGGCCGCGGCTCGCCGTGGCTGCGCGGCGCCGTGTGCGGCGCGATGACGACGCTCGGCGGACTGGGGCACACGATGCCCTATCTCGTCCCCGACTCCTGGACCAACGCGTTCTGGATCGCGACCGCGATCGCGAGCCTCGTCGTGTTCTTCGAGCTGTGGGCGATCGCCTACATCCGCGCGCGCTATATGGACACGCCGTTCCTGCAGGCGGTGTTCCAGATCGTGCTCGGCGGCATCATCGTGCTCGGCGTCGGAATTCTCATAGGAGCGGCCTAGCATCCGCACCCCGGCGTCTTGCCAACCGCTCAGCCGCGAGGCTGATGGCGCCGGACCGATCACAACGGAAAACTCGTCATGACGCCACGCCTGCATTACGGCACGCCCGCGAAGATCCTGCACTGGCTGGTGGTGGCGCTGCTCGCCATCCAGTATCCGATCGGCTGGCTGATGCCGGACCTGCATGCCAATACCCCCCCCGGCGCGCCGATGATCCTGCACATTTCATTCGGCCTCACCATTCTGGCATTGATCGCCGTGCGCTTCGTCTGGCGGCTCACCCATCCGGTCGCACCGGAGAGCTCGCTGCCGCCCTGGCAGCGGCTGAGCTCGGAGGTCGTGCACTGGATGCTCTATGTGATGGTGCTGGCGAGCACCATCACCGGCTGGCTGTTCGCCTCCTTCCGCGGCTGGAGCGTATCGTTCTTCTACCTGTTTCCATTGCCGATGCTGGCCGCGCGCAACCCGGCCGGTAACCGCGCCATCGACGGGCTGCACCAGGCCTCCGAATGGCTGCTGCTGATCCTGATCGTCGTTCACGTCGCCGCCGCACTCGCGCACGTCTTCATCTATCGCGACCGTGTCATGCAGCGGATGCTGCCGGGCTAGAATCCGCAATTTTGGTCAAGCGATCGCCATCCGCATCGGTTAGGACTCCCGGCAAACATCTCACCGGGAGGATCGACCTTGGCCGCACCGCAATGGACGTTCGCAACCGCCGTCGACACGGCGAAGGCGTTGGCAGATCGTGAGATCTCGTCGGTCGAGCTGACCAAGCTCGCCATCGACCGCATCGAACGTCATGACCCCGAGATCAACGCCGTCTGCGTGCGCGATTTCGAGCGCGCGCTCGCTGCCGCCGACGCCGCCGACGCCGCGCTGGCGCGCGGCGAACGGCGGCCCCTGCTCGGCCTTCCGCTCACGGTGAAGGAATCCTACAACGTCGCCGGCCTGCCGACGACCTGGGGTTTTCCGCAGCACAGGGATTTCATCGCGGCCGAGGATGCGCTGACGGTGACGCGCGTGAAGGATGCCGGCGGCATCGTGCTCGGCAAGACCAACGTGCCGCTCGGGCTCGGCGACTGGCAGAGCTACAACGACATCTACGGCACCACCAACAATCCCTACGATCTCGGCCGCACGCCGGGCGGTTCGTCAGGCGGATCGGCCGCGGCCCTCGCGGCGGGCTACGGCTCGCTGTCGCTCGGCTCCGATATCGGCGGCTCGCTCCGGGTGCCGGCGTTTCATTGCGGCGTCACCGCGCACAAGCCGAGCTACGGCCTGGTGGCCTCGCGCGGCCATACGCCGCCGCCGTTTCAGCCGCTGCCGGGCGAGGCCGACCTCGCCGTCGTCGGCCCGATGGCGCGCTCGGCCGCCGATCTGTCGCTGCTGCTCGATGTGATCGCAGGCCCCGACCCGCTCGAGGCCGGCAAGGCATATCGCCTCGACCTGCCGCCGCCGCGCCACGGTCGCCTGCAGGATTTCCGCGTGCTGGTGGTCGCGAGCGATCCGCTGCTGCCGACCGACAGCGCCGTGCGCGGCGCGATCGAGCGGCTGACGGCCGACCTCGCACGGGTCGGCGTGAGCGTCACGACGGACAGCCCGCTGCTGCCGGACTTCGCCGCATCGAGCCGGCTCTACATGCGCATGCTGCTCGGCTTCATCGGCGCCACCATGCCGGCGGAGGTCCACGCCGGCGCCAGTCACGCGGCCGCGCAATTGCCGAAGGAGGCAGCGAGCCTCGCGGCCGAGCGGCTGCGCGGCATCGCGCTCAGCCATCGCGACTGGGTGCAGGCCGGCGGGGCGCGGGCGCGGCTGCGCGCGCAATGGCGAACGCTGTTCGAGCAATTCGATGCCGTGATCTGCCCGATCATGCCAACGCCGGCCTATCCGCACGACCATTCGCCCGACCAGGAGCAGCGCCGCATCAGCATCGACGGCGTCGAGCATTGCTACACCGATCAGCTCGCCTGGCCGGGCATCGCCACCTTGCCCGGACTGCCCGCCACCGCGATTCCGCTTGGACTCGCCGACGGCCTGCCGGTCGGGGTGCAGATCGTCGGCCCGTTCCTCGAGGACCGCACGCCGCTCAAGCTCGCCGACCTGATCGAGCGCGAATTCGGCGGCTTCGTCCCGCCGCCGCGGTTCGCGAACTAGTTCGCGATCGGGCTTATTCAACAACGCCTCGCCAAATTCCGCCGTCGTCCTACATCGTCATGGCCGGGCTTGACCCGGCCATCCATCTTGCAGAGAGGCTGGATGCCCGGGTCAGGCCCGGGCATGACGGGTAACTAATAGGCAGACCCGCCGAACCTCATCACCTGCCTCACACCCGACCACCCACCTCACGCATCGAACATGATCACGCTGCGCAGCGTCTTGCCTGCCTTCATGTTGGCAAAGCCCTCGTTGATCTCCGACAGCTTCAGCTTGGTGGAGATCCAGTCCTCCAGATGCAGCTTGCCGCGCAGATAGAACTCGACGAGGCGGGGCATGTCGACGCGGAAGTGGTTCGAGCCCATCGACGAGCCCTGGATGCGGCGCTCGCGCAGGAAGTCGAAGCCGTGCAGCTCGATCTTCTGGCCGAACGGGATCATGCCGACGATGGTCGCGGTGCCGCCCGGCGCCAGCATCGCGAACGCCTGCTCGGCGGTCTCCTTGCGCCCGAGCACCTCGAAGGCGTGGTGCACGCCGCCCTTGGTGAGCTCGCGCACCTGGGCCACGACGTCGCCCTCAGTGGGATTGATGATGTCAGTCGCGCCCAGTTTCGTCGCAAGCTGCAGCTTGGCCGGATTGGTGTCGATGGCGATGATGCGGCCCGCGCCCGCGATCTCGGCGCCGTTGATCGCAGCCATGCCGACGCCGCCGCAGCCGATCACGGCCACCGTCTCGCCGGCCTGCACCCGCGCCGTGTTGACGACCGCGCCATAGCCGGTGATGACGCCGCAGCCGATCAGCGCCGCGAGATCGAGCGGCATGTCCGGGCGGATCTTCACGATCGCGTTCTCGTGCACCAGCATCTGCTCGGCGAAGGACGAGAGGTTGAGGAACTGGTGCAGCTTCTCGCTTCGTCCCCATGACAGCCGGTTGGAGGCGCCGGGCGGCATCTTCACCGTCGTATCGGTGCACAACACCGGGCGGCCCGTGGTGCAGTTGTCGCAGGTGCCGCAGAACACGGACAAGCACGTGACGACGTGATCGCCCGGCTTCACATAGGTCACGTCGGCGCCGACCTGCTCGACGATCCCAGCCGATTCATGGCCGAGCACGGCGGGCAGCGGATGCGGATACAGGCCTTCGATGAAGTGCAGGTCGGAATGGCAGAGACCGGCAACCGCCGTGCGGATCAGCACTTCCCGCGGCCCCGGCTTGGGCACACTGATGTCCTCGATCACCAGCGGCTTGTTGACCTCCATCAGCACGGCGGCTTTCATTGGCGTTCTCCCGATCTTGTTTGTTGTTGGTCGCGGCAAGCCTACGCCGCTGACAGCAGTTCGCCAACCTCCTCCATGTCAGCGGTACGTTCGCCGAGCAGCAGTGTCGCGATGGCATCATCCATCCTATTTTCCGCGAGCCGGAACGGATCGGACGGCGTCAGCCGGTGCGCGACGATGAGCTTCGCCAGCAACAGCCTGCGCGCGTCGCCGCGCATCGCGTGGATGCGCCCGCTTTCCCAAGTCGTCGAGACGGCGCTTGCCACGTGATACAGCAGGCTGGTGGCGCGGCGCGCTTCGGACTCGTTGTCGGCGCGTCCCGCGACCTCGCGCGCAAAGCCCACGGCACGATCCACGAGTCGATGCAGCTGATCGCGCCAGGCCTGCGGCACGACGGCGCTGTCGTCGAGCCGCGCATGCAGGTCGGCTGCCAGCGCGGCCTCCGCACCGTGCCGGCCCACGGCGCGCTTCAGCGCATCGAGCGCGACGATGTTGCCGGTGCCTTCCCAGATCGAGCCGAGATGGGCGTCGCGCAGCAGCCGCGCGGTCACGAACTCCTCGACATAGCCGATCCCGCCGCGCATCTCCAACGCATCGCCGCAGACCTTGCGCGCGTCGCGCGTGGCGCGGAATTTCAATGTCGGCGTCAGAATGCGCAGCAGCGCCGCGGCATCCTGGCTGCCGGCCTCGGCACGGTCGAGCGCGTCGGCGGTGAGGAAGCTCAGCGACAGCGCCTGCTCGGTCGCGAGCAGGATCTTCAGCAGTTGCCGCCGGCCGAGCGGCAGGTCGACGATGCGTTTTCCGAACACCACGCGGTTGCGCGCGACCGTAATTGCGTCGTGCCAGGCCCGCCGCATCAGCGCCGTCGACTTGACGCCGTTGGAGAGACGCGACGAGTTGACCATCTCGGCCATCTGCACGAAGCCGCGATCGAGCCTCCCGACCGCATAGGCGACGGCGCCCTCCAGCTTGATCTCGCCCGAGGCCATCGAGCGCGTTCCGAGCTTGTCCTTCAGGCGCACGATCCGATAGTGGTTCTGGCTGCCGTCATCGAGGAAGCGCGGCATCAGGAACAGGCCGACGCCGCGCGTTCCCGCTTCGGCACCTTGCGGCCGCGCCAACAGCATCACGACTTTCGCATCGGCATTGGAGCAGAACCATTTCTCGCCATGCAGGCGCCAATGGTCGCCCTCCGGGACGGCGACCGTCGTCAACGTGCCGACATCGGAGCCGCCCTCCTTCTCGGTCATGAACTGGCCGCCCTGGGTCAGCTTTCTCATGTCGGTCTGCGTCAGGCCATCGAGGTACTTGGCCTTGAGCCCGTCGCTGCCGAAGCTCGCCAGCAGCTTGGCGCATCCGTCGGTGACGTTGATCGGACAGCCCAGCCCGAACTCCGCCTGGTTGAACAGGAAGGTGAAGGCGTGCTTGGCCGTGACCGGATACTTGGTCGGCCAGCCGAGAATGCCCTTCCGGATCGACATCGCGTGAATGCCGAACTCGCCAAAGGCGGCGCGCTCGAGCTCGCGATAGGCCGGATGGTACTCGACCCACTGCACGTCGCGGCCGAAGCGGTCGCGCTGGTGCAGCACAGGGCCATGGCGGTCAGCCAAGCGGGCGCATTCGTCGAGATAGGAGCCGGCGAGCTCGCCGAGACGGTCGAGATGCGGCACGAGGTGCCGAAACAGCGCTTCGGGCAGATGGATGCGCAGGAGATCGGCGAGCGCGGGGTCGGCGCGATAGAAGTTCAGCCCGGTGGTATCGGGCGCCAGCAGCTCCGGCCTTGCGCCGCCGGTCATCACGTCATCGCGCCTCAGGAACTGATGCATGATCGTTAAGCCCTCGTTCGTTTCCGCAAGTCTCTGATGGACTCTTCGACAGGTTGCGCCTGATCGGATACACAACAGGCAGCGGCGTGCGCCGAACCGGGAGCAGATCCATGACCAATCAGCCGACGGAGGTTTATCGCATCTTCGGGGCGGAGATGTCGCCCTATTCGGTCAAGGTGCGATCGTATCTGCGTTACAAGGGCATCCCGCATCACTGGATATTGCGCAATGCGGAAAGCGAGGCGGAGTTCGCGCGGCACGCCAAGCTGCCGATCATTCCGCTGGTGGTCGCCCCCGACGAGGTGCCGATGCAGGACTCGACGCCGATCATCGACGCACTGGAGCTCGACTTTCCGCAACCCACGATTCATCCCGGCGACGCGCTGACGAGCTTCATCTCGGCCTTGATCGAGGAGTTCGGGGACGAGTGGGGCAACAAGTGGATGTTCCATTATCGCTGGGCGCGCGATCTCGACCAGCGCGCCTCGGCCGGACGCATCGCCCGCATCCGCACCCCCAGGGCGGACGAGGCCGAGTTGGGCGAGCTGGCCGAGAAGATCCGCGCGCGCATGGTCGAGCGGCTGTGGTATGTCGGCTCCAACGAGATCAACGCGCCGCAGATCGAGCAGGGCTTTGCCGAAATGCTCGACCTGCTCGAACGGCATCTCTCGGTCAGGCCATATCTGTTCGGCCACCGTCCGGCCTACGGCGATTTCGGACTGTGGGGCCAGCTCTACGAGCTGTGGACCGATCCGACGGCCGGCGCCCTGATCGAAGGCCGCGCGCCGCATGTGCTGGCCTGGATCCACCGCATGCTATGGCCGCGCGCCGAAGGTGAGTTCGAGCTGTGGCCGGAACTATCACTGACCTTGATGCCGATCCTGACCCGCCAGGTCGGCGCGCTGTTCATGCCATGGACGCTCGCCAACGAGCAGGCGCTGGCCGAGAACCGCAGCGTCTTCCGCGTCCAGTTCGGCGACTTCACATGGATGCAGAAGCCGCAGAAATATCACGCGCGCTCGCTGGCGATGCTCCGCGGCAAATACGCTTTCCTGCACGATCGCAGCCGGCTCGATGTCGTGCTGGAGGAGATCGGCTGCCTCGCTGGATTGCAGCCGCGTCCCACCTGAGGACGCGCGGCAAAAATGTGGGGACGAGCCGTAGGAAGTCGGCCGCCGGTGCACTAGCTTGATGTCTGCGGACGCTTTGGCCCAAGGACATGCCCATGGACATCCCTGCCTACAAGATCGCCCTCATCGTCGGTGCCGGCGAGGGGCTCTCGGCCTCGCTGGCGAGGCTGTTCGCGCGCGAGAAGATCCGCGTGGCGCTTGCCGCCCGCAAGATCGAGAAGCTCGGCGCGCTCTGCAACGAAACCGGCGCCCGCGCCTACCCCTGCGATGCGACCAATCCGGAGGAGGTCGAGCGGCTGTTCGGCATCGTCGAGCGCGAGATCGGCGCGCCTGATCTCGTGGTCTACAATGCCAGCGCGCGGGCGCGCGGAGCGCTCACCGATCTCGTGCCGGCCGACGTGCAGCAGTCGATTGCCGTCAGCGCCTTCGGCGGCTTCCTGGTGGCGCAGCAGGCGGCACAGCGCATGCTGCCGAACAAGCACGGCGCCATCCTGTTCACCGGCGCCTCCGCCAGCGTGAAGGGCTACGCCCAGTCGGCGCCGTTCGCGATGGGCAAGTTCGCGCTGCGCGGCCTCGCCCAGAGCATGGCGCGCGAACTGTCGCCGCAGGGCATCCACGTCGCGCATTTCGTCATCGACGGCGCGATCAAGAGCGCAGAGCGTCAGGAAGCCGCGGAGCGCCCGAATTCGATGCTCGATCCGGATGCCATCGCCGCAAGTTATTGGAGCGTGCTGCAGCAGCCACGGAGTGCCTGGAGCTGGGAGATGGAGCTGCGGCCGTGGGTGGAGACGTTTTGAGAAGTTGATGTTCCGTATGACGTGGGCAAAGACGCACCACGATCACCGTCATTGCGAGCGAAGCGAAGAATCCAGGGCGGAGCAAGGACTCTGGATTGCTTCGCTTGCGCTCGCAATGACGCGGATCGGTGGTCGCCTCATAGCAACTGTGATCGCCCGGCTCGACCGGGCGATCCAGTACACGCAACTGACAGCTGGTGACACGGTGAGGCCGCGGCGTACGGGATGCCCCGCCTTCGCAGGCATGACGTCATTTGATCTCGGACGTGGCGACTTGCGGCGCGCGACCGACCACGCGCAAATCTGGCCCCACTGAATGAGTCACCACTCCGCTTAGACCCTTCTCGAACCGCACCAGGGTCCAATCGTCCGCATGCGGCTTGATCGTGAAACCGGCCTTGCGGGCCAATGCAATCATTACGTCGTTGGTACGCAGCGCATCGCCCGAGAGGGTCACGCCACCCAACGCGAGCGCGCGTCCTTCCAGATTCGCGATGAGCGCCGGGCCGATGCCGTGGCCTTGCCAGCGGTCATGGACCGACAGGCCAAACTCGACACGACCGACGCCGCGATCGAATGCGTAGCGCGCCTCGGCCACGATGGCTTCGACACCTTCATGGTCCATCGTCGCGATCAGGCTGTAGCGGTCGTTGCGGCCGAGCGCGACGAAATCCTCGAGCACCGCCTTTGGCAGCTCGTTGAGTGCGCCGAGGAAACGCTTGTGGCGCGAGCGTTGGCTCAAGGACCGGACATAGCTCTGCAGCGCCTCGGCGTCGTCAGATGTGACGAAGCGCAGGCGCACCTCCTCGCCACGCCGCGTGTGAATGATGTTGGAGCCGGCAGCGAGATCGGCAATGGCGGGCGTCGGCATGCGCGGCTCCAACCGGGAAGCTTGCCGGCGCCCTCCTTTGCGGAGCGGCACCGGCGCGGCGGGATGAGTAAGGGGGATCAACCCCGCCAGAACGGCTTGTCGATCTCGGCGGCGATATCGCTGCGGGACAGACCGAGGTCGTGCAGGTCGCGCTCCGACCATTGCGCCAGCTCGTGCCGCGTGCGGTAGCGGAAGCGCCAGGCGGCGAGCAGCTCCACGACGCCGGACCAGAACCCCGGGCCATGATGTTTCGTCATTGACGAGGAGACGTAGATGGACATGAAGGCCTCCTGAAAATTCCTTGAGGCTGCAATATCGAGCGCTTGCGCTTCATCCACAAACGACATTTACTACCGTTTCGGATGAAATAACGTCATGAACCGGGGAGGCCGTGAATGGCCCGACTGCCGTCGCTGAATGGATTGCGGGCGTTCGAGGCTGCGGCGCGGCATCTGAGCTTCACCCGCGCGGCCTCCGAGCTGAACGTGACGCAGACCGCAATCAGCCATCAGATCAAGCGCTTGGAGGACGAGCTCGGGCTGCGCCTCTTCGTCCGCCAGAACCGTAGCCTGGCGCTGACGCCGCAGGCCCGCGACTATCTCCCGCTGGTGCGCGCCGCGTTCGACGATCTCCGGCTGGCAACGGAACGGCTGGTCCGCAAGGACAACGCCAAGGTGCTGACGGTTTCCACCATCGCCTCGCTGGCCGCCAAATGGCTGCTGCCGCGGCTGACGGCCTTTCAGGAGGCCCATCCCGGCATCGACGTGCGGATCACGACGTCGACCGGCCTGGTCGATTTTCGCAAGGACGACGTCGACGCCGCGATCCGCTATGGCCGTGGCCATTGGCCGGGCGTGCGGGCGGAGTGGCTGATGGCCGACGAGCTGTTTCCGGTGTGCAGCCCGGCGCTGCTGCAGGGCGACAAGCCACTACGCTGTCCGGAGGACCTCGCACATCACACGCTGCTGCAGGTCAGCGGCGGCTATGACGACGACTGGCGGCTATGGCTGACCGCGGCGGGTCTGCCGGTGGAGATGTCGAGGCAGGGTCGGCTGAGCTTCGACCTGTCGCTGATGACCGTTCAGGCCGCGATCGACGGGCTCGGCGTCGCGATCGGGCGTACGGCCTACGTCCAGGACGACATCGCCAAGGGCCGGCTGGTGGTGCCGTTCAAGATGACGCTGCCGAGCGATGCCGGGTTCTATCTGGTGACGCCGGAGGGCCGGACCGATCCGCCGAAGCTGAAGGCGTTCCGGCAATGGCTGAAGGGTGCAATGCAGCAGAAGTCGGCCGCCGGCAATTCTGTTCAGGCCTAGGGCGCCTTGAGCGCAAAGCTATTGGCCGCCAGGGCTTGGCGTGGCAGATTGTCGCACCTTTCCCCTCGGCCGGCGTAGAAATCCTCCGCACGAGCCTCTCGACGGTAGGAGTTTCCCCGCGTGTCCTCAACGTCAATCCCGCAGCCGGCTACGATCCATTCGCGCATCGGCGCGATCCTGCGCGCCACCAGCGGCAATTTCCTCGAGCAGTTCGACTTCTTCCTGTTCGGCTTCTACGCCCCGATCATCGCCAAGGCGTTCTTCCCATCGGAGAACGAGACTGCATCTCTGCTCAATGCCTATGGCGTGTTCTGGCTCGGCGCCCTGATGCGACCGGTCGGCGCCATCGTGCTCGGCGCCTATGTCGACAAGATCGGCCGGCGCCAGGGCCTGATCGTGACGCTCGGCATCATGGCGATCGGCACGATCGTCATCGCATTCTGCCCGACCTATGCGACGATCGGCATCGCGGCCCCGATCATCGTGCTGCTCGGGCGGCTGTTGCAGGGCTTCTCGGCCGGTGTCGAGCTCGGCGGCGTGTCGGTCTATCTGTCCGAGATCTCCACGCCCGGCAATCGCGGCCTCTACACCTCGTTCCAGTCGTCCAGCCAGCAGGTCGCGATCTTCGTCGCGTCGGTCATCGGCTACGTGCTCAACCAGGCCATGCCGGCGGACATGGTGGCCGCCTGGGGCTGGCGCATTCCCTTCTTCATCGGCTGCCTGATCATTCCGCTGATCTTTTTCCTGCGCCGCACGCTGGAGGAGACGCCGGCCTTCCTCGCGATGAAGAAGCACCCGACCGCGCGCGAAGTATTCGCCTCGGCGCTGGAGAACTGGCGCATCGTGATCCTCGGCATGATGATCGCGGTGCTGACCACGACGATGTTCTACTTCATCACCGTCTACGGTCCCGGTTTCGGCAAGGAACTGAAGCTGTCGGCGGCGGATTCACTGCTCGTCACTTTGCTGGTCGCCGTGACCAACTTCTTATGGAATCCGGTCGGCGGCGCGGTGTCGGATCGGATCGGACGCAAGCCGGTGCTGGTGACCATCGCGGCTCTGGCGTTGCTGACCGCCTATCCCGCCTTGCACTGGCTCGCGGCGGCGCCGAGCTTCGGCAAGCTGCTCGCGGTCGAAATGCTGTTCTCCTTCTATTTCGGCGTCTATAGCGGCACCATGCTGGGCTGCCTGGTCGAGATCGTGCCTGCGCATGTCCGCACCACCTGCTTCTCGATCGCCTTTGCGCTGGCGGCTGGGCTGTTCGGCACCGCGACGCCGGCGGTATCGACCTGGCTCATCAACAAGACCGGCGACAAGGCCTCGCCCGGCTACTGGCTGATGTGCGCCGCCGTGCTCGGTATCATCGCAGCGATGACCGTCTATCGCGGCGGCCGCCAGGCCGTCGCGGCGCGCGAGCCGATCATTGCGTGATCGCTGCGAGGGGCAGCGCCTTCCTTGGCGCGCGCTTTCGGCGCATGATGGTGGGGAATGAACAGCAGCCGGCAGCGGCGGGTGTCGACGCTGCCGAAGGATGACCGCCATGCAGCACCTCATCGCTGTCGCCGAGAAGGTCGCGGCGCGGCTGATCGCCAAAAAGCAGACCATTGCCGTTGCGGAATCCTCCGCCGGCGGCCTGATCGCGGCGGCGCTGCTCGCGGTGCCCGGCGCATCCGCCTATTTCCTCGGCGGCGCCGTGGTCTATACGCGCGACGCCCGCCGCGTGCTGATGGACATTCCGGACGAGGCGATGAAGGGCATCCGCTCGGCGTCGGAGCCTTATGCGGAGCTGCTGGCGCGGCAGATCAGGACGCGCTTTGCGACTGATTGGGGAGTGTCGGAGACCGGTGCCGCGGGTCCTGCCGGCAATCGCTATGGCGACGCGGCGGGACATGCGTGCTTCGCTGTTGCGGGGCCCGCGACCGCAGTCGTCACTCTGGAGAGCGGCCACAGCGACCGTTTTGCCAACATGCAGCTGTTCGCGAAGAGCGCGCTGGAGCTGTTACTCAAGAAACTCGACGAATAAACCGCTGTCGTCCCGGGCAAGCCCGATGACGCGCAGCGTCGGCGGGCGCCGACCCGGGACCCAAACTCCGCAGCAGAAATGGGGCGCGACGCGAGACGTCACGAGCATCTCGCGCCACGACTGCTCCCTGTGGTTATGGATCCCCGCGTTCGCGGGGATGACAGCGAGATTGGAGCGCTGCCCGCGGTCTCCGCAGGGACGGCAGCCGGGCCCCTCACTTCTCCCGGAACGCACGCATCAGCTGGTCGTGCAGCGGCTTCATCAGGTAGGAAATGACAGTGCGGTCGCCGGTCTGCACGAATGCCTCGACCGGCATGCCCGGAATCAGCTTGACGTCGCCGAGCCTCGCGATCTCCTCGGGCGGCATCGAGACGCGGATGGTGTAATAGCTCTGGCCGGTGCGCTGGTCGGTGGTGACGTCGGGCGAGACGCGGCTGACGACGCCGTTCAGCTCCGGCGTGGTGCGCTGGTTGAAGGCGGACAGCCGCAGCAACGTCTTCTGGCCAACCTGCAGCTTGTCGATGTCCTGCGGATTGACCTTGGCCTCGACCTGGAGATCGTCGCTCTGCGGCACGATCAGCATGATGGTGTCGCCGGCGGTGATGACGCCGCCGACGGTATGGACGCTCGACTGCAGCACCATGCCGTCCTGCGGCGCGCGGATGTCGACGCGGCGAAGCTGGTCCTCGGCGGTGACCTTGCGCTCGACGAACTCGCCGATCTTGTCGGTGGTCTCGCGCAGATCCTTGGACACCTCGCTGACCATGTCCTTGTCGACCTGGATGATCTGCAGCTCGGTCTCGCTGATCTTGCCCTTGGCCTGGGCACGCGCGGCGATGAATTGCGCGCGCTCGCCGTTGAGGCGGGCGGCGTCGCGCTCCAAGGTGGTCAGGCGCGACAGCTGCACCAGATGCTGCTCATAGAGCTGGCGCACGCCGTCGAGCTCCTTCTGGACCAGCGCGATCTCCTGGTCCTTGGCGCTGACCTGCGCCGCGAGTCCCTCGATCTCCTCGTTCAGTTGGGTGACACGCTCGCGCAATTGCGCTTTCTGGCCGATCCGGCCGTTGACACGGACCTCGAACAGCTTGGTCTCGCTCGCCGTCAGGCTCTTGACCTCGGGATCGCTGATGCGCTGCAGTAACTGCGGCGGAAACAGGATCTTGGCCCAGCCGCGCTGCTCGGCCTCCAGCCGGGCGGCGCGCGCCTGCAGCGCATCGAGGTTCTTGGTGACGATGGCGAGACTTGCCTTGGTCACGGTGTCGTCGAGCCGCACCACGATGTCGCCGGACTTGACGACGTCGCCGTCGCGCGCCCGAAGCTCGCCGACCACGCCGCCGGTCGGATGCTGCACCTTCTTGACGTTGGATTCGACCACGATCTGGCCGGGCGCGATCAACGCGCCGGAAATCTGCTGCGTCGCGGCCCAGCCGCCAAGCCCGCCGGCGACCGCAACGACGACGCCCATGCCGATCAGCAGGTGGCGGCGGATCGACTCGCGCACGCTCTCCGTCTTGCGGCCGCCAGGAAGTGGACCGGCAACGACCTGACTGCTCATGGCTTTGCCACTCCGGCTTCCGAGACGATCTTGATCGGCGACGGCGCACGCGGCTGCAGCACCTGCGCCAGCACCGTCTCCTTCGGACCGAACGCCTGGGCACGGCCGTCCTTCATGACCAGCACCTGGTCGACCGCCTCGATGCCGATCGGCCGGTGCGCGACGACGACCACGATCGCGCCGCGCGCCCGCGCTGAGCGCACCGCGCGTGACAGCGCCTCGTCGCCTTCGGTATCGAGATTGGAGTTGGGCTCGTCGAGCACGATCAGGAACGGATTGCCATAGAGCGCGCGCGCCAGCGCCACGCGCTGCGCCTGGCCTGCCGACAGCGCGGCACCCTGCTCGCCGATCTCTGTGTCATAGCCGTCGCGCATCTTGATGATCATGTCGTGCACGCCGGCTTCCTTGGCGGCGGCGATGATGCCGTCGGCGGAGGCCTGCGGATCGAAACGGCAGATGTTCTGCGCGACGGAGCCTGCGAACAATTCGACATCCTGCGGCAGATAGCCGATGTGACGGCCGAGCTCGTCCGTCGACCATTGGTCGAGCGCCGCACCATCGAGCCGGACATGGCCGCGCACCGGACGCCAGACACCGACCAGCGCCCGCACCAGCGACGACTTGCCCGACGCGCTCGGACCGATGATGCCGAGGCCATTGCCGGCCGACAACGCGAAGCTCACGTCCTGCACGATCGCCTTCTGGTCCCCCGGCGCGACGATCGAGATGGCCTCGACCGAGAGCTTGCCGACCGGCGGCTGCAGCAGGGTCGGCGCCGGTCGCTGCGGCATCGTCTGCAACAGATGGCTGAGACGGCGCCAGCTCTGGCGCGCGGCAACGAAGCTCTTCCAATGTGCGATCGCGAGATCGACGGGCGCCAGCGCCCGCGCGCTCAGGATCGAGCCGGCGATGATGATGCCCGCGGTCGCCTCCTGATGGATCACGAGATAGGCGCCGACCGCGAGCACCGCGGACTGCAGCATCATGCGCAGCACCTTGGCGATGGCGCCGAGGCCGCCGGCGACGTCGCTGGCGCGCTGGTTGCCGGCGAGATATTTTTCGTTGGTCTCGCTCCAGCGCGACAGCATGCGCCCGGTCATGCCCATCGCGACCAGGACCTCGGCGTTGCGGCGACTTGAGGTGGCGAGATCGTTGCGGCGGGCGGCGAGCCCCATCGCCTCCTTGGCCGGCGTGCGGGTGAGGAATTCGGTGATCAGCGTCAGGGCGACGAGGATGATGGCGCCGGCCAGCGCGGTAACGCCGAGCATCACGTGAAAAGCGAAGCAGATCGCCAGATACAGCGGCAGCCACGGCAGATCGAAGAACGCGCCCGGCCCCTGGCTGCCGAGAAAGCTCCTGATGTTATCGAGGTCGCGCAGCGGCTGCAGGCCCTCGTTGCGGCCGCCGGCGGACAGCGGCAGCCGCACCACGGTGTCGAACACCCGCGCGTTCAGGCTCTCGTCCAGCGCGGTGCCGATCCGCCCGAGAATGCGGCTACGGATCATGTCGAGCGCGCCCTGGGCGGCGTAAAGCCCCGCGGCGATGATGATCAGGCCGATCAGCGTCGGCACGGACCGGCTCGGCAGCACCCGATCGTAGACCTCGAGCATGAAGATCGAGCCGGTGAGATACAGCAGGTTGATGATGCAGCTCATCACCCCGACGCCGATGAAGGCGCTACGGCAACCGCGCAAGGCATCGCTGAGCTCGGATTGCCTCACGTGAGGTGCAGCCGCCATCACCACCATCTCTTCAATTGATCAAATGAGCTACGTGGCCGCCGACCAAAAGCACAAACTGGCGGCAAACAAGGCGAAATATACTGATTCCCGCGGTGAGCGTCCAACGATGCTCACTTTAGCGTAAATTAGCTATGTGCTGGGGTATGTCGCGTGGCGCGGTGCAAACGTTCAGCCACGCCGGATCGCAAGTCCTAGAGCCGCCCGCCGGTCCGCACCAGCCGCACCACCAGCAGGAGAATGATGGCGCCGAGCGCGGAATAGACGATTTCCGACACGAGGCCGGTGCCGATCCGGACGCCAAGCCGCGGGAAGATCAGGCTTGCGACCAAGGCGCCGAGCACGCCGATCACGATGTCGCCGACCAGCCCGAAGCCGGTGCCGCGGACGATCTTGCCGGCCAGCCAGCCTGCAACCAGGCCAACGAACAGAATGACCAGGATACCTTCGTTCGATACGTGCATGGCGTGTCCTCATCCAGCGCGGACGATCGGTCCCACGCGTGGCAGCACCTTAGCGAGGCCGTTGCGACGCTTCGACACGCGATGGACGGTTTCGGCCGGTGAGGAGCGCGTTTCGGGCGAACCGTTACGTTGCCGCCACACTTGCCGGCGCCTCGGCCAGGACGCAGCGCGCCAGCCGCTGTGGTCCGAGCGCAATGTTCGGCGGCATCGCCTCCGAGCAGCGCGGCTGCGCCAGGCCGCAGCGCGGTGCGAACGAGCAGCTCCGCGGCGCCCGGTCGAGCGAGGGTGGCGTGCCCGGAATGGTCTGCAGCCGCTCGCCGCGCCTGGCACCATGGATCGTCGAAGCCAGCAGGCCGCGCGCATAGGGGTGCACGGGTTGGCGCACGATTTCGCGCAAGCTGCCCTGCTCCACGATCTCTCCGGCATACATCACGGCGAGGCGGTCGCAGATCTCGATCGCGACGCCGATGTCGTGGGTGACGAAGATGACGGACATGCCGAACTCGCGCTGCAGTTCGCGCAACAGCAGCAGGATCTGGATCTGGACGGTGGCGTCGAGTGCGGTGGTCGGCTCGTCGGCCAGCAGCACTTTCGGCCGGCACGCCAGCGCCAGCGCGATCATCGCGCGCTGGCGCATGCCGCCGGACATCTCGTGCGGATAGGACTCCAGGCGACGCTTCGCCGAGGGAATCCTGACGACGTCGAGCATCTCCAGCGCCCGCGCCTGCGCTTCCGCAAAACTCCTGCCCTCGTGCCGCATGACGGTCTCGGCGATCTGCCGGCCGATGGTGTAGACCGGATCGAGCGCAAGCCCCGGCTCCTGGAAGATCATCGACACGGAGCGGCCGCGAAACTGCGACAGCTCGTCGTCGTTCATCGCCAGCACGTCGCGGCCCAGCACCTTGACACTGCCGGAGATCTGCGTCCGCTTGTTCGGCAACAGCCGCATCAGCGCCCGCATGGTCACGCTCTTGCCCGAGCCGGACTCGCCGAGCAGGCCGAGCACCTCGCCATCGCCGAGCGACAGGCTGACATCGTTCACCGCATGCACGGTGCGCTCGCCGGTGAAGCGGATGGTGAGATTGTCGATCTCGACGAGGTTGGTCATGGGGAGGCTATCTCACCTTGCCGTCAGGAACACCGTGGCCAATTGCGAAGTGAGCTGCGACCCTCCCCTGGAGGGGGAGGGTCGGCTCGCATGAAGCGCAGCGGAATGCGAGACGGGGTGGGGTGACAGCCCCTCCATGGACTTGCTTCCAAGGGGAGAGACCGTCACCCCACCCCGATTGCGCATGAGATGCGCAATCGACCCTCCCCCTCCAGGGGAGGGTGAGACCGTCGGACGGTATGCACAGGTCTCCCTCATGGCAGCGTCGGCACCCTGGCGTGGAAATCAGTCGCGCGCTGGAAGGCGGCGCCGATGGTCAGAATCGTAGCCTCATCGAAGGAGCGGCCGATCAGTTGCATGCCGACAGGAAGCCCCGTCGACGTGAAGCCGGTCGGGATCGCCAGCGACGGCAGGCCGAGATAGTTCACCGGGCGGGTGAAGCGGGTGATGCGCTGGATCACAGCTTCCGCACCCGGCGCGCCGCCGACATCGCTCTCGGCGATCGAGGGCGTCACCAGCGGCGACACCGGCGCGATCACGGCATCGACGCCAGAGGTTGCCGCGACATGCGCCGCCAGCGCCGCACCGCGCCAACGCAGCGCTTCGAGATAGGCGACGCCGGAGACGGCCAGAGCGTTCTGCAGCCGCATCAGCACCTGCGGGCCATAGTCCTGCGGACGCTCGATCATCCAGCGCTTGTGGAAGGCGGCCGCCTCGACCGCTAGCACGAGCTGGCAGGCTGCGGTGAGCTGGCGCTGATCCGGCAGCTCGACCTGAACCACATCGGCGCCCTCGGTCTTCAGCACCGCGATCGTCGCATCGAGACAGCGCGCCACCTCAGGATCGAGGTCGTCGACATAGAACGCCTTGGGCACGCCGATCCTGAGACCCTTGATCGAGGCCTGGGTGGCGGCGACATAGTCCGGCACGGGTGCCGCGCTGGCGGTAGGATCCTCGGAATCGGGACCAGCCATCAGCCCAAGGATCAGCGCACAATCCTCCGCGGTCTGCGCCAGCGGCCCGACCGTGTCGAGCGACTGCGACAGCGGCATCGCACCGGCGCGGCTGACGCGGCCCCAGGTCACCTTCAGGCCGGTGACGCCGCAGAAATTCGCGGGCATGCGGATCGAGCCGCCGGTATCGGAGCCGAGTGCCGCGAAGGTCAGGCGCGCGCCGACCGCCGAGCCGGAGCCGGACGACGAGCCACCGGTGACGTAGCCGAGCTTCCAGGGATTGTGCACCGGACCGTAATGCGCGTTGTGCCCGGTCGGGCCGTAGGCGAATTCGGCCATCTGCAGGGTGCCGAGCCGGATCGAACCGGCATCCTTCAGCCGCTGCAGCGCGGTCGAGGTCGTCGTTGCGACGAAGTCGCGCCGAATCAGCGAGCCGCAGGTCGAGATGTGGCCGGCCTCGTAATACATGTCCTTGTGCGCAAGCGGAACGCCGTGCAGCGGGCCCTTGGGGCCGTCCTTGGCGAGCGCTTCATCGGCCTCGGCGGCGGCCTTCAGCGCCGGCTCGGATTCGATCGCCATGAAGGCGTTCAGCTTCGGCTGCCACTGCGCGATGCGATGCAGGCAGGAGCGCGTCACCTCGACCGAAGAGAGCTTCCTGTCCGCAATCGCCTTCGCGACGTCGGTCAGGGTCATCAAGGCAGGTTCGGTGCTCATCGGCCCACCTTCAGCGTCTGCGCCAGGACGTAGCTCGCCGGCTCCAGGTCGAATGGGAGTGTACCGGCAACCGCGGCGAAGTTGTCGAAGGCCGGTCCGATCGAGTCGGCGATGCGGGTGGCAACCTCCTTGTCGACCGGCAGGCCGGAGGCCTCCGCGATGGCACTGACTTGCTGGGGCGTGGGTCTGGTCATTCCGCTTCTCACTGCTGGTGTCTGCCCGTCAGGCGGCCGGCGCCCGGCTGTGTCCCGAGCCTGGGATCGCCATGTGGCAGGCGGCCTGATGGCCCATTGTATCCAGCTCCGTCAATCTTGGCGCGACATTCGCGCATGGCGCCTCGGCAAATGGACAGCGGGTGTGGAAGCGGCAGCCGGCGGGCGGATCGATCGGGTTGGGTGGATCCCCAGACAGCGGCGGCTCCTCCGTGCGCCTGTCGGGATCGGAGGACGGCATCGCCGCCAGCAGCGCCCGTGTATAGGGATGCGCCGGCCTGGCCCAGACCTCCTCGACCGGACCGAGCTCGACGACCTCGCCGAGATACATCACCAGCACGCGGTCGGAGATGTAGTTGATGACGTTGAGGTCGTGGCTGATGAATAGATACGTCAGGCCGAACTCGCGCTTCAGGTCCATCAGCAGGTTCAGCACCTGCGCCTCGACCGACTTGTCGAGTGCCGACACCGCCTCGTCGAGGATCACCAGCCGCGGCGACAGCGCGAGCGCGCGGGCGATGTTGACGCGCTGGCGCTGGCCACCGGAGATCTCGTGCGGATAACGGTTGGCGAAGGTTTCGGGCCTCAGGCCGACCTTGCCGAGCAGCTCGCGCGCCAGCGCACGCGCCGCAGTGTCGGTCATGCCGTGCACCTTCGGCCCGAATGCAATCGACTCCTCGATCGTCAGCCGCGGATTGAGCGAGGCATAGGAGTCCTGGAACACCATCTGCATGCCGCGCCTGAGCTCGCGCAACGACATCTCGTGGCCGACCTGCCGGCCGTCGAAGATGATCTCGCCGGCATCGCGGTCCATCAGATGCATCAGGAGCCGCGCCGTGGTGGACTTGCCGCAGCCGGACTCGCCGACGATGCCGACCGTCTCGCCCTTGCCGATGACGAACGAGACGTCGTCGACGGCGCGCACCGTCTTGCGCGCGCCGAACAGGCCGCCACGGACCGGGAAGTGTTTCGTCAGGCCATCGACCCGCAGCAGCGGCTGCGCCTTGCCGCCGAGGTCCTCGATCGGCTGCAGTCCGGTGACTTCCGATGCTTCATTCATGCCTCTCAGCTCCGGATGTCCATCGCGCTACGCAGGCCGTCGCTGAGCAGGTTGAAGCAGATGGAGACAGCGAAGATCATCACGCCCGGCAGCGCCGCCACCCAGGGACTGACGTAGATCGCCGTACGCAAGGTGTTCAGCATCAAGCCCCATTCCGGCTCCGGCGGCTTGGTGCCGAGACCAAGGAACGAAAGACCGGCCGCGAGGATCATCGATACCGAGATCAGGCCGGTGGCGTAGACGAAGATCGGCCCCAGCACGTTGCCAAGCATGTGCGCGCGCATGATCGTGAACGCGTTCGCGCCCGAGGCGCGCGCGGCCTCGACGAAATCGCGATTGCGCACGCCCGTCGTGACGCTCTCGGCGACGCGGGTGATCTGCGGCACGAACACGATGGTCAAGGAGACGATGGAGTTGGTGATCCCGGCGCCGAGCGCGCCCGAGATCGCGATCGCCAGCAGCACCGAGGGGAAGGCGTAGAACACGTCGATGGTGCGCATGATC
The DNA here is from genome assembly GCF_051167575.1 of Bradyrhizobium sp. HKCCYLS3070. NCBI lineage: Bacteria > Pseudomonadati > Pseudomonadota > Alphaproteobacteria > Hyphomicrobiales > Nitrobacteraceae > Bradyrhizobium > Bradyrhizobium sp. HKCCYLS3070. Next base: position 427,424 of record NZ_JBNPTI010000004.1, read on the forward strand.
GCGGTGTTGACCCAGCCGCCGACATAGCCGGCGACGAGGCCGAGCATCGTGCCGATGCCGAAGGCGAGGATCACGGGCGAGATGCCGATCAGCAGCGACAGCCGGCCGCCATAGATCAGCCGCGCCAGCATGTCGCGTCCCAGCTCGTCGGTGCCGAGCGGATAGTTCGGCGTGCCGATGTGGCGCAGGCGCCGAATCATCGAGCCCTGATAGGGATCCGCGAGATGCAGATAGGGCGCGAGCAGCGCGGAGAGAAAGATCAGCAGCAGGATCGCGACGCAGACCATGCTGAGCTTGTCGCGGACGATCCGGCGACCGACGGTCGCCCAATAGCCGCGTGCGTTCGCGATCGGCGCGGCCTGCGGCGAGGCGTCGTTGAGGGCGCCGGGGGTACTGACGCTCATCGTTAGCCTCGCTTGATGCGCGGATCGATCGCGGCCTGCGCGATGTCGACCACGAGATTGAGGATGACGAAGAACATCGCCAGCACCAGGATCGTGCCCTGCAAGAGCGGCAGGTCACGCTGGAAGATCGCCGAGTTCAACAGCAGACCCGAGCCGGGCCACGAGAACACAGTCTCGATCAGGATCGATCCGCCCAGCATGTAGCCGAGCTGCAGGCCCATGACCGCCAGGGCGGTCGGCGCGGCATTCTTCAGCACGTGGCGGAACACCTGGGTTTCGCGCAGGCCCTTCGCGCGCAGCGCCTCGACGAAATCCTGGCTGAGGATGTCGCCGGTCAGCGCGCGCACGGTGCGCGTGATGATGCCCATCGGAATCACCGAGGTGGTGATCGCGGGCAGGACCAGGAAGCGGATATGGGCCCAGTCCCACGACCATGCGCCCGAGCCGGACGGACCGGCGCCAACCGCAGGCAGCCAGTTCAGCTCGACCGAGAAGATGATGACGAGCACCATGCCGAGCCAATAGTGCGGCAGCGATACGCCGGCGATCGCAATGGACGTCGCCACCTTGTCGATCCAGCTGTCGCGGAAATAGCCGGCGACGAGGCCGAAGAACAGGCCGAGCGAGAATCCGATGATGGCGGCTGCGATCGCCAGGGTCACGGTGTTGGAGACTGCGCGCAGCACCTCGGCGAGCACGGGACGGCCGGTGGCGATCGAGCTGCCGAGATCGCCATTGACGGCGCGCCACAACCACAGCCCGAACTGCACCGGCAGCGGCTTGTCGAAGCCATAGGCCACGCGCAGCTGCTGTGCCAGCTCCTGCGACGCGTCGGCCGGCAGCACCGCAACGAGCGGATCACCCGGCGTGATGTGAACGAGCATGAAGCAGACGAGCGCGACGCCGATGATGATCGGGATCGCATAGACCATCCGCCTGGCAGCATAAGAGAGCACGAGTCACCTTCATAAGCCTCTCCTCATCGGCGGAGAGTCGCGAGATACAAGCGGCACCAAGAAAGCTCCCCTCCCCCTTGCGGGGAGGGGTGGGGGGTGGGGGTCCACACAAAAACTGCCGCCGGAGTACCCCCCTCCCCACCCCTCCCCCACAAGGGGGGAGGGAGCGCAGCGGGGCAAGCGGCGAGATCAGCCTGCGAACGTGGACAAATACTCCACCACGCGAACGGCTACTCCACCGAGATCGGCGAGAAGTCGATGAACCAGCTCTTCGGCTGCACCACGCCCTTCACCTTCGGGCTCATCGCGCGCGGGCCGACGTCGTGCGCCACGTAGAGGAACGCCGCGTCATCGACCGACGCCGCATGCAGCTCCGCCAGCGCCTTGTCGCGCTCGGCCGGATCGAAAGTCTGGCGCGCCTTCTTCACCAGCTCATCGAACTTCGGGTTGTTGATGAAACCCCAGTTGTTGGAGACCGGCGGCGCCATCGAGGACTGCAGGAAGCGCACCAGCGCAAAGAAGGGGTCCATCGCCGCGTAGGTGACGTTGGTGGCGTTGGCGCCGTTGGCGGACGGATCCTTGGCGCCGCGACGCCAGTTGGTGAACAGCGTGTTCCACTCGATGACGTCGAGCTTGACGTCGAAATAGCACTCGGCCAGTGCCTGCTGCAGATATTCGTTCATCGGCAGCGGCTGCATCTGGCCCGAGCCCGACGCCGACGTCTGCGTCTTGACCTCGAGCTTCTTGTTCGGGCCGTAGCCGGCCTCCTGCATCAGCTTCTGCGCGGCCGCCTTGTCGTACTTGATCTCGAAGGTGACGTTGCCGCGCCAGGGATGGCCCTTCTCGAAGGTTCCGGTCGCCGGCACCATCAGTCCGGCAAGCAGGCCGTCGCGCAGGCCCTCGCGATCGATGCAGAGATTGGCAGCCTTGCGAACGCGGATGTCGTTCCACGGCGAGCCTTCGACGCGCGAGAACTGCCAGGGCCAGACATGCGGCTGCTCGTTGGCGTAGAGCTTGAAGCCGCGCTGCTTGATCTCCGGCAGCGCATCCGGCGCCGGCGCCTCGACCCAGTCGACCTGTCCGGACAGCAGCGCCGCGGTGCGCGCGTTCGCCTCGGGCATCGGCAGCAGGATCATCTTGTCGGCCTTGGGCACACGCGCCTTGTCCCAATAGGCATCGTTCTTGACCAGCTCCAGCCGCTCGCGCGGCGTGAACTTCGCCATCTTCCACGGACCGGTGCCCGAGGCATCCTTGGCGAAGGCGGCCCAGGCGGCTTGCGACTTCGCCTTGTCGTCGGCGCCGGTCGCGGACTCATAGAGTTTCTGCCACTTCGTCGGGCTCGCCATGAACAGATTGGTGAGGTTGATCGGCAGGAAGCTGTCCGGCTCCTTCGTCGTCAGTTCGACGGTGAGATCGTCGATCTTGCGCGCCGATGCCAGCGTCGGCATGCGCGAGGCGGTGACGCCGACCTGGCTCGGATCGAACTGCGGCGCGTCCTGCTTCAGCACCTTCTCGACGTTCCACACCACGGCGTCGGCATTGAACGGCGCGCCGTCATGGAAGGTGACGCCGGGACGCAGCTTGAACGTCCACTTGGTCTTGTCGGCATCGTCGACCTTCCACTCGGTGGCGAGGCCGGGAATGACGACGCTCGGCTTGTCCGCCGACGACAGGTCCCACATCGTCAGCGCGTCGTACATCGTGAGGCCGGTGAAGCGGTTGCCCTCGAAGCCCTGATCGGGCTGGCCGAGCGTGCGCGGAATGTCTGCGGCAGTCATGCCGATGCGCAATACGGTTTCCGCGCCCGCCTGCGCCGGCAGCACGAGGATGGCAGCGCTGGTCATCATGGCGGCCGCAACGGCCACGCGCGTCGTCATTGACGTAGCAATACGCAAAAGCACGATCAAGGTCTCCGATCCGCTGGCTAAACTCTGGGCAGCATTATGCAACGCCTATGCCAGCGGTGCTCCCGATCTCGTGCCTGCGACGCGAGGTCACAACCGTTTGTGCTCGAACGATCCGGTCAGAGGCTTGGCACCCCGATTGCAGGTCTTGCGCGTCGAATTTGATCCGGTTTCAACGGAGCTTCATCTTCATGCGTATCCGATTCTCATTACTCGCCACTGCGCTCGCGCTCAGTCTTTCCGCGGTCGCGGCGCGGGCCGAAACGGTTCTGCGCTACGGCATCTCGATGGCGGACATTCCGCTGACGACGGGCCAGCCCGATCGCGGCGCCGGCGCCTATCAGTTTACCGGCTACACGATCTATGATCCGCTGGTGGCCTGGGACATGAGCATCGCCGACAGACCGGGCAAGCTCATTCCCGGCCTCGCCACCGAATGGAAGATCGACGAGGCCGACAAGACCAAATGGCGCTTCACCCTGCGCAAGGGGGTCAAGTTCCACGATGGCAGCGACTTCAATGCCGATGCGGTGATCTGGAATCTGGACAAGGTGCTCAACGATAAGGCACCGCAGTTCGACAAGCGGCAGAGCGCGCAGGTCAAAACACGCCTTCCCTCAGTCGCGAGCTACGCCAAGATCGACGACTCCACGATCGAGATCACCACCAAGACGGTCGACTCCTTCTTCCCCTATCAGATGCTGTGGTTCCTGATTTCGAGCCCGGCGCAGTACGAGAAGCTCGGCAAGGATTGGGACAAGTTCGCCAGTCAGCCCTCCGGCACGGGACCATTCAAGCTGACCAGACTGGTGCCGCGCGAGCTCGCGGAGCTCACCAAGAATTCCGAATATTGGAACAAGGACCGGCTGCCGAAGACGGACAAGCTCGTGCTCGTGCCGATGCCGGAAGCGCTGACCCGCACCAACGCGCTGCTCGCCGGCCAGGTCGATCTGATCGAGACGCCGGCGCCGGACGCCGTGCCGCAGCTCAAGGCGGCCGGCATGAAGCTCGTCGACAACGTCACACCGCATGTCTGGAACTATCATCTCAGCGTGCTGCCGGGCTCGCCCTGGACCGACATCCGCCTGCGCAAGGCGCTCAATCTCGCGATCAATCGCGACGAAGTGGTCGGGCTGATGAACGGCCTCGCCAAGCCCGCCAAGGGCCAGGTCGACCCGTCGAGCCCGTGGTTCGGCAAGCCGAGCTTCGAGCTGAAATACGATCTCGCCACCGCCAAGAAGCTGGTCGAGGAAGCCGGCTATTCGCCAGCCAAGCCGCTGAAGACGACCTTCATCATCGCGCAGGGCGGCACCGGCCAGATGCTGTCGCTGCCGATGAACGAATATCTGCAGCAGAGCTTCAAGGAGATCGGCATCGACATCGACTTCAAGGTCGTCGAGTTGGAGACGCTGTACACGCATTGGCGCAAGGGCGCCGCCGACGAGATGAACGCCGGCATCACCGCCAACAACATCGCCTATGTCACATCGGACCCGCTCTACGCGATCGTCCGCTTCTTCGCCTCCGACCAGATCGCGCCCGTTGGCGTCAACTGGGGCGGCTACAAGAATCCCAAGGTCGATGCGCTGATTGCTGAAGCCAAGCAGACGTTCGATCCGGCCAAGCAGGACGAGTTGATCGCGCAGGCGCATGCGGCTGTGGTCGACGATGCGGTGCTGGTCTGGGTCGTGCACGACACCAACCCGCACGCGCTATCGCCGAAGGTCAAGAAGTTCGTGCAGGCGCAACACTGGTTCCAGGACCTGACGACGATCGGGGCGGAATAACTGACCGGGCCGGCTGCCGTCGCGCTCGCAAAGAAAGAAGCCCGGCGTTTTGCCGGGCTTCCTCTTCAGCACGATAGCCAGTATTTCATTTCCCGAAGGCGCCCGAGTCAAACTTGTAGGAGGCCTGGAGAAAGCCGCCGTACCGCTCGTAGCTGAAGGTCGTGGGCGACCCCGGGACTCCAGGAAATTGGGTGGTCCCACTGGTCGTCCGGGCGTACCAATAGCGGCCACCGACGCCGACGCTGAAATTTCTCGTCACGTCGTATGACACAATGCCCTCGAGCTGGTAGCCCCAGCCATTTCCAGATTGCGGAAGCGGATTGATGTCGGGCCGCAGCCAGTGATTGTCGAATCCGCTCAGCCGGACATAGGGCAGAACGGCGCCATCGAGGGTGACGTTCCAGTTCTGGGCGAGCTTGAAGACACCGTTCAACCCCACGCGGAGCGAATCCCAGTTCTCGGTCTTGCTGAGCACCAGCACGCCCCCCGCAACAGGATCGAGACCACAGATAAACGGATTGGTCGCGACCTGGGTACATCCGTATGCGTTCACGGTTTCGTAGAAATGATTGTAGCCGACGAAGCCGCCGACCTTGAACGCCGTCCCCCTCCAGAAATTGTAGCCGGCGTCGATCGTGCCGTACCAAAGCCTGCCGCTGTTCACGCTGCTGTCCGTATTCGAGTACGGAATGACGGCCGGCGGGAAGTCTTCGTCGTTGAGCCTGCCGCTGAAGATGTTGCCACCGCCCGCAAAGCCCTTGGCGAAGAAACCCAGACTGTGATCGGCCCTGGCGAACCCCTCGCCGGCATGGCTGTTGAGATTCTTGTAGGTCAGCAGAGAATTGGTTTGGCCAGCGACGAAAGGATCGCCCAACGTGTAGCGGGTGCGGCCCGAACTGTAGAAATAGCGGGCGCCGACCTCGAACTCCCACAGCGAGACCGGCGGAGGCGGCGCCTTGACCGGGAGATCCGCGGCCGACACCGCGCCGGCCCCGAGCACACAAGCCACAGCAGCAATGAGGCTGCCCGCAACTGGTAGAGTGAAACGCTTGATCGCACCCCGTGCCGGCCTGCCTTGCGTCAAACCGGCCGCACTCCCGTCCTCAGAAGACTGCATCGATGCCCCCCATCTACAGCACTTTCTATCTTGAGTAGAAACATGCTACAAGCACGCGCAGTTTCGTGCAATCGGCGCCACATGACACAAGTTGCTTCTTATCCCGCTGTTGCAACCTCGCAACAAACGCGATGCGCTCGACGCCTGCTCGATTGCGCTATCCTTGTACCCGTCCCGCAGACTGGAGCGCGCTATCGTTCGGTCAAGCTCGTCATCCTGTCGCTCGCATTCATCGGCAAGCTCGCGGCGGTGGACGCCCAGACATCATCCAATGGGCCTGGAACCCCCTTCATCCCATCGTCATCGAAGCACGATGCGGGCAAGCTGCCGCGTGCCAAGCGAAGCCTCCCGCCACGGCACTCCACCCGCCCCGTCCCCGGCACGGAAGAGCGCAGCAAGCGTTGCCCGCCCTATTCGGCTTATGTGGTCTGCAAATGATGAGCATACTCATCGCGCGGGCACCGGACCTTGCCAACGAGGCCGCCGCGACATGATGCGACCTCGGGAACGGAGCACCGGCTACTTCGTCAGCAGTGCGTACGCCCCGTTCCAATCCTCGGGCGGCGGATTGACCTGGTAGTTGCGGATGCGTGCGTCGTAGAGATCATAAAGCTTGGCCAAGTCTTGTCCCTGGTCGCTCTTGCGGCCGCGCTCGATCGCGGCCAGCGCCCCTTCCCAATCGCGGCTGCGATAGCTCGCCAGCATCTCGATGGTGAGGTTGCGGAGCAACTGGAAGCGCTCGGAGTACATCACGTCCTCGCGGCCGGCGATGGCGTAGATCACCTCCGGTTCGGTCTTACCCTTGACCATGATGAAGTCGAGCTCGAGAATCGCGAGCCGGTCCTTCACGGCCATCGCAGTCGCCGAGCCGACGATGATCGGAAAGCCGTACTCCTTGGTCTGGCCCTCCAGGCGCGACGCGAGGTTGACGCTGTCGCCAAGCGCCGAATAGTTGAACTTCAGGTCGGAGCCCATGTTGCCGACCACGCCGATGCCGGTGTTGAGGCCGATGCCGACCTTGAGCGGAATGTAGACGTGGCCGCCATGCTCGGCCTCCTGCTCGCGTTCGCCGTTCACCTGATCGATCCGCTCGAGCATGTCGAGCGCCGCCTCGCAGGCATTGATCTGATGATCCTTGTCGGCGAGCGGCGCGTTCCAGAACGCCATGATGGCGTCGCCCATGTATTTGTCGACATAGCCCTTGCGGGCGATGATGGCGTTGGTCAGCGGCGTGAGGAAGCGGTTCATCAGCTGCGTCAAGCCCTGCGGATCGTGCTTGTAGCTCTCCGAGATCGTGGTGAAGCCGCGCACGTCCGAGAACATCACCGTGATCTCGCGCTCCTCGCCGCCCAGCGTCGGCGGCGATTGGGCAAGCTGCTCGACCAGCACCGGCGACAGATATTGCCCGAACACCGAGCGCATCTGCCGGCGCTGATTCTGCTCGCGGACGAAATTGGCGAAGATCAGCGTCAGATAGATCGCCGTCGTCGACAGCATCGGATAGGTGAAGTCGATCAGGAGCCGGTGCTGGGTGTAGAAGTACCAAGACAGGCCAAGCAGCGCGCTCGCGAACACCGCTCCCACGATCACCAGCGTAATGGCGCCGAGCTGCGGAGCGAAGACGATGACGAGCAGCCCTAGCAGGAGCGCGCCAAAGAACTCGACCACGACGCCCCAATAAGGCCGCGCCAGGATCGACCCGGTGAGCACCGACTCCAGCACCTGGGCGTGCACCTCGACGCCCGGCATCGCCGAATAGACAGGTGTTGTCTTGATGTCATTCAGGCCAATCGCGGATGGCCCGATCAGGATCAGCTTCCTCGCGATCTTCTCCGGTGGTACGCGGCCCTCGAGCACGTCGATGGCGGAGACATAGATGGATGGGTCATGATTGGCGTAATGGACCCAGATCTTGCCGTTGCCGTCAGTCGGAATGTGAACGCTGCCCAGCCCGATGCTGGTGATACCGCCTGGATCGGCCTTGACCAGAACAGTGCCGGACCCGGTCAGGACCCGCAGCATTTCGAAGCTCAGCGCCAGCATCTTGATGTCCTGGGCTCGCATGACCATGGGCACCCGGCGGACGATGCCGTCACGCTCCGGCTCGATCGTGAACAGGCCCCGGCCGGCCGCCGCATGCTCGATCAGCGGCACGTTGCGCAACAGCCCCGGGAACGGCTCCATGAAGGGGATGGGCTCCCCTACCATCGCAAATCCGGTCTCCGGCAGCGTCTTGTCGGGTTCGGCCCGCACGTCGCGGCTCGCCGTCTCGCCGAGGACGACGCGCGACCGGCGCAGGGAATCGGCGAGCACCTGATCGTTCGACGGCAGCGCCCTCAGCTTTTCGCGCGTCGCTTCGTCGAGGCTGGGAAAGGTCTCAGCTGCAATCGCGGGATTCAGCCGGTCCGGCTCGGCGAACACGACGTCGAAGGCGATGACAAGCGCGCCGAGCTGCGTCAGTTTGTCGACGATCTCGGCGATCCGCGTCCGCGGCCATGGCCACTGACCGAGCTTGGGGTCGGCGACACTCTTCTCATCGATGTCGACGATGGTGACCGGGCGCATCGTCTTGACCCGGGGGCTGAACGCCTGGAAGTTGTCGAAGGCGCGGAGGCGTAGCTCCTGCATCGGCGCGGGATCGGCAGCGCGCAGCGCCGCGAAGGCGACCAGCAGCAGCAGGCACATCAGGCGCGCAAAGCCGAACTTGCGTGCGAACCATCGAGGAACTGCTCTCAATCGCTTCATGCAGCATCCGATATCACGCCGAGGCGGGCGATCCGAGGCGTCTGATCGTCTCCAAAGAGCGCTCGGCTTGGCAACGCCGGCGCCCGCATCGCAGACGGACGTGCGGGCTCAGACGAGGTGGAAACCGTCGTGATGCGCCTTGAATTGATCCAACGTCACCCCCTTGAGCGTGAGCGTATCATGCACCGCATCGGTGATGACGGTGTCGTGGCCGCCATTGGCCGACTGCGCGGCAGCGACCACCGCTTCGACGCTGGCAAACAGCGAACGATCGAGCTCGACGATGTCCTTGTTGAGATCGAAATCGCCGATCGTGGCGCTGCCGAAATGCGGGTTGAAGACGAAGGTGTCGTTGCCGTCCTTGCCGAAGATCGTCACGCCGCCGCCGACATTGACGAAATTGTCGTTCTGGTCCGTGCCGTTGATCGTCGATGCGCCGTTGCCGGCCAACGTGACGGTCAGCGCCTTGGTCGCAGTTCCGCCTCGGCCGTCGCTGACGTCCGCCTGATAGGTCACGGTCAGCGTGTCACCGGGATTGAGAAAATCCAGGTTCACATCGGCCGGATGATATGTCCAGTGCAGCACCTCGGAGCCGCCATCGGATATCGCGCGGTCGAAGGTGATCGCGTGGGCATCGGCCAGCGCCTGGACATGGGCGTTCGAGGGCAGGCTCGGCAAGCCATTGTATTTGATCACGCCGTTCTGGACCACCGAAGCGGTCAGCGTGTCGCCGACATCCCTGTCGAGCACCGTCAAGGTGCCGGACATGCCGCTCGTCAATTTCACCGGCTGATCGGCGATGAAGCCGGCCGAAACATTGTCGAGCTCGAACGCATTCTGGCTGCTGGCGAGCACCACCTTGTTGAACGGCGACAGGCCGAGAAACTCGACATAGCCGTTCGAGGCCAGCGACGCCTGCCCGCCATTGGCGAGCAGCGGCGCGACGTCGCTGCCCGTGTAGGACGCCACCAGCTTGTTGCCGTTGTAGAAGGAGATGCTGTTGTAGCTGTCGACCGAGCCCCAATACAGCCCGAAGCTGTTCTTGACGCTGTCGAAGGTGATGGTCTCCTGCGCGTGGCTGCCGACGCTGAGATAGTTGGTCTTGTCGGCGCCGTCGGCCATGTAGGGCGCCGCCGACACCGGGGAGGAGCCGTGCACGATTCCCGCATTGCCGCTGGCCGTGAAGGTTGCGTGCAGCGCCTCGCTGTAGAAGCTGCCGTGACCGCGCCCGTTGTCGGAGATCGAGCCCTCCGACACGCGATCGAACGTCTCGGTCGGCATGCCCTCGGCATTGGTCTTGGCGGTGCTCGCCAGCACGGTCGCCCGCTCGGCCAGGACGACGGTCTGCACGGTCGGATTGGTCTCGCCGGTGATGACGGGCGCGTCCTCGGCGCCATTGACCGTGATGGTCACGGGCACGTTCTGAACGCCGCCGTGGCCGTCGGCGATCTCGATTGTGTAGGTCAGCGTCACGTGCTGGCCGGCTCCGAGATAGTCGAACGCCTTGTCGCTGGCAGCGAAGCTCCAGGCCTGCGATCCCGCACCGTTGCCGGACTCGGTGAGCGCACCGAGTGACAGCCAGCTCTTGAGCACGGTCATGTCCGACGGCAAGCCGCCGTCGTTGCCCGAGGTCGCGACGTCGCCGATCACCTTCAGGACATGCGTGTCGGTGACATCCGCGTCCGTGAAGGTGATGGTGCCGCTCGCGGTGTCGGGCAGATCCGAGCCGGACTTGGCCGCACGCTCGGCGACGTCGGCCGCCTGCGCATCGCTCGTCACGACCGGCAGATCGTTGGTGCCAGTGATGGTGATCACAATGTCCGAGGCCACCATACGGCCCTGGTGATCATCGACCTGAACCGTGGTGGTCACCATAACGGTCTGGCCGGCGCCGAGAAAATCCAGCTTCCCGTCCGCAATGGCATAGGTCCAGTCGATCTTGCCATTGTTGGCGTTGCCGCCCTGGCTGAGCTGCAGGGCGTGTTCGAGCGCAGCGATCTGATCCGAGTTCAGCTGATTCGACAGATCGGTCTGCTGGTCAGACGCAGTCCAGGTCACGCTTTGCGTACCGATCGATGCGGTCGGCCGATCGGTCAGGTCGACATCGGCGAAATGAATGCTTCCGCTGGCGCTCTGCGGATCGGACGCGCCCGTCTGCGCTGCCGCTTCCGTGATCGCACCCGGCCGGCCGGCATCTGTGATCACCGGCGCAGTGTCATCAGCGATCAGGGTGATCAGAGTGCCACCATTCGCGTCTTTGCTACCGGCGAAATGCAAGTCGCTGAAATCGCCGACAAGTGTGAGGGCGATGCTGTGCCCTTGGCCATCGACGACGGTAAGCACGCCCGTGTCCGAATCGTAGGTCGCCGTCGTCGCCGCGCTCCACTTGATCGTCTGCAGGTCGATCTTGTCGTCAACGCCGAGGCCCGCGAGTTTGGCGGAGAAGCTGGCGTCGTCGATGACGATCTCACTGCTTCCCTTGCCGCTGAAGTCGATCGTCTGTTCGATATGGCCGTCAATCTTCAGGATGGCGTCGGCATCGACCTTGATCTGGCCGGAGCCTTGGACATCGCCAGTGATCTCGAACGTACCGGCCGTGATCTCGATCGTGCCGTCGTTGTAGATCGTTCCGCTGAGGCCGCTCGTGCCGCTCGCCGTGATCGTGCCATGGACATGCAGCTCACCATCGCCGCTCACCTTGGTGTCGGCGAGATCGAGGTAGGCGCCGAGATCGACGGTGAAGACGTGGAGATTCTCGACGTCTACCCCGCTCAGCGTCACGTGACCGGCGATCTCCAGCGTGCCCGCGATCTGGATCTTCAAGGTGCCGCCGGTGAGCGTCGTGCTCCCGTCGAGCACCAGCGTCGACGGGACCGGCGTCTCACCATCCTCATCGATGATGATCTGACCGTCCGTGTTATCGATGGTGACATTGTCGAACGTGGTCGCCGCCGCGGTCTCGACATGCACGATGCCGTGGTTGACGAGATCGCCGCCGGTGATCGTGCTGCTCTCGATCACTAGCAGCGCGCCGTCGTCCACCTGGACTGTGCCGGAATTGTCGACGGTGACACCGGCCAGGGTCGCGGTCTCGTCTGCAGCAACCTCGAGCGTCGAGCCGTCGCCGATCGTGATGTCGACATCGGTCAACGACGCGCCGCCCTGAACGGTCAGGATCGCCGTCATTTCCGCAAGCGGACCGGTCTCGCCGATCAGCAGCTCTCCGCCAGCGACGGCGCTGCCGTCGATCGTGCTGTCGCCGTCGACGGAGATCGTCCCATCGCTGGTGATAGCGCCGCCGGCGATGCTCGTGCCGCTCAGAGAGAGAGCACCAGCCAGCGCAATGGTGATCGCGGCGGCGTTCGCATTCGTGATCGTCTCGTCCTCGAACGCATTGCCGCTGCCGGACACGGCGATCGTGTCGAAATTGTCGAGCGTCCCGCCGATCAGCGCGGCGTGGCCGATCAGGGCCACCGCTCCGCCGGACTCGTTGATCAGCGTGCCGCCGCTGACGCGCGCCTGTGACAGGGTCAGCGTTCCGGCGTCTTCGACCGTGATCGTACCGTCGGTATTGTCGATGCTGGTGTCGTTGGCGAGCGCAAGCGCGCCACCCGCCTTGATGTCGATCAGGCCGACGTTCGTGACGATCTCGTTCGAGATGGCATTTCCGGCGCCAGACACGTCGACCGCGCCGAAATTGGTCAGCTGGCCATTGCTGATGTCGGCTCCGCCTTTCAGGACGAGCAGACCGTTGGCCTGCGGCGGCGTTTGCCCGTCGTTCTCCAGCGTGCCAAAATTCTGAACGATCGGCATTCCCTGGATCAGGATGGTGCCGCCATCGATGCTGCCACCCTCCAGGGTCAGCGTCGCGCCCAGGTCGACCTGGATGAGGCCGGAGCTGTCCTCATCGGCGTTCGCAACGTCACCATGCACGGTCAGCGTACCGCCGGACAGCTCGATCGTTCCGGTGTTGAAGATGCCGGCGTTCGCCCCGAACACGCCGCCGCCAGCCAGCAGCACGGTGCCGGCATTGTGGAACTCGCTTTGTTCGAGGATCTGCGCGGAGCCGCCGACGGTGATCGTCGCACCCGAGAAGTTGTAGATGAGCGAGTCGGCCTTGGCCGTCAGCGCGCCGCTGATCGTCAGCGTGCCGTTATTGTCGAGCTCCGGAACGGCGCCGCCGCCGAAATCATTCAGCGTGACCGATTTGGCGTAGGCGTAGGCGTTGTCGTCGACCGTCACCGGAAAGGCCGGCGTCAGGCCGTGCAGCTGATCGGTGATGATGATGACGTCATCATCGGCGGTCGGAGCCAGACCGGTTGCCCAGTTCGCGCCGTCGCTCCACAGATGAACCTGCCCCCCGCTGCTCTCGCCAGGCTGCGTCGTGGCGATCCAGACCACCGCCGGATCGTCGGTGCCGGTGATCGTCACCGTGACCGTCTGCGTCGATGTCGCGCCTTGCGAGTCCGTCACGGTCACGGTGTAGGTGAGCGTCAGCGTCTGGCCTGCGGGAATGAAATCCGCGACATAGACCGGCAGGTTGGCGAAGCTCCAATTGATCTTGCCGGTGCCGCTTCCGGTGCTGTCGGAGGCCAGAGACGCAGTCAGGGCCTGTTCGAACAGCGCGAACGGGGCCGGCGGAATGCTGCCGCCGCCCTCCAAAACCGCGCTGGTCAGCTTCGCCGAGACGGTATGGCTGTCCGTGAGATCAACGTCCGTGAAGGTCAGCGTGCCTGAGGTCGGATCGTCCGATGTCAGCGGGCCGCCGGGCACGCTGGTGCCGCCCTCGAACGCGATGGTCTGGACGCTCGCGACGATCTCGGGCTTGTCGTTGGTCCCCGTCACGGTGATCGTGATCGGGACCAGAGCGAATTCGTTGGACGGCGCAAAGTTGTTGTCGACGCGGACGATGTAAGTCAGCGTCAGCGTTTCACCTGCCGCCAAAAAATCGAAATACTTGTCGGGAACGCTGTAGGTCAGCGTCGCCGTGCCGAAATTCTTGTTGTTCGGATCGGGCGTGACCGTGATCTTCACCGCGGTCGCCAGGACGTCCTGCAATTGTAGGGCATTCAACGAGGCCGTGACGTCGGCCTGCTGCGCGCTCTTATAGGCGTAGGAACTGAAACTGACGGACACCGTCGGCCGGTCGATGCCATTGACGTCGACGAAATTGACGCGACTGAGCACGGCGTCGAGATCGGCGCCGTTCCCGGTCTGACCGGCGCGCTCCATAATTCCGAAAGCCGTCATCAGCCGGCCGCCGGTATCGAGAATCCTGACTTCCGGCGGACCCGGGATGTGCGACAGCTGCTCGCCGGTCTGGCCAGTCCCGGTCGTCGCGCCGGTGTCGTCGACCACGCGGATGATCGGCGTCGCGCTGGTGCCATTGGGCAAGGTCAGCGGCGTCAGCGTCTGCGGCACCCCGATGTCGGTGAAATGGGTCGTCGACTTCGGATTGCTGTTGTCGGTGAACTTCAGCGTGAAGACGTCATTGATGAGCTTCTGGATGTCCGGCGTGAGCGGGACAGCGCTCTGATTCACGATTCCGTTGCTGATCTGGATCTGCTGTCCGGCCTGATTCACCACAGCGATCGGCTGCAGCGTCGTCTTGTCGAACAGGACGTAGGAGCCGGTGTGGCCATCGGGCTCGACCAGCACCTGGAACTTGGCATCGGGCAGACTGCCCTGCCCCGGCACCGTGAAGTCGATCTCGACCAGCACGGCCGTGCCGCGAATGCCCATGGTCGCCACGGGCGTGTCGACCTTCATGTCGCCGTGCTTGGCGGTCTCGCCGGCCACGAACGAGATCGTGCCGGCGACGAGGCTGATCAGCGAGGAATTGTTCGACCCGTTGGGGTCGTACACCATTTCATTCAGCACCATCCGCGCATTGGACGACAGGCCGAACACGGTGCCGTCGATGAAGGTGATGCCGAGCGTCGAATCCGAGCCGGACTGGACGACATCGCCCTTCTCGACGTTGTCGCCGTTGTGAAGGAGGATCGAAACGCCGTTGCGGATGACCGTCGCGGTGCCCTGCAGCTTGGTCACATGGCCGATGACCTTGCTCACGCTCGCGGCCGCCCCGGCCTGGCTGACCTGCACCGCGCCGGAGAGCGCGTTGACGAGGTCGCCGGTCAGATGCGCGCCGTCCGGCGAGGCCAGCGGCGCGCGTTTCTCGCCCTTGAAATAGTCCGGCAGCACCATCTCGCGTCCGTCGGACGACAGGATCAGGTCGAGACCAGACCGCTTGAAATCGGCATTGAACAGAAAATGCGCGTCCGGAACGACGATCGCGTCGGTCGGCGCATGGGCATGCGGCGTCTCCAGCCGCACGTGACCGTGCGAAGAGGCGCCCCGGCCTTCGGAGAAAAGCGCGGCGTCAGAATTGCCAGCGTAATTCAAGGGGCCACCGACTATGGTTAATGAATACATAAGAATGAGTGTTCAAGGCGTGCATATCACTGGCAAGTGTCTGGCGGAACCACCTTCAGCTTGTGCTTCAGATGGCCAAAAACAGCAGCTTCCGCGGGATCGCTACGATGTTGTCGAGTTTCTGCCCTCTTTAAAGCTAGCCCGGGCTGAGACTTGCTAAGTCAAAATTCACCTCTCTTCAGAAAACAAAAGTAATTCCAAGTATTCATAGGCCATCCAATACCTTTGCCGACATCAACATCCGCACCGGCTTACCCCTGACAACGGATTTCAAGTGGAGGACTGCGGGTAGGAGAACAAGAATCGACGAATTGCATCAATTTGGCAGGAGCTGCGGCTGAGGTCGAAGCACAACTTCACCGCGAACCCTCCAGACCTTCGCGACCATCGTTCAGCTTTCGCTAGGATTTGTCGCATCGGAGCAACACAACGTTCAGCGTAAATCCTGCGATTTGGTCGCCGGATTGCCGGTTTTAAGCAGAGGCCAAGCCTCCGCACCCATGCTGACCCCCAACAAGCATCCGGTTCCGTCAGGCGCTGCGTCGCGCCGGCCGAGATCCGGGCACGGGGCGTCACATGAACTTTCTCGCGTTGATGCGCGCATCGCTGGCGGCCGCGGCCGCCAGCGCCGCCATATGGATCGGCGGCCCAGCGGGCGCCGGTCCTGTCGCGCAGCCATTGGGGTTCGCAACCGCCATCGAGGATACGGCCGAGCCATTCGGCCTGCCGCGGGTCGGCCTGGAAGCAGGCCCGTTGCGCGACAAGTGGTTGGCGCTCGCGCGCAAGCTCGAAGACGAGCGCGTGCAGCTTGCGCTGTGCGATGGCGACCGCGAGCGCTGCGTCTCCCCTGCCGCCCTCAGCCTGCTGGCGATCGTCGATCAGGGCCGTCTCCGGGCGGGACGGGCAAGGCTCGGCGAGATCAATCGGGCGGTCAATCTGGCCATCCGGCCGGCCAGTGATCTCGCTCAATATGGCCAGGTGGACGTGTGGGCCTCCCCTCTCGCTACCTTCGAACGCCGTGCCGGCGATTGTGAGGACTACGCGATCGCCAAGCTCGTCGCGCTTCGGATGGCCGGCGTTGCCATCGACGATCTGCGGATCGTGATCCTGCACGATGTCGTCCGGGACGAGGATCACGCCGTCGCGGCGGCGCGCCTCGACGGGCATTGGCTGATGCTCGACAATCAGCGCATGGCGATGATCCAGGACAGCGATGCGCGGCAGGTGCGGCCGTTGTTCGTGATCGACGAGACCGGCATCTCCCGGTATCAGGCCTTGCCCCTGATGGCGGAGGTCCGGGCGCTGTCGCCTGAGGGGACGGCTTCCGTGAACTATTGACGATCGCGCATCGTTGCCGCGTGCCCACAACTTGAGACGTGGCCGGGAGTTCACGGGACGAGGACGGCAGGAATGCGGCCAGTGCGCCGACGGAACCGGCCGGCACCGAAGGACACGATGCGGCGGCTCGTTCACCGCGCCGCAACGAGTTGCATCCACATTGCAGACGCGAACCGAACGAGGCGATAGTGCCGTCATGACCCCAGGCAGCCCCGCCCTCGCCGTGCGAGGACTGACGAAATGTTTCGAGCGGCCGGCGGTCGATGCGCTCGACCTCGTGGTGCGCTCGGGTGAATTCTATGCACTGGTCGGCCCGAACGGCGCCGGCAAGACGACGACGCTGCGCATGGTCGCGGGCCTGCTGCGGCCGGATGCCGGGCGGATCGAGATCTTCGGCATCGATGCGCTGCGCGACCCGATCGCGGCCAAGCAGGTGATGGCCTGGGTCTCCGACGAGCCCATGATCTACGACAAGCTCACGCCGCTCGAATATCTCGAGTTCGTCGCCGGACTGTGGGGCATCGATCCGGCGACCTCGAGTAACGCGGCAACCGAACTTCTGGTCTCGCTCGGGCTGGAGCCGCATCTGCACGAGCGCTGCGAAGGCTTTTCCAAGGGCATGCGCCAGAAGGTCGCGCTCGCCGGCGCGCTGATCCACGACCCGCGGCTGATCATCCTGGACGAACCTCTGACGGGCCTGGACGCGGTGTCGGCGCGGCACGTCAAGGGCCTGCTCGCCGAGCGCGTCCGCCGCGGCGGCACGGTGATCATGACCACGCACATTCTCGAAGTCGCCGAGCGCATGGCCGACCGGATCGGCGTGATCGCCGCCGGGCGCGTCGTCGCCGAAGGCACTCTGGCCGAGCTGCGCCAGCAGAACGGACGCACCGACACCAGCCTGGAGGAGTTGTTCATCGCGCTGGTCGACGTCGAGTCCGCGGCATGACGCGGGCGACGACGCTCGCCTGGTTCGCCCGTCACGAGCTCCGGCTCGCCTGGCGGGAATGGCTCGGCATGATCACGGCCGGCAGGCGCCGCCGCACGCGGGCCGCCATCATCGGTCTCGTGCTGTTCGGCGCCCTCATGCATCTGCCGGCCTGGGTCGTGGTCGGTCGCTACGCCGATCTCGAGCTGCCGCTCGACAAGACCGCGCTGATCGTCATCACCGCGACCATCATGCTGTCCTGGGCGCTGATGCTGTCGCAGGCGATCGAATCCGTCACACGCGTGTTCTACGCCCGTGCCGACCTCGATCTCATCATGTCGTCGCCGGTGCGGCTGGCCGAGATCTTCTCCGTCCGGATCGCGGCGATCGCGCTCTCCGTGACCAGCATGGCGCTGCTGCTCGCGACCCCCTTCGTCGACGTGCTGCTGATCGAGGGCGGCACGCGCTGGCTCGCGGCGTTCGTCGTGGTCGCAGCCGTCGGCCTGTCGGCGGCCGCGGTCGCCATTGCCATCACGATCGTCCTGTTCCGCCTCATTGGTCCGGCGCGAACGCGGCTGGTCGCCCAGATCCTGGCTGCCGTGATCGGCGCCGGCTTCGTCATCGTGCTGCAGATCGCGGCGATCGTGTCCTATGGCACGCTGTCGCGCTTCGCCATCCTCACCTCGGATGCCGCGGCCGCCATCGCGCCCGATCCCGACAGTCTTGTTTGGCTGCCGGCTCGAGCGGCGCTCGGCGACGGCCAGGCGCTGCTGATCCTGCTGGCCGCGGGCCTGTTGTTGCTCGGCGTCGTCATGATGGTGTTCTCGCCGCGCTTCGCCGACACCGCGATCCGCGCCGCGGCCCAGGGCATCTCCAGCCGCGCCGGCGCACGCGTCAGGTCGTTTCGGGGCGGCTCGCGGCAGCAGTCGCTGCGGCGCAAGGAGTTCATGCTGCTGCGGCGCGATCCCTGGCTGATCTCGCAGACGCTGATGCAATTGCTCTATCTGGTGCCTCCGGCGCTGCTGCTGTGGCGCAGCTACTCCGACAGCTCGCAGGCGGTGTTCCTGATCACGCCGGTCGTCGTGATGGCGGCGGGCCAGCTCGCGGGCGGCCTCGCCTGGCTCACCATCTCCGGCGAGGACGCGCCCGAGCTGGTGGCGACGGCGCCACTGCCGGCGACGCGCATCGTGCGCGCCAAGGTCGAGGTCGTGCTGATCACGATCGCGATGATCTTCGCTCCGCTCGTGCTTGCGCTCGGTTGGGTCGCACCGGCGCAGGCGGTGGTCACGGCCGTTGCCGTGCTGGTCGCGACCGTCTCCTCGACGGCCATTCAGCTCTGGTTCCGGATCCAGGCGCGTCGCAGCCAGTTTCGCCGCCGCCAGACCTCGTCGCGGCTGGCGACCTTTGCCGAGGCGTTCTCCTCGATCGGCTGGGCGGCGACCGCGGCGCTGGCGCTCGCGCTGCCCGAGGCCGCCATCGTCTGCGGCCTGATGACCGCGGGCCTGTTGCTCGCGGCCTGGAAGCTGAGCCCGGCGCGGACCTGAAGCGTTCAGCGCAGCAGCTCCGTCACGGCGGCGGCGAACGCCGCCGGCTCTTCCTGCGGCAAATTGTGGCCGGCCCGCGCGATCACGCGATGGCCGATCCGGTTGCTGAACTTCGCAGCATGCGCCTGGCCGTCCGTTGCCGGGATCACGCCGTCGGCGTCGCCATCGAGCGTGATCGTGGGCACGGTGATGACGGGCAGGGTCGCCAATCGCCTCTCCAGCTCCTGATAGCGCGGATCCCCATCGGCCAGCCCGTAGCGATGCCGATAGCTGTGGATCACGACATCGACGTGATCGGGATTGTCGAACGCCTCCGCCGCGCGCGCGAAGGTCGCATCGTCGAAGCGCCAGTGCGGCGACCATTGCTGCCACAGCAGCCGTGCGATGTCGGCGCGGTGGGCGGCGAGCCCGGCGCGGCCGCGCTCGGTCTGGAAGTACCACTGATACCAGAACGCGAACTCGCGCGGCACCGGCGCCGGCTCCAATGCCCGCGCGATGTCCTGGATCAGATAGCCGTTCACGGAGACCAGGCCCGTGCAGCGCTCGGGCCACAGCGCCGCGCCGACGCAGGCGGCCCTGCCACCCCAATCATAGCCGGCGAACACGGCGCGCGGGATCGCCAGCGCATCCATCAGCGCGACCAGATCGGCGCCGACCGCGGCCTGCTGGCCCGAGCGCGGCGTCGATGCGTCGCGGAAACGGGTGGGTCCATAGCCGCGCAGATAGGGCACGATGACGCGGCAGCCCTGCGCGGCGAGACGCGGCGCGACCTCGACATAGGAGTGGATATCGTAGGGATAGCCGTGCAGCAAGATGACGACGGGGCCATCGGCCGGCCCGCTCTCGACATAGGCAATGCGGAGCACGCCTGCGTCGATTTCCCGCAACGGCTGCAACACCCGATCCGTCATGCCATCTCTCCACGTCGTCGCGCCGCGCTCTCGAGCCGCGCGTTGCGCCGAGGATAGTTCTGATCCGGATTCCCCGCTACACTCACACGCGCTGTTGAAGGGGAACTGCCATGCTGCGCTCGCTGGTCTCGCTGCTTGCCGTCCTGGTCGCGTTCGCATCGCCCGCTCTGGCGCAATCGGGGCCGCGCACCAGCGAGTGCCTGGCGATGGCCGGCAACCAACCGCGCGCGATGCCGGTCAGCCTGCGCCGGACGGCGGCTGCCGGCAACGAGGTGACGATCACCTATGCCGGCCACTCGACCTACTTCATCGACACGCCGATGGGCATCCGCATCGCGACCGACTACAGCGGCGCCTATCAGGTCGGACGGCTGCCCGACGTGATCACCATGAACCGCGCGCATTCGACGCACTACACGCTGGCCCCCGATCCGCGCATCCCGCATGTGCTGCGCGGCTGGGGCGACGACGGCAAGCCGGCCCAGATCTTCGAGCGAATCGGCGACGTGCTGATCCGCAACATCACCACCGACATCCGCCGCTATTTCGGAGATTCCATCGGCATCGACATGATCAAGGACGGCAACTCGATCTTCATCTTCGAAGTCGCCGGCCTGTGCATCGGCCATCTCGGCCACCTGCACGTCAAGCTCGACGAGACGCATTTCGCCGCGATCGGCCGGCTCGACGTGGTGATGGTGCCGATCGACGGCACCTACACGATGTCGCTCGACGGCATCTCTGAGATCACCAAGCGGCTGCGCGCCTCGGTGGTGCTGCCGATGCACCGCTTCGCGACGCCGCTCGACGAGTTCATGCGCAAGATCGGCCAGCAGTTCGAGATCGACCGCCGCGCCGAGCGCACCTTGAAGATGTCGCGCGAGCTGCTGCCACAGGTCCCGACCGTGATCATCCTCGACGGCGTCTAGGCGCCCGCAAGGCTGGTGCCGCGGCGGCCTTCCGGCGTCAGGAACATGCGCTTGAGCTTGTTGATGACCCGCACCGCGAGGCCGAGCACGTAAGGCTGCGTCTTCAGGCAGAAAGCGAGCTTCTTGACGTGGCCCTCGACATGCCATTTGGCATGCGCGCCGTCGCGGAAGAAGATCACGTCGCCCGGCCCGTAGCGCTTCGCCGGCATGCCCTCGCTCTCCAGCGTGATCGCGCCTTCGAGGATCAGGATGGTCTCGTCGAAATCGTAGTACCAGTTGAACTTGCCCTCGGTGCAATGCCAGACGATGGTCGAGCCCAGCCCGTCGCTGCTGCGCGCGATGGTGCAGGAGGTCGCGGTCGGACTGCCCTCGATGATCCAGGACGGCTCGATCGGAGCGGGCGCCAGGTCGACGGTGAGATTGGCGGTTTCGATCAAGGACGGAGACATCTTGGACCTCAAATGCATGGGACTGAAATGACCGGGCGAACGCCGGCATGAGCCTGCGACCGTAGCCGATTGCACCTAATGGCTGCTTTCCGCAGTCGTTAAGATTTGAACCAACCGCCGCGACCAGCCGTCGCATCACAAACACGCAAGCGCTATAAACTTCACGCGAACGCCGCAATTTGTTCGCGGCCTCGCCAAACCTGCTGATCTACTGTTTGCTCGCACTGCAAGATGCGGACAGGCGCCCCTCCGGTCGCCGTGCCCATCCTGCGCCGTGCCGTCACCTTTAAAGATTTGCCGCCTTCGCAGAGATAAGGATTTCCCAGGATGCGCCGACTGAGCCTCGCACTCGCCCTCACGCTGTCCGCCGCCGCCCTTGCAACCAGCAGTCTCGTCATGGCGGGCGAAACGCCCGCCCCCGAAAACGCCAAGGCCTACTTCATCAACCTGAAGGACGGCGACACCGTCTCCTCGCCGGTCCTGATCCGCTTCGGCCTGTCCGGCATGGGCGTCGCGCCGTCCGGCACCGAGGCTCCCAACACCGGGCACCACCATCTGCTGATCGACGCGCCCGCGCTCGAGGGCGACGCACTCAACGAGGCGATCCCGGTCGATGCCGGCCACGTGCATTTCGGCAAGGGCCAGACTGAAGCCTCGGTCAATCTCACGCCGGGCAAGCACACCTTGCAGCTCGTGCTCGGCGACTGGAGCCACATCCCCCACAACAAGCCGGTGATGTCGGAGCGGATCACGATCGACGTGCAGGCCACCACCGGCAGCGCCAAGCAGTAGGCAGGTTCGATCGACGACGACACCGCCGCGAGCATCGCTCGCGGCTCGCTTCGGGCCGGTGCACGCGTGGCGCCGGCCCGTCATGCGTCAGGCCCACTCGCCCTTGCGGAACACCGGGACGCGGCGGCCATCTTCATGGAGGCCGTCGATGTCGGTGTCGGCCGCGCCGATCATCCAGTCGATGTGGATCAGGCTCTGGTTGCCGCCCTGGGCGGCGATCTGCTGCGGCGACAGCGACGTACCGTTGACGAAGCATTTGGAGTAGCACTGGCCGAGCGCGATGTGCGAGGCCGCGTTCTCGTCGAACAGCGTGTTGTAGAACAACAGGCCGCTCTTGGAGATCGGCGAGGAGTGCGGCACCAGCGCGACTTCGCCGAGCCGGCGCGCGCCCTCGTCGGTGTCGAGCACTTTGTTCAGCACCTCTTCGCCCTTCGAAGCCCTCGCCTCGACGATGCGACCCTCCTCGAATCTGACCTGGATGTTGTCGATCAGCGTGCCCTGATAGGACAGCGGCTTGGAACTGACGACGTGACCCGACACACGGCGGCAATGCGGCGTCGTGAACACTTCCTCGGTCGGAATGTTGGCGTTGCAGGTGATGCCGTTCTTGGCAGTCGAGGCGCCGCCCTCCCATTCATGGCCGTCGGCGAGACCGATCGTCAGGTCCATGCCGGGTCCGGCGTAATGCAGCGCGCTGAAGCGCTGGCCGTTGAGCCACTCGGTGCGCTCGCGCAGCACCGCGTTGTGGCGCTCCCAGGCAGACACGGCATCCTCGCGGTCGACACGCGACGCTGCGAAGATCGCGTCCGCGAGCTTCGCCACCGCGACCTCCTCCGGCACGTCCGGGAAAACCAGCTTGGCCCAGGACGGGCTCGGATAGGCGATGATGTTCCAGTTGGTCTCGAAATTGGTGATCTTTTCCAGCGCCGGCTGATAGGCCTTGGAGTTGGCCTTGCTGGCGCGCGCCACCTTGGCCGGATCCTGGCCGGACAGCAGCATCGGATTGTCGCCGACGATGGCGAGCCGCGCGGTGTTCTCCGAGAACGCCTTGGCCATGCCCTGATAGAGCCAGTCGGCGGCGCGATCGAAGCTGTTGTCACGGCCAAAACGGTAGCGCGCCAGCGTCAGCTCCTCGTCGGAGAAGAACGAGGTCACGATCCCGGCGCCGGCCTTGTAGGCGTGCTCGGCGACCTTGCGCACCAGCGGCAGCGCCACCGACGGCGCGGTCAGCAGCAGATCCTGACCCGGCTGCAATTGCAGGCCAACCTTCACCGCCACCTCGGCCAGGCGGTCGAGCTTGACGGGATCGATGGCAGTATCGACGCTGCTGAAATGTGCGGTCATCAGGGGATCCAGTTCCGTTTCTTTGCGGTGTTGAAGAGATAGGCCAATCGATGGGGCGGTCAATGGCGAAGGGGAGACGGCTCCTGCATCGCCTCTCCGCCCTCGTCGCCGTGCAGGGCATGGCCCGGACAACTGCCGTGAAGGTGTTCGGAGACATAGCCGACACCTCAAAACGGGCCCTATGGATCCGCATCAGTCGCTCTCCAAAGCTAAGCCACGAGCTCGGTGCCCCCCTCCCCTGGAGGGGGAGGGTCGGCTCGCGGTGAGCGAAGCGAAACGTGAGGCGGGGTGGGGTGATCTCTCCACGTGCACAAGCGCTCGCGGAGAGATCACCCCACCCCGCTCGCCCGCTTCGCGTGCGACCGACCCTCCCCCTCCAGGGGAGGGTGGGCACCGAGCCATTGGCGCCGTCGTGATCAACAATTTTGAGGCATATGGGATGTGCATATGGGGATGTGCGTCCGTAGCCTCGCGGCGCCCCGGGCGTCCGAGTGATACAGTGGTCTCACCCTTTTCAAACGAGAGGGTGCAGGGAAGGCCGGACCTCGACTGAGGCCCGTGGCCCGCCTGCTCAAAAAATGCAGGCGGCAGGTACCACAGGTCCAGCCGGACGATCCGGCCCTCCCTGCGCGATGGCGCTACGGCTGCTTCGCGTTCTCCCCGGTGCGCCGGGCTTTTTGGTCACCGTCACCCACGCGGCGCCATTGGCGCCAGCGCAGGCTTGATACTGGCATCGGAGTATCAGGACCACGCGACTTGACCGTGCGAGCCGATGTTGTTCGTCCGCGCGAATGACCACGCTGCAAACCGGCCCGCCCATCACATCCCACCTCCACGCTTCGTGACGACCGCGCAGCGCCCCTCGTCGATGAGGCGGGACAGCGACAAACAATCATGATTTTCCGAAATTGCCAAGCAGGATATTTTTCCTGCCGGGACTGGACAGCCCAAATCAGCCTGAACTTGCTCGTGAAATCGGATTCCGGACGCAGCGGCGGTCGGGCGGATATGAAGCCTCGACAGGCTTGTCCGATCTCGGCGTGAGGGGCATGAGTCGCCCGACGAGCGGCATTCTGATTGCGTCAGTCCTCGACGCGCAACCCATCACCATCGACGTACCAGTCGGCACGTGACGCCCAATGCACGTGTCGATCGGGAGCGGCGCCGAGCGGCTCGTCGAAGCTCCCGGCGGGAATGATCACCTCGCGGCCGCTGCGCGTCAGATGCGGCATCGGGCTGCCGCAAGTGCTGCAGAAGGCGGTGGCGAAGCTGCGCGCCTGCGGCAGGTCGAACCGTGTGACGGTCGCCTTGCCCCGCATCCAGCGCAGCGCCGACGCCTTGACGATGACCTCACAGGAGTGCGCCGTGCCGCTGGCCTTGCGACAGCGCGAGCAATGGCAATTGAGGAAGTTGTCGAACGGCCCATCGACCTCGAAGCCGACCCGGCCACAGAGGCAACTGCCGCGGAACGTGGTCATGACCATCTCCTGTCGTGGTCTGGAACGGAATGCCCAAGAGCGCGGCACGCGTGGAGGATGTTACTTATCCTGATTGCATCTTTGTGGCTATTAGGACGACTGAAGGCCAGCCGCGGTCGCCGCGCTGTTAGTAGGTAGTCTGATCTTCCCAAGGCGGAACATTCATTTGTTGTGAGTCATCCTCGACGCAGAGAGTCAATCATTTCGAATGATTTGGAACCAGTCCGAGCGGGCAGCGCCGTCCCGCATTTGCATGGCTCGGGGGGCGATTCGGTCACTTTGAGGACATGTTTGGACGTTGATTGGCGCGCGGCAGGGGGATTTCACAGTGTACAGGAGTCCTCCGAATGTACCGCGTTGTAATTGTCGTCGCCGCATTGCTGGCTCTCTCCGTTCAAGCCGAGGCCCGTCCTCGTCACCATCATCATCACTACTCGTACCGTCACCATCACTCCTTCATGAACGCCATGGCCTCGATCCCCGGCGAGGGCCGCGTTGTCGGTGGCCGGCCGTCGGGATGCCCGCATGCCTTCTGCGGCTGCGAAGCGTCGCTCTACACGTTCGGCCGGGTCATTCCCGAGTTGAATCTCGCATCCAACTGGCGTCGCTTTCCACGCGCGGCTCCCGCACCGGGCATGGCGGCGGTCCGCTCCGGCCACGTCATGATCCTGCAGCAGCAGGTCGCCGGCAATGTCTGGTATGTGCATGACGGCAATTCCGGCGGTCACGTCACCCGCGAGCATCCGCGGTCGATCGCCGGCTACGCGATCGTGAACCCGAACGGCGGTTCCACGATGTTCGGCGCAGCGGCTCGTGTCACGCGCGAGGCCCGTGCGCCGAGATATCAGCGGTTCGCCCGCAATGCACGCTCCGACGGCTGGATGGCCAGCGCGGCGCCGATGGCCTTCAACTAGGTCCCGACGCCGTCGCGGGCGGGCGGCATGCAGCTATCAAGTCGGGAACTGCATGCCGCTTATGCCGACGCGGACCGCGCCTCGCGTCTGAACAGCACGTAGAGCGCCGGCAGCACCAGCAGCGTCAGCATCGTCGACGAGATGATGCCGCCGATGACGACGGTGGCGAGCGGGCGCTGGACCTCGGCGCCGGCGCCGGTCGCGATCGCCATCGGCACGAAGCCAAGCGAGGCGACCAGCGCCGTCATCAGCACCGGCCGCAATCGCGCCAGCGCGCCCTCCTCCACCGCGGCCCGCACCGAGCGTCCTTCCCGGCGTAGCCGTTCGATGAAAGCGATGATGACCAGGCCGTTGAGCACGGCGACGCCTGACAGCGCGATGAAGCCGACGCCGGCCGAGATCGACAGCGGCAGGCTGCGCAGCAGCAGCGCCGCGATGCCGCCGGTCAGCGCCAACGGCACGCCGGAGAACACCAGCGCGGCATCGGCGAACGACCCCATGCTCATGAACAGCAGCAGGAACACCAGCGCGAGAGCGATCGGCACCACGATCGTGAAACGCTTGGTCGCCGACACCAATTGCTCGAACTGTCCGCCCCAGCCGATCCAATAGCCTGGCGGCAGCTTGACCTTCTCCGCGACGGCGGCCTGCGCCTCGGTCACGAACGAGCCGAGGTCGCGGGCGCGAACATTGGCTGACACGACGATCCGCCGCTTGCCGTTCTCGCGGCTGACCTGGTTCGGCCCCGGCGCCGAAGCCACGGCCGCGACCGACGACAGCGGCACGTAGCGCGGCTGCGCGGCCGAGGAGAAGGCGGGGCGCAGCGGCGCGGCATTCGCCTCCTCCCCCGCCGGCAGTGGAATCGGGATCGCGCGGATCGCATCGAGATTGCCGCGCAGACGCTCGGGCAGGCGGACGACGATGTCGAAGCGGCGGTCGCCGTCGAACAGCTTTCCGGCCGCCTTGCCGCCGATCGCGATTTCGACCACGCTCTGCACCTCGGCAACGCTGAGGCCGTAGCGCGACAGCGCCTGGCGGTCGATCCTGACGGTCAGGATCGGCAGCCCCGCGACCTGCTCGGTCTTGACGTCGGTCGCGCCATTGACGCCGCGGATCGCGGCTTCGACCTGGCGCGCCGCGCCCTGCAGGATATCGAGATCGTCGCCAAAGATCTTGATGCCGACATCGCTGCGCACGCCGGAGATCAGCTCGTTGAAGCGCAACTGGATCGGCTGCGAGATCTCGTAGTTGCTGCCGGGGATGTCGTCGGCCGCCGCCTCGATCTCGGCGACGAGCTGCGCCTTCGGCTTCGCCGGGTCGGGCCACGCCTGGCGCGGCTTCAGCATGATGTAGCCGTCACCCTGCGACGGCGCCATCGGATCGGTCGCGACCTCGGCCGTGCCGATGCGGGTGAATACGTCCTTCACCTCCGGGATGCGTCGCAGCCGCGCGTCCAGCGCCTTCTGCAGGTCGACCGAGAGGGTGAGGCTCGTTCCGGGGATGCGCAGGGCCGCGAGCGCGACGTCACCCTCGTCAAGGCTCGGAATGAACTCGCCGCCCATGCGCGTCGCGGCAAAGCCGCTCGCCGCGACGATCACCACGGCCAGGGCTGCGACCATCAGGCGGTGCGCGATCACGCCGCGCAGCAGCGGCGCGTAGACCCGCCGCGCGCCGCGCATGATGAGGTTCTCCTGCTCGGATACCTTGCCGGTGACGAAGATCGCGACCGCTGCCGGCACGAAGGTGATCGAGAACAGCACGGCGGCACCGAGCGCCATCAGCACCGTCAGCGCCATCGGCGTGAACATCTTGCCCTCGACGCCGGTCAGCGTCAGCACCGGAAGATAGACCACGGCGATGATGCCGGTGCCGAACAGGCTCGGCCCGATCACCTCGCGCGCGCCGCTGACGATGGTCTGCAACCGCTCGGCGGTCGTGAGCAGTCCGCCCTTGCGATGCTGCGCCTGGGCGAGCAGCCGCAGGCAGTTCTCGACGATGATGACGGCGCCGTCGACGATGATGCCGAAATCGATCGCGCCGAGGCTCATCAGGTTGGCGCTCACCCTGCTCTCGACCATGCCGGTGATGGTCATCGCCATCGACAGCGGGATGATGCAGGCTGTGACCAGTGCGGCCCGGATGTTGCCGAGCAGGAGGAACAGCACCACGACGACCAGCGCGGCGCCTTCGAGCAGGTTCTTCTCCACGGTGCGGATCGTCGCTTCGACCAGATGGGTGCGGTCATAGAGCGTGCGCGTGACCACGCCCTCGGGCAGCGACTTCGCGATGTCGTCGAGCCGGGCGGCGACGCGGCGCGCAACGGCGCGACTGTTCTCGCCGATCAGGAGCATCGCCGTGCCCAGGATCGTCTCCTCGCCGTTGAGCGTCGCCGCCCCCGTGCGCAGGTCGCGTCCTTCGGTCACCTCGGCGACGTCTCCGATGCGCACCGGCGTGCCGCCGCGGGCGCCGATCACGATGTCCTTCAGCTCGGCTGCGCTGCCGACCTGGCCGGGCGCGCGCACCAGATATTGCTCGCCATTGCGCTCGATATAGCCGGCGCCGACATTGGCATTGTTGGACGCCAGCACCGCGATCACGTCACGGAAACTGATGCGATAGGCCATCAGGCGGCCGGGATCGGGCAGCACGTGGAACTGACGCTCGAAGCCGCCGATCGTGTTCACCTCGATCACGCCCGGCACGCCGCGCAGTTGCGGTCGGATGATCCAGTCCTGGATGGTGCGCAGATCGGTCGGCGAGTAGTCGGTGCCATCAGGCGTCTTGGCGCCGGGCTTGGCTTCGACCGCATACATGAAGATCTCGCCGAGCCCGGTCGAGAGCGGTCCCATCGCGACCTCGACGCCCGGGGGCAGCTGATCCTTGATCTGCTGGATGCGCTCGTTGACGAGCTGGCGCGCGAAATAGATGTCGGTGCCGTCCTGGAACACGACGGTGACCTGGCTCAACCCATAGCGCGACAGCGAGCGCGTGTAGTCCAGCTTCGGCAGGCCGCCCATCGCGGTCTCGACCGGGAAGGTGATGCGCTGTTCGGTCTCGAGCGGCGAGTAGCCGGGCGCCTTGGTGTTGATCTGCACCTGCACGTTGGTGATATCGGGCACGGCGTCGATCGGCAGCCGGGTGAAATTCCAGGCGCCGAAGCCGGCGGCGGCGAGCGCTGCGATCAGCACCAGCCAGCGCTGGCGCACGGCAAATCCGAGGATCGCGTCAATCATGCTCGGCCTCCCCCTTGCCCATCTCCGCCTTCACCACAAAGCTGTTCTCGGCAACGTAGTGTTCGCCGGCGGCGAGGCCATCGCGGATTTCGACATAGGTCGGGTCGGACTCGCCGGTGACCACGGGGCGCGCCTCGATCTTGTCGCCCTCCTCGCGCACGAACACGACGGTCTTGTTCTCCAGGGTCTGGATTGCGCTCGCGCGGACCGCCACGGCGACGCTGCGCTTGGCGAGAACCAGCCGCGCGGTGACGAACAGGCCCGGGCGCAACCGGCCGTCGGGATTGGCCAGCACGACGCGGGCAAGCGCGGTCTGCGTCTCGCTGGCGCCGACGGGGGCGATGTAGGACACGTGGCCGCGGATCGCGCCGCGTCCGTCATCGGGATCGATCAGCACCTCGTCGTCGAGCCGGACGCGCCGGAGATCCTGACGGTAGATCGACAGGTCGACCCAGATCGTGGAGAGATCCGCGACCACGAAGGCCGGCTTCTGCTCGGAGGCGTATTCGCCGAGCGAGATCTGGCGGTCGATGATGGTGCCGCCGATCGGCGCCTTGAGATCATACGAGGTCAGGCTCTGATTGCTCTCGATCGCGGCGAGCAGTTCGTCCTTCGCGACGGTGTCGCCGATGCGCTTTTTGATGGCACGGACGATGCCCGGAAAGCGCGGCGTCACCTGCACCAGCGCTTCCTGATTGGCGCGCAGCACGCCGTTGAACGCCAGCGTATCGGACAAGGTCGCAGGGCCGGCTTCGGCGAGCGCGACGCCGGCCGCGGCGAGCTTCACGTCGCTGATGCGGATGCGGTCGGCGCCATGCTCGTCCTGCTCGACATGGTCCTTCGGTGCCTTCTCGGCATGATCGGCATGGCCGCCGGTTGCCTCGGCATGCGGCTCCGCCTCGACCAGCAGGCGCGATGCGCCGGCGCCGGCGGCGGCCGCCAGGATGACAATGAGGATGACGGTGGATGGTCTCATCGCGCAGTCTCCCGTGCCAGGGTGAAGGGACGGCCGACCAGGCCTTCGATCGTCGCCACGGCGACATGGATGTTCTGCAGCGCCTCCTGCTCGCGCAGCCGCGCCTGCGCCACGCTCGCCTGTGCGTCCAGCACCTCGAGCAACGAGAAGCGGCCGGCGCTGTAGCCCTGCGCGATCTCGTCGGCGGCCTCCTGCGCCTTCGGAATTGCGATCTCGCGCAGCACGGACAATTCCCGCAGCGAGCCCTGCAGCGAGTCGTAGGCGCGACCGGCGATCACCAGCAGGGCGTTGCGGTTGGCCTTGCGCTCGGCTTCGGTCTTGGCGAGGCTTTCCTGCGCCGAGAGGATGTTGCCCTGGTTCTGGTCGAACACCGGGATCGGCACGGAGACGCTGAGCCTGACGGCGTCGTCCTGCGTGTCGTTGAAATGCCGCCAGCCGGCACCGATGCGGACGTCGGGGTACGGCTTCAGCCGCGCCAGCAGCAGCTCGGCATTGCGCTGCGCGTAGACCGCGGTCCAGCGGACGAGCTGCGGATTGGCATCGATCGCCGCGATCACGGTCTGGAACGCCGGCGGCTGGCCGGTCGCATCGAACCGGCCGGTGGCGGCCGGGAGCTTCGCCGAGCTGTCGCCGATCAGCACGGCGAGCTCGCGGCGTGCGCTCGAAAGCGTCGCCTTGACGCGCTCGCGATCGGCGCGCACCAGCGCCGAGGCGACCTCGGCGCGGCCGGTCTCCGCCGGCGACGACGCGCCCGCCTCGACGCGACGGCGCAGCAGCGGCGTCAGGCGATCGAGCGCTGCGACCTGATCGTCGAGGATCTGGATGCGCCGCTGCGTGGCGAGCACCGTCACGAAGGCGATCGCGGTCTCCGACAAAATCTCCAGCCGCACCGCCTGGCGCTGGATCTCGGCGACGCGCACGCCGGCCTGGCCGGCGGCGATGCGGGCGTCGCGCTTGCCGAACCATTCGAACGCCTGGCTGATCTGCAAGGTCGTCTCGGCCGACCGCGTGCCGCGATATTGACCCGTTCCGAAAGAATTGTCCTGCTCGTAGGACAGCTCCGGATTGAGCAGCGCGCCGGCCTGCAGCCGCTGGCCGGAGGCGATGCCGATGTCGCGGTCGGCGGCGGATAGCCGTGGATTGGCGGCGAGGGCGCGGGAGAGCGCCGCGCGGAGGGTCAGCGTCTGCGCCGCGGAGGCGTGCACGGACAGAGCGAGCAGGGCTGCGGCGCCGATGGCACGCGCAGCCATCCCGGGGAATGGCATGAGATGAACCTGTCTGGACGGGCAAGGATGGACGGCGTCGGCCGTCCGGCACGTTGCGTCAGCTCAGGCGTTTTGGCGGCGGAGACTCGGACTCGGGGAGGACGCCTGCACTGAGCAGGGGAACGGCCCAGCCGGTTGCGGCCGCGACCTCGGCCGGGACGGCGGCGAACTGCGGCTGCGGCACGGCCACCGAGAAGCAGCCATGGCAATGATGGTCGGCGATGCCGCGCTGATCGGTGTGGCCCGCTCGGTCGAGCAGCGACGCGATCTCCGGCTTGCCCGCGGAGGGATGGGCGACGTCGATGTCACAAGCGCCGTGCAGCGCGCCCGCGAGGACATAGGCGACCATCAGGCAGGCGGCCACGATCCGGCGCAGCATGCGCGGACGGCTCGTGATGTCTCGTTTG
This sequence comes from Bradyrhizobium sp. HKCCYLS3070, assembly GCF_051167575.1. NCBI lineage: Bacteria > Pseudomonadati > Pseudomonadota > Alphaproteobacteria > Hyphomicrobiales > Nitrobacteraceae > Bradyrhizobium > Bradyrhizobium sp. HKCCYLS3070. Next base: position 459,277 of record NZ_JBNPTI010000004.1, read on the forward strand.
CCAATGCTGCGCACCGCGCCCCCTGTTCGGCGAGCGGATAGCACGTGGCCGGCGCGGTTGTCGATCAGCAACAATGTAACAAGCGGAACCGCTCACGGCGCGCCAAGGGCGGGCGCCAGGATCACGCAGGCGAGCAGCGCCAGGGCCGCAGCGCTGCAGCGATAGCCGAGCCACGCCGGCACGACATGTCCGAGACCGCAGCGCAGCGTCGCGCCGAGCACGATCCAGGCTCCCCCGATCGTCGCGGTCGAGAGCCCGAGCACGACCAGGAACGGCCATAGGCTCGCCGCATCGCCTTCCAGCGGCAGCAAGGTGAAAGCGAAGATGATGGCCTTTGGATTGAACAGCGTCGTGATGAACACGCCGCGCAGGGTGACCGGCGCCGCATCGCTTGCGCCGCTGCTGCTGCCGTGGCGCCAGAGCGCGGCCGCGAGGTGCAGCAGATAGAGGACGACCACGACACGGAGAGCATGTCCGACCAGCGGCGCGGTCGCAACGAGCGGACCGAGCGTGATGCGCAGCGTCGCGATCGCGAGCAGATAGCCGGCAAGCTCGGCGAGCAGCAGATGAACGGATGCGCGCACGCCACGGCTCGCACCGGCAGTGGCGAGCAGCGTGTTGGTTGGGCCGGGCGTGACGAGCAGCGCGGCGCCCGCCGCGCCAAAGGTCAGGATATCCATGACCGCATCAAGCACGCGCGCCATGCGCCGGCCTTGACGCGCGTCAACGTCCGGCGCCGCGGGCCGCAGTCCCGTTTTCCGGAACGGCTCGTATGTCGGCTTCATTGCGGACGATGGTCGGCCGCGCCGCATGATAGGATCGTATGGCAGCATGCAGGGCGATTGATTGACTTGGCTCTCGTGCAAACTAAGGTTCGCGGCGCCGGAAGTGGAACAGCGCCTGATCATCGCACCGTTCGGACGCGTAGCATCGATGGTCGGCGCGCAAGGATCGGAAGACAGATGACGTTGGCGATGAGCTGGGACGAGTGGGCCCGGCATGATGGCATGGCGCTGGCGGCGCGCGTTCGCAATGGCGAGCTGACGGCGGCGGAGCTGGCGCGGCAGGCCGCCGAGGCAATCGCAAAAGTCGATCCCGCGCTGTCCGGCGTGGTCGAAGTCTTCGCCGACGCCGTCGAAGATCCGGCGAAAGCCGGCGCCAATCTCGCAGGCCCCTTCGCCGGCCTGCCGTTCCTGATGAAGGATCTCGGGCCGACCATGGCCGGGCGCCTGCAGGAGCAGGGCTCGCTGTTCATGCGCGGCAACCGCCCCGCCGCCGACACGCACCTGACGGCGAAGATGCGCAAGGCCGGCCTCAACCTGATGGGCCGCACCACCACGCCGGAGTTCGGCGTCTGCAGCTCGGCCGAGAACCCGGCCGTCTATGTCACGCGCAATCCGTGGAATACCGACTACACGACCTGCGGCTCGTCGGCCGGCAGTGCCGCGATGGTCGCGGCGGGCGTGGTGCCGATCGCGCATGCCACCGATGGCGGCGGCTCGATCCGGATTCCCGCGGGCGTCAACGGCAATATCGGGCTGAAGGTCTCGCGCGGCGTGTTCTCGATCGCGCCGCATCTGTCGGATCTAAGCGGCCTGGTCTCGATCCAGGGCTGCCAGTCGCGCAGCGTCCGCGACACCGCGGCGTTCGTCGATCATTGCCGCGGCGGCGCGCCCGGCGAGTTCATGCCGTATTGGACCACGCCGGAGCCTTACGTCGAGCTGATCAAGCGCGATCCTGGCAAGCTCAGGATCGCGCTGTCGTATCAATGGGGCGACTATCGCGCCACGCCGCACATCGCTTCAGAGCTGGCGCGTGTCGGCAAGTTCCTCGAGGGCCTCGGCCACCACGTCGGCTACGCGCTGCCCGACGTGGATTATCGCGCCGCATTCGCGGCGCAGACCACCTGCTACATCTCCAACTTCGCGATCGTCATCAACAACCTGCTCGCGTCGCGCAAGCTCGAGCGGCCGCCGGCCGAGCTGATCGAGCCGATCAACATCCGGATCTGGGAGGCCGGCCGCGATACCAGCTTCGCCGAGCGCGCGGCGATGCAGGCGGTGTTCAACACCACCTCGCGCGCCTTCGGCGCCTTCTTCGAGGACTGGGACATCATCCTGACGCCGATCACGGCGCTGCCGACCCCGAAGATCGGCACCACCGAATATCTGACGATCAGCGACAATCCGGACGTGCTCGACTGGTTCGAGAATCTCTGGCGCAACTTCGCGTTCACGCCGCTCGCCAACCTCTGCGGCATTCCGGCGATCTCGCTGCCGCTCGCGACCAACGAGCACGGCCTGCCGCTCGGCATCCAGGCGATCGGCAAGCAGGCCGACGACGGCCTGCTGCTGCAGTTGGCCGCCCAGATCGAGCGCGCGATCGAGGGCAAGTGGAACGGCGGTACCACGCCCGCCGTCCACGTGACCAAAGCCTGAGCCGCAACCACGAGCGCCCCGCCGGCCACTGATCCGGCGGCGCCCATCGATCGTTGTTCAGCGTGGACGGTGCCGGCCGGAGCCGGCGCGTCGCACTGATCGGCGAGGGCGAACGTGACGGACGAGCGGACCGCGACGCGTTCCGGCAGGGAGGCGGCAGATGCCGCCCTGCCCCGGCGCGGCATGCGGGTCCCGTGGTGACGCCATGCCGAAGATGCGGCGCAAGGCCGACTTGCCGACCAGGATATGCGCTGCGTGCGGCCGCCCGTTTGCGTGGCGGCGCAAATGGGCACGCGACTGGAACGAGGTGAGATACTGCTCGGACCGCTGCCGATCCGACCGCGGCCGGACGCCCACTGCGATCGCCAGGAGCCGCGGAGGCTAGCGTCATGATGTCCGGCGTCCCCGCTCCGATGCGCATTCTCGGCCTCGCCGGGCTGATTCCGTTCGCGGGCCTCGCCGCATTGGTGATTGCAGGTGACGATCCGATCCGGCTGGCCGCGCTGCGCGCGCAGATCGGCTATGGCGCGGTCATCGTGAGCTTTCTCGGCGCGATCCATTGGGGCGTCGCCGTGCAGACGCCGGCGCTGGCAGTCTGGCCGCGCATGAGCTGGGGGGTGACGCCGTTCCTGCTCGGCTGGGTCGCGCTGTTGCTGCCGCCGCTGCCCGCGTTGGTGCTGCTCGAAGCCGCGCTGCTGACCGCGTTGGTCTACGATGAGTTCAGCTTCGGCGGCGACGATCGACGAGCCTGGTTCCTGAAGCTGCGGCGGCTGCTCAGCCTTGGTGCAATACTGTCTCTGCTCGCCACGCTGATAGGCATCGTGGTCAAGGGCGCGCTCTGACGGCCACCGTTGTGGACAATGCGGCAATCCCTCGGGCAAGCTCGCATATCCACTCGCGAGGCGCCATGAACATCCTGCTGCTCAATCCCAACATCCGCACCGACATCACCGACCTGATGCTGCAGGTCGGCCGGGAGGCTGCTGCGCCCGGCACCACCCTGATCCCCTGCACCGCGCCGCGCGGCGTGCCCTACATCGCCACCCGCGCCGAGGCGCAGATCGGCGGCGCCGTCGCACTGGAGATGCTGGCGGAGCGTCACGACACCTTCGACGCTGCGATCATCGCTGCGTTCGGCGATCCCGGCCTGTTCGCGGCGCGCGAGCTGTTCGACGTGCCGGTGATCGGGCTTGCGGAGGCCGCGATGCTGACGGCCTGCATGGCCGGACGGCGCTTCGCGATCGTCACCTTCGCGCAGGCGCTCGGCCCCTGGTACGAGGAGTGCGTGCGCATGCACGGGCTGATGGAGCGCTGCGCCGGCATCCGCATGCTCGACGGCAGCTTCAGGCAGATCTCCGACGTGCAGCACGAGAAGGAGGAGCTGCTGGTCGAGCTGGCGCTGCGCGCGGTCGAGGAGAACGAGGCCGACGTCCTGATCTTCGCCGGCGCACCGCTGTCCGGCCTCGCGGCCCGCGTCGCGCATCGTATCCCGGTGCCGGTGGTCGATCAGGTGATCGCGGCGGTGAAGCAGGCCGAAGCACTGCTCGCCTTGAAGATGCGCAAAGCCACCGCCGGCACCTTCCGCCGCCCGGCCGCGAAACCGACGACGGGCTTGCCCGCGGCGCTGGCCGCACGGCTGGAGCATCGCGACGGTTAGCTGGACGACACTGTTAGTGGGCTTGCTCGATCCTTGCCTCTCCCCGCTTGCGGGGAGAGGGAGCGCATCGCCGTCGGCGCACGCCCGTGCCTCCCAGCTGGAATGGCATCTTAATACTGGCGTACCTGTCATATCCTCTTTTGTACACAAGCAGCCGCCACTGCCTGAAAAGGCGGCACGCTTCTTGCTTTTTCAAACGAATAGAGCAGGAAGCCCATGGCCAGCGTATCGGAAGCCAAGTCGCTCGTTCTGGATCGGATCACGCACCGCTTCGCCAGCGGCACGATGGCCGTCTCCGACATCAATCTCGACGTGAAAGGCGGCGAGATCATCGCCCTGCTTGGGCCCTCGGGCTGCGGCAAGACCACGCTGCTTCGCATCATCGCCGGCTTCATCGGCCAGAGCGAGGGGCGCGTCATCATCGGCAACGACGTCGTCGACGCGCTGCCGCCCAACCGCCGCGCCGTCGGCATCGTGTTCCAGAACTACGCCCTGTTTCCGCATCTCTCGATCACCGAGAATGTCGGCTACGGCCTCGCCGCGCGCGGCGTCGACAAGGCGACGCGCAACAAGGAAGCGCAGCGGCTCCTCGACATGGTGCAGCTCGGCCCGTTCGGCGAGCGGCTGCCGCGGCAGTTGTCCGGCGGACAGCAGCAGCGCGTGGCGCTGGCGCGCGCACTGGCGATCAAGCCGTCGATCCTGCTGCTCGACGAGCCGTTCGCCGCGCTCGACAAGAATTTGCGGCTCGACATGCAGATCGAGGTCAAGCGGCTGCAGCGCATGGCGGGCACCACAACTTTGATCGTGACGCACGACCAGGAGGAGGCGCTGTCGATGGCCGACCGCGTCGCCGTGCTCAGCCATGGTCATCTCGAGCAGTTCGGCACGCCGTCCGAGATCTACGACCAACCGCAGACGCTGTTCGTGAACAGCTTCGTCGGCACGGCAAACAAGATGAAGGGGACCGTGATCGCGACCGACGCGGGCAGTGTCAAGGTTGGCCTGGAGGCCGGCGGCGAGATCATCGCGCGCGCACCGCATCCGGTCAGTGCCTCAGACAAGGTCACCGTCTGCCTGCGTCCCGAGCACCTCACCTTCGTCAGCGACGACACCGGCTTTGCGGGCGAGATCGGCATGGCGTTGCCGCTCGGCGCCACCGTCGTCCACGAGATCAAGGCCAAGGACGGATCCAGCATCAAGATCTCGCAGGCCCGCACCGGCGGCACGCCGCTGCGCGAGGCCGGCGCCCCGGTGCGGGTCGCACCGATCGCACCCGGCCTCGCCACCGTCTTCCCGCAATAGACCAACAGACACATCGGAGTGGAACATGATGCTTGATCGCCGCCGGCTCCTGACCAGCGCCTTGACGCTGGGAGCCATGCACGCCTTCCCGGGCTTGAGCCTCGCGCAGGCGCGGCCGCTGGTGTTCGCGACCTTCACCGGCAGCTGGGAAGAAGCACATAAAGCCGTGCTCGTCCCTGCCTTCCGCAAGGCCAACGCCGATGCGGCGATCGTGCTCGATCCGATGCTGTCGGTCGACCAGATCGCCAAGGTCAACGCCGCCAAGGCCAATCCGCCGATCGACGTCATGCTGCACGACCCGGGTCCGGCGCTGGTCGCGATCGGCCAGGATCTCGTCGAGCCGTTCCCGGCCGACAAGAGCGCGTACTTCAAGGACCTGATTCCGGAAGCGCAGGACGCGATGGGCCCGGCGCCGTTCTTCCAGGTCGTCGGCCTCACCTACAATCCGGAGACCGTGAAGACGCCGCCGACCTCCTGGGCCGACCTGTGGAAACCCGAGTTCAAGGGCAAGGTCGGCATCACCAACCTGAACTCCACGCTCGGCACCGGCTGGCTGGTCGAGATCGCGCGCATGCGCGGCGGCTCCGAGGCCAATGTCGACGAGGGCTTCAAGGCGCTGGAGGAGCTGAAGCCGAACCTCGCCGCCGTCGCCGCCAATCCCGGCGCGCTGGCGACCCTGTTCCAGCAGGGCCAGATCGACATCTCGCCCGGCAATTTCAACGCCATCCAGATCCTGAAAGCGCGCGGCGTGCCCGTCGAGTTCGTGGCGCCCAAGGAAGGCGCGATCGCCTTCAAGACCACGATCCACATCGTCAAGAACTCACCGAACAAGGAGCTTGCCTTCAAGCTGATCGAGGCGGCGCTGTCACCGGAGGTGCAGACTATCCTGATGAATTCGCCGTATCTGATCGTGCCGACCAACACCAAGGTCGCGATGTCCGGCGAGATCGCAAAGGTGCTGGCCAAGGACACCGCGGAGCTGAAGAAGAAGTTCGTGTTCCAGGATTGGAAGAAGATCAACGAGCAGCGCGCGTCCTGGATCGAGAAGTTCAACCGCGACATCAAGATCTGACGCGATGAAGAGCGCCACGACCGCACCTGGAGACGTGACCAGCTTCAGCCTAGGGCTTGCTCTGCCCTTGGGCCTGGTGTTCGCGATCTTCTTCGTGCTGCCGCTGGCGCAACTTCTTTTTCTCTCGCTGCACAACGACACCGCGGCGACGGTGTGGGGGCTCGGCCAGTACGTCAAATTCCTGACCGACCCCTTCAGCCTCGCCGTGCTCGGCTCGACGCTTCTGCTCGGCGCCGAGGTGACGCTCGCCTGTCTCGTGCTCGGCTATCCCATCGCCTGGCTGTACCAGCGCTCCGGCAGCCGGGTGCAGACCCTGATCATCATGATCGTGCTGCTGCCGTTACTCACCAGCGTCGTCGTCCGCACCTTCGCCTGGATCGTGATCCTGGGCCGGCAGGGCATCATCAACTCCGTGCTGCAATCGCTTGGGCTGATCGGCACGCCGCTGCGCATGATCTACACGCAAGGCGGACTGGTCGCGGCGCTCGCGCAGGTACAGATGCCGCTGATGGTGCTGCCACTGATCACCGCGATCGGCCGCATCGATCCCAATCTCTCCGACGCCTCGGCCTCGCTCGGCGCCGGTAGCTGGCGCACCTTCGTCAAGGTGATGCTGCCGCTGTCGATGCCCGGCATCATCGCCGGCTGCACCCTGACTTATGCCGCCGCGATCACCGCCTTCATCACGCAGTCCCTGGTCGGCGGCGGGCAGATGCTGTTCATGCCGATGTATCTCTACCAGCAAGCCTCGACCCTGCAGAACTGGCCGTTCGCCGCGGCGATCTCGATCATCTTCCTGTTCGCAGTGCTCGCCATCGTCGCGCTGTTCTCGACCCTCGGGCGGCGTGCCCGCGGCTATGGAGACGCCAGATGAGCCAGCGCCAGCGCAACTGGGAAGCGCTGAGCTTCCAGATCGTGATGACGGTGGTTGCCGTGCTGGCGCTGATCCTGATCGTGTCGCCGTCGCTGGTCGTGGTGATCGTCTCCTTCACGTCCGGCTTCTCGCTGAAATTCCCGCCGCCGGGCTATTCGACCCGCTGGTACGTCGAATTGTGGAACGCCTGGCAGCTGCAGTTCGCCGCACGCAACAGCGTCGTCGTCGCGCTATGGTCGACGGGTCTGTCGATCATGCTCGGCGTCGCCGCGGCGCTGGCGATCTCGCGCTCGAAGACGCTCACGGCGAAGCTCCTGGACTCGTTGTTCATGTCGCCGCTGGTACTGCCGGCACTCGCCTTCGGCTTGGCGGCGCTGATGTTCTTCTCGCTGATCGGCCTACCGGTGTCGCTGCTGACCCTGGTGATCGGCCACACCATCGTCTGCGTGCCCTATGTCGTCCGCAACACCGTCGCGGCACTGGCCCAGCTCGAGCCGACCCTGCTGGAAAGCTCGGCGATCCTCGGCGCCTCCAGGCTCTACACGTTCCGCCGCATCGTCTTGCCGCTGATCCGCCCCGGCATCATCTCCGGTGCCTTCATCGCCTTCATGTCATCGTTCGACAACGTGCCGGTGTCGCTGTTCCTGCGCGACGCCGCCACCGACATGCTCCCGATCCGCATGTGGCAGGACCTCGAAGGCAAGCTCGACGTCACCATCGCCGCGCTGTCGAGCGTGCTGATCATTGCCACGATCGCGCTGATGACGATCATGGAGCGCACCACCGGACTGTCGAAGCGGCTGACGGGTTGAGGCTGAGTGCCCGTTCCTGAAATTGGGAGTTCGTGCCCGTCCAACTCCAAGCCGTCATGGCCGGGCTTGTCCCGGCCATCCACGTCGGCCGGCGATCGTGGATGGACGTGGATGCCCGGGACAAGCCCGGGCATGACGAGTGTTTCCTTGGCAGGCAGGATCGTCCAACCATCAGCGTACGTCGGCGCGAGCTGTACCTCAGGCCCCACGGAAGATCGAATAGCCCCAGGGAGTGAATTTGAGCGGCAGGTGAAAGTGCTCCTCGACCTTGTCGATCGCGAAGCGAAACGGCACTGTGGTGAGGAATTTCGTCTGAGCGCCAGTCCCGAAGAACTCGCCGACATGAAACAGCACCTCATACTCGCCGGCGGTCACGCCGTCGCCCTCGACGACCGACGCCTGCAGAGTGCCATCGGCGCCGAGCTGTCCCTCCGCGAGCAGCGTGCGATCGGGCATCACGCGCCAGATCGCGACGCGCAGGCCACGCGCGGGGCGCCCGTTCGCTACATCAACCGCATGAACCGAGATTCCACCGGCCATTTCGTGCTCCGCCATCAGGTTGTCGCGGCATGATAGCCGCGAAGCAAGCATCAGCGCCAGCGCCGCCGCTGTGGCCTGCAGTCGCTGCGATGACCGCGCTGCAGGCCCTGGTGTCGCTGGCGCTGTTCGCGCCGGGCGTCGTGGCGCCGCGCGCTGGACTGAGCATCGAGCAACTGTCGCTGTTCTCCACGACAGCCTTCACCATCAGCCTCGTCTCCTCGTTCTGGGGCGGCACGCTGGTCCAGCGCGTCGGCTCGCTGCGCGTGGCGGCCCTGTGCGCGGTCGCCGTCTGCGCTGGCATGTCGCTGGCGCTGTTCGAGAGCGGATGGGCGCTGCTCGGGGCCGGGCTGATGCTCGGCCTTGCGGTCGGACCGGAGACGCCGGCAAGCTCGGCGCTGCTCGGACGGCTCGTGCCGGCCGAAAAGCGCGCGATGGTGTTTTCGATCCGGCAGACCGGCAACCAGATCGGCGCCGTCGTCGGCTCGCTACTGCTGCCGCCGATCGCCGTGCTGCTGGCGCCGAGCTCCGCCTATGCCGCCGTGATCGTCTGCGCCGCCATCGCCGTCGCCGGCTTCGAGCGTCTCAGACCGGCCTATGCCATGACGCCGCCAACCATGCCGCGGCTCGGCCTGTTCGATCGATTGCGACTGATCAGCGCCGACCGCCGCATGGCCGCGCTCGCCGTCGCCTCGATTCCGTTCAGTGGCATGCAGGTCATCCTCAACACCTGCTTCGTCAGCTTCGGCACGTCAGAGCTCGCGCTGAGCCATGTCGAGGCCGGCTGGGTGCTGGCGTCAGCGCAAGGCGCCGGCCTGATGGGACGGCTGGGCTGGGGCGTGGTCGCGACACGCCTGCGCTCGGCGCGCGCCGTGCTGGTGATGGCGGGCGTGGGCATGGCCGTCTGCGCGCTGCTGCTCGGTCTCTGCGGGCCGCTGCTGAGCCGATCGATCCTGATCCTGCTCACGATCGTGTTCGGGCTGACGGCGAGCGGCTGGAACGGCGTGTTCATCGCCGAGATCGCCAATCTCGCCAAGCCCGGACGCGTCGCCGAGGCGACAGGCGCAGTGCTCACCGCCTCGTTTCTGGGCCTCGTCGCCGCGCCGCTGCTCGTCGCGCTGCTGACTCCCCGCGTGGGACTCGGCGGCAGCTTCGTCGCGCTCGGATTGACGGCGGCCGCAGGCACAGCCGTACTGCTGATGGAGCGATCCCATGCGCGCGAGTGACATCGCAGGCGCCGTCATGGCACGGCGGAACACGGCCAGAGAGATCGCCGAGCAGGCGCTGGCGCGGATCGCGGCGGCCCATGACCTCAACGCCGTCGTCACCACAGATCCGGCGCGAACGAGCGCCGAGGCCGATGCCGTCGATGCGCGCGTGGCCGCCGGCGAAGCAATGCCGCTCGCCGGCGTGCCGATCGTGGTCAAGGACAACATCTGGGTCGAGGGCTGGCGCATCACGCAGGGCTCGCGGCTGTTCGCTGATTTCATCGCGCCCGAGGATGCGATCGCGATCGCGCGGTTGCGCCGCGCTGGCGCCGTGATCATTGGCATCGGCGCAACTTCCGAGTTCGCCTGCAAGGGCGTGACGACCTCGCGGCTGTTCGGACCGACCGTTCATCCGCAGGACCGGCAGCTCACGCCCGGAGGCTCGTCGGGCGGTCCCGCCGTTGCGGTGGCGGCTGGGCTCGTGCCGCTCGCGATCGGCACCGATGCCGGCGGCTCGAGCCGCCGGCCGCCGGCCCATGTCGGCGTGGTCGGCTTCAAGCCGTCGTTCGGCGCCATTCCCTACGGCCCGGGATTCCCCGAGCCATTCTGGCGCATCTCGGTGATTGCGCCGATTGCGGTCGATGTCGGCGATGCCAGACTTGCGTTCGAGATCATGGCCGGCGCCGATCCGCGCGATCCTGATACGTTCGATGTGGCCGCGGCGGATCATGCAACGCCGCCGCGCGTGGCGTTCTCGCCGCGGCTCGGGCTGGACGTCGCGGTCGATGGCGACATCAGCGCTGGCCTGCAGCGGGCGGTCGACCGCCTCCGCGCCGGCGGCATGCCGATCGTCCACAAGGATCCCGTCTGGCCGGCGGGCCTTGCCGAGGACGCGGTGATGCCGCTCCAGCATGCCGGGCTGGCCGCGCTCTACGGCGATGCCTTCCACAGTGATCCGGCGCAATTCGATCCAGATATCGCCAAGCAGATCGAGCGCGGGCTCGGCCTGAGCGGCGCCGACGTCGCGCGTGCGCTCGAGGCAAGCGCGCAGATCGCGCGGGCCTTCGCAAGCTTCTTCACGCAGGCCGACGTGCTGCTGGCGCCGACCGTGCCCTGCGTCGCCTGGCCATTCACGCAGCTCGGCCCATCCAAGATCGGCGGCAAGCCGGCGAGCCCGCGCGCGCATGCGGTGTTCACGCCTTACGCCAATCACGCCGGCGTGCCGGCGATCTCGATCCCCTGCGGCGCCAACGTTCACGGACTGCCATTCGGTCTGCAACTCATCGCGGCCCGCGGCCGCGACCGCCTGCTGCTCGATGTCGCTGCCGACGCCGAGCGGATCCTTGCTCAGTCCTGATCGAACTTCTTCGCCAGCCGGGCCCGGGTGATGTGACCGATCTGGTCGATGGCGTTGGCGATCTCGGTGTCCGGGTCGTTGCCGATGCGACGCTCCATCTCGGCGATGACCGAGGGGCGGTCGGCGTGCAGCGCCAGAGCGACGATCAGCGGCATGCCGAACTTGTCGCGATAGCGGCGGTTGATGTCGGCGACGCGCTCGAACTCGGCGCGCGACAGCGAGATGAAGCCGAGCCGACCCTGCTCGCCGATCGAGTCGTTCGTCATCTCACCCGCCAGTGCCTCGCGGCCGGCGAGCTCCGGATGGGCGCGGATCAGCTTCAGCTTCTCGTCGCGGCTCATGGCGCGGACGACGTTCATGAGCGTCGTATGCAGCGCATCCGCGGCGTCGTCGAATGCGGACAGGCCGGCGCGATAGGCGCGGTCGGCAATCTCCGGGGAGTGCTCGAAGATGTCGCCATAGCGCTCCACGAACAGCACGCGCGACATCTGCGAGGGCCGCCACGCGCCGGCCGGCGGATGCGTCCGGATCCAGTGCCGCGCGATGTCGAGCCGGGTCGCGACCCAGACCTTGTCATGACCCGTGATGTAGTCGAGGAAGCGCGCCAGCGCGGCCGCGCGCCCGGGGCGGCCGACCAGCCGGCAGTGCAACCCGACCGACATCATGCGCGGGCTCTCCGCGCCCTCCGCGTAGAGCGTATCAAAACTGTCCTTCAGATAGGCGAAGAACTGGTCGCCGGAATTGAAGCCCTGCGGGGTGGCGAAGCGCATGTCGTTGGCATCGAGCGTATAGGGCACGATCAGTTGCGGGCCGTGCGGCCCTGCGATCCAGTACGGCAATTCGTCCGCATAAGAATCGGCGCTGTAGACGAAGCCCTGCTCGTTCAACACGATGTCGAGCGTGCGCTCCGACGTGCGGCCCTGGTAGAAGCCGAGCGGCCGCTCGCCCGTCAGCTCGGTATGGAGCCGGATAGCCTCCTCGATATCGGCGCGCTCGTCGACCTCGGGGACATCGCGGTAGTCGATCCATTTCAGGCCGTGGGAGGCGATCTCCCAGCCGGCTTCCTTCATCGCAGCAACAGCATCCGGATTGCGCGCCATCGCGCTCGCGATGGCGAACACCGTCACCGGCAGCTTGCGCGCGGTGAACATCCGCCACAGCCGCCAGAAGCCGGCGCGCGAGCCGAATTCGTAGATCGATTCCATGTTCATGTGGCGCTGGCCCGGCCACGGCTGGGCGCCCACGATCTCGGAGAGGAAGGCTTCGGAGGCAGCGTCACCGTGCAGGATGTTGTTCTCGCCGCCCTCCTCGTAGTTGATCACGAACTGCACCGCGATGCGGGCATCGCCGGGCCAGCGCGGATGCGGCGGCGTGCGGCCGTAGCCGACCATGTCGCGCGGATAGACGTCAGCACTCATCCGGATCAGCTCCCGCGATAGGTCTGGTAGCTCCAGGGCGTCGCGAGCAGCGGCACATGATAGTGCGCGCCGGCGTCGGCGACGGAAAAGCGGAGCGGGATCAAGTCCAGAAACAGCGGGTCTTCAGAGGCGAGGCCATGGGCCTTGAAATAAGCTCCCATATGGAAGGTCAGCATGTAGGTGCCGGTGGTGAAGTCATCGGCCGCCAGCACCGGCTGGTCGGTGCGCCCGTCGGCATTGCTCCGGACCTGCTTGACGCGGCGCCAGGAGCCGTCCGGCTCGAGGACATCGAGATCGATCGCGACGCCGGCCGCGGGCTTGCCCCTGACCGTATCCAGAATATGCGTGCTCAGCCGCCCCATGCATCGTTCCCTCTGCTGCCGGTTCGGAACACTATCAGCGCCAGGTTAAAGGTTCGAGGCGATTTGCAGTTCAGTCTCAGCCTACGGGCTGGTCACGTCGCGCTCCTTGCCGAAGCGCTCGACCAGGAAGTCGATGAACAGCCGCACCTTCACCGAGAGGTGCCGCGTCGGCGGATAGATCGCATACAGCGCGAGCGGCGGCGCGGCGTAATCGGCGAGGATCGCGGTCAGCGCGCCGCTCTCGAGCGCGTCCGCCGCAATGAAGCGCGGGATCAGCGCAATGCCCTGTCCCCTGATGGCGACGTCGCGCAGCACCTCGGCATTGTTGACGCACAACGACCACGCCGGCTGGACCCAGTGGTCGCCGTCGCGGCCGGTGAGCTTCCACTGATTGCCGGTCAGCAGGAAACCGTAGGTGAGAGAGGTGTGACGACGCAGCTCCTCCGGGCTGCCAGGCGTGCCGTGCCGCGCGAGATAGGCCGGCGCGGCGCAGATCACGCGCTCCACCGGCATGATCCGCCGCGCCACCAGGCTCGACGATTCCAGCTCGGCGATCCGCAAGGTCACATCGAAACCGTCCTGGACCGGATCGAGCAGGTCGTCGCTCAGCACGATCTGCAACTGCAGCTCGGGATAGCGGGCCATGAAATCGGCGACGACGGGACCGAGCCGCATGGTGCCGAACGACATCGGCGCATTGACGCGCAAGAGCCCGCGCGGCGCGGCCTGCGACTGGCTGACGGCCTGATCGGCGGCGTCGAGCTCGGCGAGAATCGAGACTGCACGCTCGAAATAGAGCTGGCCGGTCTCGGTCGGGCTGGCATGGCGGGTGGTGCGGACGATCAACTGCACGCCGAGGCTCTGCTCAAGCTCGCCGATATATTTCGAGATCGCCGAGCGCGACAGCCGCAACTGCCGGCCGGCCTCGGCGAAGCTGCCGCTCTCGACCACCTTCACGAAGGCCCGCAGGCTGCTCAGCTTGTCCATAGGCCCGCCATTGTCGCCAAATCGTAGACAGAGACGTCACAAGAGCACGGATTGTCTCCAAATCAAAGCCGGCCAATATTGTGCCCAGGAAATCAACGGCCCTTTCGGCGGCCCATCGACAGGAGACCCACATGCCCGGACTGCACCACGTGACTGCGATTGCCGGCGATCCGATCCGCAATTTCGGCTTCTACACCCGCGACCTCGGGCTGCGCTTCGTCAAGAAGACGGTCAATTTCGACGATCCCGGCACCTATCATTTCTACTACGGCGATGAGACCGGCCGCCCCGGCACCATCCTGACCTTCTTCCCCTGGGCCGGCGTGCGGCCGGGCCGCCGCGGCGTCGGCGAGACCCACCAGACCGCGTTCCGGGTTCCGCAGCGCTCCCTTGGCTACTGGACGCAGCGCCTGACCGAGAAGGGCATCGCCTATGAGGCGCTGGAGAAGCGCTTCGGTGAATCCGTGCTGCCGTTCGCCGATCCGGACGGCATGGCGCTCGCGCTGGTCGGCGTCCCCGGCGCGGAGAACGAGCCCGGCTACAGCAATGGCGACATTCCGGCCGAGCACGCGATCCGCGGCTTCCACGGCGTGACCCTGCTGCTCGACTCCGCCGAGAAGACCGCCGCCGTGCTGACCGATGTGTTCGGCTTTGCAGAGCAAGGCCGCGAAGGCTCGGTCATCCGCTTCAAGGCGCCGGGCGACGCGCAGGGCAGCGTGGTCGACATCTACGAGGCCAAGGGCTTCCTGCGCGGCGCGCAGGGCGCCGGGTCGGTGCATCACATCGCCTTCCGCGCCGCCGATGACGCCGCACAGGGCGTGATGGCGCAGCGGCTGGTCGATCGCCACGGCCTGCATCCGACCGAGCAGAAGGACCGCAACTACTTTCGCTCGATCTACTTCCGTGAGCCTGGCGGGGTGCTGTTCGAGATCGCGACCGATATCCCGGGCTTCGCGGTCGACGAGCCGGTCGCCGAGCTCGGACGAAACCTGAAGCTGCCCGCTTTCCTCGAATCGCACCGCAAGCAGATCGAAGGCGCGCTGCCCAACCTCGAAGAGGCCGCATCATGACCGTGGCATTGTCCTTCACCCACCGCTTCCAGCCCGGACGCACACCGGGAGCAGCTCCACTGCTGCTCCTGCACGGCACCGGCGGCGACGAGAACGATCTGCTGCCGCTCGGCGCCACGCTGTCGCCCGGCGCCGCCCTGCTGTCGCCGCGCGGCCAGGTGCTCGAGCATGGCATGCCGCGCTTCTTCCGCCGGCTTGCCGAGGGCGTGTTCGACGAGGACGACGTCCGCCGACGCGCGCTGGAGCTCGGCGCCTTCATCGGCGAGGCGCGTCAGCACTACGGGATCGGAGCGCCGGTCGCGGTCGGCTATTCCAACGGCGCCAACATCGCCGCCGCGCTGCTGCTGCTGCAGCCGGAAGCGCTGACCGGTGCAGTGCTGTTCCGCGCCATGGTGCCGCTGGCGCATCCTCCGGCCGCCACGCTCGCGCGCCGGCCGGTGCTGATGCTGTCGGGGCTCGCCGATCCGATCGTACCCGCCAGCAATTCGGCGAAGCTGTGCACGCAGCTCACCGAGGCCGGTGCCGACGTGACCCACACGACGCTTCCGGCGGGGCACCAGTTGTCGCAGGCGGATGTGACGCTGGCGCGCGACTGGCTCGCCGGACTGCCGCAGGCGATCGCCGCCTGAAGACGCTTGCGGCTGTCGCGGCTCCTGGCCAAGAATGTGGTCTCATCGGCACCAGCATCGGACCGCCCTCCGGCGGCTCCGATGCTGGCGGATAGATGGGAAGGATGTTGCGCATGGCCGTCGACAAGCTGTTCATCAATGCGCGGCTCGACCGCGGCGCGCGCCATGCGATCACGGTCGACGGCGGCCGCATCAGCGGGCTTCTCGCTGAGACCGAGCGCCCTGAGGCGCGCGAGGTGATCGATCTCGGCGGCGCGCTGGTCGTGCCCGGCTTCGTCGAGGGCCACGTCCATCTCGACACCAGCTTCTACGGCGATGCCTGGAAGCCGCACAAGCCCTGCACCAACGGCTTCGACGTGCATGAGCGCGTCACGTTCCAGGCGCAGAACATGGCGGCGGCGGCGCCGATGGACGTGCGCGCCCGCAACCAGCTCGATCTCTGCATCGGCCACGGCACGACACGGATGCGCAGCCACGTCATGGTCGACGGCTCCGTCGGCCTCACATCGCTGGAAACGATCCTGCGCGTCCGCGACGAGTATCGCGAGCTGATCGAGATCCAGCTCGTCGCCTTTCCGCAGAGCGGCATCCTCAAGAGCCCGGGCACGCGCGAGCTGCTCGACGAGGCCATCAGGCTCGGCGCCAACCTCGTCGGCGGGCTCGATCCCGCGAGCTTCGACCGCGACGTCGAAAAGCACCTCGACGTCGTGTTCGGCACAGCCCACAAGCACGGCGTCGATGTCGATATCCATCTGCACGATCCGGGCATGCTCGGCCTGTTCGAGCTGGAGCAGATCGCGGCGCGCACGCGCGCCCTCGGCATGCAAGGTCGCGTCGCGGTCAGCCACGCCTACGCGCTCGGCGACCTGCCTGCTGACCCGCTGAAGAAGATTGCCGACGTCCTGGCGGCGTCTGGCGTCGCCATCATGACCAACGCTCCGGGCGCGCGGCCCTTCCCGCCGGTGGCGGTGCTGCGCGCGGCGGGGGTCACCGTGTTCAGCGGCAACGACAACATCCGCGATTCCTGGTGGCCCTATGGCGACGGCGATCTGTTGAACCGCGCCATGATGGTCGGCTATCGCTCCGGCTTCTATGTCGATGACGAGTTGCGGATGGCCTTTGACCTCGTCACCGAAGCCGGCGCCAAGGCCTTGAGGCTTGCGGACTACGGCCTGCGCGTCGGCGCGCGGGCCGACTTCGTCACCCTCGATGCCGAGCACGTGCCGGAGGCCGTCGTCGCCGTGCCAAAGGGCCGCTCAGTCTACAAGGACGGCCGCCTCATCGCGCGCGACGGCCGTGTGATCAGGCAGCCGACCTAGGCCCGCGTCATTGTGCCGGCTCGACCGGTGCCTGTGAGCGCGGCGGCTCGGCGCGCGACACCGTCGCGGCCTCGATCCAGCGCGTCACGGCCGACAACTGTCCGCCGGACTCGCGATAGGCCTGCAGCTGATAGTCGGCCGAGCTGCCGAACTGCATGATGATGCGGCAGTGCTCGACCTCGGCGAGACATCCCAGAGCCTCCGCATGCGGTGCGACATCCGCGATCATGCGGTTGAGGATCTCCTGGCCCGTCACGGGACCGTCCTCGGTCACGAACAGACAGTCGGTGCCATAGCGCTGCGCCCGCCACTTGTTCTCGACCGCGATCGCGCGCTCGACATTGCCGACGCTCTCCGCAAGATCGGGATTGAGATAGAGGTAGCGTGCCAAAGCACGATAGAGCGAGGCAATCGCCACGGCGTCATCCACCGACGTGCAGACGTCGGGCGCACGCAACTCCAAGGTCGGATGCCGCAGCGACGGCCGCATCGCCCACCAGACATGACTCTCGTCCGGCATCACGCCGGACTTCGTCAGCGCCGCGACATAGCGATCATATTGCTGCTTCGAGGTGAAAAGCTCGGGCAGGCCGCTGCGCGGCAGCTCGTCATAGGCGGCGAGCCGATAGCCCTTCAGGCCCGTCTCGCGCGAATTCCAGAACGGCGAGGACGCAGACAGCGCGACGAACACCGGGATGTGAGGGAGCATCGCCCGCATCACCGCGAAGCGCAGGTCTGGGTCCGGCAACTGGACATGCACGTGCATGCCGCACAGCATGTTGCGCTGGCCGACGATGCGGAGGTCCTCCATCATCTCCGCGTAGCGCGGCTTGGGACTCGGCTGTGAGCTGCGCCACGTCGCGGTCGGATGCGTGGAGCAGGCCAGGATCGTCAGGCCATACTGACTCGCCACGCCGGCAACCTCGCGCCGCAGGAATTTCAGCTCCTCGCGCGCATCGCCGACATCGACATGCACGTTGGTGGCGACCTCGAGCTGCGCCTGCAGCATCTCGCGCATGGCCTGTCCGCCGGTCGACCAGTTGGCGGCCTCGAACAGATCGTCCGGCGTGCGGATCGCGACATCGCGCGTCTGCGCATCGACGAGAAAGTACTCCTCCTCGATGCCGAACGAATATTCCGTGACTTCCTCGCTGCCGGTGGCCGAGCGGATCACCAGACGACGTTCGTCATCGCTCAGGCCGAGCCGCAGCTTCTCCAAGATGCGTGGATCCAATCCCATGTGATCAATCCTGTCAGACGTCAAATGCCGTGAGTCTGAAGCCATGCCTCGAGCAGGGCCGCCTGCCACAGCCGCGAATGTCCCTTGGGGCTCATCTCGGTTTCGGGGTTTTGCAACATGTGGTCGATAAGGTCGCGCTGGTAGAGACCGCGTGCGCGCGCCTTCTCGTCGTTGAGCACGTCGCGGACATAGTCGAGAAACGGGCCGCGCAGATAGCGCAGCGACGGCACCGGAAAGTATCCCTTGGGACGGTCGATCACCTCCGCCGGCACGCAGCGGCGGGCCGCCTCCTTGAGAATGTGCTTGCCGCCGTTCTTCACCTTCAGCTCGGCGGGCATGCGCGCGGCGAGCTCCACCACGTCGTGATCGAGGAACGGCACGCGGGCCTCCAGCCCGAACGCCATCGTCATGTTGTCGACCCGCTTCACCGGGTCGTCGACCAGCATGATCTCGGTGTCGATCTGCAGCACCTTGTCCACCGCCGAGGCGCCAGCGTGAGCTGCGAAGAAGCGCTCCACGAATGCCAGGCTCTCGTCGTCTTCGCCGAGCAACTCCGGCGCCAGCAGCCGCTGCAGATCCGAATGCGTCCAGTCGAAATAGGCATTTTGATATTGCTGAACGGGATCGTTGGCCGAGAGAAAGCCCGGATACCAGCTGTACCCGCCGAACACCTCGTCCGCACCCTGCCCGCTCTGCACCACCTTGACACGCTTGGCGACCTCGGACGACAGGAGATAGAATGCGACCGCGTCGTGGCTGACCATCGGCTCGGACATGGCGGCGATGGCATGGGGCAAGGCGTCGAGCGCGCAGGTGCCGCCTATCCTGATCTGCTCGTGGTTGGTGCCGAACGTCCGTGCAATGATGTCGGAGTAGTGGAATTCATCGCCGGCGTGCTTGCCCACAGCGTCAAAGCCGATCGAGAAGGTGCGGATGTCCTCGTGGCCCAGCTTGGACAGCAGCGCGACCAGCAGCGACGAATCCAGCCCGCCCGACAACAGCACACCGACGGGCACGTCGGCGACGCGGCGACGGTCCACCGCCGATGTCATCGCGTCCAGCAATGCATCCGACCATTCTTCCTGACTCATGGCACGATCGGTGGAGCGCGACGCGCCGACGCTGAACTGCCAGTACCTTTCGCGGCGCTGCGTTCCATCGGGCTCGATCGTCAGCAACGTCGCCGGCTCGAGCTTCTTCACGCCATTGAGGATCGTACGCGGCGCCGGAACGGCGGCGTGAAAACTGAAGAAATGATGCAGCGCCGTTCGGTCGATCGAGGTGTCGACATCACCACCGGCGAGCAGCGCCGGCAGGGACGAGGCAAAGCGGAGGAAGCCCGGCCCCTCGGTGTAGTACAGCGGCTTGATGCCGAGACGGTCGCGCGCGATCACGACGCGTCCGCTGTCGCGCTCCCACAGCGCGAAGGCGAACATGCCCTTGAAGCGCTGAACGCAGGTCTTGCCCCAGGCATGATAGGCCTTGAGGATCACCTCGGTATCGCCGTCGGAGAAGAAGCGATAGCCCTTCGCCTGCAGCTCGGCGCGCAGCTCGCGGAAATTATAGATGCACCCATTGAACACGATGCCGAGGCCGAGCGCGGCATCGATCATCGGCTGCTGCGCGGCGGCTGATAGATCGAGAATGCTGAGACGACGGTGGCCCAGCGCGATTCCGCCCTGCACGTAGAGGCCAGCGGCGTCGGGACCGCGCGCCTGCATCGCATCGTTGACGCGGCCGAGCGCCGCGAGCGCGGGCTGTCCGGAAATCCTGACTTCACCACAAATGCCGCACATCGCGGATCATCCAGTTCCTGTTGTTCTTAGGTGCCGCCGACAACCCTCTGTCTTCGTTTGTGTTCCGCGGCGAGACCGGCAGAGTCTGCGTCAAATAGCGGAACGATTTCAGCGCGTCTGGACGCGCGCGCGACCAGCACGTGATCGGGCGGAACCTCGATCCAGTCCGGCTCCTTGTCAAAAGGCTCGGAGACGGCGATGACCTGGTCACCATCTTCCCGGTAGTAAAGCGAGTTGGCGCGATCATTCGCAGCGAAGCGAAATGCGTAGAGATCGTGGCCGTTCGACAGGGCGGACGTGAAGCGCAGGTGCTCACGCAGACCGTCCTCGTTGACCAGCTGGTGGAGCGCGCGCAGCACGTTCGATGTCGCACCGATCGGGTCCTGATCGATGCCGGCGCCGACGATGGCGAGGAACACGGCTTCGGAATCGGTGGTGCCGAGCCGCGATGGATACAGCGCGTCCGGGATCATTGCCTCGACCTTGCGGCGAAGCCTGTTCCAGCTACCGACGAAGCCGTTGTGCATGAATAGCCAGCGGCCGCAGGCAAACGGATGGCAGTTCTGACGGGTCACGGCCGTGCCGGTCGCGGCGCGCACATGCGCGAAGAACAGATGTGAATGCAGGTGTCGGCAGAGATAGCGGAGGTTCTCATCGGACCACGCCGGGCGCGTCTCGCGATACAGGCCGGGCTCAGGATGATCCCCATACCAACCCAGACCGAAGCCATCGCCATTTGTGCCTGCGGTGGATTCCAGCGCGCGGATGCTCTGCGTCACCAGGGAATGTTCCGGCTCGGTCACATAGTGCTCGAAGGCGGTCGTCTCACCGCGGTACGCGATCCAGCGGCACATCCTGCCCCTCCGGTTCAATCAATGGGCTCGCGGCACGCCTGCGCGTGTCACGTTCTTTCGGAGCAGGCGGAAACGCGTCAAAGCACCCCTGGTTCCCGCGCACTCAGTCACGCACGGGACGTCAGCCTGTGGGAGCGCAGCTCAGCGAGTCATGCGCGAAGGCAACCTTCGTCAGCTCCTGCCGTTCCCGTCCGCACGTCCGAGGTCGCCTCTCCGGGCTCGCGCTTTCGCGGCGTTGCGACAGGTGTTCGATCGTTGCGAGTTGTGCGTAGAGCTCAGGTCCTTTCCAATCGCCATGGCGACACCGACCGTCTCGCCGCACGTTCCTCACAGATGAAGCGACATCGTCGCACTCATGTTCACGCCTCGCCGCGCTCGCGCACCAGCCGTAGCCACGCCGCCGCGGCCGGCGAGAGATAGGCGCCACGACGCCAGGCCATCGCCAGCGTCCATTCGGTGCCGGGCTCGTCGAGCAGGACGAGACTGATCGGCACCTGCGTGCGCTGGGTCGCAATCATGCGCGGCAGAAAGGCAACCCCGAGACCGGCGCCGGCGAGTTCGGCAATGAAATCGATCTGCGTGCTGCGCGCGGCCACAACCGGCTCGAAGCCGTTGCGGCGGCAGGCCTCGCGGAGGATGCGGTTGAGCGCGAAGCCGGCCTCGAACAGCACGAACGGCGTGTCGCGCAGCTCGGCGAGCGTGATCGTCTCGCGGCGGGCCAGCGGATGCTCGACAGAAACGAGCGCCATCAGCGGCTCGCGGCGCACGATCTGCGCGGCAAACTCATCGGCGATCGGCGGCAGCAGGCCGGCAAAATCGATGTCGCCTGCAGCCAGCAATTCGCTGAGCCGGTCGCTGCCGTGCTCCACCAGCCGGATCTCGATCTCCGGATGAAGCTGGCGGTAGAGCGCGAACAACGGCGCGAACAGCGTGCTCGATCCGATCGGCGGCAGGCCAAGGCGCAGCACGCCGCGCGTCAAGCCGCGCAGCTCGGCGAGCTCCGCCTGCAGATCATCGCGCTCCGTCAGCAGCCGGATCGCACGGCGATAGACGATCTCGCCAGCCGCTGTCATGCGGCTCTTGTGGCCGAGCCGGTCCAAGAGCGGCAATCCAAGCTCGTCCTCGAGCTGCTTGACGGCCTTGCTCACGGTCGACTGGGTCGCAAACACCACCTTGGCGGCCTGGGAGAAGCCGCCTTGCCGGACGACCTCGACGAAGGTCCTGAGGGTACGGAGTTCCATAATCGTGCCTTAGTATTCCATTTTGGACTTATTATCATTCAATCAATTCGCTTTCTACATGCTGCGATGCGACATACCTTGAAGGCGCAATCACTTCTCGGACGCGTCGCATGATGCATCGCAGCATTTCCATCGGGGTTCATCGCCTGCTCCGCCGCAACCGGCTGGTGCAGATCGGCCTGTTCTGGGCTGTCGGCGAGGCGCTGGCCCGGACGACCGGCCTGCCATTGCCCGGCGGCATCATCGGAATGGCACTCGCGCTCGCCCTGTTCCTGGCCGGCGGGCTGAAGGTCGCCAGCATGAAGCGCGGCGCGAACTGGATGCTCGCCGAGATGCTGCTGTTCTTCGTGCCGGCGGTGCTGGCGCTGCTCGACCATCGCGAGCTGTTCGGCCTGCTTGGCCTGAAGATCTTTGCCTTGATCGTCGTCAGCACCACCGCCGTGATGTGCGTGACCGCGCTCACGATCGACCTCTGCTACCGTTGGACCGAGCGTCATGACCCTCGCCGCGCTGTGGCGTGAGCCGCTGATCCAGGCAGCTGTCTGGTCGCTCGCGACGATCCTGCTCTATGTGCTCGCCAAGCGCATGCATCGGCGCTGGCCGCGCTGGTGGCTGATGCCGCTCGCGGTGGCGCCAGCACTGCTGATGATCGCAGCGCTCGCGCTCAACGTCTCCTATCGCGACTACATCCGCGGCACGCATTGGCTGGTGGCGCTGCTCGGCCCGGCCACCGTCGCCTTCGCCGTGCCGATCTACGAGCAGCGGGCGCTGATCCGCCGCCGCTGGCCGCTGCTGCTGGCCGGCATGGTCGCGGGGAGCCTCACCGCGGTGGCGACCAGTTGGGCACTGGCCTATGTCCTCGGCATCGATGGCGAGCTGCGTCTGAGCCTGTTGCCGCGCTCGATCAGCACGCCGTTCGCGATGGAAGTCTCCGGCGAGATCGGCGGCATCCCCGATCTCACCGCCGTGTTCGTCGTGCTTACCGGCATCATCGGAGCCGCGGTCGGCGACCTCGTGCTCGCGCGGCTGCCGCTGCGCTCGACGCTGGCCAAGGGCGCGCTGTTCGGCGTCGGCGCGCACGGCGCGGGCACCGCGCGCGCCAACCAGATCGGTCGCGAGGAGGGCGCGGTCGCCGGCCTCGTGATGGTGCTGGTCGGGCTGATGAACGTGGCGCTGGCGCCGCTCATCATTCAGTTCATGCGGTAGCGCGCTCAGCCCCGTGCGAGCGAGGCGATCCAGTTGCTGATCTCGGTCTGCCGCATCCCGTCATTCGCCACGTCCTGGTCGAGCCCCAGCCGCCACAGAATATCGCGCCGGGCACGGTCGTGGTGCAGGATCGCGAGATCGTCGGCGTAGCGCTCGAGCTCCGCCGGAGCGGCGAAGAAGCCCTCCTCGACCAGCGGCTGGCCGATGCGGCGGAGCACCCAGGCGACGTCCTGCAGGCTGAATTCGGGATGATACTGCACGCCCCAGAACCGGCCGCGGCCGCTGCGGATCTCCGCGGCCTGCACCTCGCTCATCGCGTTGCGTGCGGTGACCGTCGCATCCGGCGGCAGCCGGGTGACGATGTCGCTATGGATCGCCGGGGCATCGAACACGGCGCCCCGCGCCGCATGCATCGGATGATCGCGGCCCGCCTCCGTCAGCGCGATCTTGCGCGCGAACCCGACCTCGCGGCCGGCCGGATTGAGCGACACCTCGCCGCCGGCCGCGACGCAGGCGAGCTGAAGCCCCCAGCATGAGCCGAACATCGGCACGCCCTGCGTGAAGATCGCGCGCACCAGCTCGATCTGACGCAGGGATTCCGGCTCGCGCTGATAGATATTGAGCGCCGATCCCGTGATGACGATGCCCTGATAGGCCTCGATCGGCTGCGGCAGGCGCGCATCGGCATCGGCGGGCGTGGCGATGTCGATCGCTGCGTCCGGCGCGAGTGCGCGCAGCACGGCCGCGTAGCTCTCCGACGGCGTGGCGCCTGCGACCTCGGCCCAGCGGCGCCGGCCGTCCAGCGAGTTGCCTTCGAGCACGAGCAGTCTCAGCACTCGTCAAACCTCCGCCCGCCCGATCACGGATCCAACACGCCGCGCAGGAATCGCGCGCTCCGCTCGTGCACCTCCGGCCGGTTCAGGATCGTATGGACGTCGGCATCGATCACCATCACCTCCGCCTTCGCATCGTCCTTGAGCGCGACGGCGCAGGAGCCGGTGACGGCGCGGTCCTTGTTCCAGGGATTGGCGGCCGAGAAATAGGGATCGCGCGCCGAAATCGCGTTCAGCACCGGCTCGCTCGGGCCGATGCCGAGCCCGGGCGCGGTGACGAAGTAGTTGTCCTCGCACGACCACGAATAGATCAGCCGCGCCGCCACGTCCTTGCCGGCGTAGCGGCCGACCGCCACCGCGCCCTCGCTGGTGCCCGCCAGCACGATCCGCAGCCGGTCGACCCAGCTCCAGTCGCGCGACGCCTTCAGCGCGTTCTCCAGCTCGGCCAGCCGCAAGGCGTGGACGTGCTCATAGGTCGCGACGTCGACCGGCGAGGTGTAGGTCAGCCGGTCGGGAATCGCGAGGCTGTCGGGCGCCACCGATGCCACTCCGAGCTCGTCGGCGAGCCAGGCCTGGAACTCCTTCACCGCCGGCGCGACGCCGCTCGACCCGTGCATCACGATCACGAGCGGCGCGATCCCGATCACGTCGGGCGCGTCCTCCGCACGGCCCTCCCAGCGCCGTCCGCCGGCGAGTGTCGCCGGCAACACCAGGTTGGCCCGGCTCCAGGTCAGCGCAAGATTGGCCGGCGACGGCTCCAGCACCGTACCCCTGGTGTCGCCGGGCCTGTCGGCCGCGAGGGTGGCGGTCGCGCAGAGAAAGGCGGCGGCCATCGGCAGGAAACGCGCCACGAACATGATCGATCCGTCCTCCTGCGAGGCGAGCACAGCGAGCCTGGCGCGCACCGTCCGTTTCAATCACGGCATCGGGCTGCGGACAAGCAAGGTGCGACGGACGGTGCATGCAGGGCACCCATGCGGTGATGCGATCAGCAGGCGCGCAGCCGCCGGCGCTGGGCACGCGGCGTCTCCAACGACCGGACGTGATGGCGCGGCGTGGCCGCAGTGCAGACCATCGCATTGAGCGCGCCGGCCGGTACGGCGGCGACCTCGCGCGCTCTTCCGCAGCCGCTGACGGCGCGGAGCCGCGGCACAACCGGCGACATGTCCCGCAAGGCCTCCTGCCGTACGCTCACATCACTCCGGATCTCCACGGGAGAGAGCGCCAGCAGCGTCGCCCGCAAGCCGCGAAGGATGGCGGCCATTGCGCGCGACGGCTGCGCCCAGCGAAACGGCCGGGCCGAACGCTTGGCGCGGCCATCGGCGCGCTTGGCTCGCCCGGCTCCGCTGGCGCGACGGCCGCGCTGATTGGATGCTGATCCCTCGTCATCGACCTGCAACATCAGCCGGAACGGCTGTTCCGAGGGGCCGGCCGCGATCAACAACTTGCGCATGCGTCTCACCTTGATCTCGTCACGGCCAACCCGGCGGCCGCGTTCATCGACACCATGGCGCAAGCGCGGTGACCGCAAGCTGTTGCCCGATGTCAGCGACATGTCAGCTCCGCCGGCGGCATTGTCGCCGGATGGCGACGCGTCGCTCACAGTCTCCCTCCCAGCCGCGCCATCACCAGATCCAGCACGCCGGCGTCGTCGAACGCCGCCGCGGTCAGCGCCGCGCCGGCCGCGATCAGCTCGTCGTGACCGAGATTGGTGCGCATGCCGACGGTGGCGATGCCGGCCGCCGTCGCCGCCGCGATGCCGGCGCGCGAATCCTCGAAGGCGACCGACCGTTCCGGCACGGCATCGATCGCGCGCAGGCCTTCCAGATAGGGCAGCGGGTGCGGCTTGCCGTGCGGCAGCTCGTCGCCGATGACCACGGCGCGAAACCGGTCCATCAGGCCGAGCCCGTGCAGGATCAGCTCGGCATTGGCCCGCGGCGCGTTGGTCACGGCCACCACTGGAATCGCCGCCGCCGCGGCCCGATCGAGCAGCGCCATCAGGCCCGGCAGCGGCTGCACCGCGCCGGCGGCGAGGCTGCGAAACACCTCCTCCTTCTGCGCCATGACCGCCGCGCGCCGCTCGGGCGGCTGATCGGGCAGAAATTGGGCGGAGATCGACAAATTGGATCGGCCGAGCAGTTCGCGTGCCGCCCGCGCGCGGTCGAACACATGACCATATGGCCCGAACACCGCGTTGAAGGCCTGCAGATGCAGCGCATCGGTATCAGCGAGCGTGCCGTCGATGTCGAACAGCAAAGCCCGCCCCTTATTGATAACGCCTCGCATCAGCAAATTGACCTCAACTCATCCGGATGTTGACGCGATCTGATCCAACTCTCGACCAGACCAGCTGTCGTTATTCCTCAAACGGCGTGAAACCGCGACGGGGGAAATTGCGATGATCGGCCAGTTGAGCGCATTGCCTGTTTTGACATCGTCGAGGCTCGGAGCGGCCGCCGCGCTGGTCTCCGTCATCTGCATTGCCGCGCCCGGCGCCGCGCAGGCCGGCCCCGCCAACGGCGACATGGTCAACGGCCAGTACTGCAACGATCTCTGCAAGGCCTATATGGCCTGGTCCGACCGCATGCTGGCCGTCACCCAGCCCGCGTCCTATTCGCGGCCGCAGGTGCGGGTCGCGGTGCCGCAGAGCATGACGCCGAAGAAGATGGACAAGGCCGAGAAGCCGGACCGGATGGCGCAGCATGGGCCGAAGCCGCATCGGCCGGCGAACCTGAACTCATTTGCGCAGCTGCCCTCCGGCACCCAGGCCGCGCAGTCTTCGATGGAGCCGCCGCCGAGCGACCTCGCCGCGTCCGACGCGCCGGCGACAGGTCGGCTGTTCGCCGCCGACCCGCTGCCCCACTCCGCCATCGCCGACATGCGGCGCGCGACCGACGCCGCCGGCCTGCGGCTGGTGTCGATGACCGAGCCCGGCATGGCCCCCGTCACGGTCGGCGAGGCCGGCGGCAGCCCGCGCCCGAAGATGCCCTCGATGTGGATCATGCTTGCCGCAGCTGCGCTGCTGGCCTATTTCGGCCATGGCTGGCTCAAGCGCCGCAACGGCGCGTCGCATCACCTCAACTGAGACGGCAGGAACCGCGACGTCAGGTCGGCCGCGCAACGCCGCGGGAACCATTCCGGACAAATTGACCACCTGCCCTCGCCTGCGACCGGGGCTTCGGTTGAACTCGCAGCGCCGCGGCTCTATGCGTGGGCGATGAACATCGCCCTCACCGCCCCACCGCTGAGTTCCTGGCCGCGCCATCGCGCGGACCTCAAGCCTGCGCCGTTCCTGCCGATGAGCCGGAAGGAGATGGACGCGCTCGGCTGGGACGCCTGCGACATCGTGCTGGTGACCGGCGACGCCTATGTCGACCATCCTTCCTTCGGCATGGCGATCATCGGCCGGCTGCTCGAGGCCCAGGGCTTTCGCGTCGGCATCATCTCGCAGCCCGACTGGCACTCCGCCGAGCCGTTCAAGGCGCTCGGCAAACCGCGCGTGTTCTTCGGCGTCACCGGCGGCAACATGGATTCCATGGTCAACCGCTACACCGCCGATCGCCGCATCCGCAGCGACGACGCCTATACGCCCAATGGCGAAGGCGGCAGGCGGCCGGACCGCTGCACGCTGGTCTATGCGCAGCGCTGCCGCGAGGCGTTCAAGGACGTGCCGGTCGTACTCGGCGGCATCGAGGCGTCGCTGCGCCGCATCGCGCATTACGACTACTGGTCCGACAAGGTGCGCCGCTCGGTGCTGGCCGACGCCAAGGCCGACATCCTGATCTACGGCAATGCCGAGCGTGCGGTGATCGAGGTCGCGCATCGGATCGCCGGCGGCGAAGCGCCGAAGGACATCCAGTCGGTGCGCGGCACCGCGCTGTTCCGCAAAGTCCCTGAGGGCTACGTCGAGCTTCACGCCGACGATCTCGACTCCGCCGACGAAGGCGCTGCGCGCGAGAAGGGCGACGTGGTTATCCGGCTGCCGTCCTGCGAGCAGGTCGAGGCCGACAAGGAAGCCTATGCCCGCGCCTCGCGCGTGCTGCACCGGGAGAGCAATCCGGGCAATGCGCGTCCCCTGGTGCAGCGTCATGGCGACCGCGACCTCTGGCTCAACCCGCCGCCGATCCCGCTGACCATGGCGGAGATGGATAGCGTCTACGATCTGCCCTATGCCCGCGCGCCGCATCCGTCCTATGGCGACGCCAAGATCCCGGCCTGGGACATGATCAAGTTCTCGGTGACGATCATGCGCGGCTGCTTCGGCGGCTGCACCTTCTGCTCGATCACCGAGCATGAGGGCCGCATCATCCAGAGCCGCTCGGAAGGCTCGATTTTGCAGGAGATCGAGCGCATCCGCGACAAGACGCCGGGCTTCACCGGCGTGATCTCCGACATCGGCGGCCCGACCGCCAACATGTACCGGATGGCCTGCAAGGATCCGAAGGTCGAGGCTGCGTGCCGCCGGCCAAGCTGCGTGTTTCCGGAGATCTGCCCGAACCTCAACACCTCGCATGACGATCTCATCCGCCTCTATCGCAAGGTGCGCGAGGTCAAGGGCGTCAAGCGCGTGATGGTGGCCTCCGGCGTGCGCTACGACCTCGCGGTCGAGAGCCCGGCCTACATCAAGGAGCTCGTCACGCATCACGTCGGCGGCTATCTCAAGATCGCGCCGGAACATACCGAGCGCGGCCCGCTCGACAAGATGATGAAGCCGGGCATCGGCAGCTATGACCGCTTCAAGCAGATGTTCGACGCCGCCGCCAAGGAGGCCGGCAAGAAGTACTACCTGATCCCGTATTTCATCGCCGCCCATCCCGGCACGTCAGACGAGGACATGATGAACCTCGCGCTGTGGCTGAAGAAGAACCGCTACCGCGCCGATCAGGTCCAGACCTTCCTGCCCTCGCCGATGGCGACCGCAACGGCGATGTACCACACCGGTGTCAATCCGTTGCGCGGCGTGCGTCACGGCGGCAGTGACAAGGTCGAAGCCATCAAGGGCCTGCGGCAGCGAAGGCTGCACAAGGCATTCCTGCGCTATCACGATCCGGACAACTGGCCGGTGCTGCGCGACGCGCTGCGCGCGATGGGCCGCGCCGACCTGATCGGCTCGCGCCCGGATCAGCTGGTGCCCGCGCATCAGCCGCCCGGCACCGGCAAGGCCGCTGTCACGCGGCGGCCTGTGCGACCCGAGCCGAGGCCGCAACGGTTCACGACCAAGGGCGTGAAGATCAGGAAGTAGTCCGCGCTGGACGACCTCCGATCTCGGCGTCAAGGGCAAGCCCGCACCCCACACTCCCGCGTCGTCCCGGACGAGCGCGCATCGCGCGCGAAGATCCGGGACCCATAACCACAGGGAGACGTGTTGGGCACGCTCTGAGCCACCAGCCTGCCTCATACGACCGCCTATGGTTATGGGTCCCGGCTCAAGGCCGGGACGACATTGAGTTTGTAGGGCCGCCACTCCGTCTCACACGCATCGCAAGCGCCCGCGCGCATGACGCATCCGCGCCCCCTACCACCGCATCCACTCCACGATGTTTGCAAACAGCCCACCGCAGCCCCGCGACGCCATTCGCGCCCAGGTCATGCTGCCGACAACGCCCTCGACAAACGAGAGGGCGCGGGGAAGACCGGACCTCGACTGAGGCCCGTGGCCCGCCTGCAGAAAAAAATGCAGGCGGCAGGTACCACGAGTCCAGCCGGACGACCCGGCCTTCCCCGCGCGCTGGTTTTAACGGCTGCTTCGCGATCTCCCTGGGGACCGGGCTGTCTTGCCCCCATCACCGGCGAGACGCGTCTGACGCATCATCGACCGGCTTGACCTCAGCATCGGGAGGCCAGGACCACGCGACTTGACCGTACGCACCAGGCTCATTCGTCGGCCCGCTTGCGCGAAAGCCCCGAACCCGACACGTCCATCGCTCCCCGCTTGCTACGCTCCGTGACGATCGGCCGAAACGTCCCTCTTCATCGCGAGCGGGATGGCCGGAAACATCGTTCTGATTTGCCCGACGATGCAAGCCGAACAGCGTGCGACAAACTGGCTCGACGGGCAATCTGCGCATGACGGGGATGCGGGAATTGCCCGTCGGGCCGACAGAGAACTGATGAGCACGGACGGGCCGACGTTCGCCACCGATGGCGACCACCTCCTCACGACGCTCATTCATGATTGCGTTTGCCCCGCACTGTCCGCCATAATTGTACAACAGACATTTTCGCGGGTTTGATTGCAGCCAAGACGATTAGAAGCCGAACGTTCTTTTGGGGAGAGAGCGCACATGCACGCGCCAGTGGCCGGCTCGAAACCGGTTCCCGTGGTCGGCACGGCCTACAGGCCGGATATCGACGGACTGAGAGCTGTCGCAGTCATGTCCGTCGTCGTGTTCCACGCCTTTCCGCATGTGCTTCGCGGCGGCTTCATAGGAGTCGACATCTTCTTCGTCATATCCGGGTTCTTGATCACCTCGATCATCGTTGCGGATCTGGCGAACGGATCATTTCGTGTTCGGACCTTCTACGCTCGTCGCGTCAAGCGCATCTTCCCCGCCCTCATCGTGGTTCTTCTCGCCGCCCTCCTGCTCGGATGCTTTCTTCTGTACACCGACGAATACAAGGAGCTCGGCAAGCAAGTTGCGGCGAGCGCCGGATTTGCCGCGAACCTGCTGTTCTGGAAGGAGGCCAACTATTTCGACCTGGCCGCGGAAACGAAGCCGCTGCTTCACCTATGGTCGCTGGGCATCGAAGAGCAATATTACATCCTCTGGCCGCTGCTGCTGTGGCTGTGCTGGCGGACAAGGAAGCGCGCCCTGCCGTACCTCGTGGGGCTGCTGCTCGTCGGGTCATTTCTGCTGAACATCAAAGCCATGGGCACCAGCCCGACCGAGGCCTTCTACTCCCCGCTCACGCGCGCATGGGAGCTGTTTGCAGGCGGCCTGCTGGCGATCGCGTCGTCCCCATACACCAGGCCGCTCTTCGGCGCTGTCCCTGACGCGGGGCATCGATCACCCATTTCCGATCGGCTCGCGGCGTCGGGAATAGTCCTGTTGGCGGCGAGCCTGATCCTGATTTCGAGAAATACGCCATTTCCCGGGTGGGCAGCACTGCTGCCTGTCGCAGCGACCTGCATGCTCGTCGGCGCCGGGCCGTATAGCTGGGTCGCTCGACGCATTCTCTCGCATCCTTTCCTGGTTGGAATCGGGCTGATCAGCTACCCGCTCTATCTCTGGCATTGGCCTCTGCTCGTCCTGACTCGCGCCTGGATGGGCGAGGCAGGCTCCGCACCGCTTCGATCCGGCGTCATCGCGCTGAGCGCCGGTTTGGCCTGGATCACCTATCGATTTCTGGAACGTCCGATCCGGTTTGGGCAATCGCCCTTGCGGTCGGTCCCACTGCTCTGCGGTGCCTCGGCGACGCTCGCGGGAATCGGCGCCCTGACCATGACCTACGGCTGGACCTTCAAGCCGGGCGATCTGAACAGCTACGCAGCCTATTTCGATTCCTTCCGCACGGGCGTGCCGCCAGCTCGGGAAGAGCTGGTGGAAATCAATCAGAACCAATGCAACTTCTACAACTTCGAGAGTGCGCTTCCCACGCGCGTCCCTCGGGACGGCATCAGCCCGGACTGCTACACCAGCCACTCTCGCAGAGCGGTGCTGCTCTGGGGCGACTCTCATTCGGCGCATCTCTTCCATGGCTTACGGAAGACGCTTCCGTCCGATACGTCCCTGCTGCTCGTTTATGCGTCGGGGTGCCGTCCACACCCGATCGATCTGACCAGACTGACGACCGACTACTGCGAGATGTCCAACTCCTTTGCGCTGTCGACAATCAAAAAGGTCGTTCCTGATGTCGTGGTCATCTCATTCAACAATTCCTTCGATACGGAGTACCTGCGCGAGGTGTCTCGGGACATCAAACGGATCGGCGTGAAACGGGTGATCGTGCTCGGACTGGCGCCTCATTGGGAACCGTTCCTCTTCAAGGTGGTCATGCAGCACTATTGGCAGTTCACACCGGCACGAATCTCGACGCACCTCGACCAGCATGCGCTTGGCATCGACAAGGCATTTCGAGACGAGCTCCAGGCCAACGAACCGTTCGAGTACCAGAGCCTTCATGACTTCTTCTGCAATCGAGAAGGCTGCCTCATCTATCTCGATCGCAACCGGCGCGAGGGTCTCGTGAGCTTCGATAATGCGCACCTGCGACCGCTTGCGTCCCTCTACCTCGCCGAGCACCTGCTCACCCCGTTGATCCAACGCGACGTCCAGCCGAGGACGCGTGACGACGCGCAGCCGCACGGTGGCAGGACGGGGACTCTCGATGACCGGCCAGGAGTGCAGTGAAGATACGGCGCATTGCCGGGGGCGGATCACGAGACGTCCCGCGCAGCCCATCCACGTCCGCCTGCCATCGCCCGACCTGTCCGCTCAAAACCGCCCGCGGCTTGTTCACCGGCTCGATGCGATCGAGAATCTTGCCGAGATCGCGCCTCGCGGACGTCGTAGTCGGTCGGCAGATTGAGGCAGAGCTTCGGCGATGGATCGATGAATATGCATTGAATGCGCCGATCGTCGTTCGGAAAAAGCGGCTTGCGCCGGCCGTTCGTCACGTATAGACGGCGCCTGTCGCGAAAAGCGGCCGTTGCCTGCGGCCGAGTACAAGCCGTCCATCTGCCTTTCTGGCATGGACCGGCCCAGCGTCTCCCACACATCAATCGCCTGACGGATCGTCAGGCTCCAGCGAGCGGTCGCGCGTGTTTGCGCCATCGGCTCGCGTGGACCCGCGCCATGACCAGGGCTGTTGCCGTCATCTATCTCACCATCGTGCTCGATGCCGCCGGCATCGGGCTGATCTTTCCGATCCTGCCGGCGCTGCTGCACGACGTGACCCACACCGGCGACGTGGCGTTCCTTCTCGGCGTCATGACGGCGCTCTACGCCGCGATGCAGTTCATCTGCGCCCCGGTGCTGGGCTCGCTGAGCGATCGGCTCGGCCGGCGCCCGCTGCTGCTGGTCTCGCTGGCCGGCGCCATCGTCAACTACCTGTTCCTGGCCGCTGCGCCCGATCTCTGGATGCTCCTGCTCGGCCGCGCCATCGCCGGCGTCACCAGCGCCAACGTCTCGGTGGCCACGGCCTACATCACCGACGTCTCGCGCGAGGACGAGCGGGCCCGCCGCTTCGGCCTCCTCAATGCGATGTTCGGCATGGGATTCATCATCGGGCCCGTGCTCGGCGGCGCGCTCGGCGACCATTGGCTGCGGCTGCCGTTCGTCGTGGCGGCGGCCTTGAACGGATGCAACGTCCTGCTGGCGTTGCTGATGCTGCCGGAATCGCGACCACCGGACCCTGGCAAGATCGAGATCGCAGTTCTGAACCCGCTGCGGCCACTGCGCTGGGTGTTCGCCGTCAAGAGCCTGCTGCCGGTCGTTCTCCTCTTCTTCCTGTTCAGTGCGACCGGCGAGGCCTATGGCGTCTGCTGGGCGCTGTGGGGCGGCGACGCCTTCCACTGGAGCGGTCTTTGGATCGGCCTGTCGCTCGGCACCTTCGGGGTGTGCCAGATGCTGGCCCAAATATTCCTTCCCGGTCCGGCCGTGAGATTGCTGACCGAGCGCGGCGCCATCCTGACCGGAGTGACCTGTGTCTGCACGGCCCTCACCGCCATGGCGTTCGCCAACCAGAGCTGGATGGTGTTTGGCGCGATGCCGCTGTTCGCGCTCGGCGGCATGGGCATGCCGGCCCTGCAGTCGATCGCCACCCGGCAGGTGGACGCACATTTGCAGGGCCAGTTCCAGGGCGTGCTCGCCGCCACGGTCAGCCTCGCCTCGATCGTTGCGCCGCTCGGCTTCTCGAGCCTGTACTTCGCCGTCAGGGACGAATGGCCCGGGGCGATCTGGCTGTCGGTCGTCGCCATCTACGCGATCGCCATTCCCGTCGTCGTCACGCTGCGCCCGGCCAAGCCGGCGCCTGCGCCCTGATGCGTCGGAACCATCGCCATCGCCGCCCGTTGGCCCGGATGCCTGAGATCGAACTCGCAAAGCCGCTCGTTCGAGCGGTGCAGATCTATCGTCGCGTGGCCAGACACGATCTGGACCAGGGAGCGCGGCGCGCCCTGGCGCGGCATATCCGCGGACTGGCCGAACAAGGCGTGCATGATCCCGGCCGGCTGACCGTGTGCGGCCTCAGCTATCTGCGCAAGCTCGACCGACAACGCGGCTCCGACCAATCCTGATCTGCCGTGCCGGGACGCGGCGGGCGATCGGCCAGCTCGCCGCCCCGCGGTCACGGTGACAGTGCACGAAGCTTGAGATCCCCCTGCCCGCGGACGCGCCAAGCCTCCGGTCCTCAAGCCGCCCGGAATCTTGGCGAGAGCGCCCGCTCACATCTCGAGCGGAACCAGGAACTCCTCGCGCAGAACCTCTCCGGGATGCATCGGCTCGAGCTTCTTGGTCATTACGGCAGCTCTTGAAGCTCGGAGCTAGCAGCTCGAGTCCCCACCGGCCCAGCGGTAGATGCGGTCGCTCAGGGGGCCTGCTCCCATGGGGTTGCTGACCTTGATGGTGACGCGCGAGCCGGAGCCGGACTTTTCGATGCGCGCCGCGACGAAGTAGTTCATCCGGACCCCATAGCTGCCTGCGACCAGGCGAAACTCCGCAAAGCCGCGGTCGCGGTGTAGCTCGCCTTCAGATTCGATCTGTCCCCCGCCCGGGTTGCCCGGATTGCCAAAGACCCGGACGGGCGGATAACAGCGCTTGCCGGTCTCGCTCAAGCGGCGGAAGATCTCCTCGTAACTTTCGGAAAAGCTTTTGCTGTCGGCGACGTCGCGCGAATTCAGGCCCTCCGGCGACATCGCACATCCACCGAGCAGCGCAATGGCAGCCCCCGTCAGCGCCGCACGCAAAGCGAACTTCATTCCCATGAACGATCCCCCAGCGCCCAACGATCGCCTCGCCCCCGAGTAATCACCGTCGTATTCGCGCTACCTGAAAGATACGCGAGTTCCCGTGAACCGTGCAATATGCGACGCGTCGAGACTTGGTGCTTTTGCCCCGAAGATGTCTTGACATGGCGGTCGAAGACCGAGGTTGAGGTCAACCCGCCTGCGGCGATCGTCGTCTATCGGTAGGAGCCGAACGCGGGGACCATCCGCATCGTTTGCGGTGCGCGAAATCAGCGGCGCACCAGTTGGCTCCGATGATGGGCCGGCATACGGAACGATCGCCGCCATCTTCCGTTGACTTCGATGCCTCGGATCGAACTTGCCAAGCCGCTCTCGCGAGCGATGCAGATCTATCGCCGCATGGCCAGACACGATCTGGACCAGAGGACGCGCGGCGCGCGCTGGCGCGGCACATGCGCGGGATGGCCGATCAGGGCGTGCATGATCCCGGCCGGCTGACCGTCTGCGGCTTGAGCTATTTGCGTCAACTCGACCGACAACGCGACCGCGAGCGATCCTGACCTGTCGCGTCGGACACATGGCGATCGATCGTGAGCGGACCGCACCTCCGATCCGCCCGATCGCTTGGCTACATCACGCCTTTCAGTTCAGGCGACTGCGACGGAGATGGCCGGGGCAAGCCCGGCCATGACGACGATGAAATGGCGGGCATGACTTAGATCGACTACGCGATGGCCTTCTCGCGCCCAATCAATCCTCTGCTGGTAGCGACCGCCTCAGTTCGCACTGATCGCGTGCAGATGCATCGCGAGCATCATCGGATCGTGGTGCGGCTCGGCGGAATAGGACGCATGGGCCGTTGCTTGGTCATGGTTCGCGCCGGCATCGGCGCCATTCAGCGCAGCAGCGTCGGCCTGGACATTCGCCAGCACCTGCGCGGCGCCGGCGGCATCACCCAGCTTGGTGAGGCTGGCGGCCGTCTCGGCGGCCACCGCGGAGGCGATCGCGACGGCCTGCTGCGGCGTCTGCACCGGTGCGGCGACCCCGGCGGCGTGCGGGATCTGGGCGAGCAGGGCCTGCGTGTCGGGAGTCGAGATATTGTAGCCGAGCGTCTCCAGCACCACGAGATCGATCGGCGACAGCGTCTGCGACGTGGTCGGATTGTAGAATTCGTTCAAGGGATCGCGGGCGCCCTGGATGCCGGTGTTGAGGAAGTCGGCCGGGTCCGACATCTGGCCGTAATCGGCGATCTTGGTGAGCCCGCCGTCGAGCGAGAAATACGCGGGAGGCGCCGAGCTGATGCTGTTGTTGATCAGATGCTGCCCCGGCTTGGTGAAGTCGAACAGGTCGAAGATGTCGAGATTGCCCGGCGACGGCACCCGTCCCAGCGCATGCGACAGTTCGTGCAGCGCGACGCCGACCAGCGACTGCGTCGGGATGTCGGTGTTGAAGACGGCGAAGCCGTCCTCAGTCGTCGTGCTGTTTGGATCGATGAGCCCGAGCACCTTGGCCTGAGCATTGGCGACGAACACCTGGGAATGGCCCTGCACTGCCCGCCCCGTCGGCAGGTTGTCGAACACCGTGTCGCCGGCCGCCGCGTGGTCCTGCAGATCGGTTCGGAGCTGCGCGTAGCTGGTGAGCACGCCATTGGAGACATTGGCGCCGGCCCCGCCGCCGGTGCCGGCGAAATCGATCGCGAGGTTGACCGTGGCCTGATCGGTGATCGCCGAGGACAGGATCGCCGCCGCCTGCTCGACGCCGGCGCGGAAGCTTTCGGGCGCGGCCGCGGCGGCGGCATCGAAGGTGAGGTTGAAGGTGAGCCCGCCGGTGTGAACCGAGACGGTCTCGGAGCCGTCGGCGTGTACCACCGGATCCGACACCGCGCCGGGCGGCAGCAGCACGACAGGCGAGGCAGCCGCAGCCATATTGGTCGTCGTGTTCTTCGCCGCCGCGGCCGGATCGGGCATCATGAGGCCATCTGAGCTCAGCCCGAGCTGGTCATGGGTCAGCGTGTTCATCAGACGGACTCCTTGATCATGGCCCCCCGCGTCTCCAGCTGCGAGGCGTTCGCAGGCTGCGACCATCATCGGCAAGTGAGTGAAAAGTCTGACGCTGCCGGACCCACTTCGGGGCAGCCGTGCCACGGTTTGGATGCGGCCGGGCGGGCCCGCCATGCTCCTGCCGCGCTGGTCTCGCGCGACGAATGACGGCAATCTGCGGCAGGCGTCCGCGACGGATGCAGCCAACATCATTCAGATCGAGAGCCTCCCATGAAGATGCGCCCGCTCGGCCGTTCCGGCCTCAACGTTCCGCCCCTCTGCTTCGGCTGCAACGTGTTCGGCTGGACGGTGGACGAGGCGGCCTCGTTCCGCCTGCTCGACAAGGTGCTGGAGTCCGGCATCAACTTCCTCGACACGGCGGACGTCTATTCGCGCTGGGTGCCCGGCCACAGCGGCGGCGAGTCCGAGACCATCATCGGCAAATGGATGAAGCTGCGCGGCAATCGCGATCGTGTCATCCTCGCCACCAAGGTCGGCATGGACATGGGCGACGGCAAGGTCGGGCTGAAGGCCGACTACATCGCGCGCGCGGTGGAGGACAGCCTGCGCCGGCTGCAGACCGACGTGATCGATCTCTATCAATCGCACAAGGACGACGAGACGACGCCGCAGGAGGAGACGCTGGCGGCCTATGACAGGCTGATCAAGGCCGGCAAGGTGCGGGTCATCGGCGCCTCGAACTTCTCGGCGGAGCGGCTGCAGGCCGCGCTCGAGCTGTCGGCGAAGAGCGGCTTGCCGCGCTATGAGAGCCTGCAGCCGGAATACAGCCTCGCCGAGCGCGCATCCTACGAAGGCGCGCTGCAACGCGTCTGCGAGAACTACGGCGTCGGCGTCATCACCTTCTTCTCGCTGGCCGCCGGCTTCCTCACCGGCAAGTATCGCTCGGAGGCCGATTTCGGCAAGAGCCCGCGCGGACAGCGCGGCATCCCGAAATACATGAACGAACGCGGCATGCGCATCCTCGCCGCGCTGGACGCGGTCGCAAGGGAGACCGGAGCGCAGCAGGCCTCGATCGCGCTGGCGTGGCTGCTGGCCAAGCCCTCGGTGACGGCGCCGATCGCCAGCGCCACCAGGCCCGAGCACGTCGACACGCTGGTGGCGGCGACGGAGCTCGCGCTGACCGCGGACCAGGTCGCGCGGCTCGACGCGGCGAGCGCGTGAGCGCCGGCGCGCGGCGCCACCATTCAGCGCCAGGCGTGCGACGTTTCGACACGCACGCAGGACGGTCGTTCTCCACCGAACACGGCCTGTGATCGAGGATTCGGCGCGCTCAGCGCCGGTCCCCGATCGCAACACTCGATCACGCTCCTGCACCGCATTTTCAGCACAGCGGTGAAGCGGGCCGGGCGACTTTGCAGCATCTCGCGGATCGCCACCTCACGGCCAAACTTCGGCCGGGATCGAACTGCTAAGTCCACTGTCAATTTAGAATGTATCGAGGAAGCGTTCGGTGAATCGTGTCGCGCGCGTAACTGTTGGCGCATTCCTATTTGCATGTGTTCTGTCATCCCTCGTGGCGCTGTCTGGCAGCGCCCGAGCGCAGCAATTGCCGCAGCGCCCGCCGACCGGCGGCGCCGTCGGTACGCTGCCGGACCGCGAGGCGCTGAACTCCGGCACCGTCACCGTGATCACCGCGCCGATCGGCGGGCCGATGTCGGTCATGGGCTCCGACATGGCCGCGGTGCTCGACGAGGGCGAGAGCCTGCGCGTGCTGCCGATCCTCGGCAGGGGCTCAGCGCAGAACCTCATCGACATCATCATGTTGAAGAACATCGACATGGGCTTCGTCACCACCGACGCGCTGGAATTCGTGAAGACGGAATACAACATTCCAGACATTGCCCAGCGCGTGCGCTACATCGCGCAGCTCTTCCACAACGACGTCCACATCGTCGCGCGGCGCGAGATCCGCTCGCTGGAGGATCTCAATGGACGGCGGGTGTTCGCCGAGCGCTCGATCGGCCTGCCGGCGGCGCGCACGATCTTCCGCCGGCTCGGCATTCGCGCCGACATCGACTCCCAGACCGATCCGACCGGCGGACTGCAGAAGCTGATCGACGGCCAGGGCGACGCCTGGATCGCCTCGGTGTCGAAGGACGCGCCGATCATCAAGGGCATCAAGAACGAGGGCGGCCGGCTGCATCTCTTGACGATCCCCTATGACCACGCGCTGCAGGACATCTATCTGCCGTCGTCGTTCTCGTCCGAGGAATATCCGAACCTGGTGCCGCCGGGCACCAAGGTCGAGACCGTCGCCGCCTCGACCGTGCTGATGGTCTACAATTGGCCGGAGAACAGCGAGCGCTATCGCCGCACGGCGCGGTTCGTCGACGCGCTGTTCGGCAAGATCCAGGTGCTGCAATCGCCGCCGCGGCATCCGAAATGGCGCGATACCGTGCTGTCGGCGCCGGTGCAGGGCCTGGTCCGCTTCAAGGCGGCGCAGGAATGGCTCGATGGCGCTCGCGCCATGCAGTCGCCGGGCCAGGATGCCAACCCGGCCGAATTCCGCAAGTTTCTCGACGAGCGCAAGGCGCAGGCGAGGATGTCGCCGGACGAGGCCGCGCGACTCTACAGCGACTTCCTGAAGTGGCAGCGGAGCAGGGAGCCGCGCTGAGCGCCGAACCGCCGGAAGGAATGTCTCGACATCAGGAGCGCGGCGGCAATCCCGCCTGCTCGGCCGTGCGCCGGACGGCCGGCAATGTCGCATCCGCAGCGCCGCCTTGCGAAGGCGCGGCGCGCGCGAAGCTGAGCTCGACCGTGGTGCCGCCGCCCGGCGTCTCGCGCAGCGCGACGCCGCCCTGATGCGTCGCCATGACCTGCGAGACGATCGAAAGCCCGAGCCCCATGCCTTCGCCGCGAGCGTGGCCGCGCTCGAACGGCCGCAGCAGGCGTTCGGGCTGATCGGATTGCAGGCCGGGCCCCGAATCGATCACGCGCAGGCGCGCCGCGGCGTCGACCTCGACGAGGATCGGACCGCCCGCGCCGGCATGCGCGACCGCATTCCTGATCAGGTTGGAGAGCGCGACCGCGATCGCTGGCTCCGAGCCGCGGATCCGGACCGGCGCATCGCAGCCGGCGAAGCCGATCTCGAGCCCGGAGTGCAGCGCCATCGGCACGTGCTCGGCGGTGACGCGCCGCGCCAACGCGACCAGGTCGATCTCGCCCAGCTCGTCCGGCTCCAGCGAAATCCGCGCCAGTTGCAGCAGCATGGTGACGATCGACGACAGCTTCTGGTTCTCGCCGACCAGTTTCGCGCGCAGGCCGGCATCCGGCACCGCCTCCAGCATGGTGCGGGCGTTGGTCAGCGGGGTCCGCAGCTCGTGGGCGGCATTGGACAGGAAGTTGCGCTGCGCCTCGGCGGCGTGGTCGATGCGCGACAAGGCGCGGTTGAAGGCGGTGACCAGCGGCAGCAATTCGGCCGGCGCGTCCCGCTCGGGCAGCCTTCGGCCGTCGGGCACGCCGTCGATCATCTCGGCCGCGCGTGCGACCGCACGCACCGGGCGGGCGATCAGCGTCGGCACGAACAACAGCGCCGCCAGCACCGTCGCGACCAGGACCAGGATGATCGGAAGCGCGACGATGGTCGCGTCGGTCAAGGTGCCCGTCATCAGCTGCGTCGACGTGTAGGCGACGCCGCCGGTCTCGATCAAGACCTCGCCGACCGGCGTATTGCGGACCGCCATCATCCGTTTCAGGCGCCGGGTCTCGCCGTCGATCGCATAGGCCAGGAAGCTGGTGCCGTTCTGCGACGACGGACCCTTGTGCGGCCGCCATTTCGGAATCGGCCCGTAGCTCACCTCGCCGCTCTTGTCGGAGACGACGTACCAGAACGTCGGGAAGTCCTGCATGATCGTGTCGAGGCGGGGCGTCTGCTTCACGAGCAATTGGCCGCCAGCATCGCGAGCCACGGCCTCCTTCAGCGCGTCGGCAACGTCGGCCGCACCCCACGTGCCGTCATCGTCGCCGCCGAAGCGGATCAGCAAGGCAGCGGCGCAGATCAGCATGATGGTGGTAACGACCGCAATCAGCGTCGCGGAGAGCAGCGTGATGGAGCGGCGGATACGGCTGAGCTTCTGCCACCTCACCTGCGTCACTCGCCGCTCAGGAGATAGCCGAGGCCGCGCACCGGCCTGATCGTCGCCCTGCAATTGGCTTCGCGCAGGCGGCGGCGCAGCCGCGACACATGGGCCTCGATCGCGTTCGACTGGATCTCGTCCTCGAAGCCGTAGGCCGCGGTCTCCAACGTCTCGCGCAGCACCACCCGCCCGCTGCGGCGAACCAGCGCCTCGAGGATCGCCAGTTCGCGCCTGGGCACCACGATCGGCGCCTGGTCGACGCAGACCGCGCGATTGACGATGTCGAAGCCCAGATTGGCGATCGAGACCATCGCGCCGCGGTCGAGAAACAGCCGGCGCAGCACCGCCCTCGCTCGTGCCACCAGCTCGATCGGCTCGAACGGCTTGGCGACGTAGTCGTCCGCGCCCTCGTCGAGCGCACGCGCGATGTCGGCGGGATCGTCGAGCGCCGTCAGCACCACGGTCGCGGGGCTCGGCTTCTGCTGCCGCAGGTCCGGCAATAGCGCCAGCCCGTCGCCGTCCGGTAGTCCGCGGTCAATGACCACGAGCTCGAAATTGCGCACCGCGATCGCCGCCCGCGCCTCGTCGAGCGTCGTGACGATGTCCGACGAGCCGAACGCCGTCGCGAGTGCATCCCGCAGCCAGAGCCCGAGCTGGGGATCGTCCTCAACGACCAGAACGCGCACGCCATCCTCCCGCAACATCGACAATCGGCTGTTCCTAT
The DNA here is from genome assembly GCF_051167575.1 of Bradyrhizobium sp. HKCCYLS3070. Taxonomy (NCBI): domain Bacteria; kingdom Pseudomonadati; phylum Pseudomonadota; class Alphaproteobacteria; order Hyphomicrobiales; family Nitrobacteraceae; genus Bradyrhizobium; species Bradyrhizobium sp. HKCCYLS3070. The sequence continues at coordinate 501,255 of NZ_JBNPTI010000004.1, forward strand.
CATTACAGACGGATTACAATAGGATTACGTCGGCGGCATTTTGATACCGTTGTTTTTTCAGCGCTCAATCGAAGTCGACCCGATCTGCCAGGGCTGATCGAGCCTCCATCGCGATATCTCAGTTGCAAGCTGAACGACTTCTCGGCCGGCGCGATTGCGGTGGTATGACGTGCCATGCCGCGATGATACGATTTTCGACGTCAGCCTTTCGTAATCGTCTCGGCCTAGACTGGCATTCAAATACGCGCCGAGGATTCGCCCGCATGAAGCCTGCCGCATGATCGACCGGACATACCGGGCGATCCGCCATTCTTTGTCGGCCGCGGCTGCCGATCGCGCGTCACATCCGTCGCCTCATCATTGATCAACACCGACATGTTCCATGGCTTTGCGTTCTCGACCGTCGCCGAACGGTCGGACTGTCATCCGGCGGCCTGGCGCCGTCCGTTCCTGCGCTGGCTCGACGGCATCGAGGCCGGCTGGGCCGTGCCGCTGCTGCTGGTGTGCTTCGTGGCCGTGTGGACGGCCTATCTCTCGATCGCCTATGCCGGCGCCGGCCTGCATCCCGACGTGATCGAGACCTGGACATTCGGACGGCAGTTCGCCTGGGGCTACGACAAGCATCCGCCACTGATGGGCTGGATCGCCGGCGCCTGGACCGCCGTCTTCCCTCTTTCCGACTGGTCGTTCCACCTGATGGCGATGACCAATGCGGCGCTGGCGCTGTGGTTCGTCGACCTGATTTCGCGCCGCTTCGTCGTCGGGGACAAGCGGGTGATCGTGCTGCTGCTGCTGATGCTGACGCCGGCCTATCAGTTTCACGCGCAGCGCTTCAACGCGAACTCGGTGCAATTGGCGACGTGGCCGCTCGCCACCTACTGCTTCCTGCGCGCATTCGAAACGCGAACGATGCCCTGGGCGGCGGCCGCCGGCCTGACGGCCGCGCTCGCGCTGCTCGGCAAGTACTACTCGATCTTTCTGGTGATGAGCTTCGCATTCGCCGCCATGGCGCATCCGCAGCGACGCGCCTATTTCACCTCGGCGTCGCCATGGATCTCCACGGCCGCAGGCCTCGCCGCACTGTCGATGCATCTCGACTGGCTCGTCGGACACGACGCGCCCATCCAGCATGCGCTGATGCACGCGCGCTCCACCCTGGCGACGTCGTCGCGGGATTCCCTGTTCTTCCTGCTGGGGCTCGCGGCCGCGATGGCCGTGCCGGCTGCCACCTGGCTGATCGTCGCCGGCGCCAGGATCAGGTCTTTCACCACGGAGATGGCCGCGCTGAACGGCGGCCTCCGGCTGTTGTCCTATATCGCCATCGGCACGGTCGGTCTGCCCGTCATCAACGCGCTGATCATGGGTACCGACCTGCCATCGCTATGGGCACTGCAGGGACTGTTCCTGTTCGTCGTGGTGATCGTCTGCGGCGCAGGCTATCCGATCGCGCGCTTCCACACCGTCAACATCGCGGTGCTGACGGCCGGGATCGCCGTCCTGGCTGCGATCGTCGCGGCGCCGCTCCACGCCTTCTACCGCAACAGGCACGGCTATGAGGAAGGCCGCACCTTCTACCAGCAGACCGCGCGGGAAGCGACGCGCCAATGGCGGGAGTTGACGGGCAAGCCGCTCGAGCATGTCGGCGGCACCGAGAGCCTCGCGCTCGCAACTGCCTTCTACAGCGCTGATCATCCCGCTTACGGTCTACCCGTCTCGATCCACAAGACCGGTGCGGACTCTGGCAGCGAAGGCTGGATTTCGCTGTGCTTCCGCGACCAGGCGGATTGCATCGGCGCCGCGGAAGCGGCGGCCGCCCGATCCGGCACCTACGTCAAGCGCGAGTTCGCGGTGCAGGCGCGGCTGCTCGGCTGGACAGGATGCACACGAACGGTGGTGGCATTCCTGGTGACGCGGCCGAAGGAACCATAGGATTGAGGCAACGCCGGACGCGGCAGCCTCGTCAGCGGATCCGAACATTCGGACCAAGGACAAGGTCCCGTATTGGCGGGACCTTGTCCTCGGGCGGCGGTCTCAGTCGTTGTCCCAGGATCCGTCGGAATAGCCGTCCCGGTAGCCGGACAAATAGCCGTCGCCATAGTTGCCGTATTCCGCGTCGTACTCATAGACGCGGTGACGACGATAGACGACCCGCGGCGGCGGATAGTCGTCGTAGCTGTAGACATAGGTGGGCGCGGAACGGGCGGTTGCCGCCGAACCGATCAGGGCTCCGATCGCCAGACCTCCGACGACGCCAGCGGCGACCGCCGCTCCGCGATTCCCGCCAGCGTTGGCCGGCGTGGCGATCGTGCCAGCGATGGTCGAGGCCATGATCATAAGCGCGCAAATTCGTTTCATTGGGTTCTCCTTGCGATCGGCTCAGCCATCGCTGCGGGAGACTCGTGTCTGCGGCTTACCGCATCATTACAGACGGCGGATGGCAGATGCACAACGAACATGTGAGCGCGAGCACCGCCGCGAGGTCCATCATGGCAGGCCATTCGGACGTGTGGGGCTGGGACACAAACCGAACGGCCTGCTCACTGGACTCCGACGACGTTCGAAGCCATGCGGCGCCAGATCATGATGGAAGGTGCCGCAGGTGGGACGGAGCCGACCTGATCAGGCCGGGCTTTCGGGTCTGCGGCGGCGCTCCAATGTCCTTCCGATCGAACGCCACATCGAGAGACGGCGAGCAATGGCTCATCATGACACGCTGTCGATGGCAAACCGATGTGACCTCGATCAAGGACGCGTTGAAGCTAGCGTCACGGCCTTACCGCAGGATTACAGTACGACGCGGATGATCCGGGCATCTCACCAGTGCATGGCCGGGAAGAATTCCAAGGGCGGCCGTGCCGATGGCCTCCGCGCTGAACACAGCGCGCGCGAGGAGCGGGATTCGATGTGATGGACGACAACGGGCCCGACAGCGCGCTGATGTGCTTCACGTTCCGACCGCGCAACGGCGATGTAGTTCCGTATGAGCGGCGGCGATTCAGAGCGTCCGGTGCGCGCGCTCACCGCGGCGTCGGAGATATCGCACCCGCCTCATGCCCGCCCAGGAAACTCCGCAGTTCCGCCGGCGTGCGCGCGACGCGACGAGCGTTGCGCAGATCGCTCAGTTTCTTTCCCGCGCGACGCGAAGCGAAATCAGCAGGCATCGCGCTGGAATTGTTGTGCGGCTCCGCCGCCATCTGCTAGGGAGTGCGGCATCGCGCGATCAGCCGGTTGGGAGAGTGGGTGTCTCTGACACGCGAACGAATCGAAGGGCTCGCGCCTGATCAGGCCTCACTCGCCGCAGCGCTGAAGCTCGTGAAGCCTGCCAACTGGCCAATGCTGGCCGCGAGCAGCGATGCCGAGGTGCTGTGGGGCGAATGCCAGGGCTCCGGCGCGACGCCGTATCGCGTGGTCGCCGCGGCCGACGGCAGCGGCTACAAATGCACCTGCCCGAGCCGCAAGTTTCCCTGCAAGCACGTGCTGGCGGTGCTGTGGCAGCGGGTCGACAAGCCCGAGCGGTTCGAGACCACCAACCCGCCGCAATGGGTCGAGGATTGGAGCGCGCGGCGGCGCGGCTCGAGCGGCCGCGCGCCGGGCAAGCCCAAGCCGGAGGGCGACGATGCGGGCGCGCCACCGTCGCTCGATGCTGCCCTGGCAGAGGCCGCGACGATTGCTCCCGCCGACCCAAAGGCTGCCGCGCGCGCCGAGGCGCAGCGCGAGCGGATCAGGGCCGAGCGCGAGGCGGCGATCCTCGCCGGACTCGACGAGCTGGAGCGCTGGATCGCGGATCAGCTCACCCAGGGGCTTGCCGATTTCGCCGCCCGCGGCGCGTCCGCCGCGGGCACGCTGTCGACGCGACTGGTCGACGCCAAGGCCGGCGGCCTCGCTGCGCGGCTCGACCAGCTCTCATCCGAACTGTATCGCGTCGGAGAGGATCGCCGCGCCGATCTCGCCATCGAGCAGCTCGGCATCATGTCCCTGATCGCCTCAGCCTACCGGCATCAGGACCGGCTGCCGGCACCGCTGCGCGAGGATGTCCGACGCGCGGTCGGCTGGTCGCTGCGCCGCGAGGAGCTGCTGGCGGACGCCACGGCCCCGCGCGCGAGCAGCGTGTGGATCGTTGCCGCCAACCTGTCCGAAGTGCAGCCGGACAAGCTGCGCAGGCTGGAGACGTGGCTCGTCAACACGGGCGATGACCCCGGCCAGCCGCGCGCCGCGGTGCTGATCGATTTCGTGCCGGTGTCCGGCGGCGGCGCCGGATTTCCGTTCGCGCCGGGGGAGATCATCGACGGCGAGGTCGTGTTCTATCCGTCGGCCGCGCCGTTGCGCGGGCTGCTGGCGAGCCGCAAGACGGCGGCGACCGCGACCTGGCCGCGGCCATCGCCGGGGCTTGCCCCAGCGCTGCAGGACTACACGGCGCGGCTCGCCGCGCTGCCGTGGCTCGATCGCTGGCCGCTGCTGCTCGCGGGCGTCACGCTTCACACCGCGGGAAAGGGTGCGCTCGTCATCGCCGACAAGGCCGGAGCTGCGATCGCGGTGGAGCGCGGCCAGTTCGACCAACTGACGCCGCTGCTCGGCCTCGAGGACCTGTCGCTGCTGTGTCTGTGGGACGGCCGCATTGCGCAGGTGCTGGCCGCCGAAACGGCGCTCGGCCGCTGGCATCACGAGGGCTGACGATGGCGAGCGCGATCGATCCCCAGAGCCATGCCCGCCTGCGCCAATCCTTCCTGCTTGGCCTGGCGCGGCAGCCCTTGACGACGCCGCCGGCGCTGGCCGAACTGTTGCCACACGGACGCGAGCCTGCGCTGCCACTCCTTGCGCTGGCCGCGCAATGGCAGCGCTTCGCCGGCGCCGCGGCGCCTGTCGCCGATCCCGTCCCGGACGCCGCCCTGCGGCTGCACCAGGACGCGCGGCCCATCCTGCCCGAGGCGGCGCGGCGCGCGCTCAAGGCATTGGCGCGCAGCGTCGAGAAGTCGCTGGCGTCGAGCGCCTTGCCGCTCGCGCTGCGCCGTATCCAGGCCGCCGGCTGCCGGCTGCATCCGTTCGATCTGCCGGATTTCGTGCCGCACATCAAAGCCAATGCCGAGGACCAGGGCCTCGCCGAGCGCGCTTATCTGGCGCTGATCGCCTCCGACGCCGATGACGATGCCACCAAGGGCCTGTTCTTCGAACGCATCACCATGGAGAACTGGACCACCTTCCCGAAGACGCAGCGCCGCGCCTTCGTGGCGGAGCAGCGCCGCAACAATCCCGCCGACGGCCGCGCGCTGATCGAATCGGTCTGGAAGAGCGAGCCCGCGCCGGTCCGCGCTGCGCTGCTCGATGCACTGATGGTCGGCCTCGGCTCCGATGACCGGCCGTTTCTGGAGAGCCTGAGCGCCGATCGCGCCGACAGCGTCAAGCAGATCGCCGCACAGCTCCTGACCCGGATCGCCGAACGCACCGAGCACGGCGCCCGGCTGACCGAGGCCGCGCGGTGCTTCCAGCGCGCGGGCTCGTTGCTGGCCAAGATCGGCCTCGGCGCGGCGTCGACAGTGACCTTCAAGCTGCCGGCCGACGGCCTGAAATGGCAGGAGGCCGAGGCGTTGCGCGAGCGGCTGTTCGGCGGGCTGCGGCTCACCGCGCTCGCCACGGCGGTAAGCGCGCCGCCCGAGGCGCTGATCGCTTCACTGCCGCCGTCCGAGCACCGCGTGCTCACGCTGCTGATGGATGCCGCCGCGGCCGAGGGCGATGACGACACCGTGCTGCGCATCATCGGCGCGCGCCTCTGCGGCGGTGACGCACTGCACGGATATGCGCTGATGTCCTTGGCGGCGAAGGCCCGCCAGCCGCTCGCGCCGCAGGTCGCCGAACGCGTGCTCGCATCGCCGGCCTGGCAGAAGGCGATTCAGGACCTCGCCGACGCGACGACGCCGGCGGCGCAGAAGGACGACGGCCGGCTGGTGCTCATGGCTGCGCTGATGCCGCGCGCGACGATGCCCGCCTTCGTCGCCACGCTCACCCCGCTGTCCCCCGCGACCGCGCGCGCGGCCAAGGATTTCACCGACCTCGTTCTCGCGTTGCCGACGTAACGCACCATCAAACAGTCCGGAGCACGCCCATGACAAACGCTGATGCGAGCCCAAGCGACGGCCAGCTGCGCCGCTCCGCAGAAGCATTGCATGCCCACGAGCTCGAGGCGTTGGCGCAGGAGGACACGCGGGCGCGGCCGGCGCAATGGCGGCTGTCGCCACAGGCGGTCGTGACCTATCTGATGGGCGGCCGCACCAAATCGGGCGTCGAGATCACGCCGAAATATATCGGCAACCGCCGGCTGATCGAGACCGCGGTGGCGACGCTCGCGACCGACCGCGCGCTGTTGATCCTCGGCGTGCCCGGCACGGCGAAGTCGTGGGTCTCCGAACATCTCGCCGCCGCGATCTCCGGCTCGTCCGAGCTGATCGTGCAATGCACGGCCGGCACCGACGAGAACCAGATCCGCTACGGCTGGAACTACGCGCTGCTACTAGCCAAGGGCCCCTCGCGCGAGGCCATGGTGGCGACGCCCTTGATGCGCGCGATGGAAGCGGGGCGGATCGTACGCTTCGAGGAGCTGACCCGCATGCCGTCGGACGTGCAGGACACGCTGATCACGGTGCTGTCGGAGAAGCTGATGCCGATCGCGGAGATCAACGACGCCGTTCACGCCCGGCGCGGCTTCAACATGATCGCGACGGCGAATGCGCGCGACAAGGGCGTCAACGAATTGTCCTCGGCGCTGAAGCGGCGCTTCAACGTCGTGGTGCTGCCGCTGCCGGCCGACCTCGATGAGGAGGTGAGGATCGTCACCAAGCGCGTCGGCGAAATCGGCGGCGGCCTCGAGCTGCCGAAGATCGCGCCGGCCGACCAGGAGATCATGCGCATCGTCACGGTGTTCCGCGAGCTGCGCGACGGCCAGACGCTCGACGGCCGGCTCAAGCTGAAGTCGCCGTCGGGCTCGCTGTCGACGGCGGAGGCCATCGCGGTGACCATCGGCGCCTGGGCGGAAGCCGGCCATTTCGGCTCCGGCGTGATCGATGCGCAGAGCATGGCGGCGAACCTCGTCGGCGCCATCGTCAAGGATCCGGTGCAGGACAAGGTCGTGCTGCAGGAATATCTCGAAACGGTGGTGCGCGAGCGCAAGCCGTGGGCCGATCTGTACGGCGCGATCCGCGACGTGATCTGACATGGCCGCGCCGCAGCACGATCGCCTGCATCTGCTCGGCATCCGGCATCACGGGCCGGGATCGGCGCGCGCCGTGCTATCAGCGCTGGACGCGGCCGATCCGGCCGTGGTGCTGATCGAAGGGCCGCCGGATGCCGATGAGCTGATCGCGTTCGCCGCCTCGCCCGCGATGGCGCCGCCGATCGCGCTGCTGGTCCACGCCCAGGACGATGCCGCCAATGCGAGCTTCTTTCCGTTCGCGCTGTTCTCGCCCGAATGGCAGGCGATCCGCTGGGCGCTGGCGAGGGGACGGCCGGTCCGCTTCATCGACCTGCCGGCGTCCTACCGCCTCGCCGAACGGGCCAAGCCGAAGCAGCCGGAGGGCAATGAAAGCGAGGCCGCGCCGGAGGACGCCGATGCGCCTGCGCCAGATGAGCCGGACACGGTCGATCCTGAGCTGGCGCAGATCCGGCGCGATCCGCTGGCCTATCTCGCCACCCTTGCCGGCTATGACGACAGCGAGTCCTGGTGGAATGCGATCGTCGAACAGGGGGCGCATGGTCCGGAGATTTTTGCCGCGCTGGAAGCCGCGATCGCGGCGTTGCGCGAGAAGATCGATCCGCTGCGCTACCAGCCTGCCGATGAAGCCCGGCGCGAGCTGCGCCGCGAAGCGCATATGCGCTTGGAAATCGCGGCGGCGCTCGGCGAGCAGGACGGGGCCGTTGCCGTCATCTGCGGCGCCTGGCACGTGCCGGCACTGCGGCGGAAAGTGGCGCTGAAGGATGATCGCGCGCTGCTGAAGGGGCTGCCGCAGGTCAAGGTCACCGCCACCTGGGTGCCGTGGACGGAGACGCGCCTCGCGGCCGCGTCCGGCTATGGCGCCGGCGTAATTTCGCCGGGCTGGTACGCGCATCTGTGGCAGGGACTGCAGCACGGCCAGGCCGCCGCGCTCGACGCCACCGGCTTCACGACCCGCTGGCAGGCCCGTGTTGCGGAGCTGCTGCGGCGGCACGGGCGGCCGGCATCGACGGCATCTGTCATCGAGGCGTCCCGGCTCGCGATCACGCTGGCCGCGTTGCGCGACGTCGCTTTGCCGGGATTGGCCGAGATGCGCGAGGCGAGCCTTGCAACGCTCTGCGAGGGCGAGACGGCGCCGTTCCGCCTGATCGAGCAGCAGCTCATCATCGGGCAACGTGTCGGCGAGATCGACGACAGCGTGCCGCAGATGCCGCTCGCCGCCGATCTCGCGCGCTGGCAGCGCAAGCTGAAGCTGAAGCCCGAGGCGCTCGACACCGACATCGCGCTCGACCTGCGCAGCGAGGCCGGGCTTGCCAAGTCGCAGCTCCTGCACCGGCTGGGCCTGATCCAGGTGCCGTGGGGACGGTTGCAGGGATCGGGACAGAGCCGCGGCACCTTTCGCGAGAACTGGCGCCTGCGCTGGGAGCCGGAATTCTCAGTGCGTCTCGTCGAGGCGCTGGTGCACGGCACCACCGTCGCGCAGGCTGCGGGCAATGCCGCCGTCACCCACGCACAGGCGGCGACCTCGTTGAACACCGTCGCGGCCATCGTGCGCGGCTGTCTCGAAGCGGGTCTGAGCGAGGCGGCCGAGACGACGATCGCGCTGCTGCAGCAGCGCTCGGCCGCGACAAGCGATGTTGCCGATCTCACCGAGGCCGTGCCGCCGCTCGCCGAAATCCTGCGCTACGGCACCGCACGGGCGCTGCCGACCGAGGCGCTGCGCCTGCTGGTGACCAGCCTCGTCGAGGCGATCTGTGCCGGCCTCGTCTATGCCTGCCGCAGCCTGCAGGCCGACGTCGCCGCCGATCTCCGCGGCAGGCTGGCGCGGCTCGACGTCGCGATCGGACTGATCGAGGATCGCGGCCTGCGCGACGGCTGGAGCCGCGCGCTGCTGCACGTCGCCGCCGATGCGGCGGCGCATCCGCTGTTGAAGGGCCTGGCGAACCGCGTGCTGTACGATCAGGGCATCGTGTCACCGGAGCAGACCGCGCTGGCACTGTCGCGCGCGCTGTCCCACAGCGTGCCGACGCTGGAGGCCGGCGACTGGCTCGACGGGTTTCTCGGCCAGAGCGGCCAGGTGCTGCTGCACGACCAGATGCTGCGCCGGATCATCGACGGCTGGCTGGCTGCGATCGACGACGAGGCGTTCAACAACCTGCTGCCGGTGATGCGCCGTGCCTTCGCGAGCTTCGACCGCAACGAGCGGCGGCGCCTGCTGGACGAACTGGCCAGGCAGCGGCCGCTGGCCGTCGGCTCCACCTCCGACGCCAGCCCGCTGCTGCCGCCCGCGCCGCTGCCGGCCACCGCCGCCGGCTTCGACGCGGCCCTGCCCTTGCTGCTGACCATCCTCGGCGCCGACCGGCCGATCAAGGAGGCCAATCGATGAGCGACGACGCTGATGCCGAGCGCAACCGCCGCTGGCGCCTCGTGCTTGGCGGCGACGACCAGGCCGGCCTGTCCGATCGCGATCGGCGCCTCGATGCGGCACTGGCCGGACTCTATGACGCCGGCTCCGGCGGCAAGCGCGGCGGCGGCCGACGCGGCGGTCTCGGCGGCTCGGCGCCGCGCGTCGCGAGCTGGCTCGGCGACATCAGGGAGTTCTTTCCGGCACCGGTCGTGCAGGTGATCCAGAAGGACGCGTTCGAGCGGCTCGGCCTGAAGGAGATGCTGCTGCAGCCTGAGTTTCTCGCAGCCCTCGAAGCCGACGTGCATCTCGTCGCCGACCTCATGGCGCTGCGCTCGGTGATGCCGGAGAAGACCAAGTCGACGGCGCGCCAAGTCGTCGCCAAGGTCGTCAAGGAGCTGATGGAAAAGCTCGATGCCCGCACCACCGAGACGATCCGCGGTGCGGTCGACCGCCGCCGCCGCACCCGCCGACCGCGCGCCGGCGACATCGACTGGCCGCGCACGATCGGCAAGAACCTGCGCCACTGGCAGGCCGAGCATCGCACCATCGTACCGGAGACATTGATCGGGCACGCGCGCGCCGCGCGCCGGACCAATCTTGAGGAGGTGATCCTGTGCGTCGACCAGTCGGGCTCGATGGGCACCTCCGTCGTCTACTCCTCGATCTTCGCCGCGGTGCTGGCCTCGATCCCGGCGATCGCGATGAAGCTCGTGGTGTTCGACACCAACATCATCGACCTCACCGAGGAGCTGGCCGATCCGGTCGAGGTGCTGTTCTCGGTGCAGCTCGGCGGCGGCACCGACATCAACCAGGCGCTGGCCTACTGCGAGCGCCTGGTGCGCGAGCCGGCGCGCACGCACATGGTGCTGATCAGCGACCTCATCGAGGGCGGCATCGCCGAGCAGATGCTGGCCCGCGCCAAGGCGCTGGTCTCGTCGGGCGTCAACCTGATCGTGCTGCTCGCGCTCAACGACGACGGCCGCCCGGCCTACGACGCCAAGCACGCCGCGATCCTGGCCGCGCTCGGCTGTCCGGTGTTCGCCTGCACGCCGCATCAGTTTCCGGAGTTGATGGCAACCGCGCTGAAGCGCCAGGACATCTGGTCGTGGGCCGCAGCACAGGACATCAAGCTGGTGCGGCCCGAGGACGGCGTACCGGGCGTGTAAATGAAGCGTCTCGTTCTGTCATGCATCCTGCTGCTCGGGCGCTACGCTGTTCTGCCGGTCGTCGCGCTGGCCGCCGGATTGCTGTTCATCTGGCTGATCGCGCTGGACGACTACACGAGAGTTGCGCTCATCACCGCCCCCATCATGTTCTGCGTGGTCGCGGCCGCCGTCGCGCTGGCGCTCGGAATTCTTTTCGTGCCGGCCCGGCGCGAGCGGAGCAACGTCCTGGACGAAGCAATGGCGCCCGCGCTCTGGCGGATCTGGCAGGAGCTCGATCCAGCCTTCGCCAAGCCGACGCGCACGCTGCGGTTCGACGCCGAGTTCAATGCGTCGATCAGCGAAGCGCGCGGCTATGCCGGCATCTTCCGCCAGCACGTCACGATGACCGTCGGACTGCCGCTGCTGATGATCCTCGACGAGCGGGCAATCCGCGCCACCATCGCCCACGAGGTTGCCCATGCCGAGCTGCGTCACATCACCGGGGCCGGCAATCTGTTCGACTTTCTGCGCGCCTGCGAGAACGTTCTGCATTATGCGAACCCCGATCGCACCATCACCGGCCGGATTGCAGCACGGCTGCTGCGTGCCGTGCTTGGATGGGTCAACAGGGAGTATCTCGCACTCTCACGTCAGAATGAGCTGGCCGCCGACCGGCGCGCGGCCGCGCTTATGGGACCATCCGAGATGGCGCGATCGCTCGTGCTGATCGCCGGTGGCGTGGCACGACTGCGCGAGCTGGTGTTCTCTCCCTTGGAGACCGACATGCTCGGCGCCATCAGCCTGCCGGCGACGCCGCTGCAGCGCATGTCGACCCATCTCGTCGACATCCGCGACCATGATGCGCTCACCGCTGCTGCGGCCAAGACGATCGAGGAGGAGTCCATGGAGGACCCGAACTCGACCCACCCGCCGCTCCGTGCGAGCCTTGCCAATCTGGGCTGTGCCACGCTCCCCGCGGTCGATCCGATCGAGGCCCCGGCCATCGCGCGACTGCTCTCACCGGATGCGGCGCGCGACCTTTCGGCCCAACTCGACGCCGAGTGGCGCAAATTGGCACAGACCAGGGTCCGTCTTGGAGGCTGATATTCAGCATACCTGCCGGCGACGCCTGCCCCCGTGGAACTCGGCGCGCATCTATGCTAAGGTGCTGCCGTGCACGATCTCCGGGAGCCTTCGGTGCGACGCGCGCAGGTCAAGGTCGATGTCCAGGCCGACGAGCCGGACTGGGCACCTGCGCGACAGGACTTATGGCAGCGCATTGCCGCGCATGATTTCGAGCCGGATACGCCGTTCAACTTCACCCAGCGGTTGGCGCGCGACCATGGCTGGAGCCTCGATGAGGCCCGGGCCGCGATCGAGGCCTATCGCCGCTTCTGCTTTCTCGCGATGGTTTCGCCGACGCCGGTGACGCCCAGCGAGGTGGTTGACGAGGTCTGGCACCAGCATCTGATCTATTCGCGCGACTATTGGGTGATCTGGTGCGGCGAACGGCTCCAGGCCCCGCTGCATCATGATCCGACGCCCGGCGGACCGCAGGCGCAGATGACCTACCGCCGGCAATATGCCGAGACGCTGGCACTGCATGAACGCTTCTTCGGTCCGCCCAGCCCCGATCTGTGGCCTGCGACACACATCCGCTTCGCCGGACCGCGCTATCACGTCACCGACCTCACCCATTGGCTCATTCTGCCCCGGCCCCGCGCATGGCTGCGGCGGCTGTTCAGGAGATGAATATGGCGCTCAATCCGTTCGACTGGACGGCCGGCCCATTCCTACTCGTCTACATCGTTCTCGGCGCCATCATTTTCCTCAAGGCCTTCGCCCTACGCGGCACGATCGGCCCGGCCGCGGCCAAGCCCCAGCCGCCTTTGAACGAGCTCGAGCTGGCCTATCTCGCCGGCGGCGCGCCACGTTTCGGCGATACCGTGCTGCTCGGCTTCGCTGCGAACGGCGCAGCAACCTTCACCGCCCGCGATCACAAGATAACAGTGACTGATCAGATGTCGCTGGCGGCGCTGATGGACCGTCCGCCGCGGCTTGCACTCCGCCCGGAGATGACACGGCAGGAATTCCAGCAGGCGCTTGCGCCGCTTGCGGCGCGCATTCAGGCGCGGCTGGAGGCTCTCGGCTATGCACCGACCGACAGCCAGATGGTGGCATTCCGCAAGACCGTGTTGCCATTCGTCGGCGCGCTCATCCTGTTCGGACTGATCAAGGTCCTCGTCGGCGCTTCGCGGCAACACGACGTAGGCTTTCTAATACTACTACTCGGTCTTACGGCGCTGGGCGCGGCGATGATCGCAAAGGCGCCCTCCCGCACATACGCCGGCAACGAGGTGCTGCGGAGCTATCAGGCGACGCATGCGCGCGCAGCCCGCGCCCCGCGCGAGCATGAATTGCTACTGGCCGTCGCACTGACCGGCGCGGCGGTGCTGTCCGGCACCGCCTACGCTTCGGTGCTGGCAACATCCAAGGCGCTGAGCAGCAGTGGCGGTGGTTGCGGCGGTGGCGGTTGCGGAGGTGGTGGTGGAGGCGGTGGTGGCGGCGGCTGCGGCGGCTGCAGCTGACAATCAATCGCTCCTCGCCGGTGTCACCGCCGTAGACTTTCCTGTTCGCATCCGACGCGGCATCATGCGCGTCATGAACGACGAAGCACGGCGCGGCATCGGCCATTCGACCAATCTCGTGGGACGTCCCTCGGAATGGCTGGCGAGCTGCGCCTTCAACGACAGCGCGGCGCCGCTGCACATCTGGGGCGTCACCGAGATGAACCCCAGCCTGTTCACGATGCTCGCGCAGGCGGAGCATCTCAACGAGGCCGGCCAGGCCTTCTCGGCCTACATGATGGCGATGTTCGGCCTCGATCCCGAGCAACGCGCCGCGACGTCCGGCGGCCAGCGGCGTTTCCGCTCGTCCTTCCTGCGGCTGATCCAGGGCTGGGGCTTCGACAGCAACGGCCCGGAAGGCGCCGTGCTCAAGGGCTGGGTCGAGAGCCGGTTCGGCCTCGGTCCGTCCTACCACAAGGAGATCATCGAACGCGTGGCAAGCCGGGCCTGGACGACCTATGTCCAGGAGAAGATGTCGAGCCGCTTCCACAACAATGCGATCTGGGTGCAGCTCGATCTGCTGTTCGAATTCTGCCAATGGGCGATCCGCCGCTTCGCCTTTCCAGGCGAGACGCATCTGACGCTGCATCGCGGCGTCAATTCGTTCGACGAGCATTGGATCGTGGCGCGAACAACGCGGCGCGAGGCGGTGGTCCGGCTCAACAACCTCGTCTCGTTCTCCTCCGACCGCGACACTGCGGGCTGCTTCGGCGACATGATCCTCACCGCGCGGATTCCCGTCAGCAAGATCGTGTTCTTCAACGGCCTGCTGTCGTCACATGCGCTGAAGGGCGAAGGCGAATACCTCGTGATCGGCGGCGACTACCGCGTGAGCGTCGACTATGTGTGAGCGGATCGCAGCATGACCGCACCCGACGTCGAGGAACGCGCGCTCGCGGCCTATCTCGGCTTTGCCATCGGCGACGCGCTCGGCGCCACCGTCGAGTTCATGACCCGAGGCGAGATCGTCGCGCAATACGGCGTGCATCGCGACATCATCGGCGGCGGCTGGCTCAAGCTCAGGCCGGGGGAGGTCACCGACGACACCGAGATGTCGCTGGCGCTGGGACGCTCGCTGATCCGCAAGCGCGGCTTCGACGCGCGCGACGTCTGCGAGGAGTTTGCCGCCTGGCTCCGGACCGGGCCGGCCGATGTCGGCAACACCTGCCGCCGCGGCATCCGCCGCTACGTCATGCACGGCACGGTCGAAGGCGTCTACGCCGAAGGCGACGCCGGCAATGGCGCGGCGATGCGCGTGCTGCCGGTGGCGCTCGCGACGCTCGAGGCACCGGACAACGCCGAGACCTGGACGCTGGCGCAGGCACGCGCCACGCACCATCATCCGCTGTCGGACGACGCCTGCATCGCGCTGGTGCGCATGACTCACGCCTTGCTGCTGGGTGAGGGCCAGGACGCCGTCCGCCGCGAGGCCGATGCTCTGATCGGCAAGCACCGCGCCTTCAGCTTCGTCCCCTATCCGGGGCGGAGCTCGGCCTTCGTCGTCGACACCATGCAGACCGTGCTGCACCACTATCTTGCCGCCAACTCGTTCGCCGAATGCCTCGTGCAGACCGTCAACCAGGGCGGCGATGCCGACACGACGGGTGCGCTCGCGGGCATGCTGGCCGGCGCCACCCATGGGCTGGCGGCGATTCCTGCGCGCTGGCGCGACAGGCTCGACCGCGACGTGGCGGCGGACATTGAGGTGCAGGTGCCGCGGCTCTTGGCGATTGCGCGCGCGATTCGGGCCTGATGTCTTGGAGCAATGGCATCCAGACGTCGCAGAGTGTGCCGGCTGTGGCGGATCGGCTCCGACCGATCGTCGTCTCAGCCACGGCCCTCAACCATTCTGCGCCAACACCTCGCGCAGCGCGTCCGTCAGCCGCGCGAGCTCCGTCTCCGAGCCGATGGTGATACGCAGATAGTCCGCGATCCGCGGGGCGGTGAAATGGCGGACGAGCACGGCGCGCTGGCGCAAGGCTGCGGACAGCGCCTGGCCGGAATGGCCCGGATGCCGGGCAAAGACGAAGTTGGCGCTGGACGGCAGCACCTCGAAGCCGAGACGAACCAGCGCCGCGGTGAGGTCCGCACGGTTCTTCATGATGACCGAGCGCGCCTGCTGGAAATGGGCGTCGTCCTCGATCGAGGCGATCGCGCCGGCCTGGGCGGGGCGGCCGAGCGGGTAGGAGTTGAAGCTGTCCTTGACCCGCGTCAGGCCTTCGATCAGCGCGGCGTCGCCGATCGCGTAGCCGACGCGGAGTCCTGCGAGCGCGCGCGATTTCGACATCGTCTGCACCACCAGCAGGTTGGGATGCTCGGAGATCAAGGGGATCGCGGTCTCGGCGCCGAAATCGACATAGGCCTCGTCGATGACGACGGCCGCGTCGCTGCGGGCAGCAACCAGCCGTGCGATCTCGGCACGCGACAGCGCAATTCCGGTCGGTGCGTTCGGATTGGCGATGATCACCGGGCCGGGACGGCCGACATAATCGTCGATACGCACGCGCATCTCGGCATCGAGCGGAACGGTCGCGGAGTCGATTCCGAGCAGCCGGCAGTAGACCGGATAGAAGCTGTAGGTCACGTCAGGGAACAGAAGCGGCGCCGGCTGCTTCAGGAGCGCCGCGAAGGCATGCGCCAGCACCTCGTCGGAACCGTTGCCGACGAACACCTGCTCGGGTGAGACCTTGTGATAGGCCGCGAGGGCCTCGCGCAGCCGCGTTGCCTGGGGATCGGGATAGAGGCGCAAGGTGTCGGCCGCGGCGGCCCTTATGGCCCCGATCGCCTTCGGCGAGGGCCCGAACGGACTCTCATTGGTGTTGAGCTTGACCAGGCCCGGGATCTGCGGCTGCTCGCCGGGCACATAGGGCGACAGCCCATGAACGAGCTCGGACCAGAAGCGACTCACGATTGTTCTCCTGCGCACCCGAGATCCGCCGATCGACGCATCGATCGGAAGCGATGGACGTGCGAACTGAACGTGGTGTGGATCATCGGCAAATGGCGCGCCCGGAACGATTCGAACGTCCGACCCTCAGATTCGTAGTCTGATGCTCTATCCAGCTGAGCTACGGGCGCGTTTTTCGCATTTGGCAGGCTCCGGGCCAGGGGCCGGATCCCGGAAGGCCGGAGCGGCAAACGCCGGCAGGCCTCGCGAAGGGCCCCTGACTAACGGCTCGGAGACCGCTTGGCAAGGCTGGAGCGGGACATTTTGCGACCATTTTTCCGCAGACGCGCCGGCGCGGTTCGGCATGGCCGGAGCGGATGGGCTTCGTTCCGACACGCCAGGAGTTCCGGGCTCGACGCCTGCGGCATCACCCGCCGGAATGGCAGGTGAGGCCGATCGGGTTCAGGCGCTGGCGCGCTCGGTCCAGAAGGTCTGCAGCTCGACGGGACGGTCAGGGATCGTGATTCGGAAGGTCGCCCCCAGGGTCCCTTCGACCAGTTGGATGTCGCCATCATGGGCCCGGACCAATTCGGCCGCAATCGCAAGGCCCAGCCCCGAGCCGCCCGGACGACCGGCACCGCGGAAGGCCTCGAACAGGTGCTCCCGCACCTTCGCCGGGACACCGGGACCCGTGTCCGAGACCTCCAGGATCGCCACCCCGCCCTCGCGGCGGCCGGTGATGCGGATCTGGCGCACGCCGGCGTCCGCCGCGAGGCTGTCCAGGGCCTGGGCGGCATTGCGCACCAGGTTGAGCAGCACGCGGAACAGCTGGTCGGGGTCGGCATCGATCTTCAGCCCGCGCTCGATCGCCGCGATCCAGGTGATCGATGCATCCGGCGACAGGCCGGCGGTCTCTCGCACCTCGGCGACGACGGGCTCGACCACCACCATGCGGCGGTCCGGCGCCGGCTCCTGTACCTTGCCGTAGGACAGCGTCGACTGGCAGAACGCGATGGCGCGCTCCAGCGAGCGCATCAGCTTCGGCGCGAAGCGCTGCACCCGCGGATCCGGCACGCTGGCGAGCTGGTCCGACAGCAGCTGCGACGAGGCCAAGAGGTTGCGCAGATCGTGGTTGATCTTGGACACGGCGAGGCCGAGCGCGGCGAGCCGGCTCTTCTGATGCAGCATCGAGACGAGGTCGCGCTGCATGTCGGCGAGCTCGCGCTCGGCGACGCCGATCTCGTCGGAACGCTGGCTCGGCACGATGATTCGCGCCACGCTCTCCGGATTTTCGTGGAAGCCGACGAGGCTCGCGGTGAGACGCCGCATCGGCCGCACAAACAGGAAATGCAGGGCAAGATAGACCAGCGCCGCGGTCAGCACCGCCAGCAGCAGCGACACGCCGAGCAGGTTGCGCGAGAACCGGTACATCGCCTTGCGCAGCGGCTTCTCGTCGGTGACGACCTCGATGAACTGGGCTCGGCCGGGCGCCGGTCCGATCACCCGCATGGTGTGGTCGCCGGTCTCCGTCATCATCGTCAGCGAGTTCACGATCGACGACCACGCCGTCATGTCGCGCATGTCGAAGTCGTGGTCGATCGAGGCGGGCAGCTCGGCGCTCGCGAGCAGACGGCGCTGCTGGCCCATCTTGATGGCGACGCCGCGCGCGTTGATGGAGGTGAGGATCTGCCGCGCCAGCGAATCCGGCACCATGCCGGACGGTGCGGCGTCGAGCACCAGGGCAGCGGTATTGGCGGCCGCCAGGCGGTCGTTGAGCCGGTTGGTCCAGAAATTGGCGATCGCCGGCACGTAGATCAGCACCTCCGCGATCATCACCAGCGGAATGGTCAACAGCAGCAGCTTTCCAGACAAGCCGAGCCGCCGCGACCGTTTCGGTCGCAGGCGCTCCAGGATTGGCTGGTTGTCGCTCTCGGTCACGTATCGCCCTTGTAAGAGACACCCCACCCTTACGGGACCGCAAGATGGGACTGCACCGGAGTCCGGTCAAATTACGGATCGCTCATGTTCCGGTTTCCAAATCGTTCATAATGGAACCCGAAACTGCACGACCTCTGACGTCTTCAACCCCGCCGCGCCGAAGCCATTCTTGCCTTCGTCGTGTGCGCAGGGTCTTGTGCGCAGGGTCTTGCGTTCTCGTCCTGCCTCGTGTCGTTCGCGACGCTGACCCACGGCTGGTGACGAAGGTCTTGACGAGATCTCGGCGTCGTCGATCCCTGCACCGCCTATGACGTCTTGCCGCGATTGACGAAGGCAGGACGCTCCCTTATAAGCCGCGCCAACCGTCCGCGATGACCCGGCTCGCCCGGGAGCGGCTCGATTTCAGGGCCGGCAGCGGTCCATTTCGGGCCCGTAAACATCACCGGACATCAATCGACATTTCAAGCAGGCAAGTTGTCAACTGGCAAATTGCCCGTCAGCGGAGAACGACCCGTGAAGCGGACTTATCAACCCAGCAAACTGGTGCGCAAGCGCCGTCACGGCTTCCGCGCCCGTCTCGCCACCACCGGCGGCCGCAAGGTCCTTGCCGCGCGTCGCGCCCGGGGCCGCAAGCGTCTCAGCGCCTGAAGCCAGGGCGTCTGTCCCGGAGATTTCCATCATGGATCGGCTACGGCAGCGGGCGGACTTCCTCGCCGTTGCCGATGGCGTGCGGGCGAACAGCCCTGCCTTCGTCGTCCAGCGCCGGGAACGGCCGGACCGGGGCCCGGTCCGGATCGGCTTTACCGTCACCAAGAAGAATGGCACCGCCACGGAGCGTAATCGCATCCGTCGGCGGCTGCGCGAGCTTGTGAAACGGCTCGATCCCCTGTCGATGCGGCCGCACACTGACTACGTGCTGGTCGGCCGGCGGGATGCCCTGTCACGCGACTTCCAGACCATGCTCGCCGATCTCCAGGCGACGCTCCGCCGCCTCGACCGGCCGCAGGCCAAGCCGCAGCCGCGCAAGCCGTCGGATGCGGACAAGCCAAACGCTCCCGCACCGGACGCGCATTCCCGCAAACCGGATTGAACGACGAGACGATAAGAAAACGATGACCGACAATCGCAACACCATCCTCGCCGTCATTCTGTCCGGCCTCGTGCTGATCCTTTGGCAGGTCTTCTACAACGGACCGCAGATGGAGAAGCAGCGCGCGCAGGCCCAGATGCAGGCCGAGCTCGCCAAGAAGCAGGCGCCGGCAACGCAGCCTGACAGCGCCGCGCCGTCGGCCACCCCGCAGCCGGGCGCGGCCGCGACCGGCAGCCCGAGCGCGCCGGGCGGCGCCGTGACCAGCACCGGCGTGATGCCGCGCGACACCGCCATCGCCGCCACGCCGCGCGTCAAGATCGACACACCGCGGCTGACCGGCAGCATCTCACTCAAGGGCGCACGCATCGACGACCTGGCCTTCGTGCAGTACCGCGAGACGGTCGATCCGAAATCGCCGGCGATCGTGCTGTTCTCCCCGTCCAACACCGCCGAGCCCTATTACGCCGAGTTCGGCTGGGTGAACGCCGCCGGCGCCAAGGTGCAGGTGCCCGACCAGAACACCGTCTGGCAGCAGGACGGCTCGAATGCGCTGACGCCGTCGACCCCGGTGAAGCTGACCACCACCAACGGCGACGGCCTGACTTTCCAGCGCACCATCAGCGTCGACGATCACTATCTCTTCACCATCAAGGACGACGTCACCAACGCCGGCAACGCACCGGTGACGCTGTATCCCTACGGCCTGATCTCCCGCCACGGCACGCCGCACGTGTCGGGCTATTACATCCTGCACGAAGGCCTGATCGGCTATCTCGGCGAGAAGGGCCTGCAGGAATTCACCTACAAGAAGATGGACGACGAGAAGGCGGCGAAGTTCGACGTCACCAATGGCTGGCTCGGCATCACCGACAAATACTGGGCGGCGGCGCTGCTGCCGATGACCGATGCGCGGCTGCAGGCGAACTATTCGTCGAAGCTGGTCGACAACCAGCATCGCTACCAGACCGACTATGTCGAGACCCCGCAGACAGTGCCGGCCGGCGGCTCGGCGTCGGTCTCCACCCGGCTGTTCGCCGGCGCCAAGGAGGCCGGCGTGGTCGGCATCAACTTCCCGATCGGCGGCCTCGGCGGCTACAATCAGAAGCTCGCGCTGAACCATTTCGATCTCTTGATCGACTGGGGCTGGTTCTACTTCCTGACCAAGCCGATGTTCCTGGCGCTCGACTTCTTCTTCCGCTTCTTCGGCAATTTCGGCGTCTCGATCCTGCTGGTGACGGTGCTGGTGAAGGCCCTGTTCTTCCCGCTCGCCAACAAGTCCTATGCCTCGATGGCCAAGATGAAGGCGATCCAGCCGCAGCTCCAGGCGCTGAAAGAGCGCTATCCGGACGACCGGATGAAGCAGCAGCAGGAGATGATGGAGATCTACAAGAAGGAGAAGATCAACCCGGTCGCCGGCTGTCTCCCGGTCGTGCTGCAGATCCCGGTGTTCTTCTCGCTCTACAAGGTTCTCTTCGTCACGATCGAGATGCGGCACGCGCCGTTCATCAGCTGGATCAAGGATCTCTCGGCTCCGGATCCGACCAATCTGTTCACGCTGTTCGGCCTGATCCCGTTCGATCCGACGCAGCTGCCGCTGTTCGGTCACTACCTGGCGCTCGGCATCTGGCCGATCATCATGGGCATCACGATGTGGTTCCAGATGAAGCTGAACCCGACGCCGCCCGATCCGACCCAGGCGATGATCTTCAACTGGATGCCGCTGATCTTCACCTTCATGCTCGCGGGCTTCCCGGCCGGCCTCGTGATCTACTGGGCCTGGAACAACACGCTGTCGGTGCTGCAGCAGGGCTTCATCATGCGCCGCAATGGCGTGAAGGTGGAGTTGTTCGACAACATCCGCGGCACGTTCAAAAAAAAAGCGGCGTGACGAGTAAGGCGGCGTGAGCCGCTGAAGCAACCAACCATCTACCGTCATGGCCGGGCTTGTCCCGGCCATCCACGTTTTGATATCCCGCGCAATGGGCGTGGATGCCCGGGTCAAGCCCGGGCATGACGAAGAGCGAGGCCTTGTCATGACCACCAGCCACGACACCGACGAGCGCCTGATCGAAAAAGGCCGCAAGCTGTTCGCCCAATCGTGGCGCTTCACCCATGCATCTCCCTCGATCGAAAGCCTGCCGCCGATGGGGGCGATCGAGGTCGCCTTCGCCGGCCGCTCCAATGTCGGCAAGTCCAGCCTGATCAACGCGCTGACCGGCCAGAACGCGCTGGCGCGCACCTCGCATACGCCGGGCCGCACCCAGGAGCTGATCTTCTTCGAGGGGCCCGAGCATGCGCCGCTTCGGCTGGTCGACATGCCCGGCTATGGATATGCCGCCGCGGCGAAGACCAAGGTCGCGTCCTGGACCGAGCTGATCCACAAATTCCTGCTCGGCCGCGCCTCTCTCGCCCGCGTCTATGTGCTGATCGATGCCCGTCATGGGCTGAAGGAAGTCGATCAGGAGATCCTCAAGACGCTGGACCGGTCCGCCGTCAGCTATCAGCTCGTCCTGACCAAGGCCGACCAGATCAAGCCGGCTGAGCTCGCAAGCCGGATCGCCGAGACCGAGGCCGCGCTCGCCAAGCATCCGGCGGCGTTTCCTCAAGTGCTGGCGACGTCGTCACGATCCGGCACCGGCATGCCGGAGCTGCGTGCCGCCATGGTGCGGCTGCTGGAAGAGCGCAGCACATGATGACGCCGTGGCGAATCCTGGTCGCAATGGCCGGGCTGATGGGCGCGGCCGGCGTCGCGCTGGCGGCCAAGGCCGCGCACGAGCCCGACGCATCGCGGCTCGCGACCGCCTCCACCATGCTGCTGTTCCACGCCTGCGCCCTGCTCGGCACCATCGCGCTGGCAGAGCGCGGCGTGGTTCATCGGCTCATCGGCCTGGTCACGGCGATCGGCTTCGTGCTCGGCCCGGCCCTGTTCGCCGGCGACCTCCTGATGCGGCAGTTCACCGGCGACCGGCTGTTTCCGTTCGCGGCGCCGATCGGCGGTAGCTTGCAGATCGCGAGCTGGCTCGCACTCGCGGTCTGCGCGCTGTGGCCGCGGCGGGTGTGATCCGGCGCTTTGCGCCGCGGGCGGCAATCGGCTAGAACGCGGCGCGACGCCCCCGACAGCCGAGACCTCCCAGACATGACCGACGCGACCACCATCAGCCCGCTCGATCAGGCCCGCATCCTGTCCGAAGCGCTCCCGCACATGCAGGAGTACGACGACGAAACCATCGTCATCAAATATGGCGGCCACGCCATGGGCGACGAGGACACCGCAAAAGCGTTCGCGCGCGACATCGTGCTGCTGGAGCAGACCGCGATCAATCCGGTGGTGGTGCATGGCGGCGGCCCGCAGATCGCGACCATGCTCAAGCGCCTCGGCATCGTCTCCGAATTCGCCGCCGGCCTGCGCATCACGGACGCGGCGACGATCGAGATCGTCGAGATGGTGCTGGCCGGCTCGATCAACAAGCAGCTGGTCGGCTACATCAACGAGGCTGGCGGCAAGGCCGTCGGGCTGTGCGGCAAGGACGGCAACATGGTGCGCGCGGTCAAGGCGACCCGCACCATGGTCGATCCCGACAGTCACATCGAGAAGGTGGTCGATCTCGGCTTCGTCGGCGAGCCGGACAAGGTCGATCTGACGCTCCTGAATCAGCTGATCGGCTACGAGCTGATCCCGATCCTCGCACCGCTGGCGACTTCGAAGGAAGGCCAGACCTTCAACGTGAACGCCGATACGTTCGCCGGCGCCGTGGCCGGTGCGCTGAAGGCCAAGCGCCTCCTGCTGCTCACCGACGTGCCCGGCGTGCTCGACAAGTCGAAGAAGCTGATTCCGGAATTGTCGGTGAAGGACGCACGCAAGCTGATCGCCGACGGCACCATCTCCGGCGGCATGATCCCGAAGGTCGAGACCTGCATCTACGCACTCGAGCAGGGCGTGCAGGGCGTCGTCATCCTGGACGGCAAGGTGCAGCATGCCGTGCTGCTCGAGCTGTTCACCAACCAGGGCACGGGCACGCTGATCCACAAGTGAGCACTTCCCGCCAACTCTCTCCGTCATGGCCGGGCGAAAGCGCGGAGCGCGTCTTCGCAATGCAGACAGCCCGGCCATCCACGTTGTTCGGCGAGTTCGGAGCGAGAAACATGGATGCCCGGGTCAAGCCCGGGCATGACGATGGGGAGAGAGCGGGGCGTATCAAACCCTTCCGGACTCGCGCTCCGCTCAGCCTCACTGTGATCCTTCTGGCCTTGTTCGCCTCCCTCACCCCCGCCCGCGCCGACCTCAAGCTCTGCAACCGAATGAGCTACGTCGTCGAGGCCGCAATCGGCATCGACGAGAAGGCGGCAACCGCGACCCGCGGCTGGTTCCGGCTCGATCCGGCGACCTGCCGCGTGGTGCTGCAGGGGACGATGACCGCCGACCGCATTCTCCTGCATGCACGCGCGCTCAGCCTCTACGGCGCGTCGCCGCTCGCCGAGAACGGCAACGACCAGCTGTGCGTGGCGGCGGACAATTTCGTCATCGCCGCCGCCCGCCAGTGCCGCACCGGTCAGACGCCGGCGGCGTTCACGCAGGTGACGCCGAGCAAGGCCGACGACGGCACCCTGATCGCCTATCTCGCCGAGAGCGCCGAATATGACGACGAGCAGGCGCGGCTCGCCGGCATCCAGCGGCTGCTCGGCATCGCCGGCTATGACGCCTCGCCGATCGACGGCGTCGACGGGCCGAAGACGCAAGCCGCGCTCGCGGCGTTCCTGAAAAGCCGCGGGCTGTCATCCGACGTTGTGTCGCAGCCGAATTTCTTCGCGACCATGGTGGAGGCGGTGCAGACGCCGGCGCCGTCCGGGCTGACCTGGTGCAACGACACGCCGCACAAGGTGATGGCGGCGGTGGCGACGGACGACGGCCGCACCGTGATCAGCCGCGGCTGGTACCGGATCGATGCCGGCAAATGCCTGCATCCCGACATCACCGGACAGCCGAAGAAAGTCTACAGCTTCGCCGAGGCGGTCGACGATGAGAACCGCACCATCAAGCTGAAGAACAAGCCGCTGAACTGGGGCGGACTGGTGCAGCTCTGCACCCGCGAGAACAAGTTCGAAACATCAGAGCAGGGCGACTGCCCGAGCCGCGGCTTCACCGCCACAGGATTCACCGCCGTCGACATCACCCGCGGCGGCAAGACGCTGCGGTTTGCGCTGCCGTGATGGGCATATCGATGTTGCCCACGTTGCCACCACACCCACAGCTGTCATCCCGGCGAACGCGGGGATCCATAACCACCGGCCGAGGTTTGGGCCATCGGCATCAGCCATCATGCCGCAAGATAGCTTCCGCGGTATGGGTCCCTGTGTCTGGAAAGTCTGCCATGATGATGGTGGGCGGGAAGCCGTTGGGTCCTTGGCGCTAGACGC